>NZ_CAXWGW010000001.1:0-1693797 GCF_964266755.1 Cellulomonas sp. T2.31MG-18
GGTGGGGGGAGGGGTGGGTGGAAGGGGGGTGGAGGGCGTGCCGGCGGACGTGGGACGGCGCCCCCGCTGGTGTTCGCAGGGGCGCCGTCGGTCCTTCAGTCCTTCGAGCGGGTCACGTCGACCCGCCTCACCCGGGCTCAGCCCATCCCGTGCCGAACCCGGCTGGCCTGCTCCTGGGCCTTGAACAGCCCGAACCGCGGCAGGAACTTGTCCCAGTCGATGGTGTGGGCGTCGATCTCCGGCCCGTCGATGCACGCGTGCTTGCGCACCAGCTTGCCGTCCAGCGTCACGGGCACCATGCAGGCGCCGCACATGCCCGTCGCGTCGACCATGATCGAGTTCAGGCTCGCCACGCACGGCACGCCGTACGGGGCCGTCAGGTCGGACACCGCGCGCATCATCGGCGGCGGGCCGATGGTGACCACCTCGGCGATCGGCCGGCCGACCTTCAGCATCTCCTCCAGCGGCGTGGTGACGAACCCGTGCACGCCGTACGAGCCGTCGTTGGTCGCGTAGACCACGTCGAGCAGGTCGCCGAACTCGGCCTGCAGCCGTCCGACCCGCTCGTCCTCGGCCGTCCAGAACATCAGGTCCTTGGTGCGGAACCCGGCGATCAGCGTGACGTGGTTGCCGAGCCGCAGGTGCTCGCGGGCGATCGGGTACACCGGCGGCAGGCCGAGGCCTCCGGCGGTGAAGACGACCGTCGAGCCCTCGTCGTATCGGTGCAGCTCGCTGGGCCGGCCCAGCGGGCCCGCGATGCCCGCGAGCGCGTCGCCCGGGGCCATCGCGTTCAGCAGCGCGCTGCTGACGCCCACCTGCTGCACCACCAGGCACACCGTCCCGGCGGTGGCGTCCCAGTCGGCCAGCGTCAGCGGCACCAGCTCGCCGTCCGACGTGGGCAGCACGCGGACGAACTGGCCGGCCTGCGCCGCACGGGCGATCACCGGGGCGTGCACGGTCAGCTCCTCGATGCCGGGGCTGAGCGTGCGCTTGGCCAGGATCACCGGACGGGAGGCGGCCTCCTCGGTGTACCGGCGGGCGGTGGCGACCATGGCGGCCACCTGCTCGTCCGGCACGTCGATCGAGCCGAGGATCTCCCGAGCGGCAGCCTGACCGTCACCGGCGGCCCGGATTGCCGTCGACCCGCCGCGGGCCGCGTCGCCGCCGGTGTAGATGCCGGGCAGCGTCGTCTCCTGCGACCCCTCGTGACCGAGGTCGATAGTGCCCCACTTGGACACCTGCAGCCTCGGTTCCGAGTCCTTGATCAGGGGGTTCGCGGCATTGCCGAGCGCCATGATCACCAGGTCGGCGGGCACGGTGCGGGTGCGGCCGGTGGCGACCGGACGACGACGCCCGGAGGCGTCCGGCTCACCGAGCTCCATCTCCTCCAGGACGGCGCCCTTGACGAACCCGGTCTGCGGGTCGCCCAGGAACTCCGTCGGCGAGACGAGCACCGACAGGCCGATGCCCTCCTCCAGCGCGTGCTCCAGCTCCTCGACGCGCGCCGGCATCTCCGCCTGGGTGCGGCGGTAGACGATCGTCACGTTGCCGCCGAGCCGTCGGGCTGTGCGGGCGGCGTCCATCGCGGTGTTGCCGCCACCGACCACCAGCACCTGCTTGCCGGCGGTGGCCGGCAGAGGCGTCTCGTACTCCTCGCGCAGCGCCTGCATCAGGTTGACGCGGGTGAGGAACTCGTTGGCGCTCATCACGTCGAGCAGGTGCTCGCCGGGCACGTTCATGAACCGCGGCAGGCCGGCGCCGGTGCCGACGAACACCTTCCAGAAGCCCGCGTCGCGCAGGTCCTGCAGGGTGGCCGTCTTGCCGACGACGAAGTTGGTGACGAACCGTCCGCCGAGCAGCTTGATCTTGGCGACCACGTCGTCGATCAGCTCGTTGGGCAGCCGGAACTCGGGGATGCCGTACCGCAGCACGCCACCGAGCTGGTGGAACGCCTCGAACACGGTCACCGGGAAGCCCTCGGCGGCCAGCAGGTAGGCGTTGATCAGGCCCGACGGGCCCGACCCGACGATCGCGACCGGCGGCTTGGCCTGCGCCACCCACGGGTCCCGGACACCGGCGAACCGCCGGGCGGCGGCACCGGGGTCCACCAGCTTCTCCCGCTCGGGCAGGAACCACTCGAGCTGGCCGATCGACATGGCCGTCTTGTGCAGGCAGACGCCCTGGCACTGCAGCTCCTGCGGGCACACCCGGCCGGTGACGTCCGGCAGCGGGTTGCACGACTCGAGCATCTCCAGCGCCTCGCGGAACCGCCCGGTGCCGATCAGCTCCATCATCTGCGGGATGTGGATCTTCACCGGGCAGCCGCCCTGCGGCTCCTTGTGGCCCTCGACCAGCACGCCCAGCTCGCACGGCGACTCGGCGCACTGCTTGTCGCGCAGCGCCTCCAGCCAGACGAACAGGTCCACGTCCCGGGCGGTGTAGCCCAGGTCCATGTAACCGAGGTACCCCTTGTTCACCAGGCCGAAGTCGACCGCACGGTCCTCCGCCGAGCGCACGTACGGCGGGATGGTGTTGCCCGCCGGCCAGTCCACCGAGAGGCCGTCGAACATCGGGTAGCGGTCGGACAGGTGCTTGTCGATGCCGCGGATGAACGCCCGCTTCTTGCCCACCGGCAGGTCCCAGAGGAACCGCATGAGCACGGTGCTGACCTCGTCGCCGCGCAGCAACATGTCCCACAGCCGGTTGATGAACCCGGCGGACAGCTCCGGCTGCTGGAACTCCCAGGCGACGGCCGCCATGCCGTCCGCGACGAACATGTCGCGGAACGAGCGCGGGTCGGCGACCAGCCGCTTCTCCAGCAGCGAGAGCTGGTTGCGGAACGACGAGACCGCGGGGCTGGCGCCGAGCGCGACCACCTCGTCCTGCGTCTGCTCGAGGGCCGTGCGGGCGCCTGCCCAGCGCAGCACGTCCTCCCGGCCGTCGGGCGAACCGGCGGTCCCCTCGGTACGAGGAACGGTCGGCGTGCTCATCGGATGATCTCCGCGTCGCAGGTGGCCTTGACCCGAGCGATCCGCTTGGCCAGCTCCGGCGTGATGTCGAGCCCGTCCAGCGCGCCGGCCTTCATGCGACCGACCGTCTGGGCGGCGCCGTCGACCACGATCGTCGCCTTCTCGAAGATCTGCGGGAGCTCCTGGTAGCAGGTGCCGCAGTCGTTGCACAGGTGCTCGTCGGCCTGGTCGAGCCAGATCGGCCGGTCCGCCACCGCCGTCGCGGTCCCCGCCGGCGCTGCCGCCGGAGCCGCACCGGCGAACCCGGTGGGCCGCAGCTGGATCGTCGCGCCCATGCCGGCCGGTGCCGCGCTGGACGCCGCCAGCTCGGCCATCGCCGCGGCGATCTCGTCCAGCGTCGACTCCCGGGCCGTCACCGCCTGCTCGTACTGGGCGGTCAGCTCGGCGATCTCCGCCCGGTGCGCCGCCGACAGCGTCGCGCCGGTCCGTCCGGACAGGAACTGCAGCGTCTGCCAGTAGTGCTTGCGGTCCTCGACCAGGTCGACGATCGCCGCGGAGCAGGCCACCTTGATCAGGTGCCGGTCCGCGTCGGTCGCCTGCACGAACGGCACTCGACCCGCACGGGCCTCCGGCGCCAGCTCGACGTACTCGGCGATCGGCGTCGCACCGGCCTCCTCGTCGGGACGCAACCGGTGGAACTGCTTGGAGAACCGCACCTCGCCGAGCGCGAACTCGGCCGGGGTCAGCGGGGTGCTCAGCAGCTGCAGCGCGCCGCTCTCGTCGACGTACTCGACCGTGGAGCTGGTCCACAAGCCGTCGACGTCCGGGTTGCCGTCCAGGCTGAACCGCTCAGGCAGCGTGTCCCCGCGACGGGGGTCGTGCACGAACAGCGGGCTCATCCGGGACTCCACCGCGAGCCGTGAACGGGCGTTGGAGAGGTTCTCCGCGATGCCGTTCTCGGTGCCGCAGGGGGCGTACACCTCCATGACGGCGGCGCCGTCGCTGTAGGCGAGCATCTCCGCCGCCGTGGACAGGAAGTGCCCGTGCAGCGCGGACGACGTGGTGCAGGCGAAGACGTTCGGGTGGAACGACGCCAGCAGCCCCAGCTCCTTGCGGTGCTCGCGCTTGCCGCGGTGGGCCTTGCCGTACCGCGCCAGGTCGGAGTCCTGACCGGTGAAGCTGGCCGTGGACGCCTGCCCGCCGGTGTTGGAGTACGCGCCGGTGTCCAGCACCAGGGCCTTGATCGGCGTCCCGCCCGCCAGCACGCGGGACATCGCACCGAACCCGATGTCGTAGCTCGCGCCGTCACCGCCGATGGTGAGGAACGTCGGCAGCAGCGCCAGCTCCTCCTCGGTGAAGTCCCGCCAGCCGAACGTCCGCAGCGCCGCGTCGTGCACCGCCGGGTCGTACTCGCCGGCCAGCTCGAGCTTGGCCACGCGCAGCGCCCGCACCTGCGGGATCACCTGCGCGACGATGCCCTCGAACAGGCCGACGGCCAGCGGCTGGGCGTCCTGGAACAGGCTGTTGACCCACGGGTCGAGGTACGGCGTGAACGGCATCGTGGACGCGTACACGCTGGAGCAGCCGGTGGAGTTGGCGATGACGACCGGCGCCGGGCCGTTGCCCGTCGGGCCGCCCTCGTACAGGTACTGGCGGTGCTCCAGCTGCTCGATCGCGCCGGTGATCCGGTCGATCCGCGCGCGGGTGGCGGGATCGGCGGCACCCTCGTCCGGCTCGTCGTCCGCGCGAGCGTCCAGCGCCTCCAGGGTGGAGTGCAGGCCGTCGAGCACCTCGTCCAGCTCCCGCAGGTGCGAGCGCCGCTTGTCCTCGCCCACCGCGTGGCTCAGGGCCGTGACCAGGCGGATCGCGGTCACCTCGCCGCAGCCGCGGCACGCGCCGTGACCGCCGGTGGTCGAGTAGTACGCGGTGTGATCGAGCATCAGCCGCTTGGTGTCGCCGTCCGGTGACGTGGCGCCGGCGGTGAAGCGCGACGGCGTGTTCGGCAGCCGCGTCATCGTCTCGAACCGCTGCTGGAGCGTCTCCAGCACGTCGGCGTCCTGGTCCACGGACGTCAGCGCGCCCGGTCCGCACACGTCGACGCACTGCAGGCAGCCCGTGCACTTCCACGGGTCGACGACGGCGGAGAACAGGCCGCCGGTGCCCGGCTGCTCCTTCTCCATCGCGTCGAAGAACGGCCGCGTGCGGGCCACCGGGAAGGTCGCCAGCTGGGCCACCACCGCGTCGAGGTTGCGGATCACCGCGCGCTGGTTCGGGTCGAGCGCGCTCGCCGCGGCGGCCGCGACGTCCGCGAACGACCGGTCGGACGAGTCGTCGCGATAGCTGCGCCGGATCGCCTCGGCCCACGGGTACACCTGGGCGCGCAGCGCCTCACGCTGCGGTTCCGGTGCGTCGATCTGGCCGATCGCCGTGGTCAGCAGGTCGTGGATCTCGTGCACCTGCGTCGGGATCGCCGCGTCGGGACAGACCAGCGAGCACTCGAGGCAGCCGGTGCAGGACGTGGGGTCGAACGCCGGCACCGTGCGCCGGAAGATGCCCTTGTCCTTGGCTGCACCGGTGCCGACCGGCATGAACAGGCCGGTGCCGGGCAGGACCGGCGCCTCGCCGATGGTGCCCTCGCGGAACGGCCGGGCGATCAGGTCCTCGTAGTACGCCGGGTCGAACAGCGCCGTGGCGCGGGCGCCGGTGGCCGTCGGGCACATCGACGCGGACAGGGCCAGGGTGCGCGTGCTGCGCGCGGCGGGCTGCTGCTCGGCGGCGAGGAACTCCGGCTCGTCGTACGCCACCAGGTGCGTCGCGGCCACGCCGTCGCGGATCACCGACATGTTGGCCTCGACGACGGCGTCGCCCTTGCGGCCGAACTTCTTGGAGATCTGCGCGCGGATCTTGGTCTCGATCGCCTCGGCGGTGGCGCCGTGGGACACCCGGTCGACGTGACCGGCGACGGCCCCGATGAAGGCGATGCCCATCATGCGGGTCTCGAGCTCCGGGGTCGGCGCGTGCTTGCGGGCGACGGCGAACGCGTCGATCACCAGGAACCGGATGTGCCGCTCGCGGATGGTGCGGCGGGCGTGCGCCGGCAGCGACCGCCACAGGTCCAGCGGCGCGAGGTCGGACTGCATGATGAACGTGCCGCCCTCGACCAGCCCCTTGAGCGGGTTGGTGTGCACGAAGGCCTGGTGGTCCGGGGAGACGACGACCTCCACGTCCTCCAGCTCGGCGTTGGTCAGCAGCACCGGCTCGGGGCTCAGCGTGATGTAGAAGTTGGTCGCCGCACCGCTCTTCTCCGAGCCGTACTTCGGCGCCGACTTGCTGTGCATGTCGAGCACGCCGGCCAGCACGTCGGTGAGCAGCTTGCCGCTGGCGACGGTGCCGTACCCGCCCACCGAGTGGAACCGGATCCGCAGCGCCTCGGGGGGCAGCAGGGCCGGGTTCGGCTCGGTGGTCAGGGCCATCGCCACCGTCTCCGGGTACGCGGCGCGCAGGCGGTCCTGCAGCGCGGCGGCGGCCGGCGGGGCGTCGGACGAGAAGAACTGCGAGCCGAGGTACACCAGCGGCGCGCTGCCGCCGCCGGCCATGTTGCGGAACGCGGCCACCAGGTGCCGCGGCTGCACGTCGTGACCGCCGAGGCCGAAGATCGCCGTCGTCAGCCGCGGGCTGCGGGTGATCGCCGGGATGCCGGGGTGGGCCACGCCGCCCTCGCCGTTGGCGCGGGCACGGAACAGCGCCTGCGTCACCATGCGCGTCAGCGCGGTGTCGTCGGACCGCTCCAGCACCGTGACGGCCTGCGCGTTGCGCAGCGCCTCGACCACCTCGGCCTCGGGGAACGGCTGCAGCAGCGTGATGTTGAGGACGCCGACCTTGACGCCGCGGGAGCGCAGGTACGGGATCACCGCGCGCGCGTCGTCGGTGATGGAGCCGAGGCCGACGACGATGTAGTCCGCGTCCTCGCAGTCGTAGGCGCGCACCGGCGCGTACTCGCGGCCGGTCAGCTCGGTGTACTCGGCCATGGCCTGGCGCACCAGCGCCGGCACGGCGGAGACGAAGTGCGTGCGGTGGTCGACGGCACCGGCCTGGAAGTCCGGCTGGTTCTGCACCGGCCCGGTCAGCCCGGGGTTGTGCACGTCCACCAGGGCGGGGACCCGCTGCCGCGTGCCGAGCGGCCAGGCGTTCACCCAGGCGCGCCGCCACTGCCCCTGCAGGTCGGCCGGCAGCCACGCCGCCGTCTCGGCCACCAGGTCACCCGCGTCGTCCGCCTCGACCTTCTCGGCGATCGCCGCGAGGTGCGCCCGCACGGCCGCCAGGTCCTCCGGAGCCAGGTCCTCGACGTGCCGGTCGAGGTACTGGTTGAGGGAGAACACCCGGCCCTTGGCGCCGAACAGCATCTCCTGCGCAACCGTCGGGCACGGGATGCGACCGGCCGGGTCGCCCAGGTACGTGCGCAGCAGGTCGGGCTCCGGCAGCAGCACCTCGCTCATCACGTGGCTGGTGGCGAACCCGTCCATCACGTTGGCGACGGGGATCAGCGAGAGCGCCGAGGCGCGGTAGGAGATCGCCGCGAGGTCCGCCGCCTCCTGCGGGTTGGCGCCGAACAGGATGGTGTAGCCCGCGGGCAGCAGGGCGTACACGTCGTCGTGACCCGCCATCACGTTGAGGGAGTGCTTGGACACCACGCGCGCGGCGACCTGCAGCACGAAGCCGCCGATCTTCTTGCCGACCGTCACGTAGTGCGACTCGAGCGCGTAGAGGATGCCCTGGCTGGACGACGCGTTGGACACGTAGCTGCCGCCGGTCAGCGCCGCACCGAGCGCGCCGGACTGGGCGGAGTGCTCACCCTCCGTCTCGACGAAGAACGGGTGCTTGCCCCAGACGTTCAGCTGGCCCTCGGCGCGGGCCGCCTCGAAGGTCTCGGAGATCTCGGTGGACGGCGTGATCGGGTAGCCGATCACCCCGCCGCACACGTGCTTCATCACGTGGGCGACGGCGCCGTTGCCGTTGATGACGTCGGGGATGCCAGGGAATGGGTGCGAAGTGGTCACGATGCCCGTCCGAACACGCGCAGGGATGGAAGTCCGACGGTGGCCGGTCGAGGTGCGGGCGCGCTGCGGTGCGCGCCGTCGGCGGCGGCGTCGGTGCCGGCACGAGGCCGGGTCTGGAGGTGCGACATTGCATTCCTCACGGGTCCAGAGATGGACACCGTCAGGGTAGGCACGGCGATTTCCGGGCCCCTGGGACCGAGGGCCCTACCCCGGCACTCCCTCGCTGGGCTGGGCCGACGGGGCCGCCGACGGCCCCGCTCGGGCTACCGCAGGAGGAGCACCAGCAGGGCGACGTTGAGCGCGACGACGAGCCCGACGACGGTCAGCAGCACCGCGTTGAGCCACGGCCCGGTGCGTTCCGCACCCATCAGCCGCTCGTCGCGCGTCAGCCGCACCAGCGGCACCAGGGCGAACGGGATGCCGAAGCTGAGCACCACCTGGCTGACCACCAGCGTCCACGTCGGGTCGGCGCCGAGGGCCAGCAGCACCACGGCCGGCACCAGCGTGACCGTGCGGCGGACCAGCGGCGGCACCCGCCGGTGCAGCAGCCCGTCCATCACCACCGACCCGGCGTAGGCACCGACCGACGTCGACGCCAGGCCGCTGGCCAGCAGGCCGATGGCGAACGCCAGGCCGACGGCGGTGCCGAGGGAGGCGACGATCGCGGCGTGCGCACCGGGGATCGAGTCGGTGCCCGGGACGTGCCGCAGGCCGGTGGCGGCGAGCAGCAGCAGGCCGATGTTGACCACACCGGCGGCCGCGAGCGCGCCGCCGACGTCCCACCGGGTGGCGCGCAGCAGCCGGGTCCGGGCCGCGCCGGTGCCGAGGTGCCCGTGCCGGTCCCGCGCCAGTGCCGAGTGCACGTAGATCGCGTGCGGCATGACGGTGGCGCCGAGCATGCTCGCCGCGAGCAGCACCGAGTCGGTTCCCGCGAAGTGCGGCACCAGGCCGTGCAGCACGCCGGCGGCATCCGGCGGACGTACCGCCAGACCGGCGAGGAACCCGAGCCCGATCACCGCGAGCAGGGCGGCGACCACCAGCTCGAACCGGCGCTGGCCGTACCGGTCCTGGGTGGCGAGGAGCACCAGCGACACGACGCCGACGATCAGCCCGCCGAGAGCCAGCGGGAGGTCGAACAGCAGCTGCAGGGCGAGCGCACCACCCACCACCTCGGCCAGGTCGGTGGCGCCCGCGACCACCTCGGCCTGCACCCAGAACGCCAGGCGACCGCCGCGCGGCATCCGGTCGCCCAGCACCTCCGGCAGCGACCGGCCGGTCACCAGGCCGAGCCGTGCCGACTGGTACTGCACCAGCACGGCGATCACGTCCGCTGCGACCAGCACCCACAGCAGCAGGTAGCCGTAACGGGAACCGGCGGTGAGGTTGGCGGCGACGTTGCCCGGGTCGACGTAGGCGATCGAGGCGACGAACGCAGGACCGAGCAGGTGCAGCAGGCCCCCGCGGGCACGGATCGGGCGGCGGGGCAGCCGCGGTGAACCGGTCGACGACGGGGCCGCTGCCGTCGGCACGGCGCGGGGCGGCCCAGCCGCGTGGGGCACGTCGAGGGGCGCCGACGCGGGTTCGGGCGCGTCGGTACCGAGTCCGACGGCCGGGTCCACGCTCATGTCCCTCCGAAAGTTCGGATGTCCGAAACACAGTGTAGGCAGCACCGGATATTGGGCCGCGGCGGCCTCAATTCCCTCGACCGGACCGGGGCCCGGCGTCGACCCTGGGTGCATGACGACCACCACCACGTGGACCGTGCGCGAGGTGCCGGTGCCGACCACGCTCGACGCCCCGGATGCCTGGCTGCTGCTCGGGGCCAACCGCGTCCGCACCGCCGGCACCATCGACGTGTGGGGCAACGCCGACCGCGCCGACTCGCCGCAGGCGGAGCTGGCCGAGCTCCGCGACTCGCACGCCGAGCGGACCGTGCGGCTGGTGGCCGTCGCCGACGAGTCGCCGACGCCGGGCTCCGACGCCGGCGACCCAGCCGCCGCGGTCATCGGCGAGGCCTCCGTCGGCCTGCCCCTGCGGGACAACCGGCACAGCGCGCTCGTCGAGGTGAACGTGTCTGCCGAGCACCGCCGTCGCGGCATCGGCACCGCCCTGCTCGACGCGGCCGCAGCCGTGGCGCGCGCGGACGGCCGCACGCTGCTGATGGCCCACACCGGCGACCGCGTCGAGCCGCCCGCCGGCCCCGGTGCGCTCGAGTCACCGACCGGCGCGGGCCGTGTCGACCTCGACAACCCCGCGGTCGTCTGGCTGCGGCGCACCGGCTGGACGCTGGCGCAGGTGGACCGCCGGTCGCAGCTCGACCTGCCCGTCGACCCCACGCTGCTGCGCCGGCACGCGGACGACGCCGCCGCGGCGGCCGGCGCCGACTACCGCCTGCACACCTGGGGAACCGACGTGCCGGAGCAGTGGCTGGAGGAGTACGCCGGTCTGCTGGCGCAGATGAGCACGGACGCACCGCTCGGCGACGTCGACTGGCGCCCCGAGGTGTGGGACGGCGAGCGAGTCCGGGCGCAGGAGCGGATGCTGCACGACGCGGGCTACGAGCTCCTGGTGACGGCGGCGGAGCACGTGCCGACGGGACGGCTCGCGGCGTTCACCAACTTCTGGATGCCGTCGCACACCGACGAGTACGTGCACCAGGGCGACACCTTGGTGGTGGCGGCCCACCGGGGGCACCGGCTCGGGATGCTGGTCAAGACGGCCAACCTCGAAGCGCTGGCCCTGCAGCGGCCGTCGGTCCACCGCGTCGGCACGTGGAACGCGCAGGAGAACCGCTGGATGCTGGCGATCAACGTCGCGCTCGGCTTCCGGCCGGCCGGCGTCAGCGGCACCTGGCAGCGACCGCTGTAGCCCGTGCCGCGGCGGTCGCTGCGGCCGTCGGGCGCGCTTCCGTCGGGTGCGGGTCCGTCGGGCGCGGGTCCGTCAGGCGTGGTGCCGGTGACCGTCCCACCAGCCGGCCCAGCGGCGCTGCGCCTCGGCGCGCAGCTCGTCGGACAGGCCGTACGTGTTGAGGATCGCGTTCACGGCGCCGTGCGGCGGGTGGCTGGCCACCGGCACCTCCTGGATCACCAGCAGCGACTCGGCGATGCCGTGCAGCCACACCCCGAACTGCAGGTCGGTCCGGTACACCACCGTCCCGCCCACCTTGGTGCCGTCAGGGCGGGTCGCCTCGACGTGACCGCCGATCGGCACGCCGCGCGCGCCGTGCAGCCCCGCCCGGTACATCAACGGGTTCTGGTGCGGGCCGGCGTCCAGACCGTGCACGGCGAACGTGCGGCGGTCCTCCCCGCGGTGCACGGTCAGCGCGAAGTGCAGCTGGTGGACGGAGCTGATCCAGTTCTCGTCGACCACGTCCCGGGCGCCGTCGAACGACACGGAAAGGTCGCGGGCGGCACGGTGCACCGTGACCAGGGTGTGACCGGGGTTGTCGTCCCGGCAGCGCAGCTCGAGGTCCTCGTGGTGGTGCCAGCGCAGCCGCCGGATGGACGTGCCGGGCACGTGGTCGTGCTCCACCTCGGCGTGCTCGAGGAAGATCCGCTCGATGTCGTCCGCCAGGTCGTCCCGGTCCCAGCCGTACCAGCGGTGGATCAGCTCGGGCTTGCGGACGTGCTCCCAGACGACGTCCGCCGGCAGCGGCACGTCGACGGACACCACCTCGCGGTGCAGGACCGCCGGGGTGTGGTGCGGCTCGACACGATGGTCCACGGGGTGCTCCGTCCGCAGGTTCGTCAGGCGGTCGGAGCGGTGGTGGCCGACGCTGGTCAGCTGGTCACCGTGGGGCTCCGGACGGCGGTCGAGCCGATGCTCGAGCGGGGGTTCACGCGTCATCGCCGGTCACCTCATCCATCGAGTGGATGCCCTCGACGGTAACCCTCACGGCCGCCCGGCGCAGCCCTGGGACGACCGCGCGTCGGGTGAGCCGCGGCCGCGCGGGCAGCGGCCCGGCAGGGACGGCGCTAGCGTCGGTGCTCGTCGTCCCGCCGCACACCGGAGGCCCGCATGCCCGAGAAGCAGTCCCAGTCGATGCTGGCCAAGCTGGTGGGCGCCGGCGTGGCCGTCGGCGCCGCGTGGGTGGCGCAGAAGCTGCTGGACCGCGCGTGGGTGGCCGCGGCCGGGCACCAGCCGCCGGCGCCCGAGTCGCAGGACGACGACATCAGCCTGCGCGAGGTGCTTCTGGCCGCGGCGATCACCGGGGCCGTCGTGGCGCTGGCCCGCGCGCTGGCCAGCCGGGGCACCGCGCGGCTGACGGCGAAGGTCAGCAGCAAGCGGCCCGAGCTGCCGGCGTAGCTCAGCCGATGTCGGCCCCGGAGCCGCCGTCCTCGTCGTCGGCGGGCACCCCGTGCCGCCGGTCCAGCTCGGCGGTCAGCTCGTCGACCGCCAGCACGCCCGGGCTCACCTTGCCCGTGCGGTAGCCCGCGCGTCCGACGAGGTGCGCCGCAACCGGTGCGGTGAGCAGCTGGAACACCACGACGAGCACCAGCGCCCACACCGCACCGCCGCTGCGCAGCCGCAGCGCCAGCCCGGCCAGCACCAGCACCAGGCCCAGCACCTGCGGCTTGGTCGCGGCGTGCATGCGCGCCAGCAGGTCGCGGAAGCGCAGCACCCCGACGCCGGCGGCGAAGCAGAGGAACGCCCCGCCGAGCATGAGCACGATCGACGCGACGTCGGCGACGGTGGTCCAGGCGGCGGCGGTCATCGGGCACCTCCGTCGTCGGACCCGGGCGCCGCCGGGTCGCCCGCGGGCTGGTCGTCCTCGCTCGCCCCCGGGTCGCCCACCTGCTCGTCGTCCTCTGTCGCGTCCGGCACCTCCCGCGCCTTCGCCTCCGCCAGCTCGGCGCGCAGCCGGGCCTCGTCCTCCGCCGCGACCTCCTCGCGGGTGCGCACCCGCCGCGCGTCCTCCGGTTCGACGGCCGCGAACCGCGCGATGGTCACCGACCCGATGAAGCCGACCAGCGAGAGCACCACCAGGATCGGCACCACGTCGGCCCGCCGCTCGAGCGAGGCGTACAGCGCCACGGCCGCGACCAGGCACGTCACCACGATGTCCAGGGCGATCGTCCGGTCGAGCATCGACGGTCCGCGCTCGGCGCGGACGATCGCCAGCACGGCACCGACCAGGATCAGCACCGCCGCGACCGCCACGGCGACCCCCAGCGCGGCGCTCACGCCGGCACCACCCGACGCCGCGAGGCCGACCGGCCCGTCGTCGCGCTCATGCCGGCACCATCCCCGCCGCGGCCTGCTCCTGCGGCGACGCGAGGGCGCGCAGCAGCCGCTCCTCCTGCGCCAGCACGTCCGCCCGCACCGCCTCGACGCCACCGGACCGGTCCAGGTCCAGCACGTGCAGGTAGAGCATCCCGGTGAGGCGGTGCGCCTCGACCACCAGCGAGCCGGGCACCAGGGACACCAGCTCGGCGGTGAGCGTCAGGTACAGGTCCGAGTGGCTGCGCAGCTGGACGCCGATCACCGCGCCGCGGGGCGTGTACCCCGGGGTGAGGGCGATGGTCGCGACCTCGATCGAGGCGCGCACCACGTCGACGGCGAAGCGGACCAGCAGCACCAGCACCCGCCACGGGTGCACCCGCCCGTGGAAGTCGACCGCCACCATCCGCAGGCCCCAGGTGACCACGGCGCCCAGCAGCAGGCCCGCCAGCACGTTGCCCCAGGTCAGGTCGCCCCACAGCAGCACCCACACGGCGCCGAGCCACACGATCCCCAGCCACTGCGAGCGCCGCCTCATCCGGCACCCCCCGGTGCGGAGGCCAGATGGGCCGAGCGGCCGGTGCCGCGGTCACCCTCGGGCAGGACGGCCTGGATGTACGGCGTCCGGTCGGCCAGCGCCTGTGCCGCACGGCCGGTGTAGGCGTACAGCGGGCCGGCGAACACGGTCAGCGCCAGGCTGGCGGTGACCAGGGCGCCGGTGGCGCCGATCATGCCCGGCGGCACGTGACCGGCCGGCAGCGGCTCGGGCGGCGTCTGCCAGAAGGCCTTGTTCCACGCCTTGACCAGCGCGTACAGGGTGAGCAGCGACGTCACGACGCTGCCGACCACCAGGGTCCACGCGAGCGGCGTGCCGTTCGCGACGCCGGCCTGCAGCAGCCCGAGCTTGCCCAGGAACCCGGACATCGGCGGGATGCCGGCGAGGTTCATGGCGGGGACGAAGAACAGCACCGCCACCACCGGTGAGAGCCGGGCCAGGCCGCCGAGCCGGGACAGCGACAGCGTGCCGCCGTACCGCTCCATCAGGCCGGTGACCAGGAACAACGCTGTCTGCACCGTGATGTGGTGCACCACGTAGTAGATGGCCGCCGTCCAGCCGGCGTGGGTGGACAGGGCGATGCCGAACACCATGAAGCCGATGTGGCTGACCAGCGTGAACGACAGCAGACGTTTGATGTCGTCCTGCGCCACCGCGCCGAGGATGCCGACCAGCATCGTGGCCAGCGCCGCCCACATCAGCACCGTGTCCACCGCCCCGCCGGGGAACAGCAGCGACTGGGTGCGGATCATCGCGTAGATGCCGACCTTGGTGAGCAGGCCGGCGAACACGGCGGTGACCGGGGCGGGCGCCGTCGGGTAGGAGTCCGGCAGCCAGGCGGACAGCGGGAAGACGGCCGCCTTGATGGCGAACGCGACCAGCAGCATCACCTGCAGCGTCAGCCGGACGCCGGGGTCGATCTGCGGCAGCCGCTGCGCCAGGTGCGCCAGGTTCAGCGTGCCGGTGGCGGCGTAGACGGCGGCGATCGCGGCGAGGAACAGGAACGAGCTGACGATGGCGACGACCACGTAGATGCTGCCGGCGCGCAGCCGTTCCCGGCTGCCGCCGAGGGTCAGCAGCACGTAGGACGCCGCGAGCAGGATCTCGAACCCGACGTACACGTTGAACAGGTCGCCGGACAGGAACGCGTTGGCCACCCCCGCCACCAGCACCAGGTAGGTGGGGTGGTAGATCGACGTCGGCGCGGACTCCTCGCCGGCACCCTGGTCCTGCGCCAGGGAGTAGACGAGCACGCACAGCACCACGACGGCGGACACCGTGAGCATCAGGGTCGACAGGCGGTCCGCCACCAGGCTGATGCCGACCGGCGTCGCCCAGCTGCCCATCTCGGCGACCAGCGGGCCGCGGTCGGCCAGCACGGCCAGGGTCGCGGCGGCCACCAGGACGGCGACCAGCACCGTCACCGAGACGATCCGCTGGACGCGCGGTCGGCGGTAGAGCGCGAGCGTCAGTCCGGCGCCGGACAGCGGGAGGACGACGGGCAGCGGGACCAGCCAGGACCAGTCGTTCACGGGCGGTCCTCCGGCCGATCGGCGGGGCTGTCGGCGGACCGGTCGGGGGCCGGGCCGTCGGCGGCGGCGCGACCGTCGACGAGGGGGCGGTCGGCGGGAGCGGGCGCGCCGGCCGCGGCGGGTCCGTCGTCGTCGGCCCCCGGCTCGGCGAGGACCAGCGCCACCGCACGGTCCGTCTCGTCGCGCGCCTCCTCCGCCTCCTGCTCGAGGGTGGCGGTGTCGTCGGCGTCCAGGTCGGCAACAGCCAGCCGGTCGCGCGCCGCGAGGCGGGCGATGCGGCGGTCCTCGACGTCGTCCTGCACCTCGTCGTGCCGGTTCAGCTGCCACGAGCGGTAGGCCATGGCCAGCAGGAACGCGGTGAGGCCGAGGGTGATGACGATGGCCGTCAGCACCATCGCCTGCGGCAGCGGGTCGGAGGTCGCTCCCGGCGGGCCGCCCAGGATCGGCGGCCGGCCCGCGCGGCCGCCGGCGCCCAGGATCAGCAGGTTCAGGCCGTTGCCGATCAGGATGATCCCGACGACCACCCGCGAGAGGCTGCGCTCCAGCAGCAGGTACACGCCCACGGTCACCAGCACGGCGGCGGTGATCACGAGCGTCAGGTCGGGCGTCATGTCGATCATCGCGACGCCCCCTGGTGGAACCCGGCGGGATGCGGCGTGCGGCGCAGGTCCGGCACGGACTCCTCGACGTCGTCCTCGCCGAACTCGGCGCGCCGGTCCAGCTCGGCACCGAGGCTGCGCAGCACGTCGAGCACCAGCCCGACCACCACCAGGTACACGCCGACGTCGAACCCCAGGCTGGTCACCAGGTGCACGTCACCGACCAGCGGCAGGTGCAGGTCGACGATCGCCGACTCCAGCACCGAGCCCCCCAGCAGCAGCGGCGCCACCGCCACGCCCGTGGCCAGGAACAGGCCGGTGCCGAGCAGCACCCCGGGCTGCACCGGCGCGGCCTCCCCCAGCTCGTACCGGCCTCCGGCGAGGTACCGCACCGTCAGGGCGATCCCGGTCACCAGGCCCGCCGCGAACCCGCCGCCGGGGTTGTTGTGCCCGCTGAACAGGAGGAAGAGCGAGTACATGACCATGGTGTGGAACAGCAGCCGGACGACCACCTCGAAGATGACCGACCGGCGCACCGGCGCCAGCGTCCGCCCGGCGCGCAGCCACTCACGAGCCCGACCGGATCCCGGGGCGGACGGGCCGGGCCTCGTCGTCGGACCTGGCACGGGACCGCGGGTCGGGTCTCCCTCGCCGCCGCGCACCTCGACAGCCCGCGGGTGGGCGGCGCCGCCCCAGACCGCGCGGTCGGCCGGCGCGTCGTGCGCGCGGAAGATGCGGCCGGTGCGCCGGGAGACGAAGACGAGGGACGCGACGCCGGTCGCCGCGACCAGCAGCACCGAGATCTCGCCCATGGTGTCCCACGCGCGGATGTCGACCAGGGTCACGTTGACCACGTTCTTGCCGCCGCCGAACGCGTACGCCTCCTGCGCGTACGCCTCCGACACCGGCAGGTGCACCCGCGCGCCCGGCGCGATCAGCCCGATGCCGGCCACCACCAGCCCGACGGCCACCCCGATCCCCAGCCGCAGCCAGCGGGACCCGGCCAGCGGCCGGTCGGAGAAGTACGGCGGCAGCCGCCGCAGCACCAGCACGAACACCACCAGCGTCACGGTCTCCACCAGCACCTGCGTCAGCGCCAGGTCCGGTGCACCCTGCAGCAGGAACAGCCCGGCCACCGCGTACCCGCCGATGCCGGTGAGGATCACGGCCTTCAGCCGGCGCCGGGCCCGGGCCGCCAGCACCGCGGCCACGATGCTGACCAGGGCGAACGCCACCTCGGTCAGCGCCTGGTACGGCACGACGCGGGTCGGCAGGCGGGTGCCGGTCAGCAGGGCGGTGCCGACGCCGACCACGAAGACGCCGAGGATCAGGCCCAGGTACACCGGCAGCGAACCGCGCTGGGTGAACGCCGTCACGTCGGCGGCGGCGTCGTCCAGCCGGCGCATCGAGCGGCGGTAGAGGTGGTCGGCGTCGACCCGGGGCGGCAGCCGCAGCATGCCCTGGGCGCGCTCGACGCCGTCACGGGCGCGGAAGGCGAGCGCACCGGCGAGCAGCACGGCGAGGGTGACGACGAGCGTGGGGCTGAGCCCGGCCCAGAGGGTCAGGTGGCCCACGCGCGCACCGGCGTCGGCACCGCCCGACGCGGCGTGGCCCGCGGTGAACGCGTCGGCGTAGGGCCGCAGCAGGCCCTCCCCGTAGCCGGGCACCAGCGCGACCACCAGGCCGAGGGCGGCCAGCACCAGCGCGGGGACGACCAGGACCGGTGAGGACGGTCGGACGGTGGCCGGTGTCCCGGGGGCCCCGGACGCGGCCGCGCTGATCGGCGTCGTCGTCGCGCTGCCGTCCGCGTGCTCGACCGCCGAGGCGGACAGCACCGCCGGTTTCGTCGCGAACGCCCCCCACCACAGCCGCAACCCGTACGCCACGGTCAGCACCGACCCGACGGCCACCACGGCCAGCACCACCGCACCGGTGGCCCCGCCGAGCCCGGCGACCGCCTCGAGCCCCGCCTCCTTGGCGACGAACCCCGCGAACGGCGGCAGCCCGATCATCGACGCGACGGCCAGCGCACCCGCGCCCGCCACCCACGGCAGCTCGCGGCCCACGCCGGACAACCGGCGCAGGTCGCGCGTGCCGGCCGCGGCGTCCACCGTGCCCACCACCAGGAACAACGCCGCCTTGAAGAGCGCGTGGGCGCCCAGCATCGCCAGCCCGGCCAGCGCCGCCGCCGGGGTACCCAGGCCCACCAGCAGCACGATCAGCCCCAGCTGGCTGACCGTGCCGAAGGCCAGCACCAGCTTCAGGTCGTGCTGCCGCAGCGACCGGTAGCCGCCGAGCAGCAGCGTCCCGCCGCCACCGATCAGCACCAGCCAACGCCACACCGGCAGGTCGGCGTAGGCCGGCGCGAACCGGGCCACCAGGTACACACCCGCCTTCACCATGGCGGCGGCGTGCAGGTAGGCGCTCACCGGCGTAGGTGCGGCCATCGCCGCCGGCAGCCAGAAGTGGAACGGGATCAGCGCCGACTTGGTCGCGGCGCCGACCAGCAGGCACACCACCGCGGCCGTGACGGCAGGCCCGTGCGGCGGGTGCGCCAGCAGCTCGCTCAGCCGGGAGGTGCCGGCCGCGTGCTGCAGGATCACCAGCCCGACCAGCATCGTCAGCCCGCCCGCCGTGGTGACGACGATCGCCTGCATCGCCGCCCGGCGGCTCGCCTTGCGGCTCTCCGCGTAGTGGCCGATCAGCAGGTAGCTCATCACCGTGGTGAGCTCCCAGAAGACGAAGAGCAGCAGCAGGTCGTCGCTGAGCACCAGCCCGAGCATCGAGCCGGCGAAGGCCAGGAACACCCCGGCGAACCGTCCCAGGCCCTGGGCGTCTGCCTTGAAGTACGCCCGGCAGTAGACGAGCACGAGGGCCCCGACGCCACCGACGATCAGCGTCATCAGCCAGGACAGGGTGTCCAGACGAAGGTCGAGGTCCAGCCCCAGGGCAGGGATCCAGCTGACCGTCACCTGCGGGGTCGCACCGCCGCGGACGCGCTCCGTCCAGCTCAGCGCCCAGACCGCCGCCGATGCCGGGACCAGGGCCAAGACCCAGAACGCCCGACGTCCGAGGCGTCCCACCAGTGCGGGCGCGACGAGGGCTGCGGCCAGGTGGGTGGCCAGCAGCCAGAGCATCGGTCCGCTCCGTCCTGTCGAGGGCGGGGGCTGCGGCCATGGTACCGGGAGGCCCGTCGGGCCCCGGGGAGCCGAACGTGCACCGGCCGCGCCATCGCCGCGGCGTGCCCGGCGCGGCACGGAGCGGTGCTGAGCCGTCCCGTGGTCCCGTGGCGCGAACCGGCCCCGGCCGCTGCGAGGCGAGCGGTTACCGTGTCCCGGTGACGCCGCTGCAGGTGACGTGCCTCGTCCTGGTCCTCGTCGCGACGGTGGTCGGGGTGGCCGTCTTCGCGTGGGGCGTGGCCCGGATCGTCGGGACCATCCGCATCGGCCGGCCCCTGCCGGGCCGGTGGCGTCCCGTCGGCCCGCGGCTGGCGACCCTGCTGCGTGAGGTGGTGTTCCACCTGCGGTTCCAGCGGCGGGTCTGGGTCGGCATCGCCCACTGGGCGGTGATGGTCTCGTTCCCCGTCCTGTTCCTCACGCTGGTGTCCGGGTACGGGCAGGTGGTGGACCCGTCGTACTCGCTGCCCGTGATCGGGCACCTGCCGCCGGTCGAGTGGCTGACCGAGGGGATCGCCTGGGCGTCGTTGGTCGGGATCGTCTACCTGGTCGCGCTGCGCCAGGTGGTCCGGCCGCGGCGGGGCGAGGAGACCGCCGAGCAGAAGGCGTCGCGCTTCTTCGGCTCGTCGCAGGCGCAGGCGGTGTTCGTCGAGGCGACCGTGCTGCTGGTGGTCGCCGCGGTGCTGGTGCTGCGCGGGCTGGAGTACGCGCTCGCGGCCCGTACCGGGTCGCCGATCGCGTCGGCGGTGCACTTCCCGCTGACGTCCTGGTACGGCTCGGCCTGGGCCGGGGCGGGGACGACGAGCCTGCAGACGGCCGTGACGCTGACCGCGACCGTGAAGATCCTCGGCTCGATGTCCTGGTTCGTGGTGGTCGGCGTGCAGCCGACCATGGGCGTCGCCTGGCACCGGTTCCTCGCGCTGGTGAACGTGTACGCGCGGCGCCGTCCGTCCGGCGGCCCGGCGCTGGGTCCGCTCGCGCCGATGCGTGCGCCCGACGGCTCCGCGCTGGACCTGGCCGCGATCGAGGAGCTCCCCGACGACGCCCGGCTCGGGGTCGGTGCCGTCGAGGACCTGACGTGGAAGGGGCTGCTGGACGTCGCCACGTGCACCGAGTGCGGGCGCTGCCAGGAGCAGTGCCCGGCGTGGGCCACCGGCAAGCCGCTCAGCCCCAAGCTGCTGGTGCTGGCGCTGCGGGACCAGGCCGCGGCGACCGCTCCCTACGTGCGGGCGGCCCGGGCTGCGGCCGTGGCCGGGGCGGCCGGAGCCGCGGGGTCGGCGGGCCCGTCGGCCTCGTCGCGCTCGTCGGCCTCGTCGGCGGGCTCCACGTCCGACGCCACCCCTTCCGTCCACCGCACCGCGGACGGCCGCTACCCCACCGTCACGGACCCGCACCTCGGCATGGACCTGGTCGGCTCGGGCGTGATCGACCCCGACGTGCTGTGGAGCTGCACCATGTGCGGCGCGTGCGTGCAGCAGTGCCCGGTGGACATCGAGCACGTCGACACCATCGCCGACCTGCGGCGCTACCAGGTGCTGATGGAGTCGGCGTTCCCCGCCGAGCTGACCGGCACCTTCACCAAGCTGGAGCGGCGCGGCAACCCGTGGGGCATGCCGGCGCGCGGCCGGCTGGACTGGGCGAAGGGCCTGCCGTTCGAGGTGCCGGTGGTCGGCGTGGACGTGGAGAGCGCGGCCGACGTCGAGTACCTGTTCTGGGTCGGCTGCGCGGGCGCCTACGAGGACCGGGCCAAGCGCACGACGAGGGCCGTCGCCGAGCTGCTGCACACCGCCGGGGTGTCGTTCGCGGTGCTCGGCGAGGGCGAGTCGTGCACCGGCGACCCCGCCCGGCGAGCCGGTAACGAGCTGCTGTTCCAGACGCTCGCCGCCCAGAACGTCGAGACGCTCTCCGAGGCGAGGGCGACGAAGGTCGTCGTGACGTGCGCCCACTGCTTCAACACGCTCGCGCGCGAGTACCCGCAGGCCGGCGGCCGGTACGACGTGGTGCACCACACCGAGCTGCTCAACCGCCTGGTCGCAGAGGGCCGCCTGACGCCGGTCGAGCGGTCGGCCGACGACGAGGCGGCCCTTGCTGCAACGAGGCCGTCGGCCGCACCCGGGTCACCACCCGCCACCGAGCCCTCGGCCGCAACGGCGTCGTCAGCGGCGACCGAGCCGTCGCCCGCAACGGGGTCGTCGCCCGCGACCACCGGATCCACCCGCCCGCTGCGGATCACCTACCACGACCCGTGCTTCCTCGGCCGGCACAACCAGGTCTACGCACCGCCCCGCGAGCTGATCGCCGCGATCCCCGGCATCGAGCTCGCCGAGATGCCGCGGTCCGGGTCCACGTCGTTCTGCTGCGGCGCCGGCGGCGCGCGCATGTGGATGGAGGAGACGATCGGCACCCGCATCGGCACCGCCCGTGCGGAGGAGGCGGTCGCCACCGGCGCGGATGCGATCGCGACGGCGTGCCCCTACTGCACGGTCATGCTGTCCGACGGCGTCGCCGCGGTGGCGTCGTCCACCCCGTCCACGCCGTCGAGCGGTGACCCGGCGCCCGGCACCGCAGACCCGTCGGGCGCACCCGCCGGGGCCAACGCGCGGGGGTCGGCAGGCCGCTCCGCTGCCGTCGGCGTCCCTGAGGTGGCCGACATCGCCGTCCTGCTGCTCGAGCGCATCCGTCCGGCGTCGACCGACTGACCGGCGCCCCACCCTCCCGGGCGGACTCGCCACCGGTCAGGACCCGCTCACCATCGGGACCGGCTCAGCCGCCGGTCAGCACCGCGGCGTCACCGTCAGCACCAGCTCGCCGCGGCCACGACTGGGCGACGACCCGTCAGGACCAGCTCGCCACCGGCCGGGAGCGGGACGCCAACCGTCACGACCGGGACGTCACCCGTCAGGGAGCGACCGGGAGCGCCGCCGCCGTCCGCGCCTGCACGCCGATCACCGGCGACGGACGGAAGCCCTTCGCCACCAGCCAGACACCGAGCGACAGCTCCCAGAAGAAGATCGGCGCCACACCGACCGCCGACCACACCGACACCTGGCTGTTCACCCCGAGGACCGTCCCGAGCACGGCAGAGATCTGCAGCGGGGCACCGACCAACCCCAGCACCGGGATCGCGCGCGGCACCAGCCCCGAGCGCAGCAGGAGGGTGCCGAGCAGCAGGGCGTTGATGCCGGGTACCAGGCTCGGCCCCAGCAGGAAGGTCCAGTCGCGCACGCCGACCAGGGCCGAGCTCACGGCGACCAGGGTCGCCGGGTCGCCGGCGTGCCCGGCCGCGTACGAGCGGCGGAGCGTGACCACGGTGAACAGGCTGACGACGCCGATGGCGATGATCGCCGCCTCCATCAGCCGCGCGGCGACGAAGCCGAGCGCCGCAGCCTGGTGCTGACGGCGGACCACGGGGAACAGCACCACTGCCGTGCCGATGCACGCGGCGGCGTTGACCAGGTCGAGCAGGCCACCGGTGAGGACGCGGGCGTCGGCCCCCGCAGCGAGCACGTACCGCGGGTCGTGCAGCACCGGCGCGAGCAGCCCGACGGCCGGGATCGACGAGACGAACGTCAACAGGTAGAGGGCGCCGGCGACGAAGGCCGTGCGTCGGTTCGAGTCCATGGCGGGCTCCTTCGGTGGGTGGGGCAGCGGCACGAGGACCGCGCGTGGCATGGGCGTGGCGCCAGGTGTGGCGTCGGGGATGGGCGTCGAGGGTGGGCGTCGGGGGTGGGCATCGAAGCGGGCGTCGGGGTTGGCATCGAGGGCGGGCGTCGGGGGTGGCGTTGGCGCGGTGAGACGACGGCTCGGGCACTCACCTTTCGGCCGAGAAGCCGTTGCAGGTCCCTCGTGGTGTACGCCGTACACCTGATGCCTCGGACGCTAGGGTGTACGGCGTACGCCTGTCAAGGATCGGAGCCGCCCATGGCCCGCCCGTCGGCCGCCGCCACGCGTCCGCGTCTCAACCGACACCGGGTGCTCGCGGGGGCCGTGGCGCTCGCCGACCGGATCGGCATCGAGGCGCTGAGCATGCGCCGGCTGGCCCAGGAGCTCGACGTCGTCCCGATGGCGCTCTACAAGCACGTCGCCAACAAGGAGCAGCTGCTCGACGGCATGGTCGAGCTGCTGGTCGCCGAGATCGACCCGCCAGCCACAGGCGTCGACTGGCGCACGGCGATCCGGTTGCGGGTCCTGTCGGCACGGCGGGTGCTGCTGCGGCACCCGTGGGGCCGCTCCGTGCTCGAGTCGCGCACCTCCCGCACCCCGGCGGTGCTCGGCTACATCGACTCGGTGATCGGTACGTTCCGCACCGGCGGGTTCAGCGACGAGCTGACTCACCACGTGATGCACGCCCTCGGCAGCCGCATGTGGGGGTTCACGCAGGAGCTGTTCGACGAGCCCGCCGGTCCCGACACGTCCGCTGCCGATGGCGGTGGGGCGGCCGAGGACGCATCGCCGGAGGTCCAGCAGGCGATGCTGCAGGCGCTCGCGGAGCACTTCCCCAACATCGCCGCGACCGTGCTGACCGCCACGCACGACGACGGCACCGTGGTCGCCCGCGGCTGCGACGACCAGGCGGAGTTCGAGTTCGCCCTCGACCTGATGCTCGACGGCTTCGAGCGCCTCCGTAGCACTGGCTGGAGCCCGCCCGGCGGCCACTGACGCCCGACGACCTCATGAGCACCACGGCACCAGGGCACCAGGGCACCAGGGCACCAGGGCACCAGGGCACCAGGGCACCAGGGCACCACCGTGCAGGTCATGGGCCCCCAGGGCCACTGACCCGCAGGCTGATCGCGTCACGCCCGTGCGGCGTGGTGAACCGGTAGCGACTGAGCCGTCGGCCGCCTGGCGACTCCTCCGCCGGGTCGGGCGGTTGGCGGTGCACGGTGAGATCTCGCCGGTGGACCTGGTGGTGGTGGAACGAGCAGAGCATCACTGCATTTCTCAGGTCCGTCGGACCGCCGTCGCGCTCCCACCACGTCAGATGGTGTAGCTCGCACCACCGCGCCGGCGTGCCGCACCCAGGCCATCCGCACCCACCGTCGCGGACGGTCGCCGCACGCCGCTGATGGGCGCTGAACAGGCGCTGCGTCCGGCCGAGGTCCAGCGGCACCAGAGTCGGCGTCGACGACGACACGGGTCACGTGGCAGTCGCACAGCACCCGCCCCACCTCGGAGGCCGGCCACGGGTTCCCGTCCTCGTCGCACACCGGTGGCACGCCGACGAGAGATCGACCCGTCGCCACGGCACTCCCCGCGCCCGGCCGAGCCGGATCCGACCTGCCGCCCGAAGCCCGTTCGTCCGCCGCAGCCCGCCGGCCGGCCACACCCCGCGCATCGGCGGCCTCCCGCTCGCCGGCCAGACCTCGTTCACCGACCGATCGGCGACCGCCCGCGCGCAGGGCGCGCCACGTCGACTCGCTCAGGACCAGGCTGACGTGCGGCCTGCCGGCAGGACCCGTCGCCGGGCCGGTGTCGTCGAGCGCCCGGTCTGCCAGCTGGACGAGGGCGTCGGCCCGCCGCTGCTCCGGAGCGCGCTCGTCGTCGAGGCCCGGCCGCGGGCTCACCGCCTCCAGGGCGAGCCGCAACCGGTGACCGGCGACGGAGTCGAGCAGACCTTTGACGTAGGTGCCGCCGGGGGTCTCGGAGAGGTTGAGGTAGCGCGCAGCCTGCTGCTGGTCGTGCGCGCGCTGCCGAGCGGTCGGGTCGAGCTCGGCCTGCCACCGCGTCAGCGCCTTTCCCAGGCCTGCGCCGTCCACCCGGGTGGCCAGTGCCACGATCTCCGCCTGCCCTGCACCGGACCGCGCGAGCTCGGCGACCTGCGGCGATGCCGTGGCGGTGAACCGGGCGATGGCGTCGACATGCGTGGTGGTGATCGCACCCGTGGTCAGCGCGTCGCGCACCTGCGGCATCGTCGTGATCGCATCGGCCTGCCGCAGCTGGCCGACCGCTTCCCGAACCCCGGCGTGCGAGGTCCGGGCGCGCCAGGCTGCCAGGTCCCGGTCGCCGTGCAGCGCCCACGTCCCCGCGGCTCGCTCGGCAGCCAGCAGCCGCGCCCGAACCGCGGCGAGCAGGCCGGCCGTGCGGTCCACGTCCTCCAGTGCCGCGCGACGCTCACCGGCCGACCACGACTCCGCAGCGCCGACCGCCGCAAGGAACACCTGCGCCACCCTCAGCACGTCGGCCGCCGCTGCCACGTCGCCGCGCGCCGCCACAGGGCGGTCGACGACGGCCGCCGTCATGCCGCCACCGCCACGACCCGGTTCGAACGCATGTTCGTATGCTATCGACGCCCACCGACATCCCGCAGGTCCCATGCACAGGGCTACATCGAGGACGCCGCCCTGCGTTTCGCCTTCAGTGCCGGTCGTGGATGGTGATGGCGTACCCGTCCAGGTCCAGCAGCGTGAACGTGAGCCCGAACGCGGTCGGCACCGGCGCCTGCACCACCCGCACCCCCGCGGCGACCAGCGAGTCGTGCAGCTGCTGCGCGTCGTCGGCGTGCAGCCACAGCGCCACGCCGACGCCCGGCTGCGGCATGCCGTCCAGGTCGACGCCCGGCAACGGCTCACGCACCGCGAAGGCGACCGGGCTCGTCGTGAACACCACTGCGCCCGGGGGCGAGGCGGGCGCGCGGGTGAGGCCGAGGTGCTCCTCGTAGAAGGCCGCCGCCTTCTCCAGGTCACGCACCTGCAGGGCGATGAAGTCGGGTCCGGTCACTGCCATGGCGCTCACCTGTCGTCCGAGTGGATGTCAGTGTTCTGACATGCAGACGGTATGTCAGACTACTGACATGCGTCAAAGGCCGGACGACCTCGCACACGTCGTCGGGTACGTGCTCAAGCACGCCCAGGCCTCGCTGCGCACGCGGATGGACGACACGCTCCGGCCCCTGGGCCTCAGCACGCCGCAGTACGTCTGCATGGAGCTGCTGTCGCGGGCACCGGGGATCTCCAGCTCCGACCTGGCCCGGAACGCCTTCGTCACGCGGCAGACGATGAGCACCCTGCTGCGCGGCCTCCAGGACCGCGGCCTGGTCGAGCGCCCCGAGCAGGCCCCGTCCGGCCGCGCCCGGCCCACCGCGCTCTCCCCCGAGGGCGCGCGCCTGCTCGCCCTGGCGCAGGCGCGCGCGGACGCCGTGGACGCCCAGATGGTGGCCGGTCTGACGTCGGCGGAGACCCGTGACCTGCTGCGCTACCTCGAGAAGTGCATCGACGCGCTCGAGGGGGACGACGCCGGCCGCTAGCCCCGAACTCGCCCGCTACCGGTGCAGGGGCAGCCACTCCAGCACGCGCTGGATCGACTCGTCCCAGAAGCCCCACTCGTGCGTCCCGGGCCGCAGCTCCGTCCGCACGGGCACGTCCAGCTCTTCGGCGAGCGCCAGGAAGCGCTCGTTCGACGGGTACAGGAAGTCCTCGGTGCCGCACGCGAGGTAGAGCGGCGGCAGCGCGTCCCGATCGGCACCGCGCAGCAGCGCCATCAGGTCCACGTCGGCAGGAACGGGCGCGCCGGCCAGCACCTGCGGCACCTCGTCGGCCCACAGCGCCGCCTGGTCGGGGTGCGCCACGTCCAGCGCCCCGGACAGCGACGCGGCGGCACCGAACCGGTCAGGGTGCGTCAGCGCCATCCGGAACGCCCCGTAGCCCCCCATCGACAGGCCGGCGACGAAGGTGTCCTCCGGTCGGTCGGACACCCTGAAGAAGCGCTGCACCATCTCCGGCAGCTCCTCGGTGAGAAAGCTCCAGTACGCGGAGCCGTAGGCCTCGTCCTGGTAGAACGAGCGCCCGGCCCGCGGCATCACGACGGCCAGGCCCAGCTTCGAGACGTACCGCTCGACCGACGTGTGACGCGTCCAGATCGTCTCGTCGTCCGAGAGCCCGTGCAGCAGGTAGAGCACGGGCGGCGGCGCGTCCGACCCGGACCCCGTCACCCCGATCTGCCCGTCCGCCGGCTCCGGGAGCAGCACCGTGATCGCCGTGCTCACCCGCAGGGTCGTCGAGAAGAAGTTGCAGGTGATCCGGGCCATCAGGCGTCTCCTTGGTCGTTCCGGCAGGCTCGCCCGGCGCGTGGTCGGTGCAGCCGCCCCACCCTGCCACGCAGCTCGCGCGCGACGCCCGCCGAAGGGTCGACGACCGGTCCCGGGATGCACGAAGCCCCGGTCCCGCCGTGGGGCGAGTACCGGGGCTCGTCTTTCGTCGGAACCCTGCAGTGGTTCCGGCTGTGGACCCAGGGTCGCATCGCAGGTCCCCTGCGGCCACGTCCATGTGCGTGGCTCGCTCCGCTACCACCTGGCGGAGTCTCATGCTGACAGGCGCCCATCGGGCTTCTGCTGCCAGCCATCCTCTCACAGATCTCACCAGACGGGACGGGTGAGGTATCGGACCGGCCCAGAACCCGCCGCCGCCCCGCCGTGCACAGGCCCCCGGCCGCGTCAGGCCCACGGCCCGTCCGACCCGGCCACCCGGCGCAGCAGCGCGAGCAGCTCGCCGCGCTCCGCCTCCGTCAGCCGCTCGAGCCGGCGGCGCATCCCGACGTCCCGCTGCGCCCACACGTCGGAGAGGACCTGCCGCCCGTGCTCGGTCAGCTCGACGAGCGTCGCGCGCCGGTCGGCCGGGTCCGGCACCCGCCGCACCAGCCCGTCTGCCTCGGCCTGGTCGACCTTGCTGGTCATCGACCGCGGGGCGACGTCCATGGCCTGGGCGAGCTCACCGAGTCGCCGCGGCCGGTCGCAGCGGTTGAGCATCCGCAGCAGCCGAACCTGGCCGGGCATGGTGCCGACGGGTCCGTTGCGGTCGGCCGCCTCGCGGCGCAGGGAGTGCATCAGCCCGTGCACCAGCTCGAGCGCCTCGCCGGCGTCGTCGGCCGGGGCGTGACCGGCGTGGTGGTCCGGGACCCCGGCACCGGGCGCGCCCACGGCGCTCTCCCGCGCGGGAATGTCGCGGCCGTTCGCGGTGCTCATGAGCAGGAGGCTACCGGAACCACACACATTGTGAGGTAACCTCAGCATCGGTCGTCGAGCGACGCCGTACCCGAGCCCACGACGACCGCAGCAGCACCAGTCCGACCCCGGAGGCGCCCATGTCCACCCCGTCACCCATGCACGGCGGCCCCATGCTGCGCACCTTCGGCCGCGACCGCTCCGTCACCGAGCAGCACCTCGCCCCCGGCACCCTGCGCCGCATCCTGAGCTTCGCCGCCCCCTACCGGGCCCGGCTGACCCTGTTCGTCATCCTCCTGGCCGTCGACGCGGGCGTCGGCGCCGCGACCCCGCTGCTGCTCAAGCACCTGATCGACGACGGCATCGCCAAGGGCCGCGCCAACGTGGTGATCGGCATCGCGGCAGCCGTCGCGCTGCTCGCCGTCGCCTCGGCCGCCCTCTCGGTCGCCGAGCGCTGGCTGTCCGCGACCGTCGGCGAGGGGTTGATCCTCGACCTGCGCACCGCCGTGTTCGACCACGTGCAGCGCATGCCGCTCGCGTTCTTCTCGCGCGCCAAGACCGGCGCTCTGGTGCAGCGGCTCAACGGTGACGTGCTCGGCGCGCAGCAGGCGTTCACCTCGACGCTGCAGAACGTCGTGGCCAACGCCCTGACGGTCGCGTTCGTGCTGGGCGCCATGCTGTCGATGTCCTGGCAGCTGACGCTGCTGTCCCTGGTGCTGCTGCCGGCCTTCGTGTTCCCGGCCCGGTGGTTCGGCCGCAAGATCTCGGCGATCACGCGCGAGAGCTACGAGCTCAACGCCGAGGCGTCGCAGACGATGACCGAGCGGTTCAACGTGGCCGGCGCGCACCTGGTGAAGGTGTTCGGCGACCCGGACCGCGAGTCGGCGGCGTACGCGGCGCAGGCCGGTCGGGTCCGCGACATCGGCGTGCGGCAGGCGCTGTACGCGACGTGGTTCCGGGTGGGGCTCACCACCGTGGCGTCGGTGGCCGTGGCGATCATCTACGGCTACGGCGGCGTGCTGGCCGTGCGGCAGCAGCTGACCGTCGGCGTGGTGGTGGCCCTGGCGTCGTACCTCACCCGGCTGTACGGGCCGCTGACCGCCATGTCGAACGTGCAGGTGGACGTGATGACGGCCCTGGTCAGCTTCGAGCGGGTGCTCGAGGTGCTGGACCTCAAGCCGACGGTCGCCGAGAAGCCGGAGGCGGTGGACCTGCGGGCGGCCGTGGCGGCCGGCGGTGCCGAGGTCCGCCTCGACCACGTGCGGTTCCGGTACCCGTCCGCCGACGAGGTGTCCCTTGCGTCGCTCGAGTCGGTCGCCCAGCTGCGGCACGACCCGGTGGCCGACACCCTGCACGACGTCTCGTTCACGGTCCCGGCCGGGTCGATGGTCGCGCTGGTCGGCCCGTCGGGCGCCGGCAAGACGACGATCTCCCAGCTGGTCACCCGCATGTACGACCCGACGGAGGGCTCGGTGTCGGTCGCCGGTCTCGACCTGCGGGACGTCACCGCCGCGTCGCTGCGTGCCACGGTCGGCGTGGTCAGCCAGGAGGCGCACCTGTTCCACGACACGATCGCGGGCAACCTGCGGTTCGTCCGGCCCGACGCGTCCGACGGCGACATCGAGGCCGCGCTGCGGCAGGCGCAGGTGTGGGAGCTGGTGCACTCCCTGCCGGAGGGCATCGACACCGTGGTCGGCGATCGCGGCTACCGGCTGTCCGGCGGCGAGCGGCAGCGGCTGGCGATCGCGCGGCTGCTGCTCAAGGCGCCCGACGTGGTGGTGCTCGACGAGGCGACCGCCCACCTCGACTCCGAGTCCGAGGCCGCCGTGCAGGCGGCGCTGGACGCGGCGCTCGTCGGGCGCACGTCCCTGGTGATCGCCCACCGGCTGTCCACCATCCGCGCGGCGGACCTGATCGTGGTGCTCGACGAGGGCCGCGTGGTGCAGTCCGGCACGCACGACGAGCTGATCGCCGCTGGCGGCCTGTACGCCGACCTCTACCGCACGCAGTTCGCCCCGGCGGCTGCCGCCTGACGCCGAGCGAGCGCCTGGTTGCAGACGGGCGTCGCCGGACGCCGGACGCGGGCCGGACGCTCGGCGGCCGACCTCAGCGGAACCGCCCCAGGTGGATCCCCGCGAGCGCCAGCGCCGCCAGCGACTCCCCGTCGCGGATCTCCCCCGCCGCGGCCATGGCCAGCACCTGACCGAACGGCACCAGCCGCACGGCGCTGATCCCCTCCTCGGCCTGGTGCTCCGCCGCCGACCCGGGCAGCCGGGACAACCCCTGCGCGACGAACACGTGGCCCGGTGCGTCGGCCACCCCGTTCAGCGACTCGACGTCCCCCACCGCGGTCCATCGCGACGCGGCCAGCCCCGTCTCCTCGGCCAGCTCCCGCTGCGCGGCGACCAGAGGCTCCTGACCGTCCGAGCCGCCCGCCGGCACCTCCACCGACCCCGGTCCGGTGGTGTACCGGTGCTGGTTGATCAGCACCACCTCGTCGTCGTCGGTGACGGCCACCACGAACACCGCCGGCTGCCGCACCTCGACCACGCCGTACACGCCGGGCTTCCCGTCCGGGTGCTGGACCGCGTCCTCGCGCACCCGGATCCACCGGTTCTCGTACACCACGCGCGACCCGGTGGTCCGCCAGCCCGTCGCGTCGTCGTCCGCCGTCCCGTCCTCCCTGGTCACCCGGCCGAGCCTAGGCGCGCGGCGGGCACCGCCCTACCCTGGCACCGACCCGCCCGAAGCCGCCCGGAAGGGGTCCTGGTGCAGATCCCCCGCCCCACCGATGCGGACAAGGAGCGCTTCCGCGCGCTGGTCGAGCACCTGCCGGAGGTGGAGGTGAAGCCGATGTTCGGCAACCTCGGCGCCTTCGTCCACGGCAACATGTTCGCGGGTCTGCTCGGCAGCGACGTCGGGCTGCGCCTGCAGGACCCGACGAGCCAGGCCGAGCTTGCGGCGACCGAGGGCACGGGTCCGTTCGGTCCGGCCGAACGCCCGATGGGCGGGTACCTCTCGCTCCCGACGGCCTGGGACGACGAGCGCGCAGAGGCCTGGGTGCGCCGCGCGTACGACGAGGTCGCCGCCCTGCCGGCCAAGGAGCCGAAGGCGTCCAAGCCCCGCAGGCTGCGAGCCCCGCGCGGCTGACCGACACGCACGGCCGTGGCCGGACCGCCGGCCCCCGCACCGCGCGACGCGCCGGCCAGCGAGCCTCAGAACCGTGGGTCGCGCGACGTCCCCACCAGGCAGGCCGCGCTGCCCAGCACCAGCCCGTCCTCCATCACGGCGGCCTTCCAGTCGGGGCGCAGGCCGTCGGGACCGTCCTCGTCCGCCCAGCGCCGCCACTCCCGCCCGGCGATCGACCCGACGAACGCGCCCGCGCCGCCCGCCACGACCGCGACGAGGTGCGAGCCGACCCGCCGCCGCTCCAGCACCGACAGGGCCAGCGCGCCGAGCGCCCCGGCCGCCGTGCGGCCGTACAGCACGGGTCCGTCGGTGCGGGACGGTGTGCTGGGCAGCTTGTCCCCCACCAGCTCACCGACCACCGCGGCACGGGCCAGCAGCCGCAGCAGCGCGGCCCCCAGGCCGGTCCGGCCGCGCGTGCCCACCATCACCGGCACCGCGAACGACGTCGAGGTCCTGCCCCCGACCGCCAGACCGAGCACCGTCGACCGCACCAGGGTTCCCATGCCCCGTGTCTAGTCGCTGCCGCCCCGCATGGCATCCCCTGGCCACCCGCGTCGCCGACCCACGCGCGCGCTCAGAGGTCGGCGGGGTCCACCAGGAAGTCGGCCTCGTCGGCCACCTCGCCGCCCACCGCCTCGTGCAGCGCCTTGGCGATCGCCTGGATGCGGGGCGACGTCCGCCCCCGAGCCACCCGGTGCTCCAGCGACGGCCGCTCGGCCTCGAGCTCGGTGACGTCCGCCGGTTCCCAGTGCACGCGGTAGGCCACCACGCCGTTGGCCGCCCACGGCAGGTCGCGCAGCAGCGGCGGCACCTCCTGCCGCTCGCTGACCTCGACCACCAGGATGCCGTCCACACCGAGGTCCGCCTCGACGCCGAACGCCTCGGCGGCCGGCGGGTGCGCCATCATCCACCGGTCGTAGGCGTCCGCCTCGGCGGCCAGCCGCGCCCGTTCGGCGGCGTCCTGCACGCCGAACGGGCCCAGCGCCGCACGTACCGCCGCATCGTCCGGGTGCGGCGGCCCCGACCAGGGCTGATGCACCCGCTCGCCGGACCGGTGGGCGCGCGGCAGCACCCGGCGCACCACCGCCACCGCCTCGTCCGGCTCGAGCCAGCGGTCGGTCAGCACGGTCAGGTCGATCGCCTGGTCGACGTCCGGTGTCAGCACCACGCCGGAGTCGGCGATCCGCACCGCACCCTGGAGCCGCCGGGCCGTGGCGACCAGCCAGACGAGCGCCCGCTCCTCGTCCCGCACCGGCACACCGTTGGGGAACGCCCGCTTCAGGCCGTCGCGATCGCCACCCGGCCACGGCGGCTCGCCGCGCTCCGCCGGGCAGTCGAGGGACCACACCGTGCGGGTGGTGGCGGGCAGCCGGAGCGCCATCGCGTCCTCGGGGGTGACCGAGTACGGGCCGACCAACCGGGACATGCGGCCCAGCCGAAGGGCGTGGGCCGGCTGGGCGCCGGCAGGCACCGCCCGGATGCCGAACGCGGCGGTGACGGCGGGCCGCAGCCCCGTCCGGACGGCGCCGGTGTCGGTCGGCTCCTCCCAGCGCGCGGCGGTGAAGCGGCTCTGCGCCAGCACCTCCACCTCGTCGGTGCCCACCCCGGCCGGCAGTGCGAGCAGGTGGCGGGCCCGCACCTGCGGGTCCTGGGTGTCGAGCGGGGGCAGCTGCTCGTCGCTCATGCGGTCACCCGCTCCGTCACACCGGCGTGCGGTGGAAGTTCAGCCACGACCGCGAGGCCGTCGGCCCGCGCTGACCCTGGTACCGGGAGCCGGCCGCCGTCGAGCCGTACGGGCGCTCCGCTGCCGAGGACAGCCGGAAGAAGCACAGCTGGCCCACCTTCATGCCGGGCCACAGCTTGATCGGCAGCGTCGCCACGTTGGACAGCTCGAGCGTCACGTGACCGCTGAACCCGGGGTCGACGAACCCGGCGGTGGAGTGCGTCAGCAGCCCGAGCCGCCCCAGCGACGACTTGCCCTCGAGCCGCGCCGCCACGTCGTCGGGCAGGCTGACCTGCTCGAACGTCGAGCCGAGCACGAACTCGCCGGGGTGCAGCACGAACGGCTCGTTCGGCGCCACCTCGACCAGCCGCGTCAGCTCCGGCTGCTCCTCGGCAGGGTCGATCACGGCGTACTTGTGGTTGTCGAACAGCCGGAACCACTTGTCCAGCCGCACGTCCACGCTCGACGGCTGCACCATCGCAGGGTCGAACGGGTCGAGCACCACGCGGCCGGAGGCGAGCTCGGTCCGGATGTCACGGTCGGAGAGCAGCACGGGGACACGGTAGTCGTCGGACCCCGGCGGCTCCTGAGCCTTCCGGCCACCGGCGCTCGGACGCCGAGCGGACGCCGATCCGGGCACCCCCGCCAGGGGGTTCGCCACCCCGGCACCGGAGGCACTATCGTCTGCCGCGAGAGCGTGGGAGCGCTCTCGCACGCACTCAGCCCACACTTGCGACCACGTTCCCCGGCGCCAGGTGGCCGCGGCGACCGCACAGCAGCGGACCCGCGGCGCACGCGCCGGCACCACGAGAGGCATCGGCATGCGCTACGGCCACTTCGACGACGACGCACGCGAGTACGTCATCACCACCCCGCGCACGCCGTACCCGTGGATCAACTACCTCGGCTCCGAGCGCTTCTTCTCGCTGATCTCGCACCAGGCCGGCGGCTACTCCTTCTACCGGGACGCCAAGATGCGGCGCCTCACCCGGTACCGCTACAACAACGTCCCCGCCGACGCGGGCGGCCGGTACCTGTACGTCAACGACGGCGGCGACGTGTGGACGCCGTCGTGGATGCCGGTCAAGGCCGAGCTGGACCACTTCGAGACGCGGCACGGCATGGGCTACACCCGCATCACGGGCGAGCGGCGCGGCGTCAAGGTGGAGACGCTGGTGTTCGTGCCGGTCGGCGAGGACGCCGAGGTGCAGCGCGTCGAGGTGACCAACACCTCCGACCAGCACAAGGACGTGACGCTGTTCAGCTTCGTCGAGTTCTGCCTGTGGAACGCGCAGGACGACCAGACGAACTACCAGCGCAACCTGTCGATCGGCGAGGTCGAGGTGGAGCAGGACGGGCCGCACGGCTCGGCGATCTACCACCGCACCGAGTACCGCGAGCGCCGGGACCACTACGCAGTCTTCGCCGTCAACACCCACGCGGACGGGTTCGACACGGACCGGGACACGTTCGTCGGCGCGTACAACGGGCTCGGCGAGGCCGCGGTCCCGCTGGCCGGCGAGTCGGCCAACTCGGTGGCGTCCGGCTGGTACCCGATCGGGTCGCACTCGGTGCACGTGTCCCTGGAGCCGGGCGAGTCGCGCGTGCTGACCTACGTGCTCGGCTACGTGGAGAACCCCGACGAGCAGAAGTGGGAGGACGACGCCCACCAGGTGATCAACAAGCAGCGGGCGCACGCGCTGCTCTCCCGGTTCGCCACCACCGAGCAGACGGACCTGGCGTTCGACGGGCTGCGGGCCTACTGGACCGGCCTGCTGTCCAGCTACTCGGTGCGCAGCGGTGACGAGAAGCTCGACCGGATGGTCAACATCTGGAACCAGTACCAGTGCATGGTCACGTTCAACATGTCCCGCTCGGCCTCGTACTTCGAGACCGGCATCGGGCGCGGGATGGGCTTCCGCGACTCCAACCAGGACCTGCTGGGCTTCGTGCACCTGATCCCGGCGCGAGCCCGCGAGCGCATCCTCGACATCGCCGCGACGCAGTTCCCCGACGGGTCGGCGTACCACCAGTACCAGCCGCTGACCAAGCGCGGGAACAACGACATCGGCTCCGGCTTCAACGACGACCCGCTGTGGCTGATCGCCGGTGTCGCGGCCTACGTCAAGGAGACGGGCGACGTCTCGATCCTCGACGAGCCCGTGCCGTTCGACAACGAGCCGGGCACCGAGGTGCCGCTGTTCGAGCACCTCACCAGGTCGTTCGAGTTCACGGTCACCCACCGCGGGCCGCACGGGCTGCCGCTGATCGGCCGCGCCGACTGGAACGACTGCCTCAACCTCAACTGCTTCTCGACCGAGCCGGGCGAGCCGTTCCAGACGACGGAGAACAAGGCCGGGGGCGCCGCCGAGTCGGTGTTCATCGCCGCGCAGTTCGTGCTGTACGGGCGCGAGTACGCGGAGCTGGCCGCCCGGCGCGGGCTGGCCGACGTGGCCGAGCGAGCCCGCGGGCTGGTCGAGGAGATGCGCCAGGCCGTGCTGAGCGACGGCTGGGACGGCCGGTGGTTCCTGCGCGCGTACGACTACTTCGGCAACCCCGTCGGCACCGACGCCAAGCCCGAGGGCAAGATCTGGATCGAGCCGCAGGGGTTCGCGGTGATGGCCGGGATCGGCGTGGGCGAGGGGCCGGACGACGAGACGGCGCCGGCCGTCCAGGCGCTGGACTCGGTCGAGGAGCTGCTGGGCACGCCGCACGGCATGGTGCTGCAGCACCCGGCGTACACCACCTACCAGATCGAGCTCGGCGAGGTGTCGACGTACCCGCCCGGGTACAAGGAGAACGGCGGCATCTTCTGCCACAACAACCCGTGGGTGGTCATCGCCGAGACGGTGCTGGGCCGTGGTGACAAGGCGTTCGACCACTACCGCCGCATCGCGCCGGCCTACCGCGAGGACATCAGCGAGGTGCACCGCCTCGAGCCGTACGTCTACGCGCAGATGATCGCCGGCAAGGAGGCCGTCCGCGCCGGTGAGGCGAAGAACAGCTGGCTGACCGGCACGGCGGCGTGGAACTTCGTCGCCGTCTCCCAGCACCTGCTGGGCGTGCGGCCGGACTACGACGGGCTCGTCGTCGACCCGCAGATCGGGCCGGACGTCCCGGAGTTCACCGTGACCCGGGTGGCGCGCGGCGCGACGTACGTCGTGCACGTGACCAACTCGGGCGCCCGCGGGGCGCGCGGCCGGCTGGTGGTGGACGGCCGTCCGGTCGAGGGCAACCTCGTCCCCTACGCCCCCGCCGGCGCGACGGTCCAGGTCGAGGTCACTCTCTGACGGACCGTCCCCGGCCGGGCCGCGTCATCATGCCCCCTCGGACGCGGCCCGGTCGGTGCACGGTCGCGCGACGCCGCACCACCCGCGCGGCCCCGCTCTCAGAGCGGCAGCACCAGCCGGTGCCCCCACTCGTAGGACTCCTCGGGCTGGAAACCGAGCCGGTGGTAGAACGCGATCGCGCCGGTGTTGCGGGCGTCGACGCCGAGGTGCACGCCCGGCACGCCACGCGAGCGCAGCTCGTCGGACAGCGCGCCGATCAGCCGTCGCCCCCAGCCCTGCCCCTGCAGCCGCGGCAGCAGGTCGATGTGCAGGTGCGCCGGGAATCCGGCCGGCGGCGTGACGTGCTGCCAGTGGTGGATCCGCTCGACCAGCACGTGGTCGGCCGTGCCGTCGCCGGCGTCGGGCAGCAGCGGGTACTGCGCGCGCAGGGAGGGCCACCAGCTCGCGTCGAGCCACTCGTCGAACGCCTCCGTGTCCGCCGTCGCCACGACGTACCCGCCGACGCCCTGCTCGTCGGCCACCACGAAGGTCAGGCCCGGGTCCGCCACCGGGTACGGCCCGCAGTACAGGTGGGCCAGCAGGTCCGGGTTGCGGTACAGCGCGGTGGCGTCGCCGCCGGCCTCGCCGGTGAGCAGGCACAGCCGGTACATGCCGGGCAGGTCGGACGGGTGGTAACGACGCAGCAGGGCGGGCACCGGCCCAGTGTGCCGGTGCCCGCCCACGCGTCCTGCGAAGACCCGCTCAGTGCGGCAGCGACAGCACCCCGAGCGCCACGATGCAGACGGTGATCAGGGCGATCGCCACCCAGTAGATGCCGCTCACCCACGGCCGCGCCGCGTACTCGCCCATCAGCCGCTTGTCCCGCGCGATGCCGGACATGTAGCCCAGCAGCGGCAGCAGCAGCACCGCGTTGATCACCTGCGTGCCCACCAGCACCGGCACCAGGGAGACGCCCGGCAGCAGCACCAGCACCACACCGGTGACGGTGACGAACGCGAACGTGCCGTAGAACAGCGGCGCCTCCGCGATCGAGTCGTCCAGCGCCGCCGGGCGTCCCGCGATGTCCGCCACCGAGTAGGCGGTGGACAGCGGCAGGATCGACGCCGCGAGCAGGGCGGCGCCGATCAGCCCGGCCGCGAACAGCTGGGAGGCCAGGCGGCCGGCGAGCGGTTCCAGGGCGACGGCGGCGTCCGAGGCGTCCTGGATGGTCAGGCCCCGCTTGTGCAGGGTGGCGGCGGTCGCGATGACGACGAAGAAGCCGATCACGCCCGTGAGCACCGCACCGGTGACCACGTCCCACCGCAGCAGCCCCAGCTCGCGGGGGGTGAGCCGCTTGTCCACCGCGTAGGACTGGATGAACGCCAGCCCCCACGGCGCGAGCGTGGTGCCGAGCGTGGCGGTGGCGATCAGGATCGCGTCCCGCCCGGTCGGCATCGAGGGCACCACCGAGCCGGTCAGCGCCGCACCCCAGTCCGGCTTGGCGAGGATCCCGGCCGCGATGTAGGCGACGAACACCGCGGACAGCGCCAGCAGCACCCGCTCCACGCCGCGGAACCCGCCCCGGAGCACCAGCGTGGACACGATGACCGCGGCGATCGGCACGGAGATGTACCGGCTCACCCCGAAGATCTGGAACCCGGCTGCGATGCCCGCGAACTCCGCCGTGGTGGTGCCGATGTTCGCCAGCAGCAGCGCCGCCATCGACAGCACACCGGCGCGCGCGCCGTACCGCTGCCGGATCAGGCCGGCCAGGCCCTGACCGGTGACGACGCCGATGCGGGCGCCCAGGTCCTGGAACAGGATCAGGGCCACGGTCGACACCGTGAGCACCCACAGCAGGCGGTAGCCGTAGTTGGTGCCGAGCACGGAGTACGTGGTGATGCCGGCGGGGTCGTCGTCGGACAGGCCGGCGATCAGGCCCGGGCCGACCACCGCCCCGAGCGCCGCGAGCGCGACCTTCATCCGCATCCGGCGTGGCACCCGCTGGTCGAGGGCGTCGGCCTCGCTCGTCGTCTGGACACCGTGCGTCGGGGCGCCCTGCGTCCGGGCGCTCACGACGCGCTCCCCGCACGACGCTGCCACGGCCACCGGCGGTCGTCCTGGTGCACCAGGGCGTCCACCACGTCGTCGGCCAGGATGCGGCCCACCGGCCGGTTGCGGTCGTCGACCACCAGCACCGACGACCCCCGGTTGTCCGTCATCCGCTCGACGACGTCCTCCAGTCCCGCGCCCAGCGGCACGGTGACCGGCCACGGTGCGCCGACCACGCGACCGAGCGGCGTGGACGGGTCGACGCCGAGCAGCTCGACCAGGGACACGTCGTCCACCAGCGCGCCGTCGTCGTCGACCACCACCACGCCGGCCGGCGTCTCGCCCCGGGCGGCGTCCGCCCGGACCGCGGCGATCGCGTCCGCCACCGTCCGCTCGGAGTGCAGCCGCACCAGCCGCGACGTCATGTAGCCGCCGGCCGTCTCCTCGTCGTACTCGAGCAGGGCACCGAGCTCGGCACCGCGCACCTCGGACATCGCGTCGAGTAGCTCGCTGCGCTCCTCCTCCGGCATCTCGCGCAGCGCCTCGACCGCCTCGTCCGACTCCATGGCCGCGACCAGGTCCGCGGCCTGCTGGACGGGGGCGTCCCGCAGCAGGTCGTTCAGGTCGCGCGGGTTCATCTCCTCGAGGGCGTCGGCCGCCGTCTCCGGCTCCAGGCCCTCGAGCAGCTCCCGCCGCTCGGCACGTCCCAGGCTCTCCAGCAGGTCGGCCAGGTCGGCCGCCCGCATCCGGTGGAGCTCGGTGTGCCCGCGACGCAGCCGTACCGACTCCCCCGGCACGCCGAAGGGCTGGATGCTCGACCAGTCGAGCACCTGGCTCGGGCTCGGCCGCCGGCCCCACCCGCCGGGCAGCACGCGACGCAGCAGCGAGGCGAGGGAGACGTCCACCCCCACCAGCCGCCACACGCCGTACACCTGCGTCAGGTACAGGTCGGAGGCGCGGACCACTCGGATCCCGGCGACGTCCACCAGCTGGTGGTCGATCACGTCCCCGAGCAGCTGCAGCTCCCGCTCGCGCCGCACCACGTCCCGAAGGTCGAAGCGGGTGGAGCGGAGCAGGACCTGTTGCTGCTCGATCGTGATGACGTCCTGGGCGTGCACCCAGGTGCGACGGGCGCCGACGCGGACGATCAGGCCGGTCAGGGGCGAGTAGCCGCTGTCCCAGTGGACGACGACGTCGTCGACGCGGCCGACCTCGTTGCCGTCGGCGTCGCGCACCGGACGGTTGTGCAGACCGGCGACGGAGACGAGGGCGCCGGCGACCTCACGGCGCAGGGCGAGGGACTGGGTGCTGCGGGCGGCACGGGACCGCAGGCCGGCGCGGCCTGGCGGCGCCGGGTGCATGGCAGAGACGGACATGGGGCACTCCGAACGTTCGGCAGCCCGGCCGAGCGGCGTGGGTGCGTGCCGTGCGCGGGCAGGCGTGCAGGCACGCAGGCCGCGTTCACGCAGGGCGGGGCTGTGCTGACAGGTGACGGGACGCGTGTCACGGGTGCCGCGGGAGGGCACGACGACGGGGCGCGGCGATGCTGCCGGCGCTCCGACCCGCTCGACGACGTCGACGAGCGCGTGAGCCCGCCACGTGCGACGGCGCCCGGCCGTCCGGGATCAGATCCGGGAGGTGCGGGGAGCGACCGCTGCGAGGCGAGCCCGTCGAGTACTGCCTGGGTCCACGAGGGCTCACCTCCCCGGTCGGGGTCCGAGGGCACGCCGCACGGCGGCCCGAGTCAAGGCTAGTCGCAGCAGACGGCCGCAGGCGCCACCCGGAACCTAGGCATAGGACGAATCGGCTTGCCCCGGCGCCGGGCGGTGTCGCACCATGGCGGGCGGATGTGCCGCAGGAGCAGCCGGCGGCCGGTGAGCACGGAGCGCATCACGATGCAGCGGGGAAGCGGGGCGGCCGTCGCGGCCTGCTCGGGCCTGGGCCGGACGCCCGCCCGGAACGCCTGACGCCTCACGGCAGCACCCCCGTCGGACCACGGTCCGGCGCGCTCGGCGCACCCCCGGCGGGCCCTCGTCCTTCGCCGTCGTCCCGCGCGCCCCGCGACCGCCTCGTCGTGCGGCAGCCGGTGTCGGCGGCTCCCCGTCGCACGAGAGCCGAGAGCCATGAACCCTCTGACCGAGTCCCAGATCCGGTCGTCCTTCGTCAACTGCTCGCGCCGCGAGGCCGCGCAGATGACCCTCCCCGACCTGTCCGCCCTGACCCCCGAGGCCTGGGACCGCCTCGACTACCTGGGCTGGGTGGACCGCAAGGCACCGCTGCGCGCCTACGTGGTGCTCACCGTCGACGACGCGCTGGTCGGCATCGCGCTGCGGGCGCCCGACGACCCCGGCTCCCGCCGCCGCGCCGTCTGCGCGTGGTGCGAGGACGTCACCGCCACCGACGACGTGTCGCTGTACGTCGCCCGCCGGGCCGGTGCCGCCGGCCGCAAGGGGGACACCGTCGGCACGCTGATCTGCACCCGGTTCGAGTGCTCGCGCAACGTGCGGCGGCGTCCGACGATCATCGAGGCCGGGCAGGACCCCGCCGGAGTGGTGCGGCGGCGGATCGAGGGGCTGCGCGAGCGGTCGCTGCGGTTCGCCCGCGAGGTGCTGCGGGAGGTGTGACGCCTCGGCTGGCCGGTCCCGTGCGATGCGGGACCGGCCGCCGGTCCGGCTCAGAGCCGGCGCTGCGCCAGCTCGGTCAGCGCGCGGCGGTCCACCTTGCCGGTCGGCGTGCGGGGCAGCGCGTCGACGACCAGCAGGTGCTTCGGCAGCTTGAACCGGGCGACCGAGGCACCGGCCGCCGCGCGCACCTCGTCGAGCGTGGGCGCCGGCTGCGAGCGGCACTCCGCGACGACGACCACCACCTCGCCCCACGTCGCGTCGGGGACGCCGAGCACCACGAGCTCGCAGTCGCGAGCCTCGGCCAGCGGCACCAGCGCGGCCTCGACCTCGCCGGGGCAGATCTTCTCGCCGCCGGAGTTCACCACCTCGGACAGCCGTCCCACCAGCCGCAGGCACCCGTCGTCGTCCCACGCGGCGAGGTCGCCGGTGCGGAACCAGCCGCCGCGGACGGCACGGGCCGTCGCCTCGGGATCGGCCCAGTAGCCGGCGGTCACCTGCGGGCCGCTCAGCCAGATCTCACCGGGGCAGCCGACGCCCGTCACCGGCTGCTCGGTGTCCGGGTGGTGCAGCTCGACGCGGAGGTAGGGCAGCGGCAGTCCCACGGAGGTCGGCTTGGCGGCCACCCAGGCCGCCGGCAGCACCGTGCCGCACGGCGCCGCCTCCGTCATGCCCCAGGACGGCAGCAGCGTCAGGCCGCGCGATCGGTAGGCCTCGAGGAGCTGCGGGCGGACGGCGGCCCCGCCGACGATGGCCGCCCGGACGCCGGAGAGGTCGGCCGTGGCGAAGCCGGGTTGCCGCGCGATCGCCTCGTACATCGCCGGGACGCCGAACACGGTGGTCACGCGCGACGTGAGGTCGGCCAGCGTGCGCGCCGGGTCGAAGCTGGCGCGCAGCAGCACCGTGCCGCCCCGCGCGAGCGTCCCGAGGGTGAAGCAGTTCAGGCCGCCGACGTGGAACAGCGGGGCGACGGCCAGCGTCACGTCCGTCCGGTGCAGGTCCAGGACCGCCTCGAGGTTGCGGGCGCTCCACCAGAGGTTGGCGTGGCTCAGCATCACGGCCTTGGGCCTGCCGGACGTGCCGGACGAGTGCAGCAGCACCGCGAGGTCGTCCGGCGCGGCGGGCCGCGGTCGCGCCGGTCCCGGCCGGCTCACCAGCTCCGCGCCCCAGCGCAGCGTGGTGACGGACGGCGGGAGGTCCGCCAGCTGCTCCGCCGCGGCCTCGAGCCCGACGACGACGCGGGCGCCGCACCACTGCACCATCTCGGCGGTCTCGCCGGGTGCCGCGCGGAAGCTGAGCGGGACGAGCACGGCACCGAGCCGCTGCGCCGCCAGCAGCGTGATCAGCAGACCGGGATGGTTGCGGCCCGCCCAAGCGACGCGGTCGCCCGCCGCCACCCCGGCGTCAGCGAGGGTGGCGGCGAGGCCGGCCGCGGCCCGGTCCAGCTCCGCGAAGGTGAGCGTCGCGTCCTGGTCGTCCACCGTGGCGACGCGGTGCGGACCGTCGAGCGCCCGGGCGGCCACCGCCGCCGCAAGGCTCAGGTCCGGGCCCATCTGTCCTCCGTCGGTCATCGGGGTGCGCGGGGGGAGACTCCGCGCACCCCGACGTCTTCGTTCGGCGCGCGCCGGCTCAGGAGCCCGCGCCGACGCGGTTCGGCTCTGCGGCAGCCACGGCCGTGGCCTTCGACGCCGTCATCCGTGCGAGCGCCAGGGTCAGTCCCAGGCCCACCAGCGTCACGACGATCGCGATGACGAACGGCTGCGTGTAGTCACCGCTGCCGGGGTGCTTGGGGTTCCACTTGCCGAGGCTCGCGCCGATCTTCGGCCCGAAGTACGCGGCGATCGAGTACGCCGTGAACATGATCCCGTAGTTGACCCCCTGGAACCGCGGGCCGTAGGTCTTCATCGTCAGCGCGGGGAACACGCCCATCACGCCGCCGAAGCACAGGCCCAGACCGACGATGCCGATGACGAACCCGACGGTCGAGTGCACCGTCAGCATCACCAGGAACGACACGGCGACCAGGCCGTAGATGAACGCCACCGCCGTGGTGTAGCCCAGCCGGTCGGACACGGCGCCCCAGCCGAAGCGGCCCAGGGCGTTGCAGACGGAGTAGACCGAGACGAGCACCGCCGCGGTGCCGGCCGTGATGCCGAACATGCTGGTCTGCGCGATCGGCGACAGCTGCGAGGCGATCATCAGGCCGGAGAACGCGCCGGCACCGAGCATCACGAAGATCAGGTAGAACGTCGGCTTGCTGAGCATGTCCCGCCACGTCCGGTTCTCCACCGCGGGAGCGCCGGCCGGCGGCGTCCACCCCGCGGGCTTGTAGCCGACGGGGGCCGGCCGGACCAGCAGCGCACCGATCACCACGACGACCGCGTACACCAGGCCCATCCGCACGAAGGCGGCGCCGGGACCGCTGCTCTTGACGATCGACTGCGCCACCGGTGCGGCGATCACCGAGCCGGCACCCATGCCGGCGGTGATGACGCCGGCCGCGAAGCCGCGGCGGTCCGGGAACAACTTGATCGTGTTGTTCAGGCAGCCGGAGTACGCGAAGCCCTGGCCCAGCCCGGCGACCAGGCCGTAGTACAGGTACAGCTGCGTCAGGGTGGTGGCCGTGCCGGTGAGCACGAACCCGAGCGCGAACAGGATCGCGCCGAAGAGGATCGCCCACCGGGCGCCTCCGCGGTCGATGATGTAGCCGCCCAGGATCATGGGGATCGGTGCGACCGCGCCGTTGATGGTGAACGCCAGCATCACCTGGGACATCGTCCAGCCGTGCCCGGCGGTCAGGGGGCCGGCGAACACCGAGAACGCGTAGATGGCGCCTGTGCACAGCAGGACCAGCACCGAGCCGGTCAGGACGGTCCACCTGTTCAGGGTGGGCGCCGGTTGGTTGGACATCACGTGCCCTTTCGAGAGGTGCGGGCGACGGCGCCCGCACGATGGGGTCGGTTCGAAGCTGTGGGGGCTCAGCCGAGGGCGGGCTCGGGGACGCCCGCGGTGGCGCCCAGACCGCCCCACACCTCGGCGAACAGCCCGGCGGGCATCTCGGCCAGGTCCGGGGACACCGCCGGGGCGAAGTCCATGAGGTCGAGCACGTCGCGCTGCAGGTCGACGCCCGGCGCGATCTCGATGAGCGTCATCACGCCGTCGAGCAGCTCGAACACCGCCCGCTCGGTGACGTACAGCACCCGCTGGTCGCGCTCGCGGGAGTACGGGCCGGAGAAGGTGATCTGCTCGACGTCGGCGAGGAACTTGCGCGCCTTGCCCTCGGTGCGGATCTCCAGCCGGCCGTCGGCGACGGCGACGTCGAGCCCGCCGGCGGTGAACGTCCCCGCGAAGATCAGCGTCTTGGCGGACTGGCAGATGTTGATGAACCCGCCGCAGCCGGCCACCCGCACGCCGAACTTGGAGACGTTGACGTTGCCGTGCTGGTCGGTCTGGGCCAGGCCCAGCACCGCGCAGTCGAGGCCGCCGCCGTCGTAGAAGTCGAACTGCGCGTGCATGTCGACCAGCGCCTCGGGGTTGTACGCGTGGCCGAAGTCCTTCAGGCCGGCCGGCACACCGCCGATCGCGCCGGCCTCCGTGGTGAGCATGATCTGGTCGCTCAGGCCCTCCTCGGCCACCACCGTGCCGACGTCGCACGGGATGCCGACGCCGAGGTTCAGCACCGCACCGGGACGCAGCTCCATCGCGCAGCGCCGGGCGATCACCTTGCGCTCGCTCAGCGGGATCGACTCGACGCCGGACAGCGGCACGCGCAGCTGACCGGAGAACGAGGGGTTGTAGTGGGTGTTCTCCGTCTGGAAGTGGTTCTCCGGCTCGGAGACGACGAGGTAGTCGACCAGGATGCCCGGCACCTTGACCAGGTTCGGGTCGAGGCTGCCCGCCTGCGCGATCGACTCCACCTGGGCGATCACGATGCCGCCGCTGTTGCGCACGGCCTGCGCGATGGGCAGCACCTCCATCTTCAGGCCCTCGTGCTCGAGGGTCAGGTTGCCGCGCTCGTCGGCCACCGTGCCGCGGATCAGCCCCACGGTGATGGGGAACGACGGGTAGAACAGCCACTCCTCGCCGCCCAGCTCGAGCAGCTGGACGTAGTCGTCCGTCGAGGACGGGGACATCCGCGCACCCTCGACGCGCGGGTCGACGAACGTGCCGAGGCCCACCTTGGTGATCACGCCCGGACGCTTCGCCGCGACCTCGCGGTACAGCTGGCAGATCACGCCCTGCGGCAGGTTGTAGGCCTCGCAGCCGTCGGCGCCGATCAGGTTCGCCAGCGCGGGCGAGGCGATGGCGATGCCGCCCATCCAGCGCTTGATCAGGCCCTGGTGCGCCCAGTGGCTCATGCCCTTGTCGCGACGGTTGCCGACGGCGCTCGCGTGGATCACCGTCAGGTCGCGGGGATGCGCCTCGGCCAGGAACCGGGCCTCGACGGCGGACATCGTCTCCTCGTTGACGCAGGCCAGGCCGAACCCGCTCAGCGCGACGGTGTCGCCGTCCTTCAGCAGCGCGGCTGCCTGCGCTGCCGTGATCACCTGTGCCACGTCGCACTCCTTCGTCAACCCGCGGACGGTCCCGCCGGACGCGGATCACGATTCCGGACGCGGATCGTCGGCAAAAAGGACCATCGTCCTTCCGCGCGTCACACCGGCCCTAAATTCGGACCCGTCTCGTCCGTAACGGGGACCATCGTCCTTGGTGCGCGCCCGTGGGCCGGGCCGACGATCGCCGTGCGGCACCCGGTGAGGGTCGCCCGACCACCCCCAGACGCGCCGACGGCGGAAGGCAGACCATGGACTTCGGACTGACCGACGAGCAGCAGCTGCTCCTCGAGAGCCTCGACGAGCTGCTCGAGCGAGAGTGCCCCGAGTCGTACATCGCGGACCTCGACCTGCACCACCAGCCGCCGACGTCGTTCCGCAAGGCGATGCACGAGGCGGGCTTCATGTCCCTCGGCTTCCCCGAGGAGTACGGCGGCACGCCGGTCGACGCGATCACGCTGGTGCTGCTGGCCGCCCGCACCGCCCGCCAGGGGCTGAACAACGGCTACGGCCTCGAGCTGCTGCAGGCGATGGACATCATCGAGTTCGGCTCCGAGGAGCAGAAGGCCGAGGTGCTGGGCCTGCTCAGCAGCGGCGACGTGCCGTTCGCGCTCGGGTTCACCGAGCCGGGCGCCGGGTCGGACAACTCCGCGATGACGACCAGCGCGGTGCACCACGACGGCCTGGTGACGTTCAACGGCACCAAGACGCTGATCACCAACGCGCTGCAGTCCAAGTACCTGCTGCTGATGGCCAAGGACCCGGCCGTCGAGGACCCGCGCAAGGCGATCTCGATGTACCTGGTGCCGATGGACGCGCCCGGGGTCACGACGAACCGGCTGGACAAGATCGTCTGGCACATCTCGGACTCCTGCGAGATCTTCCTCGACGACGTGACGCTGCCCGAGTCCTGCCTGGTGGGCGTCAAGGGCAACGGCTTCAAGCAGCTGATGCGCAACTTCGAGATGGAGCGCCTGGTCATCGCCTCGCAGTGCCTGGGCCTGGCCGAGTGCGCGTTCGAGGACGCGGCGAGCTACGCCGCGCAGCGCGTGCAGTTCGGCCGGCCGATCGGTGAGTTCCAGCTGATCCAGCAGAAGCTGACGGACATGGCAATCAAGGTCGAGAACATGCGCAACTTCGTGTTCCGCACGGCCTGGATGCTCGACCAGCAGGTGCCGCTGAAGAGCCAGGGCGCGCTGTGCAAGCGGTACTGCGCGATGGCCGCGTTCGAGGTCGCGGACGAGGCGATGCAGATCTTCGGCGGGGTCGGCGTGACCGTCGGCACCCGGGTCTCGCGCCTGTGGCGGGACATCCGCGGCCACCGGTTCGGCGGCGGCACCGACGAGATCATGGTGCACATCGCCGGCCGCCAGATCGTCAAGGACCACAGCTGAGCCCGCGCTCGGCTGCTACGTGAAGGAGCTGCGATGAAGATCGTCGTCGCCTACAAGTGGGCGCCCAACCCGCAGGACGCGGACGTCGCGGCGGACGGGTCCGTCGACCTGGGCCGCGCGAAGTGGGCCGTCAGCGAGTACGACCCGGTGGCGCTCGAGCTGGCCCGTCAGCTGGCGGACGCGACCGGTGGCGAGGTGATCGGCCTGACCGTCGGCGCCGCCGGCATCGACACCCCGCTGGCCCGCAAGGCGGCGCTGTCCCGCGGCCTGGACCGGCTGGTGCTGGTGGCCGACGACGCGCTGGACGGTGCCGACGGCACGCGCATCGCAGCCGTGCTGGCGGCGGCCGTCCGCAGCATCGGTGACGTGGACGTGGTGCTGGCCGGGGACTCGTCGGTCGACGTGGCCGCCGGGCAGGTGGCGCTCACCCTCGCCGGCACGCTCGGGTGGCTGGGCCTGGCGGCGGTCAGCGCCGTGCGGGTGGCCGACGCCGGGACGGCCGGGCTGGTCGTCGAGCGCGAGCTGCCCGCCGGCACCGCCGTCGTCTCGGTGCCCACCCCGGTGGTGCTCGCCGCGACGGCGGACGCCGTGGTGCCGCGCGTCGCCGGGATGAAGGACATCCTCGCGGCGGCCAAGAAGCCGGTCGAGGTGCTGAGCCTCGCGGAGCTGTCCGTCGCCGAGCCCGGCGCCGTGCTCACCACGCTCGCCACCGCCAAGCCCGGTGGTGCCGAGCGCACCGCGCGGATCTTCGACGGGTCCGACGCCGCTGCCGCCGCCACCGAGCTGGTGGGCGCGCTGCGTCAGTCCGGCGCCCTGTAGAGCCCTGAGGAGGACGAACGTGAACGCAGCACAGACAGCACAGTCGTGGATCGTCGTCGCCGACGACGCCGCAGCCACGGGCCTGGTCGAGGTGGCCCGGACCCTGGGCACCGAGGTGGTCGCCGTGGTGGCGGGCCGCCGCGCGGTGGCCGAGGCCGTCGCCGGCGTCGTCGACCGCGTGCTCTGGCTCGGTGAGCCCGGCACCGCACCCGTCGAGGCCTTCGCACCGGACGTCGCCCGGCTGGTCGCCGAGGCGGCACCGCGGGTGGTCGTCGGCGCGACGACGCCCGGCGGCCGCGCGCTGCTCGGGGCGGTCGGCGCGGCCCTCCGCAGCCCGGTGCTCGCCGGCGTCGAGCGGGTGGAGCTCGCCGGCGACGACGTCGTGGTGACCCGGTCGGTGCTCGGCGGGATCAGCCAGCACCGCACCGCGGTGGCCGGCGGACCGGCCGTCCTGGCGGTCGACGCGGGTGCGGTCGTCACGTCCCCCGTGGCCGGCTCAACCCCCGTCGAGGAGGTCGCCGCGACCCCGCTGCCCGCACAGGTCGTCGAGGTGCGGCCCACCACGGTCGCCGGTGTCGACCTGGGCGCCGCGCGCGTGGTGGTCGGCGTCGGTCGTGGGCTGAAGGCCCGTGAGGACGTGGCCCTGATCAGCGGGCTGGCCGGCGCGCTCGGCGGTGAGGTGGCCTGCTCGCGGCCGCTCGCGGAGGGTGTCGACTGGCTGCCGAAGGACCGCTACATCGGTATCTCCGGCCAGCGGGTCTCCCCCGAGCTGTACGTCGCCGTGGGCATCTCCGGGCAGCTGCAGCACATGGTGGGCGTCCGCGAGGCGAAGGTGATCGTCGCGGTGAACAGCGACAAGGCCGCGCCGGTGTTCGCCCAGTGCGACTACGGCATCGTCGGCGACCTGTACCAGGTGGTGCCGGCGCTGACGGCCGCCCTCGGCAGGACGGCATGAGCAGCGCCGCCGCCGAGCCCGACTTCGACGTCATCGTCGTCGGCGGCGGGCCGGCCGGATCCGTCACCGCCTACCTGCTGGCCCAGCAGGGCCTGTCGGTGGTGCTGATCGAGCGTGGCGAGGCGCCGGGCGCGAAGAACCTGTCGGGCGGAGTGCTCTACGGGCGCGTGCTCGACGAGGTGTTCCCCGGCTTCGCCCAGTCCGCACCGGTCGAGCGTCGCATCACGCGGCACGTCACCACGTTCCTCACCGGCGACTCCTCGGTGTCCCTCGACTACGCCGGCGGACCGCTGGCCGAGCCCGTCAACGCCGTCACGGTGCTCCGGGCGCGGTTCGACCCGTGGCTCGCCGAGCGTGCCGAGGAGGCCGGCGTCTTCCTGATGCCCGGCGTCCGCGTCGACTCGTTGCTGCGGGAGGACACGCCGGCCGGACCCCAGGTGGTCGGCGTCCGCGCCGGCGACGACGAGTTGCGCGCGCGCGTGGTGGTCGCGGCCGACGGGGTCAACTCCTTCCTGGCCCGCAGCATCGGGCTGCGGCCCCAGCCCGCCACCCACCACCTCGCGGTGGGCGTCAAGGCGGTGGTGTCCCTGCCGCGCACCGTCATCGAGGACCGCTTCGCGGTCAGCGCCGACCAGGGTGCGGCGCACGCCATCGTCGGCGACTGCACGCTGGGCATCGGTGGCGGCGGCTTCCTGTACACCAACACCGAGTCGCTGTCCGTCGGCGTGGTGCTGCGCCTGGATGACCTGGTCAAGCAGGGGCGCACGGCGCCCGAGGTGTTCGAGCACTACCTGAGCCACCCCGTGCTGGAGCCGTACCTGCGCGGCGGCGAGATCGTCGAGTACGGGTCCCACCTGGTCGCCGAGGGCGGCCTGGAGATGCTCGGGCAGATCGTCACCGGCGGCATGGTGGTGGTCGGCGAGGCCGCCGGCCTGACGATCAACTCCGGCCTGACGGTGCGCGGCATGGACCTCGCCATCGGCTCCGCCGTCGCGGCGGCCAAGGGGATCGGCGAGGCGATCGCGGCGCAGGACGTGACCGCGATCGGCCTGGCCGCCTACCGGCGCCACCTCGACGAGAGCTTCGTCGTCAAGGACCTGCGCACCTACGCGCGTGCACCCAAGTTCCTGGAGCGCCCGCGGATGTACGCCGCCTACGGGGAGCTCGCCGCCGGCCTGTTCCGCGACGTGTTCAGCCTCGACGGCACGCCGCGCAAGCACCTGGTGGCGGTGGCGCGGGACAGCTTCAGGAGGTCCGCGGTGTCCGTGCGTGACCTGGTCAGCGACGGATGGGCGGGGGTGCGTGCACTGTGAGGGCGATGTCGGTCCCCGAGCGCCTGGCGAAGAACCGGGTGGTGCTCGACGAGGAGGAGTCGCACATCGAGATCGACCAGGAGCTGTGCCGGACCACCGGCACCGGCGCCCGGATCATCGCGGTGTGCCCGGCCGGCGTGTACAGCGAGCAGGACGGCCGCATCGTGGCCGACCACGCCGCCTGCCTGGAGTGCGGCACGTGCCTCGCCGTCGCGGCCCCCGGTGCGCTGCGGTGGCACTACCCGCGCGGTGGGTTCGGGGTCAGCTTCCGGGAGGGCTGAGCCGCCGGACGCGCTCGGCGTCCGCCTGCGCGTCGTACCCCGCCGCGCGCAGCTGGTCGTCGACCATCCGCTCGACGTAGTCGTCCAGGCCGGCGCGGACGCGGTCCAGCAGCTCCGGCGGGGTGACCAGCAGGTGCATGAAGATCGCACCCTCCACCGCGTCGAGGATGCGCACCGGTGCCGCGTCCGGTGGCAGCACACCGGCGCGCACTGCCTGGGTCACCCGCTCGCGCTCGTCGAGCACCAGCCGGGAGATCGCCTGCTCGCGGATCGCGCCGAACAGCTCCGGGTAGGCGCGGGCCTCCACGTACAGGCGCAGCATCGCCAGGCCGTACGGGCCGAGGTAGAGGTCCGCCCGGCGGTGCACGTGCGCGAGCAGGTAGTCGCGCAGCGTCTGCGGCTCGGGGGTGGTCTGCTCGTTGGCGTCGTGGTCCGTGCCGGTGCTCGCCTGCGAGGGGTCGGCACCCTGGATGCCGCGCAGCGCGTCGGCCAGCAGCGTCTGCTTGTCGGGCCAGCGCAGGTAGATGGACGACTTGCCGATCTTGGCGGTCGCCGCCACCTCGTCGATCGTCAGGCCGGAGAAGCCGCGCTTGCCGAACAGCTCCAGCGCGACGAGGCGGGTCCGCTCCTCGAGGCCCGGGTCGCGCGGACGGCCTCGTCCGCGAGCGCCTGTGCCACGACGTGCGGCTCGGGACGACGCCACCGTGCCTGACGCGTCGACCACGGCGGCCAGCCTAGTGGCCGGGCGTGGGGTCCCCTGCGTGGCGGGGCTCATGCCGGGAGCACGGACGCCAGGGGCCGCTCCGCGCGCGGGGGGCGCGGCGTCGTCAGATGCGCGACGCGACTTCCTTGAGCAGCTGGTCCGGGGCGAGCCACATGGACGGGTACTCGGCGGCCCAGACCTGCTGGCCGGCCGCGTCGACCAGGACGAACCCGTGGCCGGGCAGGCCGGCGTGCATGCCCTTGCCCAGCACGCCGTACTCCTGGGACACGGTGCCCTTGTCCAGGTAGAACGCCGACCTGACCTCGAGGCGCTGCCGGTCGGCGTTGATCTGGTCGGCCGTGTTCATCACGATCGGCACCACGGTGATGCCCTTGGCCGCGAAGGCCGGGTCCTGCTCGATCTTCTGCATCTGCACCAGGCACGCGTCGCAGCCGGCGCCCTCGGAGAAGTAGAGCAGCACGGGCTTGCCGCGCAGCGCGGACAGCGTGACGGAGGAGCCGTCGGAGCCGGGCAGCGTGAAGTCGGGCGCGGCGCGGACGGCGACCTGCTGGGTGGGGCGCGCGGACAGCAGCCCGGCGGTGATCACCCCGGCGACCACGAGCACGCCCAGGATGCTGGCGACGACGCGGATGAGCCGGCGCCGGCGGGCAGCGTCCTCGTGCGTCTTGCGCGCGGCGGCCACCACCTCCTCGCGGTGCTGGTCGCGCTTGACTGCGGATCCGGAGGTCATCGTGCGGTCCTGTTCTGCTCGTGCTGCTGGTGCTCGTGCGGGGTGCCGGCGGCCGGGCCGTGGCAGGACGGAGCCTCGTCATCAGGTGCGGACGACGGATGCGCGGTGGCTGCGTCCACGGGGGCGCCGGGACGCCGGCGGCGGTCGGCGAGGGTGAACCAGACGAAGCCGACGGCGACGGCGAGCAGCCCGAGCCCGAGCAGCACCTCCGGCAGCGGCGCCAGCCAGCGTTCGACGGTGAGGAACGCGCTGGTCAGGCCCCGTGCGGCGGCGTCCTGGGCGGCGGTGCCGCCGGTCATGCTCCGGCTGTTGGCCAGGGCGATCACGAACCCGCCCATCACGGCGAAGGCCACGGCGACGCCGACGTTCAGCGTCGTCGTGACCACCCGGTGGCCGGCCACGGTGAAGCGGACGGTGCGCGGCCGCAGCCAGCGCCGCTCCCCCAGCTTGGCGCGGTCCCAGACCAGCGCCATGACGAACAGGGGGAACACCATGCCGAACACGTAGGCCAGGCCGAGCGCCAGCCCTCCGGCCACGGAGCCGGACAGCACCGACAGGGTCATCACGCCGGCCAGCACCGGTGCGCAGCAGGAGGAGGCGATGCCGGAGAACACGCCGAGGGCGAAGAAGCTGGCGCTGTCGCCGCGGGTGGTGTCCGGCGCCCTCAGCGCCGCCGGCAGCGACCACATCCGGCCCGACAGCGCCAGCCACGCCAGCACGAGGAAGAGGACGCCGCCCGCGTAGTAGAGAGGCTGGTGGTAGCGGGCGATCGCGCCGGACAGCAGGCTGGCGCCGAGCGTGAGGGGCACCATCACCAGGGCCAGCCCGGCGGTGAAGACGAAGGTCAGGGGCAGCAGCCGCCACCGCGCGCTCTTGACGGCGCCGGCCAGGTACGACGGGGCGAGGAACACGATGCAGCACGGCGCGAAGAGCGCCACGCCGCCGGCGAAGAACGCCGCGAGCACGCTGCCCGTGGCCAGCAGCTGGCTACCCACGGACGTTCACCGGCCCGTCCCACACGTCGTCCAGCGGCACGTCGTCCAGCGGCACCGGGAGGCCGCCGCGCACGCGCAGCAGCGCGTCGACCTTGCGCTGCGGCAGCCGGCCCGAGCTGAAGAAGACCCCGTCGACCAGGACCAGCGGGCTCATCGGGGGGCGGTGCTCCGCGACCAGCGCCCGGCCCTCCTCGGCCTCGAGCTCCACGACGCGCACGTCGAGGCGCGCCTGTCCGGCGACGGCACGCAGCCGGTGCAGGGCGTCGTCGCACAGGTGGCACGCCGGCGCGGTGACCACCACGACCGGCAGCGGGCTTGGCTGGGGCCCCAACGGGTGCTCCTCGGGACGGCGCCGGGGTGATGCCCAGCGCGATCGACGTCCGGTCGGCGGGCCGGACCTCCTCAGCGTGGCGGCGGCGGGTTCAGGGGCTGTCGCGAACCGATCAAGGTTCGATGAAGACGCCGGTCAGGTGCCCGTGGGGCGCCGGGTCCGAGCGGAGGACGCGATCACAATGGCCCGGTGAGCACCCCTCCCGCCGCCCGCCGCGCACTCGTCGTGGACGACGAACGCGCGCTGGCCGAGGTCGTCGCCGGGTACCTGCGTCGGGAGGGGTACGAGGTCCGGCTGGCCTTCGACGGCCCTGCCGCCCTCGACGCCGCGCGCGAGCTGGACCCCGACGTGGTCGTCCTGGACCTGGGCCTGCCCGGGCTCGACGGGGTGGAGGTGTGCCGGCAGCTGCGCACCTTCTCCGACTGCTACGTGGTGATGCTGACCGCCCGCACGGACGAGGTGGACACCCTGATCGGCCTGTCGGTCGGCGCCGACGACTACATGACCAAGCCGTTCCGGCCGCGTGAGCTGGTGGCGCGGATCGCGGCGATGCAGCGCCGGCCGCGACGGTCGTCGGCCGCGACCGGGCGCCCCGAGGACGGGTCGGTCCCGCCTCTCGTCATCGGTCCGCTGCGCCTGGACCTCGCCGGCCGAGAGGTGGAGCTCGACGGTGAGCCGGTGCCGCTGACCCGCACCGAGTTCGACGTGCTCGCGGCGCTGGCCCGGCGCCCGGCCGCGGTGCTGACCCGGCGGCAGCTGATCGAGGCGGTGTGGGGTGACGGCTGGGTGGGCGACGAGCACCTGGTCGACGTGCACGTGCTGCACCTGCGGCAGAAGCTCGGCGACACGGTCGACGCCCAACGGTTCGTGCGGACCGTGCGTGGCGTCGGCTACCGGATGGGCACCGGCGAGTGAGCACCGACGCCCGGACGCCCGGCGGGGGTCGGTCGGGGCTGGCGGCGCGGCTGCTGCTGGCATTCACGCTGGTGATGGGCGTGGCGGGGGTGACGGCCTGGCTGGTGGCGGGGCTCGCGGGACCGGTGCTCTTCCACCGGCACCTGGTGGGCACCGGGGTCGCCGACCCGGCCGCCGTGGTGCATGCCGAGGAGGCGTTCCGGTCGGCGTCGGCCCTGTCCGTCGGGCTCGCCCTGGCGGTCGGGCTTGCGATGTCGCTGGGGGTCGCCGTGGTGCTGGCGCGTCGGGTCGGACGATCGCTGAACGCCGTCGCGACGGCCGCCGCGCTGCTGGCCGGTGGCCGGTTCGACGCCCGGGTGCCGCAGCCGCGGCTCGGCGCCGAGTTCGACGCACTCGCCACCTCGTTCAACGCGATGGCCGGCCGGCTGGCCGAGAGCGAGCAGCTGCGCCGCCGGCTGCTGGCCGACGTCGCGCACGAGCTGCGCACCCCGGTCGCGACGCTGGGTGCCTACCTGGACGGTCTGGAGGACGGAGTCGTCGACCTGGAGCCGGCGACCATCACGGTGCTGCGTGACCAGGGCGCCCGGCTGACCCGGCTGGCCGACGACCTGGCCGCGGTGACCCGGGCAGAGGCGCCCGGCGTGCAGCTCGCGCGCGTCCCCACGGACCCGAACGACCTGGTGGGCAGCGCAGCGGCTGCCGTCACCGACCGCGCGGCCGCGGCCGGGGTGGTCGTCCGGGTCGACCCCGAGGCCGGGCTGCCGCAGGTCCTCGTCGACCCGGACCGCCTCGGGCAGGTGCTGGGCAACCTGCTGGACAACGCACTGCGCCACACGCCGGCCGGCGGGACCATCACGCTGGCCACCGGGCGGGCGTCCGACGGCGCCGTTCGCCTGACCGTGGCCGACACCGGCTCCGGCATCCCGTCCGAGCACCTGCCCCACGTCTTCGAGCGGTTCTACCGGGTGGACACCGCCCGCTCACGCACCGACGGCGGGTCGGGCATCGGGCTGGCGATCGTGCGCGCGCTGGTCGAGGCGCACGGCGGGCGGGTCACCGCCGCCAGCGACGGCCCCGGTCGCGGTGCCCGGTTCGAGATCGAGCTGCCGCCGGCGCCCTGAAAGCGGCCAGGCCCGCGTCGGCGGTCGCACGACTCGGGCTCTCCACGGCGTCAGCGCCGCAGACCGGGTCGATCGTTGATGTGCGCATCGCCTTCTCCATCTCGCGTCGCCGGTACCCATGGGGGGTGCACGTACGACGGTCTGCCGAACGTTCGATCACGACGTGATGAAGCCGTTCCGCGTCCGTGACCGGACTGGGCTCCTCAGGCGCCGTCGCGCGGCAGCCTCAGCCGCTTGAGCAGCAGGGCGTTGGTGGCGACGATCAGCGACGAGCCGGACATCGACAGGGCGGCGATCTCCGGTCGCAGCACCAGGCCGAACGCCGGTGCGAACACGCCGGCGGCGATCGGAAGGGCCACCGTGTTGTAGCCGATCGCCCACCCGAGGTTCTGCCGCATCTTGCGCAACGTGCCGCGTCCGACCCGGAGGGCCACGGGAACGTCCATGGGGTCGGACCGCATCAGCACGACGTCGGCGGTCTCGATGGCCACGTCCGTGCCGGCCCCGATCGCGATGCCGACGTCGGCGCCGGCGAGCGCCGGGGCGTCGTTGACGCCGTCCCCCACCATGGCCACCCGCGTGCCGTCCGCCTGCAGCCGCGCCACGACCGCCGCCTTGTCCCCCGGCAGCACCTCGGCGATGACCGTGTCGATGCCGAGCTCGGTGGCGATCCGGTCGGCGGTGGCCTGGTTGTCGCCGGTGAGCATCACCACGCGCACCCCGAGGTCGTGCAGGGCCTGCACGGCCGCGGCCGACGTCGGGCGCACCGCGTCGGCCAGGGCGATGACGCCGGCAGCGCGCCCGTCGACCGCAACCAGCACGGCCGTACGCCCGGCTCCGGCCAGCTCGTCCTGCTCGGCGGCGGCGGGGCCCGGGTCGACCCCCTCGTCGGCGAGCAGCTTGCGGCTGCCGACCAGCACCGCGTGCCCGTCGACCTGCCCCGCCGCTCCGTGCCCGGGCACCGCCCGGAACTCGGCCGCGGCCGGGACGGTCAACCCACGGCGTCCCGCCTCGGCCACGACCGCACGCGCGAGCGGGTGCTCGGACTCGCGTTCCACGGCAGCCGCGAGCCGGAGGACCTCCTCCGCGTCGATGACGTGCGCGCGCACGTCGGTGACGGCCGGCGCACCCATGGTGAGGGTGCCCGTCTTGTCCATCACGACCGCCTGCACGCGTGCGGCTTCCTCCAGCGCACCTGCGCTCTTGAAGAGCACGCCCCGGTGCGCACCGAGTCCGGTCCCGACCATGATCGCGGTCGGTGTGGCGAGGCCGAGCGCGTCGGGGCAGGTGATCACCACGACCGTGATCGCGAACAGCAGCGCGGTCTGGAGGCTGGCGCCCGTCGCGAGCCAGACGACGAACGTCAGGCCGCCGCCGACGAGGGCGACCAGCACCAGCCAGAACGCCGCACGGTCCGCCAGCCGCTGACCTGGCGCCTTCGAGTTCTGCGCCTCCTGGACCAGCTTGACGATCTGCGCCAGAGCGGTGTCCGCCCCGACCTTGGTGGCCCGCGCGCGCAGGGCGCCTGTGGTGTTGATCGACGCACCCACCAGCTCGTCGCCGGGGCCCTTGGCCACCGGGAGGCTCTCCCCGGTGACCATCGACTCGTCGAGCTCGGACTGGCCCTGCTCCACGACGGCGTCCACCGGCACCTTGGCGCCGGGGCGGATCAGCAGGAGGTCGCCGACCTGCACCTGGTCGGTGGGGACCTCGACCTCCTGGTCACCGCGCAGCACGACCGCCTTGGGTGGGGCGAGCTCGAGCAGGGTGCGCACCGCGTCGTTGGCGCCGCCGCGGGCCCGCATCTCGAGCCAGTGACCGAGCAGGACGAACGCGGCCAGCACGGTGGACGCCTCGTAGAACACGTCGCCGCCGCCGGTCAGGGTCACGACGACGGAGTAGAGCCACCCGGTGCCGACCCCGACGGCGACCAGCACCATCATGTCCAGCGTCCGGGAGCGCAGCGCCTGCACCGCACCGTCGAAGAAGATCCAGGCCGAGTAGAAGATCACCGGCAGGGACAGCACCAGGGCCAGCACGTCGTCCCGCAGGCCGAACGGCGCCGCCGCCGTGAACCCGAGCACGTCCCGCCCGATCGGCGAGAACAGCACGATCGGCACCGAGAGCACCGCGGCGACCAGGAACCTGCGGCGCATGTCGGCGACCATCGCGGCCATCGACATGCCGCCGTGGTGGCCGCCGTGGCCCATCGCCTCGTGCGGGGACATGGCCGGCGCGCCATGACCGCCGTGCACCGCGTGGTCCTCGTGCACCGCGTGGTCCTCGTGCACCGCGTGGTCCTCGTGCACCGCGTGGTCCTCGTGCACCGTGTGGTCCTCGTGCACCGCGTGGTCGTCCCGCATCGGCCGACCACCCGGCTGGCCAGGCTCGGCGTGCGGGTCGCACACGTGCGCCGGCACGGACTGGCCCGCACAGTGGTAGCCGCACTCCTCGACCCACCGCTCGAGGTCGGTGGCCGTGGTGGCGCTCGGGTCGTAGGTCACCGTCGCCGTCTGGGCGACCGCGTTGGCGGTCACCGCCCGCACCCCGGGCCCGGCGGCCAGCCGCCGTTCGACCGCGCCGGCCGAGCCGCTCGGGTGCATCCCGGTCACCTGCAGGGTGATCGTCCGATCCGGCATCGTGCCGTCCCCTCTCCTCGTCCCCGCGCGTGCGCCGGCCCTCGCGTCCGCCCCGCGACCCAGCGGGACCGCGGGCCCGGCCGGACCAGCACACTCACCGTTATACCCCATGGGGGTATAGGTGCCAACCGCGCTCGTGCCCTCTTCATCGAACGTTGATCGCACGCGAGCAGTGCGGCGAGGGAACCGACGCGACGGTGGTCCCCGGGCGGACGACGCCCCCGTGCGCCCTGCGCGCACGCCACGGAAGGAGTCGCCCGTGCTGCCCGTGCTCGTCTCGATCGGGAGCTTCCACGTCCAGAGCTGTCGCCGGCTCCGCCGCCGCGCCGCTCGCCCTCGCCTACGGCATCGGCCGCATCGGCTGCTTCCTGTCCGGCGACGGCACCTACGGGACGCCGACCACCCTGCCCTGGGGCGTGACGTTCGCCAACGGCACGGTGCCCACGACCGTCCCCGTGCACCCCACCCCGCTGTACGAGACGCTCGCCGCGGTCGTGATCACCGTCGTGCTGTGGCGGCTCGAGCGCAGGCTGGCGCCGCTCGGCGTGTTCGGCGCCTACCTGGTGCTGTCCGGCGTCTCCCGGTTCCTCGTCGAGATGCTGCGCATCAACACCCGGGTGCTCGGTCCCCTCACCCAGCCGCAGCTGTGGGCGCTGCTCGGCGTCGTCATCGGTGCGGTCCTGATGGAGCGCGCCCGGCCGTCACGGCGCGTCGGGCGTTCCCGTCCCGCCGGAGCACGCAGCGCCCTGCTCGGGGGTCTGGGGGCCGTTGGCGTACTTGGTGACGAAGGCCGCCAGGCGGGGGTCGTCCGTCGAGGTCAGCTGCAGCTGCAGGCCCCAGGCGGAGGCGACCACCGGGGCCGGCAGGCCGGCGCGGGGCGTGACCAGGACGTACGAGCTCTTCGCGGCCAGTGACTTCAGGGTGGCCAGCTGCGCCGCGGGGAGGTTCGGGTCGTGGGTGATCCAGACGGCGCCGTGCTCGAGGGAGTGCACGGCGTTCTCGTCGGCCACCGGCGCGGAGTAGTAGCCGCAGTTCTGGACGATCTCGGAGTGGTCGCCGCCGACCGGCGGGTTCTGCGCGTACGCGACGGTGCCGGTGACGTGGTTCCGGGACAGGCCGGTGAACGTCTTGACGCCCTCGATCGGGGCCTTGGCGGCGGCCTGGACGCTCGCGTCGTGGTTGGCCTGGCGCACGAGCACGGTGACGGTCGTCCCGACCAGCGCGAGCACCACGACACCGACGATCGACCAGACCAGAAGGTGTCGGCGCCGCTCGGCGCGCTGCTGCGCCTGCTTGATCTCCGCAAGGCGTGCCTGACGCTCCGTCAGCTCCGGGGTGCGCTTCTTGCTCATGGATGAACGCCTCTCAGAAGCTTCACGTCGACGGGTGCGGCTCGGACGGGCTATTGGACACCATCGGTCTGAGCGTCAGCGCCTGCCCGGGAGCCGTCGCGGCGGCCCTTCATCGAATCTCAATCATCACGACGTCCGAGCCTTCGCATCGCCGGCAGAGGCTGGTTCGTATCAGGTCGGCAGCGCCTGCCGGCCGGGCAGCCTCGAGGAGATCGTGATGATGGGTGGGTACGGCGTCGGGATGGGCGTCGGATGGGTGGTCATGGGGCTGTTCTGGGTACTGCTGATCGCCGCGATCGTGTGGCTGGTGGTCTCGCTCGTCCGTTCCGGGCACCGGACGGACGTCGGCATGCCGGTCCCGCCGCCGGCAACCGGGTTCGGACCCGCGTCGGCCCCGTCGTCGCTCGAGCTCCTCGACCGACGCCTTGCGGCGGGCGAGATCGACCTGGCGACGTACCAGCAGGTGCGCGCGACGCTCAGGGAGTCGGGCACCCGATGAGCACCGCGGGGGATGGTCCGGGTCGTCGACGGCGGACGTGGCTGCTCGCGGGCCTGGTGACCGCGGTGGTGCTGCTCGTCGGCTCGGTGGCGGCGACCGTCGCCTGGGCCGGCAACGCCGGTGGGGGCGCGAGGACGGACCGCGGCTGGAGCTCGATCGTGCCGGGTCACGCACCCGGCGGCATGATGGGCGGCCGCGTCGGCACGACCGTGCCCCGGCTGGACGGCGCGACGGTCCGCGTCACGGCCGTCGACATGGGCGCGATGATGGGCGGCCGCAGCCACATGGGCCTGGCCGTGGACCGGACCGCCGTGCCGGCCGGGACCGTCTCGCTGGTGCTGGCGAACGCGGGATGGCGCACCCACGAGCTGGTGGTGCTGCCGCTGGCCGACGGGCAGCAGGTGGGCACCCGCTCCGTTGCTGCCGACGGCACGGTCGACGAGTCCGGCAGCGTCGGCGAGGCGTCCCGCACCGGTGCCGCGGGCACCGGGGACGGCGTCCAGCCCGGCACGGCCGGGTGGACCACGCTCGACCTGCCCGCGGGCCGGTACGAGCTGGTCTGCAACCTCCCAGGGCACTATGCCGCCGGCATGTACGCGGAGCTGACGGTCGCCTGACGCGCGTCCGTCGGTCCCGCCCCGTCGGCGGCGCGCGTCGCCCGGGTCGGAAGGTCCGTAGCATCGCCGGATGCCCTCGCCCGTCGGACCCGTGCTGCGCAACGCCACCTACCGGCGGCTGCTGACCGCGCAGGTCGTCTCGCTGCTCGGCACCGGCCTGGCGACCGTCGCGCTCGGGCTGCTGGCGCACGACCTGGCGGGCCGACGCGCGGGCGCCGTGCTGGGCACCGTGTTCGCCATCAAGATGGTCGCCTACGTGGTGCTCGCACCGGTGGCGACCGCCCTGGTGGCCCGCCTGCCCCGGCGGTCGGTGATGGTCACCGCGGACGTGCTGCGGGCCGTCGTCGCCCTGGCGCTGCCGTTCGCCGGGCAGGTGTGGCAGATCTACGTGCTGGTGTTCGTGCTGCAGGCGGCGTCCGCCGTGCACACGCCGACGTTCCAGTCGGCGCTGCCCGACGTGGTGACCGACGAGCACGAGTACACCCAGGCGCTGTCGTTCTCCCGGCTGGCCGACGACCTGGAGATGGTGCTGTCCCCGATGCTGGCCGCTGCCCTGCTGCTGGTGGTGTCGACGCACACGCTGTTCGTCGGGACCGGGCTGGGGTTCGCCGCGTCGGCGGTGCTGATCCTGTCCGTCGTCGTCCCGCGCGCGGCCACCACCCCGGACGAGGGCACACCGTTCGAGGAGCTGCCGCTCGGCGCCCGCGTCCGCCACGGCGCCCTGCTGATGGCCCGCACCCCGGGCCTGCGTCCTGCGCTGGCACTGAACCTGGCCGTGGCGGCGGCGGGTGCGTTCGTCCTGGTGCAGACGGTGGTGATCGCCCGCGACACCTTCGGGCAGAGCAACGACGTGGTCGCACTGCTCCTGGCGGTCAACGGCCTCGGGTCGATGACGACCGCCCTGGCACTGCCGGCGGTGCTGCGCCGGCGGTCGGAACGCGCCGTGATGCTCGGCGGCGCCGTGCTGCTGACCGTGGCGACGTTCGCGGTGCCGCTCGCGCTCGGCATCCAGGCGCGGACGGCGGGACTGGTGACGGTCGGCGTGCTGTGGCTCGCCGTCGGCGCCGGCTGGGCGGCCGCGGAGGTGCCCATCGCGCGGCTGATCGTGCGGCACGTGCCCGCCGGCGAGCGGCACTCGGTGTTCGCCGCGCAGTTCTCCCTGTCGCACGCCTGCTGGCTGGTCACCTACCCGCTGGCCGGCTGGCTCGGCGCCGCGGGACTGCGGGGAGCGGCGCTGGTGCTCGCGGTGGTCGCCGCTGCGGCGACGGTCGGGGCCACGGCGCTGTGGCCCCGACGGCTGACTCCGCTCCCCGCCTGAGTCGCCGCCCGGCGCTCAGCCCCCGGGCTCAGCCTCCGGGCTCAGCCTCCGGGCTCAGCCTCCGGCGGCCGGCCGAGGTCCTCGACGTACTGCGCGGGGCCGACGACGTTCCCGTCGCCGCCGGTGGCGTACAGGAGCGGCTGGGCGGGCGTGACGCTGCCGTCGGCCAGGCTCTCGCCGGTCAACCCCTCGACGACGGCACGGAACGCACGCAGCGAGTCGCCGTGCGCCACGACCAGCACGCCGCGTCCCGCCGCGAGCGCCGGACGCACGATCTGCGTCCACACGGGCTCGACGCGGCCGATGACGTCTCGCAGCGACTCGCCGGCGACGAGTGCGGCGTCGTCCACGAGCTCGGCCGGCGGTCGCCACGGCCAGCCGGCCGCCTGCGCGACCGTCGCGGACGGCGGTCGACCGTCGACGGCGTAGCGCCACTCGAGGTAGGCGTCGTGGCCGTACCGCTCGAGCGCCCGGCGCTTGGCGAGCCCGGTGAGGCAGCCGAGACCGCGGGGCAGCAGCCGATCGTCCGTCAGCACCGCCTCGCGCGGCACCGCCAGGGTCCGTGCGACGACCTCGGCGGTTCGTGCCGCCCTGGCCAGCGGGGACGTGACGAGCAGGTCGACCTGGACGCCGTGCGCGGTGAGCATCGTCGCCGCCGCGGCAGCCTCGGCGATCCCCACCTCGGTCAGGTGCGGGTCGAGCAGGCCGGCGAACACCTGGCCGTCGTCCGCCTCGCTCTGCCCGTTGCGCAGCAGGACGAGCGTGCCGGGCGGGCGGCGGGTCTGCTCCCCCGCCGTCCGCCCGGGGCTCGGCCGGTCGTCCACCGGCTGGTCGGCCGCCGTCACCGGACCTCCGGGGTGATCAGGCCGTAGGGCATGGCCGGCTGGGCGGCGGCGATCTCCAGCAGCCGGTTGTACTTGGCGACGCGCTCGCCGCGGGCCGGTGCACCCGTCTTGAGCTGGCCGGTGCCGGTGGCCACCGCCAGGTCGGCGATGAAGGAGTCGCCGGTCTCGCCCGACCGGTGGGAGATCATCTGCGTGTACCCGGCCTCGCGGCAGATCCGCTGCGCCTCGAGCGTCTCGGTGACGGTGCCGATCTGGTTGAGCTTGATCAGCGCCGAGTTGCCGACCTTGCGGTCGATCGCCTCGGTGATGATCGCCGGGTTGGTGACGAAGATGTCGTCCCCCACCAGCTGCAGCCGGCCGCCGAGCCGGGCAGTCAGCTGCTGCCATCCGTCCCAGTCGCCCTCGGCCAGCCCGTCCTCCAGGGACCACAGCGGGAAGTCCGCGGCCATCTGCTCGTACCGGGCGATCATGTCTGCGCTGCTCAGCGTCTCGCCGGCGACGTGGTACGCGCCGTCGCGGTAGAACTCGCTGGCGGCCGGGTCGAGCGCGATCGCAACCCCGTCCATCCCGGCGGAGTACCCGGCGTCGACGATCGCCTGCACGATCACCGTCAGCACGTCCTCCGGCCGGGCGATGTTCGGGGCGAACCCACCCTCGTCCCCCAGACCCGTGCTCTCGCCGCGGTCCCGCAGCAGTGCCCGCAGCCGCCCGTACACCGCGGCGCCGGCGCGCACGGCCTCCGGGAACGACGGCGCACCGACCGGCGCGATCATGAACTCCTGGAAGTCCAGGTCGTTCGGCGCGTGCACGCCCCCGTTGAGCACGTTGAAGTGCGGCACGGGCAGCCGTGGCGTCACGCCGCCCGGCTGCAGCGACTGCCACAGCGGCTGCTCGCCGGCGAACGCCCGGGCCGCCGCCATCGACACGCCCACCAGGGCGTTCGCACCCAGCCGGGCCTTGGTCGGTGTGCCGTCCAGCTCGATCGTCGCCCGGTCCAGGTCCGCCAGGCTGTCCCACCCGCGGCCCAGCAACAGGTCCGCGATCTCCCCGTTCACGTTCGCGACCGCGTGGGTGACGCCCTTGCCGCCATACCGGGCGGCGTCGCCGTCACGCAGCTCGACGGCCTCCCGGGTGCCGGTCGAGGCGCCCGACGGCACCCCGGCCACCCACGACCGGCCGTCGTCGGTCACCAGGGTCACCTGCACCGTGGGGTTGCCCCGCGAGTCCAGGATCTCCAGCGCCGACACTGCCGTGAGCACAACACCCTGACGGGTCATCGTCTGTCCTTCCGCTACGCGCCGTCGAGACGGACACCGGCGCGGGCGGCCGGAGGACGAGAGGTCACGGCACGCCCGAACAGGCATCCCAGGGACCGTTGGCGGCCATGACGACCGCGGTTGAAGGTGAGCCCCACCACCGTGACGATCCCGACCCTACAGCGCACCGGCACCACGAGAAGGGCCGAGGTCGCGTCACTCCCAGCGGCGTCGCACGCTCGCCTTGGGGCCGGCCACCGGCGTCCTGGCCATCAGCGGCCGACCAGGAAGTGACCGACGCAGACGGCGGTCCACCCGGCGGCGAGCCAGCTCGAGGTGCGGAACCGACGCGCACGCTCCACCGAGATGCCCCAACGCTGCCCGTAGCGGCCGATGACCGCGTAGGTCACCGTGACGGTCGAGGCGACCACCGTCATCACCACCCAGAACATCGGCCCTCCGCTGCCGACGAGCTCGCGCCGGTGCTCAGCGCGCGGCGCCCGGCACCAGCGCCGGCGCGAGGTCGGCGGCGAAGGACTCCTGCGACTCCGCCCCGACCGCGACCAGGCGCGCCACGGTCTCCCGCAGCTCCCGCGCGGTCGGCGGGTGCGAGGTGTACCCGCCGTCGGCGTGCAGCAGCAGCGCCGCGAACACCAGCGCGACGGCCAGCCGGGCACGCTCCGGCGACGTGCGCTGCTCGGCGAGCTCGACGATGCGCTTGCGCAGGCTGACGGTCCACTGCTTCACCGCGGTCAGCAGGTCCGGCTCGAGGCGGATCAGCTCGCGCAGCCGCGGCAGGTCGTGGTCGTGCAGCTCGGCGGTGTCCGCGACCAGCACGCACACGTCGTCGACCAGGGCCCCGTGCGCCGCGAGGAAGCGCTCCTCGTCGTGCGCCGCGAGGGCGGTGTCCGGCAGGCCCAGCGCGGCCGCCGCCTTCGACGGGTAGTAGTTGAAGAAGGTCCGCTCGGACACGATCGCCTCGGCGCAGATGTCCGCCACCGTGACGTGCGGCAGGCCGCGCTCCATCACCAGCCGGCAGGCTGCGTCGTGGATCGCGTGGCGCGTCTGCTGCTTCTTCTGCTCCCGCAGCGAGCAGGGCCGGTCCGGTCCCGGTGCGGCCGGGACGGCCGTTGCTGGAAGGTTCACGGCGCCTCCTCCTCGTCGGGCCGGGCCGGCGGGGACCCCGGGGGCCGGGGTCCCGTCACGGGCGATCATGCCCGGTGCGTGTGCACGGTTCCGCCACCGGGTCCCGTCGGGGCCCCGGCGCCGACCGCCGCGTCGATCGCGTCGACCTCGAGGTCGTCGGCCGTGTGCAGCGCGTCGGCACGCTCCTGCAGCGCGGAGCGCTGCCGCAGCGGCGGCGTCTTGAAGAACCAGGTGAGGACGAAGGCCAGCAGCATCACGCTCAGGCCCACCCAGTACACGACCACCGCGGAGTCGTTGAACCCGGCAAGGAACGGCCTGGTCAGCCGCTTGTCGGCACCCTTGAGGAAGGACGTGTCCGCGGTGCTCGACGACGAGGTCGAGGGTGCCGACGAGCTCTTCAGCTTGTCGATCATCGTCGGCACCACCTTGCCGACCACCGCACCGCGCTGCGCCGCGTCGGTGTAGTCGACGGTGAGCTTGCCGCCGGCCACCGTGACGCCGGCCTGCTGGGCCGCCGCCGCGAGCGCCTTCTGCTCGGCCGCCGGCTTGGCCGCCGCGACCTGGGCGTCGATCACCGCCTGGGCACGGGCGGCCGGGACGGCACCGGCGGCGACCTGGGCCTGGACGGCGGCGGTCACCTGCTGCGTGACGGCCGCGTCGGCGGCCTGCGTCGCGGCGGCGGTGCCCTGGTCGAGCCCCGTCTGCACCTGCGCCTTCACCGGGGTGACGATCGGGTTCCAGATCTGGTTCATCACGCCCTGGTTGGCCGGTGCGGAGGCGACCGACGGGGTCAGGGCGGCGTCCAGGGCGCTGGTCAGGTCGGCCGTGTTCTGCATCGCACCGCTGACCTTGGTCGGCATCAGCGCGAACAGCACCGACAGCAGCACCGCCGTACCGAGCGTGCCGCCGATCTGGCGGAAGAACGTCGCCGAGCTCGTGGCGACGCCCATGTCCGTCACGTCCACGGCGTTCTGGGTCGCCAGCGTGAGGGACTGCATCAGCTGGCCGAAGCCGAGCCCGATGAAGAACATCGCCATCATCAGGAACCACAGCGGCCGGTCGACGGTCATGAACGTCAGCACCAGGTAGCCACCGGCGGTCACCAGCGTCCCGGTGATCGGGAAGATGCGGTACTTGCCGGTGCGCGCGATCGCCTGGCCGGACCCGACCGAGGCGATCATCAGGCCGCCGACCATGGGCAGCGTCGCGAAGCCCGACTCGGTGGGCGTCAGGCCGGTGACCAGCTGCAGGTACAGCGGCAGGGTCAGCATCGCGCCGAACATGCCGAAGCCGACCAGGAAGCCCAGCACGGTCGACATGGAGAACGTCGACGACCGGAACAGGCGCAGCGGGATGATCGCGTCCGCCTTCATGATCGTCTCGGCGACGAAGAAGGCGATGAGCCCCACCACGCCGATCACGTAGCAGGTGATCGCGGAGGCCGAGGTCCAGCCCCACTCACGGCCCTGCTCGGCGACCAGCAGCAGCGGGACCAGGGTGACGACGACGGCGGACGCGCCCCACCAGTCGATGCGCGGCGCCGTGGTCTTGTGGAACTTCGGCAGGTGCAGGAACGCGAGCACCATGAACATCGCCCCGACGCCGACGGGCACGTTGATCAGGAACACCCAGCGCCAGCCGGCGATCCACAGGATCTGCGACGCGTCCGCGAACACGCCGCCGATCAGCGGGCCGACGACGGCGGAGACACCGAACACGGCCAGGAAGAAGCCCTGGTACTTGGCGCGCTCCCGCGGCGCCAGCATGTCGCCCATGATCGCCAGCGGCACGGACATCAGCGCGCCCGCGCCGATGCCCTGGAAGGCCCGGAACGCGGCCAGCATGATCATCGAGGTCGAGAACGACGACAGGAACGACCCGAGGATGAAGACGGTCAGGCCGAAGATGTACAGCGGCCGCCGGCCGAAGATGTCCGAGAGCTTGCCGTAGATCGGCGTCGCGATGGTCGAGGTGATCAGGTACGCCGTCGTCACCCACGCCTGCTGGTTCAGGCCGTGCAGGTCGTCGCCGATGGTGCGGATCGCCGTGCCGACCACCGTCTGGTCGAGCGACGACAGGAACATGCCCGCCATGAGCGCGTAGATCACCAGCATGATCTGGCGCTGGGTCATGACGGGGGCCGCAGACGTGCCTGCGGGCCGTGCGGGAGCTGCGTGGGGCACGACGGGACCGACTCTCTCGTGGGCTGGGAGCCCGCTCACCGCGGGATCACCGCGTTGCAGGCCGTGCAACTTTACACACTCTGCAACTTCTCAGCACCCATCGTGTGCTGCCGATAGGCGAAGCAGAGGTCACGCCTACCGAAAGGTCGCCATGTTCCGCCGCCGGTCCCGCGCCACGTCGTCGTCGAACGGGTTCGATGCCCAGTTCATCCGCGCGGGCGCGTTCGACGTGTTCCTCGCTGCGCCAGCCGCCATCCTGGTGACGGATGCGGAAGGCAAGATCGTCGCCCGCAACCGGGCGGCCGACGCCCTGGCCGCTCGCGTGGCTGCGGAGCGCGGCGATGCGGTGATGCCGGCGCTGCGCAAGGAGCTCGCCTCGATCATCGCCCACGAGCGGTCCTTCCCCGTCACCCGGGTGGTCACCGTCGAGGAGGCCGGACGTCGTGCGTCGGCGCGCACCACGGTGGACCGTCTGGCCGACGGGTTCGTCGTCGTGTGGGCCGACGACACCGAGGCGACCGAGAACCTCCGGGTCACCAAGTCGGTGGCCGGAGAGCTGTTCAGCTCCTCCGGCTCGCTGACCGAGCTGAGCGACCAGATCGCCGCCGTGTCCGCGGACGTCTCCAACCGCGCGGACGCCGTCGCGGCCGGCTCGCAGCAGATGTCCGCCAGCATCCGGGAGATCGCCGTCGGCGCCGCCGCCGCCTCGAAGGGCACGGCCAACGCCGTCCGGATCGCCGGGGTGGCCAACGAGCGCCTGGCCAAGCTGGGCGAGTCGAGCGACCGGATCGGCGCCGTGACCAAGCTGATCTCCGCGATCGCCGACCAGACCAACCTGCTCGCGCTGAACGCGACGATCGAGGCCGCCCGCGCCGGCGAGGCCGGCAAGGGGTTCGCCGTGGTGGCCAACGAGGTCAAGGACCTGACCGGCCGCACCCGGACCGCCGCGGCGGAGATCACCGAGATGATCGGCGCCATCCAGGCGGACAGCACGGACGCCGAGAAGGCGATCACGGACATCCTGAAACTGATCAACGAGATCGAGCTGCAGCAGGCGGCGCTCGCCAGCGCCGTCGAGGAGCAGACCGCCGTGGCCAGCGAGATGAGCTCCGGGGTGGCCGCGGTCGCCGACGGCGCCACCAGCTCGGCCCACGTCAGCGCCCTGCTGCGGGAGTCGGCCGGCGTGGTGGCGACCAACGCCGCCCAGCTGGACTCCCTGGTCACCGCATAGGGACGGCCCTCGACCGGGGCGATCCGTCCCCCGGCAGGATGCCGCCGGCCGGTGCAGGCTCGGACCATGCGCACGCAGCACGTCGCCCGCACCGCCCTGCTCCTCACCGCGGTGTCGCTCGCGTCCGGGTGCGCGGTCGTCGACGTCCAGGCCAACCCGGCCAGCTACCCCATCGGCCTGCGTCTGGTCACCTCGTCCGCCCCCGGCCCGTGCAGCGCACCGCCCCTCACCGCGGACGTCGCCGGCACCGCCTGCGACCTGGCGGGCAGCACCACCTACGTGCTCGGCCCGCCGCTGGCCACCCTCACGCCGAGATCGGTGGCCCGGCAGAGCCCAGCGGCCGGCCCGTCCGTCGTCGCCACGTTCGGCCCCACGGACACCACCACGCTGCGCGACGTCACCACCGGTCAGGTGAACAAGCAGGTGGCGGTGCTCCGGGACGGCAAGGTCGTCGCCGCTCCCGTGATCAAGGCCCCGATCACCAACGGTTCCGTGACCTTCTCCTTCTCGACGGCGGCGCAGGCGGACGACGCCGCGACGGCGCTCGGTGCGACGTCCGCGCGGTGAACCCGAATTCGATGGACGGGAGTCCCCGCCGGCGGCGATAGTGGGCGCGCGGTCCGTGGACCGCGTCGTCGGCGCGTGGACATCCCGACGGCGGCGACCGACCGGTAGCAGGTGACACCCATGGCGGCAGTACCCGCATCGGGTGCTCCTTCGAGGTCGGCGACCGCACAGCTGCGCTAGTCGTTCCGGGAGCGCCCGCCAGGCATCTCCCGAGAGGCGACTCCCATGAACGCACCTTTCTCTTCCTCTTCCTCCTCCTCGTCCCCCCGTCCGTCGGCTGGCGGGCGGGCGCTCGTCGTCGCCGGCGGCGGCGCGGCCGGCAACGCCTGGGCGATCGGTGTCATCGCCGGGCTTGCCGACGCCGGCGTCGACGTCACGGCGGCCGACCTGATCGTCGGGACGTCGTCCGGCGCCACCGTCGCGGCGCAGATCACCGGTGGCCCCCGGCCGGCGGAGCTCTACTCCGCCATCGTCGACGCGCCACCTCTCCCGGACGCGCGCCCGCACCGGGACCGTTCCCGGTAACGGCGCGGGCGCCGGGAACGGTCCCCGGAACAGCGCGGGCCACGGCCCTGCCCGGGGTGTGTCCGGCGCCGGCTACCTCGCCTGGTCCGACGAGGTGATCGCGTCCGCAGCGGACGCCGCGGACATGCGCCGCCGGATGGGCGCCGCGGCGCTCCGGCGGGACGCGTCCGACGGAGCGGCGGGCGCGCGGTGGCGCGACGTCGTCGCCAGCCGGCTGCCGAGCACCGAGTGGCCGCAGCAGCGGGTGCTGCTGGTGGCCGTGGACGCCCGTACCGGCGAACCCGTGGCGCTCGACCGGGACAGCGGCGTGGACCTGGTGGACGCCGTCGCCGCCAGCACGTCGGCGATGCTGCCGTACCCGATCGGTGACCGCCGCTACCTCAACGGCGGCTACCGGCGCAGCGAGAACGCCGACCTCGCCGCGGGGTACGGGCGGGTGCTGGTCCTCTCACCCTTCGGGGGCCGGTCCCGCATGCCGGCCGCGTGGCGGATGGACCTCGCCTCGCAGGTGGAGGAGCTGCGCGCGGGTGGCAGCGAGGTGGAGACGGTGTTCCCCGATGCGGGCGCCGGTGACGTGTTCGACGCCAACGCCCTCGACCCGTCGACCCGCCTGCAGGCCGCGCGAGGAGGCCACGACCAGGGACGACGCCTCGCCGAACGGCTGCGCACGTTCTGGGTCTAGGTCCGCGGGCGGCCCGGGGCCGACGGGTTCCGGGCCGCCAGGACCTCTCGGCGGCCGGCACGTCGATGATCGAGCGGGGGCGACGCCTCCGGATCAGTCGGCGCAGGCGACGTGGAACCACACCGTCTTGGCCCCGCCGCGCCCGCTGTCGACGCCCCACGCGGCCGCCAGGCGGTCGATCAGCATGACGCCGCGCCCGCCGAGCGCCCACGGCTCCACGTCCCGGACCACCGGCCGACCACGGCTCTGGTCCGTGACCGCCACCCGCCACTGCCCGCGCACCTGCGACACCGCGACGGTCACCGTCCCGCGGTCCGGCCCGTGCCGGACCGCGTTGGTCACCGCCTCGGTGGTCAGCAGGGCGATCGTGCTGACGCAGGCCTCCGGGCAGCCGGCACGACGAGCCCACGCCACCACCCACCGGCGGGTGGTGGGGATGCCGTCGAGGGCGGCCGTGAAGCTCAGCGAGTCCACGACCCGTCTCCCCGTCTGCAGGCGGTCGGGACACCCGCACGGCTCCCCACCGACGACCGTGCCCGGGCGCGCCGGTCCCCCGGCGTGTCCCCCCGCACACGAGCCATCGATCGATCATGGCCCGCCCGCGCCGTCCGCACCTCTTGAGGACACGGATGCATCCTGAGGGCCCTGCCTGCGGCGACGCGCTCGGGTGCGTCCGTCCGTGCCTCGTCGGGACTCAGCGGACCGTCCAGCGGAACCACCGGACGCCGATGAACCCGAACACCACGGCGTAGCCGACCGACGCGACCAGCCCGATCACCTGGTCGGAGCCCCAACCGACGCTGCCGGTGGCGGCGCTGAAGAGGTTGGACAGGCCGCCGACGGGCGTCCAGCCGGCGATCGTCTTGAACGTGGTCCCCAGCAGGCCGGAGGAGCCGACGAGGCCGACGACGAGCAGCAGCGCGAACAGCACCCGGCTGAACGCGTTCACCTGGCCCGAGGTGGTGGTCAGGCCGACGATCGCCTGCCCGATCGCCAGGAACACCGCCGCGCCCAGCAGCGAGACCACCAGGACCAGGAGCCAGTTCGAGAGGCTGAACGTGAGGTGGTGGCGCACGCCGCCGAGGCCGAGGACCACCAGCGACATGACCAGCGAGAGCACCAGCTGGACGACGATCCGGCTCACCGAGACCGTCCACATCGGCACGGGCGTCACGCGCATCCGCTGGAACACGCCCGACTCGCGGTCACGCGCGACGGCCATCGGGTAGCCGAACAGGCCCGACGCCATCAGCCCGTACGTGATCGCCAGGCCGATCAGGTACCCCGGATCGAGCACCTGCCGTCGCCCGCTGCCGGCACCGGTGATGAACAGCATCGCGACCGGCAGCACGATCGACAGCAGCAGCGCCTGCCGGTTGCGCAGCAGCACGGTGGCGTCGGCGCGCAGCAGCGTGCGCATCGCCAGGCCGATCGGCGGCGGCTTCAGGAGGGTCGTCTCAGTCACGGATCTCGTCCCCCGTCAGGCCGATGAACACGTCCTCGAGCGTGACGTCGCCGTGCGCCGCGCGCAGCACCCGTGGGTCGGTGCGGTGCTGGTCGATCAGCTCCGCGGGGGTGCCCAGAGCGACGAGCCGGCCGTGGTCGATGATGGCGACCCGATCACAGACGGCCGAGGCCTCCTCCATCGAGTGGGTGGTCAGCAGGATCGAGCCGCCCTCGCCGCGCGCCCGCTCGATCTGCGACCACAGCTGGCGCCGAGCCTGCGGGTCCAGCCCGGACGTCGGCTCGTCGAGCAGGAGCAGCGGCGGGTCGTGCAGCATCGCGACGAGCAGCGAGAAGCGCTGCTGCTGGCCGCCGGACGTCTGCTTGTAGCGCTTGCCCGCCTCGTCCGCCAGGCCTGCCCGACGCAGCCGCTGGCTCAGCTCGTCGGCGGACAGCGTGAGCCCGTAGAGCCCTGAGTACAGGCGCAGGATCTCGGTGAGCGTCAGCTCTGCCTGGAAGCTCGACGCCTGCAGCTGCACGCCGATGAGGGCACGGACCGCCAGCGGCTCGCTCGTCGCGACGTGGCCCACGACCTTCACCGCCCCGGCCGCGGGGTGCAGCAGCCCCTCGATCGCCGAGAGGGTGCTCGTCTTGCCCGCGCCGTTCGGCCCGAGCAGCCCGAAGATCTCACCGCGCCCGACGCTGAGGCTCAGACCGTCGACGGCGGTGTACGACCCGTACCGCACGACGAGACCGTCGACCTCGAGGATCGGAGCACCTGCCGCGTCAGCCACAGGCCTACCTCTCTCGCCCCCACCGGAACTGACCGGCGAAATCGTGGCGCCACAGCCTGTGAATTCCCCGAGAGCCGAGAAGGTGGCGGTCGGCCTCCCCAGCGCAGGAGCCGGGCCCGCCTCGGCCGCTTGGCCGTCGATGGGGGCGCGATCTCGGTGGTGGGCGCCGAGGATGGCACGGCCTCGGCGGGACCGTCAGACGTCGGATGCCACCAGCGGTTGCGCCAGGCGTCCAGGGACTGCGAAGTTGCTCAGCGCTGAGGCCGCCACGTGGTCGAGCGCCGCGCCGCCTCGAAGATGGCGTCGACCGCCGCCTCCCCCAGAAGGTCGGGCCGGCGGCGTAGCCACGGGGCCAGCGCCATCCGGTTGACGACGACGACGTCCGCGGGCTGCTGCTTGATGGTGAGGTCGTCGGCACCAACGGGGACGACGATCCCGGTGACGTCGACCGGGAACCCGCAGGCCGCGGTCAGGTAGCGGCCGGCGCGACGCGCCTCGTGCCGGGAGTTGCGGATGTACGGCTGCTGCTGGCCGTTCACGCGGAAGGCGTTGTCCCGGACCCAGATGCGCGCGCCGGGGTGGTGCTTGGCGTTCAGGCTGAACACCCCGCCCGGACCGATGACCAGGTGGTCGATGTCCGACCCGTTCTCCCCGACCGGGATGGCATGCACGAACCTCCAACGCGGGTCCCTCTTCGCCAGCTTGGCGAGCCGTGCCGCGACCTTCTCCTCGCCGTCGGCGCCGATGCGCCACGACCGCTCGTCGGTGTGGAGGCCGAACACTCGGGCGACGAAGGTCCGGACCGGCGCGGCCTGCTTCAGGGCCACAGCCTGCTGCCTGGCCATCTCACCGGCGCGATGAGCAGCGAGGTCCTCCCACATCGGCGGGGCTCCCGGCGGTGACGAGACGACGGGTGACGGGGACACCGGATCAGGCGAGACGGGTGCGAACTGGACCGCGGACCTGGACACGTGCTCGTCACTGGCCTGGGGTGCGACGCCCGGATCACCTGCCGACGGCACAGCCGGTGCCACCGCCGGCGCCGGCGCATCGGGCGCGTCCGGACGCCAGCCATCGAGCGCCCGACGCAGAGCCCCTAGGTGCTCGGGGGTGTCCGGATGATCGTCCCCGGTCAGAAGGTCCCGCCAGCCGACGGGAAGCCCGTCACCGTCGTGGACGTAGAGCCTGTCCTTGCCGTACCGACGCCAGCGCCGAACCTGCCACTCGCCCATGAGTGCCGTATCGGCGCAGCCGACATCTGACACGAGGCCCTGTCGGTGCCGGAGTTCCCGGCCTCGATCGTTGCGTCGCCGGAAGCTTGACCAGCGGCCGAATTCGGAGCCGCTGGGCGCTGTGCACTCGGAAGGGAGCGCGTCAAAGGGTCGATTTGGCGGCGGTCTGCCTTGCCTACCGACGGCGTTGTCTGGTGAGCTCAGCGCGAACCATCCGCTCTCGATGAGAAAGCCGGACTGTGCTGAACGCATGGAGCTGCTACTCGGCAGCTCGCGAGGAGCTCCTCGGCCATGCGTACGACGACACGCTGGGCTCTCGGTACGCCTACGACTCCAACGTGGTCAATCACGCGGGAATTGGTGTCGGCGACATCGTGGTCATGCGCGACCGCTGGCTCGTTTTCGGATGGGGCGTCGTCACGAGCATCGCAGCTGCACGGGACACGAAGCCGATGCTCAGATGTCCCGTGTGCAGCCGCGCCGGTCAGAAGCCTCGTCTGCACGCGAACCCGGCCTACCACTGCCCGCACTGCAAGGCAGAGTTCGCCGAGCCGATCCAGGCGCAGATGGACGTGACGACCTACGTCGCCGCATACGAATCGACGTGGACGCCGTTCACCTCTCCGGCTCCGACCCGCGCCCTCGATCGCGTCTACGCGGGTCGAGACCGCCAGAACGCGATCCGCCGTCTCGACGTCGACCGCGCACTGCAGCTCGTCCAGTTCCACGGTGGCGTCGAATCAGCATTCCGCGTGATGACCCTGACGGCCGAACAGCCGATCCCGAGTGGACGGATCGACGCGTTCTACGCCCGCAGGATCGGCCAAGGCCAGTTCCGGGATGCTCTTCTGGAGCGGTTCGACTCTGTCTGTGCCGTGACCGGTCCGCAGCCAGAAGCAGTGCTGGACGCGGCCCACCTGGCGTCGTTCGCGGAGTTCGAGCGACACGACCGCGATGCAGGCCTGCTGCTGCGCGCCGACGTCCACAGGCTGTTCGACCGTCTGCTTCTCACCATCGACCCCGCGCCCTGGACCACACACGTGGCACCGGGCCTCATCGCTCGGTACCGACACCTGGAGGCCCTCGACGGTGTCCAGGTCAACATCGCGCCGCGAGTTCGCCCAAGTAGCGATCTGCTGGCCCTGCACCACTCCTCTGCGCGGGATCGCTGGCGGGAGCTGGCGTTGAACTGACGGGCCGCTGCCGAGCGGGCAGTCAGGAGCCCGTGACGTCCCGGGCGGCGTCGACCATGCGGGTCGCCCACTCGACCGCCTTCGCCGCGTCGGTCCGACTGATCGGTCGCGCCTGGTACTGCGCCGCCGTCTTGAGCCCGAGGAGCCTGCGAAAGGTGTGCTCGAGCGCCTTTCCCGCGGGTCCGGCGCCGGCCAGCTCGGGCACCGCAGAGCGGTGGTCCTCGGCCTTGCCGGTTCGTCCGGTGAGCTGGAGACAGATGGCGTCCTTGGCGTTGATCCCAGCGAGCACGGCCGATGACGCCGCAGCGGTGTGGAGCTCGAGCTCGAGCTCCAGGCCCGCGGCCTCGAGGAATTCCCGGGCCTTGCGGAGGTGGTTGAGTGCGTCGTCCCGGGCACCCATCTCAGGCTGCCTTCGGAGCTGGTACCACGGCGAGCGATCCGACGATGGCCCGCCCGTCGCGGCGGATCTCGCTGAGAAGGCGTTCTCCGGCAGACGCCATGGCGCGCAGATCCGCTCGGGACCGATCGAGGATCTCGCAGGGGTTGCCCGTCCAGCGCGGTACCGCGAGCCCGAGGGCGGTCAGGTTGCGCTGCCAGTTGGCGTCGTCCTCATCCACTGTCGCCGGGCGCACGACGAGTAGGTCGACATCGCTAGCGCTGCCCCCGTCGCCGCGAGCGGTCGAGCCGTAAACGATGATCGCTTCGGGCGGATGGCTCCATCCCGCCGCATGCTCGGAGATCCGCTCCCACAACAGGCTGCGGAGGGTGGCGAGCTCCTCCACTGCGCGGGCAGCGAGGTGCTCGCGGTTGAGCGTGAACAGCGACGCAGATCCTGCCTGGACCCGATCGACCAGACCTGCCTCGGCGAGGTCCGTCAGGATGCGCGCTACGCGGGGCTGGGAGACTCGCGGGCGAGTGAGGTCGGCGATCGCTCGGCCGGTGAGCGGCGTGGACGTCGACGCCAGGACCACGAGCACGGGACCGTGAGCTGACGGCACGACGTCAGCGATCGGGTTCGAGACATCCATCGTCCACTCCAGGTGAGTCCCCAACTACTCGTGCGATAACCATAGTTCTCACACGAGAACTACCGCACTCCGCGAGTAAGGGCTCCGATCGTCGCTGCCACGCGGCCTCACCAGTCTCCGAAGCGTGACCACCTCTGTGCGTCGGGAGACCTGCCCTGCCCGGTTCGCCTGATCGCGTGACTGTGAGCCCCGGGGCGCCCGTTCCTTGGGGCGTTCGGGGCTCACGTGCCGGTGGATGGTGGGACGGTTCGCGTGATGTCCCGGGGCGTACCGGGACACCACGCGAACAGGGGGCGGCGATGGTGCGACGGACAGCGGTAGCAGTCGGAGGGGTGATCCTCACGGTGCTGGTCGCCGTGGTGATCTTCGCGTCGCTCAAGGTCGGCCGGTGAGTGCACCGAACGGATCCGCCGGCGCGCAGCCTCTAGCGATGAACCAAGGCTTCGCGCTGGTCTTCGAGCAGGAGTCCGCGCGGCAGCTTCTCGCCCACGGGGTCCACGTACTAGCCGACTCGGACTACAGCGGGACTGTGCTCGATCCCGTGCTCACCGTCTGGTCCATCGGTGTCGAAAAACTGCTGAAGGTGTCGGTCTCGGCATGGTTGGCGACGACCACGCGTGGCCCGACATGAAGAAGCTGTACTCCCACAACCTCGTCAAGCTCGACGCGGATCTCCGCGTGCGGGTTCACCGGTGGCTCGACACCCAGCAGGAAGTCGACTACGTCGCCCGTCTTGTGCGTCGGGTCGACGACGATCCTGTGTGGCCGGTCCTGCTGGACTGCCTGCACCTGTACGCGAACGCGGGCAGGTTCCATCGGCTCGATGAACTAGCGCAGGCGCGGGCTGACCGGCAGGACCCCAAGGGCTTATGGGGAACAGTCGAGACCGCGGCGCTGGGGGAGGATCCGGAGTTCGCTGATCGGTTCTACGCGACGATCACCAACGGGCCCATTGACGGCCACAGGGCAGCGGCGCGCCAGCTCCACGGGGTCATCGCCAGCTCGCTGGTCGGGTGGTGGTTCATGGTCACCCGCGTTGCGCGGTTCGGCGCGCTCGGCGAGACGGGGCGCCAGTTCGGCGCAGACTGCGAGCCGGCGAACGCCCTGCCGGAAGTGCGATTCGACGACGAGACTGGTCAGCTGCTGCGCTGAACTACTTCATTCGGCAGCACGCCTCGCCGCACAACCCGGGCGCCTCGGTGACATCGGAGGCGACGTTGCTGGTGTCCATCTGCAAGTCCCCGCCGCCGTCGACCACGTCGGCGACCTGCTGGAACGGTGGAAAACGATGGAGCGGGTGACGGGAATCGAACCCGCGCTCTCAGCTTGGGAAGCTCACCCAGGAGGGGTTTCGGACGTTCAAGACCGGGTAAAACTGCTGGTCAGACGAGTGCGACTCTACACCGAGATGCACCCGTGGGGCCCTCTGGGAACCCCCTTAAGGCACGTAAAGGCATGCCTTAAGGGGCTGACCGCATGGTGTTTCCGGCCCGCGGCAGGGTCGTGGCCTGCAGGTTCGTCGGCGCTTGCGCGGCCTGGAGTGCGAGCTGCAGCACTCGGTCAGGCACTGAGGCCGTCCTCGTGGTGCCTTGCCACGGCCAGCCGCGGTGCTCGCCCGCGCCAGCGCACAGGGATATTCCGGCGATCTGTCGTCCCCAGGAGCTGCGGATTGACCGATTCGGACGCTCCTCAACGGCTCGTTTTCCAGTGCCTCACCGATCGTCGCCGCGCCGGGCGGAGGACCTTTGGACGGTGCGCCCGCCGCGCGCTCCGACACGCTTGAGTCGTGCCGACGAAGACACCCCCCGCCCAGGCCGCGCTCCGCCAGAAGAAGGGGGCGACCCCGGCGGTCGAACGAGACGCAGCCTCACCCTGGTGGGCCGCAGCCGCGGCGGCGGCCACCGTCGGGATGATCGCGAGCGGCATCGGGCTGGCCAGCGTCCACGCGATCTACGGCCAGGAGACGCGTTCGTTCGTCGACCAAGCCATCGCCCAGGACCTGGTCAACCTCGTCGTGGCCGGCCCGGCCACCCTCCTGCTGGCGTGGCTGGCCTGGCGCGGATCCGTGCGGGCGCACCTGCTGTGGACCGGCGTGCTGACCTTCACCGTCTACAACTACGTGATCTACACGATGTCGATCCACGTGGGGCCGCTCTTCCTGGCCTGGGTCGCGGTGCTCGGCCTGACCTTCTTCTCCCTCGTCGGAGGCCTGCGCGCGGCCCGCCCACCCGTGGTGGCCGCCACTCTCGCCGGCGCCCCGCGCCGGGTGGTGGGCTGGTACCTGATCGTCATTGCGGCGGTGTTCACCATACTGTGGCTCTCCGACATCGTCCCGGCCGTCCTCGCGGGCCGGCCGCCGACGGGCGCCGCCGACCTGGCACTGCCCTCGAACCCGGTGCACGTCCTGGACCTGGCGGTGTTCCTGCCCGCAGTCCTGGCCATCGGCCGCCTCGTCCTGCTGCGCCGCCCGCTCGGGCTGGCGCTCGCGCCGGCCGCCACCGTCTTCCTCGTGATGACGGGCCTGCCGATCCTCGTCACCCCGCTGGTGACGGCCGCCCGCGGCGGAGAGCCCGCGTGGTCGGTCATGGGGCCGGTCGGCGTCATCACCGCAGTCGGTGTCGCCGTGCTCATCGTCTTGCTGCGGCCCCGACCTGGGGTGGCGCCATCGGGCAGGGGCCGAGTCGTCACCACGGGAGCCCGGAAGAGCTGAGCCCGCCGATCGGCAGCCCACCTCCAGGCCGGCGGTGTGATTCGTCAGATCGACGACGGCCTCAGGTGCCGAGCAGTGCGGCCGGGATCACGGCGATCCCGTCGGGGCGGCGGTAGGCCGCTGGTCCGGTGGTGATCACCGCCGCGTCGAGGAGGTCGTCGCCGACCTGTCCCTTGAGCCACTTCAGGTGCCGGACGTCGTCGCCGGTCGGAACCGGCGCGAGGTTGACCTCGAGCGCCACCATGCGCCCGTCGTCGCGGGTGACGACGAGGTCGACCTCGTGGTCACCGCGCTGCGTGCGCAGGTGGCTGACCCGTGCACCGGCATGAGCGGCGTAGACCTGGAGGGACAGCGTCACCAGCCCCTCGAAGAGGGCGCCGAGCAGCGTGCCGTCCCGGGGAATCAGTGGGCCGTCGGGGCTCGGAGAGCTCACGAGCGCCGCCGCGTTCACCCCGAGGAGCCGAGCGGCGAAGGCCGGGTCGGCGAGGTGATGCTTGGGCGCCTGCCCAAGAGACGCGATCGGGGACCTCGTTCCGGTCCACGCGGGCACCTCGTCCAGCAGCCACAAACGCTCGAGGGTGTCGCGGTAGCCGATCGTCGTCGTCTTGGCCGGTTTGTCGCTCTGCCCGGCTGTCGCGGCATCCATGATCGAGTTGTAGGAGGCGGTCGTGGCGGTCGCTGCCGCGTAGGCCGTGAGCCACCGGCGCAGGGTCGCGGGGCGGCGCACGACGTGGCCGAGCTCGGGGAAGTCACGATCGACGATCGCCTCCACGTAGCCGCCGAGGGCGTCGGGGCGCACGTCGTCGTCGAGCGCACGGATCCCGGGCATGCCGCTGCGCACGATCTCGTCGGCGTAGTCGCACAGGTTCAGTGTGCTGGCCCCGGCGACGGCCGACCTCTCCCCGGAGAGCAAGCTGGCGAGCGAGACGGCCGGCTCGACGAGGCCGCGCTCGGCCAGCGACATGGGACGCATCCGCACCCGCACGATCCGCCCGGCCCCGGTGTGCGTCGGAGCGGAGGTCGGCGTCGCGGAGCCGGTGAGCAGGAACGATCCGGGAGGTGCCCCGCCGTCAACGGCACGCCGCACCTGGTCCCAGACCGCGGGGTACAGCTGCCACTCGTCGACCAGCACCGGCCGGTCCACCGCCGTCAGTCGCCCGCTGTCAGCCTCAAGAAGGGCCCGCTCGAGCGGATCGTCGAGGGCCAGAACCGTTGCTGCACGCCGGGTCGCAGTGGCCGTCTTGCCCACTGCCTTGGGGCCGTCGATCACGACCGCTGGGAGCCCCGCCAGGAAGCGGTCCAGCTGCCCGTCTAGGACGCGGGTGGTGTACGGCACGCGTGAACACTACCGTTGCGCCGAGTCAAACGCTACCGTTCTGCGTGTCCAAAGGCTACCGATCCTACGGGGGCGAGGCGCCGCATTCCGCTGATCATGTGAGTGCTGTTCCGACCGCAGGTGAGCGGCCACGGTGTCCTTCGACGATCGTGTCAGGGGCCGAGGTCCAGGATCGAGGTGACGACGACGCCGTCCGGCCGACGGTAGGACGGGCCGGTGGCTGTCACGACGGCAAGGGCTGAGGGCGGAGTTCGCATCCGCTCAGCGAGCCGGAGCATCCCGGACGCGGCCCCGTCGACGATCTCCGCACGGCCCGACAGCTTGACCTCGACCCCCATCCAACGATCGCCGCGGACGACGACCGCGTCGAGCTCGGCAGCGGTGTCCTGGTACGCGAACACCCGAGCGTCGATCGCCTGGGCGTAGATCGACAGGTCACGGAACACGAGGCTCTCGAACAGCTGCCCGAAGGTCTCCGGGTCTGCCACCAGCGCCTCGGGAGTGGCGCCCAGGGCGGCCGCCGCGAGGGACGGGTCGACCAGGTGTCGCTTGGGGGCCCGCCGCACCTGGGCCGACGAGCGCATGTGCTGGCCCCACGCCGGCTGCTCGACGTACAGCCATAGTCGGGCGAGGGCGTCCAGGTAGCTGTCCAAGGTCCGCGGGGCGAGGTTCTGCCCGTCACCGGTGATATCTGCCTGCAGGGTGCGGTTGGTCACGTAGGTTCCGGCGTTGCGGGCGAGCGCGAAGATCAGCGCGCTGACCTTGCGAGGGTCCCGGCGGACACCGTCGAGTGTGACGATGTCGGCGCCGGCGATCGTCGCCAGGTAGTCGCGGTTGGCGTTGATCGCATCGCCGAGCTCCCGCTCGAGGTTCCCCGGCCAGCCCCCGCGGCACAGGAGCTGTGCGACACCGAGCAGGTCCAGGTCGCTCCCCGCGCTGCTGGCGGCCTCACCGTCGAGCAGAGCCCGAAGGGACACCTCCCCGCTGGAACGCTGCTGCTCGAGCAGCGACATCGGCATCATCCGGACTCGCGAGAACCGCCCGGCGCCCGTGTGCCGCGTGACGTCGTCGGTCGGGGTCGCGGACCCCGTGAGGATGAACTGCCCGCTCGCCTGACGCTCGTCGACCGAGTGACGCACCGCGTTCCAGACCTCCGGAACCAGCTGCCACTCGTCGATCAGCCGAGGCGTCTCTCCAGCGAGCAGCAGGCCGGGGTCGACCTGACCGGCCACGCGCAGCTGCGGCGACGCGTCGAGACGCACGAGGCTCGCCGCCTGCTGGCGCGCCGTGGTCGTCTTGCCGCACGCCTTGGGACCCTCGAGGACCACGGCACCCGCGGAGCGAAGGCCGCGGGTGAGCTGGTCGTCGACGAGCCTCGGGAGATAGGCGGGCATAGTCACCTCAGATGCCGATAATAGTTGCACTCCGAGCACACAGTACCGCGTGCGTCGCACACGGGTGTCGCTATGCGGGAGACAGGATGCTGGCCCCCGCGTGGTTCGCCACTACGTGCGCACACCGCGGATGGCGAGCTGCCGGTGAACCGCGAGCACGTCCGGCGCGTCGCCCACCGGCACGACGCCTCGAACGTGCGGGCCTTCGGGTCAGTCGCTGCCCGTCCTCGTTCCCGCTGGCGGACGGCGGCGGTCGCGGCGCTGGTCGTCGTGCCGGTGAACTTCACTCCTGGGTGCAACCAGGTAGGAGGCGAGGGGACGTTCAAGGTCTGCGGGCAGGCGCTCCTCACGGCACCCGACATGCCGCTCGTGTGGGACGTCAGCGCCGGGCCATCGCAGATCCACGACGGGGGCCTGGTGCTGCTGCGTCTCACGCAGGACTGCGCGAAGGGCGTCGACGTCACTGTGGTCCCGGCCACGGCCGCGCAGGTGACGGCGCGGGCGAAGGCCGACGACGGGCGAACGGCCGGGATGGTCCTTTCCCCCACGGTGCACCAGTTCCGGCTCGTGAGCCAGCCTGCCACCGGGAGCCCGTACTCCGTCGAGATCGACGACTCGACGCGGTCCCCTTCCTGAGTCCGACCCGCTGCGGCTCAGGCGCGGGGCATGACCGGGGCGGTGCGGCAGGCCAGGATGTCGTGCGCCAGCGCGGTCAGCCGTAGCTTCGCGGCGCGTGAGGATCTTAAGATCATGTCCCCGCGCACCGTGACGACGACGTCCTCCTCGCGACCGTCGACGAGCGTGGTCCGCAGGCCCAGGACCCGCCGGCCACGGTAGTCCCGGATGTCATCGGCCACCTTCACGTCGACGATCTGCGACCACGGATGCTCGACGACCCTGACGACCGCGCCGTCCCGGTGCCGCGCCCACAGCTCGATGCCCGCCGGGCCGTACGCCAACGTCGCATTGACCTGGGGGACGCTGGGGCCGAAGACGCGCAAGATGCTGAACTGGAAGTGCCGCGGATGGTTCGGGTCGACGTCGGCGAGCTCGCGAAGCGCGACGTTGCCGGCCGTGGCCGTCGCGCGCGTAGGTGGTCCAGCGGGGGCCCCACGCGGACCGGCTGACGGTGGCTCAGCTTGATGGCAACTCGGCGTCGAGCGCCGCCAACGCTTGGAGTGCTGCGCCGACGGCGTCCTGCGCGAGGACGGCCTCCTCCGTCTCGTCTCCGTCGAGCTGGCGCTGCCGTGCGTAGTGCTTTGCACCGTCTGCCCCGCTGAGCGCGTTCAGCGCCGCCCGAAGGGTGGCCCGATGGTCGGAGTGCGGGTGGTCGGGCATCGCGGCGAGCGCGGCCACGATGGCGGCAGCCGGTCCGCCCGCTGAGTTGTGCAGCAGCACGTACGCGAAGTCGTAGAAGTCCCGCGGTTCGCGTCGGTGGTGCACCGCAGCCGCCTTGGCGTGGATGTAGCCCCCGAGACTGGCGAAGCGGACCTGGACCGGCGCACCAGCCGGGCGTCCCACGATCGCGGCCTCCTCGGCCGGGACCGGGAGTGTTCGAGCGACCGGCTGCGTGAGCGCCGGGGCGGGACCCGCGATGTTCTGGGCCGCGACGTTCGAGGCGCCCGGCAACGCCAGCTCCTGGCCAGGACTGTCCGGCGCGTCGCACAGCACGTCGAGCCGCACCGGAACCCCGTCGACGTCCGCGTACCAGATCCACGGGCGACCGTCTGTGGCCGGCGTGAAGCCAGCCTCATGAAGACCTCGCTCGAGCCAGCCGAAGTCGAGGTCGTCGCGGTCGTAGACCAGGCCGACCTCGACCAGGAGGTCGATGTCGTTGGTGCCCTGGTGCGGGATATCGGCGTCGGTCAGCAGGTCGGCGTTGAGGCCGCCGATCACGCAGAGCGACTCCGTGTGCTCGCCGATCGCGCATGCCAGCCGGATGAGGGCGCGCTCCGCGAGGTCGCGGGTCAACGGGGACCTCACTAGAAGCCGATCCGCGTGCGCCGCAGGTGGTCCGCGGCCTCGTCGCTGCGGACGGTCTGCGAGGCGAGGATGTCCCCGTACAACCGGATGCTGCCCACCTCGGGATCCTCGGGCGTCCACCACGGGCTGCGCTCCATGAGGCCGAGGGCCGCGCGAGACGCCGGGAAGACGACCACGCGCGCACCGGAGTCCACCTCTCGCAGCCCGGCAGTGTTGAACGCCGCCGTTCGCCGCCCAGGGTCCACGCACACGTCCTCGGCGAGATAGAGCTCGATCACCGGTACGGACGTGAGGAACGGCGCCCGACGCTCCAGGGCCACGCCACCGGTCAGCGCCCACGAGCCTCGCGGCCACGAACGCGCGACGTCGGCGAGCCACGCGGTGCTGTCGCGGATCAGGGCATGTGCTGCGATCCCCTGCGGTCGCGAGCCCGGGTACCAGTGCGCCCACGCGCTCAGCAGAGAACCAGGGTCGACGAGCTCGCGCACGGTCGTTGCACCGCGCTCGCCGCCGCTCTTGGCTGTCCAGCCCATGGCGTCGAACCCACGGAGCGTGCGGGAGATGAAGGGACCCGATACCCCTGTCTGGTTGGCGAGCGCGGCGATCTTCGGCAGCTCGGTCCGCTCGGAACTGGCGCTGCCCGCGATCGGCTCGAGCAGGGCCTCGGCGAGGAGGCCGACCGCCGGTGACCACCGCACCTCCGTCTTGGGCCTGGCGGTGGCGCGCTTGTCAGCCTTGCCGGGGTCACTGAGCCGAATCAGCAGACCGGGCACGTCGATTGCAGCGCTGCCTGTCTCGTCAGCCCATGCGACACCGTCTCGACTCAGTGCCTCCCGGACGGTGCTCGAAAGCTTCTGACCCACCACAACCGGGACGCCATGGACGGTTGCTGACTCCCACGCCTGTGAACGGCGCAGGCGATCGACATCCGTAGGCCAACCCGCACCCGCCCACAACGGCCTGAGAACGGCAGTGCGAGCCTGGTAGTGCAGCAGCAGCTCACCCGACGGGGACCGATCGACCGCGATGGCCGATCCCAGGGCGTCATGCAGCAGTGCCGCAAGGGCGTCCGACGCCCGACGAGACGCGGTCGTCGTCCACTGCTTATTAACCGCCACCATGTCATGAACCATACTGGTTAATTAGGGGCATGCAACCAGCAGACGCGCGGTCAAGGTCACCCAGAGCACCGGCACTGGGGGCAACCCGGCCAGCCCGACGATGCAGATCACGATGTAGATGAAGATGACTAGTCTGCGCTGACCTTCTGGGCTCTTCCCCAGGGGCCGCAAGTCTTCAAGCGCTGGGAGTGGCGAGCGCTGTCAACGTCGCGCCGCACGGATCGTGTCCCGCCGCTAGGAGCGCCTGGTCCGCATCGTGCAGTTCTTTCAGCCGGGCGCGGGTGACGATGAGGCCGCGCCACAGGTAAGCACCTGCGCCGGCCAGGGCGAGGCCGAGAATCACGAAGCATGCACTTACATAGATGCCGACGGAGCCTGTGCGGCCCGGCTTGATCACGCCCACGATGGCGGTCATGGCCGGGATGGCAATGAGCCACACCACTAGAGCCCATGCACGGGACCGGCGGGCGGCTGCGAACGTCCGACGTTCGCTCTTGGTCAGGTCCTCGAGCGCTGCGGCTCGACGTGAAGGGATGCCGCGCCACAGGTAGACACCCCAGGCGATCGTGGCGGCGGCCATCGACAGCGCTGCGATGCTCAGCGTGACGTATTGCCCTTCGACGATGTCGGCACCAAGCAACAAGAGGAAGAAGCCGAGCACCCACAGCACGACGCTCACGGGCAGCAGCCGCCGTGGAGCAACGAACGGTTCGCCATACTCCGCCCGCCAGGCGGCCCGCCGCTGAGCTTCCTGAGCGCGGCGCGCCGCATCCGTCTGGGCCGTGCGCACCCGGACATCGGCCGCGAGCCCCTCACCGTGGTTTGCCTGCGGCGTACGTCGGGCCGGGTGCGTGGCCGATGCAGACACGGGCACGACCGGCTGCTTTGTCCATTGTGCAGTCCCGTCAGCCAGCGGGTGGGCGGTGGGTCCCGGCGTTTGACCGGTCCACTGCCGCAACGGCGCGGCAACGGACGGGACGGCAACGCCGGACTGCGGGTGAGGCACGAGCGCGGCGGCGGGCGCGGGCACCCAGTCGGTACGAGGGACGGCCAAAGGCGCCGACAGAGGTCGCGGTTCTTGCGGCATCCACTGTGCCGACGGCCCGGCTGGCAACTGGGCGGCTGACGCTGGAGCCGTGCTAGCCGGAAGCGCCAGACGCACACCCGCCGCCTGAGCCGCTGCACGACGTTCGGCTGAGATGCGACGCGTCAGGCGGACGGCGGCCACGATCAACACGACGACGCCGAGTGCGATGAGCACCACCCACCAGTAGACGATGACGAGCGCGATGAGCGTGACAAACAGGAATGTGATCCCGGCCCCGCCGGATCCGGCGCTGGCTCGCGAGCGGCGGCCGGTGCCGGCATACGCGGAGAACGGCCCGATGCCAGAGCTGACGCCAATCCCACGGCTGCCGACGTGCACCCGTGCGACGCGCGGCCCGAGACGGAGATGCACACCCATGCGATGACCCCCTGATGAGGCGGTACGCACCGCCAGGGGAAGCATGCCCGGCGCGCCGGCTCTGCATTCGCTGGCTGCTGGGTGAACTGGAGATCGCCAGCGTCAGCGCCCATCGGTCGCAGATGATCAGCGTCGACCTAACCGAGGGATGACCCGCGCGGGGCGGAGGAAGTCCTCGAGGTCGGTGCGACGGATCCGGAGGACACGGTCGCCGACCTTGACCGCGCGCAACTGGCCCTCGGCGATGAGCTTGCGGATGAAGCGGTCGGTGACGGCGAGCTCGTCGGCGGCCTGGGCGACCGTCAGGTACGGGGCACGGGACGGGTTGGTGGTGGTGAGCGTCATCTCGGGACTCCTTGGGTGCGGGTGTTTCCGGTGGTGAGCGGTCGGGGCCGGTGATGGTCGGTCAACCGCCGAACGGGCGGTCGACGACGGCAGCTGGCGGGCGCGACAGGGGCGCCATCGCTGACGGGGGCGGCAGGGCGGAACGCGCCGCCCGGACTCGCCGATAGGGCCGGTCGATGTCGTCGTCGGCGATGGCGGTCCCCGACGATCGCGTCGGGGCGGGCGGTGCGAGCGGGACCGGCTCGTCGGGATGGTTCGCGGTCCACGTCTCGGTGGCGGTGGTGGGGATGCGATTGGTGGCCAGGACGGTGCGCAGGGTCTCGTCGACCTCCTCGCGGCGGGCGCGGCCCGGTGGGCAGTCGGGGTCGAACGGGCCGGTTTGCACGTAGAGCTGGTTGTGGTCGCGGCCGCGAGTGATCGCCACGTAGAGGTCTTCGCGGGCCATCGCCGCGCTCACCACGGTGTGGGTGGTGTCGACCGTGCGGCCTTGGGATCGGGCGGTGGTGGTGGCGTAGCCCAGCTCGACGTGCTCACGGACGTAGCCGGCGGGCAGCCGGACGGCAGCACCGCGCTCGGCCCGCGAGCCGACCGGACGGACGGTCAGCGACCCGTCGTCAGCGGTGGCGGTCACGTCCCAGAGCGCGCCGTTCCGCACGAACCCGTCGGCCGTGCGCAGTCGACGCTCGTTGTGCCGGGTCACCACCCGGTCGCCCACGCTCGCGAGGGTGTCGTCGGACAGCCGCACCCCGCCGGCAAGGTGAGCGCGGCCGCCCAGAACGGCAGCCACGTGCGCGCGGGCGTTGAGCTCGTGGACCGTTCGGGTGTCGGCAGCCTGCAGCAGCACCACCTTCCCGTCGGCGGTGTCCTGCCCGGCAGCCTGGACGGCGGCGTCCAGGACCTCGTCGGGCGCACCTGAGCTGATACGCCCCTGGGTCCGGTAGATCTCAATGGCCCGGGCGTCGCCGGCGCGGACCTGCAGGCTGGCTGCGGCTTCCCACGGCTGGGAGAACCGGTGCAGCGCGGTCAGCTGCGCCGTGGCGCGCCGGTGTACCAGCATCCCGAACCCACCACCAGGTCCGACCGCAGGCCGCTGCTCGGGGTCGCCGACCAGCACGAGCTTGGCGCCGGCGGCCTGCGCTTGGCTGACGAGGGCGGCCAGGGTGGGGGTGTCGGCCAGGGAGGCCTCGTCGAGCACCACGAGCTGCGCAGGGGACAGCTGCCAGCTCTTCATCTCGTCGATCAGGTCGACGACGCGTGCCTCGACCTGGTCGCGGCCCGGTCGCGGGGTGAGCGAGATCCGGGCCGCCAGCTCCCGCCACTGCGCGTCGCGCTCGTCGTTGCGGGCGTGCTCGAACAGCCACTTCGCGGTGGTCTCCGCCCGGATCCCCAACGCCTCGCTGAGCACGTGCGCCGCGGTCGCCGACGGGGCGAGCGCGATCACCGATGCGCCGTGGAGCGACTGCCAGGCGTCGATCACGGCCCGCAGCGTGGTCGTCTTGCCGGACCCGGCGGGGCCGACGACGGTGTCGACCACCTGCCCGGAGGCGAGCACCGCTTCCGCCGCCGCACGTTGGTCCTGGCTCAACCGCGGGTGACGGGCCAGCGCGGTGGCGATCTGAAAGTCCCGCGGCACACCGAGCCCCGTCGGCGACGCGGCCCGGTGAAGCAGCTCCTGCTCCGCGGCCAGGATCGCCGGGGTGGTGAACTTCTCCTCCCCGATCCGGCGGACCTGACCGTCGTCCAGGCGCACGCAGCACCCAGCCGCCGCGGTCACCAGGGTTCCGACCAGGGCGATCCGCTCGTCGGGCGAGGCCATCGGCAGCACCCGCGTGGCGCGGGCTGCGGCCGCGGTCAGCGTCCAGGTGCTGAAGACGGCCGCACGCCCCTGCACGTCGGCGAGCACCTGGTCGACCAGGGCGGCGCGCATCGGCCCTGCGACGTCGTGCACGTGCAAGCTGCGCCCGTAGTCCCCGATCAGCGCCCGAGCCGCCAGGTCGCGCGGCTCCAGCCCGGTCACCGCCCGGGCCCGGTTGGCCCACTCCTCGAACAGGTCGCCCAGCGGCCGCAGCACCTTTGCGGGGCGGGTCGAGCGGGTCAGCAGGGCGCGGGCCTTGGTGACCTCGACCGGATCCGGCGCGCGGCCGTGCTTGTTGACGAACGTCGCCTCCCAAGCCTGCTGGGCGGCGTCCACCTGGGCGCCGCGTCGGGAGAACAGGTCGAGCACCTCGTCGGGCACTCCCTGCAGGGCCAGCGTCGGGTTGCGTCGCGGACCACGGTCGCGCAGCTCCCACCGCACGCCCAGCCGCCGGCTCAGCTCGTCGGCGAGGAACCCGTCGTACAGCTCGCTGACGGAGACCGTGGCTTGCAGGAGCGTGCGTCCGTCGAGCGCCCGCCACGTCCCGTCGGAGGTCTGCACCTTGTTGGCGATCACCAGGTGCGTGTGCAGGTTCGGGTCGTTGAGCCGGGAGTCGACGTGCTCGAAACCCGCGGCGACCACCCCGAGGGTCCGCACCTGGCGAGAGCCACCGGCACCGACCCGCGTCCGGATCGCCTTGTCCTCCAGGAACGTCAGCGCCTGCGCCAGCGCGCTGCGGTGCGCGCCGACGACGGCTTCCCGGGTGGCCGCGTCCCCGAGCGCCCACAGCACCGAGGCGGACTTGGGGACGGTGAAGACGAGGTCGAAGCCGGCGACCGGCTTGCCCCGGCCGACGTGCACGGCATCGAACGGAACACCGAGCGGATCCCCGGTGGACGGGTCACGACCGTCGCGGAACACCCGGGTCATCGCCTGCCGGGTGACCTTGTCGCCGCGACGCACCTCGGCCAGTCCGTCCAGACCACGGCCGAGCCACACGCCCGGCTCCGTGCCCGACGCGGCGTAGTAAGCGGCCAGCGCCTGGCTGCGAGACATCTCGATGTCACCGGTGGCGACCTGCCGCGACAGGTACTCGTACCCGTCACCGACGGTCAACTTGGCGATCGCCAGCACCGCGAGGCACCCCCTCTCGCGGGGCGCCACGGCGTGGTCCCCCTACAAGCGGGAGTGCAGGATGACGAGCAACACGCGACGGGTACCGGTTGATCGGCGGGCGTCGCGGACGACGAAGGCAGCGGAGGTCGTGGCACGCGCGCGACGATCCTCAGCAGCGATAGACAAACCGATAGACAAACCGGTGACATCCCGCCGGTGACATCGCGGTGACATGGCTGTCTATCGGCTTGTCTATGGGTCGGCCGGTGACCGGGACGAGATGGCTCCACATCCAGACGTGTGCACCGAGCCTGCAACATGCGGCGGCGCCGGCCATCGCCCCGCCGTACTGACTACGTGCAGGAGCCCCCTGCGACGAGTCGCTGCATGTACTCCAGCCGCTTCTCGTGCCGGACGGGACCGGAACGGTAGATGATCCCGACGTCCTTGAAGCTCGCCTCCATCGCCGGGTCCTCCACCCGAAGTCGGAGCACGAGTGCGTGTGGCGCAGGCCCCGTGACGGTGGCGCCAGCCGCGTCGACGAGGCTCGCCGGTGACATCCCGCCCGCCAACGATGGCCAGCCGGCTGCCACGGCTGGCACCTGGTAGACCCCGTCCGGCCCCGGGTCGATGACGGCGATGTAGGCCCCGACGAGTGCGACGTTGTGCGCACCGATCAGGCGCACGTCCTGAATGCGGAACGGCAGCTCTGCTCCGATCCCGAACGTCCAGGTCACGTCGCCTGGCGCGTCGAGTGGATCTGGGCTGCAGGCGGTTGCGCCCCCGGCCAGCTGCCAGCTCAGCGGGCCGTCGACCTGGATGCCGACCAGGGTCCAGACAGCCAGCGCAACGGCGATGACTCCGGCTGCTGCCGCGACACCATGCCGAGTGCCTCGGCGGCGCATTCGCCGCCGACCGGGCGGCTGGGCCCAGACGTCCAGCTCGTCGATCGACATGGCGCACCGCCCCCTGGCCACTTCTCGGCGCCCGCTGTCCGTGCGCTCTGGCGGCGCGGCGAGCGTGCGTGATCGAAACGCTAGCGCCGCGCGCACTCGGTGCGCCGCGTCCGGGCCGCCGGGTCGTGCCGACGAGATGGCGCAGCGGCGGTGATCCACCTGTCGATGCCCGTCGCTGCGGTTGTCGATCGCGCTGTCGACGTCTCCACCGTCAACCGCAACGCCCACAGCGCCTGGCGGGCGTCGACAACTGACGAAGGCAGCCTTCGAACTCGACGGGGGATCCGCCCACGAGCTCCGCGATTCCCGAGGAGGCTCGAGGGGTGCGCACCCGCGCCATGCCCCGTGTCTGCGTCCTCGTCGCCGTCGCGCTCCTCGCCACCGGATGCGGCGCGGCACACACTCGCGGCGGTACACCGATGCACTCGCTGCAGCTGCGTCTCGTCACGTCGTCTACTGCGGGCACATGCAGCGCCCCGCCTCTCACAGCGGACGGACCCGGCACCGCGTGCGACCGGGAAGGCACCACCACCTACGTGCTGGGCAAGTCGCTGGGCACAGTGACTCCGACATCCGTCACGACCCAGGGCCACGGTGTCTACCTCGAGTACGACCAGGCCGGCGTCGACACCATGCGCGAGGTCACCACCAGCGCTGTGGACAAGCAGATAGCGATCCTCCTCGACGGCAAGGTGCTCGGCGCCCCCGTCGTCAAGGAACCACTCACCACCCGCTCGGGAGAGCTCGCGCTGGCGACGCCAGCCGAGGCTGAAGCCGTCGCAGCCGAGCTCCGAGGGACCACGACGCCCTGATCCGAGCCGCAACCGGAGACCCCGCCTGCGCGCGGGGGCGGGGCCACTCAGCCCTGAGGCCGCCAGGTGGTCGACCGTCGGGCGGCCTCGAAGATCGCCTCGACCGTTTCGTCCTCGAGGACGACCGGCCTGCGGCGCAGCCAGTCGGTCAGCGCCATGCGGTTTACGACGAAGACGTCGGCCGGAGGCTGCTTGATCGTGACGTCGTCGGCACCCACCGGGACGACGACCCCCGCCACCGAGACCGGGAACCCGCACGCCGCCGTCAGGTACCGGCCGGCTCGAAGAGCCTCGTGACGCGAGTTGCGGATGTACGGCTGCTGCTGGCCGTTCACCTTGAAGGCGTTGTCACGGATCCAGATCCGGGCGCCCGGGTGGTGCTTGGCGTTGAGGCTGAACACACCGCCGGGGCCGATGACGAGGTGATCGATGTCCGAGCCGTTCTCGCCGACCGGGATCGCGTGCAAGAACTTCCACCTCGGGTCCTTCTTGGCCAGCTTGGCGAGCCGGGCGGCCACCAACTCCTCCCCGTCGGCGCCGATCCGCCACGCCCGCTCATCGGTGTGGACGCCGAGCACCCGGGCGACGAAGGTTCGGACCGGTGCGGCCTGCTTCAAGGCGACCGCCTGCTGGCGCGCCATCTCGCCCGCCCGATGGGCAGCCAGGTCGTCCCAGACCGGTGGCGCCACGGGCATCGAGGGCTCGAGATCGACGGTCGATGTCCGGGCGACGTGCGCCGTCGACGCCTCGACGACCGCCGACGTGACCTCGGCCTGCGGTGCCAGATCCGCCCTCGGCGCCGACACGACCGTCAGATCACCGCCTTCGCTCGTCTGCCAGGCCTGGAGGGCGAAGCGCAGGTCGTCGAGCCGCTCCGGGACCTCGACGTGGTCCTCGCCCGTCAGCAGGTCCCGCCAGCCCACGGGACTGCCGTCGCCGTCGTGCACGTACAGCCGGTCCTTGCCGTACCGACGCCACCGCCGAACTTCCCAGTCCCCCATGTGTTGGGTATCGGCACCGAGGGGCGCAGCTACGACTCGAGCTGCCGGATCAATGCCTTGAGTGCCGCGAGTTCCTCGCGCAGAGCGGTGCCACCCGCCTTGGTCAGTCTGACCCAGGTGCGTGGCCGGCGACCCTCGTAGCCCTTCTCGATGTCGACGAGGCCGGCGCGCTCGAGGACCGCGAGGTGCTGGGAGAGGTTCCCGGCCGTGAGGCCGAGCGTCTCGCGCAGGAAGCCGAACTCGACGCGGCGCGCCTCCTGGGTCACCGCCAAGATGCCGAGCCGGACCCGCTGGTGGACGACGTCGTCCAGCCCGTTGACCGGATGGTCGCTCACAACGCGCCCGCCCGACGTCGTTCGAGCACGGCGAACAGCCCACTGCCGACCAGCAGCACGAGCCCGGGCAGCAGCAGGCCGGGCAGGAACACCCACGACGACAGCGTCGCGGTAGAACGCTGCCCGGTCGGGACGCTGGCCATCACCGAATACAGGTACACCAGGGCGAACAGCACCAGGGCCCGACTGCGCTCGACCCGTGCCAGGACCAGCAGACCGAGACCGATCACCCCGGTGGGACCGACCAGCCGGTTCAGCTCCGGCGCCCACGACGAGCCCACATCCACGAACGTGCCCGCCACGCGCGCCCAGCTGAGCGGATGAGCGGCGTCCCACAGCGAGACTCCCGCGGCGGCGAGCGCCAGCACGACCCCGCCGACGACATAGGCCGTCACGCGGGTGCCGACGCCACGGGCCCGCGCCCGCCGGACGAACACGGCGCCGATCACCAAGTAGGCGGCGACCAGCGCGACGGGCCAGTACCAGAGGACCAGCGTCGAGTACGGCAGGCAGACGTTCAGACGACCGTCGGCGCTCGTGGCGCAGTGCGCGGAGCCAAACCCGTAACGGGCGTACCCGTACAGCGGGATCGCCGCCAGCACGACGACGGCGAGCACCAGCAGGGCGACCCAGGTCGTCCGCTGCGCAATGCGCACCCGGCGAGTGAGGTCACGAGTGTGCGCGAGGACGGCCCACGGGTCGTCGGCTTCTTCCGAGGCGGCGGACATGGTCAAAGGTTTGCACTACAGACCGGTTGTGACAAGAGACGAGATGCCCCTGCGGGCAGTCGCTCGGCAGCCGCGCAGCGGCTCCCGGGGGACCCAGCTGATGTCACTCGACCCGCGCTGGCATCGGGATGCAAGACGAGTCGTGGTGTTTGAGGGTCGGCGAGGTGACGGTCGGCGAGGTGACGGTCGGCGAGGTGACGGTCGGCGAGGTGACGGTCGGCGAGGTGACGGTCGGCGAGGTGACGGTCGGCGAGGTGACGGTCGGCGAGGTGACGGTCGGCGAGGTGACGGTCGGCGAGGTGACGGTCGGCGAGGTGACGGTCGGATGCAGCGAGCGAAGACAGTGTCCGAAAGGAACTGACGGCCGCTCGCAGTTCGGCCCGGATGGCTCGCGAACGCTTCAGCCATCGCCGACACCAGCGGCACTCGTACCGTCAGGCCCCGTTGAGGGACTCGTGACCGAGGGCCAAACGTCGGAGGCACTCGATGACCCTGGCCCCAACCTCGGCAGGCTCTTCGTGCTCCCACGCGCGGATCACGTGCCACCCCTGACACCTGAGAGCAACGGTTGTGTCCGCGTCTCGAGCCTGGTTGGCCGCCAGCTTCGCCGCCCACCAGGCCCCGTTGGACGTGGGGGCCGTCCCGTGTTCTGGGCAACCGTGCCAGAAGCATCCATCGATGAAGACTGCGACCTTGGCGCGAGTGAAGGCGACATCGATCGTTCGGCGAGGCCGGTCTGGGACAGGGTAGTGGACGCGGTAGCGGTATCCGGCAGCGTGCAGCAAGCGGCGTACGGAGAGCTCGCCATCGTTGTCCCTGCGCTTCAGAGCGCGCATGCGGCGCGAGACGGCTTCACCCGTCGAGCCCGGGTGAGACGGGACGTGGAACGTGAGAGCCACGCGAGCATCGTGCCGCTGAAGGCTTGGCGCCTCCACCCACGTGCCATGCTCGCGATACAGACCGGGCGACATGCGATGGAGCTTGTGCAGCTCGAACAGACGTTTTAAGCTTCCTCCATGTCCACCGAGCCCGCGTTCCGCTTCGTGGATCTGTTCGCCGGGATCGGCGGGTTCGCGGCAGCGCTCACCGCCTTCGGCGGCACGGGCGTCTACTCAGTAGAGATCGACCCACGCGCATCGAGGGTCTACGAGCTCAACTGGGGGCACAGCCCGCTGGGTGACATCACTCACGACGCAACCGACTCGGTCATGAACGTCCCCGAGCACGACGTGCTCGCGGCGGGGTTCCCTTGCCAGCCCTTCTCCAAGTCGGGCGCCCAGCGCGGCATGGATGAGACGCGCGGCACCCTGTACTGGCACATCCTGAACATCGTCCAGGCGCACCACCCGACCGTGCTCCTGCTTGAGAACGTGCGAAATCTCGCTGGCCCGCGCCATCTACACGAGTGGCAGGTCATCATCGAGACGCTCCGCGCCGAGGGCTACCGCGTCTCCGAGACCCCGGCAGTCTTCTCTCCGCATCAGGTGCCGCCTTCGCGCGGTGGTCGCCCGCAGGTCCGCGAACGCGTCTTCATCACCGCTACCTACGACCCTGACGGGGTCGGAGACGACTTCGCCCCCGAGCCCGCAGTCACTCCCAGCACCCGCATCGACGGATTTGATCCCTCGAGCGAGTGGTCACTGGACGACTTCCTCGAGCCCGACCACCATGCGTCGGGATGCGAGCTCTCCACAGCAGAGAAGTTGTGGATCGATGCGTGGGATGACTTCGTCCAACTCATGTGGGAGGCGCGCCAAGGCCGTCGACTGCCCGGGTTCCCCCTGTGGGCCGACGCCTGGCCCACAACCGCAGCCAAGGCAGCGGAACTCGCGGAACAGATCGACTCACACGAGACGCCAAGTTGGAAGCGTGACTTCCTGACCAAAAACAACGCGTTCTACGACGCGAACCGCCAGGTCATCGACCGATGGGCCGCGCGGTGGGGTGTTTTCACTGAAGCGTTCCCACCTTCGAGGCGAAAGCTCGAGTGGCAGGCTCAGGACACCCCACGGCTGTGGGACTGCGTGATGCATTTTCGCCCGTCTGGCATCCGCGCGAAGCGGGCGACCTACCTTCCGGCGCTGGTTGCGATCACCCAGACTTCGATCATCGGCCCCCGTCGCCGCAGGCTCAGCCCGCGCGAGGCCGCGCGCCTGCAGGGATTCCCTGACGGCTTCACGTTCGGCACCCAGCCTCAAGCGGCCACCTACCGCCAGCTCGGCAACGGCGTGAATGTCGGCGCCGTCTGGAACGTCCTGAAGGCCCACGTCTCCCGCGACGAGGCGATCCTCAAGACGACGCCCGAGGGTCGACGGATCATCACGGCAGTCCTAGACGCCCCAGACTCACCCGACGGCCGCCTTCGGGAACTCTTCAGCAGCCGATAGCGTGCCGGACATGGGGGACGGCTTCGGTCACGCGGCGACCCACGGACCCTGCGCCAGCCCGGCCAGCTCGATGACGCCTCCGTTGCACCAACCCCAGAGGGCCGCGCGTGACAAGCAGATCGTCGCGCTTTGGGAAACCGGCCGCACCCTTGCGGATCTTGCTGATCGATTTGGTCTGACCCGCCAACGGGTCGGCCAGATTGTCCGCATCAGCGGCGGCGCAACAGTTGCAGATCTGCGAGGCACCAGATCCGCCCGCAAGTCGGCGGGAGTTCGCCAAGCCGCCCGTCTCATCAGCCTCGATCTCGAGGAGCACCCCGGAAGTACCGCGTCCGAAGTCGCGGACCGGCTCGGAGTCGACGTGAGCATGGTGCGCACCAACGTACCGAGGTCAGCACGTCGCCTCCTCGTCAACGAGCCCCACGCCATGCCCACGACTTGGAGCCGGCAAGCGTCGCTGGAGGCAGTCTCGCTTGCGGCGACCTACGAGTGGCCCCTGACCAGTACCACCTACGACAGCCTCATCCGGCAGGGCGAGGTCCGCGGTCCCAGCTCGGTGCGTCTCAGCCAAGTATTCGGCTCCTGGCGCGCGGTCTGCGTCGAAGCCGAGGTCGAGCCCGTGGCACCGCAGAGAGACGACTACCAATCCCGCTGGACCGACGGCGACTTGCTCGACTGGGTTGCTGACTACCTTCGGTCGCCCGGCTCTCTCGGTACGTACGGTGGCTATGAACGGTGGCGAGCCGAGACCTCGCTGGACGCGCCGTCGGCGCCAACCGTTCGGAATCGACTAGGCACGTGGGGCAATGTGAAGCGGCAGGCACTGAGCAGGACCAAGGAGAACGGCGAAACGGTGGCGATGCTCGGTCCGGAAGCACAGCGGCTCGACAAGGTGCTGGCGCAAGGCATGGACGAGAGGACCCGGACCAACATTTGGCACTCGGTTGGCGAGGTGCTTGAACAGGGACCACTTGGAGATGGCCGAGCCGGGGAGACGTGCCTGGCGCTCGGCCTGGTCCAGTCCGGCAAGACCACCTCTATCACGGCCCTGCTAGCGGCGGCAGCGGACGCCGGATACCGAATTGCCGTGGCACTCCTCGGATCGACCAATTTACTGCTTGACCAGAATCGGCGGCGCCTTGAGGACGCTCTCGGGATCGGCGCTCGGCAGGACTACGTGTGGGTCACCGAGCCGAATCTGTCCGGGCTCCCAGGCTCGAGGCGCGTGGCCACGCACCTCGACCGAGGTCGAGTCGTTCTCATACCGGTTCTCAAGCATGCGGGGCGAATTCGCGCTCTCTCCGAGTCGCTCCAGCACCTCGGTCTATCACAGCCGGCATTGATCATCGACGACGAAGCTGACCAGAGCTCACTCAACACCGGCGGCGACAACGCCGAGAGTCGTACGTACGAGGCGATACGGTACCTACGCGCCGCCTTGCCGAATCACCTCTACGTCCAGTACACGGCAACTCCGTACGGGCCCTTGATGTTGGACGCGGAGGACCTCCTTCAACCTGAGTCGGTCGTCTTTCTGCAACCCGGCGCCGGCTATACCGGTGGGCGCGAGTTCTTCGTCGACTTCGCTGACAAAGTAGTGCGAGATGTGCCGGTCATCGAGGAGCAGGCGTCCAAGACGGCGCCGCTTGCGCTCCCAAACAGCCTCGAACGAGCATTCGCCTCCTTCTGTGTCGGAGCAGCTCTCCTCATGGTGAACGGGGCAGCAGATGCGCCTTTCAGCATGTTGGTGCATTCAACAGCGCGAAACGACGTCCAGACCCGATACCACTTCCTGCTCGGCCGGCAGATCAAGACTTGGCGCCGCGCCCTAGACGACGCCGCCGCACTCGCGGAACTGCCCGCCGTCTTCGCCGAAGAACGCGCACGGCTGATCGGGTCAGGCGCTGAGGACGTAGAGGACACGCTCCTCCTGAACCAGCTTCGCGTCGTCATGCGTGAGTGCAACCTCTGGCTCGTCAACTCGTCCACCGCGATCACCAAGATCGACTGGACCGTTTCGCCTGTGCACGTGCTCGTCGGTGGCAACAAACTCGACCGCGGGTTCACCGTCGAGGGGTTGACTGTCACCTACATGAACCGCCCTGCGAGCCCTCAAGTAGACACGCTCGAGCAGCGAGCCCGAGCGTTCGGCTATCGGAGGAAATTGCTGCCGTACTGCCAGTTCTTTGCAAGCCGCCGGACGATCCGCTCCCTCCGTGACATCGTCTTTACGGAGTACGACCTCCGAGCCCGCTTGCAGGACCATGTCGACGACGGCGGGTCAGTCCACACGTGGGCGACCGAAGTTGGGCTCCTCCTTCCCGAGGGAATGAAGCCCACCCGTGACACTGTGGTGACAGCACTCTCCTCGACGCCAGCCGGTTGGCACAGCCTCCGACGCCCGGTCCTTTCGGAGGAAGAGGTTCGCCACAACGAGTCGCTTGTGGCCGCCCTCGGCCTGTTTCAGGCGCCATTCGAGGATCACCAGCGGTTGGCTTTCCGCACGCTACACCTGAACGCCTCGGAAGTAATCGAGAGGCTTCTCGCGCCGTGGGCCGTTGAGAGCTACAGCCCCAGTTGGCGACACGGTGACCTTCTCGATCATTTGCAGCGGACGGTCGACCAGAACGGGCAAGTTCCGGTTCTGCTGATGGAGGACAATGGACGTCCCCGTCAGCGCCGTTGGGACGATCAAGTGGGCTTCATCAACCTGTTCCAGGGCAGAGACCTCAAGCCCCAGCCGGACGGCGCCTTCTATCCGGGTGACCGCAGCACGCCAGATCTCGACCGGGATCCGGACCGTGTGGTCGTTCAAGTGCACCGTGTCGTTCGCCGAAACGTGCCTGACCGAGAACTCCTCACACTTGCGCTTCACCTAGGCAGCCGCGGCATCACGAGGAAGATGAACGATGACTGAGACGACGTACCAAGTTACGAGCCAGGTTGGCGAAGCAAAGCAGATCGCTATCCGCAACCTCCGAGTGGACGCACACAATCCCCGCTTGCCCGAGGCGCACCGAGGCGGCAGTCAAGAAGATCTGGCCGTCATTCTAGAGATGGGTTTCGACGCCTTTTCTGTCGCACAGTCGATCGTTGACAACGGTTATTTTCTCGGCGAGCCTCTCCTCGCCGTGGCTTCCGATGACGAACCTGGCGCGTTCGTCGTTGTTGAAGGGAACCGTCGACTGACAGCGCTTTTCGGCCTCGCTGTCCCGGAGATCAGAGCGCAGTTCGCGGAGCCCGACCGATGGGAGCTGATCGCGGGTCGCACCTTACTCGTTCCGGACTCGACGGTGCCCGTTATCGTTCACGCTTCCCGTGAGGCAACGCACTCCCAGGTCGCTAAAGCTCACGTGGTGGGCAAACTTCAGTGGCGGCCCTACATGCAGGCTAGATTCATCGCAGCTCGAGTTGCCGAGGGTCGCACGATCGCCGAAGTAGCGGAAATGATCGGGATCACCAAGAGCAAGGCTTCCGATCTGTACCGCGACCAGGCAGTCGTTCGCCAGGCGCAGGAGCTCGGACTCGAGACCTCAGAAATCGAGAAGGCTTTCTCCGTCTTGACCGTCGCAATGGGTAACACGAAGCTCCGGGACCACATCGGGGCGCCCCTTGGATCACGTATGGACATCAATCAAAGGCCCATACCGCTCGAGCGCACCGACGAGTTGCGCGAACTGGTCACCTGGGTCTTTGGTGACGAGGCCCATGAACCCGTGATTACCGACTCGCGCCAGATGAGCCAGCTTGGCAACGTCGTTTCGAGTGAGATCGGGCTCAACGCCCTGCGTGGTGGTCATTCGCTCGAGGAGGCCAAGGAGCGAGTGAGTCAAGCAGGCATGGATCCCCGAGAGCGGCTCCAGAAGCGTCTTGGAGCAGCTAAGAACGCACTGCTCCATGCGTCCGACGATATTTCCGACCACGCGTCCGACCCGCAGGTGCAGGCGCTTGTTGCAGACATAGAGGCCCTGGTCGAATCTCTCCGGAATGTCGTGGACGAACTGGGCTCGGTAAAGGCGTGATGCTCGAGGCATCTGTTTCGGGTCGGGAGCAGGTCGCCGACTGGCTAGAGACGACGCTGCTTGCGCGAGGGACTCGGCAAATGGGCGAAGACGAGCTCACCGGCTTGGCCGCTTCTGAGATCGGGGCTAGTGCTGCGCAGGTGTCGTTTGCTCAGCGAGTGATGACACAGCGGGCCAATACTCTCGCCGCGAGTTATCCCTTCGTAGTGTCACCATTCGCGGTCCGCGCCACGCCAACTGGACCTTCGACTCCCTACGCCGCGCTCCTCTTGCTGACGTCGGGTTCGGTCGCGCGACAGCTGCTCCCCGCCAGTTCGACTCACGAGATGGAAGTCCTCTTCGAGCGGATCGCCGCAGCCGCACTTGCCGGACTCTGGGGTGTCGCTGGCCGGGCTGTTCGGTTCGGCTGGCCTTCCGACGTAGGCCGGCCGCCCGAGTTCCCAGCCGCGATCCAGTGGCTCGCCAGCCAGCTCGGCGTGCCCGTGGGCGGTGGGTACCGGCCGCCGATACGCAAGGACGGCGGCGTTGATGTCGTCGCCTGGCGCGCGTTCCCGGACGGCCGGCCGGGCTTCCCCGTGGTCCTCGCGCAGTGCACCCTGCAAGCCGACCTCATAACCAAGGCGTCGGATGTTGAGCCCCGTGTGTGGGCAAGTTGGCTTCGGATGGATGTTGACCCAGTCACCGCGCTAGTCGTGCCGCAGACAATCGGTGACGAGCGGCTCTGGGGACAGCTCGCCCTTCGAGGCATGGTGCTTGAGCGCATTCGCCTCGCAGGGCTGCTCGAGAACGATGTTGAGATCAACGGTCTCCGACCATGGGTGATCGAGGTCCTCGACACGATCCGGCCGTATCTCGCCGGGGCTCAAGACTGATGCGAGTCCAGAAGGTTGACCTCGTAGCCGCCATCGCGTCCGCGCTGGGCGTCCAAGCGCCCAAGATGTCGACCGGTTCAACTGAACCGAAGGAGATCTTCCTCATAGCGAACGAGGTCCTCGGCCTAGGACTTCCCACCAGTCTGACGAAGCCGGAACTCGCGAAGGGCATCGTCGAGGCGGCCGGCCATGTCTGGACCCCGAGTTCCGAGTCGCGTGGCGGCACGGTGACCACGGACGGCCTCGAACGGGTACTTGCGGCGGTTCGCCTCTTCGTCGCTCAGTAGTTTGCATCAGAGGGGCAGGACCGGATGGCACGATGATCGTGTGGCCGTCATTCGATCGATATCCAAGGGCACTTCGGTGGTCTCTCGCCACCGCACAAGTGTTGACGCGACGTATCAAGTCGTCACGGACGGCGCTGGGACTCTGTTCCATCTGAGCACCTACGGATCGGACGGACGCGCCTCGCAGCCGAAGGTCAGCCAGACGATCCAGCTCGACAGAGACGCTGCAAGCGCTTTGCTGACCGCGCTCCGCGAAGCGTTCCCGGGCCTGTAGCCCTCGCCCCGGGACGATCGGTCTGCGTCGGGTCTCACTGCCGATGCAGGCGTGATCCAACTTGCCGCCCGAGTTGAGCTTAGGCGGTCATACAAGTCTCGGCTCGTCTAGCCGCCCTGCGGCGGCCGAGGTGCGCGAAGTCCTGCCGAACACACCGTCCAGCCGCTCCGCGATCCGGCGCTGCGAGTCGTCGGCCGCGTGCTGGTAGTGCAGCGCCGCTCGCGGCGTCGAATGCCCGGCGCGCTCCATCAGCTCGGGCAGCGTCGCGCCCGTCGAGGCGACAAGCGTCAGCGCCGAGTGTCGCAGGTCGTGCCACGTCAGGTCGTCGCGGCCGATCGCCTTCCGCGCCCGGCCGAACATCATCGACCGGTGCCCGTTGCTCACTGGCCGGCCGGAGGCGGTCCCGAACACCAACGCGTCCCGTCCCGCCGGCGTGAAGAGCGCGATGTGCTCCGCCAGCACCTCCACCGCGACGGATGGCAACACCACGGTCCGCACCCCGGCACGCGACTTGGTCGTCGAGAAGACCGACCCGCTCCCCGGCAGCGCGAGCGCCTGCTCTACCCGCAGCGTCCCGGCCGTCAGGTCCACGTGCCGGCGCTGCAGCGCAAACAGTTCGCCCGCTCGCAGGCCGGACAGGAACGCCACGACCACAGCGGCGCGGTACCGCTCGGGCATCGCGTCGGCCAGCGCCCACAGCTCATCGGCGGCGAGCACCCGCCGCTCGGTCCGGTGCCGGGAGTCGCGCTGGCTCGCGCCCTTGACCGCGCACGGGTTCGCGAGGATGAGCCCGTCGGACACCGCCTGGGCCATCCCGGTGTGCAGGAACCGGTACGCCTGAGCCGCCTCCGTGTGGCCGACGTTGTGCCGCTCGGCGCGCGGGTCCAGCGGCACCTCTCCCCCGGTCGCCGCCAGCCACGCCTCGCGTAGCGACGCCGACATCCGTCCGGTGGGCGCGACGGGACGGCCCTGCTCGACGGCCCACGCGCGGATCGCCTTGTTGACCCGCTCCGGTGTGACGCTCGCCTTGGTCCACCGCTCCCCTGCCCGCCGCCGCGCCTCGGCGAGCACGGCGGCGTCCCACTCGCGGATGTCGGCCGGCGTGATCGACGCCAGGGTCCGCTCGCCGAGCCGCACGGTCTGCCGCGCGACGCTGCGCGAGAGGTCACCCAGCGGGACGTCGGCGTCGACCCACTGCGCGAACATCCGCTCATAGAGAGCACGCGTGCTCGGCGCCAGGTCGGCGCGGGTAGCGATCCAGGTCCGCAGGAAGTCCCCGAGCGGCTGGTCGCCGCGCCGCGGGTCGCGCCAGGTGCCGCGGGCGATCTCCGAGATCTCGAAGGCGAGAGCCTGGTCGGCCTCCGCCTTGGTCGCGTAGACGCCGACGGCGCGCTGCGCGCCGTCCGGTCCGGTGTACCGCGCCTGCCATCTCCCGCTGGGGAGCCGCCGCACGGTGCCGGATACACGTCGATGGTGTCGGGTGGTCATGGCCGGACCTCTCCTTAAGGCACGTATAGGCACGAGCCGACCAGCAGAGGGTCTCAAGGAGGTCCGACAGAGCATCTGCGACGCTCTGACCTGCGAAAACGCGGAGCGGGTGACGGGAATCGAACCCGCGCTCTCAGCTTGGGAAGCTGAAGTTCTACCATTGAACTACACCCGCGTGACCAGCACTTTCGCTGGTCGTGCACCCGGCGGGACCGACCCGGTCCCCCCAACGCGCGGCCCATGCTAGCCCATGGCCCGTCGCCGCCGACACGCGGATCCAGGCCCCCACCGGCTCACGGCACGTCGAGCGTCAGGCCGTTCTCCAGGTACTCGAGCGCGGTGTCCAGCGCGCCGAGCAGGTCGTCGTCGGGGTGGGCCACCCAGGCGGTCGCGGCGGCGATCCAGACGCCGACCATCGCGCCGGCCAGCGCCCGGGCCGCCGGGTCGTCCGCCGGACGGCCGGCACGTTCGGCGATCAGCTCGGTGAGCCAGGTGATGCTCTGCGCCAGCTGGTCCAGCATCGCGGCGCGCAGCTCCGGCACCGAGAGGATCAGGGTGGCGCGCGTCTTGACGTCGACCAGCAGACCGTCGTCGACGGCGCCGAACACCTGCCGCAGCGCCGCGCGGAACGCGGACACCGGGGCCAGCTCGGCCGGCTGGGAGCGGATGGCTGCGATGAGCGCGGGGTCCAGCTCGTCGGTCAGGACCAGGTCGTCCTTGGTGGGGAAGTAGCGGAACACGGTGCTGGGAGACACGTCGGCGGCCTCCGCCACCTGCTCCACCGTCGTCGCGGCGTAGCCCTGCTCGGTGAACAGCCGTAGGGCGTGGTGCTGGATGGCCGTGCGGGTGCGGGCCTTCTTGCGCTCCCGCAGGCCGGTGGCGGGGGCGGCGTCAGCGGGCACGTGCCCATTGTGCTGCCTGCCCCGCGGGGCGCGACGGGCACGCCGCACCCCGCGACCGCGTCATCGGGTGGTCGCCGGCTCGTCGCCGGGCACCGGATCGGCCGCAGCGCCAGCCACGGCCTCGCCACCAGACGCGGGGACGACGACGGCACGACGAGGCAGGAACAGCGCCGCCAGCACAGCGCCGGCCACGGCCACCGCGAGCGACACCAGCAGCGTGCCGGTCACCCCGTGCACGAACGCCGCCTGCACCTGGCGCCCCAGCTGCGCGTCGTGCAGCTGCCGTGCGACCCGCAGCCCGGCGAACACGTTGACGCGCATCGCCTCGCCGGCGCCGCCGGGCGTGGTCACCCCGGGCAGGTGGTTCCGGTAGCCGGCGGCCAGCACGCTGCCCAGCACGGCGGCACCGAGCGGCGCACCGACCCCCTTGACGGCCTGCATCACCGCCGAGCCGACACCGGCCCGCTCCGCCGGGATCTCGGCGAGGGCCGCGGCGGCGACCGTCGCCATCACCATGCCGGTGCCGACCCCGCTGATCGCCGTCCAGAGCGCCGCGAACCCGGTGCCGGAGGCGGTCGTCGTCGTCGCACCGAGCGCGAGCCCGGCGGCCAGCACGACGAAGCCGGCCGCCACCGTCGTCTTCACCCCGACCCGCACCGCCAGCGCGCGGGACGGGCCGAGGCCCACCAGCAGGCCTCCGACCAGCGGCAGCAACCGGAGCCCGGAGCCCTGGGGGTCGGTCCCCAGCACCGCCTGGAAGTACTGCGGCAGCGCGAAGATCAGGCCGATCAGCGCCAGGGTCAGCACGGCGAACAGCGTCACGCCCCAGCTGAACGACGCCGAGCGGAACAGGGCCGGGTCCACCAGCGGCTGTCCCCCACGCCGCGCCAGCCGCGCCTCCCAGCCGCCGAACCCGACCAGCGCCAGCAGCCCGGTGACCATCAACGCCCACGCCCGCGCCGAGCTCCACCCGTCCTGACCGGCCTGGATGAACCCCCACGTCAGCGCCGCGAGCCCGGCGCTCGAGGCGAGCAGCCCCACACCGTCGAGCCGAGGGGCCCGGTCGGCACGGCTCTCCGGGACCCAGGCCGCCACGGCCGCCAGCCCGAGCAGGCTGACCGGCACGTTGAGCAGGAACACCCAGCCCCACCAGACGTGGGACAGCAGCCAGCCGCCCAGGATGGGGCCGACGGGGAACGCGACCAGGTTCGCCGCGCCCCACACCGCCACGGCACGGGGGCGCTCGGCGTCGTCGAACAGCACGGTCAGCGCGGAGACGGCCATCACGACCACCCCGGCCCCGCCGACGCCCAGCAGCATGCGCGCGACGACGAACCACGCCGCCGACCCGGCGTAGGCGCAGGCTGCGGAGCCCGCCGCGAACACCAGCAGCGAGCCCATCAGCACCCGCTTCCGGCCCAGCCGGTCACCCAGCCAGCCGGCGGGCAGGGTCAGCGCCGCCAGCACCAGGGCGTAGCCGGCGGAGAACCACTGCAGGTCCGCGGCGGTCGCCGACAGCGCCCCGGCCAGCGTCGGCAGCGCGACGCTGAGGATCGTCACGTCCATCGACACGGCCAGCACCGCCAGGGTGACGCCGCCCAGCGCCCACCACCGGCGCGACCCCACCGTGCCGCTCGTCGTCGGGTTCATCGCTGCCTCCACTGATAGTCACTTCCAAATGACAGTGACTAGCGTGAACCCGAAGCACGGCAGAGTCCAGCCCGAGAGGCGATCCCGATCGAGCGCGGGACCGCCTCCCGGGCGGGGGTCAGTTCGACCGGTCAGCCGGGGACGACGTCCCGCCGCGCGAACCGGTCGACGCCGGCCCACACCAGGAGCGCGGCGACGGCCGTCATCACCACCACGGGCGTCCACCGCATCGGGTCAAGCGGCATGTACGGGGTGGCGGAGAACGGCAGCACGTCGAGCACCCAGTGGGGCAGGTGCAGGGCGTCGCCGATCAGCATGACGAACCACAGCGCCGCCAGCAGTCCCCACGTCAGCGCGATCGCCAGCCGCGGCAGCCAGCCGAACAACGTGACGGCCACCCCGACCAGCACCATCACCGCCGGCCAGTAGACGAGCGACGCGACCGCCATCCGGCCGGTCCACGACCCGTCGTGCACGGTCGCCCCGTAGCTGGCGCCCAGCAGGGCGCCGCCCGCGGCGAGCAGCACCGCGCCGCCGACGGCCGGGATCAGCAGCCGCTGCAGCGCCCACCGCCACCGCGACAGCGCCCCGGCCAGCTGCGTCTCGATGAGCCCCGACGCCTCGTCGGCCCGCAGCGTCGTCGCCGACTGCACGGCGAACACCGCCACGATCAGGGCGATCATCCCGGCGAGCACCGCCATCAACGCGTCGATCCCCCGCCCGCGCAGGATGGCGGGCAGCGAGGTGCCGGCGTCGTTGAGCAGGTTGTCCATCGCGTGCACGACGGACCCGAACAGCAGCCCGCACAGCACCACGGTGACGCTCCACCCGACCACCGGCCCACGCTGCAGCCGCAGGCCGAGGCCGAGCGGGGTCGCGTACCGCACGGGCGCACCGGCGGGGCCGGGACGCTGCGGCATCAGGCCGGCACCGTGGTCACGGTGCGCCTCGAGCACGGTCGCCAGCGCCAGCAGCACGACGGTGAGCACGACGAGCAGCCCGAACGGCCACCACCGGTCGGCGCCCCACGGCTGCATCTCCTGGCCCCAGCCCACCGGCGACGCCCACGTCAGCCGCCCGTCGCCCAGGTCGCCGACCATCCGCATCACGTAGAGCACGCCGAGCACCGCTGACCCCAGGGCGTTGGCACCGCGGGACGTGGAGGCGACCTGACCGGCCACCGCCCCGACCCCGAGGCCCACCAGCCCCACGCCGGTGACGGACGCACCGACGATCAGCGAGCCGGTGATGCCGGTGCCGTACGGGTCGAGGCCCGAGGCGACCGAGACGACGGCGATCAGGGCGCCGACCAGCACGGACAGCACCGCGCACACCAGCCACGACGCCGCCGGGTACGCGTGCAGCCCCAGCTCCCGCGAGCGCAGCAGCTCCGTGCGGCCCACCTCCTCGTCCGCCCGCCCGTTGCGGGTGACCAGGAAGACGACGCCGAACGCCAGCGCCAGCGCGCACGTCATCCAGACCTTGGTCCAGACGGCCCCGCCGAGGGTGTTCGGCGCTGCCGCCAGGCCGGTCAGCGCCCGGATGCCGGGGGTGTCGCTGACCTTGGCGAAGTCGTCGAGCGCCTGCTGCGTGGTGAACAGGCTCTTGTAGTAGGCGCCGACGTAGGCGAACAGCCCGACCAGCACGACGAGCCAGACCGCCAGCCGCACGCGGTTGCGGCGCACGACGAAGCGCACCATCGCACCGAGCCCGGCGAGCGTGTCCGCCGGCCGCCCCCGCGTCGGCAGCGCCACCGCGGCAGCGCGTGTCCGGGGCGCGACGGTGGTCACTTCTGCGCCCCGTTCCGCCCGGCACCGTTCGCATCGACCCCGTTGACGGCCGCCAGCTCCTCGCCGTAGTGCCGCAGGAACAGCTCCTCCAGCGACGGCGGGTTGGCCACCAGCGACCGTGGCTGCAGCCGCGCCACCTGCGCCAGCACCGCCGGCAGGGACTCCTCGTCCACCGTGAACCGCGTCTGCCCGTCGACCTGCACCAGGTCGTGCACCCCGTCGACCGCGGCCAGGGTCGCCGACCCGCCTGCCAGCACGGCTGTCACCTGCGTGCGCAGCCGCTGCCGGAGCTGGGCGATGCTGCCCGTCTCGACGGTGACCCCGTTGCGAATGATCGTCACGGTGTCCGCCAGCTTCTCCACCTCGGCGAAGATGTGGCTGGACAGCAGCACGGAACGGCCCTGCGCCTTCACCTCGGCGATCGACTCGGTGAACGCCGTCTCCATGATCGGGTCGAGGCCGCTGGTGGGCTCGTCGAGCAGGAGGAGCTCCGCGTCGGACGCCAGCGCCGCCACCAGGGCGACCTTCTGCCGGTTGCCCTTGGAGTACGTGCGGGCCTTCTTGGTGGGGTCCAGCTCGAAGCGGTCGAGCATCTGCTGCTTGCGCCGCGGGTCCAGCGGGCCGGACAGCCGGCACAGGATGTCGATCGCCTCGCCGCCGGTCAGGTTGGGCCACAGGGTGACGTCGCCGGGGACGTAGGCGATGGACCGGTGCAGCCGGACGGCGTCGGCCCACGGGTCGCCGCCGAGCACGGTGGCCCGGCCGCCGTCGGAGCGGAGCAGGCCGAGCAGGATGCGGATCGTCGTCGTCTTGCCCGAGCCGTTGGGGCCGAGGAAGCCGGTGACCTGGCCGGACGGGACGGTGAGGTCGAGGCCGCGCAGCGCGTGGACGTTGCCGAAGCTCTTGGTCAGGCCCTCGATCTCGACGGCCGGCTGGTTGGTGGGCATGGGACTTCCTTGTGGGTGGGGAACGTGCATGGATCAGCGCGGTACCGGCCCGGTGGGGCCGTGGCGGCGAGGCTGCGGCGGCGGCGCTCTCAGGCGGTGCGCTCGTCGTGCTGGGCGTCTGCCTCGGCAGGGGGCGGGTCGCCGAGGTAGGCCAGGTAGTCGTCGAGCATGCGGGGCGTCGCGAGGAAGCCCTCGGTGTAGAGCTCGAGCAGTGGCAGGATCTGCGCGCGCTGCAGCTCCAGCACCGACGTACCGAAGGTCTCGGGCGTGGCCTCGGGCGCGATCAGCAGCTGGATGAGCAGTCCGCCCATCGCCTGGTGCACCAGCAGCCGCAGGCGCGCCTCCTCGTCGCGCGAGGGGCGCACCAGCCCCGCCTCGACGCTGGCCTGCATCACGCCGCGGGCGTTGTCGACGAGCCGCTCCAGGAACTGCTGCGCGGGGCGGCCTCCGGCGTGGATGGCGCGCAGCATGTAGAGCGTCAGCTCGGCGGCCGGACCGGGCTCCGACAGGTTCGCGACGAGGAAGCCGCTGGGGTCGCCGAGACTGTCCGTCTTGAGCGCCTGGTAGCGGCGCAGCACCTCGGCGTCGCACTCGGCGCGCAGCGCGACCTTGGACGCGAAGTGGTGCGTGATCAGGCCGGGTGAGACGTCGGCGCGGGCCGCGATGGTGCGGAAGGAGGCGGTGAACCCCTCCTCCGCGAAGCACGCGATGGCCGCGTCCCGGATGCGGGCGCGGGCGGTGAGGTCCGACGACGGACGGGCGTCCGACGGTTCGGCTGTACGCACGACCAGCAGGCTATACACGTGAACAGTTGGTGAGCAAGGGCCTCGGGGCCCTGCTCACCGACTGGTACCGCGGAGGCGCAGCGGCCGGGCGCGCCGAGGCTCAGAGCGCCGGGCAGCAGGCCGGAGCGACGGCCGCGGGCGACGGCGAGGCGGCGGTGCGCAGCCGTGCGACCAGGCCGGTCACCGCCGCCGAGACGGCGTGCGTCCGTGCGACCGGCGGGGCGACGGTCGCCCCGGTGAGCTCGAACCGCTCGGCAGCGGCCGCACGACGGGCGTGCAGCTGCTCGAGCTGACGCTCGCGCTGCTGGTAGAGGAGCAGGAACAGCTCGGGGTGCATCTCTGGGCACCATTCATTGATGTCTGTCGATGTACGGCTACGGTGCTCTAAACATCGATGGATGTCAATGGGTCCGAGGTCCCGGGTCGCCGCTGCCGGCCGACGCCTTGCGCTGAGGCGGCGCCCGCGGCGTCCGGAATGCGAGGCTCCAGCCCGGATGGCACCGTGGCCCGATGGACGCGACCCGCACCTCCGAGCCGCCTCGCGGAAGGCACCGCACCACCACGCCGGCCGGGGGTGCGCCGTGCGCGCGCTGACCTGGCAGGGCCGCCAGCAGGTGCGCGTCGAGACGGTTCCGGACCCGCGCATCGAGCAGCCGACGGACGCGGTGATCCAGGTGACGTCCACCGCGATCTGCGGCTCCGACCTGCATCTCTACTCGGTGCTCGGCGCCTATCTCACCCCCGGTGACGTGCTGGGGCACGAGGCGATGGGCGTGGTGGTGGAGACCGGCGCGGCGGCCGGGCGGCTGTCCGTCGGCGACCGCGTGGTGGTCCCGTTCGGCATCGCGTGCGGCACCTGCTCGATGTGCCGGGTGGGGCTGCAGTCGCAGTGCGAGACGACGCAGGTCCGCTCCCAGGGCAAGGGCGCGGCACTGTTCGGCTACACGTCGCTGTACGGGCAGGTGCCCGGCGGTCAGGCGGAGTACCTGCGGGTGCCGCAGGCGCAGTACGGGCCGATCGTCGTCCCGGCCGACGGCGAGCCCGACGAGCGGTACCTCTACCTCTCCGACGTGCTCCCCACGGCCTGGCAGGCCGTCGCCTATGCCGACGTGCCGCCCGGCGGCACCGTCGTCGTGCTGGGCCTGGGGCCGATCGGGCAGATGGCGGCGCGGGTGGCCCTGCACCGCGGCGCCGGCCTGGTGATCGGCGTCGACTCGGTGCCGGAGCGCTTGGCGATGGCCGCTCGGCACGGCGTGCGGACGGTGGACGACGGATCCGTCGACGACACCCTCCAGGCGGTGCTCGAGCTGACCGACGGCCGCGGTGCCGACGCCACGATCGACGCCGTCGGCATGGAGGCGCACGGCTCCCCCGCGCTCGAGGCGGTGCAGAAGGGCGCCAGCCTGCTGCCGGGGGCCGTCGCCCGTCCGATGATCGAGAAGGCCGGCATCGACCGGCTCGCGGCGCTGCACACCGCGATCGGCACCACCCGCCGCGGCGGCACTGTGTCCGTGGTCGGCGTGTACGGCGGTGCCGTCGACCCGATTCCGATGATGGACATCTTCGACAAGCAGCTGACGCTGCGCTTCGGCCAGGCCAACGTCCGCCGCTGGGTGGACGACCTGATGCCCCTGGTCAGCGACCCGTCCGACCCGCTGGGAGTGCTCGACCTGCGCACCCACCGGCTTCCGCTGGCGCAGGCGCCCGGCGCGTACGCGATGTTCCAGCGCAAGGAGGAGGGCTGCATCAAGGTCGTCCTCGACCCGGAGGCGTGAGCAGGGGATGATCGCACCGAGCGATGATCAGGTCGCCAGGGCACTGGGGGCACGATGACGACGCAGGGCGACGAGGAGCCCAGCCTCCCTCTCTCGCCGCCGTACCGGATCGAGATCGAAGCCCTGGCCGTCGCGATGGAGCGGTCCGGCACCGAGACCAACGGCGTCGCCGACCACCTGGACCCCGCACGCGCCCTCGGCCGGGTGGCGATCGCCGCCGCCGGTATCGGCATCTTCGACTGGGACCTGCGCACCGGTGTGCTCGCGTGGGACGAGCGGCTGCTGGAGATGTTCGGCTACGACCGCGAGACCTTCGGCGGCACCATCGAGAGCTTCGACGCGGCGGTGCACCCCGACGACGTGCCGGCCGTGCACCGGGCGATCCGCGAGGCGATCGAGACCACGGGCGAGTACGCCGCGGAGTACCGCGTCGTCCGGTCGGACGGCGTCACCCGGTGGGTCACCGCGCGCGGCCTGGCGCTACCGGGGCCCGACGGCACCGCAGTCCGGCTGCTCGGCGCCGCGTTCGACTCCACCGCCGAGCGTGACCACGAGGTGCGCGTGGCCCGCGTGCTCGAGGCGATGCCGACGGCCTTCTTCTCGGTGGACACCCACTGGCGGTTCACCTACGTGAACTCCTCCGCCGAGCACCTGCTGCAGCGCAGCCGAGACGAGCTGCTGGGCCAGGACCTGTGGGACCTGTTCCCGGAGGCGGTCGGCTCCCGGTTCGAGAAGAGCTACCGGCTCGCGGTCGAGACGGGCGAGCCGGTGAACTTCGACGCGTACTACCCCGCACCGCTGGACGCCTGGTACGAGGTGCACGCCTGGCCGACCCCGGACGGGCTGTCCGTCTACTTCCTCGACGTGACCGACCGCCGCCGGGATGCCGCTCTGGCGGCGGCCGCTGCTCGCCGAGCCCAGCTCGCGTCGACCGTCGCGGTGGAGCTGTCCGAGACGTTGGAGGCCGAGCAGGCCGTCGGGCGCCTCGCCAAGCTGGTGGTGCCCGTGCTGGCCGACTGGAGCGTGGTCACGCTGGTGGAGGCGGGGGAGCCGCGCCGCGGCCCGCGGCTGCGCGACGTCGGCTCGTGGCACGTCGACCCCGGACGGCGGACGCTCGTGGAGCGGTACGCCACCCAACGGCTGGCGTCGCTGACCCCGCAGTCGTTCCTCAGCCGCGCCGCGCGCACGGGCGAGATCGTGATCGTCCCCGGCGACGCGACGAAGTCGATGCTCGAGGTGCTGGTGCCCGGGGAGGCGAGCGAGCTGCTGCGCCGGCTGGACCCGGGCAACGCCGTGGTGCTGCCGCTGCGGGGACGCGGCCGCACCGTCGGCGTGCTGTCCCTGTTCCACGACCGCGGCCGGCCGCCGCTGACGGACGAGGACCTGCAGCTGGCGGCCGACGTCGCCGGCCGTGCCGGCCTGGCGCTCGACAACGCCCGGCTCTACAAGGAGCAGCTGACGCTGGCGGAGGGCCTGCAGCGGTCGCTGCTGACCAAGCCCCCGTCGCCGGACCACCTGCAGATCGAGGTGCGGTACGAGCCGGCAGCCGAGGCGGCCCGGGTGGGGGGCGACTGGTACGACGCGTTCCTCCAGCCGGACGGGGCCACGGTGCTGGTGATCGGCGACGTGGTGGGTCACGACGTGCTGGCCGCCGCCGAGATGGGCCAGGTCCGCTCGATCCTGCGCGGGATCGCCGTGGCGACCGGCGGCACACCGGCCCAGGTGCTCGGCACGGTGGACAGGGCGATGCGCACGCTGCAGACCGAGTCGATCGCCACCGCGGTCGTCGCGCGCCTGGAGCAGACGCCGGAGGACCTGGCCCAGCACCGGACCCGCGTCCGCTGGTCCAACGCCGGCCACCCGATGCCGATGCTGCTGCACGCCGACGGCACGGTGGAACCGCTGAAGGACGGCAAGCCCGACCCGCTGCTGGGCATCATGCCCGACGCCCCCCGGCACGAGACCGAGGTGGTGCTCGAGCGGGACAGCACCCTGCTGCTGTACACCGACGGTCTGGTGGAGCGGCGGGACATGTCCGTGCGAGACGGGATGGCCCGCCTCGAGGCGCTGCTCGCCGAGCTGGCGCCGAAGGACCTCGGGCTCGCGGAGCTGTGCGACGAGCTCCTGACGCGCGTGCTGCCCGGGCGGCGGGAGGACGACGTCGCGCTCGTCGCCGTCCGGCTGCACCCGCAGGACGAGCCACGGCCGCCCGAGGCCGGTCCCGTCGAGGTGCCTCCCGACGTGCCGGACGATCCCGCGGCGCCGGAGCAGCAGGCCTAGACGGTCCCCTCGGCGGACGGGTGCCGCGCGGCCTGCGCCGCCGGTGGTACCGGTGTCAGCCGCGCACGTCGTGCAGGTGGTGCAGCACGTCGTGCAGCATGTAGCGGCCCAGCGTGTCGACGGTGAACACCGAGCCGTTGGACCGGCGGCCCGGTCGCTGCCAGGCGTCGTCCGGGACGGAGTCGTAGCGGTCGGCGAGCACGGCGGCCGCACCGCCGAGCTCGTGCGAGACGAGCGCCGGGTCCTGCAGGTCGTACCGCTCGGCCACCGCGGTCGCGTCCTGGTCCCAGTTGGCGAACTGCGGGTCGTCGTGCTCGAGCATCAGCGCCAGCCGCTGGTCCATCACCCGGAACACGTCCCGGACATGGGCGCCGTACTCCAGGGTGGACCAGGTGGCCGGCTCGGGACGGTCGCGGACGTCGTCACGGGCCAGCGCGGCCTGCCAGCGGGGGACCAGCGCACGGACGGTCGCGCCGATCGAGCGCGGGTCCACCGTCGTCGCGTCGAACCCGCACTCGGGGCACGCCTGCTGCAGCACCCAGGTCCAGTCCTTGGTGTCCGGCTCGATCTCGGCGGCCACGCGGTCCTCCTCCTCCGGCGCCGGCACGGCCCGGCGGTCGGCTCGAGTCTGCCTCAGACGTGCCCCGCGCCACACCCGCGCCGCCGCGCTGAGGGAAGGCTTTGCTGACGACGTGTGCGACGATGTCAGCATGCCCAAGATCATCGGCGGGTCGCTCCGCGAGCACCGCGAGGAGACGCGCCGACGACTGTTCGCGGCCCTGGCCGAGCAGCTGAACGACCGTGGGTTCGACACCATCACCCTTGCCGACATCGCCTCCGCCGCCGGGGTGGGCCGCACGGCGGTGTACAACCACTTCGCCGACAAGGAGGCGCTGCTCGTCGGGTACATCGCCCACTCGACCGAGGCCTACGCCGACGCGCTCGAGGAGTCGCTGGCGGACGTGGACGACCCCGTCGAGCAGCTGCGCAGCTACGTGCGCGCGATGGTGCAGCTCAAGCACGACCACCACCTGCCCGGCTCGGAGCTGCGGTCGATGCTGTCCCGCGCCACCCAGGCGCGGCTGCGGGAGCACGTCACCGACTTCGAGCGCGTGCTGCGCGGCGTGCTGTCCCGCGGCATCGCGGCGGGGGTGTTCCCCGAGCAGGACCTGTCCACCACGGTCCCCCTGGTCAACGCCTGCCTGTCCGGCCGTGGCGTGCCCGGTGAGGGCGCCGCGCGGGCACGGGCGATCCAGCAGACCGAGCAGTTCGTGCTGCGGGCGGTCGGCGCGCTCGACGCCGTCTCGGCCTGACGGCGTGGCGCAGCCACCCGCGCGCCGCGGCAGCCGTCCGCACAGGCACCCCGGCGACCGGACGGCCGACCGCGCTCGAGCCCCTCGCACCGCGGCAGCGACCCCACGCGGGCCGCGCGGCACCGCGCTCGAGCTGACCTTCCTGCCCGGCCTCGGCGACGTGCTGGCTGCCGAGGTGGCCGAGAGGCTGGTACCCGCCGAGCCGCCGGTGGCGGTCCCCGGACGCGACGACGCCTTGGCCGTGCGGCACACCGGTCCGCTGCGAGACGTCCTGGAGCTGCGCACGGCGGTCGCCGCGTGGATCCACCTGCACTTCGACGTGCCGCGCCCCAGGTCGCTGACCAGCGGCGACCACCTGTCCCGCATCGTCGACGCGGTGTACGCGTCGCTGCGCGTGGCGGGCTCGTCGTCCTTCCGCTTCGAGGCCGCCGGGGCCGACTCGGCGGTGTTCGGCCGGCTGGCCGAGCTGCTGCACCAGGCGACCGGGCTGCAGCACCGGCCCGACGACGGCGAGCTGGTGGTGAAGGTGCGCCGCGGCCGACGGCACGGCGAGGCGGACCCGGGCTGGGACGTGCTGGTGCGGATCGGTCCGCGGCCGCTGTCCGCCCGGCGGTGGCGGGTGGTGGACCTGCCGGGTGCCGCGAACGCCACCATCGCCGCGGCGATGAGCCGGCTGGCCGGTGTCCGGGCCGAGGACCGCGTGCTCAACCTGATGTGCGGGTCGGGCACCTTGTTGATCGAGCGGCTGCTGGCGGGTCCGGCGGCGACGGCGGTCGGCGTCGACCTGGATGCCGACGTGCTGACCGGGGCGCAGCAGAACCTGCAGGCGGCCGGCCTCGGCCGCTCCGCCCGTCTGGCCAGGGGCGATGCCGCCGATCCCGTCGCCCTGCGGTCGCTGCTCCCCGACGAGCGGTTCGACGTGGTGCTGGCCGACCCGCCGTGGGGCGGCCTGGTCGGCAACCATGCCGACGCGCCGGCCGTCCACGCAGGCCTGCTCGCCGCCGCGCACGCAGTGGCCGCACGCGGTGCCCGCCTCGCGGTGCTCACCCACGAGGTGACGGTGATGCAGCACGCCGTCGCGGCCGCCGCCGACCTGTGGACCCCGATCGGCGACCCGCTGCGCGTCTACGCCAAGGGCCACCACCCCCGCATCTGGCTCCTCCGCCGCCGCTGACCGTGGCGCCACGTACTCTCCCGGGATGACGTTGCACCCGCAGGCGCGCGCGCTGCTCGACCGGCTGGGCCCGGCCGAGCCGCCGGACCTCACGACGCTGGCCACGGACCGAGCGGAGGCGCGGGCCGCCGCGTTGGCAGAGCCGAACCGGGTGCCCCTCGAGCTCGTCGTCGACCTGGAGGCCGACGGCGTCCCCGTGCGGCTGTACCGACCGCGGCGCGGCGCACCCGTCGCGCTGTACGTGCACGGCGGCGGCTGGGTGTTCCACGACGTGGAGACGCACGACCCGTTCTGCCGCTACCTGGCCGACGCCACCGGGTGGGCGCTGCTGTCCGTCGACTACCGCCGCGCGCCCGAGCACCCGTACCCGGCGCCGCTCGACGACGTGCAGACGGCCGCCCGCTGGCTCCGGTCGCACGCCGCGGAGCACGACGTCGACGCGACCTGGCTGCCCGGCATCGGGGACTCCTCGGGCGCGAACCTGCTGGCCGGGCTGACGGTCCGCGAGCCTGCGGCTCTGGACTTCCAGGTTCTGATGTACCCGCCGACCGACCGGCGGTGGCGGCTCGAGCCGGACGCCGGCACGGCCGCGCTCGGCGCCACCGACATGGACTGGTTCTGGGAGCACTACGCCCCCGGTGCGCTGGGCGACAGCCCCGACGTGTCCGTGCTGCGTGCACCGGACCTGTCCGCCACGCCGCCGACACTCGTCGTCACCGCCGAGCACGACGCGCTCGCCGCCCAGGGCCGGACCTACGTCGCCGCGCTCGCGGAGGCGGGGGTCGAGGTGGTCGGCTTCGAGACCATGGGCCAGGTCCACTCGTTCTGGCGGCAGCCACTGACGATGGACGCCTCGCGCGCCCTGGTCCCGATGGTCGGCGCCCTCCTGGACAGCCACCGCGCCCGCCACCGCGCGAGATGAGCACTTTGCACCGAGAGGAGCACTTCGTCGTGCCCATCTGGGTGCGTTCTGCTCATCTGGCCGGCGCAGCCTGCAGAACGGTGTGCAGCGGGTCAGGCGGCGGGCCGACCGGGGGGTCGAGCAGCAGGCCGGCGGTGCGGAGGGTGGTGAGCTCGTCGTCGGTCAGCAGGCGGGAGCGGATCATGAAGCGGACACCGTCCGGCGCCTCGAGGGAGAAGCCGGCGCCGCGGCCCGTCACCAGGTCGATGGTCAGATGGGTGTGCTGCCAGTAGGCGTACTGCGCCTTGCCCATCCAGACGGGCACCACGTCGGCAGGGCCCCCGAGCTCGCCCTGATCCGGTTCGGTGCGGGACAGCCGCAGGTCGCCGAGGTGCACGTCGGCGTCGCCGAGCAGCAGGTCACCGGCCGGGTAGCACATGGGCGACGAGCCGTCGCAGCAGCCGCCGGACTGGTGGATCATCAGCGGCCCGTGGCGGTCGCGGAGCGACCGCAGCTCGTCGAGGGCCGCATCGGTCGCGGCCACCCGCTGCACCGTGGTCGTCGTCATCGGACCTCCTCGTCCGTCATCGTCACGTCAGTCCTCGTCATACCGTCGCGCTCGTCGGACCTCGCCGACGGCCCGTCGTCGTCACGCCGTCGTCGCCTCGCCGCGTCGTCGAGCCTGCGAGGGTGCCCACCCGGACTGCCGGGCCGGGGCGGGCACCCTCGCGTCGTGAGCCGCCTCGATCAGAAGAAGCCGAGCTTGGTGCCCGAGTAGCTGACCAGGAGGTTCTTGGTCTGCTGGTAGTGGTCGAGCATCATCTTGTGGTTCTCGCGGCCGACGCCCGAGCCCTTGTAGCCGCCGAACGCCGCCGCTGCCGGGTAGGCGTGGTAGCAGTTGGTCCACACGCGACCGGCCTCGATGTCGCGGCCCGCCCGGTAGGCGGTGTTCTGCTCGCGGGACCACACACCGGCGCCGAGGCCGTAGAGGGTGTCGTTGGCGATGTGGATCGCGTCCGAGTAGTCCTCGAAGCTGGTGACGGCCACGACGGGCCCGAAGATCTCCTCCTGGAAGATCCGCATCGAGTTCTTGCCCTCGAAGATCGTCGGCTGCACGTAGTAGCCGCCGGCCAGGTCGCCGTCGAGGTGCGCGCGCTCGCCGCCGGTGCGGACGGTGGCGCCCTCGGCCTTGCCGATCTCGATGTAGCTGAGGATCTTCTCCAGCTGGTCGTGCGAGGCCTGGGCGCCGATCATCGTCTCGGTGTCCAGGGGGTTGCCCTGCTTGATCGCCTGCGTGCGGGCGGTGGCGTCGGTGAGGAAGTCGTCGTAGATCGACTCCTGGATCAGCGCGCGGGACGGGCAGGTGCACACCTCGCCCTGGTTGAGGGCGAACATCGTGAAGCCCTCGAGCGCCTTGTCGTAGTAGTCGTCCTTGGCCCGGGCGACGTCGTCGAAGAAGATGTTCGGGCTCTTGCCGCCCAGCTCCAGGGTGACCGGGATGATGTTCTGGCTGGCGTACTGCATGATCAGCCGACCCGTGGTGGTCTCGCCGGTGAAGGCGATCTTGCGGATGCGGTTGCTCGAGGCGAGCGGCTTGCCGGCCTCGACACCGAACCCGTTGACGATGTTGACGACGCCCGCCGGCAGCAGGTCGTGGATCAGCTCCATCAGGTAGAGGATCGACGCCGGCGTCTGCTCGGCCGGCTTGAGCACCACCGTGTTGCCGGCGGCCAGGGCCGGCGCGAGCTTCCACACCGCCATCAGCAGCGGGAAGTTCCACGGGATGATCTGCCCGACGACGCCCAGGGGCTCGTGGAAGTGGTACGCGATGGTGTCGGCGTCGATCTCGGAGATGGACCCCTCCTGGGCCCGTACCGCACCGGCGAAGTACCGGAAGTGGTCGATCGCCAGGGGGATGTCGGCAGCCAGCGTCTCGCGCACCGGCTTGCCGTTCTCCCACGACTCGGCGACCGCGATCTCCTCGAGGTGCTGCTCCATGCGGTCGGCGATCTTGTTGAGGATCAGGGCCCGCTCGGTGGCGGTGGTCCGGCCCCAGGACCGGGCTGCACCGTGGGCGGCGTCCAGCGCCCGCTCGACGTCGTCCGCGTCGCCGCGCGCCACCTCGGTGAACGTGCGGCCGGTGATCGGCGTGGGGTTCTCGAAGTACCGGCCGGACGCGGGGGCTACCCACTCGCCGCCGATCCAGTGGTCGTACCGGTCGCGGTAGCGGGCGGGGCTGCCGGGCTGACCGGGGGCTGCGTAGACGGTCATCGTCCACCCTCCTGTGACAGGGGCCGCGGGCCGTCGCGGGGCGGCGGGGCGCGGGGCGCGACCTCTTCGTCGCGACGAGGCAGGACGTTAGGTCGCGCATCGTTGCAGGAAGGTTGCACCTAGGAGGACGAAGGTCCCGGCCTGCGGATCGAGGCGTCGAGGTCAGCCGAGGCGCTGCTCGACGGCGTGCAGCCGCGCGACGGCACGCAGGTGCGCCGCCGACCCCGACGCGGTGCACGCCGCCAGCGCGCGCCAGGCGGCCCAGTCGTCGGCGCCCTCGTCGGACGCGACCCATCGGCACAGCAGCTCGGCGTCCCGCGAGGCGAGCACCGCCGCCCGGACGTCGGTGGACAGGTCGGCACGCACCCGGTCGACGCCCGGCGCCTCCGACCGCGGCAGCACCGGCCCGGCGTAGGCGGTGAGCGCGGCGGCGGTGTCGCCGAGCGCCAGCGCGTCCCGCACCGTGTCGGCGTCGGTGCGCAGGGCGCGGGTCAGCCGGTACGGGCGCGACTCGGAGAGCAGCGGTCCGACGGCACGGCGCAGCCGCGACACCTCGGCCCGGACGGTGACGTCCGAGAGCTCGTCGTCGGACAGCAGCACCGCCAGCTCGTCACCGGACAGCCCCGCGGGGTGCTCGGCGAGCAGCAGCAGGATCTCGGTGTGCCGGCGGGACAGCCGCACCCGGCCACCGCCGGCGTCGACGGGCAGGTGCAGCACCCCGGCGTGGGCGCCGAGCACCTGCAGCCGGGGCTCGTGCACGTCCACCGGGTGGCCGCCGGCCACGCCTGCCCGGGGGTCCGCCGCCGGCATCGCGAGCCCCGCCTCGAGCACCGCGGCGGTCGCCCTGACCAGGGACATCGCCATCGGCGTACCCGCCGCCGGTCCCCCGGTGACGTCCAGCACACCGACCACGCGGCCGTCGGGCGCGTGCACCGGCGCCGCCGCGCAGCTCCACGGGTGCACCGACCGTGCCCAGTGCTCGGCACCGACCACCTGCACCTCGGCGTCCGTGGCCAAGGCGGTGCCGGGCGCGTTGGTGCCGGCGGTGTCCTCCCGCCACACCCCGCCCTCGACGAACCCGATCTGCTCGATGGACCGCCGGACCGACCGGTCACCCTCGACCCACAGCAGCCGGCCCGTGTGGTCGGTCAGCGCCGCGACCCACCCGGCGTCCGGCTGCAGCAGCAGCCGTCGAGCCGTCGGGATGCCGGCCGCCAGCGGATGGGACCGGCGGACCGCCGCCAGCTCGGGGTCGGACAGGTCCACCGGCGCGCTGACCCGGTCCGGGTCGATGCCGATGCGTGCGCTGCGCCGCCACGAATCGACGACGACCCGTCGGACCAGCCGGGCCGGTGCGCTGCCGGTGCTGACGAACCGCTCGTGCGCGTCGCGCAGGCGGGACGCCGGCTCGGGGGACGTCGGCCCGACGGCTGTCGTCGTCGGACCGCTGGTCGCGGACCGGGCCTCAGGCACGGACCGGCTCGGCTCGGCACGCGCCTCGCGTCGCGCCACACCGCCTCCTCGACCTCGTCGTCGGCAGGGGGCGAGTGTAGGCACACCGTGTGTCGCGGGTCACACCCCGACCAGGCGGCCTCCGGACGTCGTGGCGTGGCGTCGTGGGGGCGCGAGCGTCGCGCGCAGCGCGGGCGCGAAGGTGCGCACCACGTCGTCGGGCGACATCGCCGCGACGGCGCGCAGCCGCAGCACGTACCGGGTGACGACGATGCCGGCGACCTGCGTGCAGAACGCCGCCGCGCGCAGGGTCGCGTCCGGCCCGCGCAGCCGTGCGGCGATGCGCGTCAGCAGCTCCCGCTCGAGCATGTCCCGGAACAGGTCGGCGACGTCGGCGTCGCCGTGGATGCTGCCGAGCATGGCGAGCAGCGGCGCGCCGGCCACCGGGTCGTCCCACAGCGCGACGAGGTCGTGCAGCACCCGCTCAGGCAGACCCACCAGGTCGCCCTCGACGGCACGCGCGATCGTGTCCGCGGGGTTGGCCGAGGCCGTCACGGCCGCCGCGAACAGGTTCTTCTTCGACCCGAAGTAGTAGCTGACCAGGGCGGCGTCCACACCGGCCTGCGCCGCCACGCCCCGCATGGTCACCAGCTGGTAGCCGTCGGCGAGGAACAGCCGCCGGGCCACCTCGAGGATCTGCCCACGGGTGTCCGGCCTCCCGGACCGTCGGCCCCGAGGATCGGATTTATTCATCACGGTTGAGATCCTAGACGTGCGTCCCGCAGCCTGTCGGGGTCCGTCCAGCCGACCACGGAGCGTCCCCGATGCCCGACTCGCCCACCACCGCCGTCGTCACCACCGCCGGCGTCGGCCCGCGCACACGCACGCGCACCGGACCGTCCGCACGCGCCGGCGGCCGCCCCGCCCGTCCCGGGCTCGTGCTGGCCGTCACCTGCCTCGCGCTGGCCGTGGTCGTCTCGGCGATGGCCTCGCTCAACGTGGCGCTGCCGGACATCGCGGTGCAGACCCACGCCGACCAGACCCAGCAGTCGTGGATCGTCGACGCGTACAGCCTGGTGTTCGCCTCCCTGCTGCTGCCCGCCGGAGCGCTCGGCGACCGGTTCGGCCGGCGCCGCGCCCTCGTCGTCGGCCTGCTGGTCTACGGCGTCGCGTCCGTCGGTGGCGCCCTGACGGCTACCCCCGAGGTGCTCATCGGCCTGCGAGCCGTGGCCGGCGCCGGGGCGGCCCTGGTGATGCCGGCCACCCTGTCGACCATCACCGGCACCTTCCCCCGGGAGCAGCGCGCCCGCGCCGTGAGCATCTGGGCGGCCGTCGCCGGAGCGGCCGGCGTGCTGGGGCTTCTCGCGTCCGGGCTGCTCCTGCAGGCGTGGACCTGGCCGGCGGTGTTCTGGTTCAGCGCGGCGCTCGTCGTCGTGGCGCTCGTCGGCACCCTCGTGGTCGTCCCCGAGTCCGCGGAGCGCGGTGCGCCGCGGCTCGACCTCGTCGGTGCCGTCCTCGCCGCGGTCGGCGTGGCCGTGCTCGTGCACGCGGTGATCCAGGCGCCGGTGGACGGCTGGGGCGCTCCGACCACCCTCATCGGGCTCGGCGCCGGCGCCCTGCTGCTCGTCGGGTTCGTCGGCTGGGAGCTCCGCCGTGAGCACCCGCTGCTGGACCCGCGGCTGTTCCGCAACCGGCGGTTCGCCGCAGGGTCGGTGTCGATCACGCTGCAGTTCTTCGCCCTGTTCGGGTTCATGTTCGTGCTCATGCAGTACCTGCAGCTGGTGCGGGGCGACAGCGCGTTGCACGCGGCGCTGAGCCTGCTGGCCATGCCGCTCGGCATGGTGCCCATGTCCCGGCTCAGCCCGGCGCTGACCGCGCGGTTCGGGGCACGCGGACCCTGGACGCTGGGGCTCCTCGGGGTCGCCACCGGGCTGGCGCTGCTCGCGCGCCTCGACACGGGCAGCTCGTACGCGATGGTCGCCACCGGGCTCGTGCCGCTCGGCGCGGGCCTGGGCCTGGCGATGCCACCCGCCACCACGGCGATCACCGATGCGCTGCCCCAGCACCTGCAGAACGTCGGCTCGGCGGTGAACGACCTCGGGCGCGAGCTCGGCGGTGCGCTCGGCATCGCGGTGCTGGCCAGCCTGCTGGACGGCACCTACCGCGCCTCGCTGCACCTGCCGGCGGGCGTGCCGGCGCGGGCCGCCGAGGCGGCGCACTCCTCGCTCGCCGCCGCGACGATGGTCGGTGGGGCGGTCGTCGGACCGGCGCGCACCGCCTTCGTCGACGGTCTGCACGTGGCGCTGCTGGCCGCCGCGGGCGTGGCACTGCTCGCGGCGCTGGTGGTCACGTGGCTGCTGCGCGGCCCAAAGACCGGCCGCGCAGCATCGCACCGCTAGCGCCCTCCGAGGGCGCCCCGGAGCCATCTCGGCCTGTACGCCTCATGTGCGTCCACCGGGCGCACAGCCGAGAACGAAGGTGGCCGCCCGCGCCGACGGCGCCCGGGATGAGCACCTGGCGGCGTCCTGTTGACTTGTGCCGTGAGCACCAGCACCGCCCGTCTGCCCCGTGTCCGTGCGTCCGAGCTCGTCGGGCGCGGGTGGCTGAACACCGGCGGGCGGACGGTCACCCTCGCCGACCTGCGGGGGAAGGTGGTGGTGCTCGACTTCTGGACGTTCTGCTGCATCAACTGCCTGCACGTCCTGGACGAGCTGCGGGACCTCGAGGCGCGGTTCTCCGACGTGCTGGTGGTCGTCGGGGTGCACTCGCCGAAGTTCGTGCACGAGGCCGATCCGGTCGCCCTCGCGGCCGCTGTGCAGCGGTACGAGGTGCACCACCCGGTGCTGGACGACCCCGAGCTGGTCACGTGGCAGGCGTACACGGCACGCGCCTGGCCGACGCTGGTGGTGATCGACCCCGAGGGGTACGTCGTCGCGCAGCTGGCCGGCGAGGGGCATGCGCACAACCTCGAGGCGCTGGTCGGCGAGCTGGTGACGGAGCACGAGGCGAAGGGCACGCTGCGGCGGGGCGACGGGCCGGTGGTGATCCCGGAGCCGGAGCCCGGGACGCTGCGGTTCCCGGCGCGAGCGATCGTGCTGCCCGACGGACACCTGCTGGTGGCGGACGCCGGGCACCACGGGCTCGCGGAGCTGGAGGCGGACGGCGAGACGTTGGTGCGGCGGATCGGCGTCGGGACCCGCGGGCTGGTGGACGGCGGTCCCGACGAGGCGCGGTTCGCGGAGCCGAACGGGCTGGCCCTGCTGCCGGAGGGCCTGCGGGCGGCGGCGGGCTGGGACGTGCTCGTGGCCGACACCGCGAACCACGTGCTGCGCGGCGTGCGGCTGTCCGACGGGACGGTGACGACGGTGGCCGGTACGGGGACGCAGTTCCTGGTCGGCGCGCCGGACAACGTGCTGGAGGGCGTCGAGACCGGCGACCGCCGGGGTGTCGGGTACGACGGGCCGGCGGTCGGCGTGCGGCTGTCGTCGCCGTGGGACGTCGTGTGGTTCGAGCCGTGGCAGGCGTTCGCCGTGGCGATGGCCGGGCACCACACCCTGTGGGCGTTCGACCCGGTGGCCGGGACCGTGCGGCACGCCGCCGGCACCATGACCGAGGGGCTGCTGGACGGGCCCGCGCGGGAGGCGTGGTTCGCGCAGCCGTCGGGGCTGGCGGTGGACGAGGGCGGCCGGCTCTGGGTCGCGGACTCCGAGACCTCGGCGCTGCGCGTGGTGGAGACCGGCGGCACGGTGCGGACGCTGGTCGGCGAGGGGCTGTTCGACTTCGGTCACGTGGACGGTCCTGCCGCACAGGCCCGGCTGCAGCACCCGCTCGGCGTCGCCACGCTGCCGGACGGCACGGTGCTGGTCGCCGACACCTACAACGGCGCGATCCGCCGGTACGACCCCGTCACCGAGGAGGTCAGCACCGTCGCCACGGGGCTGGCCGAGCCGAGCGGGCTCGTCGTGCTGGCCGACGACGCCTCGGCACCGCAGCTGCTGGTCGTCGAGTCCGCCGCCCACCGGCTGGTCCGCGTGCCGCTGCCGGCGGGGGTCGGCCGGCGGGTCGACGACGGTGCGCACCGCACCCAGCGGCCCGTCACCGTCCTCGCGCGAGGACAGGTGCGGCTGGACGTCGTCTTCACCCCCGCCCCTGGTCAGAAGCAGGACGACCGGTACGGGCCGTCGACGCGGCTGCGCGTCTCGTCGTCACCCGCCGGTCTGCTGCTCGACGGCGCGGGCGACGACGTGCCGCTGACCAGGGTGCTCACGCTCGACCCGGCCGTCGGGGAGGGGGTGCTGCACGTGACCGCGCAGGCCGCGTCGTGCGACGCCGACCCCGCGATCGAGTACCCGGCGTGCCACCTGGCGAGCCAGGACTGGGGCGTTCCGGTGCGGCTCGAGGCGGGTGCGCCCGAGGTGCTGACGCTGCCGCTGCTGGGCTGAGCCCCCGCTCGGAACCGGTCGCGGAAGCGGGTCGACGACGCCGCGGTCGGGCGCGGACCGCCGTCAGGCGGCGCCGACCACCGCGAGCGCCGTCAGCGCCCCGAGCGTGGTCGGCACCGGCTCGGCGATCGCGGCGGTCGCCGACGCCGACACCTCGATCAGCCACGTGCCGTACGCCGCCTCGAGGCGGACGTGCTCGCCCCTGCTGCCGTCGTCGCCACCGCGGGCCACCGTGTCGGCCGACTCGTCGTCGTCCCGCCGCCGCAGCACGGCCCACTCGCCGGCGCCGAGCGTGTCCGCCGCCGCGGCCGCCAGCGCGCACAGCCGGGCCACCGGCCCGCCCCGCACGTCGGCCAGAGCCGCCGACACGGTCACCACCAGGCGCTCCGCCGTCACCGCAGGGTCGGCGGTCACCGGCCCGGCGGCCGCCCGCAGCCGCGCGTGTGCCCGCTTGGCGCGGTACTGCGCCTGGTCGGCGCGCCGGAACAGCTGGCTGGCCGGCACCGCGCCCGCGATCGCGGTCGAGGAGATGCCGAACGACAGGGTGGCGGCGTGCGGCAGCGGGAACGTGTCGACCGTGCGGGCGGTGACCTCGCGCACCGTCGCCAGCGGGTGGCCGGACGTGATCACGCAGAACTCGTCGCCACCGAGCCGGGCGGCGGTCGCGCCGGGCAGCCCCTCGGAGATGCGGCGAAGCACGTCGGCCACCGCTCGGAGCAGGTCGTCGCCGGCGTCGTGGCCCAGCTCGTCGTTGACGCGCTTGAGACCGTCGACGTCGCACATGACGATGCACGTCTCGCCGCCGGAGGCCAGGGCGTGCTCGGCGGCGGCATCGGCGATCCGCCGGTTCACCAGACCCGTCAGCGGGTCGTCGGCGACCAGGTGCCGCACCTGCGCCTCGAGGTCCACCCGGGCCACGGCACCCCCGACCAGGCCGGCCAGCACGGTCGCCGCCGCCAGCTCGGTGGGCCCGAACTGTTCGCCGGGGGCGTTGCGGGTGACGTACACCTCGCCCCACACCGTGCCGTTCACCTCGACGGGGACGGCCATCGCGGCGGCGGCGCCGAGCGCGAGCAGCGTCTCCACCTCCACCTCGTCGCCCGCACGCGGGTCACCGGGCGGGAACGGGGTGCCGTCCTCGTCGTACGCGCTGGCCACCCATGGGAGGCGGTCGCGGATCAGGCTGTTCAGCGCGGGCCGGTCCTCGGCCCGGAACTCGGCACGGGACATGTCGATCTCGCGGGTGTCCCGCAGACCGGGCGCGACCGCCAGCACGCGGCAGGTCTGCTGCTCGATGCGCAGCAGCGCGGCGTGCTGGGCGGCGAGGACCTCCTTGGCGCACACCGTCGCGACGGTGCCGACCTCGTCCAGGCTCGCGGCGTAGCCCAGCCGCTTCGCGGCCGTGGCCAGCTCGGGCACGCCGGCGGAACGCGCCGCGGGCGGACCCTGCTCGCGCGCGTCCTCGGCGGTGAGCCACTGGACCACGTGTCCATGATCGCGGGTGCCGAAGACCGCTCACGAGGGGCCACCGGGTGAGGTCCGGCCGATGTCACCCGCCCCGGCGGCTCGGCGGAACCGTCGAATGCCCCGAGCGGGGGCATATCGACGGGCCGCCGGTCCGTGCGTTGGTCAGACGGGACGCTGGTCCGTGCCTTGGCCAGACGGGGCGTTGGTCAGACGGGCGGCAGCGGACGGTCGTCGTGCCGCTCGATCACCTCGCGGTGCGTGGTGTTGGTGCGCTGGGCGTTGAAGATGATCGACAGGATGATCGCCAGGACGCCCGCCGCCATCAGGATGTAGCCGATCACCGTGAGGTTCACGCCGGAGATGCTGTCCCGGACGCCGAACGACAGGATCGCGCCGATCACCAGCAGCGTGATGCCGCCTCCGATGTACATGTGCGCTCCTTCTCCTCGTCCGGGTCTGGCCCGGGCGCTGCCAGTGTCACCCGAGGTCGGAAGGCCCGCACGCCGAGCGCAGGCGGTTGTGCGGGACGGTGGCAGAGGTCAGCCGAGCAGGCGAGGGTACGGGAGGGGTTCTCCGAGCACGTGCTCGGAGAGGAACGCCAGCACGGTGCCGTACCAGACGGTCGCGTTGCGCGGCGACAGCACCCAGTGGTTCTCGTCCGGGAAGTAGAGGAACCGGTGGGGCGTGCGGCCGTCGTCGTCCGCGGCGAGGGCCGACGACGACAGCAGCTGGTACCAGAGGCGCAGCGCCTCGCCGACCGGAACGCGGTAGTCCTTGTCGCCGTGGATCACCAGCATCGGGGTGGTGATCGCGCCGACGGACGCGTGCGGGGAGTTGTCCGCCGCCATCTGCGGGGTCATCTCGCGCTGCCAGTAGTACGCGGCGTCCGTGGTGGGGCCGAACTGGTCGAGCGCCCACAGCCCCGCGTGGCTGACGATCGCCCGGAACCGGTCGGTGTGGCCGGCCACCCAGTTGGCCATGTACCCGCCGAACGAGCCGCCCATCGCGGCCGTCCGTGATGCGTCCACGTCCGCCCGTGCCACCACCGCGTCGGTGACGGTCATCAGGTCGGTGAACGGCTCGGCACCCCAGGCACCCCACCCGCGCTGCACGAACTCCTGCCCGTAGCCGGTGGACAGCCCGGGGTCGGGCAGCACCACCGCGTACCCGCGCGCGACCAGCAGCCACGGGTTCCAGCGCCACGACCAGGCGTTCCACGTGCCGAGCGGACCGCCGTGGATCCACAGCAGCAGGGGCGCGGGGCGGTCGGGGCCGGCAGTGTGCGGCAGCGCCAGCCAGGCCCGCAGCGGGGTGCCGTCGGCGGCGGTGACCCGGAGCTCCTCGAGGCGGCCCGGCAGCTCGGGCAGCGGCGCCGGGCCGGGGAGCGGTTCGGCGGCGACCGGGGCGCCGGTGGCGGCCGCCCGCGCCAGGTCGATGCGGACGGCGTGCGGCGGGGCCGTGTACGACGAGCGCAGCGCGTAGGCCGTCGCACCGTCGGGGGCCACCTGCAGGTCCCTGAACGCCGCGTCGTCGGACGTCACGCGGCGCACCGCACCGGACTCCAGGTCGACGCAGAACACCGGCGCGCGGCCGTCGTCGTCGGCCACCACCAGCAGCCCGTCGGAGCCCGGCAGCCACACCGCACCCGACGGCCAGCGGTCCCAGTCCGCCGTGAGCGGCCGCACCGGACCACCCGCCACCGGCACCACGGCGAGGTCCACCCGCGGCGCCCGCTGCGGCGTCGAGATCGTCTCGCGGCCGAACGCCACCCACCGGCCGTCCGGGGACACCACCGGGTCGAGGACGTCGAAGCCCTGGTCGGCCACCAGCACCCGCCGCTCACCGGAGGCGACGTCGATCGCGACCAGCTGCGTGCGCACCTCCGCCGCGCGTCCCGGCACCGCCCAGGTGGTGATCACGGTGCCGCCGTCCGGCGTCACGTCGCCGTGCTGCTCGACGAGCGCCGCCCGGGCGCCCGGCGTGACGTCGGTCAGCTCCACGCGCGGCTCGGCGACGCCCGCGGCGGGCGCGACCAGCCCGGGCGTGACGCGTCCGACGAACCAGTGCGGCGACTGCGGTCCGAGGTCGTGGTCCCAGTACCGGACCGGGTACGAGTCGTGCAGGATCGCCGCCACCTTGGCGTCCTTGCGCTCGGTGCGCAGCTTCTCGTCGTCGGCGGCGTCCTGCGCCGTCGGCAGCACGTCGGACGCGACCAGCAGCACCCCGGCGTCGGCGGCGACGTGCACGTCGCCCAGGCCGGAGTGCCGGTGGGCCACCACGCGGGCCTCGGCACCGTCGCGCGGGAGCAGCCACAGCGCCGCGACGTCGTCGTCGGACCCGTCCTTGCCGGAGTCGCCGTCCGGGTCCGGGCGGGCGGAGGTGAACAGCAGGTCGCCGTCGGGCGTGAACGCCGCGCTCGACTCGCCGCGGCCGCTGCGGGTCAGGCGCCGGGCCGGCCGGACACCGCTCGGGTCGACCTCCCACAGGGCGGTGACGTACCGGGTGCCCTTGGTGTCCAGGGTGGCGACGGCGGTGACCAGGCGCGTGCCGTCCGGGGAGAGGCGCAGGCCGGACAGGCGCGGCAGCGCCACGTACTGGTCGAGATCGCCGAGCTGGCTGCCGGTCTGCGAGGTCATCGGTCCGTCTCCCCCTGCGGTTCGTCATGTGGTGCGTCGCGGCCCGCCAGCCGCGCCAGCATCGCGTTGTACTCGTCCATCTCGGTGTCGCCGGTCCGGTCCACCTGCCGGTCCCGGCGTCGGGCCAGCCGCTCGTCGTCCCGCGCCCAGGCGACCGCCACCGCCACCGCCAGGGCCAGCGTGGGCAGCTCGCCGATCCCCCACGCGATGCCGCCACCGGCCTGCTGGTCGGCGATCGCACTGGGTCCCCACGGCCGGCCGAGCAGGCCGAACCAGTCGGCCACCAGCAGCCCGTCGCCGCTCATCAGCGAGATGCCGAAGAAGGCGTGGAACCCCATCGTGGCGAACAGCAGCAGCAGCCGCTGCGGGTAGCCGGGACGCTGCGGACCGGGGTCCACGCCGATCAGCGCATTGGCGAACAGGTACCCGACCAGCGAGAAGTGCACCACCATGAACAGGTGGCCCTCGGTGGTCCGCAGCGACCACTCGAACACGCCGCTGTAGTAGAAGACGATCATCGAGGCGACGAAGTTGGCCGCCGCCACCACCGGGTTGGCGAAGAACCGGCCGACGCGGCTGTGCACCAGCACCAGGATCCACTCGCGGGGACCACGGGACGTGTCGCCGGCGAGCCGCGTGGACCGGGCCGGCAGGGCGCGCAGCGCGAGCGACACCGGCGCCGACAGGGCCAGGAACACGGGCACCACCGTCGCCAGGACCATGTGCTGGACCATGTGCGCGCTGAACAGCACGTGCCCGTAGGCGTTGGGGCCGCCGGACGTCGTCCAGACGAAGACGACCATCGCGGTGACCCAGGCGGCGGTCCGTCCGACGGGCCAGCGGTCGCCGCGCCGGCGCAGCCGCCACACCCAGCGCAGGTAGACCACCAGGCCGGCGGCCGCGGCGGCGGCCATCACCACGTCCCAGTTCCACACGGTGAACCAGCGGGCGCCGGTCAGCTCCGGCGGCAGCGAGTGGCCGATCACCCGGAACGCCGGTGACGTGTCCGCCACCGGGACGTTGGGGACGGGCGGTGCGGACGACGACAGCGCCACCGCGACGCCGGAGACCGCCCCCATCACCGCGAGCTCGACGAGGACCAGCCGGGCGAACGCCGCACCGGCACCGGTGCTCAGCTGCGGGATGGTCGCCCGACGGTGCGCCAGCCCGAGCGCGCCGAGCGCGGCCAGCAGCACCGCCTTGGTGATCAGCAGCAGGCCGTACCGGGTGCCCAGGTCGGACCAGCCGCCCACCCGGATGAACCCGTTGACCAGGCCGGACACGCCTACCGCCGCCAGGCACCAGCCCGCGACGACGGAGTAGCGGCGCACCGCCACCGGCAGGTCGGTGCCGAGGCGGCGGGCGAGCAGGGCCAGTGCGGCGAGCGCCCCGATCCAGACGGCGGCACCCAGGAGGTGCAGCAGCAGCGCCTCGGTGGCCACCTCGTGGTGCGCGGCGCCGGACGCGTGGCCGGTGCCGGACTGCATCCACAGCGCCACGAGCGCCAGGGCACCGGTCCAGCCGGCGCCGGTCGGGGTGCCGACCACCAGGGCCAGGGCGGTGACCGCGGCGGCGACCAGCACGATGCCCGCGTACGCCCGTCCCAGGTCCACCTGCGTGACGAACAGCCACAGCTGCGCGCCTGAGGAGCCGAGGTCCACCGGGCTGCCGGACACCTGCGCGTACGTCAGCACGACGCGCACCACGGCCAGCACCGTCCACACGCCGGCGGCGACGGCCGTCACGGTGGTCCCGGCCGGCCACGCGGCACCGACCGCCGACGTGCCGCCGGGCGCCGTCGAGCGGCGTTCCGGGTGCGCCTCCACCGCCGCCCGCCGCGGCACGATGCCGATCACCAGCGCGAGCGCCCCGAGCGTCACCGCCACCGCCAGGTCGGTCAGCACGTCCACCACCGGCAGCCCCCAGCGGACCGCCGCACCCGGGTCTGCCAGCGCGGTGGCCGCCGCGGCACCGCTGAACGAGACCGCGACCAGCACGGCCACCACCGCGACGGCCCCCAGCACCGCGAGCCCACGCACGGCGACGACAGGGCGACGCGTCAGCATCTGCCCACCCTAGGCGGCGGTGCTGCGGGGAGGGCCGCCCTGCCGCCGTCGTCCAGGTGCGGGCGACGGCCACCGCCCCGCACGACCGCGCTCGACGCGCGCCTCGCCCCGGCCCGGGACGTCAGTCGGCGCGGCACGCCCGTACGAGCACGTCGACCAGGCGCTCGACCGACTCCTGGGAACCGCCGTCGGCGGTCACCGCCTCCGTGCCCGTGTGCGTGGCGCCCCAGGTCAGCGGCTCGCGCAGGGCGTCCATCTGGCTGGCGCCGAACATCACGGTGGCGATCGTGTCCGGCGAGACGTCGGGGCTGACGGTCCCGAGCCGCTGCTCGGCCTCGACGAAGTCGACGATGTCGCTCCAGACGACCGGATGCGTCCGGCCCCCCGCGCCGTGCAGCCGGGTGAACAGCTCGTGCAGCAGGTCCGGCCGCCCCAGCAGGCCGGCCAGCATCGGGAAGGCGTCCGCCTGGAACGTCCGGCACTGCTGCACCAGCACCGTCAGCCCGGTGCGCAGGTCCTGCGCGCCCGGCTTCGGGCACCCGGCGGAGAACTGCCGCCCCAGCTCGGTGAACCGCTCCACCATGGCGACGACCACCAGGTCGTCCTTGCCTGCGAAGTGGTTGTAGAGCACGCCGTCCGCCACCTGCGCCTCGTGCGCGATGGTGCGCGTGGTCAGCCCCGTCACCCCGTGGGCGGCGAGCAGGCGCTGCGTCGCGTCGATCAGGTGCTGGCGCAGCGCCTGCGGGTGGCCCGGCTGGTCACGCAGGACACGAGCTTGGCGGGCCACAGCGCGATCCAACCATCCGGTCTCAGGCCACGTCACGCCGCCGGGTGAGCACCACGGCGGCCAGCCCGGCCAGCACGGTCCACCCGGCGAGCACCGCGCCCCCGCCGGCCTGCGGCAGGTAGCCCGTACCGGGTGCGTACCCGAGCGCCGACGCGGCGGTGGCCGGCAGCCACCGACCGACCGAGCTCAGCAGCTGCGACAGCGCGCCCTCGGCGACGAACAGCCACGCCACGGCGCCGACCACGGCGGCCGTCTGGGCTCGGACCATCGCACCGACGGCCACGCCGAGCACCGCGTACAGCGCCTGCCACACGATCACGCCGGCGGTGCTGCGGGCGACGACCGTCCAGTCCAGCGTCACGCCCTTGGCCTGGTACCAGGCCACCGCCAGGCCCACGACGGCCACCGCGACGACGACCCCGGCGACCAGCCCGGCGAGCGCGCCGGCGACGAGCTTCGCGACGACCACCCGGGAGCGCCGGGGCGTGGTGAGGAAGGTGTCGACGACGGTCCCGTGCCGGTACTCCCCGGCACTCATGGTGATGCCGATGGCGAGGGAGAGGATCGCCACGACCCCGCCGTGGGCGAGGAAGGTCCGCATCCCGGCCTGCGTCGCCATCCGCTCGGGCGACAGCACCCCGGAGACGACGGCGCCACTGGCGGCCATCGCCAGGAGCACCACCTGGGCGAGCAGCACCCACCGGGGGGTGCGGACCGTGGTGAGCTTCAGCAGCTCGGCCCTGACCAGGGCGTTCATGCCGCCACCTCCGCCGTCAGCTGCAGGAACGCCGTCTCGATCGCCGCGGCGTCGTCCGGGCCGGCCGCCGCGTCCGCGGTCGCCGCCAGGGCCGCCAGCGAGCCGTCGAACCGGAGCCGTCCCCGGTCGATCACCAGCACACGGTCGGCGGTGCGGGTCACCTCGGCCAGGAAGTGGCTGGAGACCAGCACCGTGCGTCCCTCGGCAGCGCTGCGGCGGAAGAACTCCCGCACCCAGGCGATGCCCTCGGGGTCCAGGCCGTTGGCCGGCTCGTCGGCGATCAGCACCTCCGGCTCGCCGAGCAGGGCGCACGCCAGCCCCAGCCGCTGCCGCATGCCGAGCGAGTACTCACCGACCCGCCGGTCCGCCGCCGAGGTCAGCTCCACGAGCTCGAGCACCTCGTCGACCCGGGCCGTGCCGATACCGGCCGCCAGGGCCACCACCCGCAGGTGGTCACGCCCGGTCCGGCCGCGGTGGAACCCGTCGGGACCGAGCAGCGCGCCCACCGACCGCCGTGGGGACTCGAGCTGGTCGTACCGGCGACCGTCGAGCAGCGCCTGCCCGGCGGTCGGCCGGACCAGACCGAGCAGCATCCGCAGCGTCGTCGTCTTGCCCGCGCCGTTGGGCCCGAGGAAGGCGGTGACCTGGCCGGGCACCACCCGGGCCGTGACGTCGTCCACCGCAACCACCGAGCCGAAACACTTGGTCAGACCCACAAGCTCGACGTACATCGCACCCGTCCTCTCGTTATGAACGCACGTTCATGAACATGCGTTCATTATTGGGCGCACGGAGGCGGGCGTCAACGGGTCGGGACGCGCGAGGAGCAGCGCTGCCGGCCGGCACGGCACCCGACGCGACGCGCGGCCGTCCGGCTGGGAGGCAGCAGCCGTCCGGCTAGGAGGCGGCGGCTGTCCGGTGCGTGGTGAGAGCGGGACCCTCGGCGGTCACAGGTCGCACTGGCAGACGGTGTTCAGGTCGACGACCTCGTCGCCGTCCTCCGGGCGGGCCCACGCCTCCGCCTCGGCCCTGCTCGCGAACCGCCGGGGCGCGAGGCGGCCGCTGGCCAGCAGCACGCCGACGTCCGTCAGCTCGCGGGGGTCCTGCCACCGGATCGTCTGCACCGCGCTGTCCGTCATCGGCTCCTCGTCCTCCCTGCGACACCTACCCGGCCGAACAACTGGGTGTCGGCGCGGATTCCCCCGACGTCGGCGTCGGGGCCACACCTGCGATGCAGCGCTCTGCAGCTCTCCCCCGGGTGAAGTCGCGCGACCGGCCATGACAAGGTCCCCAGCTCTGTCGCCCCTGGCCACCACGGTGCGCGCGGGAGTGAGGTCACCTGAACCGGCGACGGTCACTGACCGGCACGACGTGCTGTCACACGGGGTGAAGACTCCGGTTCGGGCACGCGCACCGACCCACGCCGCAAGACTCCCCGTCATGGAGCAGCGGGACGAGTTCTCGATGGCGGTGGACCCACGGCTACGCATCTCGGACGACGAGATCCATGCAGCCAAGTACAACTGGCTGGCCGCGCGGGACGCCGCCGTCGACGTGCCCGCGGAGCGGGTCGCGCTCCTGTTCGAGTACTACCGGGCGCTGATCAGCCTGCAGGCCCAGCAGCTCGCTGCCGACCTGCGCAGCCGGCGCCGCGGCGCCTGAGCCGTTCGCCGTCCACCGACCCGGCCCGGATGGCAGGGCCGCTCGGTCGCTGCGATGCTCGAACGGACATCGTCGACCCCGGGGAGTCCCATGCGCCGCACCGTGGACGCCGTCGTCGTCGGGGCCGGTCCCAACGGCCTGGTCGCGGCCAACGCACTGGCCGACGCAGGCTGGGACGTGCTGCTGCTCGAGGCGAACGACGAGGTCGGCGGGGCGGTCCGCAGCGCCGAGGTGACGGTGCCGGGCTTCCGTAGCGACCTGTTCAGCGCCTTCTACCCGCTCGCCGCCGCGTCGCCGGCGATCCGTGCGCTGGAGCTGGAGCGGTACGGGCTGCGCTGGCTGCACGCGCCCGCGGTGCTGGCGCACGCCCTGGACGACGGGCGCGCGGCGGTGCTGCACCACGACGTGGACCGCACCGCCGCGGGGCTGGACGAGTGGGCGGCCGGCGACGGTGACGCGTGGCGCCGGATGGTCGACGGCTACCGCCGGTTGCGGGACCCGCTGCTGGACGCGCTGTTCACCCCGATCCCGCCGGTGCGGGCGCTCGCTCGGATCCTGGCCCGCACCCGGACCGCCGGTGCGCTCGAGGTGGCCCGGCTGGCCGCGCTGCCGGTGCGCCGGCTGGGCCAGGAGACGTTCCGGGGCGAGGGCGGCGGGCTGCTGCTGACCGGCAACGCGCTGCACGCGGACATCCCGCCGGACGCCGCCGGCAGCGGCCTGTACGGATGGCTGCTGGCGATGCTCGGTCAGGACGTCGGCTTCCCGGTGCCGGAGGGCGGTGCCGGTGAGCTCGCCGAGGCGATGCGGCGACGGTTCGAGGCGGCCGGCGGCGAGGTGCTGACGGGCGCCGAGGTGACCCACGTCGAGGTGCGGGCCGGCCGGGCCGTCGGGGTGCGGACCGCCGGCGGGCTCGAGGTCGGCGTCCGGCGGGCCGTGCTCGCCGACGTCTCGGCGCCCGCGCTGTTCGGCCGGCTGCTGCACCAGCGGGACGTGCCCGCGGCGCTGCGCCGCCGCATGGAGACGTTCCAGTGGGACTACTCGACGTTCAAGCTGGACTGGGCGCTGGACGAGCCGGTGCCGTGGACAGCCGACGGCGCACGCGGCGCCGGCACGGTGCACCTCGGGGTCGACGACCACGGGTTCGTGCAGATGGCCGCCGACCTGTCGATGGACCGGATCCCGGAGCGACCCTTCCTGCTGTTCGGCCAGATGACCACGTCCGACCCCAGCCGCTCACCGACCGGCACCGAGTCGGCGTGGGCGTACACCCACGTGCCGCACGGCATCACGTGGGACAGCGAGGCGGTCGACGCGCAGGTGCAGCGGGTCGAGGCGGCCGTCGAGCGGGCCGCTCCCGGATTCCGGTCGCGCATCGTGGGCCGGTACGTGCAGAGCCCGACGGACATCGAGGCGGCCGATGCCAACCTGGTGGACGGCGCCACCAACGGCGGCACCGCGTCGATCCACCAGCAGCTGGTGTTCCGGCCCACCACCGGGCTGGGTCGGCCGGAGACGCCGGTCACCGGCCTGTACCTGGCGAGCGCCGGTGCGCATCCGGGCGGCGGCGTGCACGGCGCCTGCGGCTGGAACGCTGCGCGCGCGGCGCTCGGTCAGGCAGGTCCGACGGGCGCCCTGCGGCGGGCGCTGGTGCGCACCGCGTGGGACCGGGTGCTCCCCGAGCGCTGAGCGCAGGTCTCCGCCGGGCGGCCGCTTCGGCCGGTCAGGTCGACGGGCGGCAGGCCAGTGCGCCGAGGCGGTAGAGCGTCTCGCGGTTGCGCCAGCTGATCAGCGCGTCGCGCAGCGGCTCGGGCACCAGCCGGGCGGGCCCGCGCACCGCGTCCTCCGCGATGCGCACGCGGCAGCCACCGGCCGTCGGGACCACGGAGATCGCGACGTTCGCATCACCGACGAACGAGCCCTTCGCCTCCAGCTCGATGCCGCGCTCGGGGTCCCAGCGGCGGCTGACGCTCACGTCCTGGAGCACCATCGGCCACAGGCCGGCCGAGTGCGCGATGCGCGAGCCCGGCGCCGGCCACTCGGCGTCGACACCGCGGATGCGGCTGGTGCCGACCACCCACGTGGCGTAGTTCCAGCCGTCGGCGAGCACGCGGAGCACGTCCTCGGGCGGACAGGGCAGGTCACGGGAGACGACGGCCATGCTCCAGCGTCGCATCGGGCACGCGGGCGCGCGCGGGCAGGAGGCGGCACCCGGCCCGTCAGGTGGACGACGAGAACCCGTTGACCTTATGGGTCCCGTCGCACCACGGCTTGATCGACGAGCCCCCGCAGCGGCACAGCGCCACGGTGCGTCGACCCTTGTCCACCGGACGACCGTCGGCGTCGAGGACCTCGACGTCACCACGCACCAGCAGCGGCCCGTCCGGGCACGCGACGATGCTCCCCGGACGCGGAGGCGTCGCCGGGTGCTCGTCCGTCGTCCGGCCGTGGTCCGTCATGGCAGCGGCCGCAGCAGCGACGTCCCGTCGGCGTCCCAGGCGCGCATCATCCGGGCGGCGGTCGCGCCGTCGAGCGCGAGGCAGCAGGCGGCGCCGAACAGGATGTCGTCCACCAGCTCCGGCTCCTGCTCGGCCAGCGCGCCGGCGAGGTCCCGGCCGGCGATCTGCTCGTGCACCGCGTCGGCCGCGACGTGCTCGTCGAAGTACCAGGTCGCGGCCACGTCGTCGTGACCCAGCCGCCGCACCCCGTTGCCGTACAGCCGGTTCGGCAGCGACGACGTCATCTCGAACGCCGCCAGGTGCCCGACGATCGCCCCGCGCAACCGCCGGTGCAGCCCGAACAGCGACATCGCGTTCAGGGAGGCGAGCGTCACCGCCGGCACGTGGTCCACGTAGGCGCCGTAGGTGTCGTCAAGCCCGAACGCCCGCATGGCCAGGGCGAACAGCTCCGCGTGCATGCGGTGCGGGTCGCCGTCGCCGTACTCGTCGGCCTGGATCTCCACCAGCGCCGCCTTGGGTCCGCCGGCCAGCCGCGGGATCGCCCAGGTGTGCGGGTCGGCCTCCTTGAGCTGGTAGATCGACCGGTGCACCAGCAGCTCGCGCAGCTGCGGCCCGGTGGCCTTGCGGGCGACGTAGCGGGACAGGCTCGGGCCGCCGTCGGCGGCGGTCAGGGCGAACAGCCGCTCGGCGACGCCGGTCCGGTCCCGGCGGTCGCACTCCGGCACCGGGACGGCGCGGCGCAGCTCGGCCTCGAACGGCACCTCGAGCTCGGCGCGGACGGCCAGCAGGTCCGGGTCCCACTCCCAGTCGTCGTCGACGCCGGCGATGCCGCGGTAGTGCAGCTCGTAGAGGCACAGCAGGGCGAGCTGCACGTCCTCGTCGGTGCGCCACTCGGCGGGATCGCCGAGTCGGGCGGCGACGGCGGCGCGCAGCGGGCCCAGGTCGACGGCCCCGGGCGAGCGGCGCAGCGCGGCGAGCAGGGCGGTGCTGATCGGGCCGCGCGGCGCCGGCTTGCGCAGAGGCACGGCAGCCCGCGGCGGCAGCGTGGGTGTGGCACTCGACGAGGCCTCGCCAGCGGGTGTGGGTGCGGCGCCCGACGACGGCTCGACGGAGGGCGCCATCCCCGAGGAGGGCTCGACGGCGGTGGCGACGCCGGTGGACGGCGTCGTCGTCGGAGCCTCGACGGGTGGCATGCCGTCCATCGTGCGCGCGGCCCGGACGAGCCGCGACCGCGCCGGGAGCGACCCTGCGGACCTCAGGCGCCGGCGGCCCGCAGCAGCGGCGCGGCGGCGACCAGCTCGGCGGTGTACGGGTGCAGCGGGTGCTCGTACACCTGGTCGGTCGGGCCGCACTCGACGATCCGGCCCTCGTTCATCACCGCGACGGTGTCGCAGGTGCGCCGCACCACCGCCAGGTCGTGCGAGACGAACAGCAGCGTCAGCCCGTACTCGTCCGCCAGGTCGGACAGCAGGTTGAGCACCTGCGCGCGCACGGACACGTCGAGGGAGGACACGGCCTCGTCCGCCACCAGGAGCTGGGGGCGGGTGACGACGGCCCGCGCGATCGCGATGCGCTGCCGCTGGCCGCCGGAGAACTGGTGCGGGTAGCGGTCGAGAGCCGTCGCCGGCAGCCCGACCGCGTCGAGAACCTCCGCCGCCCGCGCCCGCCGCTCGTCGGCACCCACGCCGCGCAGCGGTTCGGTGACCACCTCGGCGATCCGCATCCGCGGGTCCAGCGACCCCATCGGGTCCTGGAAGACGATCTGCGCGGTCCGCCGCAGCCAGCCGAGCGCCCGCTCCGGCGTACCGACCACCTCGCGCCCGGCGATCCGCACCGAGCCGGCGGTCGCCTGGTCCAGGCCCGTGACCAGGCGCAGCAGCGTCGACTTGCCGCTGCCGGACTCCCCGACCACGCCGAACCGCTGCCCCTCGCGCACCTCGAACGACACGTCGCGGACGGCCTGCACGTGGGTGGCGCGGCCGATGCGGTGCGGGCGGACGTAGGTGCGGCGCAGGTCCGCGACGGCGAGCAGCGGCGCCTCGCCGGGGACGTGGTTGAAGACGTGCGGGGCGCCCTCGTCGGGCAGCACCTCGTGCGGGCCGGGCTGCGGTGCGGCGGTGCGAGGAGGCGGGGGGACGACGACAGCGTCGCCGCCGCGGTCCAGAGGCGCGGCCGTCGGCACCGCGCCGGTCGCCTGCGTCCCGTCAGCAGCCGTCGCCGCGCCCGTCGTCCCCGCGCCCGTCGACACCGCACCCGTCGTCCCCGCGCCGAGGTCCACCACCGTCACCAACCGACCCCGGGCGTCCGTCGCCAGGGCGGACACCGCCAGCAGCGAGCGCGTGTACGGGTGCTGCGGCGCCGAGAACACCCGGTCCAGCGGGCCCTCCTCCACCACGGCCCCGTCGCGCAGGATCACCACCCGGTCGCACAGGTCGGCGACGATCCCCAGGTCGTGCGTGACGAACACCAGCGACGTGCCGGACCGCGCGACCTGCTCGCGCATCAGCTCGAGCACCCGCCGCTGCACCGTGACGTCCAGGGCTGTGGTCGGCTCGTCGGCCAGCAGCAGGTCCGGGGTGTTGGCCATCGCCATCGCCAGCATCACGCGCTGCCGCTGACCGCCGGACAGCTGGTGCGGGTAGGCCCGCGCCGCCGCGGCCGGGTCCGGCAGCCCCACACCGTCGAGCAGCTCAACCGACCGCCCCCGCGCCGCCCGCGCACCGCCGACGAACCCGTGCAGCGTGAGGATCTCGGACACCTGGCGGCCCACCGGCAGCAGCGGGTCCAGCGCGGTCATCGGCTCCTGGAACACCATCGACACCCGCCGCCCGCGCAGCCGTGCCGACGCCCGGTCCCCCAGCGTCAGCAGGTCCCGGTCCTCGCCGTCCAGCCGCGCGGCGCCCGTCGCGCGCAGCGTCTCGGGGAGCAGGCCCATCAGCGCCAGCAGCGTCAGCGTCTTGCCCGAGCCCGACTCGCCGATCAGACCCACCCGCTCGCCGCGCTCCACGCGCAGGTCGATCCCGTGCAGCAGCTCGCGGGGTCCGGACTGCACGCGCAGGTCGCTGACCTGGAGCAACGGGCTCACGACGCCGCCTCCAGCCGAGGGTCGAGGCGGTCCCGCAGACCGTCGCCCAGCAGGTTGAAGCCGAGCACGGTCCAAGCGATGGCGACGCCGGGCCAGACGATCAGCAGCGGCTGCACGTAGAGGAAGGCCTGCGCGTCCTGCAGCATGCGGCCCCACGACGGAGTGGGCGGCGGCGTCCCGAGGCCGAGGTAGGACAGGGCGGCCTCGGCCAGCACGGCCAGCGCGAAGCCGACCGACGCCTGCACGATCAGCATGCTGCGCACGTTCGGCAGCACGTGCCGCACGGCCGTGTAGAGCGGCCCGCGTCCGGCGGCCCGGGCTGCGAGCGCGTACTCCCGGCTGAGCACCTGCAGCGTCCCGGCGCGCGTCACGCGCACGAACCCCGGCGCTGCGCCGATCCCCAGCGCCACCATGGCCGTCCAGGTCGACGGCCCGCGGACCGCCGCGAGCACGATCGCCAGCAGCAGCGCGGGGAACGCCTGCACCACGTCGTTCCACCGCATCAGCCACAGGCCCGCGCCGCCCTGCCGTGTCATCGCCGCCGCGATGCCGAACGGCACGCCGAGCACCAACGAGATCAGCACCGCGACCAGCCCGACCAGCAGGGGCACGCGGGTGCCGACGATCAGCATGCTCGCCGCGTCCCGACCGAGGCCATCGGTCCCCAACCAGTGCGCCGCGCTCGGCCCCTGGAGCCGGTGCAGCGGGTCGGTGACCAGCGGGTCGTCCGGGGTCCAGACGAGGGACACCAGCCCGACGACCACCACCGCGGCGACCATCACGGCCCCGACCAGCAGCGGTGCGTTCCACCGTCGCGTCGTCGGCCGCCCGCCGCTCGTCGTCCCCCGCCCGCTCGTCGTCCCCCGCCCGCTCGTCGTCCCGCGCCCGCTCGTCGTCCCGCGCCCGCTCGTCCGCCCGCGCCCGCTCGTCGTCGCGCTCATCGCGCCCGCCGCAGCCGCGGGTCCACCAGCACGTACAGCAGGTCCACCAGCAGGTTCAGCGCCAGCACCAGCAGCACCACCACCATCACGACGGCCTGCACCTCGACCAGGTCGCGATTGGCCACCGACCGCAGCAGCAGCGACCCCAGCCCGGGGATGACGAACACCGTCTCGATCACCACGGCCCCCACCAGCAGCCCCGCGAGCTCGACCCCGGTCACCGTCACGACGGGCACCAGGGCGTTGCGCAGCCCGTGGCGCCGCAGCGCCTGCCACCGGGTCATCCCCTTGGCCCGAGCCGTCCGCATGAAGTCCTCGCGCTGCACGTCGAGCAGCGCCGAGCGCAGGTAGCGGGACAGGATCGCGCCCCTGACCAGGCCCAGCGCGAGCGCCGGCAGCACCAGGTGCCGCAGGAACCCGCCGACGCCGTCCACTGGCGCCACCCAGCCGCCGGACGGCAGCCAGTGCAGCCGCACGGCGAACACCGTCACCAGCAGCAGCCCGGCCAGGAAGCTCGGCACCGAGATGCCCACCTGGGTGGCCGCCGAGAGCGCCGCGCCGTCGGCGCGCCCCTGCCGCACCGCCGCCAGCAGGCCGGTCGGCAGGGCGATCAGCGCCGCCACCACCATGCCGGCCAGCACCAGGAGCAGCGACACCTGCATGGCGTTCAGCACCTCCGGACCCACCGGCGCGCGCGTGGAGTAGGAGATGCCGAGGCTGCCGGTCGCCAGCTGACCGAGCCAGTGGACGTACTGCGCCGGCAGCGACCGGTCGAGACCCAGCTGGTGGCGCAGCGCCGCGACCTGGTCGGGCGTCGCGTCGAGGCCGAGCTGCGCGCGTGCCGGGTCGCCGGGGAGCACCGCCAGCAGCACGAAGACGACCACCGACGCCACCAGCGCCGTCAGGGCGAACACCCCGAGGCGCCGCAGCACGGTCAGCAGCATCGACGGCCCACCGGTCGGGCGTCAGCCCGTGACGGAGACGCCGGCCAGGCCGATCCCCACGCCCAGGTCGTTGGTCGGCATCCCGTGCACGGCCGCGGTGGCCACCACCACGTTCGGCGGGTTGTACAGCCACACGCCGGCGGCGTCCTTGATGATCGCCTGCACCGCGTCGGTCATGTGCGTGATGTACGAGTCCTCGTCGGTGGCGGCCTTCGCCGCCGCGAAGTCCTTGCCCACCGCCGGGTTGGAGTAGCTCCAGTAGTAGGTGGGGTTGCCGTAGTTGGTGACGTTGCGGGGCTCGACGTGGTTGACGACGGTCAGGTCGAACTGGTGCTGCGTGAGGGTCTTGTCCACCCACACGGCCGGGAACTCCTGCGTCTGCAGGGTGGCGGTGATGCCGACGGCGGCCAGGTCGGACTGCACCACCTGGCTGATCGCCTGCGCGTACGGCCGGTTCGGCACCGTGAAGGTGAGGTTCAGCCCCGTGACGCCCGCGTCGGCCAGCAGCTGCTTCGCCGCGGCCGGGTCGTACGGGTACGGCTCGTCCGACCTGACGAAGTACGGGTCGGTCGGCACCGCCGGTCCGTGCAGCTCCGTCGCGACGCCGCCCGTGGCTGCCGCGACCACCGCCTTCTTGTCGATCGCCTGGCTGATCGCCTGCCGCACCCGCACGTCGGCGAGCGCCGGGTTGGCCTCGTTCATCGACAGCACCACCACGCCTTGCGAGCTGCCCGCGGTCACCGTGAACCGCGGGTCGGCCTTGAACGATGCCAGCTGGTCGTACGCCTCCGCCTGGTACAGGGCGTCGACACCGCCGGACCGCATGGCGTTCGCCGCGGCGCTCGCATCGGCGAAGTAGTCCAGGTCCACCTGCTTGACCAGGGCCTTCGCGCCCCAGTAGGCGTCGTTGCGGGTCAGCACCAGCTTCACGCCGGTCTGGTACGAGGCGACGGTGAACGGTCCCGTGCCCACCGCCTTGGTGGCCAGGGAGTCCACCGCGTCGGGGGAGAACATGGCACCGAGCGGACCGGCCAGCCAGAACGGGACCGTCGCATCCGGCTTGGTCAGCACGACCTTGGCCTCGGTGGGGGAGACCACCTCCACGTGGTCCAGCGCCGCGAGGTTGCCGGGGGTGTTCGCCTTCCACGTCTTGACGCGCTCGAGGGAGAACTTCACGGCGGCCGCGTCGAACGGTGACCCGTTGCTGAACTTCACGCCGTCCCGCAGCGTGAAGTCGTAGGTCAGCCCGTCCCGGCTGACCGTGTACCCGGTGGCCAGCAGCGGCACCACCTTGCCGTCCTGGTCCAGGCGCAGCAGCCCCTCGTACACGTTGCCGAGCAGCGCCTGGAAGATCGCGGCGCCTCCCGTGCTGGTGAAGTCGAGGTTGGCCGGCGCGGCAGCCAGGCCCAGGCGGAGCGTCGCGTCGGTGCGGGTGGCGGCGGTGGACGACGAGGCGGTCGGCTTCGGTGACGCACCCGCGGTGCACCCCGTGACCGCCAGGGCCGTGGCGACGAGAAGCCCGATCGCGGCGAGGGCGTGACGCCCACGTCTGGTGCTCATCGGAGGTCCTTTCGGGCGGGAGGCGGGACGCACGGGCGCGATCGCCGCTGTCCGGGTCAACGTGCGGAGGGTTCGGTTCCGTCCCCGGTCGCGGCGGCGGCCGAGGGGGACGTGGGCTCAGGGCTGCGGCTGCTCCGGTGGGTTCCCGGTACCGCGCTCGGCGTCGGTCCCGGAGCCGGCTCCGGCCTCGGTCCCGGCGCCGAGCGCCTGGCGCCGACGCCGGCCGAGAGCGGCCGCCGCGGCCGCGAGCACCAGCACCGCGCCGACCACCAGCCAGTACGACGGGCGGCCGGTCGACGCGGACGGCACCGGGTCGGCCGAGGCGGTCGGTGTCGGAGAGGGGCTGGCGGCGGACGGGCTGGCGACGGAGACACCTGGCGTGGCGCTGGGCACCTGCGACGGCACGGCCGACGGTGTCGGGGCCGCGACGCCGATCGCCGACGTGGCGGCAAAATGGAAGGTGCCGGAGACCGGGTGTCCGTCGGCGGAGGTCACCCTCCACACCACCGTGTACGTGCCCGCCGGACGCGCCGGCGCCAGGGGCTGTGCGACCGTGGTCGGCCCTAGCTGCGGGTCGCCGGTGCTGACCACCGATCCGTCCGGAGCCGTCACCTTCACCTCGGTGCCGAGTGCGATCGCCTTGTCGGTGAACGTGAGCGTCACCTGGTCGGGGGCCGTCGCGACGGTGGCACCGTCCGCGGGGTCGGTGGACACCAGCTCGTCGTGGGCGGCGGCCGGACCAGCACCGACCAGCCCGAGGACGCCCACCAGAGCCGCCACCAGGACGGCCAGCACCGAACGGTGCAGTGCTCGGTGGTCGTTCGTCGCGCCACCCACCCGGACGGAGCGCATCGCCTCCCCGTCCATCGGGCCGGTCCCCGTCCTCGTCTGCAGGCTGCTGCTCCCACTCGGCACGGACGGCACGCTAGTGCGCCGCACCCCACAAAGCCGATCCGGGAGCCCTCCGCCCGCCGTCATGGTGCGCCGGCCACGGGCGTGCCGTGACGCGTGCGGAACCCGAACCCGCCGCCGGGCGTCGGCTCGATCCGCACGCTCCGCCGGTGCACCACGTCGTGGTGGTGCCAGCAGAGCAGCACGCCTCGGTTCACATCCGTCTCTCCGCGCCGGGCGGCCCACCCGTCCACGTGGTGCACCTCGCACAGCGCCGGGGGCGCACTGCACCCGGGATATCGACAGGTTCCGTCCCGGGCGATCACCGCTCGCCGCCGTGGTCCGGAGAAGGTCCGCTCGGCGCGGCCCGCGTTGATCACCTGCGAGTCCGGTCCGAAGACCACTCGGCTGATCTCGCTGTCACAGGCCAGCCGTGCCAGCGCGGAGGGCGGCACAGGTCCGGAGCCCAGGACCTCCGCGACGGCGAACCGCTCGACGTCGGCCAGGGCCGGGAGCCGGAACGTTCGACGGGAGCCACCGAACCGGCCGACGCCGGCCGTCCCAGCCCCGTCGGCCCCGCCCCTCCCGGCCCCGCCCGTCCCGGCCCCGCCCGTCCCGGCCCCGCCCGTCCCGGCCCCGTCCGTGCCCACGGCGCGGCGGAGGGTCTCGAAGTCCACGACGCAGGACAGGTGCGGGCGGACGGCCGCACCTGTCCCGACGACGCCGTGGTCCAGGCAGAGCCGCGCCACGTCGGCGATGGCCTGCGCACGGCGCTGGGGAGTGGAGCGATGGTCGTCCGGTGCCGGCGGCGTCATCACGGAGTCGAGGGCGCAGCTCAGCAGCGCACCGTGCTCGGTGGTGAGGAAGCCGGCGAGCTGCACGCCGCCCGTCGTCGCGGACAGGGTGACGTGCTCCCGATCGCAGGCGTCCCGGTAACCGCGCTCGTCCGCCTCCGGATCGGCCGCCGCAGCCCATCGCTGGACGAGCCGTCGGAAGGAGCCGACGGGAAGCACCGTCGCCTGAGCCGCCAGGAACCCTTCGCCGCACTCCACCGCCGGAGCGGCGAGAGCAGCGCGTCGGGCGTCGGACGTGGGCGCCAGCCTGGCGACGACGACGGCCTGCTCCGCGCCGATCTCACCGTCGAGGGCCCCACGCGCCGTGGCCGGGAGGTGGTCCCGCAGCGCCCGGCCGGTCGCCAGGACCTCACGGGCCCGGGGGAACGACATCCCCGACGCGGCCGCCAGCCAGTGGGAGAACGACCGCGCACCCTCCAGTGCCCACCACCCGCCGGCGTCCACCGTCACGGCGAGGCAGGAGGACGCGACCACCAACCTGTCGAGCTGCGCCCGGACGCCGAGGAGGAGGTCGACCGAGTCCTGGCCGCCGCAGAGGTCCGCCTCGACGGCGCGCACGAGGCCGACGACCTCGTCCACCGCGGCAATCAGCGCGCGAAGGGCCGACGCAGCACCGGTCACCTCCGCCGGTCCGCCCGGACTCCGAACCGCCGAGATCCCACCCACGCCGTCACCTCCCTCTGCACATTCCTTCGCCGCCGCACCGGCTGCCGACCTGAACGACACTACCGACGACCGCTGACACGCGAGCAGGTCCATATGTCCAGGTCAGCGCACCGACGAGGGTCCATACACCCGCGCGGGAATTGCGCGGAGAAATGCGCTCATCCGTTGATAGAACATTGCCAATCAGCGGGGCTGTGGACGGTTCGGCGAGACCCCGTCCTGCTGCACGCAACCTCGAGCACGTCGTGCCGTGCTGGTCGAAAGCCCGGCACAACACCGTCCACAGCGGGAACACATCTCGCTGTGGACGGTGTTGTGCCGGAAAGCTGCCGACGGGCGTCCCGTGACGCCTTCGCTCGGTCCTCGAACCGCGGTGCCACCCGCGCGCCGCAACAAGCACCCGACCGAACCGCACCGCCCCGGCGACGACGCACCGTCCCAGCGACACGCACCGTCCCAGCGACCGCCCAGAGCCCGAGAAGGTCCGATGTCCTCTCGCACCGACCAGCAGAGCACCCCGGAGGCCTCGCCTCCCGCCGCCTCAGGGGCCGCGTCCCCGGCGTCGCCACAGGCCGCCGGCCTGCACGCCCCGAGCCACCGCGAGATCCTCACGATCATCGGCGGCCTGATGATCGGCATGTTCCTCGCCGCGCTCGACCAGACGGTGGTCGCCACGGCGATCCGCACCATCGGCGACGACCTGCACGGCCTGTCGCTGCAGGCGTGGGTCACCACCGCGTACCTGCTGACGTCGACGATCGCCACGCCGCTGTACGGCAAGCTGTCCGACATCTACGGCCGCAAGCCGTTCTACATGACGGCGATCGGCCTGTTCATCATCGGATCGATCCTCAGCGGCATGGCCGGGTCGATGTACCAGCTGGCGCTCGCCCGCGGCCTGCAGGGCCTCGGCGCCGGTGGCCTGATGAGCCTGGCGATCACCATCCTCGGCGACCTCGTCGCACCCCGGGAGCGCGCCCGCTACCAGGCGTACTTCCTGGCCGTGTGGGGCACGTCGTCCGTGCTCGGCCCTGTGATCGGCGGGTTCTTCGCCGGCACCCCGCACATCCTGGGCATCACCGGCTGGAGGTGGGTGTTCCTGGTCAACGTGCCGCTCGGCCTGGTCGGCATCGCGGTGATCTGGCGGGTGCTGCACCTGCCCCCGCTGCGCAAGGTGCAGCACCGCATCGACTGGCCGGGCGCGCTGGCCCTGATCGTCGCGCTGGTGCCGCTGCTGCTGGTCGCCGAGCAGGGCCGCGCGTGGGGCTGGGGCTCGGGCCGCGCGCTGCTCAGCTACACGATCGGCGTGGTCGGCATCGGCCTGTTCCTCGCGGCCGAGACCCGCGCGGGGGCCGACGCGATCCTGCCGCTCTACATGTTCCGCAACCGGACCTTCTCGGTCGGCGCGGGCGCCAACGCCGTCATCGGCCTGGGCATGTTCGGCGGCCTGGCGACCCTGCCGCTGTACCTGCAGATCGTGCGGGGCCTGAGCCCGACGAAGGCCGGCCTGGTCCTGATCCCCTTCACGGTCGGGATCATGACGGCGTCCATCGCGTCCGGGCAGACGACGGCGCGCACCGGTCGCTACAAGGCGTTCCCGGTGGGCGGCACGGTGCTGATGGGCATCGGCGCCTTGCTGTTCTCCCGGCTGTCCCCGACCACGCCGATGGCGCAGTTCTTCACGTACTCGGTGGTCTTCGGCCTCGGTCTCGGCTTCGTCATGCAGCCGCTGGTGCTCGCCGTGCAGAACGCCGTGCCCGCCAAGGACATGGGGGTGGCCACGTCGTCGTCCCTGTTCTTCCGGCAGATGGGCGGCACCCTCGGCACCGCGGTGTTCCTGTCCGTGCTGTTCTCGACGGTGGGCGACAACATCGCCACGGCGTTCCGGGCCGCCGTCAAGACCCCGTCGTTCCTCGCGGCCGTCGCGGACCCGGCGGTGGCGTCCAACCCGGCCAACGCCGCCGTGATCGGCATGCTCAAGGGTGGTCCTGCCCCGTCGCTGGACGACTCCGCCTTCATCAACGCTCTCGACCCGCGCCTGGCGCAGCCGTTCCTGGTCGGCTTCAGCCAGTCGGTGGACAAGGTGCTGCTGCTCGCGGCGATCGTGATGGTGGCCGGCATCGTGCTGACCCTTCTGGTGCCCGAGCTGCCGCTGCGCAACGTGTCGGGCATCCAGAGCCGGCAGGCGGACGAGCGGGCGCACGACGAGCGCGCTGCGGCAGCCGACGAGCGCGCGTCCGACGAGGGCACGTCCGACGAGCGCACCGCAGCCGCGGACGTAAAGGTTGCTGTGAATCCGGCGACCGACGGGCAGGCGGGCGCCCCGACCGACTAGCGTCGGTGCAGGTCAGGACGTCTGACCCTTGCGCTCACCCCGGAGGCGTGCATGAGCTCGACCGATCAGACCGACACCGCGGAGGCATCCGGCCTGAGCAGGCGTGACCTGCTGGTGCGCGGCGGCGCCGTGGGGCTCGGCGTGGCGGCCGTCGGCGTCCTCGCGGCGTGCGGCGCCTCGTCGTCGGGCGGCTCGGGCGGGTCGGGCGCTGCCGGCGGCTCCGGTTCCGGCGGCGGTGCCGCCGGCGGTCTGGCGAAGGTCTCGGACATCCCGGTGGGCGGCGCGCTGGCCACCAAGGTGGACGGCAAGCCGGTGCTGCTGGTGCAGCAGACGGCCGGTACCGTCACCGCCCTCTCGGCGATCTGCACGCACCAGGGCTGCACGGTGATGGCCGCCAAGACCGACCTCGAGTGCCCGTGCCACGGCTCGGTGTTCGGCCTGGACGGCTCGGTGAAGCAGGGCCCGGCGCCGTCCCCGCTCCCCCCGGTCGACGTGCACGTGGTGAACGGCACCGTCGTGGCGGGCAAGGGCTGAGCCGTGTCCGAGCCGGGGACGACGACGTCCCGCTCGAACCTCGGCACCTGGCACACCGGACGCCAGGCGGCCTCCGACGTGCTGCGCGGCCTGCTCGCCGCGTGCGTGCTGCTGTCCGCCGTGGTGCACCTCGAGCTGTGGTTCTCGGGCTTCCGTCAGTTCACGGTGGTCGGTCCCGCGTTCCTGCTCAACGCCGTCGGCGGCCTGCTGATCGGCGTGCTGCTGCTCGTCTGGCGCCACTGGCTGCCGCTGCTCGGCGCCCTCGGCTTCGGCGTCGCGACGTTCGGCGCCTTCCTGGTCTCGACCACCGCGGGCGGGCTGTTCGGCGTGCACGAGCAGTGGACGGGCGTCCCCATCTGGACGTCCGCCATCACGGAGACGGCCGCCATCGTGCTCGCGCTCGTCCTGCTCGTCGTCGAACGCCCCCGCCGCGCCTGACCGAGGGCATCTGCGGTCCGTCGGTCCGGTCGGCCGGTCGTGCGTCTACCTCGACCTGCTCAGCTGACGCCTGAGCGGCCTTCCGAGCGTGGGGTGGACGGAAGCGTCCAGTGCACGTCGTCCAGTGGGTCCGGGTGCGGCTCGACGAGCGACGCGACGTCCGGCTCGTCGCTGCCGTAGCGCGGGGTGATGCCGGGCGTCCGCCCGAAGTAGATGTCCTGCACGTCGTCGAACCCCCGCACCACGGGGCCCAGCGTCGCCCGCGCCGCACCGCCGCGCCGCGGCCGGAGCACGTTCCGCACCGCCGCGACCACGAGCAGCACGCCGAACGCGACGTACGGCGCTGCGACGAACGGGATCGGCAGCTCCCGGCCCTGGATCATCCACGCGACGAACAGCCCGACCCATGCGGCCACCGCCGCCCACGCCACCCACCGAAGCACGCGCATCGGACGCCCCCTCGGTGCCGACCTTGGCACCGCGAGGTCCGCCGCACCAGGTCAGCGGTGGAAGTCGTACGACCTCTCGACCTTGGCGACGTGCTCCGCGAAGGACTCGTACCAGTGCGCGCGCCCGTCCGCGCGCGTCGCGGCGTGGTCCGCCTGGTCCCGCCAGGCGGCGATCGACTCCTCGTCCCGCCAGTACGACACCGTGATGCCGAACCCGTCGGCGTCGCGCGCCGAGTCCAGCCCGAGGAACCCCGGCATGCCGGCGGCCAGCCGCTCCATCTCGTCGGAGCGCTCCGCGTAGCCCTGGTCGCCCGGTGTGCGCAGCGACGTGAAGACGACGGCGTAGTAGGGCGGTTGGGGCGGCGGGGTCGGCAGACAGGGCGCGGTCGGCGGGGAGGACGGGGTCGGCTCGTGCTGGCTCACGGGGTGCTCCGGGGTCGACGGGCGGCGGCAGCCCACCGTGCCGCACCGGTGCGCCCCTCCGCCAGAGGCGCGCGACGTCGCGTACCGCGCTCGTCGTACGCGGACGACGGTCCGGTCGGAGGACGACGACGAGGCCCCCGCCGGGTGACGCTGGTGCCGCACTCCACCGGACCACGCCCGTGACACGGCCCGTCCGCCACCAGCCCACAGACAGGCGGAACGATGATCGAGCTCCATCAGCTGACCAAGAGGTACGGCGACAAGGTCGCCGTCGACGGCATCACCGCCACCATCCCCCCGGGGGTGGTCACCGGCTTCCTCGGACCCAACGGCGCCGGGAAGTCCACCACCATGCGGGTGGTGCTCGGCCTGGACCGGCCGACCTCCGGCGTCGCCCTGGTCAACGGGCGGCCGTACGTCGACTCGCGGGCTCCCCTCGCGGAGGTCGGCGCGCTGCTCGACGCCAAGGGGACGGACGGTGGGCGGACGGCGCGCAACCACCTGCTGGCGCTGGGCGCCACGGTCGGCGTGGGACCGCGTCGGGTCGACGAGGTGCTCGGCACCGTGGGGCTCAGCCACGTGGCGGGCAAGCGGACGCGGGAGTTCTCGCTGGGCATGGGACAGCGGCTGGGGATCGCCGCGGCGCTGCTGGCCGACCCGACGGTGCTGCTGCTCGACGAGCCCGTGAACGGCCTGGACCTCGACGGCATCCAGTGGATCCGCGCGCTGCTGGCCGAGCTCGCCGCGGAGGGCCGCACGGTGCTGCTGTCGTCGCACCTGATGAGCGAGCTGGAGCTGGTGGCGGACCACCTGCTGGTGATCGGCCGGGGCCGGATCCTCGCGGACATGCCGATCGCCGAGTTCATCGCGAACGCGTCGGTCGGCACGGTCGTCGTCGCCTCGCCGGACGCCGCCACGCTCGCCCCGCTGCTCGCCGGCGACGGCGTGACCCTCACCTCCACGGAGGCCGGGACGTTCGAGGTGCGAGGACGTGCGGCCGACGAGATCGGCGACATCGCCGCCGCGCACGGCCTGCGCCTGCACCAGCTGGCCACCCGCACCGGCTCGCTCGAGTCCGCCTACATGGCCCTCACTCGCGACGAGGTCGAGTACGCCGGTGCCGTCGAGCACCACGCCCCGCACGCCGGAACCGCCCAGAGGAGCGCCGCCTGATGACCACCACGATCCCGTCCCCGACCACCGTCCTGCCCGACCGGCGGCTGATCAGGCACTACCGGCAGAGCTTCGGGCGGGTGATCCGCTTCGAGTGGATCAAGTTCCGCACGCTGCGCGCCAGCTGGGTCGGCCAGGCCCTGCTGGTCGCGCTGCTCATCGGCTTCTCCGCACTGGCCGCCGCGATGTCCAACAACCGCATGGGGGACACGGGCCGTGCGGGCCGGTTCGCCGAGATGGGGCCCGTGGCCACCGTGCTGACCGGCGCCAACCTCGGCGTGCTGGTGGTCGGCGTGCTCGGCTGCATCCTCGGAGCCCGCGAGTACGGCTCGCGGATGATCGCCTCGACCGTGGCAGCTGTGCCGCGGCGCTGGCAGGTGGTGCTGAGCAAGGCGGTGGTGCTGACCGCCGTGCTGCTGGTCAGCACGCTGGTCGGGGTGTTCGGGGCGTTCTTCCTCGGCATGTCCGTGCTGCACTCCGGCGGCAACCACACGGCGGCGCTCGGCGACCCCGGGGTGCTGCGCCAGGTGGTCGGCATGGCGGGCTACCTGACGGCCGCCGGCCTGCTCGGCATGGGTCTCGGCGTCCTGCTGCGCAGCGTCGCCGGGAGCATCGGCGTGCTGATCGCCGGTCTGCTGGTGCTGCCGCAGCTGGCCGGCGCGCTGCTGCCCGCCAGCTGGGACCCGGCGCTGAAGTACCTGCCGAGCTCGTCCGCGGCGGCGTTCACCACGATCGACCGCGCCGGGACGGACGTGCTGAGCTCCGGTGCGGGCGCCGCGGTGCTGGTCGTGTGGGTGCTCGCGGTCGTGGGCGGCGCGGTGTGGGCGATCAGCCGGCGCGACGTCTGACCAGACGGTGCACCGACGGCTCGGCACGGCACGGCTCGGCTCGGCTCGGCTCGGCTCGGCACCACCATCCCCTTCCGGCGCTGTACGCCCGGTGTACGTACACCAGGCGTACAGCCCGAAAGGGCTGGCGGATCTCCCCGCCGACACGCGGCGACGCTCGACCGCCCGGGACCGGCGGCAGTCCGGGCGAGCTCCAGATGAGGGCGGACCTAGGGTGGCGCGCATGGTGAGGGTCAGGACGGTCGTCGGGGAGCTGCGTGCGCGCCCGGCTCTGGTCGACCTGCTGGTGGCCGTCGCCCTGGCCGTGGTGTTCCTGCGGGTGCCCACCCTGATGGCGCAGTCCGGACGCTACGGCGGCGGCTTCGACCTGAGGATCACCCGGCCGGACGTCGTCCTGACACTGGTGAGCGCCGCCGCCCTGACCCAGGTCAGGCGACTGCCGTTGGTCACCCTGCTCGCCACCGGCACCGCCGCTCTCGCCGCGCTCCTCGGCGAGTGGTCGGTCAACCTGGCCCAGCTCGCCCTCGTGATCGCCCTCTACGTCTACGCCAGCCGCGCCTCTCGCGCGCACGCGCTGGTGGCCGCTGCGACCACCTCCGTGGTGCTCGGAGCCACCTGGGCCCTCGGGCTGACCGTGGCCGACCAGGTGTGGGGACGGCACAACCTGATCCTCTGGCTGTGGACGGCCGCGGCGCTCGGCATGGCCGTGCAGGGACGGCGGGCCAGCCTCGCGGCGCTGCAGGACCGGGCCCGGCGCGCGGAGGAGACCCGCGAGGAGACCGCGCTGCGCCGGGTGGCCGAGGACAGGGTGCGCATCGCGCGCGAGCTGCACGACGCGATCGCGCACCACGCCGCGGTGATCAGCGTGCAGGCGGGCGTCGCCGAGCACGTCGTCGAGCGCGATCCCGCCGCCGCACGCGAGGCATTGCACCACGTGCGCGAGTCCGCGAAGGCGGTGCTGACCGAGCTGCAGTCGGTGCTGGGCGTGCTCCGGCAGGACGAGGCCGACCTGCCGACCGCCCCGACACCGGGCCTTGACCGCGTCGGGGAGCTGGTGGCGTCGTCCCGCGCGATCGGCACACCGGTGACCGTCGAACGCTCCGGACCGCCGTGGCAGCTGACGCCCGCGGTCGACCTGACGGCGTTCCGCCTGGTGCAGGAGGCGCTGACGAACGTGCAGAAGCACGCTGCGGGGGCGCACGCCACCGTGCTGCTGTCCACGCGCGGCGATCGTCTGGAGGTGACGGTCACCAACGACCGGCCGCCGGCCCGTGCGGTGCCGCGCGGTCCCGGCGACGGCCCGACGCCCTCCGAGGACGGACCGATCGGCTCGGGCCTCGGGCTGGTGGGCATGAGGGAACGGGTCGCGGCGGCCGGTGGGCAGCTCCAGACGGGCCCGACCACGGACGGCGGCTACCGGGTCGCCGCGCAGCTGCCGCTGGCCCCGCGGGCGGATCGATGACCACCCGCGTGGTGATCGCCGACGACCAGGCGCTGATCCGTGCCGGGTTCCGGGTGCTGGTGGACGGCGCCGACGACCTGGAGGTGGTGGGCGAGGCGGCCGACGGCGCCCAGGCCGTCGAGCTGGCCCGCAGCGCCCGCGCCGACGTGGTGCTGATGGACATCCGGATGCCAGGCGTGGACGGCCTCGAGGCCACCCGCCGCATCTGCTCGGACGAGGACCTGGCCGGCGTGAAGGTGCTGGTGCTCACTACCTTCGAGCTGGACGACTACGTGTTCCTCGCGCTGCGCGCCGGTGCCAGCGGGTTCCTCGGCAAGAGCGTCGACCCGGACGACCTGCTCGACGCGATCCGCCTGGTCGCCGCCGGTGAGGCGCTGCTGTCCCCCGCCGCCACCCGCAGCCTGATCACCACGTTCCTCTCCCAGCCCAACCGGGTGGCCGCCGCCGGCGTCCCGGCGCGGCTGGAGCAGCTGACCGACCGCGAGCGCGAGATCGTCGCCCTGGTGGCCGAGGGGCTGACCAACGACGAGATCGCCGAACGCCTGGTGATCTCCCCCGCCACGGTGAAGACGCACGTCAACCGCTCGATGGTGAAGCTCGACCTGCGCGACCGCGCCCAGCTGGTGGTGGTCGCCTACCAGACGGGGCTCGTCCGCGTCGGTCCCGCCGAGACCTGACGACGCCAGCCACCGGGGGCGCGAGCAGGGAGCAGCGGTCGAGCCGCGGCCATGTGCACAATCGGTGCATGGCGGCGGACCTCGACGAGCTGCGACGGCTGCGCCGTGCACGTGACCGGATCGACCGCGAGTACGCCGAGCCGCTGGACGTCCCCGCGCTGGCCGGCACCGCGTTCATGTCGACGGCACACTTCAGCCGCCGGTTCCGCGAGGCCTACGGCGAGACGCCGTACGCCTACCTGATGACCCGGCGGATCGAGCGGGCCAAGGCCCTGCTGCGGCGAGGCGACCTCAGCGTCACCGAGGTCTGCTTCGAGGTGGGCTGCACCAGCCTCGGCTCGTTCAGCTCCCGGTTCACCGAGCTGGTGGGCCAGACCCCCAGCGAGTACCGCGCCGCTGACCACTCCCACCTGCACGACGTGCCCGTCTGCCAGGTGATGGCCGTCACCCGGCCGCAGCGCCGACGCTCCAGCACCTCGGCGGGGGCCGGCCCCGGCGCCACGCCGGACACCGTGCCATCGAGCAGCTTCGAATCGAGCAGTTTCGAAGAAGCACCCGCCACGGCGCCCGCCTAGCGTCGTCGTCATGACCGTTTCCCTCAGCGGCGTCCACGTCGCCGTCGACGACATCGACACCGCCCTCGCGTTCTACCGCGACACGCTCGGCATGACCGTGCGCAACGAGGTCGCCCAGGGCGGCTTCCACTGGATCACCCTGGTGAACGAGAGCCAGCCGGAGATCAACATCGTCCTGTCCGAGGCGCACGCCGGCCGTTCCCAGGAGGACGGCGACGCGCTGGCCGCCCTGCTGGCCAAGGGCGCGCTCGGCATGCTGCAGCTGCGCACCGACAACCTCGACGCGACGTTCGAGAAGGTCGCCGCCGCGGCAGGCGCCGAGGTGCTGCAGGAGCCCGTCAGCCAGCCCTGGGGCGTGCGCGACGCGGCGTTCCGCGACCCGGCCGGCAACATGGTCCGCATCGAGCAGGCCTGACCCGAGCCCACGGCCGACCTCCCTGGTGGGACCGGCCGAGCCGCTCGGCCTGACGAGCCGCTCGGGGCCGCCGACCATGTGGCGCCCGCCCGGGCCGCCCTCAACCCCTGGTGCCCTTTCGCGCTGTACGCCTGGTGTACGTATACAGGGCGTACAGCGCGAAAGGGAAGGTCGTTCCCGCCCGGACGCGCGGCTCACGGGCGCCGGAGGAGCCGGCGCACGCCCGCGGGGGTCAGCCCCAGACGAGGGCCTGCGCCGGGTCGGCCAGGATCGTCGCGATGTCGGCGAGCACCCGCGAGCCGAGCTCCCCGTCCACCAGCCGGTGGTCGACGGACAGCGCCAGCTGGGTCACGTGGCGGATCTTGATCTTCCCCTTGTGCACCCAGGGCTGCTCACGGATGGCGCCGAACGCCAGGATCGCGGCCTCGCCCGGGTTGAGGATCGGCGTCCCGGTGTCGATGCCGAACACCCCGACGTTGGTGATGGTGATGGTGCCGTCGGACATCCCCGTCGGGGACGTCTTGCCGGCCCGTGCGGTCGCGGTCAGCTCGCCGAGCGCCTGCGCCAGCTGCAGCAGGTTCATCCGGTGGGCGTCCTTGATGTTGGGCACCACAAGACCGCGCGGCGTGGCCGCGGCGATGCCGAGGTTCACGTAGTGCTTGTAGACGATCTCCTGCGTCTGGTCGTCCCACGAGGCGTTGACCTCGGGGTGCCGGTGCACCGCGAGCAGCAGGGCCTTGGCGGCGATCAGCAGCGGCGTGACCCGGACGTCGGCGAACTCGCGGTCGGCGCGCAGCCGTTGCACCAGGTGCATGGTGCGCGTGACGTCGATCGTGTGGAACACCGTGACGTGCGGGGCGGTGAACGCGCTGGCGACCATCGCCTCGGCGGTCCGCTTGCGGACCGACTTGACGGGGACCCGCGTCTGGCGGCCCTCGGCGGACACCGTGCCGCTGGCCAGCCACGGCGCGTCGTCGCCCGGGTAGGTGGCCAGCGTGCGGCCCTCCGCCCGGTTGGCCTGCTCGAGCACGTCCTCCCTGGTCACGATCCCCCCGGGACCGGTCGCCGTGACGATCTCCAGGTCGACACCCAGGTCCTTGGCGAGCTTGCGCACGGGCGGCTTGGCGAGCGCGTGGAAGGCGCCGGACGACGACGATCCCGACGACGCGGTGCTCGGCACCGCGCCGGCACTGCCGTTCCCCGCGCCGGCCGGACGTGCCGCCGGGGGGACGGATGCCGCCACGGGTGCGGCCGTGGCGGCAGGCGCCGCAGACGCGGTGGCCGGCGCAGACACGGTGGCCGGCGACGTGCTGACCGCTGCGCCTCTGGAGGCGGGGGCGCTCGGACTCGTCGCCGCGGCCGCGGCGCCCGCGACGCCCGCGCGCGGACGCCGACCGGACCCACCCGACCCCAGCCCGTACCCGACCAGCACGGACCCGGAGGTCTCCGCCCGTTCGTCACGGGCGGCCCCGATCTCCTCCGCACCTCCCGGCTCCTCGGACGCGCGGGACGGGTGCTCGTGGTGGCCGTGCGGCGACTGGGCCCCGCTCACCGCGCCGCCACCGGCAGCGGGCGCCGCCGTCCCCGAGGGGTCGGTGTCGATCTCGATGATCGGCGTCCCCACGTCCACCGTGGTGCCCACCTCGACCAGGATCCGGCTGACCACCCCCGACCAGGGCGACGGCAGCTCGACCAGCGACTTGGCGGTCTCGATCTCCACGATCGTCTGGTTGACGCTCACCACGTCGCCGGGCGCGACGCGCCACTCGACGATCTCGGCCTCGGTCAGGCCCTCACCCGCATCGGGCAGCGGGAACTGCTGGTAGGTCGGCACCGGTGTCTCCTCGGTACGTCAGGGGGAAGGCCGCGGAACGGCGGGTGGGTCGGCCGGTCAGAACGCGAGCGTGCGGTCCACGGCGTCGAGCACGCGGTCCAGGCTCGGCAGGTACTCGTGCTCGAGCTTGGCCACCGGGTAGGGGGTGTGGAAGCCACCGACCCGCAGCACCGGAGCCTGCAGGTGGTAGAAGCACTCCTCGGTGATCCGCGCCGCGACCTCGGCACCGGAGCCGTACAGCACCGGCGCCTCGTGCACCACGACGCAGCGGCCGGTGCGGCGGACCGACTCGGCGACCGTCGCGGTGTCCAGCGGGGAGATGGCACGCAGGTCGATCACCTCGAGGCTGGTGCCCTCGGCGGCGGCGGCGTCGGCCGCCTTCAGCACGGTCGCCACGCTCCCGCCATAGGTCACCACGGTGACGTCGGTGCCGGGGCGGACGATGCGCGCCCGGTTCAGCACGGCGTCGTCGGGCGCGGGGACGGAACCGGGGACCCGCTCGTCGTCGGCCGGGCCCAGGTCCACCTCGCCCTTCTCCCAGTACCGCACCTTCGGCTCGAAGAAGAGCACGGGGTCCGGCGACGCGATCGCCGCCCGGATCATCGTGTACGCCTCGGCCGGGCTCGACGGGCTGACCACGCGCAGCCCGGGCGTGTGCGCGAACAGCACCTCCGGCGACTCGCTGTGGTGCTCCACCGCGCCAATGCCGCCGCCGTAGGGCACCCGGATGACGACGGGGACGGTCAGCCGACCGCGGGAGCGGTAGTGCAGCTTGGCCAGCTGGGTGGTGATCTGGTCGAACGCCGGGAAGATGAACCCGTCGAACTGGATCTCGCACACCGGTCGGTAGCCGCGGAGCGCCAACCCGATGGCGGTCCCGACGATGCCCGACTCGGCCAGCGGGGTGTCCACCACGCGCTGCGCGCCGAACTCGTCGTACAGCCCGTCCGTCACGCGGAACACGCCGCCGAGCTTGCCGATGTCCTCGCCCATCAGCAGCACCTTGGGATCGTCGGCCATCGCCCGACGCAGTCCCAGCGTGATCGCCTTGGCGAAGGTCAGCTTCTGCACGCCGGCCGGGGCGGCCGCGGTGCGCCGCTCGGTGGTGGTGGTCATCGGTGGGCCTCCTCGGTGTCCAGGAACGACGCCTCGTACCGCGCGAACGCCTCGCGCTCGCCGTCCACCACCGCGTGCGGGGTGGCGTACACGTGCTCGAACATGCTGTCCGCGGGCGGTTTCGGCATCGCGCGCACCTGGGTGCGGACCCGCTCGCCGAGGGCGTCGGCCTCGCCGGCCAGCTCGGCCTGGAAGACCTCCGGCAGCTCACCGGCGGTCTCGAGGTAGGCCTTCAGGCGGTCGATCGGGTCACGACGCCGCCAGTGCTCCTCCTGCTGGTGCGTGCGGTAGCGCGTCGGGTCGTCGGAGGTGGTGTGGGCGCCCATCCGGTAGGTGAACGCCTCGATGAAGGTGGGACCGCCGCCGTTGCGGGCCCGGTCCAGCGCCGCGGCCGTGACGGCGTAGGTGGCGATGACGTCGTTGCCGTCCACCCGGACGCTCGGGATGCCGAAGCCGGGCGCGCGGTCGGCGATCGGCACCAGCGCCTGCCGGGTGGTGGGCTCGCTGATCGCCCACTGGTTGTTCTGGCAGAACAGGACGACGGGCGCCTGGTTCACGGCGGCGAAGACGAGTGCCTCGTTGACGTCGCCCTGGGACGTGGACCCGTCACCGAAGTACGTGATCACCGCGGCGTCCCGCGCCGCGTCGCCGGTGCCGACCAGCCCGTCGCGCTGCAGCCCCATGCCGTAGCCGACGGCGTGCAGCGGATGGGCGCCCACCACCAGCGTGTACAGGTGGAAGCTGACCGCCTCGGAGTCCCAGCCGCCGTGGTCCACCCCGCGGAACAGCCGCAGGATGTCCACCGGGTCGACCCCGCGCACCATGCCGACGCCGTGCTCCCGGTACGACGGGAACACCTGGTCCTGGTCGCGCACGGCGTGCCCGGAACCGACCTGCGCCGCCTCCTGACCCAGCGCCTGGGCCCACAGCGCCAGCTCGCCCTGCCGCTGCAGGCTGGTCGCCTCGGTGTCGAACCGGCGGGCCAGCACCATGTCGCGGTACATCGCGCGGAGCCGGTCGGCGTCCAGCGCGTCCGCATAGGGGTCGGAGTGCGCCACGCGCTCGCCGGCGGGGGTGAGCAGTTGGACGAGGCCGTCCTCCGTCAGAGGGCCCTCGTGCGGGGGGAGAGACGTGGGAAGAGTGGTCACGCGTGCTCCTCGTGTGCGGCGGTGCGCCCGCTCCCGGCGCCGAACCTACGTCAGCGTAGGCTACGCAACCGTAGGTTTCCCGGCCGGGGTGCCGACAAGCCTTCCGGGGCCGGTTTGTCGGCTCCCCACAGCGTGCCGCGCACGGCGGCGGAGGGCCAGTGGGACGCGCTCAGCGCCGCACGAGCTCCGCGGTCACCTCGAGCAGCAGGTCCGTCGCCTCGGTCTCGCCGACGCTGATCCGCACGCCGTCGCCGGCGAACGGCCGCACCAGCACCCCGGCACGGGCCGACCGGTCCGCGAACGACGTCGCGTGCTCCCCGAGCGCCAGCCAGACGAAGTTCGCCTGGCTGTCCGGCACGTCCCAGCCCTGGGTGCGCAGGCCGGTCAGCATGCGCGCGCGCTCGGCGACGATCGCGTCGACCCGCGTCCGCATCTCCTGCTGCGCCGCCAGGGACGCCAGCGCCGCGAGCTGGCCGATGTGCGACACCCCGAACGGCGTCGAGGCGGCGCGGATCGCCGCGGCCAGACGGGGGCGGGCGACGGCGTAGCCGACGCGCAGACCGGCCAGCCCGTACGCCTTGGAGAACGTGTGCAGCAGCACGACGTTGGGGTGCTCGGCGAAGACGGCAAGGCCGTCGGCCGCCTCCGGGTCGCGGACGAACTCGACGTACGCCTCGTCCAGCAGCACCAGCACGTCCTTCGGCACGGCGTCGAGCAGCACCGCCAGCTCGTCGGCGCGCACCGCCGGGCCCGTCGGGTTGTTCGGCGTGCAGATCAGCAGCACGCGCGTGCGCGGCGTGACGGCGGCCGCCATGGCGGCCAGGTCCAGGCGACCGTCGGCACCCACCGGCACCGGCACTCCGACGGCACCGGCCAGCGTGATGTAGATCGGGTACGCCTCGAACGAGCGCCACGGCAGCACCACCTCGTCGCCGGCCTCGCACACGGCGGCCAGCACGTGGCCGAGCAGCGCCACCGACCCACCGCCGGTCACCACCGACTCGACCGGCACGTCCAGGTGCCGCGCGATCGCCTCCGTCAGCTCGGTGGCGTACATGTCCGGGTACCGGTTCACGTCCACGGCACCGTCGGCGATCGCCGCCATCACCGAGGGCAGGGGCGGGAACGGGTTCTCGTTGGACGACAGCTTGTACGCCATCGCCCCGCCGCCGGCGCGGGCGCCCGGCACGTACGGCGGGAGGTCGGCGAGGGCACGGCGAAGAGGGACGCGGGGGGCGCGGGTCACGCCGGACAGCATGCCACCGCGCCGTCAGCCCTCCGCGGCCGGGGTGGCGGCTGCGGTCAGCCGATCCGCCAGGTCGCGCAGCAGCGGCCGGAGCTCCACGGGTCCGTCGACGACGAACGGCACCGGGACGCCCCCGAGGACCGTCGGCACCCAGTCGAGCCGCTCCACCTGGATCACCACGCGCGTCCAGCCCTCGTCGTCCGCGTCGTCCAGCGTGGCGATGCCCGCCGGGAACATGCCGCGCACCGCGTCCACCGGCGCCTGGACGCGCAGCCGGACCGCGTGCCGACGTGGTGCACCGGCCACCGCCCGCAGCAGCGCACCGGCGGGGTCGAACCCCTCCGGCACCTCGAACGAGCCCGGCAGCGTGCTGAGGGCCTCGATCCGGTCCACCCGGAACGTCCGGACGCCTGGTGCCGCCGGGTCGGCGGCGGTCACGTACCACCGGCCGGCGTGGGCGACGATGCCGTACGGGTGGACCGTCCGGCTGCTGCGGCGGCCCTGCGAGTCGGTGTACTCGAGCGCGACCGGCCGACGGTCCCGCGCCGCCTCGACCACCACCAGCAGGTGGTCGGCCTGCACCGTTGCCGGGTCGCCGGTCGGCGCCGTGAACCGCACGCCGGTCAGCAGGGCGTCCAGCCGGTGCGCGAGCGTCTTCGGCAGCACACGCAGCACCTTGGCGGTGGCGCTCTCCAGGGCGACGGTGCTCGCGCCGGGCACGCCGCCGGTTCCCGCGGACCCGGAGCGACGCGAGCCGACGAGGCCCAGGACCACCGCGAGCGCCTCGTCCTCCGTCAGCATCAGCGGGGGCATCCGGTAGCCCGGCACCAGGTGGATGCCGCCGTAGCGGCCGCGTACCGACTCGACCGGAACACCGAGGTCCACCAGGTGCTCGACGTACCGACGGACGGTGCGCTCGTCGACCCCGAGCCGCTGCGCCAGGTCGGCCGCGGTGCGCGTCCCACCGGCCTGCAGGATCTCGAGCAGCGCCAGCACGCGGGCGGTCGGACGGGTCACCCCGACATCCTCGCCGAAACCGGGCCGATCCTGTCCGGTATCCCTCCTACCGTCACCGCATGACCTCGACCGACCCCGCTGTCCACCGTCCCGCCTCGCTCGTCTCCGTCCGCCTGATCACGGACGACGTCTCCGGCCTTGCCGCCTTCTACGAGCTCGTCACCGACACCCCCGCCCGCTGGGCGACCCCCGACTTCGCCGAGCTGCCCACGCCCGCCGGCACGCTGGCGATCGGCAGCACACGCACCGTCGCCGCATTCGCGCCGGGTTCCGTCCACGCCGCCGACAACCGCACCGCGATCGTCGAGTTCCTGGTGGACGACGTGGACGCCGTCTACACCCGGCTGCACGACGGGCTGACCGACGCCGGTGGCACCTTCGTCAACGAGCCGACGACGATGCCCTGGGGCAACCGCTCCCTGCTGCTGCGCGACCCCGACGGCACCCTGGTCAACTGCTTCACACCGGTGAGCCCCGAGGCGAGGGCCAGGTTCGGACGTTGACGCCGCCGGGCCGACCGTCCGACCCGCTGACCAGGCATCGATGCACGTCAGGCCTGGTCGGCGGGCCGGTTCGGCTGGCAGGATCGAACCGTGCGCTTCGTGCTGCGGGTCCTCATCAACGGCGTGGCGATCTGGCTGGCCACGCAGCTGCTCAGCGGTATGCACGTCAAGGTGGCCGGTGGCGGGTTCACCGGCAGCACCGTCGGCGTGCTGCTGCTGGTGGCCTTCGTCTTCGGCCTGGTCAACGCGATCGTCAAGCCGATCGTGGCCATGCTCTCCCTGCCGCTGTACGTGCTGACGCTCGGCCTGTTCACGCTGGTCGTCAACGCGCTGATGCTCATGCTCACCGCCTGGATCACCAGCCACGCCGAGTGGGGCCTGCAGGTCGACAACTTCGGCACGGCCGTGGTCGGCGCGCTGATCATCAGCATCGTCAGCTGGGTGCTGTCCCTGGTGGTCGGCCGCCGCCGCGTCCACTGACTCCTCAGCCCACCTCCCGCCGGATCACGTACTGCGACGTCGTCGCGACGGTCCCCGGACCACCGAGCACGCCGTCGAGCGCGCCGACTCCCGGGATCGAGCCCGGCGCCTCCGCCACCGCCTCGTCGACCCGGCGCCCGGTCTCCACGTAGTTCTGGATCCCGTGCGCGCCGCCCCAGCCCGGCGTGCCCTCGCCGTCCTCGGCCAGCTCCCTGGTGATCGCCGTGACCTGCGGCGTCACCCGGGTCGGCGCTCCGTCGAGCCGCGCTGTGCCGTCCTCCACGTGCTCCATGCGGATCACCGGGACGCCGGGCGGCAGCTGCGCCGGCACGTCCGGTGAGCCGGCCGTCACCACCGCGCCGACCGTGAACTCCTTGCCGGCCCGGGCGGCGACGTTCATCGCCACCATGCCGCCCTGGCTGTGGCCGACCAGCGTCACGGGCTGACCGGCGGGGATGCCGGCCTGCCGCATCGCGGCCAGGACGCCGGCCGTCATCGTGTCGGCGAGACCCGCCTCGAGGCGCAGGTTGGTGCCCATGTCCGTGGGGACCGTCCCGGACATCGCCATGGTCTGCGTGCCGGGCACGGCGACCACCCAGGAGCGCGTGCCGTCGGGCCGGTCCAGGCGCTGGATGGTCACCGTGCCCGGTTCGGTGCCCGGCGCTGCCGAGCCGCCGTAGCTGGTGGCGACCACCTGCATCACATCGGCCAGGCCGTGCGGTGCCGGCTGCTGCACGGGCGCCAGCACGGGCGTCACCACGGCCGTGCCCGCGGGCCCGGTGATCAGCCCGGCGATCGCCGCAGCACCGCCGGGCACCGGGTGCAGCGTCGGGAGCCCGCCGGCCTGCCCCCGTGCGACCGCCGAGACAGCCGTCGTCGCCACCTCAACCGCCCCCGAGCGCACGGCCGCCTTCCCCGCGGCCGCCCCGGTCGCCTCCGCCAGCTGCGCAGCCTTCGCAGGCCCCACGACGCGTGCGGTCTCGCCGAGCAGGGCGAGGCCGGCGAGCCCGGCGGTACCCGCTGCCAGCACGCCCTCGACGGCCAGCACCGGTGCGGGCAGCAGCCCGAGGAGGCCGCCCCAGACGGCGCCCGCCCCGCGCACCACCCCCGACACGGTGCCCTCGCCGGCCGCGTGCACCGCCGCCGCGGCGCGCAGCCGCTTGGCCAGCTCCCGCACGTGGTCCGCCAGGTGGTGCGGCGACCAGCGGGCGGTGAGCAGGAGGCTGATCGAGGCGCGTTGGGAGTTGTCGACGAGCACCGGCGTGGGCAGCGCGACCGTCAGCGCGGACAGCGACGCGTGGACGTGGTCGAGGCGGTCGGCGCACGAGGTGAGCGTGGCGGCGGCGGCCTGCAGCGCCTGCGGGTCGACGCTGGTCACCCCGTTCGCTCCCACCCGGACCGAGGTGCCGCCCACGGTCGATCGCGGCGCCGGTGTCGCCCCGCCCGGCACCGGCGGCACCGGTCCGTGGTCCGAGGTGCACCACGTGGGTCCCCCGTTGATTCCCGCCGCCACGAGGTCTCCCGACGTCATGAGTCCCCGGGCACACAGGCCGAGGTCCCCGGCGGCCGCCGCCATCTGGTCCTCGTACGCGACCGCCGCCGGGGACCTCCACGGCAGCCCCTGGCAGGCGGCCACCTGGGCCCGCACCCACCCCACGTCCTGCTGCGCCGCCGTCAGCACCACCTGCGCCCCTCGGATGTCCACGGCCGGGACGCTAGGGACGCCCGGGGGCGCGGCGGGCGCCCGAGCATCGAGGCCACGGACGACGAGCGCGCCGTCCGGGCTGTGGGTGCACGACACGCCGGCGACGACCCCGTCGTAGCCGTCCGACGGGCCGCACCGTCTCGACGTCTGCACCCCCCGCCGTCGTCGTCCGCCGCTCTGGGACACTGCTGCCATGCCCCGCGTGCGCCTGGCCGACATCACCCCTGCCATCGCCCTCGGCCCGCTTGACGGCCGCTACCGTCCGGCCGTCGCCGACCTGGTGGACCACCTCTCCGAGGCCGCGCTGAACCGCGCCCGCATCGCCGTCGAGGTCGAGTGGGTGATCCACCTGTGCGCGCACGCGGTGGTGCCCGGCGCCCCGTCGCTGAGCCCGGCGGAGGAGGAGTACCTGCGCGGGGTGGTGGACAGCTTCGGCGCCGAGGAGATCGCCGAGCTGGCCGCGATCGAGCGGACCACGGTGCACGACGTGAAGGCGGTCGAGTACTTCCTCAAGCGGCGGCTGGCGGCTGCGCCCGAGGCGCTGGGCACCGACACCGTGCTGCCGTCGGTCGGTGAGCTGGTGCACTTCGCGCTGACCAGCGAGGACGTGAACAACCTGTCCTACGCGCTGATGGTGCGCGGGGCCGTGCAGCAGGTGTGGTTCCCCGCGGCCGTCGACCTCGTCGACCAGGTGGCCGCCCTGGCAGCCGAGCACCGCGCGCTGCCGATGCTGGCCCTCACGCACGGCCAGCCGGCCACGCCGACCACGCTCGGCAAGGAGCTCGCCGTGCTGGCGCACCGCCTGCGGCGGCAGCTGCGCCGCATCGAGTCCGACGAGTACCTGGGCAAGCTCAACGGCGCCACGGGAACGTACGGCGCGCACACCGCGGCGGTGCCGGGCGCCGACTGGCAGCTTGTCTCCCGCACGTTCGTCGAGCACCTCGGCCTCACCTGGAACCCGCTCACCACGCAGATCGAGTCGCACGACTGGCAGTCGGAGCTGTACGGGGACGTCGCCCGGTTCAACCGCGTGCTGCACAACCTGGCGACGGACGTGTGGACCTACATCTCCCGCGGCGTCTTCACGCAGATCCCCGTCCCGGGCGCCACCGGCAGCTCGACGATGCCGCACAAGGTCAACCCGATCCGGTTCGAGAACGCCGAGGCCAACCTCGAGATCTCGTCGGCCCTGCTCGACACGCTCGCGGCCACGCTGGTCAGCAGCCGGCTGCAGCGCGACCTGACCGACTCGACCACGCAGCGCAACATCGGCCCGGCGTTCGGGCACAGCCTGCTGGCGATCGACAACGTGCGCCGCGGGCTGGGCGGGCTGGCCGTCGACCCGGCGCTGCTGGCCGCGGAGCTCGACCAGAACTGGGAGGTGCTCGCGGAGCCGGTGCAGTCGGCGATGCGGGCCGCCTCGGTCGCCGGCGTCACCGGGATGGAGAACCCGTACGAGCGGCTCAAGGAGCTGACCCGCGGGCACCGGCTGACGGCGGCGGACATGCGCGAGTTCATCGGCAGCCTGGGCCTGCCCGACGACGTGGCCGCCCGGCTGCAGGGGATGACCCCCGCGTCGTACACCGGCATCGCCGCGGACCTGGTGGACCACCTCACGGACTGACGGCCGGGGGAGGGCGACGGCGCCGTCGCCCGACCGTGTGAGCGCTCCCGCGGCGACGCGCCGCAACCTGGACACGTGTGCCAGTTAAGGCAAGAATGCCCACGGCTCGTCCGGTTCACCCGGTTCCTCCCCATCTCGCAGCAGGGTTCTCCCGTGACGCTCATGCAGAAGGTGGTCACACCCGCGTCGTCGTACGCGCACCTGGTCAACGGTCACGACCGGATGGCCGGCTACGTCGTGCGCGCCGCGGACGTGTCGTTCGCCACCACCCCGGCGCAGCTGTTCGAGGTGCACGGGCTCGGCTACCCCGGCTCGCCGTTCCGGCCCACCGACGACCACGTGGACCTGCTCCGCTTCGAGTCGTCACCGCAGCTGCAGTACCGCGACGTGCCGGGCTACATCGTCCCGTTGTGGTGGCTGCGGCACTCCCGCATCCCGCCGCGCACCGAGCTGGTGCGGGTGTACTCCGACGGCAGCTCGCGGCTGCTGGCCTGGTACGGCGACGTCGGCACCGGCTGGACCTCGGCGCCCGGCATCCCCGGCCAGCCCGGGCTGTCCTCGCTCTCGCGCTGCGTCGGGCCGGTGGCCAAGTGGCACTCGGCGTACCTCGAGGCGGACGTGCTGGACGACGACACCGTGGTGCTCGCCCTCGCCAATCCGCCCCTGGCCGAGACCGGGTTCGACCAGTCGCCGAGCGGCCGCTGGTACCGCCACGTCGCCCGCACCGAGGTCTCCGAGCTGTTCGAGCTGGACCTGACGGCACGCTGGAACGGTCTGGCGGTGCGCGTGGTCGACCAGTGGCAGGACGCGCAGCGGTACGTGGTCGCCCGCATCTCCCACCTGGGCGACGACATGGACCGTGCCGAGCGGCTGCACCTGCAGCAGGTGGAGGCCGGCGTGTACGAGGCGGTGGTCTACGCCGCCGAGCTCACCGACCTGCAGACCAACCAGGTGGTGCCCCTCACGTGGGCGCCCGGTCCGACGACGACGCCCCAGCGCACCTACGGCGCCCCTTACCAGCACCACGCGCACTACTGACGGACCCGGCGGCGCGGTCTGCGGTCCGCGCAGCACCCCGGACGCGTGCCGGGCCTGGCGCTCCCCCCGTCCAGGCCCGGCACGTCCGTCGTCGGGGGCGGGCGCTGCGGGCGCAGCGACCAGGGCCGATGCGGTGGCGCGTCAGGCTCAGGCGATCGAGTCGCCGACGACGGGTTGGACGGCGGCCAGCTCCGCGAGCGCCTGACGGTACGCGTCGACGTCGCCGCGCCGAGCAGCCTCCCGAGCACGGACGGTCGGGCCGTGCAGCGCCGCACGGGCGCGCCGGCGAGCAGCCTGGTCGTCCTCGGTCGCCGTGAGCACCCGCGTGCGCTCGGCCACGACGGCGGGGTCCCAGGCACGGACCCGGCGCTCGGCGACGAACTCCGCCGCGGCGGCAGCCACCATCTCCGCGCCCTCGGTGACGGCCGCCGAGCTGGCCGGGGCGTGCTCCGCGACCGAGTGCAGCGACACGAGGTGCACCTGGGGCAGCGCACCCACGCTCGGGTCCACGTCGTGCCGCAGCGCGAGGTCCACGACGGTCAGCGGCTCCGCGTTCCCCGCGGCGGACCGGACGGCCGCGAGCGCCGAGCCGTGCAGCACGGGTCCGCCGGTGCCGCTGCAGGCGACGACGAGGTCGGCGTGGGCGAGCTCGGACAGCAGGTCCGGATCGGCGACGTGCGCACCGCGGGCCGCGGCGAAGGCTGCCGCCCGGCCGCTGGCCGACCACACCCGCACGTCCCGGCATCCCCGGCTGCGCAGCGCCGCGAGGCTGGCGCCGGCGTAGGAGCCGGTGCCGACCAGCACCACGCGGAGCCCTGACCAGTCCACGTGCTCGTCCGCGGCGGCCGCCCCGTCGTGCACGTGCCGGGGCAGCGTGCCCGCCGCGAGGTCCAGCGCGACCCCGACCACGGACCGGCCCGTGCCGCCGAGCCCGGTCGCCGCCTCGACAGCACGGGACACCCGCGACGCCCGCTGGAACAGCTGCTCCAGCACCGACGTGGTGGTCCCCTCGCGCCGCGCGTGGGTCAGCGCGCGCCGCACCTGTCCGGCGATCTCGCGCTCGCCGACCACCATCGACTCCAGCCCGGCGGCGACGGCGAACAGGTGCTGGGCGGCGTCGGCCTCGGTGCGGTGGCGCAGGTGGCCGCGGACGGTCGCCGGCGCCAGGCCGGACCGCGCGGCCACGGCCTCGGAGGCCGCGGCACAGGCCTCGGCGAGCCGCTCGTCGTCCACGTCCAGGTACAGCTCGAAGCGGTTGCACGTGGCGAGGACCACGGCACCCCGGACGGGACCCGCCGCCGCCACGAGCTCGGGGCCGACGCCGGCCCAGTCGGTGGACAGACGTTCCAGGGCGGACAGCTCGAGGTCGTGGTGGCTGGCGGCACAGCTGAGCAGCGCCACGCGGCCGATTGAATCACCCGAACATTTGTCCGGCACAATCGCGGTGTGACCCTTCCCGAGGACCACCCTCTGCGTACCGGCCGCACCGCCAATTCTCCCCTGGTCAGCGCGTATTCCGGGCACCGGCCACGGCGGTTGCCGGTGTGGTTCATGCGCCAGGCGGGACGGTCGCTGCCGGAGTACCGGGCCTCCCGCGCGGGCGTCGCGATGCTCGACTCGTGCCTGGACCCGGACCTTGCGGCGGAGCTGACGCTGCAGCCGGTGCGCCGGCACGGGGTCGACGCGGCGATCTTCTTCTCGGACATCGTCGTGCCCATGGCGCTGCTCGGCGTCGACGTGAAGATCGAGCCCGGGGTGGGCCCCGTGTTCGCCTCGCCCGTGCGGACGCTCGACGACGTCGCCCGGCTGCGCGACCTGGGTCCGCTGGACGACGAGCGGGCCGCCCCGGTCACCGCCGGGGTGCGCGCCGCGGTGGCCGCCCTGGGCGACACCCCGCTGATCGGGTTCGCCGGCGCACCCTTCACGCTGGCCGCGTACCTGGTCGAGGGCCGGGCGTCCCGCGACCACCTGGGCGCCCGCCGGCTGATGCACTCCGACCCGGCCGCGTGGCACGCGCTGATGAGCTGGGCGGCGGACGTGACAGGGGCGTTCCTGCAGGCGCAGGTGCGTGCCGGGGCGTCGGCGGCGCAGCTGTTCGACTCCTGGGCAGGGTCGCTGTCGCTGACCGACTACACGCAGCACGTGGTGCCCGCCTCGGCACGGGTGCTGGCCGGCGTGCGGGAGCTCGGCGTGCGTGCCGTGCACTTCGGGGTCGCCACCGGCGAGCTGCTGGTGGCCATGCGGGACGCCGGTGCCGACGTGATGGGCGTGGACTACCGGGTGCCGCTGGACGAGGCGAGCTGGCGGCTGGGCGGCCGCACGCCGCTGCAGGGCAACGTGGACCCCGCGATGCTGGCGGCACCCTGGGAGGTGCTCGAGGCGCACGTGCGCGACGTGGTGGAGCGGGGGTCCGTGGCACCGGCCCACGTGGTCAACCTCGGGCACGGCGTACCGCCGGACACCGACCCGGACGTGCTGACCCGCGTGGTCGAGCTGGTGCACTCCCTGTGACCGAGCGCTGGGACGCCGTCGTCGTCGGCGCCGGTCTCGGTGGGCTGGTCGCGGCGCGTGACCTCGCCCGGGCGGGCCTGCGGTTGCTGGTGCTGGACGGCCGGGACGCACCGGGCGGCGCCGTGCGGTCGCACGACGTGGCCGGGCTGCGGCTGGACGCGGGAGCGGAGTCGTTCGCGACGCGCGGCGGGGCGGTCGCGGCCCTGGTCGGCGAGCTGGGGATGGCCGACGACCTGTGCACACCGGCGCCGCGCGGCTCCTGGGTGCACCTGGTCAGCGGCGACGGACCGCTGCCGGCGACCGGGCTGCTCGGCATCCCGACCGACCCCGGTGCCGCGGACGTGCGCCGCACGCTCGGCACGCTCGGTTCGTGGCGGGCGCGGCTGGACGGGCTGCTCCCCGCTCGGGTCGGTGCCGATGCCACCACGCTCGGCGCCCTGGTGCGGACCCGGATGGGCGCCCGGGCGCTGGACCGGCTGGTGCGGCCGTTGGTCGGCGGTGTGCACGCGGCCGACCCGGACCAGCTGGCGGTGGACGTCGTCGCGCCGGGTCTGCGGGCGGCACTGGCGCAGCACGGGACGCTCGGCAAGGCGGTGGGCGCGCTGCGGGCGGCGGCACCGGCCGGGTCGGCGGTGCAAGGGCTGTCCGGCGGGGTGTGGCGGCTGGTCGACGCCCTGGTCGCGGACGTGCGGGCGCACGGCGGCGAGGTGCGCGTGCGGTCCGCCGTGACCGGTCTTGCGGTGGACGACGACGGCGCTGGGGCCGGGGCCGGGACGGCGGCCGGAGGCGCGGCCGACCCGGTCCACGGCTTCGTCGTGCGGACCGCGGACGAGGAGCTCCACGCCGACCGCGTGCTGCTGGCCACGGCCGCTGCTGTCCCGCTGGTCGCCGAGCTCACCGGTGCCGACCCCGGCTCGATGCAGACCGACGACGGGACGCCGGTCACCCTCGTCACGCTGGTGCTCGACGGCGTCACCGCGCTCGACGCGGCGCCCCGCGGCACCGGGGTGCTGGTGGCCCCGGACGTCACCGACGTGACCGCCAAGGCGCTCACCCACGCCACCGCGAAGTGGGAGTGGCTGGCCGCCGCGGCCGGACCGGGCCGCCACGTGGTGCGGCTGTCGTTCGGCCGCGCCGAGGGCGACGCCGCGGCGCTGCCGTCCGGTGACGAGCTGGTGCGGCTGGCCCTGGCGGACGCCGCGGTGCTGCTGGGCGTCGCGCTGCCGGCCGAGCAGCTGGTGGGTCACGACGTGGTGCGGTGGACGCAGGCGCTGCCCCGGCCGAGCGCCTCGCACCGGGACGCGGTGGCGGCGGTCCGCGACGCGGTCTCCCGCGTGCCGGGTCTCGCGCTGACGGGCGCGTGGGTGTCCGGCAACGGGCTGGCGTCCGTGGTGCCGCAGGCGCGCTCGGCCGCCGCGGAGCTGCTGACGGCGCTCGCGCCGCGGGGCTGAACCGGCTTCGCGAGCCGACCGGCCGCCATTTTTCTGACGGGCTGTCATAAATGTGCGGTCGATGATTTCTGGGGCCGGGTGTGACGTGGGTCGCAATGCCGTCCGGCACCACGGGCGGAAAGCGCCTCGATCGCCCCGAATTTCGACGCCACAGCAGCCGGAGGGACACTGACGCCCATGCAGGTGCGCATCGGCACGCGCGCGAGTGCGCTCGCGCTGACCCAGACCGGACACGTCGCCGCCGACCTCACGGCGGCCGGGCTCGACGTGGAGACGGTGCGCGTGCGCACGGAGGGCGACCGCAGCCGGGCGTCCCTCGCGGCGCTGGGCGGTACCGGCGTCTTCGTCACGGCCCTGCGCGACGCCCTGCTCGAGGGACGCTGCGACGTGGCAGTCCACTCCTTCAAGGACCTGCCGACCGGTGCGGCGCCGGGGCTGGTGGTCGCGGCGGTGCCGGTGCGCCAGGACCCCCGCGACGCCCTGTGCGCCCGGGACGGGCTGACGCTGGCCGGGCTGCCGCGCGGTGCGCGCGTCGGCACGGGCTCGCCGCGGCGCGCCGCGCAGCTGCGCGCCGCACGGCCGGACCTGGATGTGGTGGACCTGCGCGGAAACGTCGACACCCGGCTCGGCCGGGTTGCCGGCGGGTCCGGCCCCGGTGACCTCGACGCGGTGGTGCTGGCGCGCGCGGGGCTGGCCCGGCTGGGCCGGCTCGACGCGGTGACCGAGGTGTTCGACGCCGACCTGATGCTGCCGGCGCCCGGGCAGGGGGCGCTGGCGGTGGAGGTACGGGCCGAGGACGCCTCGGGGGACGGCGCCCTGGCGGCAGCGCTGCGCACGCTGGACGATCCCGCCACCCGGCTGGCGGTCACCGCGGAGCGGGCGCTGCTGGCGCGGCTCGAGGCGGGCTGCGCGGCGCCGGTCGGTGCGCTCGCGCAGCTGGTCGGCGACCAGCTGGAGCTGCAGGCCGTGGTGGCCGGGGTCGACGGTAGCCGGGCGCTGCGCCGCACTCTGGCAGCGACCGCCGCCGACGTGGCTGCCGCCGCCGACCTGGGGACCCGGGTGGCAGACCTGCTGCTGGAGGACGGCGCGGCGGAGCTGGCGCCGGTCGTCCCGGAGCAGCAGGACGTGCGCGGATGACCGGTCCGTTGGCGGGTCTGCGGGTGCTGGTGCCCCGGCCGGCTTCCGGGAGCGCCGATGCCGAGGCGGCGCTGCGAGCCGTCGGTGCCGAGCCCGTGGTGGTGCCGCTGGTGCGCACCGAGGCGGTCGACGACCCGACGGTGCTCGACTCGGCGCTGGCCGACCTGCGGGCCGGCCGGTACGCGTGGCTGGCCGTGACCAGTGCGGCGGCGGTCGGTGCGCTCGTCGGACGCGCGCTGGAGACCGCCGAGGCGCTGGGCGACGTCGTGGGCCGGACCAAGGTGGCCGCCGTGGGGCCGGCGACGGCGCGCGCGCTCGCGACGGTGGGGGTCACCGCGGACCTCGTCGGCACCTCCGGCGCGCGTGCGCTGGCCGACGTGTGGCCGACGCCCGAGGTCGCCGGCGCCCGGGTGCTCTTCACGCGTGGCGACCTGGCCGGTCCCGAGCTGGTGGACGGGCTGCGCGCCGGTGGCTGGGCGGTCGACGACGTGGTCGCCTACCGCACGGTGCCCGCCGGCCCGGCGCCGGACGACGTGGTCGCCGCGTGGCGCGACGGGTCGATCTCCGCGGCACTGCTCACCTCGCCGAGCACCGTGCGGGCCCTCGCGGCACGCTTGGGCCCTGCGCCGGCAGGGACGCTGCTCGCCTGCATCGGGCCGACGACGGCAGACGCGGCCCGAGACGCGGGCCTGCCGGTGGCCGTCGTCGCCCCCGAACGCACGATGACCGCCCTGGTCGGCGCCCTGGCCGACGCGGTGGCGGCCGCAGACCTCGAACCGAAGGAGACCCCATGACCACGGTCCCGACCTCTGTGCCGAGCGCTGCGTCGACCGCTGCACCCCGTGACGTGCCCACCCCGGGCCGCGTCCGCCTACGCCGGATGCGCGCCACCCCCGCCCGCCGCCGCCTCGCCGCCCAGACGCGGGTGCACGCCGAGCAGCTGATCCTGCCGATGTTCGTCAAGGAGGGGCTGACCGACCCCCGGCCCCTCGGCTCGATGCCCGGAGTGCTGCAGCACACCCGCGACTCCCTGCGCCGTGCGGCCGTCGATGCGGCCGAGGCCGGCATCGGCGGCGTGATGCTGTTCGGCATCCCGCTGCGCCGGGACGCGGTCGGCAGCTGCGCGACCGAGCCGGACGGCATCCTCAACCTGGCGATCGCCGACGTGGTGGCCGAGGTGGGCGACGCGCTCGTCGTGCAGGCGGACCTGTGCCTGGACGAGTTCACCGACCACGGCCACTGCGGCGTGCTGGCGCCGGACGGCACCGTGGACAACGACGCGACCCTGGTGCGGTACGCCGACATGGCGCTGGCGCAGGCGGAGGCCGGGGTCGACCTGATCGGGCTGTCCGGGATGATGGACGGCCAGACGGCGGCCTGCCGCGACGCGCTCGACGCGGCCGGGTTCACCGGCACCGCGCTGCTCGCCTACGCCGCCAAGTACGCGTCGGCGTTCTACGGCCCGTTCCGCGAGGCCGTCGAGAGCGAGCTGCAGGGCGACCGCCGCACGTACCAGATGGACCCCGCCAACCGCCGCGAGGCGGCGCGGGAGGTTGAGGCCGACGTGGCCGAGGGGGCCGACGTCGTCATGGTGAAGCCGGCGATGTCCTACCTGGACGTGCTGGCCGACGTGGCCGCCACGTCTCCCGTGCCGGTCTGGGCGTACCAGGTGTCCGGCGAGTACGCCATGATCGAGGCCGCCGCCGCGAACGGCTGGATCGACCGCCGTCGTGCCATCACCGAGTCCGTGCTGTCGATCCGCCGCGCCGGCGCCGATGCCGTGCTCACCTACTGGGCCGTCGAGCTGGCCCACTGGCTCTCCGAGGGGACCCGATGACCCACGCCCGTACCGAGCAGTCCGCGAGCGCGGACGCCTTCGACCGCGCGCTGGAGGTGATCCCGGGCGGGGTGAACTCGCCGGTGCGCGCGTACGGCTCGGTGGGTGGGACGCCGCGGTTCATCGCCTCGGCGCACGGCGCGTACGTGCGGGACGTCGACGGCGCGGAGTACGTGGACCTGGTCGGCTCGTGGGGGCCCGCTCTGCTGGGGCACGCGCACCCCGAGGTGGTCGCGGCGGTGCAGGAGGCGGCAGCCCGAGGGCTCAGCTTCGGCGCCCCGACGATCGCTGAGGTGGAGCTGGCGGAGGAGATCCGCCGCCGGGTCCCCGCGGCCGAGCGGCTGCGCCTGGTGTCGACGGGGACCGAGGCGACGATGACGGCGCTGCGCCTGGCGCGCGGGTTCACCGGCCGGGACCTCGTCGTGAAGTTCGCCGGCTGCTACCACGGCCACGTCGACGCCCTGCTGGCGGCGGCCGGCTCGGGCGTCGCCACGCTGGCGCTGCCGGGGTCGGCGGGCGTCACCGCCGAGGTGGCGGCCGAGACGCTGGTGCTCCCCTACAACGACCTCGACGCCGTCCGGACCGCCTTCGAGGCGCACGGCCCCCGCATCGCCGCGCTGATCATGGAGGCCGCGCCGGCCAACATGGGCGTGGTCCCGCCGCTGCCCGGCTTCAACGCCGAGCTGCGCCGGATCACGGCCGAGGCGGGTGCGCTGCTGATCCAGGACGAGGTGCTGACCGGCTTCCGGGTGTCACCGGCGGGCTGGTGGGGGCTGGAGGGCCAGGCCGAGGGCTGGACGCCGGACCTGCTGACGTTCGGCAAGGTGATCGGCGGCGGCCTGCCGGTCGCGGCGGTCGGCGGGCGGGCGGACGTGATGGCGTCGCTGGCGCCGCTCGGGCCGGTGTACCAGGCCGGGACCTTGTCCGGGAACCCGGTGGCCGTGGCGGCCGGCCTGGCGACGCTCCGGCTGGCCGACGACGACGTCTACGCGCGGGTCGACGCCACGTCGGCCCGGCTGCGCACCTCCCTGTCCCGGGCGCTCGGCGAGGCCGGGGTGCCGCACGCGATGCAGTGGGCCGGGTCGCTGTTCAGCACCATGTTCGGGCCCGGGCCGGCCGCCGCAGGCGCCCGCGACTACGACGCCGTGCTGGCCAGCGAGCACTGGCGGTACACGCCCTTCTTCCATGCCCTGCTCGAGCAGGGGGTGTACGCGCCGCCGTCGCCGTTCGAGGCGTGGTTCGTCTCCGCCGCGCACGACGAGGAGGCGATCGGCCGGATCGAGGCGGCCCTGCCGGCCGCGGCCACCGCGGCGGCCGGTGCGGAGCGCCCGACCGCCTGACAGCCAGCCACGGGCGGAAGTCGACGCGGCACCTCGCAGCGCACTGAGCCCGCGGTGCCGAGTACCGGCGCTACGCCGATGGTGCCTCCGACACCGTCTTCAGCCCGTCGAGCATCGCGCGCCAGTTGGCGGCGTTGTGCTCGGCCGACTCCGCCGTCGCGTTGTTGTCCTGCTCGAGCACGACCCTGGTCCCGCCCTCGACCGGTTCGAGCACGTACTGCAGGCGGTGGTAGCTCTCGGCCACGTCGGGCTGGCCCGACAGGGCGCTGAAGTGCGTCACCACCAGCCGGTGCGGACGCTCGACCTCGAGCACCTCGCCCTTGTCTTCGAAGGGGCGACCCTGCCACTGCCCGCTCCACGTGATCCGGTGGCCGGGCTGCCAGTCGCTGACCGTCCGGGCGCCGAACATGATCTCGGGACGTGGCTCCGGGCTTGTCAGCACCTCCCAGACACGTTCCGCCGGTGCGCCGATCAGCACCTCTGCTCGTGCGACGTGGTCCATGGCAGCCCCCTCGCTGGTCCGGCGCTCTGGTCGTGGTCATCCTCAGCCCTCCCATAGCCGCTCGCCTAGGGGACCGGGCCAACCCCGTCGTCACCCGGGTCGTCGGTCCCTCGTACCAATACCCGGTAGGGGTATATAGTCACGAGCGACGGGTCGACGGCGGCCCGACGAGGAGGACCCCGGTGCCCGGTTACAGCGACGACAAGGACGCCTACCTCAAGCGGCTGCGCCGCGTGGAGGGGCAGGTGCGCGGCATCGCGCGCATGGTGGACGAGGACACGTACTGCATCGACGTCCTCACCCAGATCGCGGCGGTGACCAAGGCGCTGCAGGCCGTCGGCCTCGGGCTCCTCGAGGACCACCTCGACCACTGCGTCGTCGACGCCGCCCGCCAGTCGCACGAGGCCGGCCACGAGAAGGTCCGCGAGGCGGCCGACGCGATCGCCCGGCTCGTCCGCAGCTGAGAACCCAGCACAACCATCCAAGGAGAAGTCATGAGCACCACCACCCAGTTCTCCGTCGACGGCATGACCTGCGGCCACTGCGTGCAGCACGTCACGTCCGAGCTGACGGCCATCCCCGGTGTCACGGACGTCGCGATCGACCTGGTCGCCGGCGGCTCGTCGCCCGTGAAGGTCACCTCCGACGCCCCGATCTCCGACGAGGCGATCGCCGCCGCGATCGACGAGGCCGGCTACGCCGTGACCCCGCGGGGCTCGCTGCTGTGAGCACCTCCGTCGCCGGCACCCCGGACGCGACCGGGGTGGTCGAGCTCGACCTCGCCGTCGAGGGGATGACCTGCGCCTCCTGCGTCGCCCGCGTGGAGAAGCGGCTCAACCGCGTGCCCGGGGTGCAGGCGACGGTGAACCTCGCGCTGGAGCAGGCGCACGTGCGGGTCGAGGTCCCCGAGGGGGGTTCCCCGGCCGACGTCGATGCCCTGGTCGCGGCCGTGCAGGCGGCCGGTTACGACGCGCACCCGATCACGCCGACCGCGCCGATGACCGACGAGGAGATCGCCGCGGTCACCGGCGGCATGGGCATGGACATGGGCGAGGAGGACACCTCCGCCCCCACCGATGCCCGCGGTACCGACCTGCGCCGGCGGCTGCGGCTCGCCGCGGTGCTGACGGTGCCCGTGGTGCTGATCTCGATGGTGCCGGTGCTGCAGTTCCGCGGGTGGCAGTGGGTCGTGGCGGTCCTGGCGCTGCCGGTGGCGACGTGGGCGGCGCTGCCGTTCCACCGCGCGGCCCTGGCTGCCGGCCGGCACGGGTCGTCGACCATGGACACCCTGGTGTCGCTCGGCATCATCGCGGCCACCACGTGGTCGCTGTGGGCCCTGCTGCTCGGGGGTGCCGGGCGCCTCGGCATGCACATGACGGCGACCTTGATCCCGTCCCGGGGCCACGCGATGTCCACCCCGGAGCTGTACTTCGAGGCCGCCGCGGTGGTCACCACCTTCCTGCTTGCCGGCCGGTACGCCGAGCACCGCTCGCGCCGCCGGGCCGGTGACGCCCTGCGGGCACTGCTCGACCTCGGCGCCAAGGACGTGTCCGTCCTGGTCGGCGGCGTGGAGCGGCGCGTGCCGGTGGCGGCGCTGCGGGTGGACGACGAGTTCGTGGTCCGCCCCGGCGAGAAGATCGCGACCGACGGCGTGGTGCTTCGCGGCACGGCCGCGGTGGACGCCTCGCTGCTCACCGGTGAGCCGGTGCCGGTGGATGTGGGCCCCGGCGACGCCGTGACCGGCGCGACCGTCAACACGTCCGGCCACCTCGTCGTGCGGGCCACCCGAGTCGGCGAGCAGACCCGGCTGGCGCAGATCGGCCGGCTCGTGGCGACCGCCCAGACCGGTAAGGCCCCGGTGCAGCGGCTCGCGGACCGGATCTCGGCCGTCTTCGTGCCGGTGGTGCTGGCGCTGTCCGCGGCCACCCTGGTCGTCTGGCTGCTGTCCGGCGCCTCCGCACAGGCCGCGTTCACCGCGGCCGTCGCGGTGATGATCATCGCCTGCCCGTGCGCACTCGGCCTCGCGACGCCGACGGCTCTGCTCGTCGGATCCGGCCGCGGCGCGCAGCTCGGCATCCTGATCAAGGGCCCGGAGATCCTCGAGCGCACCCGTGCCGTGGACACCGTGGTGCTGGACAAGACCGGCACCATCACCGCTGGTGCGATGCGCCTGGTCGACGTGCTGGTGCCTGACGGTGCCGACGCCGACGACGTGCTGGCCGTGGCCGGTGCCGTGGAGCGCGGCTCCCAGCACCCCATCGCCGCGGCGATCGCGGCAGCGGCCGACGAGCGCCCCGCGGCACCGGAGCTCGACGTGCACGACTTCGTCGAGACCCCCGGGCGCGGTGTCGGCGGGGTGGTGCGCGCCGCGCACGCGGGGGTGGGGCTGTCGCGCCGCGTGCTTGTGGGACGCCCGGCCTGGCTGCACGACCAGGGCGTGGACACCACCTCGCTCGACGAGCGGTTCGACGCCGCCGAGGCCGACGGCGCCACCGCCGTGGTGGCCGCCTGGGACGGGTCGGCTCGGGGTGTGCTGGTGCTGCGCGACCCGGTGAAGCCGACCTCGGCACAGGCGATCGCCGAGCTGCGAGCGCTCGGCATGCGGCCGGTGCTGCTCACGGGCGACAACCCGCGTGCAGCCCGGGTGGCGGCGCGCGAGGTCGGCATCGACGAGGCCGACGTGGTGGCGCAGGTGCTCCCCGAGGACAAGGTGGCGGTGGTCGAGCGGCTGCGCGCCGGCGGCGCCACCGTCGCGATGGTCGGCGACGGCGTAAACGACGCCGCGGCGCTGGCGTCGGCCGACCTGGGCCTGGCGATGGGCACGGGTACGGACGTCGCGATCGAGGCGGCCGACCTGACGCTGGTGCGCGGCGATCTGCAGTCGGCGCCGCAGGCGATCCGGCTGTCCCGCACCACGTTGCGGATCATCCGGCAGAACCTGTTCTGGGCGTTCGCCTACAACGTGGCGGCGATCCCGCTGGCGGCGGCCGGGCTGCTCAACCCGATGATCGCGGGCGCGGCGATGGCGTTCTCGTCGGTGCTCGTCGTCACCAACTCGCTCCGGCTGCGCCGCTTCTCCTGAGCGACGGCCTCGCGCAGCACCCGATGCCCGGGCGCCGACCACCGCGTCGGCCCCGGGCATCGTCGTCCCTGGGCGCATGCTCCCGGGCCAGCCGTTCCCGGAAGCGCCTCCCACCGAAATCTCTCCCGCGCGACCGCGAAACCTGATATCACTTTGCTATCGCGCTCCCGCACCGGGGGCGCCGGTCAGCGAAGGAGCACGAGCCAGATGTCGGACATCGCCTCACCCCCGCAGGCTTCGGTCGGCGGTCAGCCCGCCGGTCGCCCGGTGGGCAGCGGAGGGACGCGGGTCGACGTGTCCGAGCGGACCGCCTGGTCCCTCGGCAGCGCCGCCACGGTGCTGCTGCTCCTGATCGACGTCGCGCTGGTCATCACTGCGTTCAACCAGTTCGCGCAGGCGGACTCGACCGACGACGACTCCCACGCCGGCCTCGGCGTGCTGCTGATCGCCGTGGCGGTGCTCACCTTCACCGGCATCGGCGTGATCAGCCCCGGCTCGACCCGTGTGGTGCAGCTGTTCGGCCGCTACATCGGCACCGTCCGCCGCACCGGCCTGTACACCACCGTCCCGCTGAGCAACCGCCGCCGGTTGTCCGTGCGGGTGCGGAACTTCGAGACCAACGAGCTCAAGGTCAACGACGCCGACGGCAACCCGGTGAACATCGCCGCCATCGTCGTCTGGCAGGTGGCGGACACCGCCAAGGCGACCTTCGCCGTCGAGGACTACGTCGACTTCGTCCGCGTGCAGTCCGAGTCGGCCCTGCGGCACGTCGCGATGTCCCACCCGTACGACCGCCCGGACACCGGCGAGGAGACCCTGCGGGGCGCCACCGACGTGGTGTCCGGCGAGATCGCCGCGGAGGTGGCGGCCCGCGTCGCCATCGCCGGCCTCGAGGTGGTCGAGGCGCGCATCTCCAGCCTCGCCTACGCCCCCGAGATCGCCCAGGCGATGCTGCAGCGCCAGCAGGCCGGCGCGATCATCGCGGCCCGCAGCCGCATCGTCGAGGGTGCCGTCTCCATGGTGGAGGACGCGCTGAAGCGCCTCGAGGACCACGCCGTGGTCACCCTGGACGAGGAGCGCAAGGCGGCGATGGTGTCCAACCTGCTCGTCGTGCTGTGCGGCGACAGCCGGGCCACGCCGATCGTCAACACCGGGTCCCTGTACACGTGAGCGACGGCGGCGAGCCGCGCGAGCGCAAGGCGGTGCTCCTGCGGCTGGACCCCGCGGTGCACGACGCGCTCGCGCGGTGGGCCGCCGACGACCTGCGCAGCGTCAACGCGCAGATCGAGCTGCTGCTCCGCGAGGCGCTGGCCCGGACGGGACGCACCCCGCCCGGGCTGCGCCCGCCCCGCCGTCCGGGCCGGCCCCCGTCCGAGCCCACCTGACCCGACCCGCGCCAGCAGCCCGTCCGACCCCGTCCGAAGTCCCCACACCACCGCGACCGCGTGTCGCGGGCTGAGGGGAGGTTGGTCTTTCGCGTGTACGCATGATGTACGTACGGAGGGCGTACACGCCGAGAACCGATGCCAGACCTCCGAGCGGCACGCCGGGCCTCCGAGCGGCACGCCGGGCCGCGTCGGCACGTAGGTGCCGGTCGTACGCTTCGCGGCATGTCGGCCGACGAGGCAGCCCCGGACGCCACGGGCGCCGCTCTGACAGCGGCCGAGCGGGAGCCGGTGGGCCCTGCGGGCTCGGCAGCCCGGACGGCACCGGCCGAACCGACGACGTCGGGCGAACGACCCGTCGGGACCCCCCGACCCGGTCGGCGGGCGCTCTCCCGCCGGCTGACCGCCGAGATCTGGATCGTCCTCGGCCTGTCCCTGGGCCGCTCCGGCGTGTACGCCGTCGTCAGCCTGGTCGCCAGCCTGACCGCCGGGCCCCCGCTGGCGTCCCAGAGCACCGCGCTGAACCAGAGCCAGTCGCCACGACCGCTGCTGGACCTGACCTACCAGCTGCTCTCCATCGCGTTCGCCCTGGTCCCCGTCGCGCTCGCGCTGTACCTCCTGTCGGCCAACGGGCGCTCGGCGGTGCGTCGCCTCGGCCTCGATGCTCGCCGCCCGTGGCAGGACCTGGCCGTCGGCGTGGGGCTGGCGGCCGCCATCGGCATTCCCGGCCTCGGCCTGTACGCCGCCGGACGGGCGCTCGGCATCACCGTGCAGGTGCAGGCCAGCGCGCTGAACGCGGCGTGGTGGACCGTGCCGGTGCTCGTCTTCTCCGCGGTGCAGAACGCGCTGCTCGAGGAGGTCGTGGCGGTCGGCTACCTCTCGGAACGGCTGCGCGAGCTGCGCTGGCGCGGCCCGCTGGTGGTGGCCGCGAGCGCCCTGCTGCGCGGGTCGTACCACCTGTACCAGGGCTGGGGACCGTTCGTCGGCAATGCCGTCATGGGCGTCGTGTTCGCCGAGTACTACCGCCGACGCCGTCGGGTGATGCCCCTGGTGGTCGCCCACGCCGTGATGGACATGGTCGTGTTCATCGGGTACGCGCTGGTGCCGGAGCACTGGCGCACCGCGCTCGGCCTGTCCTGAGCGCTCTGAGCACCCCGGAACCCGCGCCGACCGACCGCGCCGGTGAGGGTCCCCTGCCTAGACTCGCCCGCATGACCGCCCAGTCCTCCGGGCCCGGCGCCCGTGCGGACGACACGGCGCGGAACGTGCCCGGCACCGACCCGCACGAGCAGCCGACCCTCCGGCTGCACACGGCGGTGCCGCCTCCGCCCGTCGAGGTGATCGACGTCCCGACGTCGCGCGTGCAGCATCCCAGCGACCTGCTGGGCGTGGTGCTCGGGGTGCTCGGCGTGGCGCTGGTGCTGGCGCTGGCGTCGTACGCGCACAACACCACCTCCGGCGTCGCGGAAGACGTCCAGGGCTTCGCCACCCTGCTGCGACGCATCCTGTTCGTCCCGGTGAACGCCCTGGTGGGGCTGATCACGCTGGCAGTGCCGCTGCTGGTGCTCGGCGAGCAGGCCCTGCGCCGGCGCGGACGGTTGCTGCTCGAGACGATGGTCGGCGGTGCTGCGGCGCTCGCGCTGAACGCCGGCGTGCACTGGCTGATCAGCGGTCTGACGTCCACCGACCTGGCCCAGAACCTCTCGATCCGCGTCGGCACCGGCTGGCAGCTGACGCTGCCGGCGTACGCCGCACTGGCGGCCGGGGTGCTGACCGTCGCCGGGTCCCGGGTCAGCACCTCCGTGCGGTGGGGCTGGAACGCCCTGTGGGTCGCCGTCGGCATCACGCTGATCACCGGGCAGGTGTCCCTGCCGGGCGTGGCGGTGTCGGTGCTGCTGGGCCGGATCGTCGGGATGGCCGTCCGGTACGTGTCCGGCGTCGCCCCGCAGCGCGCGTACGGCGAGGACCTCGCGGTCGGTGTGCGCCGGGCCGGCTACACGCCGCGGCGGCTGGTGCGGGTGCCGGACCAGGAGACCGCCGCGGCACCGCACCGCGACCGGTACCCGCCGCTGCCCGATCCCGACCCGGCCTCCGCCGCGCTGGCCCGCTCGTCCGGCACCCGCGTGTACCGCGTCGAGACGGCGTACGACGAGGTGCTCGACCTGGTGGTCCTCGACCGCGACCGCCAGGTGGTGGGCTCGTTGGCCCGCCTGTGGCGCAGCCTGCGGCTGCGCGGTCTCGAGGGCCGGTCGGTGGTGTCCCTGCGCCAGGCCGCCGAGCGCGCCGCCCTGCTCTCCTACGCCGCCGAGGCCGCCGGTGTGGACACCCCCGGCCTGCTGCGGATCGGCGAGAACGCCGACTCGATGCTGCTGCTGCTGGACCACCCGCACGGCGGCGTCCCGCTGACCGACCTGCCGGACGCCCGGCTGACCGACGAGCTGCTGCGCGCGGTGTGGGCCCAGCTGCGCCGCGCCCACGCGGCCGGCATCGCCCACCGTGCCGTGACCAGCGACAACATCGTCGTCGGCCCCGTCTCGCACGGGGTCCCGCGGGTGTGGCTCACCGGCTGGGAGCAGGGCGACGTCGCGTCGTCCGAGCTGGCCCGACGGATGGACCTGATGCAGGTGCTGGCGCTGCTGGCCCTGCGGGTGGGCGCCGAGCGCGCCGTCCGGTCGGCAGCAGATGCGCTGGACGCCGCCGACGTGGCGGCGATCGGTCCGCTGCTGCAGACCATCGCGCTGCCGCGGCAGACGCGCGAGGCGATGCGCGCGCACAAGGAGGTGCTGACGGAGGTCCGCGAGGCGCTGGTGGCCCGGCTGCCGCAGGCCGACGTGGAGCCGCAGCAGCTGGTGCGGTTCGGCGCCCGGACGCTGCTGACGATCATCGTCACGGTGGTGGCCGTGTTCGTGGTGCTCACCACGATCAACGTGAACGAGATCGCGGCCGCCCTGCGCGCCAGCGACTGGCGGTACTCGGTCCTGGCCTACGGGCTGGGCCTGATGACGCTGCTCGGCGGAGCGCTGGCGCTGGTCGCGTTCAGCCCCGTCAAGGTGCCGCTGTGGCGAGCCACGCTGGTGCAGACGGCCGGCACGTTCGTCGCCCTCGCGGCACCCGCCGGCATCGGCCCCGCGGCGCTCAACCTGCGCACGCTGACCAAGCGCGGCGTCTCGGCCACCCTCGCGGCGGCCACCGTGGCGCTGGTGCAGGTGACGCAGTTCGTCGTCACCGTGCTGCTGCTGCTGGTGCTGTCCCTGCTCTCCGGCACGCAGCAGCAGTCGGCGCTGCCCGTGTCCCCTGTGGTGCTCGTCGCCGTCGCCGCCGTCGCCGGCCTGGTGGCCGCCGCGCTGCTGGTGCCGCGCGTGCGGCAGTGGGCGCTGGCCAAGGCGATGCCGACGCTGCGGCAGACGTGGCCGCGGTTCATCCAGGTGATCGGCCAGCCGACCCGCCTGGGCGTGGGCCTCCTGGGCAGCACCGTGATGACGATGGGCTACGTGCTCGCGTTCGACGCGAGCCTCGCGGCGCTCGGCCAGAACGCCAGCCTGGTCAAGGTGGCGATCGTGTACCTGGCGGGCACGACGGCGGGCTCCCTGGTGCCGACGCCGGGCGGTGTCGGCACGGTCGAGGCCGCGCTCACGGCCAGCCTCGGCGCCGTCGTCGGGCTCAACCCCGGTGTCGCCCTGTCCGTCGCGGTGCTGTTCCGGGTGCTGACGTACTGGCTGCGCATCCCGCTGGGCTGGGTGGCCATGCGGCGGCTGCAGAAGCTCGGCGAGCTCTAGTCACCTCGCGGCGCGCAGCGCCTCATCGGACGGCGCGCAGCGACCAGACGGCATCCGGCGACCCGACGGCGTGCGGCAACGACGATGTCGCAGCGCGCCGACAGCGCACGGTGTTGCCCAGGCGGTGGTCCTCAGGCGGCGAGGTCCTGGTGGGGGATCACTGTCCCCGCACCGATCCTGGCCGCTACGCCAGCCCACGACTGCACACGCGCAACGGGTGTGGAGAGGGGCTGGAGGGGCGTGTTGACCGGTTCTGCTGCCGATCCTCGCTGGTCCATGTGACCGTCCTGCCTGTTCGGTAGCCCGGCTGACCTCGAGGGTCCCGTGGCTTTGCGTCCCCGCCTTGCGGAGGGTTTGCCCATTCGCTGACAGGTCAGACAATAGATGATGACAACTCGCCCCGGAAGGCCCTCAGACTCCTCAATTCGGGCACTTGGTGCTTTTTCACCCGCAGGACGTCAGTCCTGGTCGGAGATCCAATCGGGCGTGTAAGGACACTTCGGGCAGCATTGTGACGGCGAGTCGGCACAATCCGACCGCATCCGACCGCCTTGTGACGACGGCCCGCGGAACGCGTTACCGACCGTCCCGGAACGCCACGACGCCCCGGCACCGACGTCGGTGCCGGGGCGTGCTGCGGGAAATCAGGACAGCTCGTCCTTGAGGCGATCGCCCTCCTGCTTGAGCTCGCCCACCGCCTCGTCCTTCTTGCCCTCGGCCTCGAGGCGCTCGTTGTCGGTCGCCCGACCGACGCCCTGCTCAGCCTTGCCCTTGGCCTCCTGGGCCTGGTGACGGATCTTGTCGTCGAGTCCCATCGGCTGCTCCCTCCTGCTCGCTGCCGTCGTGCGACGGCCGACCCGGTCGACGCTAGGTCGGGTTGGGCCCACCCGCATCCGGAGCGGCGGGCGGCCGCAGCCCGGCGGGGCCCGCGTTGCCCGGTGCAGGGTCGACGGCCGGACCAGCGCCGCCCTCGTCGCGCAGCCTGGGCTCCGTGCGCCGTGCCGGCACCAGTCCGGACTTGTCGGCGTAGAAGCGCCGGACGCGGTCCATGTCCGCCGGCACGTCCCCGGTCAGCCGCAGGGTCGGGCCCAGGCCGGTGGTCATGGTGGTGCGGTCGACGTAGCCGAGGGTGACGGGCAGGTCCGCGGCACGGGCGATCCGGTAGAACCCCGACTTCCAACCGTTGCCGGAGCGCGTGCCCTCGGGGGTCACGACGAGGTAGAACCGCTCACCGGCCCGCAGCCGCGCCACCACGGCGTCGACCAGGCCGGTGGGGTCCCGCCGGTCCACCGGGATGCCGCCCAGAGCGCGCATCAGCGGGCCGGCAGCCCCCCGGAACAGGGTGTGCTTGCCGAGCCAGCGCAGGGGCAGACCCGCCTCCCAGGCGATCGCGAGCATCAGCACGAAGTCCCAGTTGGACGTGTGGGGGGCACCGATCAGCACGCCGGTCCCGTCCACCGGCACCCGCTCCGTCACCAGCCGCCACCGGCTCACCAGCCAGAACGTCCGGGCGGCCACCCGGCGCACCCGGGTGCCCAGGGTCTGCCGTGCGGGCGTCATCCGGCCTCCTGCTGGTCGTCGGCTCCGTCGCCGTGCGGACATCCCACCACGTCGGACCTGGAAGGACGAACCCGGCACCCCCGCCGCCGAGCGTCACCCGAACGGCTCTCCGAGTCACAGCCCGGTGTTGCAACTGGACGAACGTCCGGGTGATCATGCGCCTATGGTCACGGACGGCGCCGAGCGCAGACCCGCGCGGGTGCACACGGTCCGGACGACGCCGGACGTGCTGGTCCCGCTGGTGGAGGCCGACCGGCGGGGTGCCGCTCAGGTGCTGGCGGCGGCACTGGCCGACGACCCCGGCTACCGGCACCTGTTCCCGGACCCGAGGCGCCGCGAGCAGGAGCTGCAGGCGCTCTACCGGATGACGCTCGACGACGCGATCAACCACGGCCGCGCCTACGTCACCCGCATCGGCTCGGTGGTGACCGGGGCCATCGCCATCTACCCGCCGCACACCTACCCGATGACCACCGCCCGCTGGCTGCGGCAGGGACTGCGCATCGCCCGGATGGCGACCATCACGCGCGAGCACAGCCGGGGCATCGCCCGGTTCGGCTCGCTGACCGCGGGGGGCGTGCCGACGGACGCCTGGTACGTGGAGGCGCTGGGCGTGCGGCCCGACCTGCAGCGCGCGGGGCGCGGCTACCGCCTGATCCAGCAGGCGTTCGCGCTGGCGGACGAGGCCGGGGAGCGGTCGTACCTGGAGACGACCAAGCCGGAGAACGTCGCCTACTACGCCGAGATGGGCTACGAGGAGACGGGCGCACAGGTGTCGCTGGCGGGGGCCGACGGGCCGTGGATCGTGCCGATGCTGCGACCGGCGCGCGAGGCGGCGGCGGTCCGCGCGGCCTGAGCGCGGCCGGGCAGCGTCCGACGTCCGGCCCACGCCGGCGTCCGGGCAGCGTCCGACGTCCTGTCGACATCCGCTGCCTGGCGGTCGTGCCCGATCAGCGGTCTGATGGACGCACCCGATCCCCTGCGTCATCGCCGCTCGTGAAGGAGCCACCGTGCCTGCCGTCGTGCCGAACCTGACCCTCAACAACGGGGTGGAGATCCCCCAGCTGGGCTTCGGGGTGTTCCAGGTGGAGCCCGCGCAGACGGCGGACGTGGTGCTGGAGGCGTTCGACGCCGGCTACCGGCACATCGACACCGCGCAGATGTACAAGAACGAGGCCGGGGTGGGGGAGGCGCTCGCACGGTCGGGCCTCGACCGCGCCGACGTCTTCATCACCAGCAAGCTGAACAACGGGTTCCACGAGCCGCAGGCGGCCCACGACGCGTTCGAGCGGACGCTGGAGGCGCTCGGCACGCCGTACGTCGACCTCTTCCTCATCCACTGGCCGCTGCCGAAGGTCGGCGACTTCGTCGACACCTGGCAGGCCCTCGAGGCGCTCTACGCCACGGGCCGCATCCGGGCGATCGGCGTCTCGAACTTCCACGAGCACCACCTGCGCCGGCTGGCCGAGACGTCCACGGTCACCCCGGCGGTCAACCAGATCGAGGTGCACCCGTACCTGTCCCAGAACCCCCTCCGCGCCTACGGTCGCGAGCACCGCATCGTCACCGAGGCCTGGTCGCCCATCGCCCAGGGCAAGGTGCTCGGCGACCCGGAGCTGGTGCGGATCGGCGGCGCGCACGGCCGCACGCCCGCCCAGGTGGCGCTGCGCTGGCACCTGCAGCGCGGTGACGTGGTGTTCCCCAAGACGACGCACCGCGAGCGCATGGACGAGAACCTGGCCCTGTTCGACTTCGAGCTCGCCGAGGAGGAGATGGCGGCGATCGAGGCCCTGGACCGGGGCATGCGCACCGGACCGGACCCCGACGAGTTCAACTGGGTGCCGCAGGACTGAGTCGACGCGCGCGCACGGCGTGTCGGTGCGACCGTGTGTGCCATGAGTGACGACCTGCGGGTGACCGTGCTCGGCACGGGCACGATGGGATACGGGTTCGCCGTCTCTCTGCTGCGCGCGGGGGTGTCCACCACGGTGTGGAACCGCAGCCGGGAGAAGGCCGAGCCGCTGGGCGAGCTCGGCGCCAAGGTGGCCGACTCCCCGGCGGAGGCGGTGCGCGACGCCGACGTGGTGCTGACCATGCTGTTCGACACCGACGCGGTGGTGGCCGTGATGGGTGAGGCGATCGAGGCGATGCCCGCCGGTGCGGTGTGGGTGCAGTCGAGCACCGTCGGCAGCGAGGGCACGGCCCGGCTGGCGGGGCTGGCCGAGCAGCACGGCGTGGCGTTCGTCGACGCTCCGGTGCTGGGCACCCGCAAGCCGGCGCTGGCCGGCAAGCTCGTGGTGCTCGCGTCCGGCCCGGAGGAGCTGCGCCCTCGCGTGCAGCCCGTGCTGGACGCCATCGGGACGAGGACCGTCTGGGTGGCCGACCGTCCCGGACCGGCATCCCAGCTGAAGCTGGTGACCAACGCCTGGATCGCCACGCTGACCGCCGGGGTGGCGCAGTCGGTGGCGCTGGCGCAGGTGTGGGGCCTGGACCCGCAGCTGTTCCTCGACGCGATCGACGGCGGCCAGCCGGACAGCCCGTACGCCCACGTCAAGGGCGCGGCGATGCTGTCCGGCGACTACGAGCCGCAGTTCGAGCTGGCCGGTCTGCGCAAGGACCTCGAGCTGGTCGCGGCGGAGGCCCGGCGGGCCGGGGCGCCGACCGCACTCGTCGAGACCCTCGAGCACGCGTACGCCGCGGCGGTGGACGAGCACGGCACGCCGCGGGACATCGCCGCGGTGGTGGAGGCGTTCCGCGTGCGGTCGGGGGGTGCCGGGGGGACCGAGAGCGATGCGGCGCCGCGCGGGCGGCACGCGCAGCCGTAGGTCGTCGTCCACCACCCCTGAGGTCCACCACCCCAGAGCTCGGGTGCTGGCCTACCCCTCCACCATGGCGGCGCTGGCCTCCCAGAGGCCGCGCGCCAGGTCGCGGTCGGCCGCGAGCGGGTTGGTGCGGGCGATCCGGCGCTTGACCCAGTACTGACCGGACACCCAGTCCTCGCCGGCGGTGCCCTCGGCGAGCCAGACGAGCGTGTCGGCGCCCCGCTCCGGACCGATCATCACCCGCCGACCGAGCGGCGACCGGTACACCCGGCCCCACAGGTGGTCGGCGTCCGTGGCGAAGCTCGTCGCCACCCCGCCCGGGTGGAAGGTCGCCGTGGAGATGCCGCGGCGGTGGTAGCGGCGGTGCAGCTCGCGGGTGAACAGGATGTTCTCCAGCTTGCTGGCGCCGTAGGCACCGTGCGCCGAGTAGCCGTGGCCGCTGTCGAGGTCGTCCAGGTCCACGCGGGCCCGCCGGGCGGCGACGCTGGACGTGGTGATCACGCTGGCCACCGACTCGACGAGGGTGTCCATGAGCAGCGTGGTGAGCAGGAACGGCGCGAGGTGGTTCACCTGGAACGTGCGCTCGTGACCGTCGGGCGTGACGTGGCGGCGGTCGTTGAACCCGCCGGCGTTGTTGGCCAGCACGTCGATCCGCCGGTGGCCGGCGGCGAGCGCCGCGGCGAGCGAGCGGACGTCGTCCAGCCGCGTGAAGTCGGCGACGTGGTGCTCGGCGTCCAGCTCCTCGGCGACCGACCGGGTGCGGTCCGGATCACGACCGACCACCACCACCTCGTGGCCCGCCGCGGCCAGCTCCCGGGCGGCGGCCGCGCCGATCCCGTCGCTCGCACCGGTGATGACGATCGTCTTGCGCGCCACGTCTGCTCCCCTCCTGCGCCGGCCCCTGCGTCCCGGCCCGCTCCCGGCTCTCATCCTCCTGCCTGTTGCGGCGTCAGGGCGCGGCTGCGGCGGTCGATGTGCGGCGCGTGCGCCGGGAGCCTGGGTCCGGACGGCGGTGCGCGCCGCGGCAGACCGGCCGGGGTGCCGCGGCGGGCCTGCCGGGTCGCCGGTAGCGTCCGTCGGGTGGAGTGGGCGGCGCTCGGCAGGGTCGCGTGGGCGTGCGCCGCTCGGGCGCAGCGGCCGGGCGGCGGTCCGACGGCGCCACGCTCGCCGCTGCGGTCGGTGGACCGTGGGGCGGTGCTGCTCGCGGCGGCGGCCGCCGGTCACCGCGAGCCGACGCTGCACCGGCTCGAGGACCACCTCCGCACGACGCCGCCCGAGCAGCTGTCCGCCCTGCTCGACCCGCTGTCCCGGCAGCTGCGGCAGCGCAGCGGCACGACGTGCGGCTCCGCGTGCCTGGTGACCGCCCGCGCCCTGGCCGACCCCGTCTACGCCCTGTGGCTGCTCGAGGGGTTCGACGCCCGGACCGGTCGGCACGCCGCCGTGGACCTGGGCGAGCGGTTCGCGGCCGCCGAGCGGGTGGTGCACGCGCGCACCACGGCGCTGGTGCTGCCCGACGGCCGGTGGCAGGTGCCGTGGCCGCGAGCGCTCGGCACCCCGCCGTGGGCGGTGGCGACGGAGCTGACGCGGATCTGGGCCGGGGTGCGGGGTGGCGGGGTGCCGGTCGACGGGGGCGCCGGGCCCGTGGCGCGGTTCCGGACCCGGCTGGTGGACCCCGACGACGAGGGCTCGCGGCGCACCGCCACCGAGGCGGTCGCCGCGGCCGTGGCCGGCGGACGGGTGGCGGCACTTTTCGTCGGTGACGGTGCGACCCCTCGGCACGTCACCCTCGCCGTCGGAGCGGAGGGGCCGGTGCTGGCGGTGTACGAGCCAGGATCGGGCGACGTGGTGCAGGTGCCGAGCGCCGAGCTGGTGGCGGGCCGGACCGTGCTGGGCAGCTGGGACCGGCTCTGGGCGGTGGTCGTCCCCGGCCAGACCTCGTCGGCCGGCTAGACCTCGTCGGCCAGGAACGTCGCCCACACGTGCTTGCTGGTGCCGTCCGTGTACCAGCCGACCTGCAACGCCAGGCGACGCGCCAGGTAGAGCCCGAACCCGCCCTCGCCGTGCTGCCGCGCCGCCGCCAGCACCGGCTGCCGGTCGACCGCACGGTCCTCGACGTCCAGCAGGTAGGTGGTGCCGTCGGCCAGCAACGAGACCTGCGTCGGGGGGATGCCGTAGCGCAGCGCGTTGGTGGCCAGCTCCGACGCGACCAGCACCACCCGCTCGGGGACGCCGCCGCTGAGGATCTCGCCGACGTGACCGGTGACCGCCTCGTGGATCTCGGCACGCAGCGCGCGGAGCTCGGCGGTGGTGTCGAGCACCCAGGTGAGCACCAGCTGGAACGTCGGCGGTGGTGTCGAACGGGCCAGCGGCTGGTCGGCCTCGGAGTCGGGGATGCCGGCGGCCTGGAGCGCTGCCTGCATCTCGCTCGACACCTCGCTCACCATCGCCTCCCCGTGCGGCGTCAGATACGCACCCGAACCTGTCGCGGACCCGGACGACGGTAACCCGTGCGGCGCGCATGGGCTACCGATCCCGGCGCTACCGCTGCCCGCGTCGGCGATCCGGACCTCCCACCACGGCGGTGCCGTCCAGGCGTTCGCTGCGCACCACCCGGGCGGTGAGCCCGGCGGCGCGGAACGCGGCGGCGGTGACCGGAGCCTGGCGGCGGCTGGTCTCCACGACGAGCACCCCGTCCGGCGCGAGCCACCGCTGCGCGGCGTCGACCACCCGCCGCTGCACGTCCACGCCGTCCGGTCCACCGTCCAGCGCCCGCAGCGGCTCGTGGTCGCGCGCCTCGGTCGGCATGAAGGCGACCTCGTCGGTCGGCACGTACGGGGCGTTGGCCACCAGCACGTCGACGCGGCCGCGCAGGTGCTCGGGCAGCGGCTCGTCGAGGTCGCCCAGCCAGGCGGTGCCGCCCGCCGGCGCCAGGTTGCGACGGGCGAAGGCGACGGCGGCGGGGTCGACGTCAGCGGCGTGCAGCTCGACGCCCGGGACCCGGTGGCCGACGGCGGCGGCGACCGCCGCGGCACCGCAGCACAGCTCGACGACGACAGGCCGGTGGCCCTCGTCGTGCGACCGCAGTGCGGCGACCGCCTGCCGCACCAGCAGCTCCGAGCGCCGGCGCGGCACGAACACGCCAGGGCCGACGCCCACCCGCAGCCCGTCGAACAGCACCCAGCCCAGCACGTGCTCCAGCGGCTCACCGGCCACCCGGCGGTCCACCCAGGCGTTCAGCCGGTCCGGTGGCGCCTCCGCCAGCAGCAGCCGGGCCTCCTCCTCCGCGAACACGCAGCCCGCGGCACGCAGCCGCCGCACGACGTCGTCCTCGGCCGCCCGTCCCGCGCTGCTCATCCCGCCGTGTATAGCAGCCGCACCCCGGCCGGATCGGCGCGCGCAGGGCAGACTCGGAACGCGTCGGCGCGTCCCCGCGGCCCGGGGCTCGCGTCCCGCGCTCGCCCGACGAGGAGGCTCGCCGCATGGAACCGGTCGGCTGGGTGGTGCTGGGCGTCCTCGTGGTGGTCGCCGTGACGGAGCTCGCGCCGCGGGTGCACGTGTCCGCCCCGCTGCTGCTGGTGCTGGTCGGCGTGGGTGTCAGCTTCCTGCCCGCCGTGCCGGCCATCACGGTCGACCCCCGGTGGGTGCTCGGCACCGTGCTGCCGCCGCTGCTGTACTCCGCGGCGGTCGCGATGCCGACGATGGACTTCCGCCGCGACCTGACCACCATCTCGGAGCTGTCCGTCGGCCTGGTGCTGCTGTCCACCGCGGTGGTCGGCATCGCGCTGACCCACTTGGTGCCCGGCATCGGGCTCGCCACCGGCCTGGCCGTCGGCGCCGTGATCAGCCCCACCGACGCGGTCGCCACCACCATCGTCCGGCGCGCCCGCGTGTCGCCCCGCCTGGTCACGGTGCTCGAGGGCGAGAGCATGCTCAACGACGCCACGGCGCTGGTGCTGCTGCGCTCGGCGATCGCCGCGACGGCCGCCACCGTCACGCTCTGGAGCGTCACCGGCCGCTTCCTGTGGGCGGTGGTCAGCGCCGTCGGCATCGGCTGGCTGGTGGGCCGCGTGAACCTGTCGGTCCGGGCGCGGATCCACCACCCGACCGTCAACGTGGCGATCTCGCTGGTGGTGCCGTTCGTGGCGTACCTGCCGACCGAGCACCTGGGCGGCTCCGGGCTGGTGGCGGCCGTGACCGCCGGCCTGGTCACCGGCCACGACGCGCCGAAGCGGCTGCGCGCGCAGGACCGGCTGAACGAGCAGGCGGTGTGGCGGACGCTCGAGCTGCTGATCGAGAGCGCCGTGTTCCTGGTGATGGGGCTGCAGCTGTTCGGCCTGGTGCGGGACGTGCGGGGCGAGCACGGGTCGCTGGTGCGGGCGCTGGTGGTCGGTGTGCTGGCAGGGACGCTGGTGCTCGTCGTGCGCTCGCTGTTCGTCGTCCCTTCGCTGTGGCTGCAGCGCCGTCGGGTGCGGCGCGGCGCGCAGGTGCGCGACCGGCTGTCGGAGGCCGAGGGCGCGCTCACCGCCCGCCGCGCCGCCGAGCGCGCGCAGCCGCGACCGCCCGGGATGGACACCGAGCAGCTGGCACAGGTGCGCGCCGCGCGGCGCAGCCGGCTGACCCGCGTGCGGCGGCTGATCTCCGACATCGACTACCTGGCGGCGGAGTCGTTCGGGTGGCGCGAGGGGGTGCTGCTCGTGTGGGCCGGCATGCGGGGGGCGGTGACCGTCGCGGCGGTGCAGTCGCTCCCGGCGTCCACGCCCTCGCGGTCGACGCTGGTGCTGATCGGCTTCGTCGTCGCCGGCGGCACGCTGCTGCTGCAGGGCGGCACGCTGCCGTGGCTGGTGCGGGTGCTGGGCCTGAGCCGCGACCCGCACGCGGAGCTGGCGTCCGAGCGGATGGCCCTGCACGTCGAGCTGGTCGCGGCGGTCCGGGCGCGGCTGGACAAGCCCGACCTGCGGCGCCCGGACGGCAGCCCCTACCCGGACGACATGCTGGACCGCGCCCGGCAGCGCGAGGAGGCGACCGTGGCGGACCCGGACCTGCCGGAGGACGAGGCGCTGGAGGCCTCCGAGCAGACGCGCGCGCAGTTCCGCGACCTGCGGCTGGAGATCCTGCAGGCTCGTCGGGCGCGCCTGCTGCGGCTGCGCGACGAGGGCGCCTACTCCTCCCAGTCCCTGGACCAGGCGCTGCGGGTGCTCGACGCCGAGCAGATCGGGGTGGAGATGCGGGGCGCTTCGGCGGGCTGAGGCCGACGACGGACGACGGCGATCAGCCGACGGGTCTGCACCACGGCGACCAGCCGACGAACCACCGCCCCCGGGTCCGGTCCGAGAGCCACCGCCAGCACCGCCACCGTGACCACCGCGCGCAGCACGCCGAGCTGCGGGTCCGTCGGCGTCAGCGGTCCCAGGTGCCGCACCACGTACGTGCCGGCCACCACGACCGTGCTCAGCCAGGGCCAGCGGGTCCGCCGCACACCGAGGTCCACCAGCACCGTGGCCAGCACCAGACCGGCGCCGTAGTACGGGTACGTCGCCGGGTCCAGCAGCATCCGCACGCTCAGCACCACGGCCGGCACCGCCAGCCACCGGCCACGGCGCGCGGCGACCACGGCCAGCGCCACGCCGAGCAGCACCTGCACGGGTCGGTCCCACATCGGCGTCCCGGACGCGGTGATGCCGAGCGCCCGCAGCGACGACGACGCGTCGTTGGGGATGGCGAACCGACCGGCGTGCACCGTGCCGGGGTCGGCGAGCAGGAACGGCAGCCACGCGACGGCCAGGCCGCCGGCCCACGTGCCGAGCGTGCGGGCCCACCGTTCGCGCGGCAGCGCGAGCAGCAGCGGGACGAAGGCGACGGCCCACGGCTTGGCGTCCGCCGACGCCGCCAGCAGCAGGGCCGCCACCACCGGTCGCTGCCGCGTGACGGCCAGCATCGCCGCGACCAGCAGCACCAGCGCGAGCGCGTCGTCGAGGTGCACGTAGTGCACGCCGAGCTCGGCCCACACCGGCAGCAGCACCACCGCCGCGAGCGCACGCTGCCGGTTGCTGACGGGCGCGTCCACCAGGCGGGGCAGCACCAGCAGCAGCGCGGGCCCGGTCGCGGCGATCAGCAGCGCGACCACCGCACCGGTCAGCACCTCCGGCACGGCCCGGAACGGCGAGACCACCAGGAAGGTCAGCGGACCCATCTGCAGCTCAGGGTGCGCCGCGTACAGGTGCAGGCCGCCGTCCCGCGCGGACGACCGCAGCAGGCTCGCGCCGGTCATCACGTAGTGCCAGGAGACGAGGGCGGTACCCGCGTGCACCGCCGACCACAGGGCCATCCAGGCCCAGAGGAACCACGGTCGCTCGATCCACGTGCCGACGGCGGGGGCGTGCCGCTGCACGGCACGGATCGGTACGAACGTCTCGACGATGGTCACCGTGGCGGGGCCTCACGTGCTCGGGAGCACCTCAGGACCGAGGCGCGGGGCACGCCGTCTCACCCCGGGGCCGGAACCTGCACCGGCCCCCACCGGAGGCCCCTGGAGACAGCGCCACCGACCACCGTAGGACAGCAGATGTGCAGGTCCTGCGGATGTTGCCGGGACAACTCCGCCAGGTCCGAGGGGAGTGCCGTGACCGGCGTCAGTCCCCAGTCGGTCCCCAGTCAGTCCCTCGTCAGTCCCCGAGCCCCGTCCCCACCTGCCTCGCCGCCGCGATCCACGCGTGGTCCGTCGGCACCAGCTTGACCTTGCCGGCCACCTCGGAGAGCGGCACCGCCTCGGTCCCCTCGCCGCGTGCGGCCACCATCACGCCGAACTCCCCGTTGGCCACCAGGTCGGCTGCGGCCGCCCCCAGCCGGGTGGCCAGCAGGCGGTCCGCGGCGCACGGCGTGCCGCCACGCTGCACGTAGCCGAGGATCGTCACGCGCGACTCCAGGCCGGTGGCGGCCTCCAGCTCGCGGGCCAGCCGGAAGGTGTGCTCACGCTGGGCGTCCTCGACGTGGGCCAGATGAGCCTGGGCGGCGCGCTGCGCCTCGCCGGTCTTGGCGGACCGCGCCAGCAGCAGCGCCGCCTGGTAGTCGGCGGTGTCGTCGACGTCCCGAGCACCCTCCGCGACGGCCACCACCGAGAAGTTGGAGCCGCGCGCCGTCCTCGTCTTGATCGTCTGCGCGATCGCGTCGACCGTGTACGGGATCTCCGGGATCAGGATCACGTCGGCGCCGCCCGCCAGCCCGGCACCGAGGGTCAGCCAGCCGGCGCGGTGGCCCATGATCTCCGTGAGGATGATCCGGTGGTGGCTGTGGGCCGTGCTGTGCACCCGGTCCAGGGCGTCCGTGGCGATCTCCATCGCGGTGGCGAACCCGAACGAGGTGTCGGTGCAGGCGATGTCGTTGTCGATGGTCTTCGGCAGGTGCAGCACGTTGAGCCCCGCGTCGACCAGGCGCATCGCGTTCTTCGCCGTGCCGCCGCCGCCCAGCATGATCAGGGCGTCGAGGCCCAGCGCCGCGTAGTTCTCCACGACGGTCGGCACCATGTCCCGCGTCTCGCCGTCGACCACCATCCGGTGCACCTTGTCGCGGCTGGTGCCCAGGATGGTGCCGCCGACGGTGAGGATGCCGGACAGCGCATGGGCGTCCAGGTCCACCCAGTGGTTCTCCACCAGGCCGGTGATGCCGTCGCGGAACCCGATCAGCTCCATGCCGTAGTGGCCGATGGCGGTCTTGCCGAACCCGCGGATCGCCGCGTTGAGGCCGGGGCTGTCGCCACCGGCGGTGAGGATGCCGACCCGCTTGGGCTTGCTGCTGCGTGCCATCGTCGTCGTCCCTCGTCCGCACCCGCTCGCGGCGGGCCGCCCACCGGGTCCGTGCGGGCCCGGTACGGCAAGTCTGTCGGGGTCGACGGACCGGGACAACCGCCGGTCAGGCGGTGGGCCGGCGCACCGCGACCCGGCCGGGGATCGCCCGGTCCAGGCCCGTGAGCAGGAGCGATGCGGTGCCGATGCCCACCACCGCCCAGCCGAGCAGGTGGAAGCCGTGGTCGGACACCCGGGGGCCGAAGGTCAGCCCGATCAGGCTGGAGCTGAAGATGGCGCCGACGTAGGCGAACGTGCGGGACAGGCCCGACGCGGTGGCGATATCGGCGTCGGCCGTCTGGACGTACAGCGCCGTCTGGTTCGACACGTTGCTGAAGCCGCTGGACAGGCCGAACAGCACCGACATGGCGACCAGCAGGACGATCGGCGAGCGCCCGCGCACCACCTGCATCACCGCCCCGCTGGCGATCAGCATCACGGCGCCGACCACCAGCGGGCCGCGCACCCAGCCGCGGGTGGACACCAGCCGTGCGGCGCCGATGCTGGCGAGGGACAGCGGCAGCATGATCAGCCCCACCTGCGCCGGCGCGTACCCGCCGGCGGCCTCGAGCCACTGGCTGGCTCCGTACAGCGCCGTGTACATGCCGAGCCCGGCGAGCAGCTGCCGGCCGTAGGTCCGCTGCAGCGGCCGGTCGCGGGCCAGCAGCACCACGTCGAGCAGGGGCGTGGCGGTGCGGCGCTCGCGGACGACGAGCAGGACCCCGAGCACGACGGCCACGGCGAGCAGCCACCACCGCGGCCGGGACAGGTCGCCGAGGAAGACGAGCAGCGCCACCACCGTGCCGGCGAAGAGCGCGATGCCGGGCAGGTCCAGCGCCGCCACGGTCGCCGCCGCACCGCGTCGCGGCAGCTGGTCGTCCCGCTCCACCGCGACCGCCGCGAACGCGATCACCAGCGCCGCGAGCGGCACGTTGACCCAGAACAGCGCCCGCCACCCGAACGAGCCGGCCAGCACACCCCCGAGCGGCAGGCCGATCACCACGGTGATCTGCGCCGCGATCGAGAAGCTGCCGAGCACCCGGCTCGGCACCCCGGCACCGGTCGTCCTCGCGCGACGGCGGACCAGAGCCATCGCCGTCGGGTAGCACGCCGAGGTGCCGACGCCGATCAGCGCGCGCGAGAGGAGCAGCACGCCCAGGTTCGGGGCCAGGCCTCCGACGGTCCCGCCGATCAGCAGCACCGCGACCCCGGCCTGGAACACCCGCCGAGGGCCGAACAGGGTGGACAGCTTGCCCATGGTCGGCTGCATCACGGCGCTGCACAGGTAGAGCACCGAGACCAGCGACGCCGTCGCGGCGGGGCCGGTGCGGAAGTCGGCAGCGATCGAGACCAGGCCGACGGCGATCATCGAGCTGTTGATCGGGTTCAGCGTCGAGCCGAGCAGCAGCGGCAGGCTGAACCGCCAGCCGAACGGGTTCGACCGCTGCGCGGGCGTGACCGGCCGGTCCGGCCGGCGCTCCTCGTCAGGCTGGCGCTGCTCGTCGGGCTGGCGCTGGTCACGGGGCTGGCGCTGGTCACGGGGCTGGCGCTGGTCGGGCCCGTGCGGCTCGTCCGTCCTGGTCATCACACCCCCAGGTGCTCGCGGTCCCGGCATGCGCACGGACCGATGTTTCGTACTACTCAGCATCTCTTTCGGTATACTAAGCGATTGTGCGAGACCGAGCGACCGACGCCGTCCCCGAGATGACCCCCGAGCCCGCCCCCGAGGCGATCTCCGAGCTCAGCGGGCGCGTGCGCGCCGCGGTCGCCCACCTCTACAGCCGGTTCCGCTCCGAACGGGCGCACGGCGAGATCGGCGACGCGGCGGTCTTCGCGCTGACGCAGCTGCTCAAGGCCGGTCCGCTCTCCCTGTCCGAGCTCAGCGACCGGGCGCACGTCACGCCCGGTTCCATGAGCCAGACGGTGAACCGCCTCACGGCGGGCGGCCTCGCGGTCCGGGGGCGCGACCCGCACGACGGCCGGCGCGTCCTGTTCTCCCTGACCGCCGAGGGTGACCGCCTGGCCAGCGAGGTCCGCGCCCAGCGGGTCGGTTGGCTCAACGGCCGCCTCGCCGAGCTGACCGACGACGAGCGGGCCGTGCTCTCTCGCGCCGCCGCGGTGCTGGAACGCATCGCCGACTCCTGACCGCTGCACGCGTCCGACCCGCCCACAGCCTGCCCAGCAGCCCCGCCCCCCACCGGAGGACCCTGTGCCCCATCGCGACCTCTGGCTATGGCCGCTCGGCATCGCGCTGCGCGGCCGCCGGCCAGGACCCACTCGCAGCCTGCGCCACACCCCGGAGCTCGCCAGCACGACGACGATCGAGCTGACCAGCCCGGCGTTCCCGCACGGCGGCGTGATCGACCGCCGGCACTCCGGCCTCGGACGCGGAGCCAACCTCTCGCCGGAGCTGCGCTGGGCGCCGGTCCCCGCGGGCACCGCGGAGCTGCTGCTGGTGATGGAGGACGTCGACGTCCCCTTCACCGAGCCGGGGATCCACCTCGCCGCCCTGCTCCCTGCCGAGCTGACCGGAGTGACCGAGGGCGAGCTGGTGCCGGGCCGGCCGGGCATCCGCTGGCTGCCGGACCGGCGTGGCCGCACCGGCTACCACGGCCCGCGCCCGCTGCCCGGTCACGGCGACCACCGGTACGGCTTCCACCTGTTCGCCCTGGACACGGCCGTGCCCGAGGAGCTGCTGGCGGCCGCCACCGTCCGGACGGAGGGCGAGCGTGCGGCGGGTGACTCGCACGCCACCGCCGTCCGGCACCTGGTGCCGCACTTGGCCGGGCACGTGCTGGCGCGCGGGTTCCTCGAGGGCCGGCAGCGCGGCTGAGCGCGAGGCGGACCCGTCTCGCCGGGTCGGACGACAGCCGGACCGGCCCGCTCGTCCGGACCAGACCGGCTCGTCCGGTCAGCCGTCTGCCCGGTTGCGGATGGGCCACTGGTGCCCTGCAGGATGGTCGGATGGATCTCGCCCAGCACGACGACCGGACCGCCGAGCCGACCGCGCAGCCGACCTCCGTGACGGTCTCGACGGACGACCCGCTGCGCCCCGACGTCGTCGCCCTGCTGCAGGACCACCTGAACGACATGCACGCCACCTCACCGGCCGAGTCGGTGCACGCCCTCGACCCGTCGGCGCTGACGGCGCCGGCGCTGACGTTCTGGACCGCCCGCACGTCGGACGGGACGCTGCTCGGCACCGTCGCCCTCAAGGAGCTGCACCCGACCGGCGGCGAGCTGAAGTCGATGCGGACCGCCCCGGCGGCCCGGGGCCGCGGCATCGGCACCGTCCTGCTGGACACCGCCCTGGCGGAGGCGACCGCCCGCGGCTACCGGACGGTGCACCTCGAGACCGGTACGCACGACTTCTTCGCACCGGCCCATCGCCTGTACACGCGAGCCGGGTTCGTCCCGTGCGGACCGTTCGGCGACTACCGGCCCGATCCGCACAGCGCGTACTTCCGTCTGGACCTGGCGCCCGCCGACGCCGGATGAAATCAGGCCGCGCGACGGGGCCTGCACAGCCGAACGCGCCCCCCCGCGGCAGCCACCGTCCTACCGTGACGCCGTGACGTGGCCGTACGAGCCCCAGCCCCCTGACCAGCAGCCCTACGGCCAGCCGGCCCCGCCGCCGTTCACGCCGCCCAGCTCCCAGCCGTTCACGCCGCCCGGCTCCCAGCCGTACGCGCCGCCGAGCGCCCAGCCCTACGGCCAGCCGCCGCAGCAGCCGTACGGCTCGCCGTACCAGCCGCCGGCCCAGCAGCCCTACCAGCCGCCCGCGCAGCCCGGCTACCCGCCCTACGGTTCGCCGTACCAGCAGCCGTACCCGCAGGGCTACGGGCAGCCCTACCGGCCGTACCTGTCCCCGCCCCCACGCCGCTCCTCGCGGGCGCTGCCGTGGCTCGTCGGGCTCGGCGTGCTGCTCTTCGTCGTCGTCATGGGCGCCATCGCGCTGCCCGTCGTCCGGCAGCAGCACGCCGCCTGCGGTTCGGAGCGTGCGCCGTTCGGCGCCTCCGCCGCCGCCACGGCGTACGTCCGCGCGGTCAACGCGTCCTACCCCGACTAGTCCGCCATGAGCAACACGATCCAGTCCCAGGGCATGAAGGTCCGGCCGGACCAGATGGTGCTGCAGCTGCAGGGTGACGAGAAGTTCCTCGCGGCGCTCAAGACCATCCCGTTCTCCGCGTCCCAGCGGCCGGCCGCGGACGGGCTGATCACGTCGATCGAGCAGTACGACGCGTTCGTCGAGACGGCGTCGCAGAACCCCGGCTACCTGTCGGCGAACCACGAGCAGGACCGGACGCTGAACGACGCGCGGGCCCTCGCCAGCTCACGGCTGCGCAGCGCCTTGCGGCTGCCCCTCTCAAGCTGCAGCTACAACCGCCCGTAGCCGCCGCGGCGCAGCCCGCGACGGCGGCGGGCCGGCGGTCAGGGACGGCCCGGGGTCGGCTGTCCCTGCCGGAACTGCAGGGTCCGGCCGCCGGTCAGCCCGCCGCGACGAGCAGCTGGTGCACCAGCGGCCCCGCGGTCGTCGCACCGAGGTCACCCGTCTCGACGAAGGCGGCGACGGCGAGGTCGCCGTGGATCGCGATCATCCACGCGTGGTTCGCCAGCCCCTGCGGACCCTGGAACTGCGCGGTGCCGGTCTTGGCGTCCACCTCGGGTCCCGGGATGTCACGCAAAATCGTCGCCGTCCCGTCGGTGACCACCCCGCGCATCAGGGTGCGCAACGTGGTCGCCTCCTCCTGGGTCAGGGGCTTGGCGGGGGTCGCGGGTTCGGTGGCCGACGAGGACGGGCTGGGCGCCGCTGCGCCCGCGGCGCCGGACGACGACGCCGAGGCCGAGGGGCTCGTCCCACCCGAGGCTGCACCGTTCGCGCCGGCTGTCGCCGTGCCCGCCGAGGCCTTGACCAGCACCGGCGTCACCGTGTGGCCGGCCGCGACCGACGCCGCCACCGTCGCCATGCCGAACGGAGAGGCGAGCACCCGACCCTGACCGATCATCGACGCCGCGTGGTCCGTCCCGGTCGAGTCCGTCGGCACGGAGGCGAGGAACGCCGGGAACCCGAGCGATGGGGCGGGGTCGAGGCCCAGGGAGCGCGCCGCCGCGAGCAGGGCGTTCGCGTCGACGGTCCCGGCCTGGCCGACGAAGGCGGTGTTGCACGAGTGCGCGAAGGCGGTGCGCAGCGGGATGTCACCGAGGGCCGACGCCGGGTAGTCCGAGACGTTGTTGAAGGTGTAGCCGTCGACCACGGCCTTGCCGGGGCACGGCACGGTGCTGTCCGGGGTCAGGCCCGCCCGCAGCAGCGCCAGGGCACCGGCCACCTTGAACGTCGACCCCGGCGCGTACTGACCGACGGTCGCGGTCGACGTCCCGTCGCCGTTGGGTCCGCTGGCCGCCGCCAGGATCTCGCCTGTCGACGGGCGGAGGACGACGAGCGCGGCGTTGCCCTGCACCGGCGCGAGGATCTGCTCCGCCACCGTCTGCAGCTGCACGTCGAGCGTGGTCTGCAGCGGGACCCCGGCCACGGCGTCGGTGTGGAACAGCTGTCGCTTCACCGCACCGGCCGTGGCCAGGACAGTCAGCCCCGGCCTGCCGCGCAGCTGCTCGTCGTACTGCCGCTCGAGCCCCGAGAGACCCGCCAGGTCGCCGGCGACGATCGCGCCGTGCGACCCGTCCACGATCTCCTTGGTCGCCTGGCCCACCTGCCCGAGGATCGGCCGCGCGAACAGGCGGGTCGGTGCCAGCGGCAGGGAGTCGTTCACGGTGTTGACGCCCGCGAGCTTGCGCAGCGCGCCGATGTCGTACGTCGCATCCCCCTGCCGCACGGTGATCGCCTCGACGAACGCCTTGGGGCCGGCCGCCGCGACCTGCGCGGCGTACGCCGCGGGGTCCATGCCGAGGGCCGTGGCCAGCGCTCGGGCGGCGGCGTCCTGGCCCGACGCGTCCACGTGGGTCTTGTCGATGCCGACCCGCCACACCGGCCGCTGCGCGATGATCACGTCGCCGTTGCCCGCGAGCACCGTGCCGCGCTCGGCCGCCACCCGCTGCTCCGTGAGCACCTCGCCGTCCGCCAGGTCCGGGGCGAGCAGGGAGGTGCGCCACTGCGCCTTCCACGCCGACGTCCCGCCGGCCTCGACCAGGTCCAGCTGCGTCGTCACGTCGTACGTCCACGGCTTCGCGGTGCCCAGGCCCCACTCCCAGTGCAGACCCGCCGTCGCCTTCGTGCTGTCCTTCGGGTCGACGGACACCGAGGTGACCGACACGGCGGGGTCGGCGCCGTCGAGGCCGGTGAACGCGGCGGTCCGTGCCGCGGTCAGCGCGGCGGCGTCCGGTGCGCCGGCTGCGAGCGCGACGTGCGTGAAGTCGCCGGACGTCAGCGCAGCGGCGAGCGCGTCGGCCTCGGCCTTCGGGGTCGGGCGGTGCGGCGAGCACCCGGCGAGCCCGACGACGACGAGCCCGAGGACGGCCAGCGCAGCCGCCGTCGTGGTCCCGGCCCGACGGCCCGACCGAACCTCACGACCCCGTCCAGCAGTGCGACCCGACGCCGCCATCACCATCGCCCCCTCGCGGTCCCCCTGACCCGCGACGAGCCTGCCACGTCGATCCCTGGTCACGGCACGGAACGAGCTGGGGAACCCCAGGGCAGCAGGACGGTACGGGCCCCGTCGGCGTCACCCGGCCCGTTCTCAGGACGGGCCCTGGGCGCCGCCCTGCCCCTCCCGCGTCGTCCAGCCGTACCGTCTGGCGCGCTCCTCGCCGAACACGCCGGCATCGGTCTCCCACCATGGCCGATCGAGCACCGGGGCCGCCGTGGCGACCGGACCGCCGCCCTCGCCCGACGGGATGCCGCTCGCAGGCGTGCCGGTGGCAGGCGTGCCGGCGCTGGCTGAGGCCGGCTCTGCCGACACCAGGTCGAGGGCGCGGTCGATGCGGTCCGCCTCGCGGGCGTCGGCGCGGATCCAGGCGATCATCGCGATCACCAGGAACGGCAGGTCACCCGCCTCGCCGAAGAACCACAGCATGCCGCCGGCCAGGTGCTGGTCGTCCAGCGGTGCCGGCCCCCACCCCCGGTGCAGCACCGACCAGTACTCCGGGGCCAGCAGGCTGCCGTGCAGCCGGAGCGCGATGCCCGGGATGGCATCGAGCAGGAACTCCAGGAAGCCCAGGCCGATCAGCGCCGCGTAGCCGAGGGAGCTGAGCGTCATCCCCTCGTCCGTCACGGGGAGCGCCAGCACCAGGCCCGCCGCCAGCAGCATCAGGTGGACGGAGTGGAAGACGGGCGGATGCCGCAGCGCGGCACCCAGCAGCGGCGTGAAGAACACCAGCACCGTGACCAGGATCAGCAGCAGCGGCCCGACGCCCGGCGCACCGAGCACGCGCAGCACCCGAGGCCGCCGCGACTCTCGCGGCTCGTCGTCGTCGACCGGCGCACCCCGCCCGCGCCCGCGGACGGCCGCGACCAGCGCGACCGGGGCACCGACGCCGAGCAGGAGGGGCGCGACGAGCAGCAGCAGGCAGACCTGCAGCGTGAACACCCAGAACAGCAGGTGCGCGTACACGCCCACGAACCAGCAGGTCGAGGCGATCACCAGCACCAGGCCGGACAGGAAGGCGATGGAGCGCATCGGCGACCACACCGCGCCTGCGCGCCGAACGGCCCGGACGCCGACGAGGTACCCGGCGCCGGCCAGCACGACCAGGACGAGCGCCGGCGCGTCGACCTGCCACGAGCTGAGCGCCGACGCAGTGGTCAGCGGGCCGGGGTTCATGCCGCGGTGGCGGCGACGGTGAGGAGACCCTCCACGTGCCCCAGGGTGCGGTGCCGCCCACCCCTGGTCAATTCGAGCCGGGTCCTCGCCGCCCGGCGTTCATAGACTCGGTCCACGTCCGGGCGGGACCTCGATCCGGCGTCGTCGATGCGGCGCCGAGTCACCCCCCGGCAGCTTCTGTGCATACGTGCCGCGGAGGAGACCCCATGCAGTTCGACACGTTCGTGGTGGCCCGGCTCCTGGAGGGTCCCAACCCACCGGTCCTGACGGAGGACGGCGAGAGCGAGCTGCAGGACGCCCACCTGGCGCACATCGCCGACCTGTGGGCGTCCGGGAACCTGATCGCGGCAGGTCCGGCGTCCGGCCCTGAGGGACTGCACGGCGTCAGCATCTTCGTGTGCTCGCTCGACCGGGCGCGGGAGCTCGGCGACCGCGACCCCGCTGTCGTCGCCGGCAAGTACGTCCACGAGTACGCGGTGTGGCGCGCACCGCGCAGCATGATCGTCCCGGGATCCGGCATCCCGCCTCGGTCCATCGCCGAGGTGATCGGACGCGCGGACTGAGCCAGCCCGCCCGCTGTCAGCCCGGCGGCAACGCGACCGCCGCCGCTACTTCTTGATGTCGACGAGCCGCCGCCGCTACATCTGCATGTCGACGAAGCGCGAGTAGTGCCCCTGGAACGCCACCGTGATCGTGTCCGTCGGACCGTTTCGGTGCTTCGCGACGATGAGGTCCGCCTCGCCCGCCCGGGGTGACTCCTTCTCATAGGCGTCCTCGCGGTGCAGCAGGATCACCATGTCGGCGTCCTGCTCGATGCTGTTGTGGACCGCGATGCCGTTGGCGACGAAGTTGTGGGTACCGACCACCGTGGCGTCGAACACCTGCTGCTCGCCGAGCGGTTCGATCGCCACCACCTGGTCCCAGAGCAGGTCGTTGACCGCGAGGATCTCGAGGTCCTCCGACTGCAGCACCTCGGCCACCCGTCCCAGCCGCGCCCTGGACGGTGCGTGCTTCCACAGGGTCGAGCCGCAGAACTGGGTGCCCATCGCCGCGGCGAACTCCCGGTGGGTCATCCCGCGTTCGACCAGGATGTCGCGCACGTCGTCCCACACCTCGCGCGGCACCGTGTCGACGTTCGGGTTGCCGGACAGCTCCCGGACGATCTCGAGCAGTCGCTGCGCCTGGAGTCCGCGGGCGCCGTGCACGCCGATCTCCTGCAGGAACCGTCGCTGGTCGTCGACTCCCGAGACGTCGAGGGTGTAGCCGTCGCGGTAGCCCGCCTTGCGGACGGTCCGCAACCGAGTCGAGATGCCGAACCGCAGCAGAAGCACCCCGAGCTGTTCCGCGAGCCGACGAGACGTCGACGCGTAGTAGATCCGGCCACCGCGACCGGTGGCATTCACGGTGACGGACCCATCCGTCGCCCAGATGTGCCGGAGGAACAGCGCGATCTGCTGCTTGGGCAGGTGGAAGACCTCGGTCGGCACGAACTTCTCGTGGCTCCGGGCGCCGAACAGACCGAAGTCGTCGAGCCATTCCGCGATCGGGTTCCGCTTCCCGTGAGTGAGCCGGTACGGAGCGGGCAGCCGCAGGGTCGTCACGCGCGCCGCCGCGTAGTCGTCGCGGATCGCAGTGATGCCGAAGGCTGCAGCGGCATCGCTGACGGCCGCGAGGTTCGCCTCGTCGATCGACGCGTACCGGATCGGCTGGCGTCGCACGAACGACCCGTCACCCAGGAGGTGCGCCAGCATCACGACCTTGCGGTCGTCCCAGTGCGCCGTGCGCTCCGGACCTGGCACGTGACGGGGCACGCCGAGTCGCGACCCGACGCTCAGCTCCTCGAGCGGCGTCCAGCCCTCGTAGGTCAAGAAGGGATGGTTCGCGGTGGCCGTGACGCGCTTGCCTGAGGCCAGGGTGAGCCGGAACACGGGCTTGACCCCGGTCGGGAAGACGTGGGTCAGGTGGCGCCGCACGTACTGCAGGCGATCGTCCAGCGCCCAGACGGGGACGTCCCGCGAACCGAGGGCGTAGAGCTCGCCCAAGGTCGTCTCCGCGCCGGTGTCCGCTCGCAGGATCCGGGTGTCCTCCGTCAGGCAGCCAGACTCGCGTAGGTCGCTCATCTGCGGCTTCTTGTCGGTGCGCTGCTCCGGCCCACGGTTCAGCTGCGAGATGGCGATCACCGGCACCTCGAGCTCCTTGGCGAGCAGCTTCAGCGCACGCGAGAACTCGGACACCTCCTGCTGCCGGGACTCCACGCGCTTGCCGGAGCTCATCAGCTGCAGGTAGTCGATGATCACCAGCTTGAGGTCGTGCCGCTGCTTGAGCCGACGGCACTTCGCGCGGATCTCCATCAGCGACATGTTGGGGGAGTCGTCGATGAACAGCGGCGCCTCGGAGATCTTGCCCATGGTCTGCGCGACCTTGGCCCAGTCGTCCTCGCCCATCTGACCGGTGCGCATCTTCTGCAGGTGAACACGCGCCTCTGCCGACAGCAGTCGCATGGTGATCTCGTTGCGGCTCATCTCGAGCGAGAACACGACCGACGCCATGTTGTGCTTAATCGACGCCGACCGCGCGATGTCGATGCCGAGCGTCGAGTTGTGCGTCGGGATCATCGCCGGTCCCGCGAGGTACAGGTGGTCCGTGTGCTCGACCTCGACGCACCGCACCGGCACCGAGTCGACGCGGTCGACCGCGACGACCATGCGCTGCGTCAGCCGCGGGGTCGAGGGCCGCCGCCGGTCCTTGTGCACCAGCCGCTTGCGCTCGAGCAGGAACACGTCGTCGTCGGTGGTGAAGGTGATCGTGTACGCCGTCGATCGGGACTCGCGGCTTCCCGCCACCCTCCGCATGGACAGTCCGCTGCGGTATCCCAGCGTGTGGACGAGCTCCCGGGCGTCGGCCGCCAGGCGCTCGTCCGTGAAGGTCAGCTGCACGCTGCCCGTCGGGTTGACCGTTCCGTCGGTGTCGAGCAGGCCGGCCAGCAGATCCCGGCGCTGCCGCTCGCTGCCACGTAGGTACTGCACCGGGATGTGCTTCGACCCCAGCACGCCCAGGGTCCGGAGCCGGCCCTGAACGGTGCCGAACGCGTCGCGGCACACCTGGCACCGAACGAGTCCTGTCGTCGGCTGGCCGCAGTCAGGGCACGTGGGTACCGGGACCGGTCCGGAGAGCGCCTTGACCCGGCCGCCGCACGACTGCCCGCACGTGCGCACCTGGCTCCGCCGCGGGACGAACGGCGCGCCGCAGACCTCGCACTCCCGCTCCGCGAACGGCTCAGCGGCAGGCAGCGCGATCCCGTAGCCCCGCGTCCCCGCCGCACCCCGCGACCACTCTGTCGCGGTCGCCACATACCCGCGCGACTCGATCTCCATCGCGATCTCGGGGTCCGCTGACACGAACCGGGCACCGTCCGCGCTGCCGTCCCCCAGCCACACCCCCAGCACGTACGGGTCGACGAGCAGCTCCGCCTCCGGCAGGTGCAGCGGCGCCGTGGTGTCCACGCTGTGGTTCGTCCGGCCGTCCGCGACTGCGCACCGCAGCGTCGCCGCCAGCTCCTCCGTCGTCCGGATGCCCGGTTGGCCGCGGTCGCTGCGGCGCCGGTCCGCGCGGGTGCGCGTGGCCCACTGGTGCCAGGCGTCCGCGACGATCGTCGATCCGTCGTCGAACGTCACGCGGTAGCACGGCCGGCCGCTCATCACCTCCGTGGCGGCCACCACCCGCGTCGGCGCGCCGTCCGCTGCGAGCAGCAGGTCGCCGACCTGCACGTCGCCCATCGTCGTCCAGCCGGTCGGCGTGGGAAGCGAGGTGTCGAGAGCGAGCGCCTTCCCGATTGCCGGCCGAGCGGCGATCACGATCATCTGGCCGGCGTGCAGACCGTTGGTCAGCCGGTCCAGGTCCGCGAACCCGGTCGGCACCCCCTGCATGCCCTCGCCCCGGTGCCCGGCCGCCTCGATCTCGTCGACGGTGCCGCCGATGATCTGCGACAGCGGCAGGAAGTCCTCGCTGGCCCGCCGCTCGGTGACGGCGTACACCTCGGCCTGGGCCGAGTTCACCAGCTCGTCGACGTCGCCGCCGTCGGTGGCGTAGCCGAGCTGGGTGATCCGGGTACCGGCCTCGACCAGTCGGCGCAGGATGGCCCGCTCCCGCACGATGCGGGCGTAGTAGCCCGCGTTGGCGGCGGTCGGGACGGTGGCGATCAGCGTGTGCAGGTACGGCGCACCGCCGATGCGGCCGATCTCGCCGCGCTTGGTCAGCTCGTCGGCGACCGTAACGGCGTCGGCCGGCTCGCCGCGGCCGTACAGGTCGAGGATCGCCTCGTACACGATCTCGTGGGCGGGCCGGTAGAAGTCGGTGCCGCGCAGCTGCTCGATGACGTCGGCGATCGCGTCCTTGCTGATCATCATGCCGCCGAGCACCGAACGCTCCGCGTCCAGGTCCTGGGGCGGGAGCCGGTCGGCCGGGTCGTACCGTCGCTCGCCGGAGTCGCCGTGGGACCGCGCGGACGGCACGCCGTACTCCAGGTCCTCGATGGTCACCGGTCCTCCACCCCGCTCGTCGTCCTGCACTCTCGAACGTGTGTTCTACCGGACGCCACCGACATCCTCACGGACACCGCCCCCTGCGACCGCACGTACGCCCCGTCCACGAGGGGCCAGGGCGAGAGTAGGCGGCCGCCGACGGACCGCTCAACGACCGCCGTCCACACCCCCTGTGGAGCCACGGCGGCGCGGCTGTGCACAGTTGGTGGACAGCCTTGTGGACAACCGTCCGGAAGGTCTTCCGGCACGTCAGCGACCTGCGACAGCGCTGTGCACGGGCTGTGGAGCGCATCTCCATCATCACGAATTGGTCTCGGATTCACACCGCGGACAGCCTGCGGACACCTACCGACGCGGGGTGTCCGGTTCGTCCCCAGCCCGGTCCCCAGCACCGACGTACCTGCGACGCCGCGGCGGTCCGATGTGACGCGTCGGTAACAGGCATCGCATCCCGGCCGGTTGACCCCTACCATCGTCGTCACCCGAGTCGAGGGCGTGATCGCATCGTGGCCCTCCGGATCTCGACTCGTGATCCGTTTGCGTGTGAAGTGGAAACTCCACCGAAACGCAACGGGCCTACCTTGCGTGCCAACCCGACGCTCAGGGGTCGGGACGGAGGCCGTGCCTCGACCAACCAGGAGGTAGCACACATGCGCAGATCGACACCGCGGCTCGCGGGCGTGGCGCTCGTCATGACCGCCGGCCTCGTGCTGGCCGGCTGTTCCTCGAAGAGCACGGGCGGCGGCGGCGGGGGCAGCACCTCGGGCGCAACTGGCGGCAGCTCCGCCTCCAGCAGCCTGTCCATCCAGCCCCTCGTGCAGGTGGACGCGACCGGCAAGAAGGTCGCCGCAGCGGGCGGCTCGACACCCGCGGACCCGGCGGGTGACGGCAGCGCCAAGTGCAGCAACATCTCGATCGGCATGGCCGGCGCCCTGACGGGTCCCAACGCGGCCCTCGGCACCAACATCCTCAACGGGCTCAAGCTCGCGGTCGACCAGCACAACAAGGCGAACGCCGGCTGCCAGGTCACCGTCAAGCAGTTCGACACCGAGGGCGACCCGCAGAAGGCCACCCAGGTCGCGCCGCAGATCGTCTCGGACACCTCGGTGATCGGCCTGCTCGGCCCGGCGTTCTCCGGCGAGACCAAGGCGACCGGCAGCATCTTCAACCAGGCCGGCCTCCTGTCGCTGACGGCGTCCGCGACCAACCCCGGTCTGACCACCAACGGCTGGAACAACTTCTTCCGTGGCCTGGGCAACGACAACTCCCAGGGCGGCGCGATCGCCAGCTACATGAAGGACACGCTGGGCTACAAGAAGGTCTGCGTGATCCAGGACGACTCCGACTACGGCATCGGCCTGGCCACCGTCGTCGCGAAGACGCTCGGCTCCGTCGCCGTCTCCTCCTGCAACGCCAAGGTCAAGACGGGTGACAAGGACTTCTCGGCCGCGGTGCAGCTGGTGAAGGACGCGTCCCCCGACGCCGTGTACTACGGCGGCTACTACGCCGAGGCGGCGCCGCTCCTGTCGCAGCTGCGTCAGGGCGGTGTGACGGCGGCCTTCGCCTCCGGTGACGGCACCAACGACCCCGAGTTCGTCAAGCAGGCAGGTGACGCGTCGAAGGGCGCCTACCTCACCTGCCCGTGCGGCCCGGCCCCGGACAAGTTCGCGGCCGACTACAAGGCGATGTTCTCCGTCGCCCCCGGCGTCTACTCGGTCGAGGCGTACGACCTCGGCACGATCATGCTGAAGGGCATCGACAAGGGCATCACCGCCCGCGGCGACCTGGTCAAGTTCGTCTCGTCGTACGACGGCGCCGGGCTGGCCAAGAACTACAAGTGGGACTCCACGGGTGAGCTGGCCTCGGCCAGCACCTGGGTCTACCAGGTGAAGTGACCCCGGACGACGGCCGGGCCCACCAGGGCCCGGCCGTCGTCGTCAGTCCCGCTCGCCCCGTCATGGCCGCGTGCCGTGGCGGTTCTCGTTAGGAGCAACATGAGCGTCCTCCTGCTCGCCGGCGGACACGTCCTCGACGGAAGCATGGTCAGCGCCTTCGACATCGGAGCCCTGGGCCGCAACTTCTGGGCCCTCACCGTCGACGGCCTGACCTACGGGTCCATCTACGCCCTGGTCGCGGTCGGGTACACGCTGGTCTACGGGGTGCTGCGGCTGATCAACTTCGCGCACTCCGAGATCTTCATGTTCGGCATGTTCGGCCAGTACGCGACGCTGATGCTGCTCGGCTTCAGTCCCAGCGGCAACGCCTACCAGCAGGGCACGCTGATGACGATCGTCTACCTGCTGGTCGCGATGGTCGGCGGCATGGCGGTCGCCGGCGGTGCCGCGGTGGGCCTCGAGCGCGTGGCGTACCGGCCGTTGCGCCGACGCGGGGCCCCGGCGCTCGTCTTCCTCATCACCGCCATCGGCGCGTCGTTCGTGCTGCAGGAGTTCGTGCACTTCGTGCTGCCCAAGCTGACCGGCGGCAACCTCGGCGGCGTGAACGCGCAGCAGCCCATCCGGCTGGTCCAGGCGACCGCCCAGTTCCACTTCGGCAACGCGACCGTGAACAACGTCGAGCTGGTGATCGTCGCCTCCGCCCTCGCGCTGGCCTTCGCCACCGACCGGTTCATCAACGCCACCAAGTTCGGCCGTGGCATCCGTGCCGTCGCGCAGGACCCGGTCACCGCCACGCTGATGGGCGTCTCGCGCGAGCGCGTGATCATGCTGACGTTCCTGGTGGGCGGCATCCTCGCCGGTGCCGCCGGCCTGCTGTACACGCTGCGGGTGCCCAGCGGCATCCTCTACTCCGGCGGGTTCATCCTCGGTATCAAGGCCTTCGCCGCCGCCGTGCTCGGTGGCATCGGCAACCTGCGCGGCGCACTGCTCGGCGGTCTGCTGCTCGGCGTGATGGAGCTGTACGGGCAGGCGCTGTTCGGCACCGAGTGGCGCGACGTCGTCGCCTTCGTGCTGCTGATCCTGGTGCTCATGTTCCGGCCGACCGGCATCCTGGGTGAGTCGTTGGGGAGGGCCCGAGCATGAGCACCGAGACAGTCACAGCCCCCGCCGCACCCCACCTCGGCGTCGGCGACCGCATCCGGCTGTGGTGGGACACCCTGCCGCGGCAGACCCAGTGGCTGGTCGGCATCCCGGCGATCGTGCTGATCGCCCTGCTGCCCGTGCTGCGCCCGCCGGTGCTCACCACCGTCGGGACCGACTTCGGCGGGGTGCTCGCCCAGTTCGGCATGTACGCGCTCCTGGCGATCGGCCTCAACGTCGTCGTCGGCCAGGCCGGCCTCCTCGACCTCGGCTACGTCGGCTTCTACGCCGTGGGCGCCTACACGGTCGGCCTGATCACCAGCCCGGACAGCCCGTGGCGCGTGCACGGCCTCGACCCGCACTGGGCGTGGCTCGCCGCGCTGCCGGTCGCCGTCGCGCTGACCGCCATCTCCGGCCTGATCCTCGGCTCGCCGACGCTGCGGCTGCGCGGCGACTACCTGGCGATCGTCACCCTGGGCTTCGGCGAGATCGTGCGGCTGCTCGCGGACAACCTGTCGAACATCACGGGCGGCGGCCGGGGCCTGTCCCGGATCGCCTACCCCGTCGTCGGGACCAGCAGCACCCGCCCCACCGGCGTGTTCTCCGCCGGCAACACCGCCCACCCGGTGAACTCCGGCACGGCGTGGTTCTGGCTCTCCCTGGTGCTGATCGTCGTCGTGCTGGTGCTCGTCGGGAACCTCGAGCGCTCCCGCGTCGGCCGTGCCTGGGTGGCCATCCGGGAGGACGAGGACGCGGCCGAGATCATGGGGGTACCCACCTTCAAGTTCAAGCTGTGGGCGTTCCTGATCGGCGCCTCGATCGGCGGCCTGTCCGGTGCCCTGTACGCGGGCCAGGTGCAGTTCGTCGTGCCGACCACGTTCAACGTGATCAACTCGATGCTCTTCCTGTGCGCCGTGGTGCTCGGCGGTCAGGGCAACAAGCTCGGCGTGATCCTCGGGGCGTTCATCGTCGTCTACCTGCCCAACTTCTTCATCGGGCGCACCAACCTGTTCGGCATCCCGATCAACGGCAACGAGATCGCCAACTACAAGTACCTGTTCTTCGGCGTCGCCCTGATGGTGCTGATGATCTTCCGACCACAAGGTCTGTTCCCCGCCCGGCAGAAGCTGCTGACGTACGGCCGTGACGTGTACGCCGCGGCGCGCCGCGCGGCCACCGCGCTGACGCACCGAACCGAGGAGACCGTGGGGGAGGCCCGATGAGCATCAACCCGCAGATGCCGGAGGCCGGGTCCGAGCACTCCGAGCAGCACCGCGGCACCGAGTCCCGGTACGTCACCGAGGACTCGGTCGCCGAGGAGTTCCTGCCCGACGGCGGTGTGATCGACGAGGTGCCGGTCGACGTCGCCGAGGTCAACCCCGACCTGGCCAACCCCGAGCTGGTCGCCGAGCTGGTCGCCCCGGACCGGTCCATCCGCACCGAGGTCGGCGGCTCCCTGCTGCAGATGGACGCCGTCACCGTCCGGTTCGGCGGCCTGACGGCGCTCGACGCCGTGAGCTTCGAGATCAAGCGCGGCGAGATCCTCGGCCTGATCGGCCCCAACGGTGCCGGCAAGACGACCTGCTTCAACACGATGACCGGTGTCTACCGGCCGACCTCCGGCCAGGTGGTGTTCGACGGCCGGCCGATCGGCGCCATCAAGCGGAACCAGATCACCCGGCTCGGCATCGCCCGCACGTTCCAGAACATCCGGCTGTTCTCCGACATGACGGCGCTGGAGAACGTGATCGTCGGCACCGATGCCCGGCACCGCACCTCGGTGCCCGGGGCGGTGTTCCGGTCCAAGCGGCACCGGGCCGAGGAGCGCGACGCGCTGGAGCGCGGCATGGCGCTGCTGGAGTTCGTCGGCATCGGCAAGCGCGCCACGCAGCAGGCCCGCAACCTCCCCTACGGCGACCAGCGCCGGCTGGAGATCGCGCGGGCCCTGGCCACCGAGCCCAAGCTGCTCTGCCTGGACGAGCCGGCCGCCGGCTTCAACCCGGCCGAGAAGCAGCAGCTGATGGACCTGATCCGCAAGATCCGCGACGACGGCTACACCGTGCTGCTGATCGAGCACGACATGCGCCTGGTGATGGGCGTGACCGACCGCGTGGTGGTGCTGGAGTTCGGCCGCAAGATCGCCGACGGTCTGCCCGCGGACGTGTCCGCCGACCCGGCCGTGATCGCTGCCTACCTGGGGGTTCCCGACGATGCCACTGCTTGAGCTGAAGGACCTCACGGTCTCCTACGGCCGGATCGAGGCCGTGCGCGGCATCTCGCTCACGGTCGAGGAGGGCGAGCTGGTCACGCTGATCGGCGCCAACGGCGCGGGCAAGACGACCACGATGCGCGCGATCTCCGGCATCCGGCAGCTGTCCCGCGGCTCCGTGTGGTTCGACGGCAAGGACATCAGCCGGATGAAGGCGCACGAGCGGGTGCTGGCCGGCATCGTCCAGGCGCCCGAGGGCCGTGGCGTGTTCCCCGGCATGACCGTGGTGGAGAACCTCGAGATGGGCGCCTACGCCCGGGTGTTCCCCACGAAGGCGGAGCACGACGAGACGCTGGCGCGGGTGTACGAGCTGTTCCCGCGCCTGCACGAGCGCCGTGACCAGGTGGGCGGCACGCTGTCCGGTGGTGAGCAGCAGATGCTGGCCATCGGCCGCGCGCTGATGGCCCGCCCCCGGCTGCTGCTGCTCGACGAGCCGTCCATGGGGCTGGCGCCCATGGTGATCCAGCAGATCTTCCGGATCGTCACCGAGATCAACCAGGCCGGGACGACGATCCTGCTCGTCGAGCAGAACGCCCAGCAGGCGCTGTCCCGGTCGCACCGCGCGTACATCCTGGAGACCGGTGAGGTGGTGACGTCCGGCGCCGGCAAGGAGCTGCTTGCGGACCCGGCGGTCAAGCAGGCCTACCTCGGCGTCGCCTGACCTCGGCCTGAGCCCGGCCCGGCGGCAGCCCGCCGCACCCGGCCACGTACGCAGAACGCCCCGCCACCCGGATCCCGGGGGCGGGGCGTTCTGCGTCGTTGCGGAGCGTCAGGCCTTGACGACCTTGACGGTCACCTTGGCGGACACCTCCGGGTGCAGGCGGACCTGCACCGAGTAGTCGCCGACCGACTTGATCGCCTGGGCGATCTCGATCTTGCGCTTGTCCACGGCCGGGGCACCGGCGGCGACGAGCGCCGCGGCGATCTCGGCGGTGGTGACCGCGCCGAACAGCCGACCGCTGTCGCCGGCCTTGGCGGCCACCGTCACCGGCTTGGACTGCAGCGAGTCGCGCGTGGCCTTCGCCTCGTCCAGCGTCGCGATCTCGCGCGCCTTACGAGCCTTGCGGATGGCCGCGACGTCCTTCTCGGCACCCGTGGTCCACGGCGTGGCCAGGCTGCGCGGGATCAGGTAGTTGCGGGCGTACCCGTCCTTGACCTCGACCACGTCGCCCGGGGCGCCGAGGCCGGTGACCTCGTGGGTCAGGATGATCTTCGCCATGTCGGTCCCCTTCCTCAGCGTGCCGACGACGAGTACGGCAGCAGGGCCATCTCGCGGGCGTTCTTGACGGCGCGGGCGATCGCCCGCTGCTCCTGGACGGACACCCCGGTCACCCGGCGAGCGCGGATCTTCCCGCGGTCGGAGATGAACTTGCGCAGCAGCGCGGTGTCCTTGTAGTCGACGACGTCGATCTTCGACGCCTTCAGCGGGTTCTGCTTCTTCTTGGGCTTGCGAACGACGGGCTTGGCCATCGTGGTGCTCCTCGTCTGTCGGAGCCCCGGGCTTGCCCGGCCCGGGGATGGGAATCAATCAGTTGTCTGTCAGAAGGGGGGCTCGTCGGAGTAGCCGCCGGCCGACCCGCCCGCGGGCGTCGCCCACGGGTCGTCCTGCTGGCTGCCACCGGAACCACCCTGACCGCCGAAGCCGCCGCCGCCGCCGAAGCCACCGCCACCACCACCACCACCGAAGCCTCCGCCACCGCCGGACCGCTGGGTCCGGGTGACCTTGGCCGTGGCGTAGCGCAGCGACGGACCGACCTCGTCCACCTGCAGCTCGACCACCGTGCGCTTCTCGCCCTCACGGGTCTCGTAGGAGCGCTGGACGAGCCGGCCGACGACGATGACGCGCGTGCCCTTGGTCAGCGACTCGGCGACCGACTCGGCCGCCTCCCGCCAGATCGAGCAGCGCATGAACAGCGTCTCGCCGTCCTTCCACTCGTTCGACTGGCGGTCGAACGTGCGGGGGGTGGACGCGACCGTGAAGTTCGCGACCGCGGCCCCGGACGGGGTGAAGCGCAGCTCCGGGTCCCCGGTCAGGTTCCCGATCACCGTGATGGTGGTCTCACCGGCCATGCCAGCTCCTCGCAGGTTCGTGTCGACTGACTTCGGCGCACGCTAGCGGCGGGCACCCACAACGGGTCAGGCGTCGGTGCGGAGCACCTTGGTGCGCAGCACGACCTCGTTGAGGCCCAGCTGGCGGTCGAGCTCCTTGGCGGTCGCGGCGCTCGCGGTGAAGTTGACGACGGCGTAGATGCCCTCGGCCTTCTTCTTGATGTCGTACGCGAGACGACGGCGGCCCCAGATGTCCACCTTGTCGACGCTGCCGCCGTCGGACTTCACGACGGTCAGGTACTTGTCGAGCGACGGGGCGACGGTGCGCTCCTCGATCTCGGGGTCGAGGATGATCATGATCTCGTACTGACGCAGGCTCATACCCACCTCCTCTGGTCTTCGCGGCCACGGTCGGTCCGTGGCAGGAGGGTCTGTGCGTCCGCCCCCCGGGCAGGCGTCAGGACGACGACGAGCACGCGGGGCAGCGGTCCATCGTAGCGTGCGGCACGCAGCCCCCGGGCCGGGGCTGTGGACGACGCCTCTGCCGCGTATCGACGGCTCGGTATGCCGCGCAGCCGACGGGCCGTGGCTCCTGCTACGGCGTCTTGGCTGGCGCCGGCCCGCCCGCCGTCGCAGACGTGCTCGGCACCGGTGCCGGTGTCGTGGGTGGCGGCGCCGCCGGACCCGTGGACACCGTGAGGGTCACGGAGGACCCGGCCGGCACCGTCGCGCCGGATCCCGGCGCGGCCGAGATCACCCGGCCGGACGGGACCGTGTCCGACGCCGCCGTGACGATCACCGGGGAGAGGCCGGCGTTCTGCAGCGCCCCCGAGGCGTCGGCCTCGGTGTGGCCGACCAGGCCGCCGGGGACCTGCACGGTCGTGGGCGCCTGGGTGGTCGGAGCGGTCGTCGGCGTCGCGGTGTCGGTCGGGGCGGTCGTCGGCGTCGCGGTCGGCTTGTTTCCGACCCACGCCGGCTGCGGGAAGTCGGACTTCGGCGTCCACTGCGGCATCGCGAGGACCGGCTTCATGTAGTCGGCCCAGACCTTGGCGGGCCAGTCGCCACCGGTGACCTGCTTGATCCCGCCGAACGCCGTGATGGTCTCCTGCGACTTGTTGTCCTCGCCGATCTGGCTCATCGCCACAGCGGTCGTCAGGCTCGTCGTGAAGCCGTCGAACCAGGCCGACTTGTTGTCCGTCGAGGTACCGGTCTTGCCTGCGACCGGGATGTTCAGCGGGCTGATCCACTGGTGCCCGGTGGCGCCGTTGTCCGTGACCACGTGCTGCATCGCGTACGTGGCGTCCGCCGTGACGTCGGCCGCGAAGACCTGCTGCCCGGCGCTGCCGCCCTTGCTGACCGTCTTGCCGGTCGGGTCCAGCACCTCCCGGACGATGAAGGGCGTGTGCTTGACCCCCTGGGCGGCGATCGTCGAGTACGCCGCTGCCATGTCGAGCGGATGGACGTCACCGGATCCGAGCACGTTGGAGCCGACCACCGGCGGGGGGGTCGTCACACCGGCCTGCGTGGCGACGTCCGCGGACTTGGCGGGCCCCACCTTGAGGTTGAGCTGCGCGTAGACAGTGTTGACGGAGTGTGCCGTCGCCGTGATCAGGTCGATCCGACCGAACTGCTCGTTGCCGAAGTTGGTGACCTTGTGGTCCGGGGTGTCCCAGCCCGGGATGACCTGAGGCGTCGCGCCGTTGAACGTCGTCTTGAGCCCTATCCCCTGCTGGAGGGCAGCGATGAGGGTGAAGGGCTTGAACGTCGAGCCCGCCTGGATCGCGTCGTAGGTGGCCGTGTTGCGCTGGTCCTTCAAGTAGTCGGCACCGCCGTAGAGGGCGACGATCGAGCCGTCTGCCTGGTTGACCGAGGCGATCGCCAACCGGGTGCGCGGGTTCGGCGTCGCACCCTTGGTGAGCGCGCCCGAGTACAGGTCGTTCGCCGAGCGGACCGCCTCGTTCTGCACGGCCGGGTCGATCGTCGTGATGATCGTGTAGCCGCCGGTCTTGATGTCGCCGACGGAGAGGTTCATCGACGTCTGCAGCTCGTCCAGCACCATCTGCAGCAGGTACCCGTTGGTGCCCGCCATGGCGTTCGACTGCTTGTACTGGACCGTCTGCGGGAACTCCTGCTTGTCCCGGTCGGCCTGGGAGAGGAACCCGCCCTTGACCATGTAGTCCAGCACGCGGTTCCAGCGGGCCTTCGCCTTGTCGGGGGCGTTGGCCGGGTCCCAGTTGTTGGGCGACGGGATGATGCCGGCCAGCAGCGCGGCCTGCGAGACGGTGAGGTCCTTGGCGTCGACGCCGAAGTACGACTGGGCGGCGGCCTGGATGCCGTAGGAGTCGCGGCCGAGGTAGATCGTGTTGAGGTACCGGCCGAGGATCTGGTCCTTGGACTCGGTCCGGCCGATCTTGATGGCGAGCATCGCCTCTTCGGCCTTGCCGATGTAGTTCGTCGTCGTCCGGTTCTTGTAGTACGTCTTCACGTACTGCTCGGTCAGCGTCGAGGCGCCCTGCTGCGCGTTGCCCCGCAGGTTGTTCCACAGGGCGCGGGCGATGCCCTTCGGGTCGACCCCGGCGTTCTGGTAGAAGGTCTGGTCCTCCGAGGCGACCACGGCCTTGCCGACGTACGACGGCAGCGTCGAGTAGTCGACGATGTCGCGCTTCTGGTCGGCGAACGTGCCCATCACCGGGCCGCGCGACCCGTCGGCGTTGTTGGCGAAGTACACCGTGGAGGTCTGGAACTTCACCTGGGCGGACGGGGACGGGACCTTGAGCGTCGCGTAGGCGGCGACCGCGGCACCCAGCCCGACGAACACCAGGCCGAGGAGCGTGCCGAGCACGACGCGCCAGGACGGCAGCCAGCGCCGGAAGCCGGTGACGGTGGAGCGGGGGTAGTCGAAGAAGCGGCGGCGACCCGTGGCCGCGCCGCGGCCGGACCGGCCGGCTGCGGGACGACGGGTGGATCCCCGGCGGGACCGGGGAGGCGCGGAGCGCCGACTGCTCGCTGACAACGCAGGACCTTCCGGACGACGACGGGGACGGTCCCGACGCGCCAGGTAGGGCTGAACGGGCGCCCAGGACTCACAGCAGTATGGGGGACCACCCCCTGCGAGGGCCGCTCAGCCGCCGTCACCGGCCAACTTTCACCGGATCGGCGCGAAGGCTCCGCGCGCCGACCGCCGCGCCTCCGCAGGCGCCGGAGCGCCGGCCCGGGCCGGTCTCCGTGCACGGGCGGCTTGTGCCGACACATCGGCTCGACGTAGTGTGCGGATGTATCGAGTTGATACATCGGCGCTGCGGCGTCGTCCGACAGTACGCCGAGGGGGTGAGCCGTGCACGGACGGACCGACGTCCTCGAGCCGGCCATCCTGGGCCTGCTCGCCGAGTCGCCGATGCACGGGTACGAGCTGCGCAAGCGGCTCAACCTGGTGCTCGGCAGCTTCCGCGCCCTGTCCTACGGCTCCCTGTACCCGGCGCTGCGGTCGCTCGCCGAGCGCGGGCTGATCGTCGGCGCCGAGTCCACCGCCACGGTCGGGGTCGAGCGCGCCGTGGCCAGCAAGCGGGCCCGCATCGTCTACGAGCTGACGGCCGAGGGCAAGGAGCACCTGCAGCAGGTGCTGGCCTCGTCGGGTCCCGCGACGTGGGAGGACGAGAACTTCGACGTCCGCTTCGCGTTCTTCGCGCAGACGGACGCCGAGACGCGGCTGCGCATCCTCGAGGGACGCCGCACGCGGCTGACCGAGCGCCTCGAGGTGGTCCGGCAGTCGCTGAACCGCACCCGCGAGCGCATGGACGAGTACACCCTCGAGCTGCAGCGGCACGGCCTCGAGCAGGTCGAGCGCGAGGTCCGCTGGCTCGACGGCCTCATCGACAACGAGCGGAGCGTGCGTCCCGCGCGCGCCGTCGCACCGACCAAGGGGACGGGCCGTCCGGCCCGTCCCGAGATCCACGCCGAGAGCAACCCCGCCCCGGCGCACACTGAGAAGGAGCGAGGATGACCTCCATCCGCGTGGCCATCGTCGGCGTGGGCAACTGCGCCTCGTCGCTGGTCCAGGGCGTCCAGTACTACCGCGACGCCGAGGTCGACACCAAGGTGCCGGGCCTGATGCACGTGCAGTTCGGCCCGTACCACGTCCGTGACGTCGAGTTCGTGGCGGCGTTCGACGTCGACGCGAAGAAGGTCGGCTTCGACCTGTCCGAGGCGATCTTCGCGTCGGAGAACAACACCATCAAGATCTCCGACGTGCCCCCGCTGGGCGTGCCGGTGCAGCGTGGCGTGACCAACGACGGCCTCGGCAAGTACTACTCCGAGACCATCGAGGAGTCGGACGCCGAGCCGGTCGACATCGTCCAGGCGCTCAAGGACGCCAAGGTCGACGTGCTGGTCTCCTACCTGCCCGTCGGCTCCGAGATCGCCGACAAGTACTACGCGCAGTGCTGCATCGACGCCGGTGTGGCGTTCGTCAACGCCCTGCCCGTGTTCATCGCGTCCGACCCGGTGTGGGCCAAGAAGTTCGAGGACGCCGGCGTGCCGATCGTCGGCGACGACATCAAGTCGCAGGTCGGCGCCACCATCACGCACCGCGTGCTGGCCCGCCTGTTCGAGGACCGCGGCGTCATCCTGGACCGCACGTACCAGCTGAACGTCGGCGGCAACATGGACTTCAAGAACATGCTGGAGCGCGAGCGCCTGCAGTCCAAGAAGCTCTCCAAGACCCAGTCGGTCACGTCCAACCTGAACGACGGTCCGCTGTCGGGCAAGAAGGAGGACCGCAACGTCCACATCGGCCCGTCCGACTACGTCGCGTGGCTCGACGACCGCAAGTGGGCGTACGTCCGCCTCGAGGGCCGCGCGTTCGGCGAGGTGCCCCTGAACCTCGAGTACAAGCTCGAGGTGTGGGACTCCCCGAACTCGGCCGGCATCATCATCGACGCGATCCGCGCCGCGAAGATCGCCAAGGACCGTGGGATCGGTGGCCCGATCCTGTCCGCGGCGACCTACCTGATGAAGTCCCCGCCCGTCCAGATGGAGGACACCGCCGGGCGCGCCGCGCTCGAGGCGTTCATCCGCGGCGAGAACGAGCGCTGACCTGAGCCTCGTGCTCTGAGCTGACGCCGGAAGGGCCCCGCACCCGAGAGGGTGGCGGGGCCCTTCTGCGTCCGGCCTGCGATCCCGCACGACCCGACGGTGGCTCCGCCGAGTGGGTGAGGTGGGCGCCTCGGCGTGGCGTGAGCAGCACCTGCGCTTAGCCTGAGTCCGTGCAGGTGACCGAGGACCTCCGACGGCTGTGGCCCCTGGTGGGCTTCAGGCGCCTGTTCACGGTGCGCCTGGTCAGCCAGTGCGCGGACGGCATGTTCCAGGTCGGCCTGGCGACGCTGTTCTTCTTCTCGCCGGAGACGGCCAGCACCGCCACCGGGGTCGCGGCGGCCTTCGCCGTGCTGCTGCTGCCGTTCACCGTGGTGGGTCCGTGGGCGGGGGTGCTGCTGGACCGGTGGCGTCGGCGGCAGGTGCTGCTGTACGGCAACCTGGTCCGCGTCGCGCTGACGCTGACGATCGCCGTGGTGATGCTGGTGCACGGCGTCAGTCCACTGGTCTACGTCCTCGCGCTGGTCACGCTCTCCGTCAACCGGTTCCTGCTGGCGGCCCTGTCGGCGTCCTTGCCCAAGGTGGTCGACGGCCCGTTGCTGCTCACCGCCAACTCGTTGACCCCGACGCTGGGGGCGGCCTCGGCAGGGGTGGGCGCGCTGCTCGGCTTCGTGCTCGGCCGGCTGATGCCCGCCGGGCGGGAGAGGGACGCGATCGCGCTGGTGGTCGCGGCCCTGGTGATGGGGACGGCGTCCGCCCTCGCCGGCCGCATCGCGCGGGACCAGCTGGGGCCGGACGAGCCGGTGGCGATGCCGGTGCGCCGTGCGCTGGGCGTCGTGGCGCGGGAGCTCGGCGCGGGTGCCCGGTACCTGGCGGCCCGGCGGACCCCCGCCGAGGCGCTCGCGATCATGGCGTGGCACCGCTTCTGCTACGGCGTCGTCTTCATGGCGAGCATCCTCATCTCGCGCAACCTGCTCAGCTCGCCGTCGGACGTCGACGCCGGTCTGCGCACGTTCGCGACCGTGCTCGGCGCCTCCGCGATCGGCTTCGCGCTCGCCGTGGTGGTCACGCCGGTGCTGAGCCCGCGCCTGGGTCCGCAGCGGTGGATCGTCGTCTGCCTGGTGGTGGCCACCGTCAGCCAGCTGATGCTGGTGGTCAGCATGGCGCTGCCCGTGGTGCTGGTCGCCGCCGCGACGCTCGGTCTGGCGGCGCAGTCGGCCAAGATCGCGGTCGACACGATCGTGCAGCGGGACACCGCGGACGCGTACCGCGGCCGTGCGTTCGCCCTCTACGACGTCCTCTACAACGCCGCCTTCGTCGGCGCCGCCGCGCTCGGCGCGGTCACGCTGCCGGACACCGGCTGGTCCCGCGGCCTGTTCCTCGCGCTGGCCGTCGGCTACCTCGGCTCGGCCGTGGTGTACGGGCGGGCGTCGAACCGTGCCCACGCCGTCGGCCAGCTCCCCGCTGAGAGCGTGCGGTCATGACGGCCACGGCGGGGCGCCGCACACCGCCCCGCGGGACACCGCTGCCTGGTGAGCTGCTGGCGCAGGCGCCCGACGAGCGGCTGCTCGCGCTGGCCGTCACGGTCGGCGACCTGCCGCTCACCCTCGCCGACGCCCAGGCCCCGGACCAGCCGCTGGTGTGGGTGAACGACGCCTTCACGCGCCTGACGGGTTACAGCCGGGAGGAGGCGCTGGGCCGCAACTGCCGGTTCCTGCAGGGTCCGGCGACGGACCGGGCCGCCGCGCGGCGCCTCCGGGAGGCGGTGCGCGCCGGGAAGCCGGTCAGCGAGGTGCTGCTGAACTACCGCCGCGACGGGTCCGTGTTCTGGAACCGCGTCGTGATCAGCCCGGTGCACGACGCCGACGGGCAGGTGACGCACCTGGTCGGCGCCCAGCTGGACGTCACGGCGCAGGTCGGCGTCGACGACGCGCGGGACCTGGAGCTGGAGCTGGCCCGTCAGACGAGCTCCCGGCTGGACCTGCTGCGCGCGGTCAGCGACGAGCTGTCGCGGCACCTGGACTACGAGACGGCGGTCGACGCGCTGGCCGACGTGGTGGTCCCCGCCCTCGCCACCTGGGGCTTCGTCGCCGTCGTCGGCGAGCGCGGACGGTTCGAGCGGGTGCACGTCGTCGCCACCGACCCCCGCCTGGCCGCGACCGCCGCCCGGCTGGAGGCCGAGGCCGGGTGGTGGCTCGAGCGCTCACCCCGGGTGCGGGGCGCCCTCGACAGCAGCATCGAGCTGGTGCCCGAGCCGATGCCGGTGGACCGCGCGGACCTGCCGTCGCGCAGCACCCCCAGCGAGCTGAAGCTGCTGGAACGGCTCGGCCTCGGCTCGTCGCTGATCGTGCAGCTGCGCGCGCGCGACCGCGTGCTCGGCGTGCTCGTCCTGCTGCACCACGAACCGGACGGCTTCGGCCCGGAGACCGCCATCACCGCGGCCCACCTCGGCCGCCGTGCCGGCCTGGCGCTCGACAACGTGCAGCTGTACCTCGCGCAGCGCGAGGCCGCCCTGACGCTGCAGCAGCGGCTGCTCCCGCACGTCGAACCCGTCGCCGGCCTCGACCTCGCGACCGCCTACGTCCCGTCCTCCCGCTACGCGCAGGTGGGCGGCGACTGGTTCGACGTGCTGCCGCTGCGCGACGGCGCCATCGGCCTGGCCGTCGGCGACGTGGTCGGCCACGACCTGCGCGCCGCCGCGTCGATGGGTCAGCTGGCGTCGCTGATGCGGTCCCACGCCTGGGCCGGCCTGCCGCCCCGCGAGGTGCTCGACCGGCTCGACGAGCTGGTGCAGGGCCTCGGCATGGCGGAGGTCGCCACGTGCGTCTACCTGCACTGGGTGCCGGCGGGCGACCACGCCCGGGTGACGTACGCCCGTGCCGGTCATCCGCCGCCGATGGTGCGGCTGCCCGGTGGTGAGGTGCTCCGCCTGGACCAGGCGAACAGCACCCCCATCGGCCTGACGTCCCACACCGCCGGCCGCGAGCAGGACACGGTCGACCTCCCCGCCGGCTCGACGCTGGTGGTCTACACCGACGGGCTGGTGGAGCGGCGGGACCGTGGGCTGCGCGAGGGAGTCGCCCAGCTCGAGGCCGAGCTGCGGGCGGTGCCCGACGACGCCGACGCCACCGCCGTGCGGGACCGGTTGGTGCAGCGGCTGGCGGCGACGTCCCAGGAGGACGACCTGTGCCTCCTCGTCGTGCGGGTGCCCGAGTTCGGGCACCCCGTCGTGCCTCAGCCCTGACGGGCCGCCCACCAGCGCAGCAGCTCCTCGCGCGCCGCGTCGGCACCGAGCGGACCGCGGTCCATCCGCAGCTCGAGCAGGTAGCGGTACGCCTCACCGACGTCCCGGCCCGGTCCGATGCCCAGCGCCTGCATGATCTGCGTGCCGTCCAGGTCGGGCCGGATCGAGGCGAGCTCCTCCGCCTCGGCCAGGCGGCCGATCCGTTCCTCGAGGTCGTCGTACGCGGCGGAGAGGCGTGCCGCCTTGCGCACGTTCCGCGTGGTGCAGTCCGACCGGGTCAGGCGGTGCAGGCGCTCGAGCAGCGGGCCGGCGTCCGTGACGTAGCGGCGCACGGCCGAGTCGGTCCAGCCCGCGTCCCCGTAGCCGTGGAACCGCAGGTGCAGCTCCGTCAGCCGGGCGACGTCGTGCACCGTCTGCTTGTCGAAGTGCAGGGCGGCGAGCCGCTTGGCGACCAGCTTGGCGCCGACCACCTCGTGGTGGTGGAAGCTGACGCCGCCGCCCGGCTCGAACCGGCGGGTGCGCGGCTTGCCCACGTCGTGCAGCAGCGCGGCGAGCCGCAGCACCAGGTCGGGACCGGGTACGGCGCCGTCCGGGCCGGTCTCCAGGGCGATCGCCTTCTCCAGGACGGTCAGCGAGTGCTCGTACACGTCCTTGTGGCGGTGGTGCTCGTCGATCTCCAGGCGCAGGGCAGACAGCTCGGGCAGCACCTGGTCGGCCAGGCCGGTGCCGACCAGCACCTGCAGACCCTCACGCGGGTGGTCGGACAGCAGCAGCTTGACCAGCTCGTCGCGCACCCGCTCCGCGGAGACGATCGACAGCCGCTCGGCCATCGCGACGGTCGCAGCCAGCGCCGCGTCGTCGACGCCGAACCCGAGCTGGGCGACGAAGCGCGCGGCTCGCATCATGCGGAGCGGGTCGTCGTCGAACGACTGCTCGGGGTCGACCGGGGTCCGCAGCACGCGCCGCGCCAGGTCGCCCAGCCCGTCGAACGGGTCGACGAACTGCAGGTCCGGCACCCGCACCGCCATCGCGTTCACGGTGAAGTCCCGGCGCGACAGGTCGCCCTCGAGGGTGTCGCCGAACTCGACGGCGGGCTTGCGGGACGTCGGGTCGTAGGCGTCCGTGCGGTAGGTGGTCACCTCGACGACGACGTCCGACGAGCCGCCGCGACCGAACCGGCGCGCACCCAGCGTGCCGAACCGCTTGCCGATGTCCCAGTGCGCGTCGCCCCAGCCGGACAGGATCCGCTCGGACTCGTCGGGCCGTGCCGACGTGGCGAAGTCCAGGTCGGCGCTGACGCGCCCGAGGAACGCGTCGCGCACGGGGCCGCCGACCAGCGCCAGCTCGTGACCCGCGTCCGCGAACCGCCGGCCCAGGGCCACGGCGTCGGGCGCCAGCTGCGCGAGCGACGCCAGGGCACGCCGCTGCAGGGCGGCCTCGTCGGGGTTCGGGCGGTCGATCGGCACCCGGCAAGCCTGCCAGACCGGGGCGGACCGCCCGGACCGGGGCGCCGTGCCCGAGTCGTTACAGTGTCGGCATGTCCGCCGCCGCCGAAGGTCACGCCTCGGGGCGGGTGCCGGCCCCGCCCGGCGGGCACCGGCTGCGCATCGATCCCACCACCACCCCGGTCCGAGCGGTGAGCACCCCGCTCCCGGTGGTGGACGAGACCTCCGCGGGCGGCTTGGTGGTGCTGCGCCGCAACGGCCTGTTCCACGCGGCCGTCATCGCGCGCCGCAACCGTGCCGGACGGCTCGAGTGGTGCCTGCCGAAGGGCCACCTCGAAGGTGACGAGACGCCGGAGCAGGCCGCCGTCCGGGAGATCGCCGAGGAGACGGGCATCACCGGCCGGGTGCTGCGGCGGCTCGGCGTGATCGACTACTGGTTCAGCGGCGAGGACCGTCGCGTGCACAAGGTGGTGCACCACTTCCTGCTCGGCGCGATCAGCGGGGAGCTGTCCGTCGAGGGCGACCCCGACGGCGAGGCCGAGGACGTCGCCTGGGTGGCCGTCGGGGCGCTGCCGGCCCGGCTGGCGTACCCGAACGAGCGCCGGCTCGCCGAGGCGGCCTGCGCGGTGCTCGCCGACGAGGCATGAGCCGGCCCGTCCGGCGCGCACCCGCCCGCGCCACGCCCGTCGTGCTGCTCGCGGTGCTGCTCATCGCGTTGACCTGCGCCTTCGGGGGTGCGCCGGCTGTCGCCGCGAGCGGCTCGCCCAGCCCGAGCGCGTCGGCGCTCGACACGGACCTGCCGGTGTCGGTCTCGATCCAGCGGGTGATGCCGACGGTGCTGCGGCCGGGCGACGACCTCACCGTCAGCGTGACGCTGCGGAACACCGGCTCGGCCGCCATCGCCGACCCCACGGTCGCGCTGCGGATCAACCGGCTGCGGCCGACGACCCGCGCCGAGCTGTCGTCCTGGATCGACCGCTCCAGCGGCGTCGTCGGCTTCCGGCTGACCACGGTGCACCCCGGGCCGTTGGCGCCCGGCGCGCCGCTGAACGTCGACCTGACCGTCCCGGCGTCCGCGATCGGGCTGACCAACGTCTCGAGCGGCTGGGGTCCCCGGGGCCTGTCCGTGGACGTCACCGACGACGGCGGTGACCGGGCGGGTACGGCGCGCACGTTCGCGCTGTGGCTGCCGGACGGCACGGTGCCGCAGGCGCGGGTGTCCGTGCTGCTGCCGCTGACCGGCCCGGCGCGCACGCCGACGGTCGCGGGCGGCGCCAACGCCGGTGCGACACCGGGGCCGACCGGGACGTCGACGAGTGGTGCCACGGCCGGCGCGACCCCGCAGCCGAGCCCGAGCGGGACCGCGTCGACCCCCGGCTCGGCGGCGGTGGCGCCGAGCGCGGCCGAGCAGGCCGCCCTGGAGCGGCTGACCACCGCCGGCGGCCGGCTGCGGGCGGTGCTCGACCTCGCCCGCAGCTCCCCCGACCTGGGCCTGGCCGTCGACCCCGCGCTGGTCGCGGACGCGCAGGTCTCGGGCGCGCACGCGCGTGCCTGGGCCAGTGACCTCGGGACGGCGCTGTCCGGGCGGGAGACGTTCGCGCTGCCCTGGTCGGACCCCGACCTCGCGACGGTCGCGCACGGGAACGGCGCCGACCTGCTCCGGACCGCGCAGCAGCTGTCCTCCGACGTGGGGATCGGTGGGCAGACCGCCCGTACCGACGTGCTGTGGGCGGGTCCCGGTGCGGTGGACACCAGCACGCTCGGGCTGGCGCGCACGGTGGACGCCGCGGCCGTCGTCGTCGGCCCGCAGTCGCTGCAGAGCGTCGGCGGCGTCGCGACCACAGCCCGTGCCGACGTGAAGACGGCGGCCGGCACGGTGACGGCGCTGGTGCCCGACGACGTGCTGACCTCCCTGCTGACCGACCCGGAGTCGGTGGAGCCGGGCAGCACGGCGGCCACCGCCGTCCAGCGCACGCTCGCGGAGCTGGCGCTGCTGACCCGCACCGGCTCCAGCGAGCCGCGCGACGTGCTCGTCGCCCCGTCCCGCGACTGGAGCCCCGACCCCACCACCGCCCAGGCGGTGCTGGCCGCCCTGTCCAGCTCGCCGTGGAGCCGTCTCGAGCCGGTCAGCACGGCGCTCGGCAACCCCGACGACCGCAGCAAGCGCACCTCGCTGCCGGCCAGCGCGTCGGCGCCGGACGAGCTCGCACCCGCCACCGTGCAGGCGCTGGCCACCGCACGCGCCACCACCCGGGCGTTCGCGAGCATCACGCAGGAGCCGGACACGCTGCTCGCCGGGGTGGACGACGAGGCGCTGACCCCCCTCTCCGTCGCCTGGCGCTCCTCACCGGGCGACCGTGACGCGCTGGCCGCACGGCTGGTCCAGGCGATCGACGACCGCCGCAGCGGCCTGTCCCTGGCCCCGGTCAGCAACCTCAACGTGATCAGCGCGTCGGTGCCCTACCGCTTCGCCGTCCGCAACGGGCTGCCCGTCCCGGTGACCGTCCGGGTGGCGGTGCACCCGCGCAAGAGCTGCCTGGGTGCCGCCACCAGCGATGCGGTCACCGTCTCGGCGGGCGCCGAGGCGAGCGTCCCCGTCGTGCTGCACGCGGCGGCCAACTGCGAGGTGATCGTCGACGCGCAGGTGACGGACCTCGCCGGGCAGCCGGTCGGCACCGGCGCCCAGTTCACGGCACGGGTGGCACCCACCGTCGAGAACGTCGGCACCGCCGTGGTCGGTGCGCTGCTGGCGATCGGCCTGGTGCTGGGCATCGTGCGGACCGTCCGACGGGGCCAGAGCGCCCGCCGCGGTGCCCGGCGCACCTCCGAGGACGAGGCGCCCCCGCTGCCTCCGCTCGGTGGCGACGTGTCGCCCGGACGTCCGTCGTGAGCCGGTCGGCCAGCATCGGCCGCGCCTCCGCGCTGATGGGCTCCGGCACCGCCGCGTCGCGTGCCCTCGGGCTGCTGCGCAGCATCGCCCTCGCCGCCGCCATCGGCGCCACGGGTCAGGCCGCGGACGCGTTCGCGGTGGCCAACAAGCTGCCGAACATCCTCTACCAGCTGCTCGCGGGCGGGGCGCTCAACGCGGTGCTGGTGCCGCAGGTGGTGCGGGCGTACAAGCGCCGGGCGGGCCAGCAGTACGTCGACCGGCTGCTCACCCTCGGGTTCGCCGTGCTGGCCGGCACCACGCTGCTGCTGACGATCGCCGCACCGCTGCTGGTGCTGCTGTACGCCGACGCGGGCAACCGCGAGCAGATGGTGCTGGCCACCACCTTCGCCTACTGGTGCATCCCGCAGATGTTCTTCTACGGCGTGTACGGCCTGCTCGGGCAGGTGCTCAACGCCCGCGAGTCGTTCGGCCCGTACATGTGGGCGCCGGTGGTGAACAACATCGTCGCCATCGCGGGCTGCGGTCTGTTCATCGTGATGTTCGGCTCGTCGAGCAGCGCCGACGGCTGGAGCGGCGCGAAGGTCGCCGTGCTGGCGGGCTCCGCCACCCTCGGCATCGTGGCGCAGGCGCTGGTGCTGTTCCCCGCGCTGACCAGGGCCGGCGTGCGGTTCCGGCTGCGCTGGGGGGTGCGCGGCACCGGGCTCGGCCGGGCGGGCTCGGTGGCGATGTGGACCTTCGCCGGCCTCGGCGTGGGCCAGCTCGCGTTCATCGTCCAGTCCCGGATAGCGTCCGCGGCACCCGCTGCGGCGCTGGCACGGGCCCACGGGCTCGCCACGGTCCAGTCGACCACCGGCGTCGCGGGGAACGCGGCGTACGACTACGCGTTCCTCGTCTTCATCCTTCCCCACTCGCTGGTGACGGTCTCGCTGATGACGGCGCTGTTCACGCGCCTGTCGGCCCAGGCGACGGACCGCGACCGCGCCGGCGTGCGCGACACGCTGTCCACCGGCCTGCGCGCGCTCGGCCTGTTCACCATCCCCACCACGGTGATCGTCGGGCTGCTGGCCCTGCCCGTGGTGCGCCTGATCATCTGGCACCCGCACCCGGGCGAGATCGCCGCGGTGGCCGGTGTCACGGTCGCGATGGTCCTGGGCCTGCCCGTGCTCGGCATCTGGTCGATGTGCCAGCGGGTGTACTACGCCTACGAGGACGCGCGCAGCATGCTGGCGCCGCAGGTGGTGATGGCGGTGGTCATCGTCGTCGGCACCCTGCTCGGCTGGCTGCTCGCGCCGCCGCAGTGGTGGGTGGCCGTCTCGGCGCTGGCCGTCAGCCTCTCCTACGTGATCGGCTCGCTGATGGCGCTGCGGCACGTGCACTGGCTGATCGGCAGCTTCGACGGGTCGCGGGTGCTCCGGCTGCACCTGCGCGCCACCCTCGCCTCCGCGGCCGCCCTGGCGGTCGGCGTGCCGCTGCTGCTGCTGCTCGGGGCGGGCGCGCAGATGTCCCTGGTCGCGGCGCTGGCGAAGTGCGTCGTGGTCGGCGGGGCGATGGTGACCGTCTACGTGCTGGTGCTCCGGGCGATGCACGTCCCGGAGCTCGAGGTCCTCGCCGGCCCTGTGCGGTCGGTGCTCGCCCGCTTCCCGGGGCGGCGGCCGGGGCGTCCCGACTAGCATGCACGTGTCCGGCGCCCGCCGGACGTCCCTGCCGATGGTGCGGGAGCTGCGCGTGGACCAGGTCGGACGAGGAACTCTGCTCGCCGGGCGCTACCGCGTGCTCGAGCCCCAGCCGTCCACCGTGCCCGTGCTGCAGACGTGGGCGGCGGTCGACGAGATCCTCGACAGACCCGTGCGGGCGCAGGTGCTGGCCGCCGAGTCGTCGACCGCCGGGCTCGACGCGGCCCGGCGCGCGGCGCTGGTCACCGACCCCCGGCTGCTGCGCGTGCTCGACGTCGGCACGCACGACGGGCTCGGCTACGTGGTCACCGAGCAGGTGTCCGGTCCGTCGCTCGCCCAGCTGGTCCTCCGCGAGCCCTTGACCGCCGACCAGGCCCGTGCGGTGATCGGCGAGGCGTCGGCGGCGCTCGAGGTCGCGCGGCGCCGCGGCGTGCACCACCAGGCGCTCCGCCCGTCCGCGATCTGCGTCGCGGACGACGGTCGGGTGCTCGTGTCCGGGCTCGCCCTGGACGCCGCCCTGCTCGGCCGGGTCGAGGGCGACGCGCGCAGCACCAGCCGGGCCGACGCCGTCGACCTGGTGCGGTTGCTCTACACGGCCCTGACGGGACGCTGGCCGGGTCCGGCCGCCGCCGCCGACGGCCTGCCTGTCGCGCCCGTGGTCGACGGCGTGCCCGTCCCGCCGGCCGACCTGGTCACCGCGGTCCCCGCGGACCTCGACACGCTCTGCTCGGTGACGCTGGGCCCGTACGACGACGGTCCGCACAGCCCGGCCGAGGTGGTGCGCGAGCTCGAGCCCTGGGGTGAGATCCGCATCAGCCGGCCATCGGGGCACCTCGGCGCCGCCGGAGCCGCCGCGGCGGGTGCGCTCGCCGGTGCGGCCGCAGCCGGTGCGGCCGCGGGGGGTGCGGCGGTGCCGGATGCCGAGGGGCCGGCGGCCGGCGGCCCGCCGCCCCAGGTCCAGCGGCAGTCCGTCCGCAGCGCGTTCAGCCAGAGCAGCGCGGGGACCAACCGCCCGGGCACGCCGCCGCCCGCGGCACCCGGTCGCACCAGCGCCTTCCCGGCGGTCGGGCAGCAGCCTCCGTCGTTCGCCGCGTCGGCGGCACCGCCCGCACGTCCGCCGTTCCCCGAGCCGGGTGCTGCTGCGACGGGGGCGGCCGCGGCCGCAGAGACTCGGCCGATGACGCCCCCGACCACGACCCCGCCGCCGGCGTTCCCGCCCACGCCGGCTACGGCGAACCAGCCCCCGGTGCGAACGCCGTCCGAGGCGCTGCGAGCGACGGCACCGCAGCGGCCCGTCCCGGCGGCAACCCCGCCCGTCACGGCAGCCGCAGCCGGTCCCGCCAGTGGCCGCGGCCCCGCACCGCTACCTCCCGCCGTGCCCCCCGCGGTCGCACCGGCCGCGGTGCCGCCCGGGGTGCTGCACGAGCCGGAGGTCCGGGACGACGACCCCTTCGACTTCGGACGGGTCCGCGAGGAGCCGGTCGGACGGCGGCGGTTCGACCCGACGGTGATCGTGCTCGCCGTCGTCGTGCTGCTGGTGATCATCGGTGTCGCGTTCGCGGCGAAGTCGCTGCTCAGCGGCCCGTCGGCCCGTGGTGGCGCCGGTACCGCCTCCCACTCGCACTCCGCGAGCCCGAGCGCGAGCGCCTCCGGGTCCAGCACGCCGTCCGCCTCCTCCAGCGCCTCGGCCGCTCCCGCCGGTGGGGCGCCCGTGATCGCCTCCGGAGCCTCCGTCGACGCGAACGGCACGGAGGGTGACCACCCGGAGGCGGTCGCCAAGGCGTTCGACGGCGACCCCTCGACCTTCTGGGTGTCGCGCACGTACAAGTCGGCGAACTTCGGCGGCCTCAAGCAGGGCATCGGCTACGTCATCACCCTGAAGCAGGCGACCACCGTGTCGTCCGTGACACTGCACACCAACGGCACCGGCGGCACGGTGGAGATCCGCGCGACCGATGCCTCGAACCCCGGCGGCGGCACGGTGCTCGCCTCCGGCCCGCTCTCGGCCAACGCCGCCTTCACGCTGAAGCCGCCGACGGCGACCAGCACCCTCAGCCTGTGGTTCACGGAGCTGCCGAGCATGCCGGACGGCTCGTTCCGCGTCGAGCTCACCGAGGTCCAGCTCGGCTGAGCGGGCGCTCGGGACGGGAACAGATGCGCCCTACCATCGGTTGACGCGTGCGCACGGGCCGGCGGGGACACCCTCGACGGCCGGCGCCACAGAACTCCGACAGTCGAGGGATGCACCCGTGAGCGAGACCACCGATATCCGTGACGTCGTCGTCGTCGGATCCGGGCCCGCCGGCTACACCGCGGCGATCTACGCCGCGCGCGCCGGACTGGCCCCCGTCGTCATCGCGGGGTCGGTGACTGCCGGCGGCGCGCTGATGAACACCACCGAGGTGGAAAACTTCCCCGGCTTCCCCGAGGGCATCCAGGGGCCGGAGCTGATGGAGGCCATGCAGAAGCAGGCCGAGAAGTTCGGTGCCGAGGTGGTCTGGGACGACGCCACCTCGCTGGACCTCGCCGGTCCGGTCAAGACGATCGTCACCGGCGGCGGCGACACCTACCGTGCCCGCGCGGTGATCCTGTCGACCGGCTCCGCCTACCGCGAGCTCGGGCTCCCGGACGAGAAGCGGCTGTCCGGCCGTGGCGTCTCGTGGTGCGCCACCTGCGACGGCTTCTTCTTCCGTGACCAGGACATCGTCGTGGTCGGCGGCGGCGACTCGGCCGTCGAGGAGGCGACGTTCCTCACCCGGTTCGGCCGCACCGTGACGATGGTGCACCGCCGTGACCAGCTGCGGGCCTCGAAGATCATGGCGGACCGCGCCCACAACGACCCGAAGATCCGCTTCGCGTGGAACTCCGAGGTGGTCGGCATCGAGGGCGCCGACAAGGTGACCGGCGTGGTGCTGCGCGACACGCTGACCGGCGAGACGCGGCAGCTGCCGGCCGGCGGGCTGTTCGTCGCCATCGGCCACGTCCCGCGCACCGAGCTGCTCGTCGGCCAGGTGGACCTGGACGAGAACGGCTACGTCAAGGTCGTCGGCCGCACCACCGCCACCAACCTGACCGGGGTGTTCGCCTGCGGCGACGTCGTCGACCACACCTACCGGCAGGCGATCACGGCGGCCGGCACCGGCTGCTCGGCCGCGCTCGACGCCCAGCACTACCTGGCCGGTCTGGTCGAGGAGCCGCAGGTCGTCGACCCGGTGCCCGCCGGCGAGGCGCTCGTCACGGTGCCAGGCGCCGAGGCCACCGCGTGAGCGGCGCCCAGCCCGTCACCGACGCGACGTTCGACGAGCAGGTGCTCGCCTCGCCCCTGCCCGTCGTCGTCGACTTCACGGCGGAGTGGTGCGGGCCGTGCCGGCTGGTCGGACCGGTTCTCGACGAGCTCGCCGAGACCTACGCCGGCGCGGTGCGGTTCGTCACCGTCGACGCGGACACCAACCCGGCACTGGTCGCCCGGTACGGGATCGTCTCCCTGCCCACGCTGCAGTTCGTCTCCGGCGGTGAGCTGGTCGACGTGCTGTACGGCGCCCGGCCCAAGGCCGTCCTGAACGACCAGGTGCGCAAGCTGCTGGCTGCGGTCTGACCCGTCGCGGCACCGCCGCGAGTCGCCGGCTCGCCGCGCGCGGCCACCGGGGGGCGACCCCCTGCCGAGCCGTCCACCGACCCCTGCCGCCGTCGCGCACAGGTGACGTGCGACACTGACGCGCATGACTCCTTCGCCTGTGCCCGACCGCGAGACGCCGGGCCGTCCCCCGTCGTCCGCTGCCGCCGGCACCGGCACCCGCCTCGACCAGTGGCTCGGCTCCTACGCCGACCGCACGCACGGCATGCGTGCCTCGGAGATCCGGGCCCTGTTCGCGGTCGCCAACCGGCCTGAGGTCGTCTCGCTCGCCGGTGGCATGCCGTTCCTCGACGGCCTCCCGCTGGACGTCCTCTCCGAGATGACGGCCCGGGTGGTCGCGACGCGCGGGCTCACCGCCCTGCAGTACGGCTCCGGCCAGGGCGACGAGACGCTTCGGGAGCAGATCCTCGAGGTGATGCGCCTCGAGGGCATCGACGCGCACCCGGACGACGTGGTGGTCACCACAGGCTCGCAGCAGGCGCTGGACCTGGTCACGCGCATCTTCATCAACCCGGGCGACGTCGTCGTCGCGGAGGCGCCGTCGTACGTCGGCGCGCTCGGTGTGTTCCGCGCCTACCAGGCCGACGTGGTGCACACGCCGATCGACGAGCACGGGCTGATGCCGGCCGCGCTCGAGGAGACGCTGGTCCGCCTCGAGGCCGCCGGGCGCCGCGTGAAGTTCCTCTACACCGTCCCCAACTTCCACAACCCCGCCGGTGTGTCGCTGTCGGCGGAGCGTCGGCCCCAGGTGCTGGAGATCGCGCGCCGGCACGGCGTGCTGGTGCTCGAGGACAACCCCTACGGGCTGCTCGGCTTCGACAGCGAGCCGCTGACGGCGATGCGGGGCCTGGACGACGAGGGCGTGCTGTACCTCGGCTCCTTCTCCAAGACGTTCGCCCCCGGCTACCGGGTCGGTTGGGTGGTGGCCCCGCACGCGGTGCGCGAGAAGCTGGTGCTCGCCAGCGAGTCGGCCATCCTGTGCCCGTCGAACGCCTCCCAGCTGGCGATCTCCGCCTACCTGTCCACCTGCGACTGGCGCGGCCAGATCAAGAAGTACCGCGAGATGTACCGCGAGCGGCGCGACGCGATGGTGGGGGCGCTCGCCGAGCACCTGCCGGACTGCCGCTGGACCGTCCCGGACGGCGGCTTCTACACCTGGGTGAAGCTGCCCGACGGCCTGGACGCCAAGGAGATGCTGCCCCGCGCCGTCACCGCGCGGGTGGCCTACGTGCCCGGCACCGCGTTCTACTACGACGGCCAGGGCGCCGACCACATGCGACTGTCGTTCTGCTACCCGACGCCCGAGCGCATCCGCGAGGGTGTCCGTCGCCTGGCGACCGTCGTGGCCGGCGAGTCGGAGCTGGTCGAGCTGTTCGGCACTGCCGCCGGCGCGTCCGACGACATGGTGCAGTCGCCGGGTCCGGACGTCGCCTGACGGCGGCTCCCGACCGACTCCACAGGTTCCCGCCTCTGGTGACCGGTCGCGCACAACCGACGTCGTTCGTCCTCGCACCACCGCTTGTTCCCCGTCCGCCGCTCGACGGACCGTTCGACTGGAGCGCAGCAGCGTGAACCCCACCCCGTCCGCCCCTCGGATCGTCGTGCTCGCCGGGGGCCTCTCCCACGAGCGGGACGTCTCGCTCCGTTCCGGACGTCGCGTCGCGGAGGCGCTGCGCTCGACGGGTGCAGAGGTCACGGTGCACGACGTCGACGCCGACCTGGTGCCGGTCCTCACCGAGCTCGCCCCGGACCTCGTGTGGCCGCTGCTGCACGGCGCCAGCGGTGAGGACGGGTCCGTCCGGGACGTGCTCGCCCTGCTCGGCCTCCGGGTGCTCGGCACCGGCCCGCGCGCCAGCCGCGTCGCCTGGAGCAAGCCGATCGCCAAGACCGTGGCGGGACGGGCCGGCATCGCCACTCCCGAGTTCGTGACGCTGCCGCAGTCGCTGTTCCGCGAGCTGGGCGCCGCCCGGATCCTCGACGCGGTGGTGCGCCGCTTCGGCCTGCCCCTGGTGGTGAAGCCGTCCCGCGGGGGTTCGGCGCTCGGCATGACCCTGGTGACGTCGGCGGACCAGCTGCCGCGGGCGATGGTGGAGTGCTTCTCCTACTCGGACACCGCCCTGATCGAGCGTGCCGTCATCGGAACCGAGCTGGCCGTCAGCGTCCTCGACACCGGGGACGGCCCGTTCGCGCTGCCGGCGGTCGAGATCGTCACCGACGGTCCGTACGACTACGACGCCCGCTACAACCCGGGCCGCACCGAGTACTTCGCCCCCGCCCGGTTGTCCGACGAGCTCGCCGAGCGGGTCGGCGCCGTGGCCGTCGCCGCGCACCAGGCGCTCGGCCTCGCCCGCATCTCCCGCACCGACCTCATCGTCGACGCGGACGGGACGCCGTGGTTCCTCGAGGTGAACGTGGCGCCCGGGATGACCGAGACCTCGCTGCTGCCGCAGGCGGCCGAGGCGGCCGGGTTCGGGCTCGGACCGCTGTACCGGTCACTGGTCGACGCCGCCATCGCTGCCTACGACAACGGCACGGCCACCGACCACCTGGACACCCGGGTCACCACCGACGCCTGATCGCCGCCCGGCACGTCCGCCCACCCGGACCCCGCGCTATCCCCGCACGCAGCGGGCGACCCCGCACCCAAGCATCTATCCCGGCGTGGCGGCTGATATCGCACACCAGTTCGAGGCTGAGCGTCTCCCCTTCCGCCCCGACGGCTCGGCGTCGGGTCGAGCCGCGGCACGTGACCGCCATGGCACGGGACCCGCCGCGACGTGGGGTCGACGCGGGCTGGGCCGGCGCGGCGCTGAAGCAACCCTCGGCGTCAGCCGTGGAACAGGCCAGGATCCTCCGGGGCGAGCGTGTTCAGGATGCGGTTCAGGTCCTGGACCGAGGCGAACTCGACCGTCAGCCGTCCACGGCTCTTGCCGAGAGCGACCTTGACCCGCGTCTCGAACCGGTCGGAGAGGCGCGTCGCCAACGCGTCGAGCGCCTCGTTCCGCACCCCGGCCCGCGGCGCCGTGCGACGCTTCGCCACGAGTCCGTCCCCGCCGAGCGCGACGATCTCCTCGACCGCGCGGACCGAGAGGCCCTCGGCGACGATCCGCTGCGCGAGTCGCTCGATCGCTCCGCCGTCGGCCAGTCCCAGGAGTGCCCGCGCATGACCTGCCGAGAGCACCCCGGCCGCGACCCGGCGCTGGACGAGCGGCGGCAGCTTGAGGAGACGCAGCGTGTTGGAGATCTGCGGCCGTGACCGGTGCAGGCGGGATGCCAGCTCGTCGTGAGTGCAGCCGAAGTCGTCGAGTAGCTGCTGGTAGGCCGCCGCCTCCTCGAGCGGGTTCAGCTGCGATCGGTGCAGGTTCTCCAGGAGGGCGTCCCGGAGCAGGTCCTCGTCGCCGGTCTCCCGGATGATCGCCGGGATCGCGTCGAGGCCGGCTGCGCCGGCCGCACGCCAGCGCCGCTCGCCCATGATCAGTTCGTAGCCGTCGCCCGCTCGCCGCACGACGACGGGCTGCAGCACACCGATCTCCCGGATGGAGCCCACCAGCTCGTCCAGGGCGTCCTCGTCGAACACCGTGCGCGGCTGCCGCGGGTTGGGCCGGATCTCGTCGAGCGGCAGCTCTGCGAACACGGCGCCCGGCACAGGCACCAGCTCGGTGCCCTCGCCCGCGCTGTCAGAGGCTGGCTCGCCGGATGCACGAGGAGCCGGTACGGCGGACAGCTCCCCGTGCAGCCCGTCGAACGCAGCAGCCGCCGTGGACGGGCTGTCCGGCTCGACCGCCGCACCCTCTGAGTCCCGGTCGTCGTCCTCAGGGGCCGGCTCTGCGGCAGCGTCGACGCTCACGGGCGCGGCCTCCGGAACATGGTCGGCCAGTGCCTCGGTCGCGCTCACGGTCGGGTCCGACGCCGTCCCGAGGGTGTCGCTGTCCATGGCCACATCGTCCGGGTCGATCGTCGCCACGACGGTCTCGTTGGTCCCGTCGACGGCAGCCTGCGGGCGCGCATCAGGGAAGAAGACGTCGACCGGTCGCTCCCGGGTGGAGCGGGCGCCGTCCAGGCTCGTCGGGATCAGGGCACCAAGTCCTCGTCCCAGACCGCGTCGCTTCTCGCTCACCGTTCCTCCTCCTCGCCGGCCGCCATCGCCGGCATCCCCATGCTGGAACCGTTCGTCGGAGCCGCCCCGCGCTCCGCCACCTCGCGAGCCGCTTCGAGATACGCGAGCGCTCCGGACGACCCGGCGTCGTACGTCATCACCGTCTGGCCGTAGCTGGGCGCCTCCGAGATGCGGACGGACCGGGGCACAGTGGTGCGCAGCGTCCGGTCCGGGAAGTGCTGGCGCACCTCGGCGGCGACCTGCTGGGCCAGGTTCGTCCGGGCGTCGTACATGGTCAGCAGGATCGTGGAGACGTGCAGGGTCGGGTTCAGGTGCGCCTGGATCAGCTGGATCGTCTTGAGGAGCTGGCTCAGACCCTCGAGTGCGTAGTACTCGCACTGGATCGGGATGAGCACCTCTCTCGCCACGACGAAGGCGTTCACCGTCAGGAGCCCGAGGCTCGGCGGGCAGTCCACCAGGACGTAGTCCACATCCGGGAGCCCACTGGCCTGCCGCCAACCCAGGTACCGGTCCAGGGCGGTGCGTAGGCGCGTCTCGCGCGCCACCATCGAGACGAGCTCGATCTCCGCCCCCGAGAGGTCGATGGTCGCCGGCAGGCACCACAACCCGGGAATCTCGGGGCTCTCCTGAACGGCCTTCTCCATCGGGAGGTCCTCGATCAGCACCTCGTAGATCGACGGCGTGCCTGCGCGGTGCTCGACTCCCAGCGCCGTCGACGCGTTGCCCTGCGGGTCGTTGTCGAGCACCAGCACCGTCAGACCGGACTGCGCCAGGGCAGCGGCCAGGTTCACCGCTGTGGTGGTCTTCCCGACGCCACCCTTCTGGTTGGCAACGGTGATGACCCGCGTCGCGGCCGGCCGCGGGAACCTCCGCCCACGGAGCTCGATCCGCCGTCGTGCGTCCTCATGGAGCTCCGCCATGAGCGGGGTGTCGGCCGAGACGGACGGCAGGCTCTTCACGAGTGCCGCGCGCCGCTGCTCGTCGGACTCGGGCGCCGGTGCATCGACCTGTCGCTTCGCCGCAGGCTCGTCGGGCCGTCGCGGCGACGCGGGCGTGCGCTCGGACCAGACGGTGGCGGAGTCGGATGGGGTCGTCGCGCCGCCGGGCACGGGAGCGCTCGTCGGTGCCGGCACGTCAGTGCCCGGCGCGTCCGTCGCCGTGTCGACTGTCGCTGGCGTCTCCATGCCGGTGCTGAGCCCTCTCGTCGTGCTGCTGTCCCCCGCTTGCTGCGGAGGCTGGTCCGCGTGGCCCGGGGTCCTGGCTCCCTGCGGCGTTTCACGTGAAACCGCATCCGGACCATCGTGTCCGTGTGCCGCGACGTCGGGTGGTGCCTCGATATCACCCGGGTCTTCTGCTGGTACGACGCTGATGGTTTCACGTGAAACAGGACCGGCTGCCGGCGACACACTCGACTCGCCTGCGGCCGTAGCGCCATGGGGGACTCGCGCGTCGATGGCCGGACCACTCGCATCCCGCGCTGGTGTCGGCGCTGCGTCGCGGGTGGCCGGCAAGGCGCTTGGTGACGCGTGCTGGTGCATATCGGCGCCGCCACCGGGGTGTGGATCCACCCCTCTCCGATCCGAGGGTGGCTCGGAACGATCACCGTTGCGCGGGTCGCTCTGCAGGCCGTTCGCGGCGCCAGGCGAGAGCCACGCCAAGGCATCGGGCGACGTGCTCATCGGTTGGGCGGGCACCGGGTCTGTCCGCTTCCGCTTCCTACCGAACACGCCGCGCCCCCGCTGCTCGCACTGCCCTCACGACGGTGGTCGGTTCCACGCCGTCGAGCAGCGACGAGGTGACGATCACCGGGTCTTCCCAGCCGAACCGCGCAGCACTCTCCCGCGCGGACACCATCTCGTCACCGGCGCGGGTTCCCTTGAGTGCCAGCAGCTGACCCCCGGGCACCACCAGCGGAGCCGCCCACGCGTAGAGCTTCTCGAGCGGTGCGACGGCCCGCGCTGTGAGTGCATCAGCCCGCAGCCGGCCTGCGACCTCCTCGGCCCGTGCCCGCACGATCTCCACGTTCGGGAGACCGAGCTCCGTGACCACGTGTTCCAGCCATGCGACCCGCCGGGCCATGGGCTCGAGGAGGGTGACGCGGACGGCGGGCGCCATCGCCGCGATGACCACGCCCGGGAGACCGGCGCCACTTCCCAGGTCGATCAGCGTCACCACCCCACCGAGCTGGTCGACCACCGCCCCCGAGTTCAGCAGGTGCCGCTCCCAGAGCCGGCCTGTCTCGCGCGGACCGATCAAGCCACGGACAGGCCCCTCATCGACGAGGAGGCGGTGGAATCGCTCGACGGACGGCCACGCCGAGCCGAATGCGTCGGGAAGTCGGGCGTCCCCGTCCAGCGGGTCGGTGAGTTCCACGTCCTGATCCGCGCCCACCCGCACCCCGCTCCACCCGTCGCCGTCCGGGTCCAGCCGCCGCGTTCGGCGACCAGACCGGCCCACGGTACCCGGTCGGCACCCCGAGCCAGTTCATCCGTCGCACCCCCACGCCACCGATGGTCGACCGCCTGTCCGATGAGCACGCCGCCCAGCGCCTTGGCCCATGTCCCTGCCGCGCTGGTTTCACGTGAAACTTCGACGCCACGGCGATGACGCACTCGCGACCGCCGTCTGCGTCCATCGAGCAACCAGGGTGGCGCCTCTGGTTCCAACCGTCACGCGGGGATTCACACGCGTTGGTCTGCGAGCCAGCTGCCGTCACCCCCGGGCCCGTCTGCGTTCCGCGACGCGTGCCGTAGTCCGGCACTCACGGCCGCCACACGCACCCGGACGCCGGTCTGTGCTTCGCCGGTCACCCCAGGCCCGCGGACCATCAGCTCACCGACCTGACCGGGGGCGGCGCGCTCCAGCGACTCCACCAGATCGAGTCGGCCCTAACCGCGATGTTTCACGTGAAACCAGCGCCACCCGGACGGCCAGCGGGACGGATGCGACGACCCAGAGGACCGAGCCCGTCACCACAAGCACCGGCGCCGCCGACCGCGCCCCGAGGGGAAGTCGGGCCCGGATCATGGCGCGCCGCTCGGATAGCTCGCGCGGCGAGTGTCCCTACGCGAGCTGCCCTGGCGCTTGTCCCGGCGAAGGGCGCAACTGCCGCAACCAGGGAGTCGTCTTGCACGCAACGCCGGCGGCCCAGCATTGAGCACCGCGGCCTGCGTCTCGCCACGACGCTGCCGCACCGCTTGTCCCTTCCGCTCGAGCAAGCGGACGAGGCTCCGTCGAGAGCGCCTCCTGACCACCCCGCGGACGACGTGCGCGCTGGATGACGGCGACGGCGCGCGACACCCCGGCGTGCTGCGCAGAACGCCGTTTCATTGCCAAGCGTGCTGTGGGACCTGGGTCAGCCCCTGTCCGCACAAGGGCCCTCTCCGACCGATGCCCGTCACCGACTCCACCCCGTGGCACCCACGGGGCCCGCGGCGTCCCGTAGCCAAGGCGACCTCAGGTGCCTCAGCGGCACCGCACGGCCTCGAGCCGGACCACACCCCACCTCGAGAAACGTTCCCCGCGCGACAGTGGACGCTCCGCGTCGGCGGCGCCGCAGGCTAGGGCAGGGGGCCCCTAGGTCGGCACGTTCGAACAGCGACAAGAGCCTGAAGAGGACCGTCCCGCCACGGTGCAGTCCGGAGGCATGACAGCATCACCCGCGCTCTCTGCCACCCACCGCACGCAGGTGCGCGGCTTCGCGTTCCGCTGTTTCACGTGAAACACGGCGTCCCGGTGCCGACAGGAATGGTCCGGCGGCCACGTCACCGAGCGCCGCGACACCCACGCACCTCACCCCCGACCCCGCTCGAGCCCTCCCGATGGACCTAGCCAACGGCGACTGGCCGGCCACGGCCAGCCACGTCAGCTGCCGCCAAACGGTCAGCGGCACAGTCCGCGGCGCGTCAACCGTCGAGCTCGTCCCCGATGACAGGCAAGCGGCAAGCGGAAACCGGCAAGCGCCGACCGGCAACTCTCAAAACGGCCGAGGAGCCCGGGCCACACCGGGTGCGTCGCTCATCTGGCTAGGAACCGCACAACCGACCACGGCGCTCGTGGACTTTCTCGGGACCCGCAGCCGCTGCCGCCGCTCCGACCGTTCGGTGTCGGTGCCGGGCGTCAATCCCGACGTGATCGCCCTAGACGGGAACGCACCGTGATCGCCCTGGCATCACCACTTGCCTTCGGTCCCCACGGGGATAGGAAACGGCCCCGCCAGCCGCCATTCGCGGCACAGTCAGCCGAAACGGTCAGGGCAACGGTTAGCGGCACAGCCAGCGGCGCGTCCACCGTTCTCGTCCATGCCCAGTGCACACACGCAGAGACCCTCGGTTTCACGTGAAACCGAGGGTCTCTGTCTCCCGCCACCGACCGGCGGCTGGACGTGCTCTACGCGGGCCGCACCACGACGAACCGGTTGGGCTCCTCGCCGTCCGAGTCGCTCAGCAGCCCCGCGGCGGCGACGGCGTCGTGCACCACCTTGCGCTCGAAGGGGTTCATCGGCTCGAGCGAAACGGGCGCCCCGCTCGCGTGAACCCGGCCAATCGCCTCCTCGGCGATGGCGACCAGCTCGGCGCGCCGACCGGCCCGGTAGCCGGCGATGTCCAGCATCAGCCGGCTGCGATCGCCGGTCTTGGTCTGGACGGCCAGCCGCGTCAGCTCCTGCAGCGCCTCGAGGACCTCGCCGTCCCGACCCACTAGCCGTCCGAGCGACCGGTCGGCACTGTCCTCAGCGACGATCTCCACCGCGGCGCGGCCGTGCTCCACGTCGATGTCGATGTCTCCACCGAGATCCGCGATGTCGAGCAGCTCCTCGAGGTAGTCGGCTGCGATCTCCCCCTCCTCCTCGAGGCGCTTGAGCTGGTCGGCCCCGCCGGACACGTCGGGTGTGGTCGTCACGTCGTTCATCGTCTTCTGTGCTCCAGCCACGTCGTCACATCTCCGGACGGGACGTCGTCGACCCGCCGTCAGACTTCTTCTTCCGCACCGGCTTGGCCGCCGCTCCACGCTCCGACGCCACGTCCGTCCCACCCGCACCGGGCACGGTTCGAGCACCTGAGCTGCGCTTCTCCGCCTGCACCGCGCCATCGGCCGCCTGCGTGGAGGCCGCCTTCGGCGCCGGCGAGCTCTCGACGGCCGAGTCCGCAGTGGACGACGAGTCGCCCGACGCGGACGTGGCAGCACCGGTCTGGGCCTCACCGGAGCCCGGACGAGCCTTCGCCCGGTCCTTGCGCTTCGGCTGCTGACGCTGACCGCTCAGCCGCGGCTTCTCGTCCATCTCGAGCAGCGGGGCGGCGTCGGCCGCGCCGCCACCATGGTGGGAGGCTCGACGTGCCTGACGCTCCTTCAGCTGCGCCTCGGCCTGCGAGCCCGGCGCCGGCATCCGCCGGATCGTGTAGAACTGCTGGCCCATCGACCACAGGTTGGTGGTGGTCCAGTAGACGAGCACACCGATCGGGAAGTTCACGCCCGAGAACGCGAAGATCAGCGGCATCAGGTAGAGCAGCATCTTCTGCTGCTGCGCCATCGGGCCTTCCAGCGCCGCCTTCGGCATGTTCTTCATCGTCAGCTGGCGCTGCGTGGTGAACGTCGTCAGGGCCATCGCGACGATCAGGATGATCGTCACCACCTGCACCTGCGTGTTCCCGGCCGCACGCATGAAGGTGCCGGACAGCGGCGCACCGAAGACGGTCGCCGACTCAGCCTGCCGCGCGAGCTCCTGCGTCAGCGGGCCGATGTGCGTCTTGCCGCCCGCGTACTTGCCCTGCGACAGCAGCGTGAGGGAGTTCAGCACGCGGAACAGGGCGAAGAAGATGGGGGACTGGGCCAGGATCGGCAGGCACGACGAGAACGGGTTCGTGTTGTGCCTGCGGTACAGCTCCATGGTCTCGCGGCTCATCGCCTCGCGGGACGCGGGGTCCGTCTTGCCCTTGTACTTCTTCTGGATCGCCTGCATCTCGGGCTGGATCAGCTGCATCCCGCGGGACGCCTTGATCTGCCGCACGAACAGCGGGATCAGAGCCACCCGGATGACGATGACCAGGCCGACGATGGACAGCGTCCACGCCGCACCGCCGGACTCCTGCAGACCGAGGGCGGTGAACAGCTTGTGGAACTGCACCATGATCCACGCGACCGCGACCATGATCGGCCACAGCAGACCGTCGAACCAGTTCATGCGGTGGGTCTCCTCGAGACTCAGCGGGTGGCCGGGGCCACGTGATGGTGCCGGTGCCCGGCACCGGCAGGAGGAACGTCATCGACGCCGCCCGGGTTCCAGGGGTTGCACCGCAGCAGCCGGCGCGCGGCCAGCCAGCTGCCCCGCAGCGCGCCGTGACGGGTCACCGCGATGACGGCGTACTGGGAGCAGGACGGGTAGAACCGGCACGTCGGGGGACGCATCGGCGAGACGTAGAGCTGATAGAGCCGCAGCGCTCCGAGCAGCGCAGCCCGGGGGATGCCTGCGACCACTCGAAGAACGTGCCCCGGCGACCACGGGACGCGGGATCCGGTGGCGGCGGTCATGCCGCAGCCGCCCGACCAGCGCGGCGCACGGCCGTCCGGATCGCGCCGTCGAGATCGGCGCCCAGCCGCTCGTACGGCAGCTGAGCCGCCGGCGCCAGCGCCCGGACCACGACGGACGACCGCTGCGGCAGGACGTCGAGACGAGCCCGCACCAGCTCACGCAACCGCCGCTTGACCCGGTTCCGCGTCACCGCGTTGCCCACCGCCTTGGACACGACGAGACCGACCACCGGGCTCGCAGGCCCGGGGTCGGTCTCGAACGTCAGGTGGACCACCAACGACTCGCGCCCGCCACGCGCACCCCTTCGCACCGCCCGCTCGAAGTCCGCGGAACGGCGCATCCGGTGCGCTGCTGGCAGCACCGGCGCAGCTGTCAGGCGGACAGCTCCGCACGGCCCTTGCGGCGCCGCGCGGAGAGGATGGCGCGCCCGGCGCGGGTACGCATCCGCAGGCGGAAGCCGTGGGTCTTCGCACGACGCCGGTTGTTCGGCTGGAAGGTGCGCTTGGTCACGTCGGTCTCCAAAGGGCATTCGGCGCGCGTGCCACGCGCACCAGGTGGTGGTGCAGGTCCGGTGCCGGGCTGGACGGCTCCGTGGTGTCGCGCCACGTGTGCGCGATGGCGTCTGGGCGCGCCAGCAGGAGCCTTCAGAAGGCTGCACCACGGTACGCCGGGGGCTGGAGAAGGGTCAAATGGGCCCAGGCGCCCTGACTCTCGGGAAGGGTCCTGTCCAGTCGACACACCGACGACTCGCCGACCTCACCCTTTCAGACACTCCCACCACACCGGCGAACGGTTTAGCATCTGTGGTCGTCGCGCGGTCGAACGAACCGCCGTCATCGCCCCACGCACGCCTCGCGGCACACCCCTGCGCTTCGCACACAGGTGTGGACAACCGTGTGGACGGTGGCGTGCGTGCCAGACTCGGCGACCTTGGCGATCGAGTACGAGGGCGGGACGTGACACAGGACGACGAGCTGGCCGCAGTGTGGGGTCACGTGGTCGCGAACCTCGAGCAGAGCCCCGACATCACGCCTCGGCAGCTCGCCTTCGTCCGCCTCGCCCGTCCGCTCGCCCTCGTCGACGGCACCCTGCTCCTCGCCGTCGGCAACGAGCTGACCAAGGAGTACCTCGAGACCCGGGTGCGGGCCGAGGTGACCGACGCCCTCCGCGAGTCCCTCCAGCGCGAGGCCCGGTTCGCCATCACGGTCGACCCGTCCGTCGAGCAGGGCGCCTCGGGCTCCGGCGACGGACTCACCTCAGCTGCTGCGGTGACGGGTGCGGGCACCAGCGCGTCCCTCACGTCGGACGGTCTCGGTCATGACGGCGTGGGACGTCCGCCGCTCACCGTCGTACCCCCGGCCCCGTCCCCCGTCGCCTCGGCGGACGACCGGCCCTCGGCGGCGCACCGCCGCCCGCCGGTGGAGCACGCGCGGCTGAACCCCAAGTACCTGTTCGAGACGTTCGTCATCGGGTCGTCCAACCGGTTCGCGCACGCGGCCGCGGTCGCCGTCGCCGAGGCGCCGGCCAAGGCCTACAACCCGCTGTTCATCTACGGCGGCTCGGGACTGGGCAAGACGCACCTGCTGCACGCAATCGGGCACTACGCGCAGAACCTCTACCCGGCGATCCGCGTGCGCTACGTGAACTCGGAGGAGTTCACCAACGACTTCATCAACTCGATCTCCGAGGGCAAGGCCGGCGCCTTCCAGCGCCGCTACCGGGAGGTCGACGTGCTCCTCGTCGACGACATCCAGTTCCTGCAGGGCAAGGAACAGACGATGGAGGAGTTCTTCCACACGTTCAACACCCTGCACAACGCGAACAAGCAGGTGGTGCTGACCTCCGACCTGCCGCCCAAGCAGCTCAACGGCTTCGAGGACCGCATGCGGTCCCGCTTCGAGTGGGGCCTGATCACCGACGTCCAGCCCCCGGACCTCGAGACGCGCATCGCGATCCTCCGCAAGAAGGCCGGGTCGGAACGCCTCCAGGCCCCGGACGACGTGCTCGAGTACATCGCGTCCAAGATCTCCAGCAACATCCGCGAGCTCGAGGGTGCGCTGATCCGCGTCACGGCGTTCGCCAACCTCAACCGCCAACCCGTGGACCTCACGGTCGCGGAGATCGTCCTGAAGGACCTCATCACGGACGACGACTCCGCGGAGATCACGGCCACCGCGGTGATCGGCCAGACGGCCGCCTACTTCGGACTGACCATCGAGGACATCTGCGGCTCCAGCCGCTCCCGCGTGCTGGTCACGGCACGGCAGATCGCGATGTACCTCTGCCGTGAGCTGACCGACCTCTCCCTGCCGAAGATCGGCCAGGCGTTCGGCGGCCGCGACCACACGACGGTCATGCACGCCAACCGCAAGATCCGCGAGCTGATGGCTGAGCGACGGTCGATCTACAACCAGGTGACCGAGCTCACCAACCGCATCAAGCAGCAGAACCGGGGCTGACGGGACGATCGTCCCGCCCGTTGTCCACAGGGTTGAGCCCAGGCTGGGGATAACCCCCGACGGCTTGCGACAAACGTCGCCCGTCACCGAGCCCGACCACGACGCCCCGGCCCTCGCACCGCGCTGACCTGCAGCGACGTGCCGCCCATCCCACCCTCCACAGCTGGCGTACAGCCCCCGCCGGCCTCAGGAGTCGCCCGCCGGGAGCGCCCTTGGGCGGGCTCGAACAACCTTCATCCACTCCCTGAAACTTGCATGGGACGAATCGTCAACACCTGTGTACACACCTGTGGATGACGGTGGATGAGCTGCCGAATCGTGTGGACCGAATCAGACACGGCTGTGCGTCGCCGTGGACGACGAATCACACGTCCACCGACGTCCCCTGCCGGCACGCGTCACCCACAGGTCGCGTCCACACGCCGACGTGCCATGCGACCTGCGACGAGACCACCTCGTCCACACAGCCCACAGGTGCGATGACGACGACGACACTTCTTGTCATCCAGATCCGGTGCACACCGACGTCTGACAGGCGCCGACCCGACGCCGACCGACCCGCGCCGTGACGGCTGCTGCACCCCGAGCCGCCCACACCCCCAGCGTCGCTCGGTCGGGACCGGGGCGCCTCCTGTCCGGCCGACGGCCGTCGCGTAGTGTTCCGCTCAACCCGTGCCCCACCCCGACCGATGCACCGGCATGGTCGCGGCCCTACCGCGCACCGGGTGGCACGAGGTCCGACGACGAGGAGTGGCGCATGAGGTTCCGGGTCGACCGTGACGTCCTGGCGGACGCGGTGACGTGGACCGCGCGGAGCCTGCCGACCCGCCCTCCGGTCCCGGTGCTGGCCGGTGTTCGCATCGAGGCGGACACCACCGGCACGCTGCAGCTGTCGAGCTTCGACTACGAGGTGTCGGCCCGCTCCCAGATCCCCGCCGACGTCAGCGAGCCCGGCACGGTTCTCGTCTCCGGCCGGCTGCTCGCCGAGATCTCCCGTGCGCTGCCCGCCAAGCCCGTCGACGTGGTGCTCGACGGCACGAAGGTGCAGGTCACGTGCGGCGCGAGCCGCTTCACGCTGCTCACGATGCCGGTCGAGGACTACCCGACGCTGCCTGCGATGCCTCCCGTGGCAGGTGTCGTCGACGGCGAGGAGCTGACCCACGCGGTCGCGCAGGTGTCGGTCGCAGCCAGCCGTGACGACACGTTGCCGCTGCTCACGGGCGTGCGGATGGAGATCGACGGGGAGAAGGTCACGCTGCTCGCGACCGACCGCTACCGCCTCGCGCTCCGCGAGCTGTCGTGGAAGCCGGCGACGCCGGGGTACTCGAGCGTGGCCCTGGTCCGTGCGCGCACCCTCTCGGACGCAGCGAAGTCCCTCGGTGGCGCCGGATCGGTCACCGTCGCGCTGTCGACGGGCGGTGGTGTCGACCTGATCGGCTTCGAGGCGGGTGGCCGGCACAGCACGTCCCTGCTGGTGGACGGCGACTACCCGGCGGTGCGCCGGCTGTTCCCGGACGAGACCCCGATCCACGCCGTCATCGACAAGCCCGCGCTGACCGAGGCCGCGAAGCGCGTGGCACTGGTCGCCGAGCGCAACACCCCGATCCGGCTGAGCTTCACCGACGGTCAGGTGGTGCTCGAGGCGGGTCAGGGCGACGACGCGCAGGCGTCCGAGGCGCTCGAGGCGGTGCTGGTGGGCGAGCCGATCTCGGTGGCGTTCAACCCGCAGTTCCTGCTCGACGGCCTGGGCGCGCTGGACTCGCCGTTCGTCCGGCTGTCGTTCACGCACCCGAACAAGCCGGTCGAGTTCACCGGGCAGGCGGAGCTGAACGGTGAGGACTCCCAGGCGTACCGCTACCTGCTGGTCCCCATCCGCTTCGCCGGCTGACCGGCGTCTGCACCGCCACCGCGCGTAAGGCACAGTGGGGCCCATGCACATCGGGTTGGTGGGTCTGGGCAAGATGGGTGCCAACATGCGCGAGCGCCTGCGGCGCGGCGGCGTGGAGGTCACGGGGTACGACCGCAACCAGGACGTCAGCGACGTCCCGTCGCTGGAGGCGCTGGTCCAGGCGCTGCCGGCCGGCGAGCGGATCGTCTGGGTGATGGTGCCGAGCGGCCCGATCACCGACGCGGTGGTGCACCAGCTGGCCGAGCTGCTGACCACCGGCGACGCCGTCATCGACGGCGGCAACTCGTACTACCAGGACGACAAGCCGCACGCGGACCTGCTCGCCGAGCGGGGCATCGGTTTCCTCGATGCCGGTGTCTCCGGTGGGGTCTGGGGCCTGGAGAACGGGTACGGGCTCATGGTCGGCGGCGACGCCGACCTGGTGGCCAGGGCGATGCCGGTGTTCGACGCCCTCCGACCCGAGGGCCCGCGGGCCGAGAGCTTCGTGCACGCAGGCGCCGTCGGCGCGGGCCACTTCTCGAAGATGGTGCACAACGGCGTCGAGTACGGCCTGATGCAGGCCTACGCCGAGGGGTACGAGCTGCTCGCGGCGAAGGACCTGGTCACGGACGTGCACGGGACCATCAAGGCCTGGACGCGCGGTACCGTCGTGCGTTCCTGGCTGCTGGACCTGCTGGTCGCGGCGCTGGAGCAGGACCCGGGCCTGGACAAGATCGACGACTGGGTCGAGGACTCCGGCGAGGGCCGGTGGACCGTCGACGAGGCGATCGAGCTCGCCGTTCCGGCCCCCGTGATCGCCGCGGCGCTCTTCGCACGGTTCGCCTCGCGGCAGGAGGAGTCGCCGGCGCTCAAGGCTGTCGCCGCCCTGCGCCAGCAGTTCGGCGGCCACGCGGTCCGAGCCGCCGGTGCCGACACCGTCACGCCCACGGCACCGCCCTCGTCCGAGGCCTGAGTGTTCGTCTCGCACCTGTCGCTGACCGACTTCCGCTCCTACGCCACCGTCGAGCTGCCGCTCGAGCCCGGCGTGACGGCGCTGGTCGGGCCCAACGGTCAGGGCAAGACGAACCTCGTCGAGGCGATCGGCTACGTCGCGACGCTGTCCAGCCACCGTGTACCGACGGATGCCGCGCTGGTCCGGTCAGGTGCGCAGCGTGCCGTGGTGCGGACGCGCGTGGTCCGCGACGGCCGCGCCACCACAGTCGAGCTCGAGATCACCCCCGGTCGGGCCAACCGGGCACGGGTCAACGGCTGCTCGCCGGTCCGGGCACGCGACGTGCTCGGCATCCTGCGGACCGTGCAGTTCGCACCGGAGGACCTGTCGCTGGTCAAGGGTGACCCCGACGGTCGCCGCCGCTTCCTCGACGAGCTGCTGGTCCAGCTCAGCCCCCGGATGGCGGCGGTGGTCGCGGAGTACGAGCGGGTGCTGCGACAGCGGTCGGCGCTGCTGAAGTCCGCCGGCGCCGCGATGCGCTCGTCCCGCGGGGCCGACCTGCGGACGCTCGACGTGTGGGACGGGAAGCTCGCCGAGACGGGCGCGCGGATCACGGTGGCGCGCCGGAGGCTGGTGGGCGCCCTCACCGGACCCGTCGCGGCGGCGTACGAGCAGGTCAGCGCGGGGCAGGGCGCGGCGCGGATCGTCTATCGCTCGTCGCTGCAGAACCTCGCGGCGACCGGTGCGCCGGAACGGGCCTCGGTGGACACGCCGGACCCGATAGGGGCCGACGACCAGCAGTCGGGCCAGCCGGCGCAGGCGCACCTCGTCGAGGCGCAGCTGCTCGAGGCGATGGGTCGGCTGCGCAGCAAGGAGATCGAGCGCGGCGTCAGCCTGGTCGGACCGCACCGCGACGAGCTGGTGCTGACCCTCGGCGAGCTCCCGGCGAAGGGGTACGCGAGCCACGGCGAGTCGTGGTCGTTCGCGCTCGCCCTACGGCTGGGATCCGCTTCGCTGCTGCGCACGGGCATCCACGACGACGAGGGCTGGTCGGCCGACTGGGGTCCGGACGGCGACCCGGTGCTGGTGCTGGACGACGTGTTCGCCGAGCTCGACTCGCGCCGTCGTGACCGTCTCGCGGAGCTGGTCGCACCCGCGGGCCAGGTGCTGATCACCGCCGCGGTCCCGGGCGACGTGCCCGAGGCGCTCTCCGGGGGGCGGGTCGACGTGATGGGCGGCGAGGTCGCCCGTGTCCTCTGACACGTCGGACCGGGACCGACCGTCCCCCCGGCGCCGGGCACCGGCGCCGTCCCAGGCGTCCGGCCGGCGCCGGGCGGCCTCAACGGGTTCGCGGCCGACGGCGCCCGCCGCCGCACCGTCCGACGGTGGGTCCGACGGTCCGTCCGACGCAGCTGCGACCTGGACGCCGACCCCCCCGGCCGAGGTCGCCCGCCGCGCGCTGGCCCGAGCCGTCCAGGCCGCCCGCGCCCGTGGTGTCCGCCCAGGTCAGCGCTCTCGCGCTCCGCTCATCGCGCCGCCCACCGCCGCCGGCCCGGACGGCCGCGACCCACAGCCGCTCGGCCGCATCGTCGGCCGACTGGTCAACGAGCACGGCTGGCAGGGCGGGCTGGTCGCCGGCCAGCTGCAGAACCGGTGGGCGGAGCTGGTCGGGCCGATGGTGGCCGAGAACCTGCGGTTCGTGTCGTTCGAGGCGGGGCTGCTCGTCGCGCAGGCGTCGTCGACGTCCTGGCGCACGCAGCTGGTGGGCATGGAGCAGGAGCTGCTCCGGGCCTTCGCCGCACGGCTCGGCGAGGACGTCGTGCTCGAGGTGCGGGTGCTCGGTCCCAGCACACCGACGTTCAACCGGGGCCCGCGAACGGTGCGCGGCCGGGGTGCGCGCGACACCTGGGGCTGACGCCGAGGCGGCCCGTCGACCCGCCCACAGGACCGGAGCCGTGACCACGTGGGGCCCGTCCGCCCCGGCGACCCGGCTCGAAGGCGTCCAGAGGGTAGACTGAGAGGGTCTTTCTGGCGCGTTCCGTGCCGGTCCTGAGACGAGAACTCCAACACCGTGGACTGATCCGCCCTGTCCGTCGCCGGGCGGCGCGCTCCGCGGCATGTGAAACCTTGAGGAGACGCGCCGCCCGTGGCTGACGAGACCACCCCGCAGGATCAGGACGGCACGACGAACGACCCGGCCCCCCGGCACCCGGAAGGGAACGGGGGGTACGACGCCAGCGCGATCACCGTCCTCGAGGGTCTCGAGGCGGTCCGCAAGCGTCCCGGCATGTATATCGGCTCCACCGGTGAGCGCGGCCTGCACCACCTGGTGTACGAGGTGGTCGACAACTCCGTCGACGAGGCGCTGGCGGGGTACGCCACCGACATCCAGGTGACGATCCTGCCCGACGGCGGCGTCCGGGTGGTCGACGACGGCCGCGGCATCCCCGTCGGCATCGTCGAGTCCGAGGGCAAGCCGGCCGTCGAGGTCGTGCTGACCGTGCTGCACGCCGGTGGCAAGTTCGGCGGTGGCGGCTACGCGGTGTCCGGCGGCCTGCACGGCGTGGGCGTCTCCGTGGTGAACGCGCTGTCCACGCGGGTGGAGGTGGAGGTCCGCACGCAGGGCTTCGTCTGGCGTCAGTCGTACCTGCGCGGCGCACCGGTCGCGCCCCTGGAGAAGGGCGAGCCGACCGACGTCACGGGCACGACCGTGACGTTCTGGGCGGACGACGAGATCTTCGAGACCACGGACTACGACTTCGAGACCCTGCGGTCGCGGTTCCAGCAGATGGCCTTCCTCAACAAGGGCCTGCGGCTGTCGCTCACGGACGAGCGCGCCCAGCACCAGGACGCCGACGACGAGGTGGCGGGCGGGGCGGACACCGACGAGGCGAAGGGTGCCAGCCACACCGTCTCGTACCGGTACGAGGGCGGCCTGATCGACTACGTGAAGCACCTGAACGCCGCCAAGAAGTACGAGGCGGTGCACCCGGAGGTCATCGACTTCGAGGCGGAGGACACCGAGCGGCGCATCTCGGTGGAGATCGCGATGCAGTGGACCGGCGCGTACAGCGAGTCGGTGCACACCTACGCGAACACGATCTCGACCACCGAGGGCGGCACGCACGAGGAGGGCTTCCGTGCGGCGATGACGTCTCTGATCAACAGGTACGCGCGCGACAAGGGCCTGCTGAAGGAGAAGGACGACAACCTCACCGGCGACGACATCCGCGAGGGCCTGACCGCGGTGGTCTCTGTCAAGCTCGGCGAGCCGCAGTTCGAGGGTCAGACGAAGACGAAGCTCGGCAACACGGAGGCCAAGACCTTCGTGCAGCGCGTGGTCAACGAGCGCCTCGGCGACTGGCTGGACTCGCACCCGTCCGAGGCGCGCGACATCATCCGCAAGTCGATCCAGGCCTCTGCTGCCCGCATGGCGGCGCGCAAGGCGCGCGAGGCGACCCGTCGCAAGGGTCTGCTCGAGTCGAACTCGATGCCGGGCAAGCTCAAGGACTGCCAGTCGAACAACCCCGCCGAGTGCGAGGTGTTCATCGTCGAGGGTGACTCCGCCGGCGGTTCGGCGGTCCGCGGCCGCAACCCGCGCACGCAGGCGATCCTCCCGATCCGCGGCAAGATCCTCAACGTCGAGCGCGCGCGGCTGGACCGCGCGCTCGGCAACCAGGAGGTGCAGTCGCTGATCACGGCGTTCGGCACCGGCATCGGCGAGGACTTCGACGTCTCCAAGCTGCGGTACCACAAGATCGTGCTGATGGCCGACGCCGACGTCGACGGCCAGCACATCCGCACGCTGCTGCTGACGCTGCTGTTCCGGTACATGCCCGAGCTGATCAAGCAGGGCCACGTCTACATGGCCCAGCCTCCGCTGTACCGGATCAAGTGGACCAACGCCGAGCACGACTACGTCTACTCCGACCGGGAGCGGGACGTGATGCTGGCCGACGGTCAGGCGAGCGGCAAGCGCCTGCCCAAGGAGAACGCGATCCAGCGGTACAAGGGTCTCGGTGAGATGGACTACTCGGAGCTGTGGGAGACGACGATGTCGCCCGAGCACCGGACGTTGCTGCAGGTCACGTTGGACGAGGCCGCCGCGGCGGACGAGACGTTCACCGTGCTGATGGGCGAGGACGTCGAGTCGCGTCGCTCGTTCATCCAGCGCAACGCCAAGGACGTGCGGTTCCTCGACATCTAGGCGACCGGGCTGCCGGGGGCGGGCGCCCCCGGCGTGCACCGCAGCAGCCGCACGACGGACGAAGGGCATCATGAGCGAGACAACCGGTCCCGACGGGATCGAGCACGGCCGCATCGACCAGGTCGACCTGCAGCTGGAGATGCAGCGGTCGTACCTGGACTACGCCATGGCGGTCATCGTCGGGCGTGCGCTGCCGGACGTGCGCGACGGCCTGAAGCCGGTGCACCGCCGCGTGCTCTACGCGATGTACGACGGCGGCTACCGGCCCGACCGGCAGTTCTCCAAGTGCAGCCGCGTCGTCGGCGACGTGATGGGCAAGTTCCACCCGCACGGCGACACGGCGATCTACGACGCGCTGGTCCGCCTGGTGCAGGACTGGTCGATGCGGTACCCGCTGGTCGCCGGCCAGGGCAACTTCGGCTCCCCGGGCGACGACCCCGCCGCGGCCCCGCGGTACACCGAGTGCAAGATGGCCCCGCTCGCCATGGAGATGGTGCGGGACATTGACGAGGACGCCGTCGACTTCGGCGACAACTACGACGGCCGCACGCAGGAGCCGCTGGTCCTGCCCAGCCGCTTCCCGAACCTGCTGGTCAACGGCTCGGCCGGCATCGCCGTCGGCATGGCGACCAACATCCCGCCGCACAACCTGCGCGAGGTCGCGGCCGGGGTGCAGTGGCACCTGGACCACCCGGACGCCACCCGTGAGGAGCTGCTCGCGGCGCTGCTCGGGCTGATCAAGGGCCCGGACTTCCCGACGGGCGCGACCATCCTGGGCCACAAGGCGATCGAGGAGGCGTACCGCACCGGCCGCGGCTCGATCACCATGCGTGCGGTGGTGGAGGTCGAGGAGATCCAGGGCCGGCAGTGCCTGGTGGTCACCGAGCTGCCGTACCAGGTGAACCCCGACTCGCTGGCGAAGAAGATCGCCGAGCTGGTGCGGGAGAACCGGGTGGGCGGCATCGCCGACATCCGCGACGAGACCTCGGGCCGCACCGGCCAGCGGCTGGTGATCGTCCTCAAGCGCGACGCCGTCGCCAAGGTGGTGCTGAACAACCTCTACAAGCACACCCAGCTGCAGGACACCTTCGGCGCCAACATGCTGGCGCTGGTCGACGGCGTCCCTCGGACGCTCAGCATCGACGCCTTCATCCGACACTGGACCACGCACCAGCTGGACGTCGTCGTCCGGCGGACCCGGCACCGGCTCGCGGAGGCCGAGCGCCAGATCCACATCTACCGCGGGTACCTCAAGGCGCTCGACCAGATGGACGCCGTGATCGCCCTGATCAGGGCGTCGTCGAGCGCCGAGGCCGCCCGGGACGGCCTGATGGAGCTCCTCGAGATCGACGAGGAGCAGGCGACCGCGATCCTGCGGATGCAGCTGCGCCAGCTGGCCGCCCTGGAGCGGCAGCAGATCCTCGACCGCTACGCCGAGCTCGAGGCCAAGATCGCCGAGTACAACTCGATCCTCGCCTCGCCGCAGCGGCAGCGGGACATCGTCTCGACCGAGCTCGGGGAGATCGTCGACAAGTACGGCGACGAGCGCCGCACGCGCATCCTGCCCTTCGACGGCGAGGTCTCGGTGGAGGACCTCATCGCCGAGGAGGAGATGGTGGTCACCATCACCCGCGGCGGCTACGCCAAGCGGACGCGCAGCGACAACTACCGGGCGCAGCGCCGGGGCGGCAAGGGCGTGCGCGGCGCACAGCTGCGCGAGGACGACATCGTCGACCACTTCTTCGTCACGACGACGCACCACTGGCTGCTGTTCTTCACCAACCTCGGCCGCGTCTACCGCGCCAAGGCGTACGAGCTGCCCGAGGGCGGCCGCGACGCCAAGGGTCAGCACGTCGCCAACCTGCTGGCGTTCCAGCCGGACGAGCGCATCGCCCAGGTGCTCGACCTGCGTGACTACGGCCAGGCGGAGTACCTGGTGCTGGCCACGCAGCGCGGGCTGGTGAAGAAGACGGTCCTGTCCGAGTACGACTCCAACCGTTCGGGTGGCGTGATCGCCATCAACCTGCGCGAGGACGAGGACGGGAACCCGGACGCGTTGGTCTCGGCGCGGCTGGTGAACGCCGACCAGGACCTGATCCTGGTGTCGCGCAAGGGTCAGTCGGTGCGGTTCACGGCGTCCGACGAGGCGCTGCGTCCGATGGGCCGGGCGACGAGCGGCGTCACCGGCATGAAGTTCCGGGGCGACGACGAGCTGCTGGCGATGGACGTCGTGCGCGAGGACGCGTACCTGTTCACGGTCACCGAGGGCGGTATCGCCAAGCGGACCGCGCTCACGGTCGAGAACTACCGGCAGCAGGGTCGCGGCGGCCTCGGCATCAAGGTGGCCAACCTGCCGGAGGCCAACGGCGACCTGGTCGGTGCCCTGGTGACGGACGCCGACGACGAGGTCCTGGTGATCATGGAGCGCGGCAAGGTCGTCCGGTCGGCCACCTCCGAGGTGCACGCGACGGGCCGGAGCACGCAGGGCGTCATCTTCGCGAAGCCCGACTCCGGCGACCGGATCATCGCCGTCGCACGCAACACCGAGCGACACCTCGGCGAGGATGCCGGTAGCGTGGGTACGGACAACGGCCGCGGACCGGACGGATCAGACCTGCCGGACAGCACCGCCGTGGCCATCGGACCCAACCCGGGACCCGTGTCGGACGGTGCCCAACCACCGACCGAAGGTGAGCCCGCGGAGGACGCATGACCGACGCCCCACCGCCATCGATCCCGCCGCGCAAGCGACCGTCCCCTGCGACCCAGGGTGACGTCCGGACCGTCCGGGGGGTTCCTGGCCAGGGCGGACCGGCTGACGACACCATGCGCGTCGAGACCGGTGCGCGGGCGTCGGCTGCCGTGCCCGGCACGACGGACGGTGGCCTGCCGGTGAGCGTGCCGCCGACCCGGACGCCGCGGCCCGTGACGCGGCCGGTCAGCGGCGAGACCGCCCGGCCGGCCGGCATGCGCGGGTCCCGCACCAACCCGCGCACCACGCGGGTCACCGGACCGGTCAGCCAGGACCCGGCCTCCGTCGCGTCGGTGACGGACGGCGACCGGGCGGCGAGCGCTCCGGTCTCCCGCGCGGACGCACCCGAACGGCGTCAGGCCGCGACGGACGCGCACCCCCCGGCGGGATCGGAGGCACCGTCCTCGCAGGACGGCGGCCCCGTGACGGCCACCGCCGGGGCTGCCGTGGTCGGCGTCGCCGCGGCCTCGGCCGCTGGTCCGAAGGAGGGCGCCGCAGCTCCCGAGGGCGATGCCACGACGGGTCCGCAGGACGAGGCCCCCTCGCCGTCGCCGCTGCTCGAGGCCGTCGACCGTTCGACCGTCTGGCTGAAGAAGACGGCGGGTGTCGCTGGTGCGGGCTTGAGCGCCGCGTACGCTTCGTTGACACGCCCTCGGCCCCAGGAAGAGCCCATGACCGCCAACCCGACCGCTCCCGCCGCGTCCGCGCGGCCGGCACCGGTACCCCCGCCGCACCCGGTGTCCGGGCGCGCGCCTGCACCGGGCGCACCTCGGCGGGTACGGCTGGCGATCTCCCGGCTGGACCCGTGGTCGGTGATGAAGCTGTCGCTGCTGCTGTCCTTCGCGCTCGGCATCATCCTGGTGGTGGCGACCGCGGTGGTGTGGCTCACGCTCGACGGCCTGCACGTGTTCGCCAGCATCAACGACCTGGTCAAGCAGGTGGTCGGTCCGGAGAGCGCCGTCAACGTCACCGACGTGATCAGCTTCCGCAAGGTGATCTCTGGCGCGACCCTCGTCGCGGTGATCGACGTGTTCCTGCTGACGGCGATGTCCACCATCGGCGCGTTCCTGTACAACATCGTGGCGGCGCTGGTGGGCGGCGTGCACGTCACGATGACGGACGAGTAGCCGCGGCACCGTCGCGTTTTGGGCCGGGAAGCGTCGCTGGGGTAGTCTCGACCGGCGCGCGCAGCCCGGCTCCCGGTCACCGCGCCCGGGGCCTATAGCTCAGACGGTTAGAGCGCTTCCCTGATAAGGAAGAGGTCACAGGTTCAAGTCCTGTTAGGCCCACTCGAGGAGGTACCGATGAAGAAGCTGCTGGTCCTCGCCGCCGCTGCCGCCGTCGGCTACGTCGTCTACCAGAGGTACGTGCAGGACCGCGATGAGCGGGACCTGTGGGCCGAGGTCACCGACACCTTCGAGTGACCCGCCGCGACCGGACCCTCAGCGGACCGGTCTCCCGGGGGCCATGGCGCAATTGGTAGCGCACCTGCTTTGCAAGCAGGGGGTTAGGGGTTCGAGTCCCCTTGGCTCCACCCTTCGGCCCCCACGGCCTATGACGCGCCCGGTCACTCGGGCTGCGGGTGGTCCGCGCTCTCCCCGGCGATGGCGTGGATCAGGTCCTCCTCCGTCAGGCGGTCGCCGCCCAGCACGTCGGTGACCCTGCCCTCGCGCAGCACGACGATGCGGTCCGATCCGTCGATCAGCTCCTCGGTCTCCGACGAGATGAGCAGCACCGCCAGACCGTCCGCCGCCAGGGCGTCGATGGCCACCCGCACCTCGATCTTGGCGCCGACGTCGATGCCGCGCGTCGGCTCGTCGAGGATCAGCACCTTCGGGTCGAGGCACAGCAGGCGGGCGAGCAGCACCTTCTGCTGGTTGCCGCCGGACAGCGTGCCGACCTTCTGGTCGGGGCTGGACGCCTGGATCTTCAGCTGCTTCATGAACCCGTCGACGATGGCGTCGATGCGGCCGTTCGAGATCAGGCCGGCTCGGGACAGCCGCGGCAGGGCGCCGAGGATGATGTTGTCGCGGATCGACAGGTTGGGCAGGATCCCCTCGAGCTTGCGGTCCTCCGGCAGCAGCGCGACGCCGGCCGCGATGGACGCCCCCGGTGAGCCGGTGCGGATCGGCTCACCGTCGACGGTGACCGTGCCGGAGTCGATCCGCTGCGCGCCGAGCACCGCCATGCCGGTCTCGCTGCGGCCGGCACCGAGCAGGCCGCCGAGGCCGACGATCTCGCCGGGACGCACCGTGAACGAGACGCCGTCGAGCACGCCGCGCCGCGTCAGCCCGTCCACCGTCAGCACCGGCTCCGTCAGCACCTCGTCGTCGAGCCCGTCGTTCGGCTCGGCCTCGGACCGGCGGCGCGTCTCGGCGAGCAGCTCGCGGCCGAGCATCGCCGCGACCAGCTGGAGCCGGGGCAGCTCCGCGAGCGGTCCGGTGTGCACCAGGCGCCCGTCCCGCAGCACCGTGACGGTGTCGCAGATGCGGTACAGCTCGTCGAGCCGGTGGCTGACGTAGAGCACCGCCGCACCGTCGGACGCCAGGCGGTCGATCGCGGCGAACAGGGTCTCGACCTCACGGGCCTCGAGCGACGACGTCGGCTCGTCCATGATCACCATGTCGGCGCGCGCGGCGACGGCGCGCGCCACCGCGACCATCTGCTGGGTGCCGAGGCCGAGGGAGCCGAGCGGCGCCTCGACGTCGGCATCGACCCCGTAGCGCTGCAGCACCTCGCGGGCCTGGCTGTTCATGGCCCGGAAGTCGATCAGGCCGAGGCGGGTGCGAGGCTCGCGGCCGAGGAACAGGTTGCGGGCGGCGGTGAGCGTGGGGACCAGGTTCACCTCCTGGTAGATCGTGCTGATGCCCGCGGCCTGTGCCGCACCCGGGCTGCGGAACGTCGCCGGCCGGCCGTGGTGGAGCACCTGGCCGGCGTCCGGTGCGTAGACGCCGGTGAGCACCTTGATCAACGTCGACTTGCCGGCGCCGTTCTCCCCGACCAGGGCGTGGACCTCGCCGCGGCGCAGCACCAGGTCGACGTCCTGCAGCGCCGTCACGCCGGGGAACGACTTGGTGACGGCGCGCGCCTCGAGGACGGTGGACGAGCGCGGTCCCGGGGCAGAGGCGGGCACGGCGGGCGCCTCCTTCCCCTCGTCGGGCGTGCTGGCGCCCCACACTAGGCGACCACGGTCCGGATGGGGTTCCCCGGCGGTGGACCCCAGGGTGGTCACCCGGCGTCCCGTGTGCCGGCGACGTGCACCTGGACGCCGACCGCACGCAGGGTCGCGAGAGTGCCGGCGTCGGCACCGTCGTCCGTGACGACGTGCGCGATGCGGTCGATCGGCACGCTCTGGAACGGTGCGTCGGCGCCGAGCTTCGTGTGGTCGGCGAGGACCACCACCTCCTGCGCAGCGTCGGCGACCGCCCGGTCGACACCGGCCTCCGCGAGGTCGGAGGTCGACAGTCCCCAGCCGGCGGTCAGTCCGTCGCCGGAGAGGAACGCGCGTCGCACGCGCAGGTCGGCGAACGACTGCTCGGCACCGCTGCCGACCAGGCCGTACGTCGCACCGCGCAGCGAGCCGCCCGTCATCACCACCGACACGCCGCGGGCCTGGCCGAGCACCTCGCCGACCAGCAACGAGTTGGTCACCACCGTGAGGTCCGAGGCGTCGACCAGGGTCGCGGCCAGCTGCTGGGCGGTGGTCCCTGCGCCGATCGCCACGGCGTCTCCGTCGTGCACCAAGGTGGCCGCCAGCCGCGCGATCGCCACCTGCTCCGGCCGGGCGGCCGGGTCGGGGCCCTCGGTCGACGGGTCTCCCGCCCCGGGGTCCTGCAACGCCGCCGCGCCGCCGCGGTGCCGGGCGATCAGCCCCTGCTGCTCGAGCGCGCGCAGGTCCCGACGGATGGTGACCTCGGAGGCGTCGACCGCCTGGGCCAGCTCGCGCAGGTCGGCGGTGCCATGACGGCGCACGTGCTCGAGGATCCGACGCCGCCGCTCCGTCGCGAACACGGGCTCACGGTACTGGACGGGATCGGTGCGGCAGTCGGATCGCGGCCGGAACGGTCGGGCACCGATCCCGTCCGGTCGGAAGTGGTCAGGCGCCGTGGCGGCTCAGAGGCCTCACCGTGTCGCCATCCGGGCCCGTCGCGCCTCAGGCGGTGGCGCCCGCCAGGTCGGACGGGGCGACGTGCACGTGCACGCCGCGGGACGAGAGCGACTCCAGCACCGAGGTGTCGCCGGAGGTGTCGGTGACCAGGTGGTCGATCCTGGTCACCGGCGCCACGGGGTACGTGCTCTCCACGCCGAGCTTCGTGTGGTCCGCCAGCACCACCAGCTCCTTGGCGCTGCCGACGATGGCCCGCTCCACCTCGGACACCGCGAGGTGCGTGCTGGACAGCCCGCGTTCCGTGGTCAGTCCGCCGCCCGAGACGAAGGCGCGGGTCACACGCTGACCGGCGATCCAGTGCTCCGCGGCGCTGCCGACCAGCGCGAGCGTGGAGTTGTCGAGGGAGCCGCGGGTCATCACCAGCTCGACGTTGGGCGTCCGCGCCAGCGCGCGGGCGACGAGCATCGAGTTGGTCAGCACCGTCAGCGGTGAGCGGGGCGCCAGCCTCCTGGCCAGCTCGTACACCGTGGTGCCGGCGCCCAGCATGATGGCCGTCGCGTCGCCGACCAGCGTCGCGGCGAGCGTGGCGATGGCCGACTTCGCCGTCGTCTCCGGGTCGGGCGGCGCCGTCGGCCAGGGCTCGATGATCAAGGCGTCCGGCAGCTGTGCGCCGCCGTGGGCGCGCTCGATCAGCCCCTGCCGCTCGAGCGTGACGAGGTCGCGGCGCACGGTGACCTCGGACGCGTTGACGGCCGCGGCGAGGTCGCGCAGCGAGACGACGCGGTTGGCCCGCACGTACTCGCAGATCAGGCGGCGGCGCTCGGCGCCGAACATCGTCGTGCGAGCGGGGCCGGCCGCCTCGCCGAGCACCAGCGTCTCGCCCCGCTCCGGCTGGGACGTGCCGCCCGGCTCCCGGTTCGACAGGAGTGCCCCGCCGAGCTCGCCGTCCGGCAGCAGCGCCCCGCCGTGGCTGCGGTCGAGCAGCCCTCGGCTCTCCAGCGTGGTGACGTCGCGCCGCACGGTGACCTCGGACGCGTTGACCGCCATGGCGAGGTCGCGGATCGACACCGCGCCCTGGGCGCGGACGAGCTCGAGGATCAGCTGGCGACGCTCGGCGCCGAACATGTCCCTCCTTGCCCCTCCAGGTCAGACCCGCACGATGAACCGTCAGGCTGGGACGAGCGGCCTGGTCAGCCCAAGGGTAGCGTTCGCGGGTGCTCCGGCGCTTCCGAGCCCGATCGGTCGTGGCCCCGGACGTGGCGCAGGCGAACGAGCCAGGTCACGATTTGATCACGTGATGGACGAGCAGTTGACGATCCGATCAGAACTTCGTCAATATCGATCACACACACGTTCCGCCGGCGTCGTCGCAAGGGTGCGACACCGCGGGACGTCCGCGGGTGCAGCCGGGCGTCGAAGGGGACGCCGTCCGGCCCGGCCCGCCTCGCAGGTGCTCGTTCCACCTCGTCCAAGGAGCCACACACCCATGTCGATGAAGACCTCGCGGCGCACGACCGTCACCGCACTCGCGCTGGCGGTCGGCCTCGCCGCCGCCGGATGCTCGTCGTCGTCCGCCGGATCCACCTCCGGAGGCACCGCCGCCGCTGCCGCGAACCCGACCGTCGCCTCGTCCGGCGCGGCGTCCGCGTCGGCCGACGGCTGCACGGCGAGCGCCCTCGGCTACCCGAAGATCAGCCTCAAGGGCGCCAAGGTCGGCTTCTCTCAGTCGGAGCCGGAGACCGCCGCCTTCCGCATCGCCGAGACCAAGTCGATGGTCGACGAGGCGGCCGCGCAGGGCGCCACGCTGATCAAGACGAACGCGAACAGCGAGATCGCCAAGCAGGTGACGGACATCCAGGGGATGATCAACCAGGGCGTGCAGCTGCTGATCGTGGCACCGCTGAACTCGGACGGCCTGCAGCCGGCGTTCGACGCCGCCCGCGCCAAGAAGATCCCCGTGGTCACCGTCGACCGCCTGGTGAACTCCAAGGCCTGCACCGACTACCTGACCTTCATCGGCTCCGACTTCGTGTCCCAGGGCAAGCGCGCCGCCGACGCGATGATCAAGCAGACCGGTGGCACCGGCAAGGTCGCCATCCTGCTCGGCTCGTCGGGCAACGGCGTCACCACCGACCGGACCAGCGGCTTCGTCGACGAGATCAAGACGGCGCCCGGGATCCAGGTCGTCGCGCAGCAGACCGCGAACTTCGCGCGGACCGACGGCCAGACGGTGATGGCCTCGCTGCTCCAGGCGCACCCCGACATCACGGCCGTCTACGCCGAGAACGACGAGATGGGCATCGGCGCGGAGACCGCGATCGCCGCCGCCGGCAAGACGCCCGGCAAGGACATCAAGATCGTCTCGGTCGACGGCACGCACGACGCCGTGCAGCTGCTGGTGGACGGCAAGTACAACGGCGTCATCGAGTCCAACCCGCGGTTCGGCCCGCTCGCCTTCAAGGCGCTCGCCGACTTCGAGAACGACACCCCGGTGCCCGCGAAGATCATCATCTCGAACAACGAGTACACGCCGGACAACGCCTCCGCGAACCTCTCCAAGTCGTTCTGACCCGAGCGACCCACCTGCACCCGCCGCCCGCCCGGCGCCGTCGGCCCGGACGGCGGCGGGTGCAGGATGTCCACACCCAGCACAACCAGGGAGAGCACTCGATGGCGGAGCTCACCACGGCCGGGGCGCTCCCGGTGCTGGAGGCCCGGGGCGTGAGCAAGTCCTTCCCGGGCGTCAAGGCACTCAGCGACGTCAGCATCACGGTGCGCGCCGGTGAGGTGCACGCGCTGGTCGGCGAGAACGGTGCCGGCAAGTCCACGCTGATCAAGATCCTCACCGGCGTGTACCAGTGCGACAGCGGCGAGCTGCGGCACCGCGGCGAGCCGGTGACGTTCGCGGACCCGCGGGCGGCGCAGGCGGCCGGCATCAGCACCATCTACCAGGAGCTGGACCTGGTGCCGATGCAGAGCGCGGCGCGCAACCTGTATCTCGGGCGGGAGCCGCGCACCCGGTTGCGGCTGGTCGACTTCGCCCGGATGCGGCGCGAGGCGAACGCCCTGCTCGACGACTACCAGATCCGCGCCGACGTCGACGTCCCGCTGAACACCCTGGGCCTGGGCACGCAGCAGATGATCTCGGTGGCCCGCGCCGTCGCGCTGCACGCGAACGTCGTGATCATGGACGAGCCGACCTCTTCGTTGGAGTCCCGCGAGGTGGAGACGCTGTTCGGCATCATCCGGCGGCTGCGGTCGGAGGGCGTGGCGATCGTCTACGTCAGCCACCGGCTGGACGAGCTGTACCGGATCTGCGACACGGTGTCCGTGCTGCGCGACGGCCGGCTGGTGCACACCGGGCCGATGGCGGAGCTGCCGCGGGTGCAGCTGGTCGCGACGATGCTGGGCCGGGAGCTGCAGACGGCGCTGCACCGCTCGGCGCCGGGGGGTGGCGACCGCATCGTCGCCGGCCCGCCCGTGCTGGAGCTGCGCGGGCTGACCCGTCGCAACCGCCTGCACGACGTCTCGCTCGAGGTGCACCGCGGCGAGGTCGTCGGCCTCGGCGGGCTGCTCGGTGCCGGCCGCAGCGAGACCGGCATGGCCGTGCTCGGTGCGCAGGAGCTCGACTCCGGCGCCGTGCTCGTGGAGGGCAAGCCCATCCGCACCGGGTCGCCGGGCGCGGCGATCGAGGCCGGCGTCGCGCTGCTGCCGGAGGACCGCAAGCTCGAGGGGATCCTGCCGAACCTGTCCATCCGCGACAACATCGCCATCGCGGCGCTGCCCCGGATGTCCCGCCTCGGCCTGGTGTCCGACAAGCGGATCGACCAGCTCGTCGAGCACTTCATGGCACGGCTGCACATCCGCGCCACCGGGCCGGGCCAGAAGGTCAGCACGTTGTCGGGGGGCAACCAGCAGAAGGTGATGCTCGCGCGGTGGCTGTGCCTGAGCCCGCGCGTGCTGGTGCTCGACGAGCCGACCCGCGGCATCGACGTCGGGGCGAAGTTCGAGGTGCGTCAGACGATCGACGAGCTCGCCGCGGAAGGCCTCGCGGTGCTGCTGATCTCGTCCGAGACCGAGGAGCTGGTCGACGAGAGCGACCGGATCGTGGTGCTCAAGGACGGGGCCGTCGTCGCGGTGCTCGACGGCGACGACATCAGCGAGCACGACCTGGTGCAGGCGATCGCCGCAGTCCCGTCCCCGGAGGAGGACCCCACCCGTGACTAGCCTGTCCACCGCGGTCGCCGGGACGGCGGCGAAGGCCGACCGCGCCACCGTCCTGCGCTGGACCAGGGACAACGGCGTGTACGTCGCCCTGGTGCTGATCGTCGTCTACAACGTGCTGTTCACCCCGCGCTTCATCACGTGGGACAACCTCGACGTGCAGCTGGTGCTCTGCACCCGGATCGTCGTGGTCGCCCTCGGGATGGCGATGGTGATCGGCACCGCCGGGATCGACCTGTCCGTCGGTGCCGTGATGGCCCTGTCGGGTGCACTGCTGGTGCAGTTCAGCGGGGTGCCGGGGGTCGGGGCGATCGCGCTGGCGCTGGTGATCGGCGGCCTCGTCGGGGTGCTGAACGGGTTCCTGGTCGGCGTCGTCGGGATCCAGCCGATCGTCGCGACCCTGGCGTTCCTGTTCGCGGGCCGCAGCCTGGCGCAGCTGCTGCTCGCCGGGAAGAACCCGAGCATCCACGACAAGGTGATCCTCGGCATCTCCTCCGGCCACGTGCTCGGGGTGAACGGCCTGATCATCGCGGCGCTGGTCGCGGTCGGCCTGGTGGCGTTCACCGTCCGGCGGACCAACTTCGGCCGCCAGCTGCTCGCCGTCGGGGACAACGCCCGGGCGTCGTACCTGTCCGGGGTGCCCGTGCGGCGCACGCTGATCGGCGTCTACGTGCTCAGCGGGGTGCTGGCGGCGTGGGCCGGCGTGATGGACACCGCGTCGATCACGTCCGCGAACGCCCTGTCCAGCGGCCTGAACTACGAGCTGTTCGCCATCACCGCCGTCGTGGTCGGCGGGACACCGCTGACCGGCGGACGGGTGCGGGTGGTCGGCACGGTGGCCGCCGCGATCCTCATGCAGCTGCTGCGCAGCACGCTGATCTTCCACTCGGCGACGGACGCGGTGTCCCAGATGGTCACCGCCGTCGTCATCGTCGGCGCCGTCTACATCCAGCGAGTGAGGGCACGCGCATGAGCACCACCGCACCGACGGGCGTCCCCGACGGCCCGGCCACCGCCGGCACCGGCCTGGCGGCGCGGCCCGTGGAACCCGTCGCCGCCACCGGGTCCCGCGTCGCGGCGGCGCTGCAGCGCAACGGGGTGGCGGCCTTCGCCGCGCTGGCGCTGCTGGTGCTGGTCGGCTCGGTGCTCTGGCCGAGCTTCCACACGCTGGACAACCTGCGGAACACGGTCCTGGGCAACTCGTACATCGGGATCGTCGCCATCGGCATGACCCTGGTGATCATCACCGGCGGCATCGACCTGTCGGTCGGCTCCGTCTTCGCCCTCGGCGGCGTGGTCGGGGTCTACGTGAGCAACCAGGCGGGACCGGTCGCGGCCGTGCTGGCGACGATCGTCGCGTGCGGGCTGATCGGCCTGATCAACGGCATGCTGATCGGTTACGCCCGGATGGCACCGTTCATCGTCACGCTGGCGACACTGTTCGGCGTCCGCGGGCTGGTGTACCAGCTGACCGGGGCCGGTGCCCGGACGTACTCGGTGCCGAGCGACTCGTTCTTCGCGCACCTGGGCACCGGGGTGTTCCTGACGATCGGCTACCCCGTGCTGATCGCCGTCGCGCTGTACGTGGTGTTCCACGTGGTGCTCGAGCGGACACCGTTCGGCCTGACCACCCTGGCGATCGGCGGTGGTGAGGACGCCGCCGTGCTGATGGGGCTGAAGGTGCGTCGCACCAAGGTCAGCCTCTACGTCGTCTCGGCGGCGCTCGCGGGCGTGGCCGGGATGCTGCAGGCCGCGCAGCTGGTGTCCGCCAGCCCGATCATCGCCACCGGGTACGAGCTGCAGGCGATCGCCGCGGTGGTGATCGGCGGGACGCTGCTGACCGGAGGTGCTGGGTCCCTGATCGGCACGGCCGCCGGCGTGCTGCTGCTGGGAACCATCAACGCGTTCATCCGCGAGCTGCAGCTCGACTCCACCTGGAACAACGTGGTCAGCGGCGCGTTCCTGGTCACCGTCGTGGTCGTGCAGCGGCTGCTGAACTACCGCCGGGCCGACTGAGCCGGGCGGTCCGGCGATCAGCCGCGGCGGTAAGCCGCCCCGCGCGCGGTGACGTCCGCCAGGACCTCGGGCGGGTACACGTCCTCGGGCTCCCGGGTGACCGGGCCCTCCTCGAGGGTCGCCCAGTGCCAGGTCGGCTTGACGGTCGGCTGGCCGCCCTCCAGCCCGAGGCGCAGGTCGAGCAGCACCGCGTAGCGGTAGCCGAACCGCCGCTGGATGGCCGTCGCGCGGCCGAAGTCGCCGGCGGTCGAGCCGCGGGTGGCGTGGTCGGCGGTGAGCTCGAGGATCAGCAGGTTCTCCTCCGGGCCCAGGTGGCCGCGACGGTGCACGATCAGGTCCGGGATGCGGCGGCCCTCGGAGTCCGCGTCCTCGAGGCGGACCGCCTTCTCCAGGGCCATCGCCGACCGGTCGTACTCCGCGTCGATGTCCCAGGCGTTCTCGATCATCGGCCGCAGGTACCAGCCGAGGTGGAAGGCGATGGTGCGTTCCGAGGCGCTGCTGGTGCCGCTCGATGGGGTGAACAGCGTCCACTCGTTGGCGATCGTGTTGGTCAGCGCGATGCGCACGCGTGCCTGAAGGTCTGCCAGCTGCATGGCCAGACGGTACCGCGCAGACGTCCGGCATCTGGTGGGTTGTCCACGCAGATGTCCGCAGATGGCAAAAGGACGGTCAGGAGATGCCCAGCTGCTCACGCACCGGCTCGACACCGTGCAGCGTCACGTCCGGCCGCATCCAGCCGGGCCGGGCGTCCCAGCGCTCGCGGTCCATCCGGTAGCGCCACTGCTGTGCCGCGACCCCTTCCCTCGCGACGGTCACCAGACCGTTGCGGTCGTAGCCGAGCTTGGTGGAGACGGCGTTCGAGGGGCCGTTGTCCAGGAAGGCGCCACTGGTCGCCTCGCGGGCGCCGAACCCCTCGAACAGCAGGTGGAGCATCAGCACGCGCATCCGGGTGCCGACCCCGTTGCCCTGGTGCCGCTGCCCCAACCACGAGCCGGTCTCCGCGGTGCGGGTCACCGGGAAGTGGGAGGACCTGGCCGACTGCAGGCCGATCGGCACGCCGTCGAGCAGCACCGCCAGCTCGAGGCACCACGAGTCGGCCGCCAGGGACGACCGCTGACCCCACATGTACTGGAGCACGTTGCGCGACACCGTCGCGGAGTCGCCCCGGGACCACGGGTTGGTGAACGGCATGGCGTCGGGGGCGTGGATCCCCCGGCCGGCCTCGCGGGCGACGCTCACCATCAGGTCGTCGTCCGGCCAGCGCAGCTCGAGGTCGCCGGAGACCACACGCAGGCCTGCCACCGGCCACAGCTCGGTCAGGTCCTCGTCCATCGGTCGAGGGTCGCCGCCGCCGCGCGCGCAGGTCAACCGCATTCGCGCGGAGGCCGCGCGGCCGAGCGGTGGTGGGTGGCCAGGCTGGGGACGCCGGCACGACGACGGCAGGGCCCCGGACACCCGGGACCCCGCCGTTCGTCGTGCTGCCGCCCGCGCGGCGACCGATCAGATGTCGCCCGAGGGGTTGTCCTTCTCCACGGCGTCCTCGGTCGCGTCGGCGACGTCCTCCGCCTTGTTGGCCGTGCGCCGGGTCACCTTCTTGGCCGCCTCCTCGGCAGAGGCGCGGGCCTCGTCGAGCTTCTCGGCCGCCTTGCGGGTCGCCTCGCGGCTCTTCGCGACGGCGGACCCGGCCACCTCACCCACGGCGTCGGCCGCGTCGCCCACCGCGTCGGTCACGGAGGCGCGCACGTCGTGCGTGTGGGTGTGCACCGAGTCCGCCCCGGTGCCCCCGGTCGGGTCGGTCGGCTCCCACGGCTCGGCCCAGGGGTCCACCGTGGAACGGGAGCGGAACCAGGCGGCACCGGCCGCGCCGGCGCCGACGAGCAGGCCGACCACCATGAAGGTGCTCAGGCCCTTGTGGGACTTCTTCGGCGGGGCGACGTGGACCTGCTTCTTCAGCTCCGCCGCGTTCGCCTTGGCGACCTCGGCCGCGGTGTCGGCAGCCTTGACCGCCGCCGCACCCGCCTTCTCCGCCGCCTCGTTCAGGGCGGTGACCAGGCGCGGGATCAGCTCGTCCACCAGCTTGTCGTGCGCGGTGTCGATCGCCGGCGCCGCCTTCTCGGCCGCCTTCTCCACCCGCGGTGCCGCGGCCTTGACGCTCTCGTTGTAGGCGTTCTCGAGGCGCGGAAGCAGCCAGTCGATGAAGGCCTCCACGCGAGGTGTCGTCCACTCCTTGGCGTGCACGGCGGCGCCCGTCAGCGTGGCGCCGAGGTCGGCTGCCTGCTCCTTCAGCTTGTCGGGGTCAACGTCGAGCTTGCTGTGCTTCGTCATCTGCCACTCCCGGACGTCGTTGCTGGTCTCGAGGCTGTGACCTCCCACTCTGCCACCGCGGGCCCCGCTGCGCAGGAGGGCTCCGTGCGAGACTGAGGCCATGTTTGCGACCCTGCACACCACCGCCGGCGACATCCGTGTCGAGCTGTTCCCCAACCACGCACCGCGCACCGTGGCGAACTTCACCGGGCTGTCCACCGGTTCCCAGGAGTGGACGGACCCGAGCGGCGCCACGCGCACCGACCCCCTCTACAAGGGCGTGATCTTCCACCGCGTCATCCCGGGCTTCATGATCCAGGGCGGTGACCCCCAGGGCACCGGCCGCGGCGGCCCGGGCTACAACTTCGACGACGAGATCCACCCGGAGCTGACGTTCTCCGAGCCGTACGTGCTGGCCATGGCCAACGCGGGCAAGCGCCTCGACCCGGTCAGCGGGAAGATGGGCGGCACCAACGGCTCCCAGTTCTTCATCTCCGTGGCGCCGACGCCGTGGCTGAACGGCAAGCACACCATCTTCGGCAAGGTGGCCGACGACGCGAGCAAGGCCGTGGTCGACGCCATCGCGACCACTCCGACCCGCCCGGGCGACCGTCCCGTGCAGGACGTGGTGATCGACTACATCACCGTCGAGGACTGACCATCACCACTCCCGACCCCCTGGGTGCCGGTACTGCGGCACCCCCGGTGTGCCCGCGGCACCCCGACCGGATCAGCTACGTGCGCTGCCAGCGCTGCGGGCGCCCCGTGTGCCCGCAGTGCCAGCGACCGGCGGCGGTCGGGGTGCACTGCGTGGACTGCGTGGCCGAGGCGAGCCGCGCGGTGCCGGCTCGCCGGACGGCGCTCGGGGGTCGGGTGCGGGACGGGCGGCCGCTGGTCACCTTCACGCTGATCGGGCTGAACGCGCTCAGCTACCTGCTGCAGCTGACGACGCCGACGTGGACGTCGAGGTGGCTCTTCAGCCCGGTGCTCGGTGCCTCGCAGCCGTACCGGTTCCTCACCGCGGCGTTCCTGCACTCGCCCGTGAGCTTCCTGCACATCGTGTTCAACATGGTGGCGCTGTGGACGGTCGGGCCGCTGCTCGAGCAGCTGCTCGGCCGCGCGCGCTACCTGACGCTCTACCTGATGGCGGCGGTGGGCGGGTCCGTCGGTGCGGTGCTGCTCGCGCCGGTGACGCACAGCTGGAACGTCGGGATCGTGGGGGCGTCCGGTGCGGTGTTCGGGCTGTTCGGCGCGATCCTCGTGGTGCTGCGCCGGGTCGGTGCCGACGCCCGCGGCATCCTCGGCGTGATCGTGATCAACCTGGTGATCGGGTTCGTGCCGGGGCTCGGCATCGCGTGGCAGGCGCACGTCGGCGGGCTCGTCGTCGGCCTCCTGATCGGGGCGGCCTACGCGTACGCGCCGGCACCTCGGCGCCGGCTGGTCGCCGTGGCGGCCCCCGTGGTGGTCGGCGTCCTGCTCGTCGCGTCGACCCTCCTCACCTACCGGGCGGTCGGGCTCCTCTGAGCCATCCACAGGCTGTGACCTGCGGAATGACATCGGTGTAGTTTTCCACAGGGTTGTTCACCACTGGGGACAACCGGCCCGACGGGACAGCGGCGAACAGCGGGTGGCTCAGCGCCAGCGGGTGGTCATCCCGAAGCCGACCAGGATCAGCCCGAAGCCGCACGCGAGGTTCCACTGGCCGATCGCGGGGATCGGGTAGGTGTGGCCGCTCTGGGCGGTCAGGTACGTGACGACGATCCAGGCCAGGCCGACCACCATCAGCCCGAGCATCACCGGCACGAACCACGGCGGGTTCGGCTTGCGCGGGACAGCCTTCCCGGGGGGCGGCGTGTACGCGACCTTCTTCCGCGACCTCGACTCAGGCACGTCCGGGTGCTCCTTCAGGCGATGGGTGCCCGCCGCGTCCGTGGCCGTCGCAGGCCGGTGGCCGAGGCGGAACCGGGGGCCGTCGCCCGTGCTGCGGTGCTCGAGGCGAGCCGCACAGACCGGGCGCAACGTGACCTAGCCTAGACGGTGCACGCCGTCGGACCGCGTGCACCAGCCCGTCACCAGGAGCGTTGCGTGAGCGACCGCCCGCACCGCCTGCGCCTGCCGCGCGGCAGCGTGTCCGTCGGCGTGGTGCTGCTGCTCTCGGCGGTGCTGTTCTCCATGTCGGCGCGCAGCGCGGCGGGGTCGATCTCACGGCACCCCACCGATCTGCGCGGCCTGACGCAGGCGGAGTCGGACAAGGTCGCCCGGCTGTCGGCGCAGGTGGACGAGCTCCGCGCCGAGGTGGACGTGCTCACGGCACAGAGCGCCCTTCCCGGGGCGTCGGCGGACGCCGTGGGGACGGGCTACCTGGTGGCCGGCGGTGGTGTGCCGGTCAGCGGCATCGGTCTGACGGTGCAGCTGAACGACGCGCCGGCGGACTCTCCCCGGCGCGGCAACGTCAGCCCCGACGTGCTGGTGGTCCACCAGCAGGACCTGCAGGCGGTGATGAACGCGCTGTGGGCGGGTGGCGCCGAGGCGATGGAGCTGCAGGACCAGCGGGTGGTGTCGACCAGCGCGTTCCGCTGCGTCGGCAACGTGCTGCGGCTGCACGGCCGCGTCTACTCGCCGCCGTACACCGTCCGGGCGATCGGCGACCCGCACAAGCTCCAGGCGGCGCTCGACCAGGCGCCGGCCGTGCGCGCCTACGTGCGCGACTCGGTCCAGGTGGGCCTCGGGTGGCAGGTCGCCGAGTCGTCCTCGCTGCAGCTGCCCGCCTACTCGGTCACCGACCTGACCTACGCCTCGGTGCCGGCCGGCGTGCAGGTGCTGCCCGGTCTGCCCGAGCCGTCCGCGACCGCCGGCGCACCGACCCGCCGCGGCGGTGCGGGATGAGGTGGCGCGGGACGGGGCGGTGCCGGACGGGGCGGTGCGGGACGAGCCCGACGAGGCGGTGCCGGACGAGGCGGGGGGCGGCCGCATGACCACCGACGTCGCGCCGAACCGGCGGGTCGCCCGGCGGGCCGCCCGTCGGCAGGGGCTGGCGTGGGGCGCCGTCGGCGTGCTCGGCGAGGTGCTGCTGACGGTGGGCGTGCTGCTGCTCGGGTTCCTCGCGTGGCAGCTGTGGTGGACCGACGTGCAGGGGAACGCGGGGCAGGCGCGCGTGGTGCAGTCGCTGGCATGGGCCACGCCCGTGCCGACGAGCGCCCCGAGCGCGGCCGCGGGCGCGACGGCGGTCGCCGGACCGAAGGTGGCGACGCCGCGGCACGACGACCCGCCCGTGCTGGCCGAACCGGGGCACGCGACGACTTTCGCGACGTTGCAGGTGCCCCGGTGGGCCGGTGAGCCGGAACGCCCGATCAGCGAGGGCACCGACCGCGCCACCGTGCTCGACGTGCTCGGCATCGGGCACTACCAGGGGACGGCGATGCCCGGTGCCGTCGGGAACTTCGCCGTCGCGGGCCACCGCACCACGTTCGGCAAGCCGTTCAACCGGATCGCCGAGCTGCAGGTGGGCGACGCCCTCGTCGTGCGCACCAAGGACGCCTGGTACGTCTACAAGGTCGCGTCGACCGAGATCGTCTACCCGAACCAGACCGAGGTGATCGCGCCGGTGCCGGACAAGCCGGGAGCGACCCCGACGGCCCGGTCGATCACCATGACCACCTGCACGCCGATGTACTCCGCCGCCCAGCGGTACGTGGTGCACGGCGTGCTGGACTACTGGGCGCCGGCCTCCGACGGGGTGCCGGCCGAGCTGCTCGGGAGCGCATGATGTACGCGTGGCTGTGGCGGCACCTGCCGGGGCCGGTGTGGGTGCGGGTACTGATCAGCCTGGCGCTGGCCGCCGCGGTGCTCGCGGCCTGCTTCGAGTGGGTATACCCGGCGATCGCCCCGCACATGCCTTTCAACCAGACGACCGTGGGTGAGTGATGACGAAGATCTTGGTGGTCGACAACTACGACTCGTTCGTCTACACGATCGTCGGGTACCTCAACCAACTCGGTGCCGACACGGTGGTGGTGCGCAACGACACCGTCCCGCCCGTGTCCGACCGGGTGGGCTTCGACGGGGTGCTGGTGTCACCGGGACCGGGGACGCCGTCGGCCGCCGGCTCGTCGATGCAGGTGATCCGGGACTGCGCCGAGACGGGGACGCCGATGCTCGGCGTCTGCCTGGGCCACCAGGCGCTCGGCGAGGTGTACGGCGGGGTGGTGACGCACGCCCCCGAGCTCATGCACGGCAAGACGAGCGAGGTGCAGCACGACGGCCGCGGCGTGCTCGCGGGGCTGCCGTCGCCGTTCACCGCCACGCGGTACCACTCGCTCGCCGTGGTGGACGGGACGTTCTCCGCCGAGCTCGAGGTCACGGCCACGGCGAACGGCATCATCATGGGCCTGCAGCACCGGACGCTGCCGCTGCACGGCGTGCAGTTCCACCCCGAGTCGGTGCTGACGCAGGGTGGTCACCGGCTGCTGGCGAACTGGCTGGCGATGTGCGGCGACGACGGGGCGGTGGGGCGGTCCGAGGGGCTGCACCCGCTGGTGCGCGCCTGACCCTGCGCCGCTGATCGGCAGACCTGACCGGTCCGACGACGAGAACGGGCGCCCACCGAGGTCGGTGAGCGCCCGTCGCGCGTGCGGTCGAGTCGGTCAGCCTCCGGTGCCGCTGGTCGGCGCCGTTGTGCTGCTGGGGCCCGGGCCGCCCGAGACGGTCAGCGTGATCTGCTGGCTGATCGCCACGTTGGTGCCCGACGGCGGGCTGACGCTGATCACCGTGCCGGCCGGCTGGTCGGACGGGTTCTTCTTCGGGTCCAGCGTGGTGACCTGGACGTTGGTCAGGCCCGCGTTGGCCAGGGCGGTCTTGGCGGCGTCCACGGTGACGGTGGGACCGGTGATGCCCGACGGGATCGTCGCCGTGGTCGGGGCCGCCCCGACGGTGATCGTCACCACGGTGCCCTGCTTGAGGATCGACTTGTCAGGACGGTCCTGGGCGGTGACGACGCCGACCTGCTTGGGGTCGGTGACCGGCACCGTCTGAACGTTGTTGCCCAGCTTCAGCGCCGTCAGCGCCGCCACGGCGTCCGCCTGCTTCTGACCCACCAGGTTGCCGAGCACCACGTTGCCGGAGGAGACGGACAGCTTGACGGTGGAGCCGGCGGCGACCGTCTGGCCGGCGATCGGGTCCGTCTTGGTCACCTGGCCCTGCGGGAAGTTCGGGTTGTCGTCCGACGTCTGCGTGGGGTCGACGACGAAGCCGGCGGCCTTCAGCTCGGTGGTGGCGTCCGCGACCGTCTTGCCGGTGACGTCCGGCACCTTGAGGCTGGACGGGCCCTTGGAGATGTACAGGACGACGGAGCTGCCGACGGGCTGCTGGCTGCCGGCGGGCGGGTCGGTGCGCGTGGCGCTGCCGGCCGGGACCGAGTCGGAGTTCTCCTGCTGGGTGCCGCCGATCGTGAACTTGTCGGCGGTCAGCAGGTCACGGGCGTCCTGCTCGGACTTGCCGACCACGTTCGGCACCGCCGCGGTGGTCGGCCCCGACGGCCCGCGCTGCGACAGCAGCAGCCAGACGAGCCCGCCGACCGCCAGCACCGCGATACCCACCAGCAGCCAGACCAGCCAGCGCCGGCCGCGCTCGTCGTCCTCGGGGATACCCGCGCCGGGCGTCGTGATGCCCGTCGCCCCCCAGGCCGCCGAGCCCGGGGTGAACGCGTGGGGGGCCGCGGTGGCCGGCGCAATCACCTGGGGGGCCTCGCCTGCGGGGTGGCCACCGGCGGCACCGGCCACCGCGAAGGCGCCGACCGGCGGTGCGCCCACCGCACCGCCTCGCAGCACCGCTTCGAGGTCCGCCCGGAACTCGCCGGCCGTCTGGTAGCGGTCGTCCCGCTCCTTGGCCAGCGCCTTCAACGTGATGCGGTCCAGGGTGTCCGGCACGTCCGAGGCGATGTCGCTCGGTGCCGGCGGGTTCTCACGGACGTGCTGGTAGGCCACCGCGACCGGGGAGTCGCCGGTGAACGGCGGGCGCCCGGTGAGCAGCTCGAACAGCAGGCAGCCGGTGGAGTACAGGTCGGAGCGGGTGTCCACCTGCTCGCCGCGCGCCTGCTCCGGGGACAGGTACTGCGCGGTGCCGATGACGGCCTGGGTCTGCGTCATCGTCGCGGCGGAGTCCGCCACGGCACGTGCGATGCCGAAGTCCATCACCTTGACCGCGCCCGTGGGGGTCAGCATGACGTTGGCCGGCTTGATGTCGCGGTGCACGATCCCGGCGTGGTGCGAGTACTCCAGCGCCGACAGCACGCCGGCGGTGATCTCCACCGCCTCCTCGATGGGCACGGCGGCGCCGTCGCGCAGGATGTCCCGCACGGTGTGGCCCTCGACGTACTCCATGACGATGAACGGCACGTGCGCGACCAGGCCGGTCGGCTCCGTCACCACGTCCTCGCCGGTGTCGTACACGGCGACGATCGCCGGGTGGTTCAGCGATGCGGCGGCCTGCGCCTCGCGGCGGAACCGGTTCTGGAACGACGGGTCGCGGGCCAGGTCGGAGCGCAGGATCTTGATCGCCACCGTGCGGCCGAGCCGCCGGTCATGACCGATGTGCACCTCGGCCATGCCGCCGCGGCCGATCAGCTCGCCGACCTCGTACCGGCCGGCGAGGATGCGGGTCCCCTCATCCACCACGTAGGTGCCCTTCAGCGTCGTCCGTCGGCGGTGGTGTGCCACCGGCCGTCCTGCCCGATCATCCCATCCGCCACGCCGGCCGGACCGGTGTTGTCCGGCGTGGCTGCGAGCACCACGCCCGGGCCCGTCCCGCCCGGTACCGCGTCCGCCCTGGTCAGGCTGCTGGCCAGGGCCGCCCCCAGCAGTGCCACCACGATCAGCACCGCGATCACCACGATCCAGCGCCACCGGGCCGGTCCCCGGGTGGTCACCTCGGTCACCCAGCCCGGGGTGGACGGCGCCGGTCCCGAGCGGGTGGAGCGGGTGCCGGTGGGGGCCGGAGCCGTGCGGCGGGCGGTGTGCCGGCCGGCCGTGGCCTCCGTCGGCCGCACGCGGTGGCGCGGCGGGAAGGACGGAGGGACGGCGTCGGCGGAGCGGGCGGCGGGGGTCGCGGTGCGAGCGTCCGACGTTCCGGTGGCCGACGTGCCCGCGCGCGCCGCGGCCCCTGCCGGCGCGCCCGTCGTGGTCCCGGCGGCTGTGCCTGTCGCAGTGCCCGTCGCAGTGCCCGTCGGCACCCGGACCGGCGGCTCCGGTGCGGTGACCACCATCGGGACGCCGGACACCGGCGTGTGCGGCAGCAGCCGGTCGAGGGTGACGGCCAGCTGCTCGCCGGACTGCGGTCGCTTGGCCGGGTCCTTCGACAGCAGCCGGAGCACCAGGTCGGCGAGCGCGTGGTCGACCGACGACGGCAGCGGCGGGACGGGGTCGTTGACGTGGGCGACCGCGATGTCGACCGCGGTCGGTCCGGTGAACGGCCGCTTGCCGGCCAGCGCCTCGTAGGCCACCACGCCCAGGGAGTACAGGTCCGACAGACGCGTGGCCGGCCGGCCGACGGCCTGCTCCGGGGACAGGTACTGGGCGGTCCCCATCACCATGCCGGTCGCGGTCATCGTCGGCTGGTCCTGCGCCAGCGAGACGCCGAAGTCGGTGATCTTCACCCGGTTGCCGCGGCCGATCAGGATGTTGCCCGGCTTCACGTCGCGGTGCACCACCCCGGCCTCGTGCGCGGCGTGCAGCGCGCGGGCCGTCTGCGCGAGGATCGGCAGCAGCCGGCGCGGCTCGAGCACCGGCTCGCGTTCCAGCAGGTCGGAGAGGGGTTCGCCGACGACGAGCTCCTGCACCAGGTACGCCGAGCCGTCCTGCTCGCCGTAGTCGTACAGGGCCGCGATGTTGCCGTGCGACAGGGCGGCGGAGTTCCGGGCCTCGGTGCGGAACCGCTCGAGGAAGCCGCGGTCGCCGGCGAACTCCTCACGCAGCACCTTCACCGCGACGGGCCGGCCGAGGGCCTCGTCCTGCGCCTCCCACACCTCGCCCATGCCGCCCACCGCGATGCGGCGGGCGAGCCTGTACCGGCCGCCGAGCGCGACCCCCGGTGCCGTCCTCACCTGCCCGTCACCGCCTTGATCACGGCCTTGGCGATCGGCGCCGCCACGGCACCGCCGGTGGCGTCGTTGCCGAGGCTGCCGCCGTGCTCGACGAGCACCGCGACGGCCACCTTCGGCGCGTCGGCCGGCGCGAACGCGGTGAACCACGCGTGGGGCGCCTGACCGGCGGCCGTCTCCGCCGTGCCCGTCTTGCCCGCCACCTGCATGCCCGGGATCTGCGCCGCGGTGCCGGTGCCGTTGTTGACGACGCCGAGCATCATGTCGCGCAGCGTCGCGGCGTCACCCGACGACAGCGCCTGCGAGTAGGTGCTGGGCTGCGCCTGGCTGACCACCGTCAGGTCCGCGGCGCGCACCGTCTGGATCAGGTAGGGCCGCATCAGCACGCCCCCGTTGGCGATCGCCGCGGCGACCATCGCCATCTGCAGCGGCGTGGCCTGCACGTCCCGCTGGCCGATGGCCGACTGCGCCGTCTCGGGGGCGTCCAGCCCGGCCGGCACGACCGACTGCACCACCGACATCGGGATGGTCAAGGACGGGTCGTCGAAGCCGAACTTGTCCGCCTGCGCCTTGATCGCCGCGGCGCCGAGGTCCAGGCCCACCTGCGCGAACGCGGTGTTGCAGGAGACCCGCAGGGCGTCCGCGAGGCTGACGGTCGCGCCGCCGCAGCTCTCGCCACCGAAGTTGCTGAGGGTGGCCGTGGTGTTCGGCAGAGTCAGCTGCAGCGGGGCCGGCACCTGCGTCTGCGGGGTGTACTTCCCGCTCGCCAGCGCCGCCGCCGCGGTGACCAGCTTGAACGTGGAGCCGGGGGCGAACCGGTCGCTGATCGCCTTGTTCAGCAGCGGGTTGCCGTCCGCCTTGTTCAGCTGCTGGAAGGCGGCGTTGGCGGCGGCGGTGTCGTGCACCGCCAGGGCGTTGGGGTCGAACCCGGGGGTGGACACCATCGCGAGGATCTTGCCGGTGGACGGCTCGATGGCGACGACGGCTCCGCGCTGGTTGCCCAGGGCGGTGCGCGCCGCCTGCTGGGCGGCCGGCAGGATCGTCGTCTCCACCGCCGCACCCTCGGTCGCCTTGCCCGTGAGCAGGTCCCGGATGCGAGTGAAGAACAGCTGGTCGCTGCGCCCGGTCAGCTGGGAGTTCGCCGCCAGCTCGAGCTGGGAGCGGCCGTTGGCCACCGAGTAGTAACCGGTCACGGCGGAGTACAGCTCCCCGTTGGCGTACTGCCGCTGGTAGCCGAAGGCGTCGTTCACCTTGGTGCTCGAGGCGATCGCCGTGCCGCCCGCGACGATGGGCCCGCGCGGGTTGCCGAACTCCCGGTACAGGGTGCGGACGTTGCGCGGGTCGTTGTTCAGCTTGCTCGCCTGGACGAACTGCACCCAGGTGGCGCTGCCCATCAGGGCGACGAACATCACCAGCATCATGGTCGCGAGGCGGCGCAGCGGGGTGTTCACGGCAGGCCCCCGATCCGCTCCGTCGGGTTCTCGTCCGGCTCGGCACCGCGCGGCGCGGGACGCCGGACCACCGGGCCGCCGACGGCCGGGTTGCCGACCGCCGGGTTGCCGACCGCGGGCGTGCCGCCGGAGGGCGTGGCGACCGCTCGCATCGCGGGTGCCGGGCGCCGGGCGTCGTCGGACACCCGCAGCAGCAGCGCGACGATCACCCAGTTGGCCAGCAGCGACGAGCCGCCGTACGCCAGGAACGGCGTGGTCAGGCCGGTCAGCGGGATCAGGCGCGTCACACCGCCGACGACGACGAACACCTGGAACGCCATCACGAACGCCAGGCCGCCGGCCAGCAGCTTGCCGAACCCGTCCCGCACGCCGATCGCCGTGCGCAGCCCGCGCTCGGTCAGCACCGCGTAGAGGACGAGGATCGCCAGCAGGCCCGTCAGCCCCAGCTCCTCACCGAGCGACGGCACGATGAAGTCGGATTCGGCGAACGGCACCAGGTCGGGCCGGCCCTGGCCCCAGCCGGTGCCGAACAGCCCGCCGCTGGCCATGCCGAACAGGCCGCGGACCAGCTGCCCGGAGCCGCCGAACGGCCGGTTGAACTCGGCGTTGGACAGCGCGTCGGACCACGCCGAGAAGCGCACGGCGACGTGCGGGATCGCCGCGACCGCCGCGGCGGCGCCGCCGGCGAACAGCACCAGGCCGATCGCCACCCAGGAGATCCGCTCGGTGGCGAGGTAGAGCACGGCCACGAACAGCCCGAAGAACAGCAGGGACGTGCCGAGGTCGCTCTGCAGCACCAGGATCGCCAGCGAGACGCCCCAGACGACCAGGATCGGGCCCAGGTCGCGGACGCGCGGCAGCTGCAGCCCGAGCACCTTCGGCCCGGCGAGCGTGAGCGTGTCCCGGTTGGTGACGAGGTAGCCGGCGAAGAAGATCGCCAGCGCGATCTTGGCCAGCTCCGCGGGCTGGAGGCCGACACCGCCCACCCGGACCCAGATCCGGGCCCCGTTCACGTCCTTGCCGATCACCGGCAGCATCGGCGAGGCCATCAGCACCAGCGCGGCGACGCCCGCGGTGTACGTGTACCGGCGCAGGGTGCGGTGGTCCCGCAGCCAGATCAGCACGACGGCGGCCAGCACCACCGAGATCGCGGTCCACACCAGCTGCTTGCCGGCGAAGTCGGTGGGGTGGCCCTTGGACTCGGCGGCGAGGTCCAGCCGGTAGATCATCGCCAGGCCGATGCCGTTGAGCGCGACCACGATCGGCAGGATCACCGGGTCGGCGTACGGAGCGCGCCACCGCAGCACCAGGTGCATGCCGACGGCCATCACGGCCATGCCGACGCCGTACCAGAGCACGTTCGACGGGACCTTGTCCTTCACCCCCAGGCCGACCAGGGCGTACGCGGCCACCCCGAGCACCAGGGCGAGCACGAGCAGGCCGAGCTCGACGCCACGGCCGGAGCGGACCCGCAGGGGCTGGACGGTCGCCATCACGGGCCGACGACGGTGGGGACCGGGGCCGGGAGCGGGGACGCGGTGAACGTCGCGTCCGGGCTCGGCGTGGCCGATGCCGTCGGCGTCGGGCCGGCGGACGGCTCGGGGGTCGGCACCGCCTGGGCGAGGGCCGACACCTGGTCACGCGCCGAGGAGAGCGAGGTCGCCCGGATGGTGGCCCGCACCCGCTGCTGCAGGTAGTCCGGCAGCGTGCTGACCTGCACGTCGCTGTGCTCCACCACCGACGAGAGCTGCAGCGGTCCGACAGACGACGGCACGCCGCGGAACACCCCGACCCGGCCGCCGTCGTCGCCGACGAAGTACTGCGTCTGGCTCCACGCGTAGCCGGCACCGAGCAGCACCAGCACCAGGCCGAGCGCCGCCGACCACACCACCAGCAGGCTTCGCCGTGTCGGGCCCGACTCGGCGGCGCGCTCGTCGGCCGCCTCCTCGTCGTCCACCGCGGCGTGGTTGTCGTCGTCCTCCGCCTCGTGCGCCGCGCCACCCAGCCCGACGGCGCGAGCGGCCCGCTTGGTCAGGTTCGCCGCACGTGCCGCGGGACCGTCCGCCGCCGAGGTGGGCCGGTTGCGGGAGCTGGCGGCGGCGCCGACCACCGTGGTCGCGGTGCCGGGGGCGGTGCCGTCCCGCAGGTCGTCGAGCTCGACGACGTCCGCGACGATCACCGTGATGTTGTCGCCGCCGCCGGCGCGCAGCGCCAGCTGCACCAGGCGGTCGGCGCAGGCGTCCACGTCCGCGATGTCGCGCAGCGTCTCGGCGAGCGTGTCCGCGCTGACGAACCCGGACAGCCCGTCGGAGCACAGCAGCCACCGGTCGCCGCGGCGCGCCTCCCGCACGGACAGGTCCGGGGTGACGTCGGTGTCGAAGTCGCCGAGCACCCGCATCACCACCGACCGCTGCGGGTGGTGCACGGCCTCCTCCGGCGTGATCTTGCCGGTGTCCACCAGGTGCTGGACGAACGTGTGGTCGGTGGTGACCTGCGTCAGCTCGCCGTCGCGCAGCAGGTAGCCGCGCGAGTCGCCGATGTGGGCCATCGCCAGCTTGTTGCCGGTGCGCAGGATCGCCGTCACCGTCGTGCCCATGCCCGTCAGGTCCGGCTCGGCCTCGGAGCGGGCGATGATCTCCTCGCGCGCGCTCTCCATCGCCTGCTCCAGCTCGGCGAGCGCGTCGTCCGGGCCGTGCGCCTCGTCGTCCAGCGGCGCGAACGCCGCCACCGCCACCGACGACGCGACGTCCCCGCCGGCGTGCCCACCCATGCCGTCCGCCACCATCAGCAGGTGCGGACCGGCGTAGGCCGAGTCCTGGTTGTTGGCGCGGACCAGCCCCACGTCGGACCGGGCCGCGTACCGCAGGCCGATGCTCACCCGGTTACCTCTGCAGCTCGAGGACGCTGCGGCCCACCCGCACCGGCGTGCCGGTGGGGACCGGGGTCGGCGACTCGACGCGACGCTCGCCGACGAACGTGCCGTTGGTGGAGCCGAGGTCCTCGACGAACCACTGGTCGCCCTGCTGGAACAGGCGGGCGTGGCGGGAGGACGAGTAGTCGTCGTCCAGCACCAGGGTGCAGCTGGGCGAGCGGCCGACCAGGACGGACGACGAGCCCAGCGGCAGGATCGTGCCGCGCAGCGCCCCTTCGGTCACCACCAGGCGGGTGGGGCCGCCGGTGGAGCGGGAGCGGCGCGGCTGCCGAGCGGGAGCGGCCGGTTCGGGTGCCGCGGCGCCCGGCGGTTCAGGGATGGTCGACGCCGGGACCGGCTGCGCGGAACGGTTGCGCGCCGCCTGCGCGGCGCGTCGGCGGTCGACGATCCGGGTGCCGTACAGGTCCCGGCGGAGCACCGAGATGGCGGACAGCACCAGGACCCACAGCAGCGCCAGGTATCCCCAGCGCAGCAGAGTGACCGTGACCTCGCTCATGCGCGGGTGTCACCCGTCCGCTTCCGGCTCGCCACCGGTCCAGAACAGGATCCGGGTGCGGCCGATGGTGAGCGTGTTGCCGTCGAGCAGGGTGGCGGCGGGGACCTGGTGGCCCTCGACGAACAGCCCGTTGGTGGAGCCCAGGTCCGTGGCGATCACACCGTCCGGCGTGACGCGGATCTCCAGGTGCCGACGGGAGACGCCGGGGTCGTCGACGATGATGTCCGCCTCCGAGCCGCGGCCGATCACCGTCACCGGTCCGGTCAGCAGGTACCGCTGACCGTCGATGTCCAGCAGCGGGTGCCGGGGGCTCGGAGCAGCCGTGGTGGCGGGTGCGACCGCACCGCGCACCGTCGAGCTCTTCACCGTGAACCGGCCCGTCTCCAGGTCCGGGTCCTCGGCGAAGGACACGGTCACCGGTCCGACGAAGGCGTACCGCTGGCTCGCCGCGTGGTCCGTGACGTTCGCCGCGAACTCGTCGGCCAGCGTCTCGGCGCCCCACGCCTCGACCTGGTCGTAGTCCGACGTCGACAGCTCGATGACGAAGTCGTTGGGCACGACGGTCCGGTCGCGGTCCACCACCGCCGCCCGGTCGTCCACCTCCCGGCGCAGCGCACTGACCAGCTCGACCGGCTTGACCTCGCTCCGGGCGAAGCGGGTGAAGGCGTTGTTGACCGCGCGCTCCACCCCGTTCTCGAACTTGTCGAGGATGCCCATCACGCCACCTCCTTCACCGGTCGTCGCCGGCGGAGGGGCCAGGCGAGGGGGTGTGCGCGAGCGTGGGTGCGCGACGACCCGGCTCGATCGTATCCGCGTGGGCACCGGGCCGCGGCGTCGGTGCTGCTCGGCGCGCTGGTGTGGGCCGTTGGTGCCGGTCCTGAAGGGACCGCTACGGGTGCGACGCGGGGCCGTGCGGAGCGCTCGTCAGCACCCGCGGCGGGGGGTCGCAGGGCGCATCCGGGGGTCATGACGCTGGCGTCAAAGGCCTCCGGCACCGTGCTAATGTTCTCCGGCGCGCGCGAGTGGCGGAACGGCAGACGCGCTGGCTTCAGGTGCCAGTGTCCGAAAGGGCGTGCGGGTTCAAATCCCGCCTCGCGCACAGACAGAGAAAGAGCCGGAGACCCGATGGTCTCCGGCTCTTTCGTCGTCTGGGCAGAGCGCTCACGATGCCCCCGCCACGTGATGCCGGCCCCCCAGGTGCAGCCGCAGCTCGGCTCACAGGGAGGCGTGGTTCTCGAGGTAGAGCGCCGGTGGGACAACGCTTCCCGACGCGTCCGTGCGGTAGGCCAACGGCTGCCCGGGCACGACGCGCAGGGTGTCGACCTCGTCGGGGCCGCAGCTCTCGATCACGCGGCGCAGCGCTCGGAGCGAGTCGGTGTGCGCGACGACCAGCACGGCCCGTCCCGCGGCGAGCTCCGTGCGCAACGCGCCCTCCCAGAACGGTCGCAGCCGCTCCTCCACCTCACGCAGCGACTCCCCTTCGCCGAAGGGCAGGCTCTGCAGGAAGTCGGCCGTCGGCCGCCACGGCAGTGCTCGGATCCGCTCAGGGCTGGCCGCCGGCGGCTTGCCGCCGGGGGAGAACCGCCACTCGGTCATCGACTCGGCGCCGAACAGGCTGATCGCGCGCGGCTTCGCCACCCCCGTCAGGCAGCCGAGGTCACGGGCCGCCAGCCGCCAGGAGGTCACCCGCGGGAGCTCGGCCTGGTCGAGCCGCGCCAGCACCGCGTCCGCCGTCTGCACGGCTCGCGCCTGCGGGGACGTCATGACGACGTCCAGGTGCACTCCCCTGCTCGCGAGCAGGTCGGCCACCGTCTGCGCCTCGGCGACCCCCGTCGGCGTCAGCTCGGGATCCAGCAGTCCCGCATAGGCCTGCCGCGCGTCCGCGTGGCTCTGTCCGTTGCGCAGCAGGATGAGCACGGTCACAGGAGCACCCTGCACCGGCGCCGCCTGCTGCCGGAAGTGGCCAGAGGGGTGCACCTGGTCTGCGAGCTCACACGCCCAGCAGGTAGTCGGCGACGGCGCGCGGCTGCGAGAGCGCGATCAGGTGCCCTCCGGGCAGCAGGTCCGGGTCCACGCCGAGGCGTTCGCGGGCGATCCGGCGCTGGAACTCGGCCGGGAAGAAGCGGTCGTCCGCGCCGGTGAGCACCCGCAGAGGGACGTCGGGCCAGGACCCGAAGTCGCAGACAGCCCGGAAGACGGCGTCGCCCTCCGGGCGTTGATACGGCTCGCCGGCAGCGGCGACCCGCGGGTCGACGTCGTGCAGGAAGTAGGTCGCCAGGTCGAACTCGACGGGATAGCCGCCGCGGACGGCGGCTAGGGTCCGCGCCTCCCCCCAACCCGTGACGTCCCACCAGTCGCCGGCCGTCTCGCCGGGCGCCGGGATCATCGCGTTCACCAGGACGACCGCACGCACCGGCACGCGCCGCGCGACCAGCGGCGCGGTGAAGCCGCCCAGCGAGTGGGCGACCAGCACGACGTCCCGCCGCCCACCGATCGCCGCGCAGACGAGGTCGACGTACTCCGGCAGGCCGGCCGCCTCGTCCGGACCCGGGAGGTCGACGGCGACCACCTCGTGCCCCGCGTCGATGAGGATCCGCGCGACGTAGCTCCAGTACCAGCTGCTGCCGCCGGCGCCCGGTACGAGGACGTAGGTGCTCACGCGCGGCCGCCTCCGGGTGGAACGTTGACCGTCTCTATATGTGAGCCGACCCGCAGCCCCCATCGAGTGAAGCTTCCCAGCGGCGCCTCGAGCACCTGTGCGCCCCCGCGGACGGGGCGCGTCATCCGGCCGGGTCGCAGCACCGTCGTCGACACCACGCCGCCGGAGGCGTGCACTGGGTGCCGGTGCCGACGGGAGGCCCCCGATGCGGACACCTCCAGCACGACGTCGACCTCGGCGCACTACCTCGGAGACCACGGGTGGAAGGGCTGGACGGCATGCGGACGTTGAGCCGGACGGCGGCGGTCGTCGTGGTGCTGGTCGGAGCCCTGGCGGGCTGTTCCGGGACGGCCAAGGCCCCGAGCTCCGGCGGCTCGCCGGCGTTCGGCGTCCGGCCGACGGGACGGACTGTGACCATCACCAGCCTGGCGACCCCGCAGGGCACCACGCCGGTCACCGTCCTCGGGGTGACGGTGGACGTCCCCACGGGCGACACCAGCTCGACCAGCACGCTGGACAACGGCATCAAGCAGCTGGTGGTGCACGACCCGGCGCAGAAGCGCGCCGTCGCGACGGTGACGGTGACGCCGGTGCACGGGGCGAACGACACCGCGGTCGATGCGTCGTCCCAGACTGCCGAGGCGCAGATCGCCGCCACCCCGGGCTGGTCCGACGTCTCCCTCTCACCGGCGACCTGGAAGGGCATGCCCTACGCCACGGCGATCGGCGCCACCCTCACCCAGGACGACGGCTCCAAGCGCGACACGATCCTGGTCACCGTGCGGGACGCCAAGGGCACCAAGACCGTCGGCGTGTCGGCGGAGGCCGCCCACGGGCAGCTCGACACCTCCGCCGGGTTCGCCATCCTGCGCACGCTGCGCTTCGAGGGCTGACCGTGCCGCCCAGCCCGCTCGCCGGCCAGGCGGGCACCGCCCTGGTCCTGGTGGTCGTGGTGGTGTTCTGCGGTGTGCTGGTCGGCACGTTCGCCGTCTTCTACCGGCGGTACCGCGTGTTCACCCGCGGCCTGCGAGGCACCGCCATGGTGGTGGACGTGCGGCCCACGGGAGTCTGGCAGCGGCGGTCGGTCACCGAGGCTCCGACGGACACCGTGGTCGTGGCCACCGCGGCGATGCCGCGTGGTGTGCCGGTGAACCAGAAGGTGCCGCACGGCCAGTACCAGCCGGGCCAGGTGGTGCCGGTGGTCCAGGCACCCGGCCGGCCGGACCTGGAGCGTCCCGCGTGGGCGGTGTTCGCTCCGCTGGTGCTGCTGGTGGCGGCCCCCATCTTCACCTTCCTCGGGCTCAGCCACCGCGGCTGACGGCGCCGCCCGACGGCCGCGCGCTCAGCGCGCCGCCACGCGCGCCGTCCCGAAGCGGTGAAGCGCGCGTCTCCGTCTGCGTCCGAGGCGCGGGGTGAAGTCCCGGGCGGGGCGTAGCGGGTGGGCGACGGCCGGACCTAGGGTGCGGAGAAGGACAGGCCGGACAATTGGGACACCGGGGTCCGGGCGGCCCGTCGTCACGAAGGAGTCGACATGCGCACCTTCAGGCGTTCCGCCGCGACCATCGGCCTCGCAATCGCGATCGCTGGTGTCGCCACTCCCGCCTTCGCCGGCGTCGACCCCGCGCTCAACCATGAGTCGTACTGGGAGCAGAACGGCCTCTACACCTGCACCAAGGTGGAGCTGACGGACGGCACCACCACCGCCAGTGTGCCCGCGGGTGCCGCGTTCATCGTGGTCAAGGCGGGCACCGAGGTCACCCAGGTGTGGCCCGGCATCTACGGCGGCGTCTACAGCGGGGACAAGGACATCAGCTTCATCATCACGTGCTGGCCCATCTACCACAGCTGAGGCCTGCACCCACCGACGCGCAACCTCGCCGAGCCCTTCTCGGCGGGGTTGTGCCATGTCTGCGACCGAGTCGACGTCAGCCCTTGTCGGCGGCACGGCGATCGCCGGCGGACGCGGCAGCATGTTCGGCCACTTCCTGGGCGTCACCTTCATCACGCTGATCGGCAACGGCCTGGTGCTGCTCGGCGTGAACTCGTCCTGCAGACGGTCGTGACGGGCGCCATCATCGTGCTCGCCGTCCTGATCAACGTCACGCTGTCCGGCCGGCGTGCGCTCGCCGGCCGGCACCACCGACTGAAGTACGACGAGAGGTCAGTGATCGCCCATGCCGACGTCGATGCGGGGCGTCTTCCTTCCCGGCAACTCGACCGCGGAGGTCCGCGAGTATCCGGTGCCGGGCTGGGAGTGCGACGGCGGTCACGCGGACTACGTGCTGGTCGAGGAGAGTACGTGCGTGCCCCTCTTCTCGGACCTGGACCACGTGGACGGCGCCCTGATCGCCTGCGGTTTCGGGACGGCGGACGAGGCCTACGCGCTCGCGGCGGCAGGTGCCGCGGGCAAGGTCGTCCTGGTGCCGTCGCTGTGAACGGCCGACCCGCGCTGACGCGGACCGCAGGCGACGACGACCGGCTCGAGGTGCTCCGTGCGGCGAACGACGAGCTGGAGCTCGCCTTCCTGCCCGGGGTCGGCGGTCGGCTGATCTCGCTGCGCTGCGGTGGTGCCGAGCTGCTGTGGCGCAACCCGGAGTACCTGGACGACGAGCTGCGGACGGTGCGGCCGCGGTCCACCTGGGCGCCGCTGACCGAGGCGATGGGGTCGTGGGCGAACGTGGGCGGCTCGAAGACGTGGCCCGCTCCGCAGGGCTGGGGGTCGCCGGACGAGTGGCCGGGGCCGCCCGACGGCGTGCTGGACTCCGGTCGCTGGGCGGTCGCCGACGAGTGGTCGGACGACCTCGACGGGCTCGTGGTCCGGCTGACCAGCCCGGACGACGCGCGCACCGGCCTGCGGGTCGAACGCCGGCTGGTCATCCCCCGCTCGGGCTCCACGGTCGAGCAGCGCAACACGTTCACCAACGTCTCCGACCGACCCGTCCGCTGGTCCGTCTGGGAGGTGTGCCAGGTGGACACGGAGGCGTTCGCGCACCAGGCCGGGGGGTCGGTCGAGGTGGGCTCGTCCGGCACCGCGGCGCCGATCTCCATGGTGGAGGCCGACGGCTCGATCGGCGTCGGGCCCGTGGTGGACGGCTTCCGCGCCGTCCAGGTGAGCGACGTGGTGGCGAAGGTCGGGTTCACCGATGCCACGGGGTCCGTCCGCTACCGCCGCCCCGACGGCGCGGGGATCGACCTCATGTTCCCCGTGGACGCGGGCGCCGGGTACCCCGACGGCGGCTGCCAGGTGGAGCTGTGGATGCAGTACCCGACGGCCGAGCCGATCGGCGGGTTGGAGGGGCTGCACCCGTCGGCGCGGCTGGTGGAGCTGGAGATCCTGTCACCGCTCCACGAGCTCGGGCCCGGCGCGAGCGCGTCGTTCGACTTCTCGTGGACGGTGCACGGGCCGTGCACGTGATGCCGGGTCAGCCGGCCGACAGCAGCACCACGCCCTTGCCCCCGACCGCTCCCGCCTCCATGTCGAGGTGGGTCTCGACGATCTCGTCCAGCGCGTACACCTTCCCCACCGGCACCCGGGCCCGGCCCGCGGCGACCGCGTCGAGGAAGTCCTGCAGCACGGCGGGCGGCAGATCGGCGGCGTGGCCGGAGTAGGCGGTGAGGCGGACACCGTTCGGCAGCCAGTCCATCGGGTAGAACTCCGGAATCGTCCAGCGGTCGGAGAGCATGCCGGTGAAGCAGACCGTGCCGCCCGGCCGGACGGCGCGAAGCGTGTCGCGCAGCACGTCCGAACCGACCAGCTCGACGGCTCCGTCGACGCCGTCGGGAACCAGGTCGCGCACCTGGTCGGCGACGTGGCCGTCGTCCACCAGCGCCTGGTGGGCGCCCGCCTGCTCGAGCAGAGGGCGCCGCGCCGGCGAGCGGGTGGTGGACAGGACGGTGAGGCCCTGCAGCCGGCCGAGGACGGCCAGCGCGAGGCCGACGGACGACGTGCCGCCGCGGACCAGCAGGGTGTCCCCGGCCGAGGGTCGGACGCCGACAGCCAGCGACCCGTACGCCGTCTGGAGCATCTCCGGGACGGCGCCGAGCACCTCCCACGGCAGGTCGCTGCTGAACGGGACCACCTGGGAGACCGGGACGACGACGTGCTCGGCGTAGCCGCCGTCGAAGGTGCGGCCCATCCCGCCCATCATCGCCATCACCTGGGTGCCGACGGCCAGCTCTCCACCCGGGGCGTCCTCGACCACACCGGCCGCCTCGATCCCGGGGATCCGGGGGAAGGTGCCCGACCACGCCCGGCCGCTGCGGAAGTGCAGCTCGGAGCGGTTGAGGCCGAAGGCGTGCACCCGGATCAGCACCTGACCGGGTTCCGCGTGCGGCCGTGGGACGTCACGCACCTGGAGCACCTCGGGACCGCCGGGCTGGTCGACGACGACGGCGCGCATCGTGGCGCTCATCGGATCGCCGCCGGGACCGGCTCCAGCGTGGTGAGCAGGTGCTCGAGGATCGTCGTGACCGCAGCTGCGGCCGGTTCGTCGCCCAGGTGCTCCTGCAGCGCTCGGTCGACGATCGCGGCTGCCTCGTCGAGCGCCGCCTGGCCCACGGCCGTGAGGGTGATCAAGGACGAGCGGCGGTCGTCGGGATGGGCCGAGCGCGTGGCGAGGCCGTCACGCTCCAGGCGGTCGACGAGCTTGCTCGCCGCCCCCACGGTGATGCCGAGCTCGGTGCGCAGCTCCTGCACGCGCGCCGCACCGGGGTGCCGGCGGAGCACCCGGAGCGCCGACAAGGTGCCCAGTCGCACCGAGCCGGCAGCGGCGAGCCGGGCGTCCAGGTGGTTCCACAGGGTGGTCTCGTAGCGGACCAGCACGTCGAAGAAGTCCATGCTCATCACAACATGATGTCACGTCACTAGATTCCCGGTGATCGACCTGTGCCGGTGCTCTCCCGCGGCAGCAGGACATGCGGCGCCAGCGCCTCCTCCGCGGGGGCGTCGGGCTCGTCGATCCGAACGGCGAGCCGCTCGACGGCGGCGCGCGCGATGAACGGGATGTCCAGCGACACGGTGCTCAGCGTGGGCCGCGAGTACCGGCCCTCCTCGATGTCGTCGATGCCGATGATCGCCACGTCGTCCGGGACCGAGAGGCCGGCGTCGAACACCGCCCGCATCGCGCCCATCGCCATCAGGTCGGAGTAGCAGAAGATCGCGTCCGGCCGGTCGGGTGCGGCGAGCAGGGCCTGGGCGGCGGAGTAGCCGTCGGCCCGGCTGTACCGGGGGGCGGGGCGCAGCAGGTCGGGGTCCGGCTCGAGGCCGGCGTCGCGCAGCGCGTCCTGGTAGCCGGCGGTCCGCTTGCGGGGGGTCGCGTAGGCCTCCTGCGGCTGCGCTCCGATCGCCGCGATGCGCCGACGACCGAGGGCCACCAGGTGCGCCGTGGCGTCGTAGGCCGCACGCTCGTTGTCGATGGCCACGTGGTCGTACCGGCCGTCGAAGTCGTGCTCGCCGAGCAGGACGAGGGGGATGGACCGCCCGGCGCGCATCTCCAGCAGCTCGGTGGCGGTGACGAGAGGGCTGAACAGGATGCCGTCGAACAGCATGGTCCGATCGGCGCCGGTGAGCAGCCGGCGCTCACGCTCGTGGTCGTCGCCGGTCTGGTCGATCATCACGCGGTAGCCGACGGCGGCCGCCGCGTTGATCACCTCGCGCGCGAGCTCGGAGAAGTACGGCACGTCGATCTCGGGCACCACGAGGGCCAGCACCCCGGTGCGCCCTGTCCGCAGGGTGCGCGCCACGGGGTTGGCGCGGTAGTCGAGCTCCTCCATCGCGGCGAGCACGCGCTGGCGCATCGCCTCGCTGACGTGCTCGTACCCGCTCACCACGTTGGACACCGTGCGCATCGAGACGTTCGCCGTCCGGGCGACGTCGCGGAGGGTGGCGGCCATCGAACTCCCCTGCTCGTGCTCAAGCACCTGGTCGGACGCGTCCCGTACACCCTGGCGGGAACCGCCTCGCAGCAGCGCCGGAATCGCGGTCCCAGCCTACTTGCCAACGTGTGCAAAGGCGAGCTAGGTTTGCGCACGTTGGCAAACGGCGCGACGATCGGCCGTCCCCATGTCCACAAGGGAGTGTTCATGCACCAGGCACTGCCGCGGCGACCTCGTCTGCCGCGCGACGTCGAGGGCCGGGCTCGTGGCGCACGCCGCACCGTCCCAGCCGTACTCACCGCCACTGCCGTCGCGATCGCGCTCGCCGCGTGCGGCCCGGCGGTCACCGCCGGCGGCTCCGGCGCCACCGGCACCGCGAGCTCGTCGTCCAACCCGGACCAGCTCCAGGCGCCGAGCGACGCGAACCCCTCCGGCTCGATCACCATCTGGGACCGCTCCGGCGACCTCTACAACGTGTTCGACGCGGCGATCGCGGCCTTCAACAAGGAGTACCCGAACATCAAGGTCAACCACCAGGCCGTCGACATCAACGCCAAGCTGCAGAACACCCTGATCACGGGCAGCGACGTGCCGGACGGCGTGTTCCTCGACGACGCGCTGGTGGCGGGGTACTCCGACTACCTCTGGGACCTCAGCGGCGTCCTCAAGCCGTACGTGAAGGACATCGCCAAGCAGAAGGTGGACGTCAGCACCGTCAAGGGCGGCGTCTACGGAGTCCCGTTCGACCTGGACCCGGGCCTGCTGTTCTACAACGACACCGCGCTGCAGAAGGCCGGCGTCGACGCCACCAAGATCCAGACGTACGACGACCTGGTCGCCGCGGCCAAGCAGTACAAGGCGGCCGTGCCGGACGCCAAGCCGATCCACCTCGAGCAGACCGGCTTCCTGGGCCAGCTGCAGCTGGAGATGTACGCCAGCCAGCAGGGCACCAGCCTGGCCGACGCCGACGGGAAGCTGCGGCTGGACTCCCCGGCGTACAAGCAGATCCTCGGCTGGCTCGACTCGGTGCAGAAGCAGGGGCTCGGCACCCGGGCGGAGTACCTCAGCCAGAGCGACGTCGGCGCCCTCGACTCGGCCAAGGAGGTGTTCTACCCCTGGTCGATCTGGTTCGACTTCGCCCCGGAGCAGCAGCTGAAGACGACCAAGGGTGACTGGCGGGCCATGCCGCTGCCGGCGTGGAACGCCGGCGGTGCGCGGTCCGGTGCGATGGGCGGTTCGTCGTTCGTCCTGCCGAAGGCCGGGAAGAACTCCCAGCTCGCGTGGCTCTTCTACCAGTTCCTCATGTTCGACCCGGCCGGCTACACCGCCGTCTACGGGCCCAACAGCGTGTACCCCAACGGCCTCGACACGTCGATCCCGGCCTACAAGCCCGCGGCCGACCCGGCCAAGCCGCTGTTCAAGCCCTCCCCGGCACTGGGCAACCAGGACCTGTGGAAGACGGCGATCGAGGCGGGCGACCAGATCCCCGGCGGCACGCCGATCCCCAAGTGGTGGGCCGGTGCCGTGGACTACCTGGGCAGCAACGTGCAGAAGATGCTCGACGGGTCGATGACGCCCCAGCAGGTGATCGACCAGTCCACGGCGGACATCCAGAAGAACCTGGTCGACCGGCAGTAGGCCGCACGCCCGGCGGTCGGCAGCCCTCCTGCTGACCGCCGGGCCGGCCCCGACCGAGACCCTGCTCGTCCGAGAGGACCCCTTCGATGACCCTCGGCTCCGTCGTCACGGACGTCCCCCGGACGAGCCGTCCCGAGCCCCGGCGCGGATCGCACCGGTCCCGGCTGCGGCGCCGGCTGGCGCCCTACGTCTTCGTGCTGCCGTTCCTCGCCCTGTTCGTCGCGTTCAGCGTCTACCCGATGCTGTTCACGCTGCGGCTGAGCTTCACCAACTGGCACGGCGCCCGCGCCCCGCAGTGGGTGGGCTGGGGCAACTACACGTACCTGCTGACCAGCCCCTCCTTCTGGCAGTCGCTGGGCAACTCGGCGGTGCTGTGGCTGCTGATCGTGCCGGTGCAGCTGGTGGTCGGCCTGCTGGCGGCGGTGCTGCTGGACAACGCCCGGACCCGGATGCGGGGCTTCTACCGGGTGGCCTTCCTGGTCCCGTTCGTCACCCCGCTGGTCGCCATCGCGCAGATCTGGGTGGTGGTGTTCGACAAGGACTACGGCGCCGTCAACGGCGTGCTCAAGCTGCTCGGCCTGCCGGCCGTCGGGTGGCTGGTCACCAGCACGTGGGCCAAGCCGACGCTGGCGCTGCTGTTCCTGTGGAAGACCACCGGGTTCATCGTGATCATCCTGCTGTCCGGGCTGCAGTCGATCGACGGGTCGGTGTACGAGGCGGCGGCGCTGGACGGCGCCCACCGCGCGCGGCAGCTGTGGTCGATCACCGTGCCGCTGATGCGCCGGACCCTGATGTTCGCCCTGGTGATGCAGACGCTGGCGGTGTTCCAGATGTTCGCCGAGCCCTACGTCGTCACCAAGGGCGGGCCCTACAGCTCCACGACGACGGCAGGGCTGCACCTCTACAACGCGATCACGCGGTCCGATTTAGGCACCGGTGCGGCGAACTCGTTCCTGCTGGTCATCGTCGTGATGGCCCTGTCCCTGATCTTCGTGCGCCTGCTCCGGTCGGAGGACTGACGTGACCACGCTGACCGCACCCCCCCGTCCGGGCCCCGCGCCCGCCACCGCGACGTCCGGCCGCCGGCCCCGGCACCGCGCCCTCGGCTCCGTCGGGTCGCACGCCTTCCTCGGCCTGCTGACCCTCGCCTTCCTCGCCCCCGTCGTCTGGGCCGTCATCTCGGCGTTCAAGCCCGCCGGGCAGATCGTGAGCAACCCGCTGAGCCTGGACCCGTCGCAGCTGACCGTCTCCAACTTCACCGCGATGTTCTCCGACGTGCCGATCGGCCGCGGGTTCGTCAACACGCTGGTCGTGCTGGCGGTGAAGGGCTCGATGACGATGTTCTTCGCGCCGCTGGCCGCCTACGGGTTCGCCAAGTACCGCTTCCCGCTGCGGGACGCGCTGTTCGGCACGGTGCTGGTGACGCTGATGCTGCCGACGATCGTGCTGATCATCCCGTTGCTGCTGGAGATGAAGGAGCTCGGCTGGGTCAACACGTACCAGGCGCTGATCCTCCCGGGGGCGGTCGACGCGTTCGCCATCTTCTGGATGCGCCAGGTGATCGCGGCGGTCCCGGACGAGCTGATGGACGCCGCCCGCGTCGACGGCTGCGGGGAGTTCGGCATCTTCGCCCGGATCCTCGTGCCGGTGATCCGGCCCAGCCTGGCCGGCCTGGCGGTGCTGACCGTGATGAACATCTACAACGACTTCGTCTGGCCGGTGGTGATCGCCAGCTCCCAGCGGATGGCGACCCTCCAGGTGGTGCTGTCCACCCTCGCCCAGAACATCAGCGGCAACCGGATCGGCGCGGACTACGCGACGGTCACCGGCGAGCTGCTCGCCGCCAGCTCGGTGGCCCTCGTCCCCCTGCTGCTGGTGTTCGTCCTGCTCCAGCGGCACTTCATCAACGGGATCATCGCCGGAAGCGTCAAGGGCTGACCGGACCTCCCACCTCCTTCCCCTCGTCCCACTGCCGACCGTGAGAGGTCCAGCCCCCATGAGCCCTGCGACGCCGAGCGCGACCGACGTGGTCGCGGTCACCGCCGAGACGACCCAGCCGAGCGCGGCCGCCGCGCCGGCCGGGGCGTCGGCCTCCACCACCCCGAGCGCCTCGACGGCAGCGCCCACCGGCGTCGTCGTCCCCAAGCCCGAGTACCCCCGCCCGGACCGCGACCGCTCCGCCGCGTGGCTCACGCTGAACGGCTCCTGGGACTTCGAGTCCGAGTACGGCACGACGACCGTCACCGTGCCGTTCGCCTGGGAGACCGAGGCGTCCGGCGTGCAGCGCACCTGGTTGGAGCGCGGCACCTACCGCCGGTCGGTCACCGTGCCGGCCGAGTGGCACGGGTCGCGCGTGCTGCTGTGCTTCGGCGCGGTGCACCACCGGGCGCGCGTGCTGGTGGACGACGTCGAGGTCGGCGTGCACGTCGGCGGGTACACGTCGTTCGAGCTCGACGTGACCACGGTGGCGGCGCCCGGGGCGTCGGTGGTGGTGACGGTGGAGGTCGAGGCACCCGCGGACAAGCGGTCGATCCCGCACGGCAAGCAGCGGTCGGTCCCGCGCGACGACTACGACGGCGTGTCCTTCACGCCGACGTCCGGCATCTGGCAGAGCGTGTGGCTCGAGGCGCGCGGCCGGTCGTACGTGGCCGAGCTGGCGCTGCGCGGCGACTCCCTGACCGGCATCGACGTGGTGGGCACCGTGGTGGGCGACGCGCCGACGGCGCCGGTCCACGTGCGGGTGCTCGACGAGGCGGCGGGGACGGCCGGCTCCGACGGCTCGTCGGGCGCGGACCGCTCGTCGGCCGCCGCCGTCGTGCTCGAGCCCGACGCCACCGGCCGCTTCGCCGGCCGCCTCGAGCTGACCGACCCGCACCTGTGGTCGCCCGACGACCCGCACCTGTACCGCGTCGAGCTGACCACCGGCGCGGGCGCCGCCGCCGACCGCGTCGTCGCCACCACCGGCCTGCGCCGCATCGCCGTCGAGGGCGACCACCTCACGCTGAACGATGAGCGCCTCTACGTCCGTGGCGTCCTGGACCAGGGCTACTGGCCGCGCACGGGCCTGACGGCGCCCGACGACGACGCGCTGGTCCGCGACCTGGAGCTCGCGCGCCGGTACGGCTACAACCTGGTGCGCAAGCACATCAAGCTCGAGGAACCGCGGTGGCTGCACCACGCCGACCGCCTGGGGATGCTGGTGTGGTCGGAGCCGCCGGCGCCGAGCCGCTACTCGCTGGAAGCGGCCGGTGCGTTCGAGGCGCAGCTGCCGGACCTGGTGGAGCGCGACGGCAGCCACCCGTCGATCGTCGTCTGGGGCCTGTACAACGAGGAGTGGGGCCTGGACTGGGACATCCCCGGCAGCCCCGACCGTGCCGAGGCCGCCGCCCATGCTTACGACGTGATGCGGCTGCTGGACGCCACCCGGCCGATCGTGGAGAACTCCGGCTGGTCGCACGTGCGCACCGACCTGGTCGACTGGCACTACTACGACGTGGACCCCGCGGCGTGGGCCGCCAACGTGGCGGCGCTCGCGGACGGCAGCCGCGAGGACTTCCCGGTGATGCTGGGCCCGGACTTCACCGTGGACAAGTCGCTGTACGGCGCAGCGGACCACCCGCGCACCGGCATCCCCCTGCTGAACAGCGAGTACGGCGCCGGGTTCACCAACCTGGAACGCGCCTGGCACCTGCGCTGGCAGACGCAGGAGCTGCGTCGCCACGACCGGTACGCGGGCTACGTCTACACCGAGCTGACCGACGTCGAGCACGAGGCGGCCGGTCTGGTGGACGCCGACCGCCGCGAGAAGGACCGTGGTGGGCTGGACCCGGCGGACGTGAACGCGACGACCGTGCTGGTGCTGGACCTCGTCCCGGCGGCTGCCGGGGCGGACGTGCCGGTGCCGACGCAGCCGTGGGACCTCGTCGTGCGGGTGTCGCACCACGGGCGGGCGGCAGTGCGCGGGCGCGTCCGTGCGGCGTGGGTGTCGGCCGGGGCCGCGTTCGGTGCGGACCCTGTGCCGCCCGCGGCGGAGTCCGCGCCGGTCGACGTGGAACCGTTCGTGCTCAGCGGTCCGACGACGGTCCGCGTGCCCGCGCCGGGGCCGGTGGCGTCCGCGCGGCTGCACGTGTGGCTGGTCGACGACGCCGGTGCCGTGCTGGCGCGCACGTTCGTCGACGCCGGCCCCGTCGAGCCGCCGAACCGCCGGGGCGCCCGGACCACCACCACCGACTGACCTCTCCCCGCGCCTCTCCGTCCTGGGCTTCGCCTTCCGCTACAACGAAACCGCCGCGCCGTTCGTAGACGCGGCAGGAAGTTGGAGCAGGGGGGTTCGATGTCCGGCAGCGACGAGCTGTTGACATGTCTGGCGCGGGACCGAGGCCGTGACCTCGTCGCCTACGCCTATCTGTTCACGGGCGACCTCGCGTCCGCCCAGGACCTGGTGCAGGACGCGTTCGTCAAGGTGTTCGGGCGGTTCCGCACGGGGTTCGACGCCACGTCGGCCGAGGCGTACACCCGGCGCACCATCGCGATCCTGTACATCGACGGCTACCGGCGCCGACGCCGCTACGCCGGGCTCGAGCACTTTCTGATGGAGCCGGAGACGCGGGAGCAGGAGGACGACGCCGCCCTCGACGTGCGCGCCGCGCTCGCGGTCCTGTCCCGTCAGGAGCGGGCGTGCGTCGTCCTGCGGTTCTTCGCGGACCGCACCGTCGCCGAGGTCGCCCGGGAGCTGAACCTCGCCGAGGGCACGGTCAAGCGATACCTCTCCAACGCCACGCACAAGCTGGAGACGCGGCTGGGTCCGCTGGCCCCGCCTCCCGGCGAGACCGTCGACGTCCTGCCTGCGGCCGGACGAGTAGGGGGGCGATGATGACCACCGACCTGCGTGACGCCTTGCGGTCGATGCACGACGACGCGCGCCGAGGGGCGCCCGAGCTGTCCGCGGCTCCGCTGGTGACGCTGGCGCGCCGCCGGCGGGCGCTGGTGCGGACCGGGTACAGCGCGGCGGGTATCGGCACGGCCGCGGCGGTGGCCGTCGCCGGCGTCGGCCTCGGCGGGCGGCTCGAGCAGCATCCCGCGCCGCCCGCCCCGGTCGTGACGACGACGGCTCCGGTGCCCACGCCGTCCCCGACCGCGTCCCCGACCCCGACCGCCACGCCGAGCAGCTCGCCGTCGGCGACGGCCCCCGCCGCCTTCCGGCCCGACCTGCAGCCGTGCGGGACGGCGGCGCCCGACGTGTTGTCCGGCGACTTCCAGGCGTTCGGCTCGGAGGTGTGGTCGACGGACGTCGGTGGGTCGTTGCTCGCCCACTACCAGGTGATGCTCGGCGGTGCGGTGGGTGACAAGGTGTCGGCCGGACCCGTGGCCGCCGTGCTGGTCGACCCGGGTCAACCGAGCGGGAGCGGTCAGTCGTCCCGAGTGGTCGGCGTGGCGGCGCAGCCCATGGCGGGTCTCTCCCCGCAGGTGCTCACGGCGACCCCCGAGGCGCTCCTCGGTCCGGGCGGCGTCGGCGTCCAGCTGCCGGTCGGCCTCTCCTTCGTCATGTGCCCCGGCGTGAAGGGGGCGGGCGGCCCGCCACCGGCCGGGGAGTACGTCGCCTGGACCAAGCTCCAGGTGGTCAAGGACGGGCAGACCCGCTCCGCATGGGGTCCCGCCTACGGCACGGTCGGTCCGACTCCCACGTCGACCGCCGGCGGGGAGGTGGGGGTGCCGCCGGCGCGGACCTACCTGCCTGCGGGCACCGTCCGGCTCGACTCGCACAGCGACCAGTCCTTCTGCGCCCTCGATCCCCACATCTCGTCGGACACGTGGCCGGCGTCCACGGGAGCGGTCACCGGCCAGGCGTCGGCCGCGCTCGACGGCGGGAACCTTGTTGTGCGGATGCACCTGACCAACACGGGTGCGGCGGTGAACGACGTCGAGATCAGGTACCCGTCCTACTTCGTGGTCAACGACAACCCGATTCCGGACCCGTACGCCCCGGACGGGAAGGGCCAGCCGCTCGCGGCCGGGCTGGTGATGCACGCCGGGAACCTCGGCATCCCCGACACGAGTGTCGCCGGTTCTCTCGGCGCCCCGACCACGTCGTGGACGCCCCGCACGCTGGTGACCAGCGGCGGCTCGCTGGACCTGGAGACCAGTGTCGGTCCGTACACGTGCACGACGGCATGGGGCACCACCTGGCCGTCGGGCAGCTACACGATCTACGCCTACACCGACCTGGTGCTGCCGGACGGGACGGACACCCGGGTACAGGCTGCACCGGTGCGGCTGACGGTGCCGTGAGGCCCCGGCGCTGAACCGGTTGGCAGGTGAGGCGGGGTCGCTCCGCAGGGGGAAGCGACCCCGCCCCACCTGCGTGCGGACGTGACCTCAAGGCGCCGATGAGCGGCGATGGGCTACGATACGGAACGTGCCGTATCCAAATGAACCACGATCGCAGCTCGCCACCCATCGCGTCGGGCGCCCGCGCGACGACGAGCGTGAGGCGCACGTGCTGCGCACCGTCACCGAGGTGCTGGCCGAGCGGGGCTACGAGGGAGTCACGTTCGAGGAGGTCGCCCGGCGTGCCGGTGCCTCCAAGGCGACGCTGTACCGGCGCTGGACGTCGAAGCGCGAGATGGTGGTCGCCGCGGTCAAGGCGGGACCTGCTCGTCGGGAGGCCGGCGAGGTGATCGACACCGGCAGCCTGCGCGGCGACCTGCTCGCCCTCTGCCGCCGGCTGATCACCACGATGCGGTCCACCGACGGTCAGACGGCGCTGCTCCTGCTGCAGGCGGGCCTCGAGGACCCTGAGCTGTGCGACGCCATCGAGCAGGCGGTCGGGCCGACCGGCTCCCGCCTGCCGGCCGACGTCCTCGCGGCCGCGGTGCAGCGCGGCGAGCTCCCGGCAGGCGCGCAGCCGTTCCCCTTCGAGGAGGTCGCCGGCGCGGCGCTGCTGCTGCGGCGGCTCAACGGCCTCGACACCGGTGACGCGTACCTGGAACACCTCGTCGACGTCGTCCTCGTCCCGGCCCTCCGGGCCTCGGCGGACCGGCCCCACCCCCTGCCCGCCGGCATCTTCTCCGGGCACACCGCCCACCACACCGTCCCCACCCCAGGAGGACCCGCATGACCACGCTGACGATCGACGGATTCCGTTACCAGCGCCTGCCCGGGGCCGGAGGGGTCGAGCTGAACGTCGCGGTCGGCGGCAGCGGCCCTGCCGTCGTGCTGCTGCACGGCTTCCCCCAGACCCACTACATGTGGCGGGAGGTCGCCCAGTTGCTCGCCGACCGGCACACCGTCGTGGTGCCGGACCTGCGTGGCTACGGCGAGAGCGGCAAGCCGGCGGAGGACGGTGCCGACACCTACTCCAAGCGCACCATGGGGCAGGACGTCGTGGCGGTCGCCGGTGCGCTGGGTCACGAGCGGTTCGGGCTGGTGGGTCACGACCGCGGTGCGCTGGTCGGCGTCCGAGCGGCGCTCGACCACCCCGAGGCGGTGCAGTACCTCGGCATCCTCGACGTGCTGCCGACCCTGGACACCTGGGGCGTGCTGCACGGGGTGGACGCCAAGGTCGCGTGGCACCTGTACCTGATGGCGCAGCCTGCCGGCCTGCCCGAGCGCATGATCCGTGCCGTCGCCGACGACTTCTTCGCGTCGTTCCTCGACGCGTGGGACGCCGACGGGTCGACCTTGACCGCGCAGGTCCGGCAGCACTACGTCGACAGCTCCGTCGCGGCCGTCGACTCGATCGTCGCGGACTACCGGGCCTCGGCCGGCATCGACCTCGAGATGGACCGGGAGGACCGTGCCGCGGGCCGCACCCTGGGCATGCCGGTCGGGGTGATCTCGCAGGACTGGGGGTCGCAGCTCGGGTTCGACGCCTCCGCCCTGTGGCGGGCGTGGGCGCCCGACGTGACGTACGAGCCGATCGACGCCGGTCACTACATGGCGGAGCAGAGGCCCGACGAGATCGTGCGGTTCATCCGCGGCCTCGCCGCGCGCGTCGTGGGGTGATCCGCTCCGCGGGGCGTCGGGTCACGCCGGGTAGTCGCCCGTCGCGAGGTCGGCCAGCAGGCTCGGGTGGGTGGGCTCCCAGCCGAAGCGCTCGCGGGTGAGCGCGGAGCTGGAGGGCTGGTCGACGTCGAAGATCGTGCCGAGGAAGCCGAAGCTCTCGGCCGGCACCTGCTCGACGGGCAGCCCGAGCTGGCGGCCGATCTCGTCGGCGAGGGACCGCATGGTGTCCCCCTCGTCGCCCACCGCGTGCAGGACGGTGCCGGGCTCGGCGTGCTCGAGCGCCAGGCAGAACAGGTGCGCGGCGTCCAGCCGGTGCACGGCCGGCCAGCGCTGCGAGCCGTCGCCGACGAAGCCCGAGACGCCCGTGCGCCGCGCGGCGTTGATCAGCATCCCGGCGAAGCCGAACGCGACACCGGCCTGGTGCACGGAGCGTGGCAGCCGGACGACCGCGCTGCGCACGCCCTGCTCGGCCAGGCCGAGCACGTGCTGCGCGTTCACACCTCGACCGCCGGCGGTGCCCTCGTTCGCCACCGTCTCCTCGGTGGTGACCTGACCGGGGACGGCCGGGGTGCCCGAGGCCATGACCAGGGGCTTCCCGGTGCCGACCAGCGCCTCGCCCAGCGTCCGCGTGGCAGCACCCTCCTGCGCGATGGCCCCGGCGAAGTCGGTGAAGTCGTGGCCGAACGCGAGGTGCATCACGCCGTCGGCCTGCTGCGCGCCCGCCCGGAGGACGTCCGCATCGGAGATGTCGCCCCGCAGCACCGACCCGCCCGCGGCCTCGAGACGTGCGGCCGACGAGTCCGACCGGGCCAGACCCAGCACCTCGTGGCCGGTGGACAGCAGCTCGGCGACGACGGCGGAGCCGATCCCGCCGGTGGCACCCGTGACGAAGACGCGCATGACGACCTCCAGATCTCGCGGTCGACATCGAAGTGATGCGACTCGTGTCCCATCACTGTAGCGCCGCGATGCGACTGGTGTCGCATCACTATGCTGCGCGCATGGCGAGATGGGAACCGGACGGACGCGAACGGCTGGTGGCCGCCGCCCTGGACCTGTTCGCCGAGCGGGGGTACGACCAGGTGACGGTCGCCGAGATCGCCGAGCGCGCCGGCCTGACCCGCAGCACCTTCTTCCGGTACTTCCCCGACAAGCGCGACGTGCTGGCCGCCGGACAGGCCGTGATGTCCCGCCTGCTGGTCGAGGGGATCGCCGGCGCCCCCGCCGGGGCCGGCCCGCTCGATGCGGTCGCGGCAGGCCTCGACAACGTCGCGGGCTCGATGACGTCGTTCAACCGGGAGCTGGCCCCGCGCGTGCGCGCGGTGATCGCCAGCAGCGCCGAGCTGCAGGCGCGCGACCAGCTCAAGCACGTCAGCCTGGTGGCGGACGTCGCGGCGGCGCTGCAGGACCGGGGAGTGCCGGACCCGGTGGCGTCGCTCGCCGCGGAGATCGGGATGCTGGCTTTCCGGGACGGGTTCGCCACGTGGACGGCGTCCGACGGCGGACCCGGACTGGTCGCGCTGGTCCGGGAGGCGCTGGCGAAGCTGCGCGGGGCGGTCGGCGCGCTCGGCTGAGCTGCGGCGAGCCAGACACCGCGCGTACAGCGCCCAACGGGTGCCGGTGGTCCGCGCGGCACGCCCGGGTCCGGCCAGCGGCCACCTGTCTGACATGTGGGGCCTATCCGGCCCCCGCTATTGAGGCATTCGCCGCGTCGTTCCTACAGTCAGGCTCGCTGCGAGGGCGACGAGGCCCGAACCTGTCAGACAAGTGGTGGTGAGCGCCGTGGCTTCCGATCTCGAGTTCCGACTGATCCGCCACTTCCGCCTGCTCGAGCTGGTGCCCGGCGACCCCCTGCCGCGCGAGCAGGACCTGGTGCACGACCTCCAGGTCAGCCGGCCAGCGCTGCGGGAGGCGCTGGCCGCGCTGGAGGCCCTCGGGTTCGTCGTCTCGCGGCAGGGGGCACGGCGCACGCTCGGCACCTTCGACATGGAGACGGTCGTCGAGTCGCTGACCCGCTACATGGAGCCGACCACCGAGCTGATGCTCGAGATGCTCGACGTGCGGCGGGTGCTGGAGGCGGCCTTCTTCCCGATCGCCGTCGCCAAGATGTCCGCGAACACCCTGCGCGAGCTGCGCCGGATCGCCGAGCGCATGGTCGCCAAGGCGGGTCGCGGGCAGCCGTTCGTCCAGGAGGACGCCCAGTTCCACCAGGCGCTCTACGAGCAGCTGGGCAACAAGACGCTGCAGGGTCTGATCGCCGCGTTCTGGCGGCTGTTCGACGAGCTGTCCGAGCAGTTCCAGGTGGGCGGCGACCTGCAGAGCACGGCGCTGCGCCACCTGCGCATCGTCGAGACGCTCGAGGCCGGCGACACCTCGCTGGCGACGCACGAGCTCAACGTGCACTTCTTCGACGTCCGCGCCCGGTTCACCGCCCTGCGGGCGAAGGAACGGGCGCTCGGCCCGGCCGCCTCCCGAGAGGCGACGCAAGCCGGCCGTTGAGGTCCCCCGAACCGCAAGAGAGAGAGGACTGCAATGAAGCACTCTTCATGGCGTCGGGCCGGAGCCGTCTGTGCGGCGCTGACGGCCGGAGCCATCGCGCTCGCGGGCTGCAGCAGCAGCTCACCGTCCGGGTCGTCGGCCCCGGCCGCCAGCCAGAGCACCGACACCACCGGCCAGACCCTGAACTACTGGCTGTGGGTGGACAACGCCACCGACCAGACCTGGCAGCAGCTGGCCGACCAGTTCAACGCCGAGAGCGGCCACGGCAAGGTGCAGCTGCAGGTGGTGCCCGCCGCGCAGTACCTGGACAAGCTGCAGACGGCGCTGAGCAGCGGCAACGGCCCTGACGCGGCGCGCATGAAGGACGAGTGGATCGGCCAGTTCGTCAAGGCCGGGGTCCTGGCGCCGCTGAGCAAGAAGATCGACGCCTGGAGCGGCAAGTCGAGCGTGATCGACTCGAGCTGGAACGCCGGCAAGGTGCCCGGCAAGAGCGAGATCTACATGATGCCGCACCAGAACACAGCCTTGTACATGTACTACAACAAGAAGCTGTTCAGCGCGGCCGGCCTCGATGCGCCCAAGACGCAGGCGGACGTGATCGCCGACGCGCCGAAGCTGACGGGCAACGGCCACTACGCGTTCGACGTGCGCGGCGGTGCCGGTGGCCAGGACCAGTGGGCGGCGTGGATGTACGCCGGCGGCGCCCAGTTCGTCGACTCCAGCGGCAAGGTGACGCTGGACAGCCCGACGGGCGAGCAGGTGAACCAGTCGTACCTGGACCTGGTGAAGTTCGCGCCGCCGGGATCGGCCACAGCGGCGTTCGCCCAGGTGCAGAGCAACTTCCTGTCCGGCACGACGGCGATGATGATCCACCACGTCGGCTCGCTCGCCGCGGTCCGTAAGCAGTTCGGTCAGGACGTCGGCGTGATCCCCGTCCCGTCCCAGGACCCGTCGAAGCCGTCGTCGCTGCAGACGATGAGCGGCAACGTCGTCTTCACGTCGTCGAAGAAGCAGGAGCTCGCCTGGCAGTGGGAGACGTGGCTGCTGGGTGACGCGCAGATGCTCAAGATGAGCACCTCGCCGCAGGGCCAGCTGCCGGTGACGACGGCGGTCGCGGCGAACGCGGCGTTCACCAAGGACGACGGCTACCAGGTGGCGCTCAAGGCGGCGCAGACGGCGCAGAGCTGGCCGCAGCTGAACGGCACCACCAACGTGGTCAACGCGACGTGGTCGCCGACCATCCAGCAGGCGTTCGGCGGCCAGTCCAGCAGTGCGCAGATGCTGCAGAAGCTGTCCGCGGACCTGTCGAAGTAGTCGACCGATGACCACCCTGACCACGCGACGGCCGGTCCGGCCGAGCGGGCCGACGGGGCCGACGAGGAGGAAGCGGCGGCTCGACCTGACCGTGCCGCTGTTCCTCTCGCCGACGCTCCTGCTGCTCGTCGTCTTCGTCGCCTACCCGTTCCTGCGGGCGATCTGGCTCTCGTTCACCGAGACCAGCCTGCTCGGCGGCACCCTCGGGTTCGTCGGCCTGGACAACTTCCGCGCCCTGTTCACCGACCCGAGCTTCGGCACGTTCCTGCGGAACTCGGTGGTGTGGACGCTCGGCGGGGTGGGGCTGCAGCTGGTGTTCGGGGTGATCGGGGCGCTGCTGCTCAACCAGCGGTTCCGGCTGCGCGGCGTCGTCCGGGGGCTCGCGATGATCCCCTGGGCGACGCCCAGCGTCCTGGTCGCGCTGATCTGGATGTGGCTGCTGGACCCAAACCACGGCCTGGTCAACGCGGTGCTGACCCGCACGGGGCTGATGCACTCGCCCGTGGCGTGGTTCGGCAACGCGCACTCCGCGCTGGGCACGCTGATCGTGGTGGACGCCTGGCAGGGCATCCCGTTCTTCGCGGTGATGGTGCTGGCCGCCCTGCAGGCGGTTCCGGAGGAGCTCAAGGAGTCGGCACGGACGGACGGGTGCGGGTTCCTGCGGGTGTTCTGGTTCATCACCGTGCCGAGCATCCTGCCGACGGTGCTGATCACCCTGGTGCTGCGGCTGATCTGGACGGCGAACTACATCGACCTGGCGTACGTGCTGACCGGCGGTGGTCCGGGGATCGCCTCGACCACCATCCCGCTGGCCTCGTACCTGACCGCCTACAAGCAGGGTGCGCTCGGCTCGGGCGCCAGCTACGCGGTGGTGCAGGCGGCCGTGCTGGCCGTGCTCGTCGCCGTCTACATCCGGCTGACGCAGCGAAGGGAGGCGTGATGGTGGTGCTGGAGAGGGCCGGTGTCGCCGGTGGCCGCGCCCGGGGCGAGCGTCGGTCGCGTGCCGTCGCCGAGCGCCGGTCGGTCCCGCTGGGAGCCGGGCTGAAGCGGACCTTCGGCAAGCCGGCGCTGTACGTGGTGATCGCGCTGTGGATGGTGTGCACGCTCGGGCCGTACGTGGTGATGGCCGTGACCTCCGTGACGCCGCAGGACCAGCTGATCGCCTACGGCATGAGCCGGCTGCCGACCCACTTCTCGGTGCAGGGGTACCGCGAGCTGTTCGCCACCACGCCGTTCGTGCACTACATGGTGAACAGCGCGATCACCGCCCTGGGGACGGTGCTGTTCGCCCTGGTGGTGGCCAGCGCCGCGGCGATCTCGCTGTCCCGGTTCCGCTTCCGCGGCCGGACGACGGTGCTGACCGCCCTGCTGGTGGCGCAGCTGTTCCCCGCAGTGCTGCTGGTGATCCCGCTGTCGACGATGCTCCGCTCGGGGCACCTGCTGAACTCGCGCGCCGGCCTGGTGCTGATCTACGTCACGTTCGCGACGCCGTTCGCCACCTACCTGCTCAAGGGGTTCCTGGACGGGCTGCCCAAGGAGCTGGACGAGGCGGCGACGGTCGACGGCTGCAGCCCGATGCAGATGGTGCGGCACATCCTCGTGCCGTTGCTGCGGCCGGGGCTGACCGCCGCCGGGACGTACATCTTCATCTTCGCGTGGAACGAGTTCCTGTACGCGTTGACGTTCACGTCCAGCACCGCCAGCCAGACCATTCCCGTCGGATTGCAGCTGTTCATCGGCGACTACCAGATCCGGTGGGACCTGCTGACGGCCGGCGGCGTGATCGCGGCGGTTCCGGTGCTCGTCGGATTCATGCTGGTGCAGAAGCAGCTGATCGGGGGGCTGGCGGCGGGGGCCGTCAAGGGTTGAGCTCGACTTCACAGATAGGAAAGACGAATGTCTGATATCGCATTTGCCGCCGAGGTCTCGTCGGCCCGCAGAGCGCCGGTCGCGGTGCCGCGGATCGACGAGGTGGAGATCACCCTGGCCCGCGTGCCGCTGCCCGAGGGGCCGTGGGGCGACCAGATCCACCGGGTGACCGACATCGAGGTCACGGTGGTGGACGTCCGGGGCGACAACGGCCTGGTCGGGACGGGGTTCAGCCACACGTCCGGGATGGGCGCGGCGACCATCGGGGCGCTGGCGCGGGAGATCGCGCCGACCGTCGTCGGGCGCCCCGTGTCCCCGCGGGGGCTGTGGCACGAGATGTACAAGTACGTGCACGACGTCGGCGGCGCGGGCGTCACCACGCACGCGATCTCCGCGTTCGACATCGCCTTCTGGGACCTGTTGGGCAAGTCGCTCGGCGTGAACGTGGTGGACCTGATCGGCCGGGTGCGGGACGTCGTGCCGCTGTACGGCAGCGGCATCAACCTGAACAAGTCGGTCGACGAGGTGGTCGAGCAGGTGCGCCGCTGGCAGACCGACGGGTACGTCGCGGCCAAGGTGAAGGTGGGCAAGCCGGACCTCGAGGAGGACGTCGAGCGGCTGGCGAAGATCCGCGAGGCCGTCGGCATGTTCCCGCTGGCCGTGGACGCGAACCAGGGGTGGGACTACCCGGCCGCCGTGCGCGCCTTCAAGCGGTTCGAGCAGTTCGACCTGCTGTGGATCGAGGAGCCGCTGCCGTCGGACGACATCCCGTCCCACCGCCGGCTCGCCGAGCACGTGAGCACGCCGATCGCCCTGGGCGAGAACGTGTACACCGCCGCGCAGTTCGTGCAGTACTTCGACGCCCAGGCCGTCGACTTCGTGCAGGCGGACCTCGGCCGCGTCGGCGGGATCACCGGCTACCTCGACATCGCGGCGGCGGCCCGGACCCGCAACCTGCCGATGACGCCGCACTTCGTCATGGAGCTGAGCGCCAGCATCCTCGCGGCGGTGCCGAACATCGCCAGCGCCGAGATGACGGACGGCGGCACGTGGACCGACCTGGGCATCGTCGCCTCGGCCGGCCGCGTCGAGCACGGCCGCTACCACCCGCCCACAGCCCCGGGCCACGGGCTGACGCTCGACCGCGACTACCTGCGCGCGCACGCGCTGGCTCTCTGACTCCCACCCGCTGGCACACGGAAGGACTGCACTGACATGACGTACGAGACGGTGGACCTGAGCGGCAAGGTGGCCGTGATCACCGGCGCGAGCTCCGGCATCGGGGAGTCGCTGGCGCGGCTGCTGCACGCGCACGGCGTGAAGCTGGGGCTGCTGTCCCGGTCCGGCAAGGACCTGGGGCTCGAGGGGTCGCTGGTGCGGGCGGGCGACGTGGGCGACCGCGCGGTGGTGGAGGAGTTCGTCGCCGACACCGCGGCACAGTTCGGGCGGCTGGACATCGCGGTGGCCAACGCCGGGGTCGGCAGCTACGGGCAGTTCCTCGACGTCCCGACGGCGCACGAGGACGAGATGATCCGCACCAACGTGCAGGGAACCATCAACCTCTACCACGCCGCCGTGCCGCACATCGTGGCCGCCGGCGGTGGCGACCTGGTGACGGTGGCGAGCGAGGCGGGCCGCCGCGGGCTGCCCGGCGAGGCAGTCTACTCCGCCAGCAAGTTCGCGCAGATCGGCCTGACGCGCGCCCTGGACAACGAGTTGCGCGAGAAGGGCGTGCGCGCCACCAACATCGCGCCCGGCGGGGTGTGGACGCATTTCGCGATCGACGACCACCGCGGCCGCACGGACGGCAGCGAGCAGCTGCAGGGAATGATGCGGCCCGACGACATCGCCGAGCTCATCTACTTCGTCCTGACCCGTCCGCGCCATTTCCGCATCCTCGAGACGGCGCTGCGGCCGATGACCGAGGCGCAGTGGGGCTGAGCGCCTTCTCTGTTCTTTCCGACCCGCTAGAGAATTGCAGGAACATGACCAGCATCGACCCGAACGTGCCCTTGCACGGTGTCATCCCGCCCATCACCACGCCGCTGACCCCTGACGGCGAGGTGGACGTCGCCTCCCTGGAACGCCTCGTCGAGTTCGAGGTGTCCGCCGGCGTGCACGCGATCTTCGCCCTCGGCACCGGCGGTGAGGGGCCGTACCTGACCGACGACCAGCGCGAGACGGTGCTCGACACGGTGACCCGCGTGGTCGCCGGGCGGATCCCCGTCCTGGTCGGCGTGACCGACATCGGCACCCGTCGGGCGCTGCACAACGCCGCCATCTCGGTGCGCTACGCGATCGACGGCCTGGTCAGCACTCCGCCGTTCTACGGCTCGGTCGGCTGGACCGAGATCGACGCCCACTTCCGCGCCATCCATGCCGCCCACCCCGACCTGCCGCTGTACGCCTACGACATCCCCGGCTTCGTCGGCGTGAAGCTCCCCGCGGAGCTCACGGTGCAGCTGGCGCACGACGGCGTGATCGCCGGGGTCAAGGACACCAGCGACGAGGAGGACGGCTTCCGCTACATCATCGAGGAGACCCGCGACCTGCCGGGCTTCGCGGTGATCACCGGCTCGGACATCACCGGCGACGCCGCCATCTTCCAGGGGGCGCACGGGATGATCGTCGGCGTCGCCAACATCGACCCCCACGGGTTCGTCCGCGTGTACGACGCCGCCGTGGCCGGCGACTGGGACACCGCCCGTGCCGAGCAGGAGCGGCTGCACAAGCTGCGGCTGATCGCCAAGATCGCGGCGAAGCGGATCAGCCCGTTCAGCGCCACCCTCGGGGCGTTCAAGGCGGCCCAGATGCACCGCGGCATCATCGAGAACGACCTGCTCCAGGCGCCGCTGCAGAACCTGAACGCCGAGGAGAAGGCCGCGGTGGTGGCCGTGCTGGAGCGGCAGAGCCTGGGACCGGTGGCGCAGCTGGCGAGCGCCCGGTAGGCCGACGCGGGACGGCCGGGCCGGCGGTGCCGCCGAGGCCCGGCCGTCCTCGCCTCGCTGCGCGCTCGCCGCTCCGGCGGCCTGCGGGGACCGCCGTGGCAGGGTGGCGACGTGCCGTCCCCCCAGTCGCTCAGCGAGCCCGACCGCCGCACCGTCGCGCTGTGGGCGGCAGACTGCGCGGAGCGCGTGCTCGACCTGTTCGAGGCCGAGGCGCCCGACGACGACCGCCCGCGGGACGCCATCGCGCGTGCCCGCGCTTTCGGCCGGGGAGAGCTCGACGCAGCCGGTGAGATCGCACGACGGTTCGTCGCCGGCCGAGCCGCCCGGGAGGTGCACGGGGCGGCCGCCGTGGCGGCTGCGAGAGCGGGGGCGCAGGCGTCGGGCGTCGCGCACATGGGCGCGCACGCATTGGGTGCCGCCGGGTACGCCACGCTGGCCGTCGGCCTGGCACACCCGGATCAGCCGGATGCGGCGAGCGCGGAGATCGAGTGGCAGGTCGCCCACGCGTCCGACGAGGTGCGAGCCGCACTGCTGACCCTGCCGCCGGTCGGCGAGAACTCGTCGGGACCGCTCGGCCCGGGCCTGCTGTCCACCGGTGAGCTCGGGCGGATCATTGCCCGCCTCCAGACTGCCCTTCGCACGTCAGCCACCTGAGGAACCCGCTGAATCACGCCGTCGGTCTCCATCCGCCAGCGCCGCGCGCATCAGCATCAGAAGCGAGGCCAGTGAGGCTGGCTAGTGTTCCCCCGTCAGCGGATCGACGGACTTCCCCGCGTGAGCGGTCGGACATGTCCCCCCGCACGTTCATTCGTGCTGCCTGGGGGACCCCGTCGTGGATGCGTTGCGTCGCAGCGCCGCGGAGCTCATCGCCTACGTGGGCTCGGACTTCAGCGTCATCGAACGAGCGCTCGCTGACTTCCTCATGTACCAGGGTGCTGGTAGGCCGGGCGAGAGCGAGCGCCGGTCGTGGCGCTCGTCGTTGAGCGTGCTGGCCGACGACCTTCGTCAGGCGGACCTCGGTGCCGTCGAGGTGCTGCTGGAGTACCAGATGCCGATGACGAGCAAGCGCGCGGATGTGGTCCTGGCAGGAGTCCACCCGAGGACCGGTGACCCCAGCTACGTCGCCATCGAGCTGAAGCAGTGGAGTCGCGCGCGACGCTGGGAAGGCAGCGAGACGCTGCTCGACGTCGACGGGGCCCGCTACCGACCCGTCCTGCACCCGGCGTTGCAGGTCGACGGCTACGTCGACTACCTGCGCGACTTCACCGCGGTCCTCTCGTCGGCACCGGAGTCGATCGTCGGAGCGGCCTATCTGCACAATGCGTCCGAGGACGGCATCACGGACCTGCGGTCTCCGGGCGTCGGCGCCGCGTCGAGGCTGTTCACCGGTCAGCACCGGGGGGAGTTCCACGACTTTCTGCGCTCACGGCTGGCGCCGGTGTCGGGCGTGCGGGCGGCGGACCGGCTGCTGTCCTCGCACGTCGCACCGTCGCGGCAGCTGCTGTCCGTCGCGGCCGAGGAGATCCGGCAGCGTGAGCAGTTCGAGCTGCTCGACGAGCAGCGTGTGGCGTACGAGCTGGTGATGAACACCGTCCGGACCGCGAGCCGCGCGGACACGAAGACCGTCGTGGTGGTGTCCGGCGGTCCGGGCAGCGGCAAGAGCGTGATCGCTCTGTCGCTCCTCGGCGAGCTCGCCCGTGAAGGTCGGACGGTGATGCACGGCACGGGGTCGCGGTCGTTCACGCAGACGCTGCGCGCGGTCGCCGGGCGCGGCTCACCGCGCACCAAGAACCTGTTCGCGTACTTCAACAGCTTCATGACCGCTGAGCGCAACGGTCTCGACGTGCTGATCCTCGACGAGGCGCACCGCCTGAGGGCCACCTCGGTCAACCGGTACACGCGCAAGGAGGTCCGTGCCGAGGCCCGCCCTCAGGTCGACGAGCTGTTCGATGCGGCGCGGGTCCCGGTGTTCCTGCTCGACCAGTACCAGGTGGTGCGGCCGGGCGAGATGGGCTCCGTGCACGAGATCCGGGAGCACGCGGAGCGTCGCGGTCTGCGTGTCCTCGAGGTAGACCTCACGGGTCAGTTCCGGTCAGGCGGCAGCGACGCCTGGGTCGAGTGGGTGCTGCGGCTGCTCGGCCTCGACGGTGGTGGCCCCGAGCCGTGGACGGGCGACGACCGGTTCGTCGTCGAGGTGGCCGACTCCCCTGCGGACCTGGAGTCACGCCTCCGGGACCGACTCGCATCGGGGATGAACGCTCGCATGACGGCGGGCTACTGCTGGCCGTGGAGCGATCCGCGGCCGGACGGCACGCTGGTCGACGACGTCGTGGTCGGGGACTGGGCGCGGCCGTGGAACGTGCGCGGGGAGCGTGCGGTCGGCGACGCGCCGCCCTCTGCGTTGTGGGCCACCGCCGAGGGCGGGTTCGAGCAGGTCGGCTGCGTGTACACGGCACAGGGGTTCGAGTACTCGTGGAACGGGGTGATCCTCGGCCCCGACCTCGTCTGGCGCGGCGACCGTTGGGTCGCCCGTCGCGAGCACAACCGCGACCCCGACCTCCGGTCGAGGAAGACCGTCGACGACGCGACGTTCGACCGCCTGGTCCGCAACGTCTACAAGGTGCTGCTCACCCGCGGAATGGTCGGCACCGTGCTCTTCTCCACCGACGAGGAGACGCAGGCGAAGCTGCGGTCGCTGCTCAGACCCGCGCGCTGATTCGAGCCCCGCTCGAGGCGCGAGAGCGCCCGACGGTGCGCTCCACGCTGCCACTCGCCGGCAGGATGAAGATCTCCATTCCGGCCCGGCGCTCGACCCTCCTCTGCCAGCATGATTTAGCCACAACATGTGGCGCTGATGTCGAGGAGCAGGGGCGGCGGCAATGAACGGCGCGTCGAGTCACAAGAGGTACAACTCACCACCGAACTGGCCGGCGCCGCCGACGCCTGACTGGCGTCCGCCAGAGGGATGGGCGCCGGACCCGGCATGGGGGCCGGCCCCGGCGGGCCATCAGTTCTGGATCGAGGACTCGAAGGTCCTGGCGAATGCCGGCGGAGCCCCACGGTTCGGGCGCTCGCAGATCCTGGGCGCAGCAGGACTCGTCGTGGTCGCCCTGCTCGGCTTGAGCGCCGGTCTCGGTGGCGCAGTCCTCTTCGCAGGGTTGTATGTCATGGGTACCGGCGTCTACGCCCTGATCCGCCGCAGGTCCTGGCTCGGGCGGTCGTCGCGGGGAGTCGCGGCCGGTGTCCTCGGTGGCGGTCTCGTGCTCTTGGTCGTGGGGAGTGCTGTCGCGGCGGCACCGGACGCCAAGCCCGTTGCGCAGGTCTCGGCCGTATCTAGCTCGACGCCGAGTACGTCGTCCAGCCCTCAGCAGACACAGTCTGCGGCGGAGAAGGCGGCGGCCGACAAGGCAGCCGCGGACAAGGCTGCGGCGGACAAGGCTGCGGCGGACAAGGTGGCGGCCGACAACGCTGCGGCGGAGAAGGCTGCGGCCGACAAGGCTGCGGCAGACAAGGCTGCAGCCGACGCGGTGGCGGCTGCCAAGGCTGCAGCGGACAAGGCTGCGGCCGACGCAGCTGCGGCTGCTGCAGCTGTGACGGTGAGCCAGCAGAATGCGGCGCAAACGGCGGCGCAGTATCTCGGCTACACCGCGTTCTCCCGCTCCGGTCTGATCAAGCAGCTCGAGTTCGAAGGTTTTTCCACGGCGGACGCGACCTACGGAGCTGACAGTCAGAATGCCGATTGGAACGCTCAGGCCGCCAAGGCGGCGAAGGCCTACCTGAGCTACACGTCCTTCTCGAGGTCGGGACTGATCGAACAGCTGGAGTTCGAGGGCTACACCGCCGAGCAAGCCACGTACGGGGTCGACCAGACGGGGTTGTGACGACGCTGAACCGTGTTCCGGACGGGGGGCGTGCTCAGCTCGCCGGGCTGGTGAGCTGGATCAGGTTGCCGCAGGTGTCGTCCAGCACGGCGGTCACTACCGGGCCCATCGAGGCGGGCGGCTGCGTGAACCGGACGCCACGCGCGGCGAGCACCTGGTAGGTCGCGTGCACGTCGTCCACCGCGAACGACGCGAACGGGATCCCGTCGGCCACCAGCGCCTCCTTGAACACGCGGGCGGCCGGGTGCTCGTCGGGCTCGAGCAGCAGTTCGACGCCGTCCGGCTCGCCCGCGCCGACCACGGTGAGCCACCGGTGCTCACCGAGCGGCACGTCGTTCTTCACGACGAAGCCGAGCACGTCGGTGTAGAAGGCGAGGGCCTTCGCCTGGTCGTCGACCAGCACGCTGGTCAGGGTGATGCGGGGCATGGCTGCTCCTCCTCGGGTGGGGGCTCGGGTGCGGGCTCGGGTGAGGGTGGGTCGGCGGGCACGGGCCAGCGCTCGACGATCGAGCGCAGCGGCGACGTGTCGAGGTGGTGGATCTTGGTCCGCCCCTCGCGGTGGGACCGGACCAGGCCGGCCTCCTCCAGCACGGCCAGGTGCTGCGAGACGGCCTGGCGGGTGGACGTGTTCTGGTGGCGCATCGTCAGGCGCGAGCAGATCTCGAAGAGCGACTGCCCGTCGTGCTCGGCGAGCTCGTCGAGGATGGTGCGCCGCGTCGGGTCGGCCAGCGCCTTGAACACGTCACCCACGGCCCGACGATAGGCAAGTCACGACTTGCATGTCCAGGCCCCGGGGTTCGGAGCCCCCCGCAAATGCGCTCGACGCACGCGCCACCGCCACGGCACCCTGCTGCCGTGCTCATCCACGTCGACTGACCGCAGCCGTCGCCTCGACGGCGCCCCGGTCGTCCCCCAGCCAGCCGCAGCCCAGCGCTGCCGGTGGCGCGACGACCCCCGTCGACCCACGGAGCACTCCATGCCGAGCACCCCCAGCACTCCCGCACCCGCCATCACCCTGCGGGACGTCACCTTCGAGTGGCCGGACGGCGCCACGGCGCTCGCGGGCCTCACCGGCACCCTCGGCACCGGCCGCACGGGGCTGGTCGGCGACAACGGCGCCGGCAAGTCCACGCTGCTGCGCCTGATCGCCGGCCGTCTCACCCCGACGTCCGGCCGCATCGCCACCACCGGCGACGTCGGCTACCTCCCGCAGACCCTCACGCTGACCAGCGGCACGACGGTCGCGCAGCTGCTGGGCATCGCCGACACGCTGGCGGCGCTGCGCGCCATCGAGCAGGGCGACGTCGACGAGCGGCACTTCGAGGCCGTCGGCGACGACTGGGACGTCGAGACGCGCGCCGCCGACTCCCTCCGCGACATCGGCCTCACCGCCGCTGACCTGGACAGACGCGTCGGGCAGCTGTCCGGCGGGGAGGCGATGCTCGTCGCCATCACTGGCCTGCGCCTGGCCCGCACGCCGATCACGCTGCTCGACGAGCCGACCAACAACCTCGACCGCTCCTCCCGCGCGGCGCTCGCCGCGCTGGTCGATCGCTGGCCCGGCACGCTGGTGGTGGTCAGCCACGACCTGGAGCTGCTGGAGCGGATGGACCAGACGGCGGAGCTCCACGCCAACCGGCTCACCGTGTTCGCCGGCCCGTACAGCGCCTGGCGCGAGCACCTCGAGGCGGAGCAGGCCGCTGCCGAGCAGGCGTTGCGGACGGCGGAGCAGGCGGTGCGGGTGGAGAAGCGTGAACGCGTGGCGGCCGAGACGGCGATCGCCCGCCGCGACCGAGCCGGACGCGCAGACCGCGACAACGGCGGGATGCCGAAGATCCTGCTCGGCGGTCGCAAGCGCAAGGCGCAGGTGACGTCCGGCAAGACGAGGACGGGGCTCGAGGCGCGCATCGCGTCAGCGCAGGCCGCGGCCGACGAGGCCGCCGCGCGGGTGCGCGAGACGGAGCACATCCGCCTGGACCTGCCCGATCCCGACGTGCCGCGCAGCCGCCGCCTGGCGGAGCTGGTCGGCACCGACCGGACCGTGGTGATCCAGGGCCCGGAGCGCGTGGCGCTGACCGGCCCCAACGGCGTCGGCAAGACGACGCTGCTCGAACGGCTGGTCCACGGCGCCAGCGATGCATCCGCCCTGGTCAGCGGCATCCCCGAAGGCAAGACGACCGCCGCCGCGACGTCCGTCGGCACGCCCGCCCGCGCGAGGGTCGCCACTGCCACGGTGCTGACCGACCGAGTCGGCTACCTGCCGCAGCGCCTGGACGGTCTGGACGACGACGGCTCCGCGCTCGACGCCGTCCGCGCCGCTGCGCCGAGCGTGCCGACGGGCGAGCTGCGCAACCGTCTGGCGCGCCTGCTGCTGCGCGGCGACGCCGTCGACCGCCCGGTCTCCGCCCTGTCCGGCGGTGAGCGCTTCCGCGTGGCGCTCGCCCGGCTGCTGCTCGCCGACCCGCCCCCGCAGCTGCTGGTGCTCGACGAGCCGACCAACAACCTCGACCTGACCAGCGTCGACCAGCTGGTCGAGGCGCTGCGCGCCTACCGCGGCGCGGTGCTCGTGGTCAGCCACGACCACCCGTTCCTGCGCTGCCTCGACCTGGACACCGTCGTCGAGCTCGACGCCGCGGGCCGGCTCCGCGAGACGGTGCTCGGCACGGGCCGCGCGCCGCGCTGGTGAGCAGCTGGCGGGCGCCGCCGGGAGCCGACACACCTTCCGACGCTGTACGCCTCGCGTACGTACACCAGGCGTACAGCCCGAAGACACATCGCCTCTCCCGCGCGCCCGGCGCGGGAAGGGTGCGAGGGTCGTGAGTGCGGCCACTCGGTCAGGCGAGACGCGCAGCCGGATGGAGCAGTGCAGCCGGATGAGCGGTGCAGTCGCATGCGGGGCGCAGTCCGCTCGCCGCCCACGTAGCAGGGACCGCAGCGTGGCTGCGGTCCCTGTGGGGTTGATCCCCCCTACGCCGTCTTCCGGTACAGGCGCATCGCCAGGACGTACGCGACCACGGCCAGGCCGACGCACCAGGCCAGCGCCGTCCAGATCGCGCCGCCCACTCGCTGCCCCTCCATCAGGTGGCGCAGCGACTCGACGATGGACGTCACCGGCTGGTTCTGCGCGAACCAGCGCACCGGTCCCGGCATCGTGGCGGTCGGCACGAAGGCCGAGCTGATGAACGGCAGGAAGATCAGCGGGTAGGCGAAGGCGCTCGCACCGTCGATGGACTTGGCGGTGAGCCCGGGGATCACTGCCAGCCAGGTCAGTGCCAGGGTGAACAGCGCCAGGATGCCCACCACGCCGAGCCATGCCGTGACCCCGGCGCTCGACCGGAAACCCATCAGCAGGGCGACGCCGACGATCAGCGCCAACGAGATGAAGTTGGACACCACGGACGTCACCACGTGCGCCCACAATGCGGCGGACCGGCCGATCGGCATGGAGTGGAACCGCGCGAAGATGCCCTTCTGGGTGTCCGTGAAGATGCGGAAAGCCGTGTAGGAGACGCCGCTGGCCACCGCGATCAGCAGGATCCCCGGCAGGAGGTAGTTGACGTAGTGACCGCCACCCGCCGAGATGGCGCCGCCGAGCACGTAGACGAACAGCAGCATCATCGCGATCGGGGTGACCGCCACCGTGATGATCGTGTCCGGGCTGCGCAGGATGTGCTTCATCGAACGACCGGTCAATGCCGTGGTGTGCGAGAGGGCACTCATCACGCCGCCTCCTTCTTTCCGATGATGGCGAGGAAGATCTCCTCGAGGCTCGGTTGCTTCTCGACGTACTCCACCTGGGCCGGCGGGAACAGCGCCTTCAGCTCCGCGAGCGTGCCCTCGGCGATGATCCGGCCGCCGTGCAGGATGGCGATCCGGTCCGCCAGCTGCTCCGCCTCGTCGAGGTACTGCGTGGTGAGCAGCACGGTGGCGCCGGCCGCGGCCAGCTCCTTCACCGTCGCCCACACCTCGAGCCGCCCCTCCGGGTCCAGGCCTGTGGTCGGCTCGTCGAGGAAGATCACCGACGGGTTGCCGACCAGGCTCATCGCGATGTCCAGCCGACGGGTCATGCCGCCGGAGTAGGTGTCCGCGCGGCGGTCGGCGGCGTCGGTCAGCCCGAACCGCTCGAGCAGCCGCCGCGCGATGCCGGCCGGGTCCTTCTGGTCCCGCAGGCGGGCGATCAGCACCAGGTTCTCCCGGCCGGTCAGCATCCCGTCGACCGCGGCGAACTGGCCGGTCAGCGAGATGCTGCGACGCACCTGGTCACCGGCGTGCAGCACGTCGTACCCGGCGACCAGCACCTCGCCGGCGTCCGGCTTCAGCAGCGTCGCGCAGATGTTGACCGTCGTCGTCTTGCCGGCCCCGTTCGAGCCCAGCAGCGCGACGATGTGCCCCTGCTGCACGTGCAGGTCGACCCCGTCGAGCACGGTCGTCGTGCCGAAGGACTTGCGCAGCCCACGGATCTCGATCGCCGCGGCGCTCATCGTCCCTCACCCCCGCCCAGGTGCCGGCGCACGTCCTTGTTCAGCTGCTCGTGCCAGTCGCCCGTGTACGTGCGGGTGCTGGCGAGCAGCTCGTCCGCGAAGGCCGCGACGTCCTCGCCGGTCAGCTCGAGCACCGTCTGACCGTTGGCCACCCCGGACTCGAAGAGCTCGGTGAGGTCCGTGAGCACGGTCAGCATCTCCATGCCGTCACCGCCGGCGCGGTGCCACAGGTACTTCTCGATGCGCCGGTACACGAAGCGGTAGTCGTCCGGCAGTGCGTTCACGCGCGCCTGCGTCGCCTTGAACTCGCGCTTCTGCCGCGAGACGTCGCGCCAGTACGCGACGGTGAGCCACCTAAACATCGCTGTGCCCCTTCAGCTGGTCGATCTTCGACGTGACGAAATCCCACCGTGCCCAGAAGTCCGCCAGCTCGGCGCGACCGGAATCGTTGAGCGCGTAGAACTTGCGCGGCGGTCCCACCTCGGACGGCTTCTTGGTGACGACGACCAGACCGTTCTTCTCCAGCCGCAGCAGGATCGTGTAGACGGTCCCCTCGACCACGTCGTCGAAACCCAGCACGTTGAGCTTTCGCGTGATCTCGTAGCCGTACGTCTCCTCGCGCCCGATCAGCTCGAGCACGCACCCTTCGAGCGCTCCTTTGAGCAGCTCCGTCAGGCCCTTCATCGCCTCACCCCCTCTACTCGGTGTCGCTGGTATCCAGTAGCACTAGGTACCGGTACACGGTGACACCGAGTACCGCAGGTGTCAACCGGTTCGCGCCACCTCTGGCGGAGCAGGGGCCGCGAGCGCATCGTCGGAGGAGGCGGCCGGCCGACGGGGGGAGCGGCGATGCTCTGGGGTGCGACAGGCAGGCCGGTGGATGACGGTCGGGGTGCGACGATCCGAGTGCGTGCCGCGGTGGCGGTGACGACGGTCGCGATCGCGCTGCTGCTCGTGGCGGGATGCACGACGAGCACGCCGAACCAGCCCGGCCCCAGCGGCACCGGGTCCGGTGGTCCTTCGTCAGCCGGTGCGGGCGGTCCGTCTACGCCGGCCCCCGATGGCACCTTCGCGCCCACGCCCACGGCTCCGCCGGCCGTGCTCCCGACCGGCGACCCGGTCGACGTGGTCACCGGCTTGCGCTCTCCGTGGTCCATCGTCTTCGTCGGGGCGACCGCCCTGGTCAGCGAGCGGGACACCGGCCAGGTGGTCGAGCTGACCGGCAACGGCGGGACGCGCGTGGTCGGCACCGTGCCGGGGGTGAAGCACGGTGGCGAGGGCGGGCTGCTGGGCCTGGCGGTCGACGGCCAGCACCGGCTGTACGCGTACTCCACCGGCGCCGACGGCAACCGGGTGCAGCGGTTCGCGCTCACCGGCGCACCAGGCTCGTACGGGCTCGGCCCGTCCACGACGCTGATCGACCAGCTGCCGTCCGGCCAGATCCACAACGGCGGGCGCATCGAGCTCGGCCCCGACGGGATGCTCTACGTCGGCGTCGGCGAGACCGGCCAACGGTCCCGGGCTCAGGACCTCGGATTCCTCGGCGGCAAGATCCTGCGGATCACACCCGACGGCGGCATCCCGGCCGACAACCCGTTCCCCGGCTCACCCGTCTACAGCTACGGGCACCGCAACGTGCAGGGCATCGGCTGGACCGCCGACGGGCGGATGGTCGCCAGCGAGCTGGGTCAGGACACCTGGGACGAGCTCAACGTGATCGTGCCGGGCAAGAACTACGGCTGGCCGCTGGTCGAGGGCACGGGCGGCACGGCGCGCGGCTTCGTGGACCCGGTGCAGACGTGGCCGACGGACGAGGCCAGCCCCTCCGGGCTCGCGGTGGTGGACGGCACGGTGTTCGTCGCCAACCTGCGAGGCACGGTGCTGCGCGCGGTGCCGGTGGCGGACCTCGGCCGGTCGACGCCGCTGTACCAGGGCCGGCACGGCCGCATCCGCGACGTGGTGCGCGCGCCGGACGGCCGGCTGTGGATCCTCACCGACAACACCGACGGCCGCGGCACCCCGCACCCCGGCGACGACCGGATCCTCGCGGTCTCGCTGGCCCCGGCCCCGGCCGGCTGACGGAGCGCTCGCCGTCAACCCAGCCGGTCTGGCCCGCGCTCCGTGCCAGCCAGTCAGGCCAGCCAGAGAGGGCGCACGAGGCGGGGCGGCTCGGGTCCAGGCAGCTACCGCTCCGGGGGACATCGGGCCTGGAGACCGTCGTCTCGCCGCCGTGCGCGGTCGTCGCACGCGCGAGCGTGCTCGTGGCCCGGGGAGATCAGGATGCAGCTGACCGCCGTACGCCTGGTGTACGTACACCGGGCGTCCAACGCGAAGAAGGAGGTCGGGGGCTTGGCGGGGCGAGCCAAGGTCGGGCGGTGAGAGCCGAGGTCAGGCGGTGAGGGCCGCTTCGAGGAAGGTGGCGACGTCGGCCAGCTCGGCGGCGCTGACCGAGTGCGGCAGGCCGGGGTACACCCGCACGGTCGCCTTGGTGCGGGCCGGGAGCCAGGCCTGCGTGCGGGCGACGGCATCGGCAGCGATCACCCCGTCGGCGTCACCGCGGCCGTAGAACACGGGCACCTCCCCGAGCTCGTCGTCGTGCGGCTGCTCGTCCGCCAGCACGAAGCCGGACAGCACCGCGCCGGCGGCGAACCGCTCGGGACGGGCCCGCAGCAGCTGCGTCACCATCAGGCCGCCCTGCGAGAAGCCGAGCGGCACCACCGGCCGGTCGGCCGGGACCGTCTGGTCCAGCCACTCGAGGATCGAGGCCGTGGCGGCGTGCACGGGCTCGGGCTCGGGGCTGCCGGGGGTGGTGATCGGGAACCAGGCGCGGCCCGGTGCGCCGGGATACGGCGACGCCGGGAACGGCCCGGGCAGGGACGCCCAGCCGACGCGCGCCGGCAGGTGGGCGGTCAGCCCGGGGAGGTCGCGCTCGTCGGACCCGAAGCCGTGCAGCAGGAGCAGCAGCGGGGCGGGCGCCGGTGCGCCCCCGGTCAGGACGGCGGAACGGTCGAGCTCCACGGCAAGCGGCATGACGACAGGCTCCAAGATTGTCGGGACAACTATTGAAGCGTACGCCTAGTGGTCCCCGCGTCCGGACACGTCCGGCTCAGGCCGCTCCGAGGATCCAGTCGAGGGCCTCCCGGGCGGTCCAGGTGCCCGGGTGCTGCGCGGCGAGCCGCCGCGCGCCGTCGAGGTCGGACCCGAGGGTGACCAGCGCAGGCTCCTGGTAGCCGTCGGCACGGGTCTGGCCCAGGCCGATGTCGGCGGTCAGCGCGTTGCAGAGGCAGGCCCGCCCGACGGTGTCCTCCGCGGCGCCGCCCTTGCGGACGTACACGTGCACCGGCTCGGCCTTGCAGCGGTAGCCCACCGCACCGTTGTCGCGCAGGTACGGCGTGCGGAGGTAGCCGAGGTCGCACAGGCGCTCGCGGGCGGCGACCACCGGCGGGTCCGAGAGGGTGCCGGGCAGCTGCGCCACCTTGAACGGGAAGCCGGTCGGCGAGGCGAGCGGGTCGGTGCGGACGGTGAGGGTGCCGGCGCGCAGGCGGGTCAGCAGGTCGTCGCGCAGGGCTGTGGTCAGCCCGGTCTCCTCGCACAGGGCGAAGACGGTCCCGACCTGCACCCCGGCAGCACCGGCGGCCAGTGCGGCAGCCAGGGCCTCCGGCGTTCCCTGCGAGCCGGCCAGCCAGAACGGCAGCCCGACGGCGGCCACCTTCGCCACGTCCGCCTGGTCCCGCGGGCCGAACACCGGCTGGCCGTCCTCGTCGAGCACCAGCTGACCCCGCGGCGGCGCGTTGTGCCCCCCGGCGAGCGGCCCCTCGACGACGAAGCCGTCGGGCCGGATGTGCGCGTCCTTGGCCAGGTAGGACGCCAGGGCGTGCGCCGAGACGATCGCCAGGAACGCCGGACGACGAACCGCCGGCAGCTCCGCGCCGAGCAGGGCGTGCGGGTCGAGGTGCACGGCGTGCCCTCCGCCCGCGGCACCCGAGACCTCCACCGGCAGGTCGACGGCGTGGTGCGCGGCCAGCTCGTCCAGCAGGTGCGGGATGTCCCGCGGGATGCCGGCGCCCATCAGCACGTGGTCGACACCGGCGAGCATCGCGCCGTACACCGCCGTCGGCGTGGCCATCTGGATCTTCTCCAGCAGGTTGACGCCGACCAGCCCGTCGTGCCCCTCCTTGGCCAGCCACACCTCGACGAAGCTGCCGAGGATGCCCAGCTCCTGCGCCGGTCGGCTCTGCCGCACCGCCAGCCTCGGCACCGGGGAGTACGGGGTGCCGGGGCGGCGACCGCCGTCCAGGAAGTACCGGGCCAGCACGCGGTCGGCCACGGCGCGGACGGGGAAGGCCGCCAGCGCGCGGCGTGCCGAACCGTCGGGGTCGCCGTCCTGCAGCCGCCGGGCCAGCACCAGGTCCAGCGCGGTGCCCGACACCACGCCGAGCTGACCGGCGCGGGCGACGGACGCGGCGATCTGCCACGAGGACACCGCGACGCCCATCCCGCCCTGGATCACCCTCGGCAGGGGTCGCCCCTGCAGGGGTGGACCCACGGTTGACCCGTGCGGGGGTCGCCCCGGCAGGGTGGCGGAGACGGGCGCATCGGCTTGGGCGGTCACGAGGACCCTCTCCGCAGGTTACGGTGGCGTAAGTTACGTCACCGTAGGTTGAGGGTCGCGACGATGGCGCGTGACCTTCGTCCTGAGACCGGCGGTCTCACGTTCCGAACGGTGTCGGCCTCGTCACCCTCGCCACGGGGTCACTCTGCGGCCGGGTCACTCGGGCGACGGGGCCACTCGGGACGGGTCGGTCACTGGCCCATCGCGTGCACGCCGCCGTCGACGTGCACGATCTCGCCCGTCGTCGCCGGGAACCAGTCGGACAGCAGCGCGGCGACCGCCTGGGCCGTCGGTACCGGATCGGTCATGTCCCAGCCGAGCGGCGCGCGGTCGGACCAGCGGCCCTCGATCGTCTCGAAGCCCTGGATCGACTTGGCGGCCGTCGTGCGCACCGGACCGGCGGAGACGAGGTTGCACCGGATGCCGCGCGGGCCGAGGTCGCGGGCCAGGTAGCGGGAGGTCGACTCGAAGGCGGCCTTGGCCACGCCCATCCAGTCGTAGACCGGCCACGCGAACTGCGCGTCGAACGTCAGCCCGACGATCGACCCGCCGGTGCCGAGCAGCGGCAGGCTCGCCACCGCCAGCGCCTTGAGCGAGTACGCCGAGACGTGCAGCGCGGTGGCCACGTCGTCCCACTGGCCGGTGAGGAAGTTGCCGCCCAGCACCGACTGCGGCGCGAACCCGATCGAGTGCACCACGCCGTCCAGGTGGTCGGTGTGCTCGCGCAGCCGGCCCTCGAGCGCCGCCAGGTCCTCGTCCGACGTCACGTCGAGCTGCACCACCGGCGCCTCGACCGGCAGCCGGCGGGCCATCACCTCGGTGAGCTTGTACTGCCGGCCGAACGAGGTGAGCACCACGTCGGCACCCTGCTCCTGCGCGAGCCGTGCCACGTGGAACGCGATCGAGCCCTGCGTCAGCACGCCGGTGACCAGGATCTTCTTGCCGTCGAGCAGACCCATCAGGTGACATCCGTTCTGTTCGAGTCGGGCTTCCCGGGGGTCATCCTGACAGCACCCGCCATCGGGGCGTCGTCGCGTCCTACGCGGTCCCGACCGACGGCCCCGCCGTGAACGCCTGCGTGCCCAGCACGGACAGCAGCCGCAACCGGCCCTCCGCCTCGCTGCGTGGCGCCGCGGTCAGCACCAGCAGGGTCTGCGAGCCGTCCTCGGTGAACAGCACCTGGCAGTCCACCTCGATCGCTCCGACCTCCGGGTGCACCAGCACCTTGTGGGCCTCGAACCGCCGGCCGACCTCGTGCCGCGCCCAGAGGGCGGTGAACTCGGGGCTGATCCGGCTCAGCTCGCGCACCAGCCGGTCGGCCCGCGCCCGGGTCGACGCCATCCCGTGGGCGGCCCGCAGGGACGCCACCATCGACCGGCTCTGCCGCTCGTGCGCCTCCGGCGGGTACAGGCCCCGGTCGTCCGGGTGCGCGAACCAGCGGTAGATGCCGCTGCGCTCCAGGCCGGTGAACGACGTCTGGTCGCCGAACAGCGCCCGCGCCAGGTCGTTCTGCACCAGCGTCTCGTTCAGGGACGTCAGCACCTGGGCCGGTGAGTCCGTCAGGCGGTCCAGCACCCGCAGCATGCCGGGCGAGACGTGGTCGGAGCCGGCGTCCCGGTCGGGGGCGGCGTGGCCCGCGACGCGGTACAGGTAGTCGCGCTCGTCGTCCGTCAGGCGCAGCGCACGGGCCAGCGCGGCGAGCATCTGGGTGCTGGGCTGCGGGCCGCGGTGCTGCTCGAGGCGGGTGTAGTAGTCCGCGGACATGGTGGCCAGCTGGGCGACCTCCTCGCGGCGCAGGCCGGGCGCCCGACGCCGGGGGCCCGCCGGCAGGCCGACGTCCTGCGGCTGCAGCTGCTCCCGGTGGCGGCGCAGGAAGTCGGCGAGAGCGGCACGGTCCACCGAGCCATCGTGCGGCACGGTCCGGTGCTGAGCCAGGGATCGGCGGTCCCTGGACGACTGCGGCCTGGAGCACCGACGGCGCCCGACGAAGACTGCGTCCCATGCAGATCACCGGCAACACCGTCTTCATCCCCGGCGCCACCAGCGGCATCGGCCTCGCGCTGGCACTCCGGCTCCAGGCTCGCGGCAACACGGTGGTGATCGGCGGCCGGCGCACCGAGCTGCTGGCGTCGATCGCCGCCGAGCACCCCGGTCTCGACACCGTCGCGATCGACACGGCCGACCCGGCCAGCATCACGGCCGCCGCGGCGCAGGTGCTCCAGCGGCACCCGGACCTGAACGTGCTGATCACGATGGCCGGCATCATGCGGGCCGAGGACTGGCACACCGCATCCGGCTTCCTCGCCACCGCCGAGGCGACCGTCACCACCAACCTGCTCGGCCCGATCCGGCTGATCGCCGCCTTCGTCGAGCACCTCGCCTCGCGTCCGGACGCGACGATCATGACCGTCTCCTCCGGCCTGGCCTTCGCCCCGCTGCGCGTGACGCCCAGCTACAACGCGACCAAGGCCGCGATCCACCTGCTCAGCGAGAGCCTGCGGCTGCAGCTGGCCGACACGTCGGTGCAGGTGATGGAGCTGGAGCCGCCGGCGGTGCGCACCGAGCTGATGCCGGGCCAGGAGAGCAGCGACTTCGCCATGCCGCTGGACGACTTCGTCGACGAGGTGATGGCGCTGGTCGAGGCGGACCCCGACGCGCACGAGATCCAGGTGGAGAACGTGAAGTTCCTCCGGTACGGCGAGGCCCGCGGCGACTACGACCAGGTGGTGGCCACGCTGAACCGCCTCGACCCGCACGCGGCCGCCTAGGGCCGGTCGAGCTCCACCACCAGCGCCTGGTTCGCCTCGAGGTCCAGCGCGGCCAGGTCGACCGGCGTGCCGGGGGTCGGCCCGTGGCTGGCGATCAGCACGCGGCCGGTGGCGAGTCCGTCGAGCGTCACGTGCCGGGGCGCGTCGGCGAAGCCGAGCAGGACGACGAGCGTCGCGCCCTGCGCCGACCGGCGGTAGGCGTACACCTCGGGGCCGGCGTCGAGCGCCGCATAGTCCCCGCCGACCAGGCACGGATGCGTCCGACGCAGCCGCAGCAGGTCTCGGTACAGGCTCAGCAGCGAGCCCGGGTCGCTTGCCTGGGTCGCCACGTCGAGCCCGGCCGCCGGGACCGGTCGCCACGGGTGACCCGTCGTGAACCCGGCGTCCGGCTGGGACAGGTCCCACTGCATCGGGGTGCGCAGGGGGTCGCGGCCGTTGGGGTCGGTGGCGAGCTCGGCCGGGACGGGGACGTCCGTCATGCCGATCTCCTCGCCGTAGTACAGGAACGTGGCGCCCGGCAGCGTAGTGAGCATCACCGCGGCGACGCGGGTGCGGGGGTCCGGCTGCGACGGGTCGGGATTCGACGCGCCGAGGTGCGGCTCGTCGGCGTGCGACGGATCCGGCTGCCGAAGCGCGTAGCGGGTGGCGTGCCGGGGGATGTCGTGGTTCGACAGCGCATGAGTCGGCCAACCGCCCACCGCCAGCACGTCGCCCATCTGCTCGCCGCCCGCCCGGAACGCGTCAGCGCTCCACGGGTTGCTCCAGAACCCGAAGTCGAACACCAGCGGCAGCTCGTCGCCGCTGCCGTGGTACGCCAGCCGCCGCACCGGGTGGTGCACGCCCACCTCGCCGACCAGGACGGTCCCCGGGTACTCGTCGACCACCGCCCGGATGCCGCGCAGCACGTCGTGCACGAAGGGGTCGCCCATGCTCCGGTGCTCCCGGTCGTCCAGCTGCGTCGCGATCCGCAGGTGGGCGACGTCCGCCGGGTTGTCCCGCAGCAGGGCGTCCTTGCCGAGCCGGTGCGGGGCGTCGATGCGGAAGCCGTCCACGCCCCGGTCCAGCCAGAACCGGAGCACCTGGTGCATCGCCTCCCGCACGGCGGGGTTGCGCCAGTCGAGGTCCGGCTGCTCGGCGGTGTACGAGTGCAGGTAGTACTGACCGGTGGTCGGGTCCAGGGTCCACGCGGGGCCGACGCGTGCGAAGGCGGACAGCCAGTTCGTCGGCGGGCCGCCGTCCGGAGCCGGGTCCCGCCAGACGTAGAAGTCCCGGTAGGGGTCGTCGCGGGAGCTGCGCGCCTGCTCGAACCAGGGGTGCTGGTCGGACGTGTGGTTCGGCACGTAGTCGAGCAGCACGCGCAGCCTGCGCCGGTGCGCCTGCTCGACCAGGTGCTCGGCGTCCGCGAGGGTGCCGAACCGCGGGTCGACGTCGCAATGGTCGGCGACGTCGTAGCCGAAGTCCACCATCGGCGACCGGTAGATCGGCGACAGCCAGATCGCGTCGACGCCCAGGCTGCTCGGCCCGCCGGCCAGGTGGTCCAGCCGCTGCACGATGCCGCGCAGGTCCCCCATGCCGTCCCCGTCGGAGTCCATGAAGCTCAGCGGGTAGACCTGGTACACGGTGGCGTTGCGCCACCACTCGGTGCTGACCACCCCGCCATCGAACCCCCGGCGCACGGGCGCCGCGCGTCCACGGGAGCGCCGGTCGCCGTGCGCGCGATCACGCAGGCGTCTCGGCGGCCGTCTCCCTCGGGAGCCCGCCCGGCGCGCCGCGGTGGGGACCGGGGTGCAGTTTCGCGCTGTACGCCTGGCGTACGTACACGAGGCGTACAGCGCGAAGGGGTGAGGCGTCCTCCCCAGGCTGACACCGGTGCTGAGGGTGAAGGGCCGCTGGGGTGCAGAGCCACGGAGGTGGAGGGCCACTGGGGTGGGCGGTCCTGAGGTGGCCGGGCGTGGGCTGCAGGGCTCGGGGGCCAGTACGCGCACGATCGACGCCGGTGAACAGCCTGGGTCCGCGCGGCCGTACCCCGCGCCACGCGCGTGGCGGGGGTGTCAGGGCAGGGTGGCCAGCACGGTGCGCTGGATGGCGACGGCGGCCGCGCCCCGGGCCCAGAGGGTGGGGTCGTCCTTGACCAGGAGCAGGTCGACGTCGCTGGCCTCCGGGTTGCGGTGCTCGCGGATGCTCGCGACCAGCCGGTCCCAGCCCACCTCCGCGAGGCGGATCCCCTCGCCGGTCAGCACCACGCGTTGCGGCTGGGCGATGTTGACCACGTCGGCGATCAGCACGCCGAAGGCGCGCGCGGCGTTGCCGACGATCTGGTCGGCGATCGGGTCGGCCGCCTCGGCGAGGTCCAGCACCTCGTCGTACGTCAGCGCCCGGCCGGACGCGAGGGCCGCCTGCGTCTGGATCGCGTCCATGGACAGCAGCGCGTTGGCGCAGCCGCGGTGACCGTCGGGGCACGCCGGCCCGAGCGGGTCGAGCGGGAAGTGGCCGAGCAGGCCGAGGCCGGAGTCGCGGCCGTGCACCAGCCGGTCGTGCACCACCAGGCCGCAGCCGACCGCGGCCCCGATGGTCAGCGCGACGAAGTCGCTGACGTCCCGCCCGGCGCCGAACCAGTGCTCGGCCTCCATCAGCGCGTCGAGGTCGTTGGCGAGCACCACCGGCAGGCCCAGCCGCTCGCGCAGCAGCACCCCGAGGTCCACGTCGCGCCAACCGAGGAACGGGGCCCGGCCCACCCGCACGTCCTCGCGCACGATCCCGCCGAGCCCCACGCCGACCGCGCACACGCACGCGTCCGGCCGCCCCTCGCTGACCTGGGCGACCAGCCGGGCGAGCAGCTCGACCACCGCCTCGGGCCGGTGGTCCTCCACCGGCAGGTCGGCGGCGTGCACGATCTCCGCCCGCAGGTCGGTGAGCGCGGCGAACGCGCGCGTGCCGGTCAGCTTGATGCCGACGAAGTGGTCCAGGCCGGGGTCGACGTCCAGCGGCTGCAGCGGGCGGCCGCCGTTGCGGGCCGCGGGGTCCGTCGGGTCGTCGACCTCGTGCAGCACGCCCGTGTCGACCAGCGGCTTGGTCAGCCGGGTCAGGCTCGGGGTGGACAGCTCGAGCCGTTGCGCCAGCTCGGTCCGGGCCAGCGGGCCGTGCACCAGCACCTCGAGGGCGACCCGGCGCTCGGACACGGACAGCTCGGTCCACCGCGACGGTGTGGCGGGCATCGGCGCTCCCTCGTTCGGCGTCGGACGACGTGGCCAGATTATGCCGCAACGGAACGATCCTCGGCCACCGCCCCGTGATCGGAACGTGACTTCACCTGGCTTGACGGATCCCTGGGCGTCTGCCACTTTGTGTTGGCACGAAGAAAACACGCCACAGGGTGGCCGTTGCCGGACCGGGTCCGGCGGGGGCAGGGTCAGCCGGAGGCGTGGCGAGACGATGACGTCCCAACACCGGAGGCCGACGATGTTCAGCACCGCCCGAAGGACCGCCCTCACCGCCCTCGGGGCGGCCACGGCCCTCGCTCTGACCCTCACCGCCTGCAGCTCGGGCGGTGGTGCGGGCGCCGCCCAGACGCCCATCGCGTCCGCAGGCGCCACCATCTCCGGCACCGTCACCTTCTGGCACGCCTACTCGGCGGACTCGCAGGAGGTGAAGACGCTCGAGACGGTGATCATCCCCAAGTTCGAGCAGCTGCACCCCGGCGTGAAGGTGACGGACGTGGCGGTGCCCTACGACCAGCTGCACCAGAAGCTGGTGACGGCCGTCGCCGGCGACACGCTGCCCGACCTGGTCCGCTCCGACATCATGTGGGTCCCCGAGCTGGCGGACCTCGGCGTGCTGGTGCCGCTCGACCAGCAGATGCCCGACTTCAGCACCTACTCCGCCCAGGTCTACAAGGGCGCGCTGGCCACCAACGCGTGGAAGGGCCACTACTACGGCCTGCCGCTCGACACGAACACGCGCGTGCTGCTCTACAACTCCGACGCCCTGGCCAAGGCCGGCATCACCGCGCCGCCGGCGACGTTCGCCGACCTGCGCGCCGACGCCCCGAAGCTGACCGCCGCCGGCGTCTCGACCTTCGCCGACAACAGCACCTCGGGCTGGAACGTGCTCCCGTGGATCTGGAGCGCCGGCGGCTCCGTCACCGACGACAAGGTGACCAAGGCGACCGGCTACCTGAACTCCGCGGCGTCCGTCGCCGGGGTGCAGCTGCTGGTGGACCTGTACAAGCAGAAGGCGATCCCGGACATCATCCTGGGCGGCACGGGCGGCACCGCCACGTCCGACGGCCTGGCGACCGGCAAGTACGCCACGATCCTCGACGGCCCGTGGATGTACCCGATCTTCGCCTCGCAGTACCCGCAGTTCCAGCTCAAGGCGGCGCCGGTGCCGTCCGGTGACGGCGGCAGCATCTCCGTGGTCGGCGGCGAGTCCGTGGTGCTGACCAAGTCGTCCAAGAACAAGGACGCTGCGGCCGAGTTCCTCCGCTACCTGCTCTCGCAGGACGCGCAGCTGGCGATGGCCAAGGTCGGCCAGATGCCGGTGCTGTCCAACCTCGGTGACCAGCTGACCAGCATCAACGCCTACTACGGGCCGTTCGTCACACAGCTGGCCAACGCCCGGCCGCGGACGCCGACGCCGGCCTGGCCGAAGATCGACGACATCCTCAAGGCCCAGATCCAGAAGGCGCTGCAGGGCGGCGTCAGCGTGCAGGACGCCCTCGACCAGGCGGCCGCGCAGATCGACCCGCTGCTGGCGAAGTACGCCGGCTGAGCCCCACCGGCTGACCCTGCTCGACCGCAGTGACGACGAGAACGGATCGACCATGACCACCACCACCCCGGCGATCGGGTCGGTCACCCGCACCGCCCCCGGCGGGACGGACCGGCGCACGCCCGGTTCGCCCCGCCGGCGGGCGGGCTGGGCGGGGCTCGTCTTCATCGTCCCCGGCTTCGCGCTGTACCTGCTGGTGATCGGCTGGCCGGCGGTGCAGGCGCTGCTGATCAGCCTGCGCGACTACAAGATCACCCCGGGAGCCGAGAGCCCCTGGATCGGGCTCGCGAACTACACCCGGGCGCTGCACGACCCGGTGCTGGCCCGGTCGTTCGTCAACGCCGGCGTCTACATGCTCACCACGGTGCCGACGCAGATCCTGATCGGCCTGGGCCTGGCGGTGCTGCTCGACACCGTCCTGCCCGGTCGCACCCTGTTCCGGGTGCTGTTCTACCTGCCGGTGGTCACCAGCTGGGTGGTCGTCTCCCTGCTGTTCCAGTACCTGTTCGCCACCGACCACGGCGTCGTCAACTGGTTCCTGGTCGACGTGCTCGGCGTGGTGGGCCACCCCGTGAACTGGCTCGGGCAGCGGTGGACGGCGATGGTCGCCATCGGGGCGCTGGGCGTCTGGAAGGGCGTCGGCTGGTCGATGCTGATCTTCCTGGCGGCGCTGACCGGCGTGCCGCGCGAGCTGCACGAGGCGGCCGCGCTGGACGGAGCCGGTGCCTGGCGGCGGTTCAAGCACGTGTCGATGCCGTTCATCCGGCCGACCATGGTGACCGTGGTGATCCTGCTGGTCATCGGCGGGTTCAACGTGTTCACCTCGGTGCTGCTGATGACCAACGGCGGTCCGCTGGACCAGACGCAGGTGCCGTTGACCTACATGTACCGGCAGGCGTTCGGGTACCTGGACTTCGGGTACGGGTCGGCGATCTCGTTCCTGCTCACCGGCCTGGTGCTGGTCATCGCCGGGCTGCAGTACTGGTGGGCCCGGCGCACGGCCGACGGGGGTGCGAAGTGATCGCCGGGCCGCGTTCGCGGCGGGTCACCGTCGCCGGCGTGCGGTACGCGCTGCTGGTCGGCGCCGCGGTGGTGCTGGCGCTGCCGTTCGGCTACATGGTGTCCACGTCGCTCAAGGCGCACACGCTGCTGCTGGAGTACCCGCCGCGGCTGATCCCGAAGAGCCCGACGCTGGACAACTACGCCCAGGCGTGGGGGGCCAACAACTTCGGCCGGTACTTCCTCAACTCGGCATCGGTGGCGATCGCGACAACGGTCGGCACCGTGCTGCTCGCCTCGATGATGGCCTACGGGTTCGCCCGGTTCCGGTTCCCCGGCAAGGGCGTCCTGTTCGGCACGGTGGTGGTCGGGCTGACCATCCCGACGATGCTGCTGATCATCCCGCAGTTCCTGCTGGCCAAGAACCTGGGCCTGCTGGACTCGTTGCCCGGCCTGGTGCCGTTCTACGTCGGCACCCAGATCGCCTTCTCGACGTTCCTGCTCCGCGCCTTCTTCGAGCAGATCCCGATGGAGCTCGACGAGGCGATGATCATCGACGGCGCCGGCGCCTGGCGGCGGTACTGGAACCTGGCGATCCCGCTGTCCAAGCCGGCGCTGGCCACGGTGGCGATCTTCACCTTCCTCGGCAGCTGGGACGAGTTCGTCTGGGCGCTGACCGTGATCAACGACGTGTCCAAGCGGACCCTGCCGATCGGCATCGCGCTGTTCCAGGGGCAGCACGGCACGTCCTGGGGGCTGGTGTTCGCCGCCTCCGTGATCGCCGTCGTCCCCGTCATCGCCGTGTACGTGACGTTCCAGCGTCAGCTCGTAGCCGGGCTGACCAACGGCGCCCTGAAGAGCTGACCCGCCGGCCCCCGCCACACCCGCGCGGGCCACACCACCGACCCCGTCCGTCCCGACCCTTCCCGTCACGACCCTTCCCGCCACGACCGAGCACCCCCGGGGTGCAGGAGCACCATGCCCACGTCATCCGTCCCGCCCGCCGCGCCCGACCTGCTGCCGACCAAGGCGCGCTACGCCGCCGACGAGCCCGTGCTGGTCGAGGTGCGCGGAGACGTCACCGGTGAGCTGCAGGTGCACCACCTGGGCGAGCTGGTGCGGACCGTTCCGGTGACCGCTGCCGGGGTCGTCGACCTCGGCGCGCTGCCGGTGGGTGGGTACGGCGTGCGGCTCGTGCCCTCGTCGGACGGGCCGGACGGGCTGGTCGCCTCCCGCGCGTCGGACGCCTCGTCGGACGCGTCACCCGCCGGCCCGCTGCGGACGGCCGTCCTGGTCACGGACCACCCGCGGGCCCGCATGCGGTACGGGTTCGTCGCGTCGTACGGCCAGGACAAGGACGTCGCCGGCGTCGTCGACCTGGCCCGCCGGCTGCACCTCGACGCCGTCCAGCTCTACGACTGGGCCTACCGGCACGCCGACCTGCTCGGCGGCGGCCCGGAGTACCAGGACGCCCTGGGCCAGACGATCTCGCTGACCACCGTGCGGCGACTGGCCGCCGCGCTCGCGGACGCCGGGAGCGACGCGCTCGGGTACGCCGCGGTGTACGCGGTGGGCCGTGACGAGTGGGCGGCCTGGGCGCACCGGGCGATGCTCCGCACCGACGGCGAGCCGTGGACGCTGGGCGACTTCCTGTGGCTGGTCGACCCTGCCGCCCGGGACTGGCAGGAGCACCTGGTCGGCGACCTGCAGGGCGCCGTCCGGGACCTCGGCCTCGCCGGGTTCCACCTGGACCAGTACGGGTTCCCGCGCCGCGCGCAGCTGGTGGACGGGACGCCGGTGGACCTCGCGCGGTCGTTCCGGTCGTTCCTCGAGGCGGTCCGCGCGGGCCTGCCGGAGCAGCGGCTGGTGTTCAACAACGTCAACGACTTCCCGACGTGGGCCACGGCCGACGCCCCGCAGGACGCGGTGTACATCGAGGTCTGGCCGCCGCACACGACGCTGGCGTCGCTGGCCGAGGTGGTGACGCGCGCCCGTGCCGCGGGTGCCGGCCGGCCCGTCGTCATCGCCGCCTACCAGCACGTCTACTCGACGGCCCGGGCCGCGGAGGCCGACCAGGCGACCGCCCTCACCATGGCCACGCTGTTCTCGCACGGCGCGACGCAGCTGCTGGCCGGGGAGACCGGGCACGTGCTGGTCGACCCGTACTACGTGCGCCACCACGCTGCCGAGCCGTCGACGCTCGCGCTGCTGCACCGCTGGTACGACTTCCTGGCCGAGCACGACGAGCTGCTGCTCGCGCCGCAGGCGGCCGACGTGACCGGGGCGTGGGTCGGCGCCTACAACGAGGCGCTCGACGTGACCTATCCCGAGGCCGCGACCAGCAGCGATGCCGTGGCGGGGACCGTGTGGCGGCGGGTGGTGGACGTCGACGGGCGGCTGGTGATCCACCTGGTGAACCTCGTGGGGCAGGCCGACACCGAGTGGGACGCGCCGCACCAGCCGCCGGGCGACCCCGGTGCGGGGGTGTTGCGGGTGCGGCGCGCCGGGTGGGCGCTGCCGAGCGTGCTGGTCGCCGACCCCGACGGCACCGGGCGGCTCACGCCGGTCCCGGTGGTGCCGGACGGCGAGTACGCCGCCGCCACGCTGCCGCCCCTGGCGACCTGGCAGCTGGTGGTCGTGGACCTGGACGGTGCCCGGTGAGCGCCGAGCCGTGGTGGCGCTCCGCCGTCGTCTACCAGGTGTACCCGCGCAGCTTCGCCGACTCGGACGGCGACGGCATCGGCGACCTGCGCGGCATCACGGCCCGCCTCGACTACCTCGCCACGCTCGGCATCGACGCGATCTGGCTGTCCCCCGTGTACGCCTCGCCGCACGCCGACAACGGGTACGACATCAGCGACTACCAGGCGATCGACCCGATGTTCGGCACGCTCGCCGACCTGGACGAGCTGATCGCCGCGGCGCACGAGCGGGGCATCCGCATCGTGCTGGACCTCGTCGTGAACCACACCTCGGACGAGCACGCGTGGTTCGTCGAGTCGCGGTCGTCGCGCACCAGCCCCAAGCGGGACTGGTACTGGTGGCGGCCGCCGCGTCCGGGGTTCGTCGGCGGCACGCCCGGCGCCGAGCCCACCAACTGGGGCTCCTTCTTCTCCGGCCCCACGTGGACGTGGGACGAGGCGACGGGCGAGTACTACCTGCACCTGTTCGCGGCCAAGCAGCCGGACCTGAACTGGGAGAACCCGCAGGTGCGGGCTGCCGTCCACGCGATGATGCGGTGGTGGCTGGACCGGGGGGTCGACGGCTTCCGGATGGACGTCATCAACCTGATCTCCAAGGACCCGGCCCTGCCCGACGGCGTCGTCGCGCCCGGCGCCGCCCACGGTGACGGGTTCCCGCACTACGCCACCGGTCCGCGCATCCACGAGTTCGTCGCGGAGATGCACCGCGAGGTGCTCGCCGACGGCGACGACCTGCTCACCGTCGGCGAGATGCCGGGCGTGACGTGGGAGGAGGCGCGGCTGTTCACCGACCCCGCACGGGGCGAGCTGAGCATGGTGTTCCAGTTCGAGCACGTGTCGCTGGACCAGGGGCGCACCAAGTTCGACCCGGTGCCGCTGTCCCTGCCGGCGCTGAAGCGGTCGCTGGCCGGCTGGCAGGAGGGGCTCGGCGACGTCGGCTGGAACAGCCTGTACTGGTCCAACCACGACCAGCCACGTGCCGTGTCGCGGTTCGGGGACGACGGCCGGTGGTGGCGCGAGTCCGCCACGGCGCTGGCCACCGTGCTGCACCTGCATCGCGGGACGCCGTTCGTCTACCAGGGCGAGGAGCTGGGCATGACGAACGCGCCGTGGGAGCACGTCGACCAGCTGCGCGACATCGAGTCGATCAACTACTACGCCGAGGCGCTCGCGGCCGGGGTGCCGGCCGCCAAGGCGTTCGAGGGGCTGCTGACCAGGGGCCGGGACAACGCCCGCACGCCGATGCAGTGGGACGACGGCCCGCACGCCGGGTTCAGCACGGGCACGCCCTGGCTGCCGGTCAACCCGAACCACCGCTGGCTGAACGCGTCGGCGCAGGTCGGTGCCGACGGTTCGGTGTTCGAGCACTACCGGGCGCTGATCGCGCTGCGGCACAAGGACCCGGTGGTGGCGCTCGGGTCGTTTCGGCTGCTGCTGCCCGACGACGAGCACCTCTGGGTGTTCGAGCGGGCGCTCGATGGGTACCCGTCCCTGCTCATCCTGGCCAACTGGTCCGGCACCACGCGCGAGCTGCCGCCGGAGCTGGCCGGCTGGGCCGACGCCGAGCAGGTGCTCGGCAACCACGCTGGACCGACCGCCGCGCTGGCCGCCCTCCGGCCGTGGGAGGCGCGTGTGCTCCGGGAGGCCGCGCCGGCGGTGTAGCGACTCTTGTGCGCGCCACCGGCCGCGCGCTGTGCTCTGCCGTGTGCGCCGCACGGCCGCAGGGGACACGGGGGGCGACATGGCGGTGGGGACGGCACGGCGGCGACGGCGGGCGACGGGCGTGCTGCTGGCCTGGACGCAGGACCGGCTGGCCGGGGTCTCCCCGACCAGCACCTGCCCCGCGGCCGCGTGAGCCCGGCGTCCCGGGCGGTGCCGTGAGCCGGCGCGTGCGTGGCGCCTCCGGGTCGTCCCGGGCGCTGCGCAGCCCCTGAGCGGTCAGGCGGCCGCCGGCTCGGTGCCGCGGATCGCGGTCAGCGCCCGTGCCGGGTCCAGGTCGAACACAGCCCCGAGCGCGCACGCCCAGCCGGCGAGGAAGTAGTCCCGACCGTCCACGGCAGCGACCCCGGCGGCGCGGGCCTGCGCGAGGAAGGTCAGCGGTCCGCGGTCGTTGAAGTCCCACGCCACGGCATCGGCCGGGAACGCGGCACCGTCCGGCAGCGGTGAGCCGGGACCGACCTTCCCCAGGCCGGTGGCGTTCACGACGAGCGCGCCGGCGGGCGCCGCGGCGACCACCTCGGCACAGGCCTGCGGGGTCGGTGCCGTCAGCATCCGCACCGCGGCGGCGTCGACGGGCAGCCGGTCCAGCACCCGGCGCAGCGCGTCGAGCGCGTCGGGATCGCGGTCCACGAACGTCAGCGCCGGTATCGCCGGAGCGGCGACCGGTTCCTGGGTCGTCGCCGCCGTCGTCGCCGGCACGTCCAACGCCGTGGCCAGGAGCAACGCGGTCGCGGCACCGCCTGCGCCGAGGCAGACGACCGCCGGCGGTGCCGCCGGCAGGGGCGCGTGCCCCAGCACCGTGTGCAGCGCCAGTGCGTCCCGCGCGAAGGCCCAGACCCGGCCGTCGTCCAGCCGCAGGCTGTTGATCTCCGCCATCAGGCCGACGGTCGGCTCCTGCACGTCGACCAGGTCCGCGCACGCGCGGTACAGCCGCAGCTTGTCGTCGGTCACCACGGCACCGCGCACCCGCGGGTTGTTCCGCATCGCCCCGACGAGGTCCCGCCACACCTGCCGGGCCGCGTCGGCGTGCACGTCCACGTCCCGCAGCACCACGTTGCCCAGCCCGAGCGCCCGCGCCCACACCGGGAAGGCGGTGTGCACCCCGGAGCCGGCGGTGTCCCGGCCGACGAGCAGCACGACGTCCGGTCCGGACCAGCCGTGGATCGAACCCGGGGTGAGCAGGACGGACGACGATCCGAGCGGTGGCACTCCGCCACGCTAGTCCGGTGCCGACTGCCCAGCAGCCGGCACCGGACCGCCCGGATCAGCGCTGGCGCCGGTGCGTGGTCAGCACGGTCTCGCCGATCTGCTCCGCCGAGCCGAGCGTGAGCTCGGCCGGACGCCGATCCGGCTCGAACAGTCGACGGCCCGTGCCGGCCAGCGTCGGGAAGGTGAGCAGCCGGTACTCGTCCACCAGGTCGTGCGCGACCAGGCTCTGCGCCACGCCGATGCTGCCGAGCACCAGCACGTCCGCCCGGTCGCGCAGTCGGGGCACCTCCTCGAGCAGGTCACCGGCGAGCAGCGTCGACCGGTCCCAGCCGCTGAGGTCCGGCGTCCCGCGGGACACGACCACCTTCTCGATCCGGTTCATCGCGAGCGAGAACGGATCCGTCCGAGTCGGCCACAGCTGGCTGAACAGCTCCCACGTCCGCCGGCCCAGCAGCAGCGTGCCGGTCTCGAGCAGCGGCCCGAGGCGGAACACGTCACCCGCGATGGCCTCTGGTCCGAAACGGAACGCCCAGGCGCCGCCGGCGCCGCCGCCGGACCCGTCCGGGTCCTCCACCACGCCGTCCAGCGTGCCGAACTCGCTGATGATCACCTGGTGCATGTCGCTTCCCTCCCGGCCCCGGGGGCCGTGCTCTCGTCCTGACACCGGGTGATACCGGCGGGCCGGCGCAGACTCATCGGTGGGTGACGGCACGCTCGGGTGCGAGCCGGTGAGTCGCTCGGTTGCGAGCCTGACGACGGGGGGACGCGCGTGGCGGAGGTGACGACGGGCACGGCGCTCGTCGCGGCGGTCGAGCCGTTGCGACGCGAGCTGGTGGTGCACTGCTACCGCTTGCTCGGCTCGGTGCACGAGGCGGAGGACGCCGTCCAGGAGACGATGCTGCGCGCCTGGCGTGCCGCCGAGCGGTACGACGCGGCACGCGCCTCCGTGCGGACCTGGGTGTACTCCATCGCGACGAACGTCTGCCTCACCGCGCTGGACGGACGGGCCCGCCGTCCGCTCCCGTCAGGTCTCGGTGCGCCGAGCACCGATCCGGACGCCGTTCTCCGGCCGGACCTCGACGTGCCGTGGCTGCAGCCGTTGCCGGACCGGTACGTGCGGACCGAGACGCAGGACCCGGCGGAGCGGTCGGCGGCGCGCCGCAGCGTGCGGCTCGCCCTGGTCGCGGCGCTGCAGCTGCTGCCGCCGCGGCAGCGGGCGGTGCTGGTGCTGCGGGACGTCCTCGCGTTCACCGCTGCCGAGGTCGCGGCCCAGCTGGGCACGTCGACCGCCTCGGTGAACAGCGCGCTCCAGCGGGCGCGGGCCACGATCGCGACGGCTGCCCCCGAGGAGGACCTCCTCGGCGACCCGGACGACAGCTCCGTCCGTGACCTGGTCGAGCGGTACGTCGCGGCCTTCGAGGCGGCCGACGTCGATGGGTTGGTGCGGCTGCTCACCGCCGACGTGGTGCTCGAGATGCCGCCGGTGCTGCTGTGGTTCCTCGGTGCCGACGACTACGGCCGGTTCATCGCTCGCGTGTTCGCGAGGCGTGGGACGGGGTGGCGGATGCTGCTCCTGCGGGCCAACGGTCAGCCGGCCGTGGCGGCCTACGCCCCGGAGCCCGGCGGGGGGCATCGGCTCCACACGCTGCAGGTGCTCACCGTCGGGGCGCTGGGGATCGAGCGGAACGCCGTCTTCCAGGACGCGCAGGTGTTCGCGGCGTTCGAGCTGGCCCCCGAGCTGCCGCCGCGCTGAGGGGCGGGGCCTGGAGCAGGGCGGACGGGAGCGGTGCCGACCGGAGCAGCGGTCTCTGCGCTCAGAGCACCGCGAGGGTGACGACGGCCACCGCGGTGGTCGCGACGATCTCGCCGATGCCGATGGCCTTGGGGGTGGCCCGGGGCCAGCGCCGCGGCACGACCGCTGCCCGCACGGCGAGCAGCACCCCCACCGTCCCCAGCAGCGGGTGCACGACGAACCCGGCGGCGGCGATCGTCACGTGGTACCCGATGGACCACGCCAGCACGTCGCGCCGACCGCGCTCGCGGATCATCGTCTTGACGTACAGAACGGTCCCCCAGAAGTACGCGAGCAGGACGACGGCCGCGAGCACCACGTGTCCCGGCGCCACCCCGGACCCGTCGACCAACGACCGGCCCCACGCCACCGCCGACCGCGCGGCCTCGGCCGGTGCCCGGGACCCGAGGCCGGCCGCGACCACCGTCATCAGGCAGGCGGCGACCACCGTCACCGCGTCGTTGGACCACGACCGGTCGGCCCGCCGCACGGAGGCAGCCAGGCTCACGCCGAGCAGCACCGCGTACGCCGGCGCCCACACCAGCAGCCCGGGCGTCACGACGAGCAGCCCACCGCCCACCAGCACCGCGGCGATGCCGTACGCGCGCACCGGAGGGAGGTACCGAGCCTTGCGTCCGGACCGCAACCACAAGCCCACAGCGTTGTACGCGAGGTAGGCGACCAGCCAGGCGACCAGCAGCAGCGCGTGCCGCCACGTCACGCCGGACATCAGCGCACCCACCACGGGCGGCACCACGAGCATCGCCCAGGCCCCGTGCTGCTGCGGCACCCACCCGGGCGCGCGCCGCCGCCGACCTGGCGTGCTGCCGGGCCGCCGCGACGGCACGGGCGACGGCGAGGGCGACGACAGCGGCGACGACGTCGGCGAGCTCACGGATGCCAGCGTGCCAGCCCGCCACGGGACGCCGAGCCGGACCTTCGGACCCCGCGGTGCGCCGAGCGGGACCGTCGGGTCCCCGCGGTGCGTCGAGCCGGACACTCCGGTGCCCGCGATGCGTCGACTGGCGGTCCGTCCCGGCGCATTCGCCGACGTGCCCGGCTCGATCTCCGGCCCGCGATGCAGGATGCCGAGCGGCCTCGTGCGACGCACCGTCCACGCGTGGCTCCCGCCGACGGGCACTCGTTTTCGGCTGTACGCCCGGTGTACGTACACCAGGCGTACAGCCGAAAAGGAAGTCCGGGAGGCGGGGTGGCACGCCGATCCCGTCCTCCACCCGCACCTGCCCCCACGCCGGCCCGCGCCCGCCCACGTCGGCCCCCACGTTGCCCCGCACCCCCACCCGCGCGCACCCGCCCGCAGCCGCACACGCCCGCGCCCGCCCACGCGGGCCCCACGGGGCGGGACGGGGTCAGGGGGTCTGCGGTGCGTGGCGGTCGAGGAACTCGTACACCTCGGTGGTGTCGACGCCGGGGAACACCCCCACCGGCAGGGCGGCGAGCAGGGACGCGTGCGGCCGGGCGGACGGCCACGAGCGGTCCGCCCAGCGGTCGGCCAGCGGCTCCGGCGGCTGCCGGCAGCACGTCGGGTCCGGGCAGCGGGAGGCGGTGCGCTCCGTCGTCTCGCGGCCGCGGAACCAGCGCACGTGCGCGAACGGCGTCCCGACGCTGACGGAGAACGCCCCCTGCGACGAGGGCTGCACCCGGGACGTGCACCAGAACGTGCCGGACGTGGTGTCCGTGTACTGGTAGTAGGGGCTGAACCGGTCCGCCAGGCCGAAGACGACGCGCGCCGTCCACTGCCGGCACACGGGCTGCCCCTCGATGGCGCCCAGCGGGTCGGATGGGAACACCACGCCGTCGTTCTCGTAGGCCTTGTGCAGCGTGCCGCCCTCGTGGACCTTCATGAAGTGCACCGGGATGCCGAGGTGGCGGGTCGCCAGGTTGGTGAACCGGTGCGCGGCGGTCTCGTACGGCACCGCGAACCGGTCACGCAGGTCCTCCACCGACAGCTGCCGCTCGGACCTGGCCTCCTGCAGGAACGGCACCGCGCTGTCCTCCGGCAGCAGCAGCGCCGCGGCCAGGTAGTTCGCCTGCACCCGCTGCCGCAGGAAGTCGGCGTAGTCCCGCGGCTCGCCGTGCCCCAGCACGTGCGAGGCGAGCGCCTGCAGCAGCGGTGAGCGCGAGTCGGACGAGCCCGGGTTGCCCGCGGGCAGGTAGATGCGGTGGTTCGCCAGGTCGGTGACGCTGCGGGTGGAGTGCGGCAGGTCGCTGACGTAGTGCAGCGTGAAGCCGAGGTGGGCCGCGATGTCCGCCGTCGCCCGCTGGCCGAGGGGTCCACCGGCGTGGTCGATGCCGCGCAGCAGCGTCCGGGCGTGCTCCTCGAGCTCGGGGAAGTAGTTGTCCTGCGACCGCATCTGCGCGCGCAGCTCGGCATTGGCCCGGCGTGCCTCCTCGGGGGTCGCCGCGTGCTCGGTCAGCAGCCGCTGCACCGTGCCGACCAGGGACACCAGCGCCTCGAGGGCGTCCCCCGGCAGCGACTTGCCCACCTTCACCTGCCCCATGCCGAGGGAGGTGAACAGGGGCCCGCGCTGCGCGCGCTCGAGCTCGATCTCCAGCGCCGCCCGGCGTGACGGCGGCTCGGTGCGCAGCAGGTCGGTCAGCGGGACGCCGAGCGCGTCCGCGACGTGGCTCAGCAGCGACAGCTTGGGCTCGCGGTGGCCGTTCTCCAGCATCGACACCTGCGAGGCGGCGCGGCCGATGGCGGCGCCGAGGTCGTCCAGCGTCATGCCGCGCAGCGTCCGCAGGTGCCGGATGCGCCGGCCGAGCACCAGGGTGTCGAGGCCGTCGGCGTGGTGCGTCGCGGCGGGCGCGACCGCGACGCCCTTCGTGGTGGAGGGGGTGCGGGGCGGTGTCGTCGTCGTCGACGTCATGCCGTCCACCGTCGCACCCGGGATGTTGTTCTGTCGAGAAGAAGGAGTGCCGATCTTCTGCCCCTCCGAGGGGTTCCCGCTGGCGGCGGCGGCCTCAACCTGGATCTCACGGCGACGAGGCCGAGAAGAACCCGGAACACTCACGGAGGCGATGATGAGCACGCACAGCGGCGAGCACACCGGCCGGCGCAGCGGTGGCTACTCCCAGACGGCCGCCGACCTGGCCACCGAGTGGGAGCTGGACCCCCGGTGGGCCGGCATCGTCCGCACCCACACGGCCGAGGACGTCGTCGCCCTGCGCGGATCGGTCCACGAGGAGCACACGCTCGCCCGGCGCGGCGCCGAGCGGCTCTGGGAGCTGCTGCACGAGCGGACGCTGGTGCCCGCGCTCGGCGCGCTCACCGGCAACCAGGCCGTACAGCAGGTGAAGGCCGGCCTCGAGGCGATCTACCTGTCCGGGTGGCAGGTGGCGGCCGACGCGAACAACGCGGGCCAGACGTACCCGGACCAGTCCCTGTACCCGGTCAGCTCGGTGCCGGCCGTCGTGCGGCGGATCAACAACGCGCTGCTGCGCGCCGACCAGATCGACGTCGCCGAGAACGGCCGCCCGTCCCGGGACTGGCTCGCGCCGATCGTCGCCGACGCCGAGGCGGGGTTCGGCGGCCCGCTCAACGCGTACGAGCTGATGCTCGCGATGATCGCGTCCGGCGCCGCCGGCGTGCACTGGGAGGACCAGCTGTCGTCGGAGAAGAAGTGCGGCCACCTCGGCGGGAAGGTGCTGGTGCCGACCTCCCAGCACGTCCGGACGCTGTCCGCCGCACGGCTCGCCGCCGACGTGGCCGGGGTGCCGACGATCGTCGTCGCCCGCACCGACGCCCTGGGCGCCGACCTGCTGACGTCCGACGTCGACGAGCGCGACCAGCCGTTCCTCACCGGCGAGCGGACCGCCGAGGGGTTCTACCGGGTGCGGTCCGGCCTCGACCCCGTCGTCGCCCGGGCCTGCGCGTACGCGCCGCACGCGGACCTGCTGTGGGTCGAGACCTCGACGCCGGACGTGGGCCTCGCGATCGAGTTCGCCGAGCGGGTGCACGAGCAGTTCCCCGGCAAGCTGCTGGCGTACAACTGCTCGCCGTCGTTCAACTGGCGGGCGCACCTGGACGACGAGCAGATCGCCCGGTTCCAGACGGAGCTGGCGGCCCACGGGTACGTGTTCCAGTTCATCACCCTCGCCGGGTTCCACGCGCTCAACCACTCGATGTTCACGCTGGCGCACGACTACGCCCGGACCGGGATGAGCGCCTACGTCCGTCTGCAGCAGGCCGAGATCGAGGCCGAGGCCGACGGGTACACCGCCACCCGCCACCAGCGGGAGGTCGGCACCGGGTACTTCGACCTCGTCGCATCCGCTCTCAACCCGACCAGCGCCACCCTCGCGCTCGCCGGGTCCACCGAGACCGCCCAGTTCACGCACTGACCCGGTCCACCGGCTGCTCGCAGCCCTCGTCGTACCCCGACGACCCGTCGTCCCCTTGTCTCGCCCCTTCCTAGGAGGCCGTCATGTCCACCACCACCGTGTTCCGTCCGCCCAGCTCGCCCAGCGAGAACCCGCCGTCGCCCGGCCTGCCCGCCACGCCGGCGACCCTGACCATCACCGGCCCGCAGCTGCCCGACCGCGACCGGGTGCTCACGCAGGAGGCGATGGACTTCCTCACCGACCTGCACGTCCACTTCGCCGCGACCCGGCACGACCTGCTCGAGGCCCGTCGGCACCGCCGCCACCGGATCGGTGACGGCGCGGACCCGTCGTTCCTGCCCGCCACCGCCCACATCCGGGCGGACCGCACGTGGCGGGTCGCCGGCCCGGGTCCCGGCCTGGAGGACCGCCGCGTGGAGATCACCGGCCCCACCGACCGGAAGATGACGGTCAACGCCCTGAACTCCGGGGCCAAGGTGTGGCTCGCGGACCACGAGGATGCGATGAGCCCCACCTGGGCGAACGTGATCGGCGGCCAGGCGAACCTCTACGACGCGATCCGGGGGTCCATCGACTTCACCAGCCCGGAGGGCAAGGAGTACCGGGTCGGGGAGCAGACGCCGACCGTCGTCTTCCGCCCGCGCGGCTGGCACCTGACCGAGCAGCACCTGCGCTTCACCGACCGGGCGGGGCAGGAGTGCGCCGCCTCGGCGAGCCTGGTCGACGCCGGGCTGTACCTGTTCCACAACGCGCACGCGCTGATCGACGCCGGCCGGGGTCCGTACCTCTACCTGCCGAAGATGGAGAGCCACCTCGAGGCGCGGCTGTGGGACGAGGTGTTCCGGTTCACCGAGAGCTACCTGGGCCTGCGCATCGGCACCATCCGGGCGACCGTGCTGATCGAGACGATCACCGCGGCGTTCGAGATGGAGGAGATCCTGTTCGAGCTGCGCGCCCACTGCGCGGGGCTGAACGCCGGCCGGTGGGACTACATCTTCTCGATCATCAAGACCTTCCGGGACCGGGGGAAGCGGTTCACGCTGCCGGACCGGGGTCGGGTCACCATGACCGTCCCGTTCATGGCCGCCTACACCGACCTGCTGGTGGCCACCTGCCACCGCCGCGGTGCCCAGGCGATCGGCGGGATGAGCGCGTTCATCCCCAACCGCCGTCGGCCGGAGGTCACGGAGCGGGCGCTGGCGCAGGTGCGCGCCGACAAGGTCCGCGAGGCGGCCCAGGGGTTCGACGGCACCTGGGTGGCGCACCCCGACCTCGTGCCCGTGGCGATGGGGGTGTTCGACCAGGCGTTCGGCGGTCCCGCCGGGACACCGGGGGCGCGGCACGACCAGCGGCACGTCATGCGGGGGGACGTCGCCGTGGCCGCGGCGCACCTGCTGGACATCCCGTCGGCCGGAGGTCTGGAGCCGGGGGCCGTCACCGAGGCCGGCCTGCGGGCCAACGTGTCGGTGGGGCTGCGGTACCTCGAGTCGTGGCTGCGGGGCGTCGGCGCCGCGGCGATCGACGACCTGATGGAGGACGCCGCCACCGCCGAGATCTCCCGGTCGCAGGTGTGGCAGTGGATCCACCGGTGGGTGGTGACGGCCGAGGGGTCGACGGTGACGCGGGAGCTGGTCGCCTCCGTCCTGGAGGACGTGCTGGGGTCGGTGGACCGGTGGGACGGTGACCGGTTCGACGACGCCGCGCAGGTGTTCGCCGAGGTGGCGCTGGGTGAGGAGTTCCCGTCGTTCCTGACCGTGCCGGCGTACACGCAGTTCCTCGTCGAGCGGGAGTGAGGGCCGACGCGGTCGTCGTCCGGCGGCTGGTCGGGCCCGTCGTCCAACGGCCTGTTCGTCGGAGGCGAAATCTGTTGGCGGTCTCAGGACTGCGACGTACCTTCGTCGGACACGGGAAGGAGGTGGTCCGCGAGATGAAGTCTTTCCGGACGAGTGAGGTGGCTGTCCGCTAGCCGCCCGACGCATCGGACGGATTGTCGAGTCCGCCGCTGCCCGACCGGTCATCCGGCCCGGACGGCAGCGAATACCGGCAGTCACCGCAGCCCGTGGGAGCCGCGACCTCGTCCCTCGCGGCAGGGCCTCGAAAGAGGTACCGGCCCACGGGCTGTTCCCTGCCCGGACGCGTGTCGCATGCGTGCGCGGGCACCGCTCTGGCCCGGCACCGCGGTGCTGCTGCAGCCTGTATGCGCAGGTCAGCGGCACGATTGCGGGCTGTGGAGAACGCCGGCGAATGTCGGTGGCACCTACTAGAGTCGAACACGTGTTCGAAGCGGTTGTCCTCGCGCCGACGCCGAGCCGCCACACGGCCGGCGTCGCGTCGCGGTCGGCTGCCGGCTCAGCGCATCGCCCGGTGGCCGCCACCGGCCTCGCGCGCAGAGCTGGGCGGACCGATCTCGACCAAGGAGTGGTCGGTGCGACAGCTGCTCTCGAGCGCCTCACGCGGGTCCGCGCGGAGCTCTCCGCGCTCGGCGCACTCGCCGGCGCTGGTGCCGGCTGGGCTGCAGCCGAGCGGCAGGCGGTGTGGTCGGCGCTCGATGGCCTGTCCGGCACCCTGACAGCGGCGAAGGCGGCTTGGCTCGCGGTGGATCGTGACGCGGGCACGGTCGCCGGGCTCGGTGACGGCTCGGTCGCGGCAGCCATCGACCGGCGGTCCGGGTGCGGCATTCGCGCGGCACACGAGCAGGTCCGGCAGGCCGAGGCGCTGACCGCCATGCCCCGCGTGGCCGTGGCCGTGGGCGCCGGCGCGTTGCCGGTCGCCCATCTCGACGTGGTGGCGCGCGTGCTCGACCGGTCGTCCGTCGCGGTGGAGAGCGCGCTGACCTCGGCCGAGGGCCAGGCGACGGTGGTTCGCCTCGCCGAGTCGACGGACGTCCGACGGTTCTCGCGCGACCTCAGCGCGTGGGTGGCGGCGCTCGACCCGGCTCAGCTCGAGCGGGATCACCAGTCGCAGCGCGCCGCGCGCTTCCTGCACGTCTCGGACGCTCCGGACGGTACGTACCTGAAGGGCCGCCTCGACCGGGTCTCCGGCGAGATCGTCCGACGAGCGCTCGACCGCATGGGCGAGGCGCCCGACGACGAGCGGACAGCTGAGCAGGCACGGGCCGATGCCCTGACGGCCATGGCGAGCACGCTGCTCGACCTGCCGGTGTCGGGGTCGGTCGCCTCCGTCCGCCCGCACATCAGCCTGGTGGTCGACGCTCCGACGTTCGCCGCCGTGCGCTCCGAGCTCGGCCGGCGTGCGACCCGTGCGACCGACGCGGACGCGGCGGGGCCGGAGGTGGGCGACGGTGCAGGCGTGGCCGTGGCCGTCGAGGACGGTGCTGGGGTGACGGTCGCCCTGGGGGACGGTGCAGGCGTGGCCCTCGGCGTCACGCCGACCGCTCTGCCCGGCCTCGGCGGCGTCACGCCGGCGTGCACCGAGGACGGTGTCCCGGTGCCGTTCTCGGAGCTGACCCGGCTCCTGTGCGACGCCGAGGTTTCGCGGGTGGTGCTCGGCGCCGACTCCACACCGGTCGACCTGGGCCGGTCCGTCCGCCTGTTCTCGGGTGCGGTGCGGCGGGCCGTCATCGTCCGCGACCAGGTGTGCGCCTTCGGCGGCTGCGGCAAGCCTGCGCGCTGGGGCGAGGTGCACCACATCGCCTGGTGGGACCGGGACGGCGGCGGCACGTCGGTGGACAACGGTGTGCTGCTCTGCGTCTTCCACCACCACGAGGTCCACCGCGCTGACCTGCGCATACGTCGACTCTCGCCCGATCCCGGCGGCGCGCCGCCCGGGGTGCGTCCGCCGCCGGGCTACGAGTTCCGAACACCCGACGGCCAGCTGGTGGCAGCCGCATGCGCTCGGCCACCGTCACCGTCACCATCACCGTCACCGGAACCGCCGCCGCCACTCTCCTCGCCGACCGTGCCCGCAGCCGCGTCCGGACGCCTCCCGCGGTTCGACGACGGGCCACCGCCGTTCTGACCGTCGGGACCGGTGCCCGTCTGCGCTGGGACCTGTGCCTGCACCTCCGCCGGGCCGAGCCAGTGCCGCCGAGGCGGGTTGCGATCCGTGCGAAGGTGTCGCTGTGAGCCTGAAGACGCCAGCACAGATCGAGCAGATGCGGCCCGTCGGCCGGTTCGTCGGGGAGGTGCTGACGTCGCTGCGCGAGTTCGCGCGGATCGGGATGACCACCAACGACCTCGACGCGCACGCCCGCGAGCTGATCGCCAGGGCCGGCGCCCGCTCGGTGTACCTCGGCTACCACCCGTCGTTCGGCGCGATGCCGTACCCCGGCGTGCTGTGCATCTCCGTCGACGACGCCGCGCTCCACGGCCTCCCGTCCGACGAGGTGCTGAAGGACGGTGCCGTGGTCAGCATCGACTTCGCGTGCGAGCTCCAGGGGTGGGTGGCCGACTCGGCGCTGACGTTCCAGCTCGGCACCACCACCCCGGAGGCGCAGCGGCTCATCGCCACCACCGAGGCGGCGCTCGACGCCGGCATCGCGGCCGCCCGCGTCGGTGCCCGGATGGGTGACGTGTCGGAGGCGATCGGCAAGGTCGGCCGGGCCGGCGGGTTCGGCATCAACGCCGACTTCGGCGGTCACGGCGTCGGCCGGACCATGCACGAGGACCCGCACGTGGCGAACCTCGGCCGTCGTGGGACGGGTCAGAAGCTGAAAGAAGGCCTGGTCATCGCCATCGAGCCGTGGTTCATGGCCGGTGGCGACGGCTACGTCATCGACCCCGACGGCTGGACCATCCGGTCGGCGGACCACTCGATCACGGCGCACGCCGAGCACACCGTCGCCCTGACGCCGAACGGCACGATCGTCCTGACGGCTCGCGACTGAGCCCGGCCGCACGCGACCGGCCGCGCTCGACGGGCCGCGCTCGACTAGACGGCTCGCGACGGCCTCGCCTGACGGGGTCGGCTCGCGACCGGCCTCGCCTGCGACTCGGCTACCGCGCCCCGTGCCGCAGCCGGCTCAGCGCGGCCGGGTTGGCGGCGAGCCAGTCGGCGAACGACTGAGCCGCGCGGCCGGTGAGGTCCTCGACGGTCGTCGAGACCATGTCCAGCTCGCCGGCGGCGATGGCGGTGTACGTCGACACCCAGCCGTCGACCTCCCAGTCGGCGGCGCCGTAGCGGGCCCGTGAGGCGTAGGCCTCGTCGACCGTCTCCGGCACGTAGCTGATGGTCCGCCCGATGGCGGCGGAGAGCTGCGAGCAGACCTCGTCCAGCGTCAGCGCCTGGGGACCGGTCACGTCGCGGACGTACCCCTCACGGGAGCCGACACCGATCCGGAGCGCCGACACCACCACGTCGGCCACGTCGTCGTGCGCCACCGACGCGACGCGCCCGTCGTCGCCGGGCCCGCGCAGGGTGTCGTCGTCACCCACGAACAGCGGCCAGCCCGCGTGGTAGAGCGAGTCGCGCAGCGCCACCCACGCCAGACCGGACTCGCGGAGCAGCTGCTCGGTGTGCCAGTGGTCCCGGGCGTAGGTGAACGTCGCGTCGGGCGCTGCACCGAGGAAAGAGACGTAGACGACCCGCTGCACGCCGGCCGCGGTGGCCGCCTCGACCACGGTGCGGTGCAGACCGATCCGGTCGGGATGCTCGTGGGCGGAGACGAGGACGACGTCGTCGACGCCCGCAAACGCCGCTCGCAGCCCGGCCTCGTCGTCGTACCCCTCGAAGGCCGCGACCTCGACCAGGTCGGAGGCGAGCAGCCGTCCGGGGTGCCGCGCGAGCACCCGGTGCCGCATGCCCTTCGCGGACAGGCGGGCCGAGACCCGGCTCCCCACCTGGCCCGTCGCACCCGTGACCGCCACGATGCCCATGCGACGAACGTATGGTCCGTCCGCCGACGACGACAGGGGCCGGGACTGGTTCACCCGCGGGTCCCACGGGCGTGCACACGGGCCTGCGCACAGCGACCCGAGTGCGCACCGCCGGCCGGAGCGCGCGCGCCGTCGGCCGGGGTGCGTGCGCCACCACCACCGCCCACGCCGCCAGGGACTCACGCCGCCGGCGGCGCCCGGACGGCGCCCCACGCCGGACGCGCCAGGATGGACCGGTGAGCGCCGACAGCCCGTACCGCGTGATGACCGTGTGCACCGGCAACATCTGCCGGTCCCCGATGGCCGAGATCGTGCTGCGGCAGCGGTTCGCCGAGGCCGGCCTTGCGGACGAGGTGCTGGTCGACTCGTCCGGCATCAGCGACGAGGAGCACGGCAACCCGGTGGACCGCCGGGCGCGGACGGTGCTCCGGGCCCACGGCTACCCGACCGGCGACGGTCACCGGGCTCGCCGGGTGCGCGCGGAGGACCTGACGGCGCGCGACCTGGTGCTGCCGATGACGTCCACGCACGCCCGCGCGCTGCGCCGGCTGGCGGGACAGGACGCCGTGCTGGCCGACCGGGTGGTGATGTACCGGCGGTTCGACCCCGAGGCCCCCGCGGTCGACGACCCGCGCAGCGAGCACCTGCTGGACATCGACGACCCCTGGTACGGCGGTCCGGACGACTTCGAGGCGTGCCTCGCACAGATCGAGGCGGGTGCCGACGGGGTGGTGGCGCACGTCCGGGCCGCCCTGGAGGCGCGCGGCCGGCAGGAGGCGTCTCGATGAAGGTCGCAGCCCGGTCGGCGGTGCCGCCGTTCGCCGTGATGGAGATCCTGGCGGCCGCCAACGAGCGCCGCGCGCGCGGCGAGGACGTCCTGGTGCTGTGCGCCGGTGAGCCGGGCACGGGTGCCGCGGAGGTGGTGCGGCACCGCGCCGCCGAGCTGCTGGCCGCCGGCGACCTGGGCTACACGGAGGCGACGGGCATCCCGGCGCTGCGGGCGGCGCTGGCGCACCTGTACGCGGACCGGTACGGCGTCACCGTGAACTCGGCGCACGTCGCGGTGACGACGGGCTCGTCCGGCGCCTTCGTGCTGGCGTTCCTCGCGGCGTTCGACGTCGGCGACCGGGTGGCGCTGGCCCGCCCCGGCTACCCGGCGTACGCGACGATCCTCCGGACGCTCGGCATCGAGGTGGTGGACCTGCCGTGCGGGCCCGAGCAGCGGTACCAGCCGACGGTGGCGCAGCTGGACGCCCTGGCCTCCGGTGGACGGCTCGACGGGCTGATGCTGGCCAGCCCGGCGAACCCGACGGGCACGATGGTCGAGCCCGACGAGCTGACCGCGCTGGCCCGCTGGTGCGCGGACCACGGCGTGCGGCTGGTGTCCGACGAGATCTACCACGGCCTCACCTACGCCTCCGCACCGCCGACGGCCAGCGCCGCGGCGTTCCGCGAGGCCGGTGCCGTCGTCGTCAGCTCGTTCTCCAAGTTCTGGGGGATGACCGGCTGGCGACTGGGCTGGCTGGTGCTGCCCGACGACCTCGTCGAGCCCGTCAGCGCCCTGGCCGGGAACGTCGCGCTCTGCCCGCCGGCCGTCGCCCAGCACGCCGCACTCGTCGCCCTGTCGCGGGAGGGGATGGCCGCCGCCGACGCCTCGGTGGCGGACTACGCGCGCAGCCGCGACCTGCTGATGGCCGCGCTGCCGGACCTCGGCTGGTCCCCCGTCGCCCCTGCCGACGGCGCGTTCTACCTGTACGGCGACGTGTCCCGGTTCGGGCTCGACTCGGTGACGTACTGCGCACGGCTGCTCGAGGAGGCGGGTGTGGCGCTGACGCCCGGCACGGACTTCGACCCGGCGGAGGGGCATCGGTGGGTGCGGCTGTCGTTCGCGGCGGCTCCCGAGGTGGTCGAGGCGGCGGTGCACCGCATCGTCGCCTGGCAGGCCACGCTCCCCGCCTAGCGCGGCAGCCGTCTCGAAACGTGGACGTCACGCCCCCGGCATAGGCTCCGCCGCATGGACGTGGCGGTGCTCGGTGCGACAGGCGACGTCGGGCGGCAGGTGTGCACCCAGCTCGTCGAGCGCGCGCTGCTCCCCACGTCCTCCCGGCTGCAGCTGGTGGGCCGGGCGGGAGGCGCGTCCGAGCGTGCGGCGCACGGCCTGCGTGCCGACCTGATCGACGCGTACGACGAGCACGCGCCGATCATCGACGTCGCCCTCGACCCGAACGACGTGGTCGCGGACGTCGTCGTCGTCGCCGCCGGCCGCACCTCACCGCCCGCCACCGACGGCATGCCGCTGACCCGCGCCGAGCTGGCCGCCGACAACCACGCAGTGTTCGCCGCCTACGCCGAGGCGCTGGCCGCCCACGGCTCGGGCTCGGAGGTGGTGGTGGTCGTCTCCAACCCGGTCGAGCTGGGCGTCGCCGTGATGGCCAACCGCCTGGGCCGGCACCGGGTGATCGGCATGGGCGCCTGGCTGGACACCCTCCGGTTCCGCCGGGAGGTGGCGGTGTCCCTCGGCGTGCGCCGGCACCGGGTGGGCGGGTTCGTCGCCGGCGAGCACGGGGACGGCGTGGTGCCGCTGTGGTCGACCGTCCGGATCAGCGGTCGCGACGTGCCGGAGCGTGAGCGCGCGGTCGCGGCGGTGCGCGGACCCCGGACGCTCGACGGGTTCGCCGACGAGATCGCCGCCGCCAAGGCCCAGCTCGCGGCGCTCGACACCGCGGAGGCGTTCCGGCTGATCGACACCTGGCCGCCTGACCTGCGCGTGGTGGCCCGGCCGTGGATGACCCACCAGAGCGGCGCCAAGACGGCCACCGGCACGGCGAACGCCACCATCGACCTGCTCGACACGATCCTGGACGGCCGCGACATCGTGGTGGCCGGACAGGTGGCGCTGGACGGGGAGATCAGCGTCGGCGGCGCGCCGGTGCACGGCGTGCTGGGGGTGCCGGTGGTGCTGGGCCAGGAGGGCTGGTCCCGCGTGCTGCTCGACGAGCTGGCGCCCGACGAGGACCGGCGCCTGGCCGACGTCGCGCGCAGCATCGCCGCGACGCTCGCGCCCTGGTCGGACACGGCGGTGCCCGCATGAGCGACGCCGGCATGGGTGACGCCCAGCCCCACGGGCACGGCCCCCAGCACCCGCACGGCGTGCACCACCACGCCGCGCACCCGATCCGTCCGGCGCACGAGCCGCACCTGTCGACCGGCCACTCCGGCCCCGACGGCCTGGACCCGGACGACGAGCGCTGGGTCGCCTACGTCCGCGCCGACCACCGCACCGGCACCATCGCGGCGCTCGCCGGGGTGTTCGCCACCCGCGGCGTCAACTTCGAGTCGCTCGCCACCGGTGACGTGCACGGCGACGTCGGGCTGGTGGTGGTGACGTTCTTCGCCGGCGTCCGACGCCAGCGCATCCTCACGCGCGCCGTCACGCGGCTGCCGATGGTGCGCGGCGTGCTGGTGCGGGCCGCCACCGACCCGAAGGTGCGGGCCGCGGCGGTGCTCAACCTGCCGGTCGGCTCGTCGTTCCGTCCGGACCCCGGTGCCGCGGTCCGGTGGTTCGGCGACCCGCAGCAGGGCGAGCCGATGCTGATCGAGGGTGCGCTGGCCGCCGTCGAGGCGGTGGTGGCCGCGGGGCGTGCCGAGGGGGGCACGTCGGAGGGCCTCGTCCTGCGCGCACCTGGGGTCTGACGCCACCCGTCGCGTACGCTGACCGCGACAACTGAACACGCTGCTCGAACCACGGCGGGAGAGTCCCCGCCCGTGCGGGGCGCCGTAGGAGCAACCCTCCCCGGGAATCTCTCAGGCACCCGTACCGCCGTGGCGAGGCAACTCTGGAAAGCGGCCCACCCCGCCTGCGGGTGACGGCCCACCGACGGTGCAAGTCGGCGCGCCCCGGCCCCGCGAGGGGATGGCGGACCGGCAAAACTCTCAGGTCGCGTGCTCCTGCGCGCGATGACAGAGCGGGGAGGCCCCACACCCGTCCCGGTGGCGCTGCCGCCGGGCGATCCCAGGAGGCCCCGGCGTGACCCAGCCCGACCAGCACACCCCCGCTCCCGTGAGCGGGACGACGCCCACCGCCGCGGCGTTCGTCGACCGGCACGTCGGCCCCCGCGGCACCGAGCTCGACGTGATGCTCCACGCCGTCGGCTACGCCGACCTCGACGCGCTCACCGACGCCGCCGTCCCCGCCGCGATCCGCACCGACCGCCCGCTGGCCCTGCCGGCCGCCCGCTCGGAGGAGCAGGTGCTCGCCGCGCTGCACGCGCTGGCCGACCGCAACCAGGTGCTCCGCCCGATGATCGGCCAGGGCTACTACGGCACCCACACCCCCGCGGTGATCAGGCGAAACGTGCTCGAGTCCCCCGCCTGGTACACCAGCTACACGCCGTACCAGGCGGAGATCAGCCAGGGTCGGCTCGAGGCGCTGCTGACGTTCCAGCAGGTGGTCGAGGACCTGACGGCGCTGCCGGTGGCCAACGCGTCGATGCTCGACGAGGCGACGGCGGTGGCCGAGGCCGTCGCGCTGATGTGGCGGGCCCAGCGGAACAGGCCCGGCACGGTGGTGCTGGACGCCGACCTGTTCGGGCAGTCGCTGGCCGTGACCCGCGGTCGTGCCGCGGCGATCGGGCTGCCGCTGGTGGTGGCGGACCTGCGGCACGGGCTGCCGGAGGTCGAGGGCGACCTGATCGGCGTGGTGGTGCAGCAGGTCGGTGCCTCCGGACGGGTGATCGAGCTGGCGCCGGTGGTCGAGGCGGCCAAGGCGCGCGGCGCCCTGGTGACGGTCGCGGCGGACCTGCTGGCGCTGACCCTGCTGACGGCGCCCGGCGAGGTCGGTGCCGACGTCGCCGTCGGTTCCGCGCAGCGGTTCGGCGTGCCGCTGTTCGGCGGCGGTCCGCACGCCGCGTTCATGGCGGTGCGCGCCGGGCTCGAGCGCACCCTGCCCGGGCGTCTCGTCGGGGTCAGCGTCGATGCCGACGGGGCGCCTGCCTACCGGCTGGCGCTGCAGACGCGTGAGCAGCACATCCGCCGCGAGAAGGCCACCAGCAACATCTGCACGGCGCAGGCGCTGCTGGCGATCGTCGCCGCGATGTACGCCGTCTACCACGGTCCCGAGGGCCTGCGCGCGATCGGTGAGCGGGTGCACGGCCTGGCCGTCGGGCTCGCCGACGCCCTCCGCGAGGCGGGTGTCACCGTCGAGCACGACGACATCTTCGACACCGTCCGCGCGGAGGTGCCGGGCTCCCGTGCCCGCGAGATCGTCGAGCACGCGGCGGAGCTGGGCGTGAACATCTGGGCGCCCGACGACGACCACGTGCAGGCCTCCTGCGACGAGACCACCACCCCGGCCGACCTGGTCGCGGTGCTGACCGCCTTCGCGGAGGCCGGTGCCACCACGCTGGACGCCGGTACGGACGACCGCTTCGCCGTCGTGACCCCCGCCGCGCCCCCTGCGGTCCCGGCCAACGCCGCCCTGCTTCGCACCACCGGCTACCTCGCCCACCCGGTGTTTCACGTGAATCGGTCCGAGACGGCGATGCTGCGCTACCTGCGCCGGCTGTCCGACAAGGACCTCGCGCTCGACCGCACGATGATCCCGCTCGGCTCCTGCACCATGAAGCTCAACGCCACGGTGGAGATGGAGCCGATCAGCTGGCCCGGCTTCGCCGACATCCACCCGTACGCGCCCGCCGACCAGCAGGCCGGGTACGCCCAGCTGGTGGGCGACCTGGAGGCGTGGCTGGCGGACATCACCGGGTACGACGCGGTGTCCGTGCAGCCCAACGCCGGGTCGCAGGGTGAGCTGGCCGGCCTGCTGGCGATCGCCGGCTACCACCGTTCCCGCGGCGACGCCGAGCGCACCGTCTGCCTGATCCCGGCCTCCGCCCACGGCACCAACGCGGCGTCGGCGGCGCTCGCCGGCCTGCGCGTGGTGGTCGTGGGCACGGCGCCCGACGGGTCCATCGACCTGGACGACCTGCGCGCCAAGCTGTCGGAGCACGGTCCCCAGGTCGCGGCGATCATGCTCACCTACCCGTCGACGCACGGCGTCTACGAGGAGCGGGTCCGTGAGGTGACCGAGCTGGTGCACCAGGCCGGTGGCCAGGTCTACATCGACGGCGCCAACCTCAACGCCCTCGTCGGGCTGGCCCGGCCCCGCGAGCTGGGCGGCGACGTGTCGCACCTCAACCTGCACAAGACGTTCTGCATCCCGCACGGCGGCGGCGGCCCCGGCGTCGGCCCGATCGGCGTCGCGGCGCACCTGGCCCCGTTCCTGCCGGGCGACCCGACCCCCGGTCGTCACGCGTCCGCGGGCGACCTGGCGGGCACCACGGAAGGCGCAGCCGACGGCACGACGACGGAGACCGGCGCCCACGGGCGCCACGTCACCCCGCCGGTCGCGGCCGCGAACTGGGGCTCGGCCGGCATCCTGCCGATCGCCTGGGCCTACGTCGCCCTGATGGGTCCCGACGGCCTCACGCACGCGACCCGCACGGCGGTGCTCGCCGCGAACTACCTGGCCAGCCGCCTGACCGAGCACTTCCCCGTGCTGTACACCGGCCCGGCCGGGCTGGTCGCGCACGAGTGCATCCTCGACCTGCGCCCCATCACCAAGGCGACCGGCGTCACCGCCGAGGACGTCGCCAAGCGGCTGATGGACTACGGGTTCCACGCCCCCACGCTGTCGTTCCCGGTGGCCGGCACGCTGATGGTCGAGCCGACCGAGAGCGAGGACCTGGGCGAGCTCGACCGGTTCGTCGACGCGCTGGTCGCGATCCGCCGCGAGATCGACGAGGTCGCCGCCGGCACGTGGCCGCTGGAGGACTCGCCGCTGCGCAACGCCCCGCACACCGCGTCGTCCCTGGTGGCCGACGAGTGGACCCACCCGTACTCCCGCGAGACCGCCGCCTACGGCGTCGCGGCCCTGCGGCACGGCAAGTACTGGCCGCCCGTCCGCCGCATCGACGGCGCCCGTGGCGACCGTCAGCTCGTCTGCTCCTGCCCGCCCGTCGAGGCCTTCGAGGACTGATCACCATGACTGATGGCGCTACCCGCTCCCCCCTGCACGACGAGCACGTCGCCCTCGGCGCCACGCTCACGTCGTTCGCCGGCTGGCAGATGCCGCTGCGCTACACCTCCGACCTCGCGGAGCACACCGCCGTCCGCACGGCCGCAGGCCTGTTCGACCTGTCGCACATGGCCGAGATCGTCGTCACCGGCCCGGACGCCGGGGCGTTCCTCGACCGGGCGCTGGTCGGTCACGCCTCCGCGATCCGGCTGCTCGGCGCCAAGTACACGATGATCTGCGCACCGGACGGCGGCGTGATCGACGACCTGGTCGTCTACCACCTGGCGCCCGAGCGGTACCTGGTGGTGGCCAACGCCTCGAACCACGACCCGGTGCTGGCGGCGCTGCAGGAGCGCGCGGCAGGGCTGGACGTCGTGGTGGACGACCAGTCCGCGGCGACCGCGCTGGTCGCCGTCCAGGGTCCGCGCGCGCTGGAGATCGTGCTCGCGGCCGGGATCGAGCCGGCCGACGACGAGGTCACGGCGCTCAAGTACTACGCCTGCCTGCCGTTCACCTACGCCGGCCGCCCGGCCCTGCTGGCCCGCACCGGGTACACCGGCGAGGACGGTTTCGAGTTCTACGTCGCGGCCGACGACGCGCCCACCCTGTGGCGGCTGCTGCTCGAGGTCGGCGCCCCGCTCGGCCTGGTGCCGGCCGGCCTGTCGGCACGGGACAGCCTCCGCCTCGAGGCCGGCATGCCGCTGTACGGCAACGAGCTCGACCGGACCACCACGCCGCACGACGCCGGCCTGGGCCGCGTGGTCGCCCTCGGCAAGACCGGTGCCGACGGGCTGCCCGTGCCGTTCGTCGGGCGCGAGGCGCTCGAGGCCCGCGCGGCCGCCGAGCCGACGCGCGTGCTGGTGGGCCTGCAGGGGCTCGGTCGACGGGCCGCCCGGCACGGATACCCGGTGCTCGCGGGTCCCGACCAGGTGGTCGGCACCGTCACGTCCGGTGCACCGTCGCCGACGCTGGGCCACCCGATCGCCATGGCGTACGTGCACCCTTCGGTGGCGGCCGGGGGCACGCAGCTCGACGTCGACGTCCGGGGCCGCCCGGAGCCCGTGCGCGTCGTCGCGCTGCCGTTCTACCGGCGCCCGCGGTGACCCGCGGGACCACCGCCGTCGCCCGGCCGCACCGCTAGCGTCGGCACCACCGACCGCCAGCACCACCACCGCCAGCACCACCGAGCACCAGCACCACCACCGCCAGCACCACGATCCGTCAGCACCACGACCCGTCAGGAGAACCGTCATGACCGCCGTCGAGCCCCCCGCCCACCTGCAGTACACCGTCGAGCACGAGTGGCTCGACTCCGGCTCCCCCGCCACGGTGGGCATCACGTCGGTGGCGGCCGACGCGCTGGGCGACATCGTGTACCTGGAGCTGCCGACGGTCGGTGACGAGGTCACCGCCGGCGCCGTGATCGGCGAGGTGGAGTCGACCAAGTCGGTGTCCGAGCTGTTCTCTCCGGTCAGCGGCACCGTCGTGGAGGTCAACCAGGCCGCGGTCGACGACCCGTCCGTGGTGAACTCCGACCCGTACGGCGCCGGCTGGCTGCTGCGCGTGGACGTGACGGAGACCGGCACCCTGCTGTCGGCCGAGGAGTACGCCGGGCTCAACCCGGCCTGACCCGACCCGGCCTGGCCCAACCCGGCAGCGCTCAACCCGGCCTGACTGAACCCGGCCTGACTGAACCCGGCCTGACTGAACCCGGCCTGACTGAACCCCGCGTGACTGAACCCGGCCTGACTGAACCCCGCGTGACTGAACCCCGCGTGACTGAACCCGGCCTGAGCCGTCGGCGGAGGCCCCGCTCCTGGGCGATCGTCCAGTTTTCACCCGCTCGACACCCGCCGGACGGCACTGGAGGGGTCTCCGAAGGGACCCTGAGGGGTGCTCGAGAGGCTCACGACCCCCTCGTCTGGCACACTGACCGCACGCGACGGGGGCGATTTGTCTCATTCGCGTAACGATTTCCTGCCACGGGATCTCGAATCGATAACCAGGGGCCATTCGTCCCTTGACCCGTTCGGGTGAATCGTGGGTGCTATTGCCTAGCGGTGTATCTCGTCCGGATGCCGCGCGTCATTCTGGGCGCAAGCGTTCGGCGGCACGGGGGGGCCTGTGCAAGACGAGAGTCGGAAAAGTGGCGTCATGGGGAGCCACCGACCTCCTCTCATCCGGTACGCAGCAGCACAGCGGGACCCGGAGGGGCCGGGGTCCGTAGGCAACCGGAGGGCACCATGAGCATGTTGGAGACGGCCGGCTCGGCCGGCACGACGACCGCACCGGTCGAGTCACTCACGCGCCGGGAGCGCGTTGTCCTCGCAGAGCTTGCCGAAGACGTCACGCTCGAGGAGATCGCAACCCGGCTCTTCGTCACCCGTAACACGGTGAAGTCGCAGGTCCGCAGCGTCTATCGCAAGATCGGCGTCTCGACCCGCTCCGAGGCCGTGGCCTGGGCCGTCGCCCAGGGCATCCGCTGAGCAGCACCGCAGCACCCCACATCCGCCGGCCGACCGGTCACCGCTGACCGGTCGGCCGTCATGTCCCTGCCGGTGCGACTGGCAGACTGACGACCATGGCACCGAGCCTCGTCGTCGCCGCCGCACTGGTGGACGACCTCGACGACCCGCGGCTGCTGCTCGCCGGTCGGCGCGCCACCCCGGCCAGCCTTGCCGGCCGCTGGGAGTTCCCCGGCGGCAAGGTCGACGCCGGGGAGTCCCCGGAGGAGGCGCTGCACCGCGAGATCCGTGAGGAGCTCGGGGTCCGCGTGCTGCTGGGCCGGGAGATCGTCGGCCCCGAGCGCGGTGCGTGGCGGCTGTCCGAGCGGTACGAGATGCGGCTGTGGCTGGCGGAGGTCTCCTCGGGCATCCCGGAGCCCCTCGTGGAGCACGACGAGCTGCGCTGGCTGCCCGCCGGGCAGTGGCTCGACGTGCCGTGGCTCGATGCCGACGTCCGCATCGTGACGGCGCTGCTGGACGCTCTCGCCGGCGGTGGCCCGCTGGCCGCCGCGCTCTGACGTCGGCCCCAGCGACTCGTCGTCCACCCGCCTGCGCGCCCCAGCCGGCGCGCTGACCTCGGCGTGCGCTGAGCGTCGCCATCTGGACCGCGGTCCAGAACTTCGCCGCGGCGCCACGTCCCGTTCATCCGTCAGCACCTGGCACGTCGACTTGCGTCGGTAGACACCGTGACGCGCCGACATCGCGTCGGCCTCACTTCCTACCGAGGGACATCGATGCGCAAGCTGACCCTGCTCGCTCCTCTGGCCGTAGCGGCCCTCGCGCTGTCCGCGTGCAGCTCCGCGGCCGCCGGCACGTCGAGCACCGCCTCGTCGGGCGCCACCAGCGCCTCGGGGACGGCCGCCGCGACCAGCTGCGGGACCACCGTGCCGCAGATCGCCGCCGCTGCGAAGAAGGAGGGCGCGGTGAACCTCATCGCGCTGCCGGACACGTGGGCCAACTACGGCGGGATCCTCGACTCGTTCCGCAAGACCTACGGGATCAACGCCACCGTCGCGAACCCGGACGCGTCGTCCGCCGACGAGATCACCGCGATCAAGACCCTCCGCGGTCAGGCGAGCCAGCCCGAGCTGGTGGACGTCGGCGCGTCCTTCACGCAGCAGATGATCGACGACGGCTACGCGCAGACCTACAAGCCGACGGTGTGGGACGAGATCCCGGCGAACCTCAAGGACGCCGACGGCCACTGGGTCGCCGCGTACTACGGCGTGATGTCGATCGGCGTGAACACCAAGCTGGTGAAGAACGCCCCCAAGACGTTCGCCGACCTGAAGGACCCGCAGTACAAGGGCCAGATCGGCCTGAACGGTGACCCGCGCGAGGCGGGCGCGGCGTTCGCCGCGGTGATGGCGGCGTCGCTGGCGAACGGCGGCAGCTTCGACGACATCAAGCCGGGGATCCAGTACTTCTCCGACCTGAAGAAGTCGGGCAACCTCACGCTGACCAAGGTGAACAAGGCGAACCTGCTGTCCGGCGAGGTGCCGATCGCGCTGGACTGGACGTACAACTTCCCGGCCCTCAAGCCGCTGATGCAGCAGGCCGGCTTCGACCTGCAGGTGACGGTGCCCCAGGACGGCGTGTACGGCGGGTACTACGCGCAGTCCGTCGTGACGCAGTCCGCGCACCCGTGCGCCGCGGAGCTGTTCCTCGAGCACCTGGTCGGCAACGACGGCGCCCTCGGCTACCTCAAGGGTGGCGCCATCCCCGCCCGGTACGCCTCGCTGGTGAAGGCCGGCCTGGTGGACCAGGCGACGGCCGCCAACCTGCCGGACCCGGCCACCATCGCCAAGATCGCGTTCCCGACGCAGAAGCAGCTGGACGCCGCCAAGGCGGTCCTGGCCGCGCAGTGGGGACCGATGGTCGCGGACAAGTGACCGAGCTCCCGCTCACGGGGCTCACCCCGGCGGCCGGCCCCGACGTCAGCGCCCCGCGCGCGGGCGTCGGGGCGGTCGCCTCCCCTGCGCGCCGGTCGACGGGGGTTCGACGGGGGTGGCGGGGCGACGGGGCCACCGTGGCGCTGGTGCCGTTCCTGGTGTTCGTCGGCGTGTTCCTGCTGTGGCCGGTGGGTGCCGTGGTGCTGCACTCCGTCACGCCGGGCGGCAGCCTGGGGATCGGCGCCCTGGTCAGGGCGGTGTCCGGGCCGTACCGGTCGGCGTTCACCAGCTCGCTCACGCTGGCGGGCGGCTCGGCGGTGATCGGCGGGGTGCTGGGCCTCGCGCTGGCGTTCGCGCTGCGCGGGCTGCAGCGACCGGCGTGGCTGCGTCCGACGATCGACGCGTGGAGCTCGGTCGCCTCGCAGCTCGGCGGGGTTCCGCTGGCGTTCGCGTTCGTCGCACTGGTCGGCACGCAGGGGGTGCTGACCAAGGGGCTCGCGGCGCTCGGCGTCGACCTGGCCGGTGCCGGGTTCTCGCTGTCGACGCTGCCCGGGATGACCTTCGTCTACCTGTACTTCGAGATCCCGCTGATGTTCCTCGTCGTCGCGCCGGCCGTCTCGGGGCTGCGCAGCACCTGGCGCGAGGCCGCGGAGCTGATGGGAGCCGGACCGGTGCGCTACTGGTGGGCTGTGGGCGGGCCGGTGCTGGCGCCCTCCGTGCTCGGCGGCATGCTGCTGCTGTTCATCAACGCGTTCAGCGCCTACGCCACCGCGTACGTGCTCAACTCGAGCGGTCAGCTGGTGCCGCTGGCGATCCGGTTCGTGCTGCAGGGCAACGTGATCACCGGTGAGCAGGACCTGGGGTACGCGCTGGTCACCTGGACCGTCGCGCTGATGGCCGCCGGGCTGGTGCTGATGCACCTGCTCCAGCGCCGCGCCGCCCGCTGGTCCCGCGCATGAGCGCCGTGGTGGTGCCGGAGACGGCCCGGCAGACCCCGACGCCGGCGGGTGACCGGGCCGGCAGGCCGGCCGGTCCGCGTCCGGTGGCTCGGCGTCCCGGGGTCGGGCGTCGTCGGTCCGGGCTCGAGGCGGTGCGCTGGACGTTCCTCGTCGTGCTCGGCCTGTACTTCGTGGTGCCGCAGCTGGCGATGGCGCGGTTCGCCTTCCAGAACGTGCCGGTGGTGCTGCTGAACCAGCACACGCTGCTCTCGCGCTGGTCGGCAGCGTCCCTGCTCAGGGCGCTGCACGAGCCGGCGCTGTGGCAGGCGACCCGGACCAGCGCGCTGCTCGCGGTGCTGACGTTGGTGCTGGACCTGGCGCTGCTGCTGCCGCTCGCCATCGTCGCGGAGGTGCGGGCGCCGCGGCTGCGGACCGTCCTCGCCACGGTGACGCTGCTGCCGTGGGTGGTGCCGCCGATCGCCCTGGTGGTGGGCGTGGCGGCGACCTTCCGCACGGTGGCGCCGGGCTTCCTGACGAGCCCGCTCGCCCTGGTGCCGTTCTACGCGGTGTGGGCGATGCCGTTCACCTACCGGGCGATCGACTCCGGCCTGCGGGCCGTCAACGCCCGCACGCTGGTCGAGGCGGCGCGCAGCCTGGGTGCCGGGCTGCCCACGGTCCTGTTCCGGGTGCTGATGCCCAACCTCAGCGCCTCCCTGGTGGCGGCGGGCGGGCTCACCGCCGCGCTGGTGCTCGGGGAGTTCGCGTTCGCGTCGCTGCTGCTCAAGACGACCCTGCCGACCTACCTGGTCGACTACCAGCGGGACGCCCCGCAGGCCGGCATGGCGCTCGCGCTCGCCGTGATGGTGCTGACGGCGCTCGCCCTGGGGGCCGTCGTGCACCTGCTGCGGCGCCGCGGCCTGGGCGTCAGCACCACCGGCTTCTGACCACACCCTCCGGCTGGTGCCCGGCCGGCCGCCACCGCGTGCACCACCCGACGTCCCGCACCAGAGGAGAACCCCATGGCCACCATCGAGATGATCGGTGTCCGCAAGACCTTCGGCACCACCGTGGCGCTGGACGACCTGCACCTGCGGGTCGAGTCCGGTGAGCTGGTGTGCCTGCTCGGCCCGTCGGGCTGCGGCAAGACGACCGCGCTGCGCCTGCTGGCCGGCTTCGAGCAGCCGGACGCCGGCCGGATCCTGGTGGACGGCGAGGACGTCACGCGCGTGTCCCCCCGGCACCGCCGGTTCGGCATGGTGTTCCAGGACTACAGCCTGTTCCCCAACCTCACGGGCCGGCAGAACATCGCGTTCGGGCTGAAGATCCGCCGCAAGGGCGCCGCCGAGACGGCTGCCACGGTGGACCGGCTGCTCGCGGTGACCCGCCTGGAGAAGCACGCCGACAAGTACCCGCACCAGATGTCCGGCGGTCAGCGGCAGCGCGTGGCGCTGGCCCGGGCGATCGCCACCGAGCCGCGGCTGCTGCTGCTGGACGAGCCGCTGTCCGCCCTCGACGCGCAGGTGCGCGAGCACCTGCGGGACGAGATCCGGCGGCTGCAGCTCGAGGTCGGCGTCACCACGGTGCTGGTCACGCACGACCAGCACGAGGCGATGGCGGTGGCCGACCGGGTGGCGGTGATGCGTGACGGCCTGCTCGAGCAGATCGACCCGCCGCGGGCCCTGTACAGCCGGCCGGCGTCGGCGTTCGTCGCCGGTTTCGTCGGGACGGTGAACCGGCTGCGCGCGCAGCGGGCTTCGGACGGCTCGTGGACGGTGCTGGGCGCGCCGGTCGAGGTGGCGGCGGGCGCGGGTCGGAGCGAGGTCTCCGGCACGGGCGTCGGCACGGCGGGTGCTGTCACGGCGTCGCCCGGCTCCACGGATGCAGCGACGCACGGGCAGGTCGCCCACGACGTGGACGTGCTGCCCGCGCCGCGGGCCGTGGTGCGCCCGGAGCAGCTGCAGCTGGCGCCGGCACCGGACGGTGCGGCTCCGGTGGCCCGGCTCGTCGCGCTGTCCTTCCTCGGCGCGTTCACCCGTGCGGTCGTCGAGCACCCGACCGAGGGCCTGGTGACCGCCGACGTGCTGGGGACCGGTGCGGACGGGCTGCGCATCGGCGACGCCGTCACGATCGGCGTCCGGCCCGGGGCCGGTGCCGTCGTCCTGCAGTGAGGTTCCGGCCGGGACCGCGTCGGGTCGCGAGGAGTCGGCCGCTAGGCGTGAGTCGCTGAGTCGGTCGCTGCGCGCTCGATGCCCAGGAACCGCCGCAGCGCCTCGGCGCCCTCGGTCGAGACCGGCTCGTCCGGGCGGACGAACGTCGCCGGCGTCACCGTCACGCGCTGCTCGTCCACCCCGACCTTGCCGTGGCGGGTGCGCTGCACGATGCGTCGGCGGCCGTTGTCGACGTAGCCGACCTTGCGGCTGACCGCTGCCGACGCGTGGTTCCCCACGATGTAGCCGGACTCGCACCGCTCGGCGCCCAGCTCGTCGAACGCGAACCCGACGACGAGCTGCCGCATCAGCGTCCCGGTGCCCCTGCCCTGGTGCGCCCTGCCCAGCCACGAGCCGCTCTCCACCTGGCGGGTCTGCGGGAAGTCCGTCGCGTGCACGTCCTGCATGCCGACCAGCTCGCCGTCGCGACGGACGGTCAGCGCGAGGCGCCAGTCGTCGGGCGCGGTCGCCGCTCGCTGCCCCCACCACCAGCGCAGCGAGGTCGTGGGGAAGCCGTCGGGACGTCCTGGTGCGAAGGGCTCCTCCTGCCAGGCGTCGAGGAACGGCATCGGTAGGCCAGGCACCTGGATCCCGCCGCGCACGAGCTCGACGAGCTCGGGGAGGTCGTCGTCCCGCAGGACCCGCAGCTCGACGGCGCCGCACGAGATCCTCAGCGCGAACGGAGGGAACACGTCCTCGAGGGTCAGCATGCGGCATCCTCTCCGGAACAGCCGGGGCCAGGACACACCTTTAGGGTCACCTCATGGGACTGAGCCGTACGCAGCTGATGTTCGTCGCGCTGCACCGCGCCGTGTACCGGGCGACGGGCGGACGGCTGCTGGGGCGGTTCGGTCGCATCGAGCAGGTGCTGCTCACCACCACCGGCCGCAGCACCGGCAAGGCCCGCACCACCCCGCTGGCCGGCACCCCCGACGGTGACCGGCTGGTGCTGGTCGCCTCGAACAACGGGGGTGACGCGCACCCCTCCTGGTACCTCAACCTGGTGGCGAACCCGCAGGTCAGCGTGCAGCGCGGGGCGACGGTCGCGCCGATGACCGCCCGGACGGCCGAGGGTGCGGAGCGCGAGCGGCTGTGGGACCTCGTCGTCCGCAACAACCCGGGCTACGCCCGCTACGCGCAGCGCACCACGCGGCACATCCCCGTCGTGGTGTGCGAGCCGCTGGACCGCTAGCGGGGCAGTTCGCGGACCGCGAACGGCACTGGCACTCTCCCGTGCCGAGTGCTAATCCTGAGGGTGTAGCCGATCGACGGCCGCGGAGGTCGCCGGTTGCACGGGTCCGCGGGAGGTCCGCGAACCCCGTCACGGGAGGTGAGCGCACATGGCTACGCGGTACGACCCCTTCCAGGAGATGGACCGTCTGCTCGGTCAGATGTTCGCGTCGGAGCGTGCTTCCGCCAGCATGCCGATGGACCTGTACCGCAGTGGTGACCACTACGTGCTCCACGTCGACCTGCCGGGCGCCGACCCGGGCAGCATCGACGTGAACGTCGACGACCGCACCCTGACCATCCGCGCGCAGCGCTCGGCCCACACCGAGCAGGACGTGCAGTGGCTGGCCAAGGAGCGTCCGGTCGGCACCTACGCCCGCCAGCTGACGGTCGGCCGTGGCCTGGCGCTGGACAGGATCAGCGCCACCTACACGGACGGCGTGCTCACGCTGACCATCCCGGTGTCCGAGGAGGCCAAGCCGCGGCGCATCGAGGTGCAGCACGGCGCAGCCGAGCCGACGACGATCACCGCGGAGGCATCGCAGCAGGGTTCGTGACGCCCTGACCAGCAGCGAGCCGCTGTCAGGCGGTCACGACGACGCCCCGGAACCCGATCGGGTCCGGGGCGTCGTCATGCCCGGTGCGGCGGCTCTGCTCAGCCGCACACCGGTGGCTCAGCCGCGCGCAGGTAGCGCCGCGGCGATGCGGTCGACCGCCTCGGTGACGAGGGCGGGCGAGGTGGCGAGGTTGAACCGGACGAAGCCGGTGCCCTCGGTGCCGAACTCGGGCCCGGGGACGGTGGCCACCCGCGCGTGCTCGAGCAGGAAGGCGGCCGGGTCCGCACCCTCCGGGAGGCCCGCGTCCCGCAGGTCGAGCCAGGCGAGATAGGTGCCGTCGCCCGGTGTCCAGCGGACGGCGGGCAGCCGCTCCGCGAGCAGCGAGCCGAGCAGCCGGGCGTTGGCGCCTAGCGCGTCGAGCACCTCGTCCAGCCACGCGCGGCCGTCCCGGAAGGCCGCCTGGTGGGCGATCGAGGCGACGTGGCTGATGCCGTGCACGGCCGGGGTGCCGAGGCGGGCCAGGTCGTCGACCGCATCCGGACCGGGAACCGCGAGCGCCGCCTTGAACCCCGCGAGGTTGAACGCCTTCGACGCGGAGTGCAGCGCGATGGCGTCGGGGATCGCCGTCACCGTCGGGACGAACGCCGGTCGGGTGCCGTCGGCCCGGGTCGGCAGGATCGCTGCGTGGATCTCGTCGGCCACCACGCGCACGCCGTGCGACCGGGCGAGGTCGCCGGCCGTGCGCAGCTCGTCGAACGAGTGCAGGACGCCCGTGGGGTTGTGCGGCTGGCAGAGCAGCAGCACGGCAGGACGGTCGTCCCGACGAGCCTCGCCGAGCGCACGGTCCAGCGTGGCCGGGTCCAGACGGCCCTCGGGCGTCAGCGGCGCCGCGAGCACCCGGCGGTCGGCGTGCTCGAGATGGGTGCGGAACGGCGCGTACACCGGCGGCGTGATCACCACGGCGTCGCCGGGGGAGGTGAACAGCCGCACCACCTCGACGACGCCGCGCATCACGTCGGCCACCGTGCGGGTGGTCGACGGGTCCACCGTCCAGCCGAACCGCTCGGCGGCGAAACCGGCGAACGCCTCGGCATAGACCTGCCCGTGCTCGTAGCCGGTGTCACCGGAGCGGACCGCGTGGTCGACGGCGTCCGCGACCGCCGTCGGCGGCACCACGTCCATCTCCGCGACGAACATCGGCAGCACGTCGGGGCCGTACGCCTGCCACTTCTCGCTGGTGCGCGCGCGCAGCAGGTCGATCGGCACGTCGAACGGGCCGGTACCGGGCTGGCCGTCGGCCGCGTGACCGTCGTCAGCCGACCGGAGCCGGCTGCGGTCCCGCTTCGCCGTCGGCGCGCCCGGACCGCCCGCGCCGCCTGCGCCGTCGTGGCCCGTCGCCTGGTCAGCGCCGGTCGCCTGGTCGGCGCCTGTCAGCAACCCGGCGCCGTCCGTCGGACAGTCGCTCTCCACCGTCACCCCGCCGGCCTCAGAGGCCCGCGCGCACGGTGCGCGTGGCCGCGATGATGTGCTCGAGCGAGGGGTTGACCTCCTCGTACCGGCGGGTCTTCAGGCCGCAGTCGGGGTTGACCCACAGCTGGGCCGGGTCGATCGCCTGCACCGCCTCGGACAGCAGCTCGGTCACCTCCGCCTCGCTCGGCACGCGCGGCGAGTGGATGTCGTAGACGCCCGGGCCGATGCCGCGCGGGTAGCCCGCGGCGGCGATGTCGCCGAGGATCTCCATCTTCGAGCGGGCCGCCTCGATGCTGGTCACGTCCGCGTCGAGCCCGTCGATGGCGCCGAAGATCTGCCCGAACTCCGAGTAGCAGAGGTGGGTGTGGATCTGCGTGTCCGGACGGACGCCGGAGGTGGCCAGGCGGAAGGACGCGACCGACCAGTCGAGGTAGGCGGCGTGGTCCTTCTCGCGCAGCGGGAGCAGCTCGCGCAGGGCGGGCTCGTCCACCTGGACGATGGCGATGCCGGCAGCCTCGAGGTCGGCGATCTCGTCGCGCAGCGCCAGCGCCACCTGGTTCGCGGTGTCCGCCAGCGGCTGGTCGTCGCGGACGAACGACCACGCGAGGATCGTCACCGGACCGGTGAGCATGCCCTTGACCGGCTTCTCGGTCAGCGACTGCGTGTAGGTCGTCCACGGCACCGTGATCGGCGCCGGGCGGGACACGTCGCCCCACAGGATCGACGGCCGCGTGCACCGCGAGCCGTAGGACTGCACCCAGCCGTTGCTGGTCACCGCGAACCCGTCGAGGTGCTCGGCGAAGTACTGCACCATGTCGTTGCGCTCCGGCTCGCCGTGCACCAGCACGTCGAGGCCGAGCTGCTCCTGCAGGTCGACGACGCGGCCGATCTCGGCGCGCATCTCGTCCTCGTACTCCGCCGCGGTGAGCTTGCCGGCGCCGAACGCCGCGCGGGCCGCGCGGATCTCCGGGGTCTGCGGGAACGAGCCGATCGTGGTCGTCGGCAGGGCCGGCAGCTGCAGCCGGGCCTCCTGGGCCGCGCGACGCTCGTCGAACGAGCCGCGGTGGAACTGCTCGGCGGTCAGCGCGGCGACGCGCTCGCGGACCTCCGGACGCACCACCCCGGCGGCCGCCGCACGCGCGGCCCGGGCGTCCGCCGCGGCACGCAGCGCGTCATGGATCGCCTCGCGGCCCTCCGTCAGGCCCTCGGCGAGGGTGACGACCTCGACGACCTTCTGGTCGGCGAAGGCGAGCCACGACGCGAGCGACGGGTCGAGGTTCGGCTCGTCGGCCACGTCGTGCGGGGTGTGGAACAGGGAGGTGGAGGTGCCGACGGCCACCGCCGCGGCGCCCAGCGTCTCCAGCTGCTCGAGCGTCGACAGGGCGCCGTCGAGGTCCGCGCGCCAGATGTTGTGGCCGTCGATCACGCCGCCGACCAGGGTCTTGGTCTCCAGGCCGGCCACCGAGCCGGTCGGCAGGTCGCCGCGGACCAGGTCGAGCGCGATGCCCTCGACGGCCGTGCGCGCGAGCACCGGCAGCGCGGCACCGAGGTCGCCGTACGGCGCCGCGACCAGGATCGCCGGGCGGTCGGTGGCGTCGCCGAGCACCCGGTACGCCTCCTCCGCCGCGGCCAGCAGCCGCTCGGTCGGCACGCCGGTCGACTCGGACACCAGTGCGGGCTCGTCGAGCTGCACCCAGGTGGCGCCGGCGGCGCGCAGCGCCGCGAGCAGCTCGACGTACACCGGCAGCACGTCGGCCAGCCGCTCGATCGGGGCGAAGCCCTCGGGGGCGCCCTCGGCGGCCTTCGCCAGCGCGAGGAACGTCACCGGGCCCACCAGCACCGGACGGGTCAGCACGCCGTCGGCCAGCGCCTCGGCGAACTCCTGCACGGGTCGGTCGCCGGACAGCCGGAACTCGGTGTCCGGGGCGATCTCCGGGACCAGGTAGTGGTAGTTCGAGTCGAACCACTTGGTCATCTCGAGCGGCAGGTCGTCACCGCGGCCGCGGGCCACCGTGGAGTAGCCGGCGAGGTCGAGGCGACCCTCGGCGTCGCGCAGGTCCGCGAACCGGGCAGGCACGGCGCCGAGCACCACGGCGGCGTCGAGCACGTGGTCGTAGAACGAGAAGGCGGACGGGATCGCCGGCACGTCGGTGCGCAGCCCCAGCTCGGCCAGGCGGGTGCGGGTGCGCTTGCGCAGGTCGGCGGCCACCTGCTCCAGCTCGGCGGCGGTGGACCGGCCGGCCCAGAAGGACTCGAGGGCCTTCTTCAGCTCGCGGCGGGGACCGATCCGCGGGTAGCCGAGGATCGTGCCGGTCGGGAAGGCGGTGCGCTGCGTCATGCGTCTGTCCTCGCGGTGGTGGTGGCGGTGGGGCGGCCGACCAGGCCGGCCCCCTCCAGCAGGTCGAGTGCGGCTTCGTGCTTGTTGAACGTGTAGAGGTGGATGCCGGGGGCGCCGCCCTCGAGCACCCGGTCGATCAGCTCGATGCCGAAGCGCAGACCGCGGCGGCGGCGCTCGGCCTCGTCGTCGGCGTCGTCGAGCAGGGCGAGCAGGTCGCGCGGCACCGGGACGCCGGTCACCTGCTCCGTGCGGACCAGGCGGGCGGGGTCGGTGGCCGGGATCAGCCCGGGGACGATGGGGATGACGACCCCGGCCCGGCGAGCCTCGCCCACCAGCTCGAGGTAGGAGTCGGCGTCGTAGAACACCTGGGTGATGGCGAAGTCGGCACCGGCGCGCTGCTTGGCCAGCAGCGCCTGGATGTCCTGCTCACGGGAGCTGCCGGTCAGCCGGTTGCCGCGGGGGAACGCCGCCACGGCGATCGACAGCGGCTTGACCCGCGCGCGCACGGCCTGTGCCGGGCTCTGCTCGCAGCGCTCGTGCTCGATCTCCCGCAGCAGCTCCACCAGCTGGCTGGCCGTGGTCAGCCCGTGCGGGTGCGCCTGCCACTGCGCCTCGCCCTCGGGCGGGTCGCCGCGCAGCGCCAGGAACGAGCGGACGCCCTCGTCGAGGAACTCCCGCACGATGGTGGAGATCTCCTCGCGGGACGCGCCGACGCAGGTCAGGTGGGCGATCGGGGTCAGCGTGGTCTCGTGCAGCATCCGCCGGACGAGGGCCCGGCTGGTGGTGCGGGTGCGACCGGACGCGCCGTAGGTGACGGAGACGAAGTCCGGCCGGACCGCTTCGAGGCGGCGGATGGTGTCCCACAGCTTCGGGGCGGCATCGGGGTTGCGCGGCGGGAACAGCTCGAACGAGACGGTCGGCCGGTCCACAGGCGCAACGACGGGTCCGCTCGCGGCGGTCCGGGCGTCGGCAACGCTCATGGTCACTCCATCGGTCCCGGCTGAAGCACCCACACCCTCCCGGTGAGGAAGGGGGGTTGCTGCGGCGTCGACGAGCCAGGTCTCTCGGCCGCTCTGGATGGTGTGCAGGACGATACCCGCCGTCTCGCAGTACGGTCACCATTGCCCGTTTGGTGAGACGCGGCAGCGTGCAGGGTGAGACGACCTCAGGGGCGCTGACGATGCGCCAGGCCGCTGTGCTGACGTGACGGGTGCGGCGCCACCGGGATGCCGCTCGTGGCGCAGGGGACGGCGGTGGCGCTGCCCTCGGACCGGGCCGCCGCTGCAGCACCGCCGGCACTCTGATCGGCGCTCAGGGACCACACCGGGACCGCTTCCAACCCCCGGCGCACCGCGATGAGAAGTGCCGCGTCGACGGGTGCCGGACGCAGCATCGGTGCGTACAGGGCCTCGCTGCCCTCGTTGTCCCCCAGTGCCACGGCCGCAGATGCTAGCCCCGACGTGTCCGATTTCGGGGAGCTGCCCGTCGCGTCGGACGAACCGTGACGCACGCCTCTCAGGGGTGGGCGTCGCCACCCGCGGGCACCGCCGCCACGGGGTCCCCGGCGTCCCGCGCGACGGCCACCGGGCACCCGGCGAGGTGGTCGTCCACCACCCCGCACGCCTGCATGCTCGCGTAGGCCGTGGTGGGTCCGACGAACCGGAAGCCGAGCCCCTTCAGCTCCTTGGCCAGGGCGGTGGACTCCGGGCTGGTGGCGGGCACGTCCGACCAGGTCAGTGGTCGGCGTCGACTCTCCGCCGTGGGTGCCGGCGCGTGCGACCACAGCACCTCGTCCAGCGTGCGACCGTGCTGGTGCAGGGCCCGCAACGCATGGGCGTTGGCGATGGTGGCCTCGATCTTGGCGCGGTTGCGGACGATGCCGGCGTCGGCCATCAGCCGCGCGACGTCGTCCGCCCCGAAGCCTGCCACCACCTCGGCGTCGAAGTCGGCGAACGCCGCCCGGAACGCCGGTCGCTTCCGCAGGACGGTGATCCAGGACAGGCCCGACTGGAACCCCTCCAGCGCGAAGCGCTCGAACAGCGCGTGCTGACCGTGCACCGGCACGCCCCACTCCTCGTCGTGGTACTGCGCGAGCAGGGGGTCGCCGTCACCGAAGCATCGGCCGGAGCCGTCCGTGGAAGCCATGCCCGTGAGTCTGCCGGTGACCACCGACGCGGGGGACGGTGACGGTCAGGCGATGGCGCTGAGCGCCTTGCGGATGCGGGTGGTGGACACCGGGACCGGGGTGCCCAGCTGCTGAGCGAACAGGCTGACGCGCAGCTCCTCGAGCAGCCAGTGGACCTCGTCCAGGGCTGCCGTCCGGGCCGCGTCCGGCGCTCGGCCGGCGGTGCGGGCGACGGTGTCCCGGTACAGGCCCTCCACCTCCCGCACCTGGGCGGCCAGCGACTCGTCGCGCTGCGGGTTCTCGGCCGCCTTGGTCAGCCGGTACGCGGCGGCGCGCAGGTACCGCGTCAGCTGGGGCAGGCGGTCGGCGCCGACCTCGGTGACGAAACCGTCGTGCACCAGGGCGTCCGTCTGGTCGCGGACGTCGCGGGCGGTACCGAGCAGGGCGAGGGACGACGAGGCGCGGACCGTGGCCTGCACCTCGCGCCAGGCGGTGAGGACGGCGACGAGGTCGGCGACCAGGCGGTGCACCTCGTCCTCCAGACGGTCGCGGACGGCGGTGCGCAGCGCCGTGTACGCGGCGGCGTCCCGGACGGCTGCCTCCGGTGCGGCACCGGCGGCCGTGGCAGCGAGGTGCCGCGTGATCAGCCGGTCGATCGCGGCCAGCTGCACGTCCGTGACCAGGGCGGCCGTGTCCGGGTACGGGGAGGCCGCGAGGGCGAGCGCCTGCGCGCCGGTCCAGCGGGACGATACCCGGGCGGTCGCCAGCCCGATGTCGAGCAGCAGCAGGCGGCGCAGGCCACGGCGGTACTCGTCGGGAACCGCACCGGCGTCGGCGAGCAGCCGCACCCCGACCGACGGTGCCGTGCCGCCCGTCGCCGCCAGCTCGACGAGCGACGGGTACGCCCGCACGACGACGCCGCCCACCGCGGTGGTGCTCACCTGATCCGGCAGCGTGCCAGCGGGTTCACCGGCGCGGTCCGGCAGGTCGGGCCACGTGCGCAGGCCGCTGCGCTCCAGGTCGCCGCCCGGCAGTGGCGTCGCCAGGCCGTCGGTGGACGAGCCCGGCCGGCCCGGGCCCGACGTCGAGGCGCCGGCGGTCGTCGCGATGCGGGCGTCGCCGGCTGCGGTCCCGGAGGCGGAGCCGTCGACGGCCGGGATCGTCCCCGCCGCGGACGGGCCCGCACGGGCGTCGCCTGCACGACCGCGTCCCCGCCCGCCGCGGTCCGGCCGCTCGGTACCGGCGCGTGCCTCGGCGAGCGCGGCGGCCACGGCCGTCCGGACGGCGGACGACACCGCGTCCTGCGCGTCCCCGGCCAGCCGCCGCTGCAGCGCCACCAGGTCCTTGCCCTCGTCGAGCACGCCCCCACCGGCGTCGACCACGCGGAACGTCATCCGCAGGTGGGCGGGGAGCTTCTCGTCGTCGAACGCGTCGGCCGGCACCTCCACGTCCCGCATCGCGCGCACGGCCTGCGCGAACGCCTCGTGGAACGACGGCGCCGCGTCGCCGGCCCGCACGGTGTCCTCCCAGGACGCGAGGTGCTCGTCCATCCACGCGTCCACAGCCCGCGCCACATCCGGCGCCGGCACCAGCTGGACGCGTACCGGCTTCGGCAGCGCACGGATGGTGGCGGTGACCAGCTCGGCGCGCACCCCCGGGACCATCCAGTCGAACCCCTCCGGACGCAGCCGCGCGAGCGTGACCAGGGGGATGTGCACCGTCACGCCGTCGGCCTCGGTGCCGGGCTCGAACTGGTAGGTCAGCGGCATGCTGACGTCGCCCTGCGGCCACCGCGAGGGGAACGCCGACTCGTCGATCTGCTGGGCGCCGGGCGCCACCAGCAGGTCGCGGGTGAACGCCAGCAGCTCCGGCTGGGACCGCCGAGCGCCCTTCCACCACGTGTCGAAGTGCCGCGCCGAGACCACGTCGTCCGGCACCCGCTCGTCGTAGAAGTCGAACAGCACGTCGTCGTCCACCACCAGGTCGCGGCGGCGGGCGCGGGCCTCGAGCGCCTGCGCCTCGGCCAGCAGCCGGCGGTTCTCGTGGAAGAAGGTGTGGTGGGTGGTCCACTCGCCCTGCACCAGGGCGTGCCGGATGAACAGCTCCCGTGCCTGCGCGCGGTCCACCGAGCCGAGCAGGATGCGCCGGTCGGTGACGATCGGCACGCCGTACAGCGTCACCTTCTCGGTCACCATCGCGGCGCCCTGCCGGGTGCTCCACGCCGGTTCGGAGTAGCTGCGCCGGACGAGGTGGCCGGCCAGCTCCTCGGCCCACTCGGGTCGGATGCGCGCGACGTCGCGCGCCCACAGGCGGGACGTCTCGACGAGCTCGGCGGCCATCACCCACGCCGGGGGTCGGCGGGCCAGGCCGGAGCCCGGGAAGATGGCGAACCGCGCGTTGCGGGCACCCAGGTACTCGTTGCGCGGGCGCGGGCGACCGCGGCCCTGTGGCGGTGCACCGCGGCCCGAGCGGGCGGCGGGGGTGACCTCGGTGGCCTCCTGCATGCCGATCTGGGACAGCAGCCCGGCCAGGACGGCGAGGTGGATGCGGTCGCCGTCCCAGGCCCAGGTGGTGCGTTCGGTGAGGTCCTCGGGGGCCCCGACGACGGCACCGGCCTCGCTCGCCGGTTGGGCCGTCGGCGTCTGCTCCGCGACCACCGCACCGGGTGGCAGCCGTCGGCCACCATCCCGCACCACGGCGCCGCGTCCGCGCCCGCCACGGCCGTCGCCCGGGCCGTCCTTCGCCCCGGCCGGCGCCCCGTCCCCGACGGGTCGCGGACCGCCGCGCGCGTCGATCCCCAGCCCCTTCACCATGTCCCGCAGCTGGGTGACGACGTCCTGCCACTCGCGGACGCGCAGGTAGTTGAGGTGCTCCGAGCGCACCAGCCGCCGGAACGCGGAGCCGCTCAGCGCGTGCCGCTGCTCGCGCAGCCACTGCCACAGGTTGAGGTACGTCAGCAGGTCCGACGACGGGTCGACGAACCGCCGGTGCAGGGCGTCGGCCACCTCGCGCTGGTCCGCCGGACGCTCCCGCGGGTCCTGGATCGAGAGGGCCGCCGCGATCACGACCACCTCGCGGGCCACGTCCCGCTTGCCCGCCTCGACGATCATCCGCGCCAGCCGCGGGTCGATCGGCAGCTGCGCCAGCGCCCGGCCGGTGTCGGTGAGGCGCGCGCCGCCGGGGCCGGTGGACAGCGCGCCGAGCTCGGTCAGCAGGGCGACGCCGTCACGGACCGCGCGCACGTCCGGCGGGTCGACGAAGGGGAACTGAGCCACCTCGTCGGGCGTGCGGACCACGCCCACGGCGATCATCTGCAGGATCACCGACGCCAGCGACGTGCGCAGGATCTCCGGCTCGGTGTACTCCGGCCGGGACGCGAGGTCGTCGGCCGAGTACAGCCGGATCGCGATGCCGGGCGCCACGCGCCCCGACCGACCGGACCGCTGGTTGGCCGACGCCTGCGAGATCGGCTCGATCGGCAGCCGCTGCACCTTGGTGGCCTGCGAGTAGCGCGAGATGCGGGCGGTGCCCGGGTCGACGACGTACCGGACTCCCGGCACCGTCAGCGACGTCTCGGCGACGTTGGTCGCGAGGATCACGCGCCGCTTGCCGTGCGGCTCGAACACGCGCCGCTGCTCGGCGGCGGACAGCCGGGCGTACAGCGGCAGCAGCTCGACGGCCTGCGGGTGCTGCGGGTCGGTCACCCGCGGGCCGAGCGCGCCGCGCAGCCCGTCCTCGGCGTCCCGGATCTCGCGCTCGCCGGAGAGGAAGACGAGCACGTCGCCCGGTCCGGCGGCCATCAGCTCGTCGACGGCCTCGACGATGCCCGTGACCAAGTCCTTCGCCTCGGCGCGGGGACGCCTCGCGGCAGCCGCCGGCGAGCCCTTGCCCCGGCCGGCGCCGCGTCGGCCCGCTGTCGCTGCACCGGCACGCCTCGACCGGCCGGCCGCGGTGAGGTCGTCCGCCCCCTCGTCGTCGTCCTGGTCGCCCGCCCCGAGCGCGGACTCCTCCGCCGCCCGGTCCGGCGACAGCGGCCGGTACCGCACGTCCACCGGGTACGTGCGGCCGGTGACCTCGACGATCGGCGCCGGCGTGCCGTCCGCGGCGGCGAAGTGCGACGCGAACCGCTCCGAGTCGATGGTCGCCGAGGTGATGACCAGCTTGAGGTCCGGCCGCCGCGGGAGCAGCCGCGTCAGGTAGCCGAGGATGAAGTCGATGTTCAACGACCGCTCGTGGGCCTCGTCGACCACGATCGTGTCGTAGGCGAGCAGCTGCGGGTCCCGCTGGATCTGGGCCAGCAGGATGCCGTCCGTCATCACCTTGACGAGGGTGTGGTCGCTGGACTCGTCGGTGAACCGCACCTGGTAGCCGACGACGCCGCCGAGGGGGACGCCGAGCTCGTCGGCCACCCGCTCGGCGACGGTCCGCGCGGCGATCCGCCGCGGCTGCGTGTGCCCGATCTGCCCGGCACGGCCGCGACCGAGCTCGAGCAGGATCTTGGGCAGCTGCGTCGTCTTGCCGCTGCCCGTCTCCCCCGCGACCACCACCACCTGGTGGGCCGCGATGGTCGCCGCGATCTCCGCCCGCCGGGCGCTGACCGGCAGCTCCTCCGGGTACGTGACGGGCGGCAGCTCCACCTGCGCGCGCAGGTGCGCGACGCGCTCGCGGCGGCGGGCGCCACGCTGGTCGGGCCGGTCGCCAGGCGCGCCGTCCCCGTCGCCGTGGCGGTGCCCGTCCCCGCCCGCGTGCCGCTCCGGACGCCCGGCGCCACGTCGGCGCGGACGCTCCGCACCGCGCTCGTGCTCGTCGGGACCGCTCACGACGGGCCATTCTCCCAGGCGGCACCCACGCACCGCCCGCGCATAACGTGGGTCCGTGGAGACGACAGAGGGCGAGCGGCGAGCGGTCGAGGCGTTGCAGGCGTCCGGCATCCCGCACGTGGTGGCGCGGCACGGTCGGGTCTCCTCGCTGGCCGAGGCGGCCGCGGCCCGGGGCATCGACCCGTCGCAGGTGGTCAAGACGATCGTGGTGCGCCGTGGTGACGACGACTACCTGTTCGTCCTGGTCCCCGGCGACCGCACCATCGCCTGGCCCCGCCTGCGCGAGCTGCTGGGCGTGAACCGGCTGTCGATGCCGGACGCCGCCACGGCGCGGGACGTCACCGGGTACGAGCGCGGCACCATCACACCGTTCGGCTCGTTGCACCCCTGGCCGGTGATCGCCGACGCGCGCGTGCACGGGCTCGTGTCGATCGGCGCCGGCGCGCACGGCGTCTCGGCGACGCTCGAGGGCGCCGAGCTGGTGCGGGTGCTGGGCGCGACGGTCGCGGACGTGACGGACCCGGCACCGGAGGCGTGACCTGGAGCTTGGCCCCGAGCTGAGCCTGGGCAGCGCCTGTGAGGTGTGGACTTGACCTTCCGAGCGCCGTCCCGAGGTGCAATCATGACGGCCGCATGACCGGGAGCGAACCTCCGGGAACCTGATGTCGGAGGTTCGCGTTCCACTGTGCGCCGGCGACACCCCCGTGTCGCCGGGGGATGACGAGGTCATCCGCAGGACGTACTGTCGTTGTCCCGGTCCACCGGCGTACCGGCAGCAGTAGGCACGAGGAGCAGCAGTGAGCATCGACGAGCTGATCGACGACGGCCCGACGGACAGCATCCGCGTCGAGGTGGTGGACGGCAGCACGGTGGTGCACCTGGTCGGTGAGATCGACGCGGCGCTCCGGCAGCAGGCGAGCAACACGATGGGGCTGGCGCTGATGCACGGGCTGCCCGTGGTGATCGACGCGAACGGCCTGCGGTTCATCGACTCGTCGGGCATCGCCTTCGTGCTGCAGCTGCACATGGCGGCGGCCGAGGCCGGCATCCCGATGTCGCTGCGCGACTCCCGGGGTCTGCTGCGGGACCTGCTGTCGGTGGTCGGGCTCGGTGCCGTGATCCCGGACGAGGTCGTCAGCCCGCTCTGAGGCCCGCCGCTCGGCCGCCCGCGTGGGTGCCGAGCCGTGTCGGTGGCCGCGGCTACGGTCGCCGCATGCGGCTGCTGCACACCTCCGACTGGCACCTGGGCCGCACCCTGCACGGTGTCGACCTGCTGGACCACCAGGCGGCCGCCCTCGACCACCTGGTCGACGTGGTGCGGGCCGAGCGGGTGGACGCGCTGCTGGTCGCCGGGGACGTGTACGACCGGGCGATCCCGCCGGTCGAGGCGGTCACGCTGCTGTCGGACGCGCTGGCCCGGCTCTCGGAGCTGACCACCGTGGTGCTCACCTCCGGCAACCACGACTCCGCGACGCGCCTCGGGTTCGGCGCGGCGCTGATGCGCGAGAAGGTGCGGCTCCGCACCCGCGTGGCGACGCTGGCCGAGCCGGTGGAGGTCGCGGACGGCCTGGTGTACGGGTTGCCGTACCTCGACCCGGACCTGACCCGGGGCGGCCTGGCGTCGGCCGACGACGAGGGCGGCACGCCGGTGCTACCGGCGCGCTCGCACGAGGCGGTGACCAGCGCCGCGATGCGGCGGGTGCGGGCCGACCTGGCGGTGCGCCGGGGCGGGGTGCGGCGGGCGGTGGTGATGGCGCATGCGTTCGTCGTCGGCGGTCAGCCGAGCGAGTCCGAGCGGGACATCCGGGTGGGCGGCGTCGACCAGGTGCCGGCCGGGGTGTTCGCCGGGATGGACTACGTGGCGCTGGGCCACCTGCACGGACCGCAAGGACTGTCCGGGGTCGACGGGACGGTGCTGCGCTACTCCGGCTCCCCGCTGGCGTACTCGTTCTCCGAGCAGCACCACACCAAGTCCTCCGTCCTGGTGGACCTGTCGGGTGCCGAGCCGGCGACCGAGCTGGTCCCGGCGCCGGTGCCGCGGCGGCTGGCAGACGTCACCGGCACGCTCGACCAGCTGCTCGGCGCTGGTGGCGAGCCCCATGTGGACGACTGGGTCCGGGTGACCGTCACGGATGCCGCGCGGCCGCCGGAGCTGTTCCGACGGGTGCGCGACCGGTTCCCGCACGCGCTCGTGGTGCAGCACGTGCCGGCCGACGGTGCGGCGCGCACGACGGCGTCCCGCGTCGTCACCGCCGCCGCCGACCCGCTCGAGGTGGTGGACGCCTTCGTCCGCCGCGTCACCGGCACCGCACCGACCCCCGCCGAGGTGGCGGTGCTGCGGCGGGCCTACGAGGACGTCGCGGACGCGGAGCGGAGCGCCTGATGCACCTGCGCCGCCTGGTGCTGCAGGCCGTCGGCCCCTTCGCCGGCCGGCACACCATCGACCTCGCCGAGCTGGGCGCGTCGGGCCTGTTCCTGCTCGAGGGGCCGACGGGTGCGGGCAAGTCCACGCTGATCGACGCGATCGTGTTCGCCCTCTACGGCAAGGTCGCGTCCGACGAGGCGTCGGACGACCGGCTCCGCTCCGCGCACGCCGCACCGCAGGTGGAGAGCCTGGTCGACCTCGTGTTCGAGGTGCCGTCCGGGGTGTTCCGGATCCGCCGGACACCCCAGTACGAGCGGCCCAAGCGCCGCGGTACGGGCACCACCACGCAGCAGGCGAGCGCCAAGCTGTGGCGGCTGCCGGCGGACGTGCCGTCGACGGCGACGGACGACGAGCTGGACGCGCTCGGCACCCCGATGGCGAACCGCCTCGACGAGGTCGGCGCCGAGGTGCTGCGGGCGATCGGCCTGGACCGCACCCAGTTCGTGCAGACCGTCGTGCTGCCGCAGGGGGAGTTCGCCCGGTTCCTGCGCGCCAAGCCGGAGGACCGGCGCGGGCTGCTGCAGAAGATCTTCGGCACCCAGGTGTACCAGCGGCTGGCCGAGCGGCTGGTCGAGCTGCGCCGCGAGGCGGACCGGGCGGTGGAGGCGGCCCGCGGCGAGCTCGGTGAGGCTGTGGCGCACCTCGCGGGGGCGGCGCGGCTGGCCGAGGACGAGGCGGCGGCGCTGCGGGACGACGTGACGGCCGCCGTGCTGGTGGACGAGGCGGCGGTCGCCGGCGTGGTGGCGGCTCGTGCAGGGGCCCTCGAGGTGGACGCGGTGGCAGCGGCCGCGGCGCTGACGACCGCTGAGGCGGCGTGGCTGCGCGCGCGGGCCGCGGCAGAGGAGGCCCGGGCGACGGCCGAGCTGCTGGGGCGGCGGGAGCGGCTGCGGGCCGAGCGCACGGTTCTCGACGGCCTGGCCGAGCGGCATGCGTACGACGTCGAACGACTGGAGCAGGGCCGCCGGGCGGCGGCGGTGCGCCCGCTGCTGGTCGGCGACGAGGCCGCACGCGCGGCGCTCGAGGCGGCCGAGAAGGAGTGGGGCGCCGCGCTCGACGGGGCGCCGGCGGGGCTGGTGCCGGCCGGGGTGGGCGATGCCGCCGCGGCTGACGGCGGCGAGGGGTCCGGGCAGCCGCTCGTCCGGCACCTGCGCGACGAGCAGCGCGCGGCGGTGGAGCACGCGGCACGCCTGCAGCGACTGGTCACGGTCGAGGAGGGGCTGACCGAACGCCGGCGGCAGCTGCACCGTGCGGCAGAGCTGCTCGACGACCTGACGCAGGAGCTGGCGGTGCACGACGCCTGGCTGGCGGCGCGGCCGGAGGAGCGCGCGACCCTGGTGGAGGGACTGGACGCCGCCCGCGCGCTCGAGGCTCGCCACGGCGAGCGCATCGCGGCCCGCGACGCGGCGAGCACCACGCTCGGCGCGGTGCTCGCGCTCGCCGCTGCGCAGTCGGAGCTCGAGCGCGTCGAGGTGGACCGCGAGGCCGCGGGCCGCACGGCCCTCTCGCTGGCCGATGCCGCCGCCGCTGCGCGCACGGCGCGGATCGCCGACCTTGCCGGCTCGCTGGCCGCGGACCTGCGCGACGGCACCCCGTGCCCGGTGTGCGGCTCGCCGGACCACCCTGCGCCGGCCCTGCCGACGGCGGCGGGCCACGTATCGGCCGAGGACGTGCAGGCTGCCGAGGACGCGTGCCGCGAGGCGGAGCGACTGCTCGCCGGCCTCGCCGGACGCGCCGGTGAGCTCCGCGGCAACGTGACGGCGCAGACGGGACAGGTGGCCGGGACCGACCGGGCGTCCGCCGAGGCGGCCGTCGCACAGGCCCGGGCAGCGCTGCTGGAGTGCGACGCCGCGGCCGCGGACGTCGTCCAGCTGGCCGCCGAGCTGGACCGGTTCGACACCGAGACGCAGCTGCGCCGGCAGCAGCGGGACGACACCGCCGGCCGGCGCGCGATCGCCGAGGCGACGCTGCTCACCGACCGGGTCGCGCTCGACACCGCGGAGGCCGAGGTGGTGGCGGCACGGGCCGACCACCCGACGGTCGCCGCGCGGCACTCCGCACTGGTGGAACGCGCCGAGGCGGCTCGTCAGCTGCTGGACGCGCTGGAGCTGCGGGGCGCCGCGCGCCGCACGGCGGCGACCCGGGCGGAGGAGCTGGCGGAGGGTCTGGACGACGCCGGCTTCCCGGATGCCGCGGCAGCGCGTGCCGCACTTCTGCCCGCTGACCAGGTCGCCCACCTCGACGCGCAGGTGACGGCCTACCGGTCGGACGTCGCCCGGGTCGCGGCAGCCCTCGACGCGCCGGAGCTCGGCACGCTGCCCGACGGCCTGGTGGTCGACGTGCCGGCCGCCACCGCGGCGGAGACCGCCGCACGGCAGCTCGCCGACACCGCGGGCGCGGCGGCGCAGGTGGCTGCCGAGCGGCTCGCCGCAGCGACCACCGCCGGAGAGGTGGTCGTCCGCCGCGCGACCACGCTGACCGGTTGCATCGCGGAGGCGGCACCGGTGGCTCGCCTCGCCACCCTGGCCAGTGGTGCCGGGGACAACGCCCAGAGGCTCTCGCTGCAGACGTACGTGCTGATGAGCCGCTTCGAGGACGTCGTCGCCGCGGCTAACGAGCGGCTCCGGGTGATGTCCGACGGCCGATACGAGCTGGTGCGGTCCGACGAGCGGGAGGACGTGCGCGCCCGCACCACCGGGCTGGCGATGCGGGTGGTCGACCACCTGACCGAGCAGCCACGGGACCCGCGCACCCTGTCCGGCGGGGAGACGTTCTACGTCAGCCTCTGCCTGGCGCTCGGCATGGCGGACGTGGTGACGGCCGAGGCGGGCGGTATCGACCTCGGCACGCTGTTCGTCGACGAGGGCTTCGGCTCGCTCGACCCGCACGTGCTGGACCAGGTGCTCGCCGAGCTGGGGCGGCTGCGTGCCGGTGGCCGGGTGGTCGGCGTGGTGTCCCACGTCGAGGCGCTCAAGCAGTCGATCGCCGACCGCATCGAGGTGCGGCCACTGCCCGACGGTTCGAGCACGCTGACGGTCCGCGCCGGCTGACCGGCGGACGGCGGCTCACGGCGCCGGGCGGCCGCTCACCAGGTCCAGCCGCGGGACGCGAGCTCGACCTCCTCGCGGAACCGCTCCGCCGGGTCGCCCTTGGCGTGCCGCTGCACCTCGACGCCGGCCAGCGAGCATGCCTCCGCGAGCAGCTCGTCGTACGCGAGCTGCGACGCGATGATCCGCTCCGCCCGCGCGTAGACCGTCGGGTCCTCCTCGAGCGTCCGCACATGGTTGGCCACCGCGCCCAGCCGCTCCTGCACGCGCAGCGCCAGGAACGGGTCCGGCGGCATCGCGTGCCGGTGCCGCAGCCGCAGCGCCACGCGCTCCAGCCGGTCGGCCAGGCGTAGCCGCCACCTCGGGACCGGACGTCCGGACGGGATGGCCATCGCCAGCAGGCTGAAGAGCACCGCGGGGGCCACCGCCAACGTCAGCACCATCGCCCACACCATCGTGGTCACCCCAGTCCTGCTCGACCCGGTGCGGCTCGGGGACGACGCCTGCGGCGCACCCCCCGGCCACCACCTCAAGCGTAAGAGCCCGCTGTGAGCAGCGCCACAGTCGACATGGACGGATGACCGGCTGAAGTCCGGCGGGTCCCGAGGCCCCCGTCCGGCGGGCAGCGACGGCCGCGGCGCCCTACCGTGGCACCGGACCGGCCGCCCGGCGGCCACGGGCGACGAGAGGCGGACGCGTGCGCAGGCTGCTCGGGACGGTGCTGGTGCTCGCCCTGCTCGCCGTCGTGCTGGTGGTGGGCGACCGGGTGGCCAAGGGTGTGGCCGAGCAGCGCATCGCCACGGCGGTGTCGCGGGCGGTGACGGTGTCGGGCAGCCCGCAGGTGACCATCCACGAGCAGACGCCGTTCCTGCTGCAGCTGGTCCAGGGTCGGGTGCGGACGGTCGACGTGGCGCTCGCCGGTGCGCAGCTGCAGGGCCTCGCAGCCTCGGACGTGCACGTCAGCGCGCAGGACGTCGCGGTGGCCGCACCGCATCGCGCACGGCACGTCAGCGCCGACGGTGTGCTGCCGACGTCCACCGTGCAGCAGGTGGTGGCGCAGCGCACCGGCCTGGACGTGACGCTGAGCGTCGACGGTGCGGCGATGAAGGCGACCGGCAAGGTGCTGGGCCTGGACCTCGCCGTGGACCTGACGCCGCGGGTGGACGCGGGACGGCTGCTGGTGGACGCCACCAAGGTGACGCTCGGCGGCCGGACGATCCCGACGACGGCGCTGCCGGCAGCCCTGCGTCAGGGTCTGACCGGGCTGCAGGTGCCGGTGAACGGGCTGCCGCAGGGGCTGGCGCTCACGTCCGCGGAGGTGGTCCCGGCGGGGGTGCACGTGAGCCTGACCGACGACGACGTGGTCGCACCGGCCGGGGCGACGTCGACCCCCTGAGGCCGCAGCTCGCCGGAACGTCCGGTGCGGCGCCGAGGGGCCGGTGTCGCCCCGCAACTCACCTCCGCCGGGCGGTCCGGCCGCGCGTCACGACCGGCGCGCCACGACGCACCGGTCGAGCTGGTGGTCGATCGCGTCGCGCTCGGCGGCGGTGACCCACAGCCCGTAGGCCGCCTTCACCCGCACCTGCCGCATTACGTACACGCACCGGTAGCCGTGCTCGGGCGGCAGCCAGGTGGCGGCGTCGCCGTCGCCCTTGTCCTGGTTGGTGCGCCCGTCGACGGCGAGCAGGTTGGCCGGGTCGTTGGCGAGCTGTTCCCGGCGGCTGGCCGGCCAAAACTGCGCGCCGGTGCGCCACGCGTCGGAGAGCGCCACGAGGTGGTCGATTTGCACCGCCGTCGACCCCGCGCCGCGCTCGAACCGGACCACCGAGCCGGTGTACGGGTCCGCCAGCGTCCCCGACAGGACCACGCAGTCGGACGTCCCGGGCTTGAGCGTCACGTCGGTGAGGTCCCGGCGCAGCACGTCGTTGCGGGTGTCGCAGCCGTTGCGGTCGACGTCGGCCCACGCCTGGCCGAACTGCTCGCGGCTGTACCCGGACGACGACGACGCGGGCCGCACCGCAAGCGCCCCGAGTGCCGCCCGCGCCGCCGCGAGGTCCTCGGCCGTGACCGGGTACCGCGCGGCCGACCGGGCATCGGTCCACACGGGCACGCCGGCGCCGAACCCGCCGCACACCAGCAGCACGGCGGTCCAGACGACCACCCGTCGCGGCGCCGGGCGACGGGTCACCCAGCGACCCTGTCGTCGCGTCCGTCCGTGCGGGACGTACGGTCGCCGTCCCGGGGTCGTCGAGCCACTGACCAGGGCTGTTGTCGCGCCGGCTCTTCTCGGCTGTCGGTGGCCGGCGCGAGGATGCGCGCATGGCCGGTATGAAGGACGCGCCGCGCGTCGCCGTCAGCTCCGCGGCGCAGCTGCGCGCCTGGCTCGTCGAGAACCACGCCTCGTCGTCCGGTGTGTGGCTGGTGCGGCCGCGACCCGGTCCCGACCGCGACGCCCCGACCTACGACGAGCTGATCGAGGAGCTGCTCGCCTTCGGCTGGATCGACGGCCAGTACGCGCCGATCGACGCGGACACGTCGATGCTGTGGATCACGCACCGCAAGCCGCGCAGCGGGTGGTCGCGGCTGTCCAAGGAGCGGGTCGCACGGGTGCAGGCGGCCAGCCGCATGACGCCCGCCGGTGCCGCGGTGATCGAGGCGGCGCAGGCCGACGGGTCCTGGGCGCTGCTGGACGACGTCGAGGCGCTCGTCGTCCCGCCCGATCTCGAGGCCGCGCTCGCCGCACGCCCGGGCGCACGGGAGCACTGGGATGGGTTCGGTCCGAGTGCGCGCAAGCTGGTGCTCACCTGGATCGTGACGGCACGGCGCCCGGACACGCGCGCGGCGCGGGTCGAGGAGGCGGCCCGCTCGGCCGAGCAGGGCGTCCCGGCGCGGCGCTGACCGCGCCCGCACGCACTTCGCCCGCACGCACTTCGCCCGCACCGCCGATCCGGGTTCTGCCACGCTGTCGCCATGGGCGACTACTCGCTGTGGACCCGGCTGGTCGCGGAGTTCCTCGGGACGGCGATCCTGATCATCCTGGGCAACGGCTCGGTGGCGAACGTGCACCTCACGGGCTCGAAGGGGTACCGCGCCGGCTGGAGCCTGATCGCCATGGGCTACGGGTTCGGGGTGATGATCCCGGCCCTGATGTTCGGCAAGGTGAGCGGCAACCACATCAACCCGGCGTTCACCCTCGGCCTGGCGGTGTGGGGGCTGTTCCCGTGGTCGCAGGTGCCCGCGTACATCGGCGCGCAGCTGCTCGGTGCGATGGCCGGTCAGCTGGCCATCGTCGCCACCCACAAGCCGTACTACGACCGCACCACCGACCCGGACGACATCCTGGGGACGTTCTCCACGATCAACGCGGTGCGCAGCCGGTCCAACGGGTTCGCCAACGAGCTGCTCGGCTCGTTCGTGCTGTTCTTCTGCGCGCTGGCGATCGTCAAGTCACCGTTCGCGACGAACGAGCCCGGCGTGTCCCACATGGCGCTCGGGTTCCTGGTGTGGGCGCTGGTGGCAGGTCTCGGCGGCCCTACGGGCCCGGCGCTGAACCCGGCGCGTGACCTGGGGCCGCGCATCGTGCACCAGCTGCTTCCGCTGAAGCACAAGGGCGGCTCCGACTGGGGCTACGCCTGGGTGCCGGTGGTGGCGCCGATCGTCGCCGGCGTGATCGGCGTGGGGGCGTGGAAGGCGCTGCTCGGCTGACCGGGGGTGCGGTGGCCTGAGCGGCGCGGTGGCCTGAGCGGTGCGCCGTGCGGGGCGTCCCGACGGACGCCCCACGCCCTCACTGCCGGGCGTCCAGGTGCCAGCGGACCACCCGGAACCCGTGCTGCACCGCGGCGGTGAGCGGCCCGCGCTCCAGCCGCCCGTCGGGATCCCGGGGCAGCGGCACGAAGCGCTCCAGACGCGGGTTGGCCCGGGCCATCACGCCGAGCAGCCGGTCCACCTCGTCGACGTCGGCCACGAGCTCGGGGCGCGCCGTCACGTCACGCCCCTGCAGGTGCAGCACGACCGGGACGCCGTCACGCAGGTTCGCCGTCCACCGGCCGCCACCGGGCGTGAGCAGCTCGGCACCGTCGGTCACGTAGCTGACCGGCTGCCGGTAGAGCCGTCCCGTCGTGCGGCCGACGTGGTGCACCAGCATCAGCTGCCTGCTGAGCGGGGTGCGGAACGGCAGGCCGAGCACCAGCCGCATCGGCACGTTGACCACGCGGAAGACGGCGGCCTGTCGCCGTCGCCGGTGTGCGGTCATCACCGGGGCCTCGCGGTCAGGCACCGTCCACCGGCTCTCGGCCACCCGCTCCGGCGGGGAGCGGGGGCGCGCCCGGCGTCCCCGCCACGAAGCTCAGGTGCACCGCCGCGAGCCGCCAGCCGGCACCGTCCCGGGTGAGCACGTGCGTCGCCTGCAGCACCTGCGGGATCGGCGCACCGCCGAAGGACCCCGTCTGGCGGTGCCGGCCGAGCACCACGGCGGTGTCCCCGTGCTCGTGGGGCTGCAGGTCCTCCACCGAGAAGTCGTCGTACCGCAGGCCCTGCCCGAACCGCGCCAGCCAGGCCGGCCGCGGCAACGTGAAGCCCAGCGGTCCGGTGCCGACGAAGTCGTCGGCCAGCAGCCGGTCGAGCCGCGCGACGTCGCCGGCCTGCTCGGCGCGAGGCCACTCGGCGAAGAAGGACTGGATCGTGTCCGTCATGCCCGCCTCCCTCTGTCTACGTCGTTCCGTGTTCTCTAGCAACTCGAAAAATCTAGGCACACGAAGTTTGATGCGTCAAGAAGGATCTGCCACGATGGTGCCGTGACGGTCGAGCTCGGGTTGCGGGAGCGCAAGAAGGCACGCACGCGACAGCTGCTGGCCGAGACGGCTCGTCGGTTGTTCGCCGAGCGCGGCTTCGAGGCGGTGAGCGTGGCGGAGATCGCCCGCGCGGCGGACGTCTCCGAGGCGACGGTGTTCAACTACTTCGCCACCAAGGAAGACCTCGTCTACCACGGCATGGAGGCGTTCGAGCAGGAGCTGCTCGACGCCGTCCGCACCCGTCCTCGCGGCACGTCCGTGCTGGACGCCTTCGCCGGGTTCGTCACCACGCCGCGCGGGCTGCTCGCCACCGACGACCCCGAGGCGCAGGAGGCACTGCTCGCCATCTCGCGCGTCATCGCCACGAGCCCGGCGCTGCGGGCTCGCGAGCGGCAGATCCTCGCCCGCTACGCCGACTCGCTGGCCGGGGTGCTGGCGGAGGAGACGGGCGCCGGGCCCGACGACCTGCGCCCCCGGCTCGTGGCGCGGACCCTGATCGGGCTCCACGCCGTGCTGCTCGACTACGTGCGCAGCCGGCTGGTCGACGACGACCCGGACGTGCGCCGCCTCGGCCAGGACGTGCGGCGCGAAGGGGAGCGGGCCGTCGCGCTGCTGCGGACGGGGCTCGGCGACTACCCGTCGGCGTGACCGCGCGCCGGGCCGTCAGCGCGCGGCGACGGCCGCGTGGGGTCCCTGCGCGGCCGGCCGCCGTCGTCCGTCGTCGGACCGGCTCGTGCGGCGGGTCGAGGCGTCAGTCGTCCGAGGCCGGCACCAGGACGAATACCGGGATCTGCCGCTCGGTCCGCTTCTGGTACGCGGCGTAGTCCGGGAACGCCTCGACCGCCCGCGCCCACCACTCCTCCCGCTCGGCACCGGACGCCTCGTGCGCCAGGTACGTGCGGCGGTGCGAGCCGTCCTGGAGCTGCACCTCGGGGTGCTTGACGAGGTTGTGGTACCAGCGGGGGTGCTGCGGTGCACCGCCCTTCGAGGCGACCATCGCGTAGCGGCCGTTGTGCTCGACGCGCATCACGGGGGTCTTGTGGACGGCTCCCGTGCGGGCGCCGGTGTTGGTGACGACGACGATGGGCAGGCCCTTCATCGTGTTGCCCTCACGGCCGTCGGTCCTCTCGTAGAGGGCGGCCTGGCGGGCGGCAGGGGTGTCGATCATGCGGTGGATGTCCTCGTCTGCCATGGCTCAACGCTGCACCTCCGGGGGGTCCGCCGCGACCCCCCGCCGATAGCCTGACCGGGTGAGCCCGCAGCCTCCGGCACCGCACATCTACGACATGACCGGCTTCCGGGTGCGTGAGCACCGCCTCGAGGTGCCGGTCGACTGGGACGACCCGCACCGGTTCGGGGCGATCGAGGTGTTCGCCCGGGAGATCGTCGACCCGGTGCGCGCCGGCGAGGACCTGCCGCTGCTGCTGTTCCTGCAGGGCGGTCCAGGCGGCGCGGGACCGCGGCCGATGCCCGCGGCCGGCTGGTGGCTGACGGCCCTGCGCACCCACCGCGTCGTGCTCCTGGACCAGCGCGGCACGGGGCGCTCGTCGCGGGTGGACGGCCGGGTGATCAGCGGGTTCGACGACGCCGCGACCGCCGCCGACTACCTCAGCTGCTTCCGGCAGGACTCGATCGTGCTCGACGCGGAGCACCTGCGCCGCACGGTGTTCGGCGGCCGGCGCTGGTCGACGCTCGGCCAGTCGTACGGCGGGTTCCTCACGCTGGCGTACCTGTCCCGGCACGCCCACGCGCTCGACGCCTGCTACGTCACCGGCGGCCTGCCGGGTGTCGAGGCCACGGCGGAGGAGGTGTACACGCGCACCTATCCGCGGCAGCTGGCCCGGTGCTCGGAGCTGGCGCGCACCTTCCCCGGTGACGTGCAGGTGCTGGACCGGGTGGCCGACGAGGTCGCCGGTGGTGGGGTGGCGCTGCCCGACGGGTCGGCGCTGACCGTGCGGCGCCTGCAGATGCTCGGCATGCCGCTGGGGATGAGCACGGGCATCGACGACCTGCACTGGCTGCTGGACACCGCGCTGGACGCCGACGGGCGGGTGTCGGCGGCGTTCGCCGCCGAGGTGGCGCACCGGACGTCCTTCGACACCAACCCCCTGTACGCGGTGCTGCAGGAGGTGATCTACCACCAGGGCCGTCGGGCGGGTGGCTGGGCCGCCGCCGCCGAGCAGGCGCAGCACCCGGAGTACGCGCCCGACGAGCGGCCCCTGCAGCTGACCGGCGAGGCGATCCTGCCGTTCATGTACGACGAGATCCCGGCCCTCCGCCCGTTCAAGGCCGTGGCCGAGGAGCTGGCCTCCCGGACCCACTGGCCGCGCCTGTACGACCCGCAGGTGCTGGCCGCCAACGAGGTGCCGGTCGCCGCCGTGCAGTACTTCGACGACCCGTACGTGGACCTCGACCTGGCGCTCGGCACCGCGGCCGGGATGGGCAACACGCAGGTGTGGGTGACCAACGAGTACCTGCACGACGGGCTGCGGGTGCACGGCGACACGATCCTGCCGCGGCTGATCGACCTGGCCGGCGGCCGGTGGACGGTCACCGGCCGCTGAACCGCGCGTCGTCGCGGCCGATCTCCGTCGTGCTGCGCCATCCCGGGCGCACGTCGCCGACGGCGCCAGGCGGAGCGACCACCCGCACGCGTCCGGACGGACCCGCCACGGAGGTCAGGTAGGGCGTCGGGTCCATGGTCTGCTCCGGCCGGCGGTCCACGGGCCCGGCCTGCTGCAGCCAGTGCGCCGTCTGCGCGAGGGACAGCCGAGTGTGCCGGGCGGGCTCACCACGGACCACCCCGGTCAGCGACAGCGCCGCGGCGGCCGCCGAGAGGTAGCCCGTGGCGTGGTCCAGCACCTGCGCCGGCAGGGTTCCGGGCCGGCCGTCGTGCCCCTCGGCGGCGGCGATGCCGGTGGGGCACTGGACCAGCGAGTCGAAGCCGCGCCGGCCGGCCCACGGCCCGTCCGGTCCCCAGGCGGACAGCTGGACGACGGACAGGTGCCGGTGCCGCTCCGCCAGCTCGGCCGACGAGAGCCCGTAGCGGTCCAGCGCACCCGGCCGGTAGCCGTGGACCACCACGTCGGCGAGGCCCAGCAGCTCCTCGAACCGCGCACGGTCGGCCGTCATCGCCAGGTCGAGCAGGGTGCTGCGCTTGCCCGGGAGCGTGTCGAGCGCCTGCGCGGCGATCTCCGGCAGGTGCGGGCTGTCGACGCGCAGCACGTCGGCGCCCCATGCCGCCAGCGTGCGAGTGGCGACCGGACCGGCGATCACGCGGGTGAGGTCCAGCACCCGGATGCCGTGCAGCGGGGCGGCGCCGTCGCCGGCCGGGGCCGGTGAGCGGGACGGACCGCTCGCCGCCCGGGACGTCGCGAGCGGCAGCGCCGCGACGGCGCGCCCCTGGGGGTGCTCGGCCCACTGCTCGCGCGTGCGGACGGCGAACCCGAGCGCACCCGCCGCAGCGAGGGCCTCCTCGAGCTCCTCCCCGGACCGTTCCGCCACGGCGGCCGCGACGGCGTCGAGGTCGTCGGCGCAGCCCAGGACGTGCAGCGCACGGTCCCGGTGCCACGGGTAGTTGGTGTGCAGGCGCAGCCAGCCGTCGCGGGTGCGCCAGAACCGGGACAGCGGCGCGAACAGAGTCTCCGGCGGCGTGGTCCCCTCGAGGAGCGCGTACCGCTCGCTGCGGGCCGCCACGGCGACGTGCTCGGCGTCGACGACGACGGACCCGGCCGGCCTGCCGGTGCGCGCAGCGCCCAGAGCCGAGACGGCGAGGGTGCCAGCCGCCACCGCGGCCACCATCGCGGACGTGCAGGCCGTGGTGGACGGGAGCAGGTCGGCGTTCTCTCCGGTCACGTGCACCAGCGGCAGCAGCTGCGGGTCACCGGACAGCGAGTGCCACGCGTCGGCCAGCATGCCGGTGGTGGTGCCTGTCGCACCGGTCCCCGCGGGATGCGAGGCCGCAGGGTGGGACGTGGTCATCGCGCCCTCCCGCGGTCGGTCGCCGGTCAGTCCCCGGTCGGTCGCTCCCCGGGCTGCCCATCGTGGCGGGCCGCGAGCGCCGCGTCGAGGTCCTCGAGGAGGTGGCGGCACTCCTCGACGTCCCAAGGGGTCCCGGCGAGCTCGAACTCGAACAGCATCGGCCGGCCGGACCGCTCGGCGATCTGCCGGGCGGCCATCTGGTAGTACCGCCCGAAGTTGCGGTTGCCGGACCCCATCACGCCCACCATCAGCCGGCGGTTGTGCTCGTCGTTGAGGAAGCGCCGAACCCCCTCGGGGATGGTGTCGTTCGCCTCGTTGCCCGTCTTGTAGCTCGGGGTGAGCAGCACCCACGGACCGTCGACCTGCGACCGGCGGTGCTCGCGCTCGGCGAGGTTGAACACCGGGCGGCCCAGGCGCTCGGCGAAGGAGCGGACCAGGCCGGAGGCCGACGAGTAGTAGTAGACGGGCGTCTGCCGCACGGCGTTCACGATGCCAGCAGCGCCGTGACGTCGTCGGCGAACGGGAAGCTGCCCGGTTGGTAGCCGCACAGCGGGTCCTCGGCGTAGGGGTCGCCGGAGGTGGCGTAGGCCCGGGACCGGGAGCCGCCGCACACCCGGCCGAACTCGCAGTCGCCGCACCGGCCGGTCAGGCGGTGCTCGTCGCGCAGGCCGGTGAACAGGGGGGACGTCCGGTAGATCTCCGGCAGCGGCTGCTCGCGCACGTCGCCGGCCGAGACGGGCAGGAAGCCCGACGGGTGCACGGTGCCGGTGTGCGAGACGAACACGAACCCGTACCCGGCGTTGACGTTCACCGGCGGGCGGCGGTTGCGGTCGCCGTCGCCCCAGCCGAACGCCGCGGTGCGCTCGGTCAGCTCCCGGTACAGGTCGCCGAGGCCGAGCGTGCTCACGTGGTCGACCCCCCGCTGCTCCAGCACGTGGCGCTGCAGGTTGACGCGGCGGAAGTGGTGGCCCTCGGTCGTCTTGACCGGCACGTACGGCCCGAGGTCGTACAGGTAGTTCATGACGTCCTCGGCCTGCTGCGGGCTGAGCACCCCGAGGTCCACACCGCGGCCCATCGGCACCAGCATGAACGCGCTCCACGTCATGGCGCCGTGCTCGCGCACCAGCCGGGCCAGGTCCGGCAGCTCGTGCACGGTGCGGCTCGACATCGTCGAGTTGACCTGCACCTTCAGGCCCAGCTCGCGGGCCGTCTCCCAGGCCGACACCGTCCGGTCGAAGGTGCCGGGCACCCGGCGGAACCCGTCGTGCACCGCCGCCGTCGCGCCGTCCAGCGACAGCGACATGGCCGTGACGCCGGCCTCCTGCAGCCCGACCAGCGCGGCCCGGTCCAGCTTGGCGGTGCCGGACGGTGACACCGCCATCGACAGGCCAAGCTCGCGGCCGCGGCGCACCAGCTCGAACAGGTCCGGCCGCTCGAAGCAGTCGCCGCCGGTGATGATGAAGATCGGCGACGGCTTGCCGAAGGACGCCACCTGGCGCATCAGCTCGGTGGCCTCGTCGGTGTCGAGCTCGCGGGGGTCGCGGGCCGGGTGGGCCTCCGCGCGGCAGTGCACGCAGGACAGCGCGCAGGCGCGCGTGGCCTCCCAGATCACCAGCAGCGGTCGGTCCGCGGGGTCGTGCCGGACGGTGCGGACCACGCGGGTGACGGCCATGCTCGGCAGGCTCGCACCTGGTCGCGCGGGGGTCCCGGGACGATAGGCCCAGTGCTTCACGACGCGGCGTCGGCACCGAGCCCGTTGCCATCCCGCCGCCCGATAGGGGTGGGCCCTTCGGCCCACTCGGCCACCAAGGGGGCTCTCACTGGTGCGGGGTGGGCGCGCCCGCGCGGTCACGCCCGCGGGAGATGAGCACATCGCGCCGACAGGAGCACTTCGCGTCGAGATGAGCACTTCGCAGTGCTCCATTCGCGTCGACGTGCTCATCTGGGCATGGCGCTGGCGATGGTGGTGGCGCCGGTGGGGGCGCGGTGAGGGTGGAGCTGGGGAGGCGTGGCGGCGGGGCGGCCGGGGGTGGAGACGGGTGAGGCGGTGGCGAGGACCGACGGGTGAGGCGGTGGCGAGGACCGCCGGGTTATGCGGTGGCGAGGACCGCCGGGTCAGGCGGTGGCGAGGACCGCCGCCAGCAGGGCTGCGCGCTGCGCCAGGGACGCGATCAGCACGTGCTCGTGGGCGGCATGGGCGCCGCCGCCGACCGGACCGAAGCCGTCCAGCGACGGGATGCCCGCGGCGCCCGAGAGGTTGGTGTCGGCGGCGCCGGCGGCCGGGCGGCCGACGACGTCCTGACCGACCGTCCGCCCCGCCTCCGCCACCGCCTCGAGCAGCCGCTCCGTGGCGGTGCTGGGACCCCAGGCCGGCCGTCGGGACACGACCCGTGGGGCGACCACAGCCCCGTCCCGCACCGGCCGGAGCGTCGCCAGCCGGTCGAGCACCACCGTCTCGGTGGCGGCGTCGACGAACCGCAGCCCCACCTCCGCCTCGGCGGCATCCGGCACGACGTTGGTGCGCCCGCCGCCGTCCACCGTGCCGACGTTGACCAGCACGTCCGGGTGCTCCGCCGCCACGGTACGCAGCACCAGCAGCTGGTCCACCAGCTCGTCGATCGCGTTCACCCCGGACTCCGGGTCGAGCGCGGCGTGCGCCGCACGGCCGGTCACCTGCAGCCGCCACCGCGTCGACCCGCGGCGGGACGTCTTCAGGGCGCCGTCCCGGTGCGGCGGCTCGAGGCCCAGCGCGTAGGCGACCTGACCGGCCTGGGCGGTGACCAGGTGTCCCGAGCTGGGAGAGCCGATCTCCTCGTCGGGCGTGAGCAGCAGGCGCACCGCGCGGGCGGGCGCACCGACCGCCGCCAGCGCTGCCCAGGCGGCGAGCACCACCACCAGGCCGCCCTTCATGTCGTGCACGCCCGGCCCGTGCAGCAGCTCGCCCGCGGTGTGCAGCGGGACGGCACCGGCCAGCGAGCCGACCGGGTGCACGGTGTCCAGGTGCCCCAGCAGCAGGGCGGGACGCAGGTCGGCACGGGCGCCGCTGCCGGGGTGCTCCACCAGCAGGGCGTCGCCGTGCGGCAGCGGCAGCCGCCGGGCGGTCGCCCCGAGGGAGACGGCGTCGGTGGCCACCGTGTCGGCGAAGGCGTCGATCGCGTCGCGGTCGCCGGTGGGCGTCTCGTGACGGGCGTAGGCGACGAGGCGTTCCAGGTCGGCGTCGGCGGCCGCCAGCGTGGCGTCCCGCAGGGCGGCACCGAGGTCGGTGGTCATGGATAGGAAACGTATGCCCGTCGTGATGCCGAGGCAATGAGCGTAACGAGCACGACGAACGCGACGTATGATGCCGGATCAGCCGCCAGCGCCGTTGGCCGGGGCCGTGCGACCGTGCGGCGCCGTGCGGTCGAGGGGTCGGGACGGTGGGTGCGGTGCCAGCAGACGGGGCAGCAGAGGGCGGGGCAGCAGAGCGCAGGGTGCCCGGCAGCGTGCCTGCCAGCGCGCCTGCCAGCGCGCCGGACGACGACGGGCTGCTGGTCACCGGCATGTCCGACCCGGTGCTGCTGCAGGAGGCCGCCCAGCTGTACCGGGAGGTGTTCGGGTACACCGACCCCGCGCACGGCGTGAACCCGCGGCTGCTGTCGGCGCTGGCGGCGAACGGCGGGTCGGTGGTCGGCGTCCTGACCCCCGACGGTCACGTGGTCGCGTTCGCGTACGGGTTCCCGGGCGTCGACCGTGACGGCACCGCCTACCACTACTCGCAGGCGGCGGTGGTGCACGCCTCCGCGCAGGGCCGGGGGCTCGGCCGTCGCCTCAAGCGGGAGCAGGCGCGCATCGCGCTCGAGCACGGCGCCCGGCACATGCGCTGGGCGTACGACCCGGCGATCGCCCGCAACGCCCACTTCAACCTCGACGTGCTCGGCGCCCGGGCGCGGTGGTTCCACCCGGACTTCTACGGGCCCGAGTCGGACCGGCTGGTGGTCGAGTGGGACGTCACCGACACGACGCCGACCACGGCCGGTGTGGGCCACACCGACCCGCCGCCGCCGGCGGTCTCCGCCGAGGGACGGCACTGGGGCGTGCCCGTGCGGGCCGACGGGTCGGTGTACCTTCCCCTCCCGGCGCGCATCGGCGAGCTGGCCGCGGCCGACCCCGCCGCGGCGGCCACGGTGCGGGCGCGGCTGCGCGAGGCGCTGGCGGCGCTGATCGACGAGGGCCGCGTCGCCGTGTCGTGCCGTCGGCTCGACGTGGCGACCAGCGTGTACCGGTTCGAGAGGGAGAGCTGATGACCAGCACGACGACGCTGCGGCAGCAGGGCGTCGCGACCCCGTCCGCGGGCGCCGGGACCGGTTCCGCCACCGCCGGGCGGACGGCTGCCGGTGGCGCGGGGGCGCCGCACCCGCGGACGGGGGCACGGTCGGACGCGCCCGCGTCGACCGCGGCTGAGCCCGTCGGGGAACGCGCCGTCGGGCACGGGCCGGACAGCCCCGACGAGCGCTTCGCCCAGCGTCTGGCCGGCCGGCCGTCGGCCGAGGTGCTGATCCGGCGGGTGGTCGGCCAGGAGACGGCGCACCTGCCCGTCGCGCTCGCCGCCGTGGTGGAGCAGGGATCGCTGCCGCAGGCCGCCGCCCTCGTCGTGGCCGCCCGTCGCCGGTACGTCGCCGGCACCGCCAAGTCGCTGGCCTACGCGACGTTGCTCGCGGCCGACCTGTCCGTCGGGCTGTCGCACGTGCACCTGGTGGACGACGCGACGGTGCGCGCCCTCGACGTGCTCGCCGAGGTGGCGCCGACCGATGTGCTCGTGGCGTTCTCCTTCCGCCGGTACCGGCGCGAGACCGTGGCGCTGGCCAGGGCGTTCGTCGCCGCGGGCGGCACGCTGGTCGCCATCACGGACGACGTGGACGCGCCGCTGGCGGCCGTCGCCCACCAGACGGTGGTGGTGAACACCGACTCCGCGTCGTTCGTCGACTCGCCCACCGCCGTCGTCGCCGTCTCGCACCTGCTCGCGACGCTCGCGGCGGCCTCCGCCAAGGGCGCCCGCCGCCGGATCGCCGCCCGCGACGAGCTCGCCGCGGACCTGGACCTCTACCTGTAGCGGCGGCGAGCCGCGACCCACCCGGTCGCGGCGCCCCGACCCACCCGGTCGCGGCGCCCCGACCCACCCGAAGGAGCCGCCGTGCGCGTGGTCGCCGCCAGCCTGCACCTGGTCCGCCTGGACCTGGTGCACGAGTTCCAGACGAGCTCGCACCGCAAGGGCCACCTCGACCACGTCCTGGTGCGGCTCGAGGACGAGTCGGGCGCGGTCGGCTGGGGCGAGATCGCCTCGCCGGCGGCCCCGTACTACAACGCCGAGAACGTCGACACCTGCTGGACCGTCGCCGCCGGCTACCTGCTCCCAGCGGTGCTCGGGGCGAGGTGGGACCACCCCCGGCAGGTCGCGGAGCTGTGGCGGCGGGTGCGCGGGAACGAGTTCGCCAAGGCCGGCGTCGACATGGCGGCGTGGACGCTGTGGTCCGGTGCCGCAGGGGTGCCGCTGGCCACCGCGCTCGGCGGGACGCGCACCGAGGTGGTGGCCGGGGTGTCGCTGGGTATCGAGCCGACCGTCGACGAGCTGCTGGCTCAGGTGGCCGTGCACGTCGGCCACGGCTACCCGCGGGTCAAGCTGAAGATCGCCCCCGGCTGGGACGTCGAGCCGGTGCGGGCCGTCCGGGCGGCCTGGCCGGACCTCGACGTGCACGTCGACGCGAACGGCGTCTACACCGAGTCCGACGACGACCTCGCGGCGCTGCGGGCGCTCGACGGGTACGGGCTGACGATGATCGAGCAGCCGTTCGCGCCGCGGGACCTGCTGGCGCACGCGCGGTTCGCCGCTTCGGTCGGCACGCCCGTCTGCCTCGACGAGTCGGTGGAGACGCTGGCCGACCTGGCGCTCGCGGTGCACCTGCAGGCCGGGCGGGTGCTCAACATCAAGGTGTCCCGGATGGGTGGGCTCACGGCGGCGGTCGCCGCCCACGACGCCGCGCAGGCCGCGGGGTGGCCGGTGTGGTGCGGCGGGATGCACGAGTTCGGCGTCGGCCGGTACGCCAACGTGGCGCTGTCGGCGCTGCCGGGGTTCACGCTGCCGTCCGACGTCTCCGGGTCGGACAAGTACTACGCGCGCGACGTCGTCGTGCCGCCGGTCGTCGCCCGCGCCGGTCGCGTGACCGTGCCGACCGAGCCCGGCCTCGGGACGCAGGTGGACGACGAGTGGCTCGCCGGCGCGACGCTCCGCAGCGAGCGGTTCACCGCCGGCTGAGGGCTCGCTGCGGGGACATGCGACGGCGGCCGCCGAGGACGTCGCGGGCGTACGCGCTCCCTCGGCGGCCGGACTGCGCGTCAGTCGGTGCGGGAGATCAGGTACTCGTTGATCTGCCGGGTCAGCTCGAGGTCCGCCGGCCGCTCCTGACCGTCGACCGCCCGCACCGCCACGGCGAGCCGGACCGACGACGTCAGCCACAGCGCGTCGGCGTCGGCGATCTCCACGACGCGGAGGTCACGGAACGCCGTCCGCAGGCCGAGGCTCTGCGCGTACTCGAAGATGCCCTGCTGCGTGGTGCCGGGCAGCACGCCGGCGTCCGGCGGGGTGGTCACCAGCTCGTCGCCGAGCCGCAGCACGACGCTGGACGTCGGGCCCTCGAGCACGTAGCCGTCGGTGGTGGTGAACAGCACGTCCTCGGCACCGCGGCGGGCCGCTTCGCGCAGCGCCGCCTTGTTCACGGCGTAGGACAGCGTCTTGGCGCCCTGCAGCAGCCACGGTGCGGTCTCCGCGACGTCGAGGGCGTAGCCGCGGGACAACAGCACGATGCCGATGCCGCGGTCGCGGGCGTCCGAGAAGTCCTCGCTGGCGTCGAGGAACGCCCAGCCGGTGGGGCCGGTGGCGGCGTCGTGCTCGTCGCCCCTGGTCAGCACGTACTTCACCGAGGCGTCCGAGGCGTCGTGGAGCAGGCCGATGCCCAGCTCGATCGCGGCGCGGTAGACGTCCGGGTCCGGGGCCGGCAGGTCGAGCATCGCCGCCGAGCGGGCGAACCGGTCCAGGTGCTCCCGGGACGCCTGCACCCGGCCGTTGCGGATCGCGGCCGTCTCGAAGATGCCGTCGCCGCGGGTGGCGCCCAGGTCGGTGACGCGCAGCTGCGGGGAGTCGGCGGCTGCGGCGCGGAATGCAGGACCGTCGCCGGTCTGCCCGAGTGCGGGTCGGTCGATCATCACCAGAACGCCGGTGCTCATGACGGGTCCTTCGTCGAGGGCGGCCCGTGACCGTCCTGCGGGAGGCCGGGCACGGCGGACGGCCCGGTCGGCCGACTGCGTCGACCAGGGTCGTCCGCCACGATAGCCAGGCCGTGTGACGGGAATGTTTTGCGGTGCCGCGGCTGACACGCCGTCAGGCCGACGGCGTCTCCTCCCCGGCGATGTTCACCAGCCACGCGACGCCGAACTTGTCGACGCACATGCCGAACGCGTCGCCCCACGGCGCCTTCTCCAGGGGCGTGGTGACCGTGCCGCCCTCGGAGAGGCCGGCCCAGTAGCGCCGCAGCTCCTCGTCGTCGGACGCCGCGCCGCTCAGCGAGATGGAGAAGGCCGACGCCTCCGGCAGCGGCATCGAGTTCGGCGTGTCCGCCGCCATCAGGGTGAGGCCGGACGGTGTGTCGAGCATCGAGTGCATCACCTTGCCGCCCTCCGACGGGTCCGGGCTCGCGTGGTAGTCGTCGAACGTGCTGACCCGCAGGTCGCCGCCGAACACCGACCGGTAGAACTCCATCGCCTCGCGGGCGTTGTCACGGAACGAGAGGTACGGGTTGAGCACCACGGACATGTCGAGCTCCTCGCGTCGTGGAGGCGGACCGCCCCCGTTCATCGGATCGACCGCCGTCGGCGGCCGGATTCATCGTCGTCCGGACCACCGACACGCCCCGACCTCGGTGGCGCCACCCTCGGGCTGGCCGCCGTCCTGACCGCCGACAGCCAGCCGCGACGTCCTCCCCGTAGGCGGCGCGACCTGGGCAGACGTCTTCTCCGGTTGCGGGTCTGCAGACCGGCGCGTCCAATCGAAGACGCCGGGGGACCAGCGAGATGAGGGAGGCGCGTGACGATGAACCAGACCTTGTGGATCGTGCTCGTTGTCGTCGTGGTGCTGATCCTGCTCGGCATCTGGATCGCGCGGTCGCGGTCCGCGGGCGCCGAGGACCGGCGCCGTGCCGAGGCGCAGCGGATCCGTGAGGAGGCCGAGGCGGACCGGATCGAGCTGCAGCGGCGCGAGGCGGAGGCGGCCCGCGTGGACGCCCACGCCCGGCTGGCGCAGGCCGAGGCGCAGACGCGTGCGGCGGAGGCTGCGCGGCTGCAGCACGAGGCGCAGGCCCGGTCGGACGGTCTCGACGAGAGCCGGGCCTCGGTCGACGAGCGGCTGCGCCGCGCCGACGAGGTGGACCCCGACGTCGCGGACGTCCCCGAGACGGACGCGGGCCCGTCGGCCCGCGCGTGAGCCGTCGCGGGACAGCGCACGGATGAGCAGCGCACGGATGAACAGGGCACCGATGACGAGCCCGCCGCCGGCCGAGAGGGCCGCCGACCGTGCCCGGCACCGCATCGAGCAACCAGTGCACGACCGATCAGATGGAGGCGTGTGGTGAGCATCAACGAGGAGCCGGTGACGCCTGAGGAGGAGCTGCTGCGTCGTCGGACGGCCGCCGGCCAGGGCGAGGAGTGGGTCGGCTCGGTGCCGGAGGACAGCCCGGGCCCGCGGTCTGGCACGGGACCGCTGGGTGTGCCGGAGGACGAGCTGCTCGAGGAGGTGCCGATCGACAGCCCGGGTCCTGAGTCCGGGACGGTCGGTGGCGTGCCGGTGCCCGAGGACCGGATCGACGTGCCTGAGGACAGCCCCGGCCCGCGGTCGGGCACCGGCCCGGACGGGCTGCCGCTGCCGGAGACCGGCTACGACGTGCCGGAGGACAGCCCCGGCAGGGACTCCGGTCGCTGACCGGACCACCAGCTCGGGTCCTCTGACCCGACCACAAGCTCGGGTCCTCGGACCCGGACAGACGCGGGTTCCGACCCGTGCACGCGGCTCTCGACCGCCGCAGGACGGCGGAGGCCGCCCGCTCAGCGGGCGGCCTCCGTGGCGTCCGGGTCCGGTTGGACATCGGCGCGCTCGACGGCGTGCGCACGGCCCGGGCGCGAGTACCGGTGCCGCGAGTACCGGTGCGGGGTCAGCGCGTCAGCCGCGCACCGCCCGCTCGTACTGCACCGGCCAGCCGGTCGGCTGACCCGGCGCGACGCGGGCGTCGGCGCCGACGTGCTCGAGGGTCGGCAGGGAGACGCCCAGCTCGGCGGCCGCGTGCAGCGCCCACGACGGGTCGCGCAGCGCCGCGCGGGCGATCATCACCGCATCCGCCGAACCCTCGACCAGCACCTGCTCGGCCTGCGCAGCGGCGCTGATCAGCCCGACGGCGGACACCGGCAGGCCGGACACCTCGCGGATGCGGCGGGCGGCCGGCACCTGGTACCCGGGGCCGACGGGGATCTGCGCCGGCACGTTGCCGCCGGTGGACACGTCGACCAGGTCGACCCCGCGGCTGGCCAGCCCGCGGGCCACCTCGGCGACGTCGTCCACCGTCAGGCCGCCCTCGGTCCAGTCGGTCGCGGACAGCCGCACCACCACCGGCCGCTCGTCCGGCCACACCTCGCGGACCGCGTCCACCACCTGGTGCAGCAGCCGCACGCGGTTCTCCGGCGAGCCGCCCCAGCGGTCGGTGCGGCGGTTCGACAGAGGCGAGAGGAACTGGTGCAGCAGGTAGCCGTGCGCGGCGTGCACCTCAGCGACGTCGAAGCCGGCGTCCAGCGCGCGGCGCGCGGCGGCCGCGAACGTGGCCGGGATCGCGGCGACCTCGTCGTCGGACAGCTCGCGCGGGGCCTCGTAGCCGGGGAACTCCACACCCGACGGTGCGACGGTGCCCCAGCCGCCGTCGGGGACGGGCACGCTGCCGTGACCCTCGTGGAAGGGCCGGAACGTCGACGCCTTGCGGCCGGCGTGGGCCAGCTGGACGCCCGCCACGGCGCCGCGCGCGTGGATCACGTCGGTGATGCGGGCCCAGGCGGCGGTCTGCTGCTCGTTCCACAGGCCGGTGTCCTGCGGGCTGATCCGGCCGTCGGCCGTGACGGCGGTCGCCTCGGTGAGCACCAGCCCGAAACCGCCCGCGGCGCGGGCCCCGAGGTGGACCAGGTGCCAGTCGTTGGGTACGCCGTCCACGGCGGAGTACTGGCACATCGGGGACAGCCAGGCGCGGTTGCGGACGGTGGTGCCGCGCAGGGTCAGCGGCGCGAAGAGGAGGCTCACGTGGCAACCGAACCGTCCGGCACGTCCCATGATTCCCGGGCGGCCGATCCTCGCCCGTGCGCCGCGAACTGAGCACGTCGACGCGAGACGAGCAGTTCAGAGTGCTCAGCTCGGTGCGAAGTGCTCACCTCGGCGTCGATCAGTAGGCGAGGTCAAAGGGGTGGGGAGGCTCCGGGCCGTGGCGGCCAGGCGGTGCAGGTCCGCGTCCTCGGTGTAGACGTGCGTCGCCAGACGCACGGCCGTGCGACCGTCCGGCACCGTGCCGGTCCACAGCCGCACACCGGCGGCCGCCAGCGCCTCCCGCAGCACGGGCAGCGGTGCCGGGACGACGAAGCCGCGCAGCCGTGCCGGGCGCATCGCGGGCTCGCCGGTCGGCACCCAGCCGAGGTCGGTGAGCAGCTGGTCGGCGCGGTCGGCCAGCGCCGCGGCGGCATCGAGCCGGCCGCCGTCGTCCCACGTCCGCCACTCGTCCAGCGCCCGCTCCAGCCCGCGGACCGGCGCCGGGTCCCACGTGCCGCGCCAGCCGAACCGCTGCAGCAGCGGCTCGTCCAGGTGCAGCGCGACGGCCGCCGGCCGGACCACGTCGACCAGGGCACGGTCCACCCACAGGAAGCCCAGCGGCCTCGGCACCGGCAGCCACTTGTGCAGCGACCCGTACACGGCGGCGGCGCCGAGGGTCGAGACGTCCAGCGGCTCGTGGCCGACCGAGTGCGCGGCGTCGACGACGAGCGCCGCCCCGGCGTCCGCCGCGAGGCGAGCGACCGCCGCCACCGGCATGCGCAGGGCGGTGGACGACGTGATCGAGCTGAGCACCACGTACCGGGTTCGCGCCGGCAGGGCTGTGAACAGGTCGGTCACCGCCGCCGACGTGGCCGGCACCGGCAGGGGCAGCCGCAGCACCGTCGCGCCGACCGCCTCGGCCCGCACCTGCCAGGCACGGATCACCGACTCGTACTCGCCGTCGGTCAGCACCACCACGTCGCCGGCCCCCAGCGGCAGCGACGTCGACAGCGCCCCGGACGCCTCCGTCGAGGCCGTCACGATCGCCACGTCCGCCGGGTCCGCGCCGATCAGTCCCGCGACCACGGCGCCGACCCGGCGCAGGTCGTCCTGCAGGCCGGTGCCGAGCGAGGTGCTGGTGTCGGCCTCGGCGGCACGTCGCACGGCGTCGTGCCAGGTCAGCGCTGCACGAGTCGGTGCGCCGAACGACGCGTGGTTGAGCTGGACGACGGCGGGGTCGAAGGCGAAATCCTCGACGAACGAGCGGATCACGGGCCGACCCTACGCGCGGACGCGGACGACTCCGTCTCACCAGGGGAGATGGCGTTCCGAGGCGTGGGCATCGTGTGCTGCCATGGCGGCATGCGCGACGACCTGACCACCACCACGGCTGCGGCCGTGGCGGGTGCGTGTCGTCGCCCCTGCTGTCGCCGCTGAGCGACCCCCCGCCGCCGTCGAGCGGCGCCCCGGACGATCTCGTCCCTGAGGTTCTCCTCGCAACTCCCGCCCGCCGGCACCACCGCGTGCGGCACCGGGAACCGCCCCCCAGGATCGACTCCCAGGAGTCCGTCCGTCTGTGATACCGCTCCGCAGGGCCACCACGGCCCGCTCCACCGAGAAGAGGCACCCCATGCACGCCCGTCATCTGCGCACCGCCCTGATCGCCGCCGCCCTGGTGGTGGGCCTGGGCGCCTGCTCGTCCACGGGCGGGTCGGGATCGGCGTCCGCCACCGGCTCCGCGGCCTCCGGGACCGCGGCCGCCGGTGCCGACCAGTCGTTGGCCAAGGTGCAGAAGGCCGGCGTCATCACGTTCGGCACCGAGGGCACCTACAAGCCGTTCAGCTTCCACGCCGACGGCGGTGGGGACCTGACCGGGTTCGACGTCGAGGTGGCCCGCGCGATCGCCGGCAAGCTCGGTGTGAAGGCGGCGTTCCAGGAGACCCAGTGGGACGCGATCTTCGCCGGGCTGGACGCCGGGCGGTTCGACGCGATCACCAACCAGGTGTCCATCACCCCCGAGCGCCAGGCGAAGTACGAGTTCTCCACGCCGTACACCGTCTCCACCGGCGTGATCGTCGTGAAGCAGGACAACACGTCGATCACGTCGTTCGACTCGCTCAAGGGCAAGACCACCGCCCAGTCGCTGACCAGCAACTGGTACAAGCTCGCGCAGTCCAGCGGCGCCAACGTGCAGTCGGTCGAGGGCTGGGCGCAGTCGGTCGCCCTGGTGCAGCAGGGGCGCGTGGACGCGACGATCAACGACAAGCTGACGTACCTCGACTACGTGAAGACGAACGGCCAGTCCGGCCTGCAGATCGCCGCCGAGACCACCGACAAGAGCCAGAGCGCCGTCGCGCTGAAGAAGGGCGCCACCGCCCTGACCCAGGCGATCGACACGGCCCTGAAGCAGCTGGCCGACGACGGCACCCTGACGTCGATCTCGCAGAAGTACTTCGGCGCCGACGTGACCAAGTAGCCGATGGCCCTCCCGACCGTGCTGGCGGCCGTGCACGCCGCCCTGCCCGCCGTGCTGCTCACCGTGCTGCCCACCACGGTTCCGGGCGGAGCCCTGTCCACGGTCGACTGGCCGCTGGTCCTCCGGTCGGCACCGACCATCGCGCTCGGTGCCGTCCGGGGGACCATCCCGCTGGCCGCGCTGTCCTTCGTCGGCGGCATGGTGATCGCCGTCGGGATCGCGCTGCTGCGGCTGTCCCGCAACGCGGTGGCCCGCGGCGTCGGCCGCGCCTACGTCTCGGTGGTGCGCGGCACCCCGCTGCTGGTGCAGCTGTTCGTCATCTTCTACGGGCTGCCCTCGATCGGGCTGGTGATCAACCCGTGGCCCAGCGCGATCCTCGCGTTCTCGCTGAACGTCGGCGGGTACGCCGCCGAGATCGTCCGGGCGGCGATCCTCTCGGTGCCGCAGGGCCAGTGGGAGGCGGCCTACGTGATCGGCATGTCCCACCGGCGGGCGCTGGGGCGGATCATCCTGCCCCAGGCGGCGCGCGTGTCCGTCCCGCCGCTGTCGAACACGTTCATCAGCCTGGTGAAGGACACCTCGCTGGCGTCGTTGATCCTGGTCACGGAGCTGTTCCGGGAGGCGCAGAAGATCGCGGCGTTCAGCCAGGAGTTCATGCTGCTCTACCTGGAGGCGGCGCTGATCTACTGGCTGATCTGCCTGGTGCTGTCGGCAGGGCAGGCCCGCCTGGAGACCCGGTTGGAGCGTCATGTCGCCCGTTGATCCCGCGGTCCCGGACGGTCCGGTGGCCCCGAGCCGGGCCGAGGTCGGCCCCGCGCTCGTCACCGTCACCGATCTGCACAAGGCGTTCGGCGCCGTGCGCGTGCTGGACGGCGTCGACCTGACGGTGCACCGCGGCGAGGTGCTCGCCGTGATCGGCTCGTCGGGCTCCGGCAAGACGACGCTGCTGCGCTGCCTCAACGGCCTCGAGACGGCCGACTCGGGGGTGATCGAGATCGCCGGTGGCGCCCGCGTCGACTTCGGCGCCCGTCCCGGCCGTCGTGAGGTGCACGCGCTGCGGGACCGGTCGGCGATGGTGTTCCAGCACCACAACCTGTTCCCGCACAAGACCGTGCTGCAGAACGTGATCGAGGGTCCCGTGGTGGTGCAGCGGCGCCCGCGCGCCGAGGCCGTGCGGGATGCCGAGGCGCTGCTCGACCGGGTGGGGCTGGCCGACAAGCGGGACGTGTACCCCGTGCAGCTGTCCGGAGGTCAGCAGCAGCGGGTCGGCATCGCGCGCGCTCTCGCGCTGCGGCCGCAGCTGCTGCTGTTCGACGAGCCGACGTCGGCCCTCGACCCCGAACTGGTCGGTGAGGTGCTGTCCCTGATCCTCGAGCTGGCGCACGAGGGCTGGACCATGGTGATCGTCACGCACGAGCTGCAGTTCGCGCGCGAGGTGGCCCACCGGGTGGCGTTCGTCGACGCCGGCCGCATCGCGGAGATCGGCCCGCCGGACCAGGTGCTGCGCGAGCCGCAGCACGAGCGCACCCGGCAGTTCGTGCACCGCCTGCTGCACCCGTTCTGACCCGTTGCCTCGCTGACCCGTCGCCTCGCTGACCGGTTGCCTCGCCGACCGGTTGCCTCGCCGACCGGTTGCCTTGCTGACCCGAACCGCTTCGGGTCACCGGCCGTCGGACACGTACCGTGACCGACCCGGCGCAGAGCGGCCGCGGGTGGCGGGGTGAGCGGGTGGCGGGGGGAGTGGGCAGGTATTTCACGCTGTACGCCGGATGTGCGTGCACCGGGCACACACTGCACAACAGCACCTGCTTGCCCTGCTCTACCCGCGTCCGCCGCCCGCGCCTCAGTGGCCGACAGGTACCGCCAGCGGCCCGGTTGCGGTGGTTGCGGTGCAGCCGCTCGCGCGCTGCCTCGTCCACCGTGGCGTCCCGAGTGCTGCCTCGTCCACCGTGGCGTCCCGAGTGCTGCCTCGTCCACCGGCGCCGCGGGCGTCCTCCCGGTACCGCGCGGCACGCCGCGCCTTCCGGCTCACCTGCTGCTCGGCACCGAAGCCTGCGTCGCTCATCGTCTGCCCCGGGTGCGAGATCGGCGGGCGGGGGGCCAGGCTTGAGGGCGGCGCGCGGGGCTGTGGTCGGGACCACCCGATCGGGTCCTCAATCCGGGGGCGGTGCGCGCCGATAGGTGCACTGGAGGTCGATCCATGCCAGCAGGGCAGTCCGCGGGGGGCCGTGCCCGGCGCCGGGCTGCGCCTGTGCCGACCGACACGGTCGGGCGTGGGCACGTCGAGCAGATGCTCGAGCCGCTGGCGTCCCGGGAGTACCGGCTGCTGACCCGCCGGCAGTGGCCCCGCACCCGGCGCGCGCAGGTCGACGTGGTGGTGATCGGACCGTCCGGCGTGTTCGTCGTCGGCTGGCTCGACGGCACGGACGTGCTGGTCGGTGAGGACGTCATGCTGCGCGGCAGCGAGGACGTCACGGGGGAGGCGCTGGCGCTCGCCGACCTGGCCGACCGCATCGAGGCGGAGCTGGTCGAGACGGGCCTCGCGCCCGCCGAGGTCCGGCCCGTGCTGGCGCTCGGCGGCTGGCAGGGGGTGGAGCGGCAGATCGGCCCCGTCCTGGTGGTCAGCGAGCGGGAGCTGCTGCGGGTGGTCGTCGGCCGCGGACCGCGGTTGACCCCCGGCGAGGTCGACACGGTGCTGGCCCGGGCGCTGGCGTCGTTCCCGGCCGAGCCGGAGGAGGCGGAGCCCGCGGTGCCGGTGCAGGGGACCGGCCTGACGGACGAGGAGGTGCAGGCGGCGCTGCTCGAGGGGCTGCTGGCGCCGCCGATCGAGCAGTGGATGGCGTTCCTCGAGCCCGTGCAGTCGCGCCTGGTCCGACGGTCGTTCGACGGTCCTGCACTGGTGCACGGTGCGGTCGGCACCGGCAAGACGACGGTCGGCCTGCACCGCGCGGCGTACCTGGCGCGGAACCGGCCGGGGCGGGTGCTGGTGGCGACGTTCACGCGCACCCAGCCTCCGGTGCTGGCGGAGATGCTGGGCCGGCTGGCGCCGGACGTCGTCGACCGGATCGACGTGGTGCACGTCAACGGTGTCGCGCGGCAGGTGCTCGACGAGGCCGCGGTCCCGTTCGCCACCGGGGTGCGGCCCGTCGCCTCGGCCTGGGCGGCGGCGTGGTCCCGTGCCGGCGCCGGGACGGTGCTCGACACGCTCCCCGTGTCCCCGGAGGACCAGGGCTACTGGCACGACGAGGTCACCGCGGTGATCAAGGGCCGCGGGCTGACCCGCTTCGAGCAGTACGCCCTGCTCCCGCGGCTCGGCCGGCTGCGGCCGCTGGGACCCGACGAGCGGCGCGCCGTGTGGGATGTGTACGTCGCCTACCAGGAGGAGCTCGTCGCGCGGGACGTCGGCGACTGGGCCGACCTCGTGGCGCTCGCGGGCGTGCACGTGCCGCAGACGTCCTACGCGCACCGGTACAGCGGCGTGGTGGTGGACGACGCCCAGCACCTCAGCTGCGCCGCGCTCGGCATGCTGCACGCGATGGTGGGTGACCGGCCTGACGGGCTGATGCTGCTCGGCGACGCCCAGCAGGGGCTGTACCCCGGCGGGTTCACCCCGGCGGAGGCCGGGATCGACGTCGCCGGCCGCACCGTGATGCTGACCACGGCGCACCGCACCACCACGGAGATCCTCACGTTCGCCACCGAGCTGGTGTCCGGTGAGCCGGTGGTCGGGCTCGACGGATCCGTCGGACCTGCGGACCGTCCCCGCTCGGTGCCCCGGCACGGCCCCAAGCCGCTCTACGTGCGCTGCGGCACCGACGACGACCGCGCGCGGCGGCTGGTGGCCCGCGTGAAGGACGTGGTGCAGCAGGTCGGCACCGGGTACGGGGACGTCGGCGTGCTCTGCCTGACGATGAAGGGCATGGACGTCGCCGTCGGAGCGCTCAACGGCGCCGGCATCCCGGTGGTGCTGCTCGACGACGACGACCGCGCCGTGCCCGATGCCGTGCGCGTGGGCACGGTGCGCCGGGCCGCCGGGCTGGAGTTCCGGCAGGTGGCGATGCCGGACGTCGCGACGAGCTGGTTCACCGAGCCGGTCGACGGGAACGGTGCCGAGCAGGAGCACCAACGGCTGCGGATGCGGGAGCTGTACGTGGCGATGACCCGCGCGCGCGACGGGCTGTGGGTGGCCGGCGTCTGACCGGCCGGTGGTGCCGTCCGGGGTCTCAGTGCGCGAGGAGGTCGGCCTCGTGCCCGCGGTTGTGGGCGCGACAGACGAGCTGGGCGAGGGTGCGGGCGCCGAGGGCGGTGGCCAGCACGACGGCGGCGAGCAGGGCTGGCGGGTGCGTGAGCTCGATGCCGAACGCCGCGGCGAAGAAGGGGGCTCGTTGGGTGACAGCGAGCACGCCGACGGCCATGATCAGCGCGACCTGCGGGACGGACACCGGGTGGCCGGTGGCGGCGGCGGCCAGCGCGACTGCGGTGCCGAGCGCCCCGCCGGTGGCCAGCGCGGGGGTGAGCAGCCCACCGGCGGCACCGGCCCACAGCCACCCGGCGGTCACCGCGGGCTTGACCAGGATCAAGGCGGCGGCGGCCGCCAGTCCGAGGCTGGCGGCGAATGCGGTGTCCAGGATCGCTTTGCCGTTGCCGGGCACCTCCGGCAGCCACCAGGACACCAGGCCGGTCACGGCGCCTGCCGCCGCCAGGGTCAGCGGCAGGAGCGCCGAGCGGTGCACGGTCAGGTGCCGGGACACCGAGGTGGACCGGGCGAACAGCAGCCCGACGGCGGCGGTCAGCGGGACGGCGACCAGCGCGGCGACCCAGGTGGCGGTGGTCACCGGGGTGGCCGGGAAGGGGTACACCGCGTGCCGGCCGACCACGGGCCAGGCGGTGACGGTGGCGATCACGCTGGTGGCCGCCGCGATCAGGGCGATGCGCCAGTGCTTGGACAGCAGCAGCACCTCCAGCACGTAGACGGCCCCGGTGACCGGCACGTTGTAGACGGCGGCCAGACCGGCGCCTGCAGCGGCCGCGACCAGCACCCGCCGCTCCCGGTCGTCCAGGGCGAACCAGTCCGAGACCCGGGTGGCCACCGCGGCCGCGCCCTGCCGGGGGGCACCCTCGCGGCCGATGGACGCGCCGGCGCCGACGACGATCGTCTGCAGGATCGCGTCCAGCCAGGTCGGGGCGAACACGAGCTTGCGGTGCGGCTCGTGCAGCACGGTCGTGACGGGCACCACGTGGTCTCGCCGCCGCAGCAGCCACCACACCACGCCCGTCACCAGCCCGGCGACCAGCGGCGCCAGCAGCCGGCGCACCAGCGGGACACCGGCGACGGAGTCCGTCAGCCCGTGCGCGGTCGGACCGAGTGCCAGGTGCTGCACGCCGTGCAGCAACGCCCAGAACAGCGCCCCGGTCACCCCCGCACCCAGACCCGTCAGCGCGGTCGCCGCCAACAGCCGCAGCACCCAGGGGCCGGCCCCCGGCTCACCGGCGAACGGACCGAACACCCGACCACGGGACCCGTCCCGACCCTCGTCCGAGGTCGCCGCGTCGATCTCTGCGCTCATGCCGACCATGCTCGCCCGGCGCGGTCGGACACCCGGGGGACCTGGGTCCACCGCTGCGCCCGTACGGCACCCACGGTGGTGCGCGGCCCGACGACGAGACGGCGGCCCGGGTCACCGTGCTCGGAGATGCCGACGGGCGCGAGGCGGAGTCCGAGGGGGCGGCCGGATGAGCTCACGGAACCGTTCTACTCGACCATCCTGTCCCGGTCGCACTCGGGAGCGGGCCCACGGCACGTGCACCTGGCAACGTGCGGGCCTGGTCCGTCGGTACGGGAATGGTTGTCGTCGGAGCAGGGTTGTCGACGGTTGGCCCGGGCTCCGCGCCCCAGGGCGGCGGCAGACCTGCGGAACACCTGCGGAGGCGATCCTGACCAGCACCAAGCCCCAGCCCACCCCGGCCGGTGCCGGCACCCCCGACGCAACCGTCGCACGCGGCGGCGGGGTCGGCTTCCGCTCGGAGCGCGGCCCGATCCTCATCGCGATCATGGTGACCACCGGCCTGGTGGCCATCGACGCGACGATCCTGGCCACGGCCGTGCCGACCATCGTCAAGGACCTCGGCGGGTTCACCTCGTTCCCGTGGCTGTTCTCGGTGTACCTGCTGACGCAGGCCGTCGCGGTGCCGATCTACTCCAAGCTGGCGGACACCGTCGGGCGCAAGCCGATCGTGCTGATCGGCGTGGGGCTGTTCCTGCTCGGGTCCGTGCTGAGCGGGTTCGCGTGGTCCATGCCGACGCTGATCCTGTTCCGCGCGATCCAGGGCCTCGGCGCCGGTGCCGTGCAGCCGATGGCGATCACCATCGCGGGTGACATCTACACCGTGGAGGAGCGCGCCAAGGCGCAGGGGTACATCGCGTCGGTGTGGGCGCTGTCGTCCGTCGTCGGGCCGACGCTGGGCGGTGTGTTCAGCCAGTACGTGACGTGGCGCTGGATCTTCTTCGTCAACGTGCCGCTGTGCCTGGCGGCGGGGTGGCTGCTGGTGCGGCACCTGCACGAGCGCATCGAGCGGCGCCGGCACGCCATCGACTGGACCGGCGGCGCGCTGCTGACGGTCGCCTCGACCCTGCTGATCCTCGGGCTGCTCGAGGGCGGCAACGCCTGGGCGTGGGACGCGCCGCAGAGCATCGCCGCGTTCGGCGTCGGGGTGCTCGCGCTCGTCGGGTTCCTGCTGGTGGAGCGCCGGGCGGCCGAGCCGGTGCTGCCGTTGTGGGTGATGTCGCGGCGGCTGCTGGGCACCACGGCGCTGATCGCGGTGGGCGTCGGCGTCGTGCTGATCGGGCTGACGTCGTACATCCCCAGCTACCTCGAGGCGCTGCTGCACGTGTCGCCCCTGACCAGCGGTCTCACCCTGGCGATGCTGACCATCGGCTGGCCGATCGCCGCGTCGCAGGCCGGGCGGCTGTACCTGCGGTTCGGGTTCCGCGCCACGGTGCTGCTCGGGTCCGTGGTGGTGGTGGGCGGCACCGCCGCGCTGGCCCTGACCGCCGGGCAGCCGTCCGTGGTGGTGGTGGGGCTGACGTGCTTCGTCGTCGGGCTCGGGCTGGGGCTCGTCGCGGCGCCGAGCCTGATCGCCGCGCAGTCGAGCGTCGGCTGGGGCGAGCGCGCGGTGGTAACAGGCGCCAACATGTTCGCCCGGTCGATGGGCAGCGCCGTGGGCGTGGCGGTGCTGGGCGCCCTGGTCAACGGGCTGATGCACGGTGCGGACGCCGGTGCGGACCCCGTCCGGTTCCGCGGGGCGGTGACGGCGGGGTTCGTCGGCGTCGCCGCGGTGGCCGTGGTGACGACTATCGCGGCGCTGGCCATGCCGCGGAACCGTGCCGACGTGCCGGTGCGTGGCGGGGAGTCCGCGGCAGCCGCCTGACGTACGCGGTGGGGACGGCCCGTGCGTCGGACCGTCCCCACCGAGCACTCTTCAGGCAGCACCCTTCAGTCGGCGCGCCTCACGCCGCCGGCACCATGCCGTGCGGGTCGATGACGTACTTGCGAGCCGCGCCCTTGTCGAACTCCTCGTAGCCCTTCGGGGCGTCGTCCAGGCTGATCGTCGTGGCGTTCACGGCCTTCGCGATGTGCGCCTTGTCCGCCAGGATCAGGTTCATCAGCAGGCGGTTGTAGCGCTTGACCGGGCACTGACCGGTGGTGAACGACAGGGACTTCGCCCAACCGGTCCCCAGCTTCACGCCGATCTGACCGACCTTGGCGTTCTCGTCGACGGCACCCGGGTCGCCGGTGACGTACAGACCAGGGATCCCGAGCGCCCCACCGGCACGTGCGACGGTCATGATGTCGTTCAGCACCGTCGCCGGTGCCTCTGCGGCGCCCGCGCCGTGCCCCTTGGCCTCGAACCCCACGGCATCGACCGCAGCGTCGACCAGCGGCTCGCCGACGATCTGCTCGAGCATGTCCGGCAGCTGGTCGCCGGAGCTGAGGTCCACCGTCTCGCAGCCGAAGCTGCGGGCCTGCTGGAGGCGGTCGGCGTTCATGTCGCCGACGACCACCACGGAGGCCCCGAGCAGCTGGGCCGAGTAGGCGGCGGCCAGGCCGACGGGTCCGGCGCCGGCGACGTAGACCGTCGAGCCGGTGCGGGTGCCCGCGGTGTAGGCGCCGTGGTACCCGGTGGGGAAGATGTCCGACAGCATCGTCAGGTCGAGGATCTTGGCCAGCGCCTGGTCCCGGTCGGGGAACCTCAGCAGGTTGAAGTCGGCGTACGGCACCATGACGTACTCCGCCTGCCCGCCGAGCCAGCCGCCCATGTCCACGTACCCGTAGGCCGCGCCGGGCCGGGCGGGGTTGACGTTGAGGCAGATGCCCGTCTTGCCCTCGTTGCACATGCGGCAGCGGCCGCAGGCGATGTTGAACGGCACCGAGCAGATGTCGCCCGGCTTGACGAACAGCACGTCGTCACCGACCTCCACCACCTCGCCGGTGATCTCGTGGCCCAGCGTCTGCCCGATGGGTGCCGTGGTGCGGCCGCGGACCATGTGCTGGTCGCTGCCGCAGATGTTGGTGGTGACCAGCTTGAGGATCGCGGCGTGCGGGGCGTCCTTCTTCACGCCGAGACCCTTCACGACGTCGTCCGGCAGCTCCAGCTTGGGGTAGTCGATCTGCTCCACTGCGACCTTGCCGGGGCCCTTGTAGACGACGACACGGTTTGTGGTCATGAGGTGCTTCCTTCGTTGCGTCCAGCCCGACCCGCGTGCACGCCGAGGGCCCGAGCCTTGCCGACGGCGTTGTGCGAGCACCGCGACGGCGTCGCCGGAGGACGGCGCGGAGCCGTTCCCGGCCCGTGACGACGACTTCCCGTCCCGCGTCGCTTCACGTGACCTGTGTCACAACCTTCATCAGCAGGCTAGGCGCCGGACGAGGAACGGCAACCGGGTGCAACGACGTGCACGGGACGCCGGCACGCGTCCGGGGCGTCGCGCGGCCGCGCGGGAATGGATGCGCGGGCGTGCAGCAGACCAGCCCGGGACGCACAAGGAGCCGTGGTGCCGGGCCGGCGAGCAGGCGGTCCGGTGAGAACGAGGTCGGTGAGAAGGCAGGCCGCGAGAACGCAGGCTGGCGAGAACGCAGGCCGGTGAGGACGCAGGCCGGGGAGAAGGCAGGCCGGCGAGAACGAGGCCGGGGAGAAGGCAGGCCGGCGAGAACGAGCCCGGGGAGAAGGCAGGCCAGCGAGAACGAGCCCGGGGAGAAGGCAGGCCAGCTAGAAGGGAGGCACCGCGGGGTACCCCGACGGGGTCGTCGTGGGTGGTGCACCGCTGGATGCCCCGTTCGCACGGACCGGCCTCCGTTCGTCGCCGTCCACCCGGGCCGGGGGCGGTGGCCACAGGGCGGTGGCTGGTCGGGTCCGGTAGTGGCGGCCGGTCGGGGAGTGCCAGCGCAGCGTTCCACCGCCCTCGTGGACCACCCGCCAGCCGGTCTCGTGCTTGAGGCGGTGGTGCTTGCGGCACAGCGTGGCCAGGTTGTCGAGACCGGTGGTGCCCCCGTCGGCCCAGGCGGTGGAGTGGTCCACGTCGCAGCTCGCCGCCCGGCGGCGGCAACCAGGGAACCGGCACGTGCGGTCACGGAGCGCCACGGCGCGGCGCAGGTCGGCGGGGACCGTGTACCGGTCCCGGCCGACGGACAGCACCGTTCCGGTCTCCGGGTGGGTCAGCACTCGCGTGAACGTGGGCGCGTTGGCGCACAGCGTCCGGGCGGTCTCGAGGTCGATCGGCCCGAACCCGTCCAGCTCGGCCGGCTCGTCCGAGTGGCCCAGCAGGGTCAGTACCGGCACGGTCAGTACCACCTGCGGTGCGATCGCGCGCACCCACGACGGGACCCCAGCGGGGGACCCGTCGGCACAGGCGCCGACCGCGTCCCGGGTGGGGACACGCTGGTCCTGCTCGGCATCGCGCGCCTGCGCCGTACCGGCACCGGCTCCGTCGGGGACGCCTGCACGTTCGGTTCGGTCGGTGTCGGCTGCCCGAGCAGCGTCCCCGGCGTCGTTGGTCAGGAGGTCGGTGGTCAGGAGGAGGTCGCACAGCACGTCCGCGCGGAGCTGGGGCCGGGTACGGGGCTCGTCCGGGCCGGTGAGCGTTGCGGCGAGGTCGTCGAGGCGGTTCGCGATACCCATCGCGGCGGCGGCCGGCAGCAGCGCCGTCAACCAGCAGAGGTCGGCGTCGGCTGGGGTCACGTCGACGAACCGGTCGGCCACGGCGCGGGCGGTCTGCTCGGCGGTGGTCGGAACGTGCCGCGCACGCCACCGACGGGCCGCAGCGCGCAGCTGCGGGGCGGTGAGCCGAGCTGCCCGGTCGGCCAGAGCCGCATCGGCACGGGCCAGCACGTCGGGGTCGGTCACCCCGTGGAAGACGTCCAGCACCCCGTCCACGTGCGCGCCCGACACCAGCCCTGCGGTGTGCGCGGCGTGCAGCCGGGGAAGGGCCGCGAGCATGGTGATGCGCGTCAACCGCCGCGCCAAGGTGCCCTCGGCCACGTGCAACGTCGCGGCGAGCTCCGCGAGCATCCCGCGCGCGCCCCACTCCCGACGACGGCGCGGGTCCCGGTCCACGCACCGCGCCGCCAGCTCGGCCGCACCCCACACGTACGCCGCGGCGAGACGGGAGTCGAAGCGGGCTGCCGCCGCGGTGACCGCCTGTGCCTGCTCCGCCAGCCCCGCGAGCTCCACCGCCACCGGATCGAACGAGTCGTCCGCCAGCAGGTCCCCGGGGAAGGGTGGCAACTGGCCCATCGTCGGCACCGTCGTCGACACCGTCACCGGCACTGGCGTCCGCGCGGGCACCGTCACCGGCACCGGCCCAAGCCCGGGCTCCGGTGGCGTCACGGGTGCCGCGGCCGTCGAGGGCAACAGCTCGGGCAGCGGCAGCGGGGCGACGAGCCGCCCGTCCCTCACCGCTACCAGCTCCATGACCCCATCACACCACTGACCACTGACACGCACCGGTGCGCGGAAATCCCGTCTGACCAGCACTGATGTCCACAAGCATCAGCCTGTGGGCGGCTCGCCGACCGACGCGCGACCAGCCGGGAACGTCGCCGCGACGAGAGGGGAACGTCGCCACGGCCGGGCGAGAACGTCGCCACCGACGACCTCGTCCGGCGCCATCGGCAGGGCGGCCCGCCCCGGACAGGCGAGCGGCGGCGCCCTCGCGGGACGCCGCCGCTCGTCGACGGGACAGAGCTGGCTACACCACCGCGGGTTCGGGCTCGTCGTCGGGCGCGGCCTCATCGGCCGCTGCCGCCACCGCCCCGGCCGCCGCCGCCGTCGTCGCGCCCACCGCCCTCGTCGCGCCCACCGCCGCCGTCGCGCCCGCCGTCGTCGTCCCGCCCACCGCCGCCGTTGCGCCCGCCGTCGTCGTCCCGTCCGCTGCCTCCGCCGCCCCCGACCGCAGCCCGCCCGCCAGCGCGTACTCCTCCTCGGGCGACAGCACCAGCCGCGTGCGCCCCCACAGGGCGAACGCCGCTAGCCCGACGACGAACACCACCGCGATCGCCACGATCGCCGACCGGTAGTCCCGGTTGAGCATCACGCCGACGAATATCGCGGCACTCATCAGACCGGCCACGACGGCACCCGGGATGCCGACCGGGCTGCGGTACGGCCGCGCCGCCCCGGGGAACCGCACCCGCAGCAGCACGTAGGACGTCATCTGCAGCAGGTAGCTGATCACCGCACCCCACACGGCGATGTTCAGCACGATCGGCCCGGCGGCGGAGATGCCGTACTGCACCAGCACCAGCGAGACGAACCCGACCAGCGCGCCGACCAGCAGCGCCACCCACGGCGTGCGCCGGGCGCCGGTCAGGGACAGCACCTTGGGGTAGTACCCGGCGCGCGACAGCGAGTAGATGTTCCGGCCGTAGGCGAACATGATCCCCTGCGTCGACGCGAGCAGGCCCACCAGGGCGAACGCCGAGAGGATGGCGGCCACGTTGCCCGTGGGCAGCATGGCGCGGAACCCGTCGAGCAGCGGCTCGGCCGACGTGCCCAGGGCGTTCGCCCCGGTGACGGCGGGGTTGAGGACGACGACGACGAGCGCGGAGACGATGAGCGTCCCCAGCCCCCACAGCCCCGCCCGCGGGATGTCCCGGCTGGGCATGTGCGACTCCTCGGCGGCCAGCGGCAGCTCCTCGATCCCGAGGAACAGCCACATGGCGAACGGCAGTGCGAAGAACACGGGCGTCAGGCCGTGCGGCAGGAACGTCGACCGCCCGGCGTCCGGGGTGATGTCGAACAGCGAGCCGAGGCTCAGGTGCGACGAGAACGCCGCCATCACGCCGAACACCACCAGCACAGCCAGCGACACGACCGAGACGACGACGGCGAACCGGAAGCTGGTCTCCGCACCGGCGGCGTTCAGCGCCAGGAAGGCGCCGTACAGGATCGCCCACCACACCCACACCGGCAGCGACAGACCGAACAGGTCCTTCGTGATCTGGTCGGCGTACCCGGCGGAGAAGTACACGACCACCGCGGTGGTCATCACGTACTCGACGGTCTCCGCCAGGCCGGTGACGAACCCGCCCCACGGACCCATCGCCGCCCGCGCGAACGAGTACGCGCCGCCGGTGTGCGGCATCGCGGCGCTCATCTCACCGATGCTGAACAGCATCGCGCCGTACATCACCGTGACCAGCACGGCGGCGAGCATGAACCCGCCCCAGCCGGCCTGCCCGATGCCGAAGTTCCACCCGGAGAAGTCCCCGGAGATGACGGCCGCGATGGCGATGCCCCACAGCCCCCAGAACCCGGCGCTGCGCTGCAGCTGCCGCTTGTCGAAGTAGCCGGCGTCCGCTCGGGCGTAGGTCACGCCGGAGACGGTGGTGCCGCCCGCGGCGGCATCGGTCCCGGTGTCGGTGGTGCTGGTGATGGCCATCTGTCCTCCCGTGTCGGTGAGCTACAGGGACGTGCGGTGCGGGGACGTGCGGTGCGGCGACGTGCGACGCAGCGACGTGCGCTGCGCATGGTCAGTGCCGTGCGGGCCGGTGCTCCACCTCCGTCAGCACCTCGTCCAGCTCGGTGCACAGCCGGTCGACGTCGTCGTCGTCGAACACCAGCGGCGGCCGCAGCTTCAGCACGTTGCCGGGTCCGCACACGCTGGTCAGCACGTACCGGTCGCGCAGCCCCTCGACCACGTCGAGCGCCGTGGCGGTGTCCGGCGCGCGCGTCACCGGGTCCTGCACCAGGTCGACGCCGATGTACAGCCCGGCCCCCCGCACGTCCCCCACGCTGGGGTGCTGCGACGCCAGGTGCCGCAGCTCGGTCAGCAGCCGCGCGCCGACGGTCGCGGCATGCCGCTGCAGCCCCTCGTCGTGGATCACGTCCAGCACCGCCTGTGCCGCGGCCATCGCCACGGGGTTGCCGCCGAAGGTGTTGAAGTACGGGATCTGCTCGCCGAACGGCGCCAGCACCTCGCTGCGTGCGGCCAGCGCCGACATCGGGATGCCGTTGGCCATCGGCTTGCCCGTCGTCACCAGGTCCGGCACCACCCCGTGGCGGTCGAACCCCCAGAACGCCTCGCCGGTCCGGGCGAACCCCGGCTGCACCTCGTCGGCGATCCACACGCCCCCGGCCTCGTGCACCGCCTCGACGACCGGCCGCAGGAACCCGGCCGCTGGGTGCACGCCGTCGGAGCTGAAGATCGAGTCGGCCAGGAACGCCGCGAACCGGATGCCGTGCCGCTCCAGGTCGGCGATCTGCGTCCGCACCTGGTCGGCCATCCAGCGGCCCAGCGCCGCGGGGTCGCCTGGGCGGCCGGGGTCGCCGGGATGGCCCGGGTCGCCCACCCGCACCCGGTACAGGTCCGGCGCCGGCACCACCCGCACGTCCGTGCCCAGCGGCTGCGCCGTGCCGAGCGCCGGCGACATCCCCGAGGTCAGCGCCGTGTTCCCGTGGTACGCCTCCGCGGTGACGATCACGCCGGTCCCGCCGGTGGCGGCCTGCGCCACCCGGACGGCCAGGTCGTTGGCCTCCGAGCCGGTGCAGCAGAACATCACCTGGTCGATCTGCTCGGGCAGCAGCGCCAGCAGCTGCTCCCCGTACCCGACGATCCCGTCGTGCAGGTACCGCGTGTGCGTGTTCAGCGTCGCGGCCTGCTCGGCGATCGCCGCCGCCACCCGCGGGTGCGCGTGCCCGACGGACGCCACGTTGTTGTAGACGTCCAGGTAGTCCGCCCCGTCGGCGTCCACCAGGTGCGCGCCGTGCCCGGACACCAGGTGCACCGGCCGCCGGTAGAACAGCCGGTACGACGGCCCCAGCACCTCCTGCCGACGTGCCACCAGCTGCGTCGTCCGGGGCGACAGCGGCACCCCGGAGTCCGCTCGGTAGGCGTTGGTGTCCATGATCGTCGAGCGCGTGGCCACGGCCGTGGTCCTCTCGGGCATGCCGACGGCGCACCGCCGAGGCCGAGCGCGGGCTCGTGCGGTGCGACGGTGCGGCGTTCGTCGGGCAGGGGAGCCGCCCGGCCCGCCTCTGCTGACCTGGTCATCCTGTGCTCGTCGTGCGCACGTCCTGATACCTGCGCGTAAGAAGTGCGTTAACGCGCGGCCACCCGATGTAAATGGCCGGTCAACGACCTGCCCCGTCGTTACGTCGTCGTGAACTCTGGCCCCGACCCCTGGCGCCGCAGCCCGCCGCGGGCCGAGGATGGCGGCGCCGCCCGGCCCGCCTCTCCCGCCCGGCCGCCGCCTCCCGGCGCGCGGTCCCGCCGTTCAGGGGCAGACGATGACCGACCAGATCCTGCGCAGCGCACCGACCCTCGCCGTGTTCGACGAGCTCTCCAAGGGGGCGCCCGCGCCGTCGTGGCTGCGCGACGGCGTGCTCGACGCCTGGGGCTTCGCGGCCGACTCGACCGTCACGCTGATCACCGTCTCGGAGAACGCGACCTTCCTGGTGCGGGAGCACGGCGAACCCGTCGCCGTCACGCGGGTGGCCCGGCCCGGCTACATGGGCGACGCCCTGGCGTTCGAGTCCGAGCTCGCCTGGGTGGCTGCGCTCGCCGCCGCCCGCGTGGCCCGGGTGCCCACCGGTCTGACGACGTCGGCCGGCACCTACGTCGCCACCGTCCGGGACGACGACGGCACGCCGTGGACCTGCGTGTCCTTCGCCTTCATCGAGGGCGACGTGCTGGAGGACGCCGCCGACCCGGTGCCCTTCTACGCCGAGATCGGCGGCACCACGGCGCTGCTGCACGAGCACGCCTCGCGCTGGCGGCCGCCGACGCCGTTCCACCGGCACGCGTGGACGCTGCGGGACATGCTCGGCGAGACCGCCCGGTGGGGCCGCTGGGAGGACGCACCGCTCACTCCGGGTGAGGTCGCGCTGCTGGACCGGGCGCAGGCCGCGGCGCTGGACGCGCTGGCCGACGTCCGCGTCGGCGGCCCCGACTGGGGCCTGATCCACGCCGACCTCCGGCCGTCCAACGTCATGACGGACGGGTACAGCCTCACGGTGATCGACTTCGACGACTGCGGCTACGGCTGGTTCGGGTACGACTTCGCCGCGTCCCTGACCTTCCTCGAGCACGTCCCCTACGCCCGCGCGATGGCCGCCGAGTGGCTCGCCGGCTACCGGCAGGTCCGCCCCCTGACCACGCAGCAGCTGAACCGGGCCTGCGCCTTCTCGATGGTGCGCCGGCTCCAGATGCTCGGGTGGACCACCACCCACCGTGCCGATGCGCTGCCCGCCGACCTGTGGGCGGAGCAGACCTCCGGCACGGTGGAGGTGGCGGCCCGCTACCTGAAGCGCCGCACGTGGCTGATCTCCTGAGCGGGCCGGGGTCTGGGCCGGGTCCGGGACCTGGACCGGGGCCGCGGGGCGCGACGGCCGGCGCCGCGGCGGTTCGGGCGCTGCCGTGGGACGACGAACGGCCGGCCGCGGTGCTGTTCGACCTGGACGGCACCCTGATCGACTCCGAGCCGATGTGGTCGGCGGCCGTCGGCACGCTGGTGCGCGAGCACGGCCATCCGTGGCACCCGGTGGACGACGCGGCGATCGTCGGCTGGTCCGTCCCGGCGCTGGTGGCCGAGGTGCTCCGCCGCGGTGTGCCGCTCACGGAGGCCGAGGTGGTGACGCGGCTGCACCGCGACGTCGGCGCCGTGCTGCGCCGTGGCATGCCGTGGCGACCCGGCGCCCGGCACCTGCTGGCGGCGCTGCACCACTCCGGCATCCCGTTGGCGCTGGTGTCCGCCACCCACTCGGTGGTGGTCGACGCCGTGGTGGCGTCCGCTCCGGCCGACGTGTTCACCGTGGTGGTCGCCGGGGACGGACCCGGCCGGCCCAAACCGTCGCCGGACCCGTACCTGCACGCTGCCGAGGCGCTGGCGGTCGATCCCCGCCGCTGCATCGCGGTGGAGGACTCGCCGACCGGCGTCCGGGCCGCGCTCGCAGCGGGGACGTCGACGGTGGCGATGGACCCGACCGTCGAGCTGCCGGCCGACCTGGTGGCCCACCCGCGCCTGCGCCGCGTGGACGGCCTCGATGCGGTCGGCCGCCTGGTGCTCGGTGTGCACGCCTGGTGACGGCCCTGGTGACGGCCCCGGTGTCGGCCCTGGTGACGGCCCTGGTGCCGGCTAGAAGGCGACCTGCACCACCGACCGCTCGAGGTGCACCACATGGCTGGTGCTCAGGGCGATGAACGCCCCGAGCTCCGCGAGCTGCGCCGGGCGCCCCGGCAGGTAGTCGGTCAGCGCCGTCGAGCGGACGACGAACGAGCACCACTGCCCCCGCGACACCGCGACGTTGAGCCGGTTCCGGTTGAGCAGGAACCCCATGCCCCGGCGCACGTCCACCGGTGACGACGCAGCCGTGGTGAGGATCGCGACCGGCGCCTGCCGTCCCTGGAACTTGTCGACGGTGCCGACGGGCACGCCGTGCAGCCCCGCCTCCGCCAGCGCCTGGTTCACCGCCGACACCTGCGCGTTGTAAGCGGCCACCACCAGCACGTCCTCCGGCCGCAGCGGCCGGCCGGTCGGTGCGTCGGCGTCGCCCGGGTCCGTCCACCACCGGCCCACCAGGTCGTGCACCAGGTCGGCGACCACCGCCGCCTCCGCCGCCGACCGCACCGCGTTGCCGCCGTGCTCCACCAGCAGCCCGTGCACCCCCGGCTCCACGCCGGACAGCGACCGCCGCGACGCCGCCGGTGCCGACCGCAGCCGGTCGTCGTAGGACAGCCTCGACACCGCGGCGCACAGCGCCGGGTGCATCCGCCACGTGTCGGCGAGGAAGTACCCGTACCGCTCGGGCAGTGTGGCGGCCCCGTCCATCAGCCAGCCGAGCGCCGAGTGGTCCACCGGTTCCGGGTGGGTGCCCTGGCTGACCTGCGGCAGCTGCTGCGGGTCCCCGAGCAGCAGCAGGCGCCGCGCCGCACCGGCGACCGCGAACGTGTTCGCCAGGCTGAACTGGCCCGCCTCGTCCACCACCAGCAGGTCGAGGGGCTCGTCCGGCAGCCGGTTCGGGTTGGTGAACGTCCACGCGGTGCCTCCCAGCACCCACCCGGAACCGCCGTGCCCGTCCTCGAACGCGGCGATCGCCGCATCGGTGCGCAGCCACGTCCAGGGCGCCTGGGGATCCGGCCCGCCGTGCGCCACCATCTGCTCGGTCGACGGCTGCTTGCCGATCGCGGCCGGTTCCACCCCGGCGGCGGCGACGCACCGCAGCAGGTTCTCCACCACGGCGTGGGACTGCGCCACCACGCCGACCCGCCAGCCCTCGGCGACCAGGTCGGCGATCACCCGGGCACCGGTGTACGTCTTGCCCGTGCCGGGTGGTCCTTGCACCGCCAGGTACGACGAGCCGAGCTGGTGCAGCGCCTTGACCAGGGTGTTCGGCAGGTCGTCCGGACCCTCGGCCCGCGGCAGCACCAGATCACGCCGCCCCTGGTCCTGGGGAGCCCGCCGGCGGGCGAGATCCGTCGCAGCGCCGTCGGGCAGCTCGGGCAGGCTGTCCGCCACCTGCTCCGCGAGGCTCCGCACGGCGTCCCGCAGGGGGCCCGTCCCCGGTCCCGGCGCCGGGACGAGCGCCATCGGCAGCTCGTCGAACGGTGCCTCCTGCTTGCCGAGCCGCTCCTCCACCAGCAGCACGTCGTGCCCGTCCTGCGGCCCCACCTCCAGCACCAGCAGCTGCGTGCGCCAGCCGCGCGACCCGTCCACGGACCCGTGCGCGCCCACCGGCGCCGGCGGGTCGTACAGCCCGTACACCGCGGATCCCGGACGGAGCTCGCTGCCCGGCTCCAGCCGTCCGGTCATCGTCAGCCGCCGCCGGGGCAGCTGACGCCCCACCGACGTCCAGCGCTGCTGCACCTCCACCGCGTCCGCCACGAAGGTGTTCCGGCGGTCCGTCCAGTCCGCCGGTTCGCTGCTGAGCCGGTCGAAGTGCGCCCACCAGAACGGCAGCTCCTCCCGTCGGTGGTATCGCAACGCCGCTCCGACCAGCGCGATCGCCTGCCGGTCGGGTTCGCGCGCGACACCCTCGCCGGGCCCCGGCCCGGCGGCGTCCATCAGCCGCTGCTCGAGCGCGGTCAGGTCCGCCTCCGCCGCGGCCCGCTCGTCGTCCGCCGCAGCGCCGACGCCTCCACCCACCAGCTCGCCGCCCACCAGGCCCGCGCCCCCCGGTACGGCGCTCACCGACCTGCCGCTCGCCGGCCCCGTGCCCACCGGCCCGGTCACCACGGCCCGTGCCGGTCCCCGACCCGCGGCCGCGAGGTGCGCCAGCAGCCAGTCCCGCAGGCCGAGCGTCGACAGGCAGTCGTACTCGTTGTACCGGCCGATCTCCTCGACCCGCGCGCGCCACTCGTCCAGCCGCTCGGCGTCCCGCGCCGCCACCGCCTCGGCGTACTCGACGATCGACGCCGCCGCGGTGGTCACCTCGCCCGTGCGGTGCTCCGGCATGTAGAGCGGCTCGAGCTGCTTGAGGGAGTACGACGGCTGCCCGGTCCGCACGCCGGCGCGCACGGAGGCGTACAGGTCCACCAGCACGCCCTCGCGCAGCAGCGCGTCGACAGCCGCCTCACCGACGCCGTGCCGACCGGCCAGCCGCAGCAGCGCCACCCGCTCGTAGGGCGCGTAGTGGTAGACGTGCATCCCGGGGTGCTCGGCGCGCCGTCGGCCCAGGTAGTCCAGGAACGCGACCAGCGCCTCCCGCTCCTCGGCACGGCTGTGCGCCCAGAACGGTCGGAACACCGGCTCGGCCCCGGTCTCGGACGGCAGCTCCACGACGCCGAACAGGTACTCCAGGCCCCACGCGTCCGAGCCGGCGGCCGCCGCGTCGTACCAGAGCGGGTCGCCCTCGAAGTCGAAGAAGATGTCGCCGGGGTCCGGCGGCGGCAGGGTCGCCGCGACCCCGTCCGGGTCGGCCAGCGTGACGGTGATGCCGCGCTCCAGCCCGGCACCCTCCGGCAGGCCGGTGCCCACCGCCCCGTGCTCCTGCGCCACCTGCAGCCGCGCCTGCAGCCGCAGCCGACGCACGCTGCCGTCGGACATGCCGGGCACGGGACCGTCGCCGGCCGCCAGCTCGTCGATGGTCCGGACGCCGGCAGCCCGCAGCTTCTCCCGCTGACCGGCGAACACCCCGGCCACCAGCAGCAGGTCCCGTGCCGCAGCGGCCTCCGGCGCGCACACGTCGCACCGTCCGCACGCGTGGAACCGTTCGTCGCCCCACAGCACCGGCCCGTCGTCGAGCCGGTGACCGTCGAGCAGCGCCTGCAGCCGAGCCCGCCGCTGCCGGTACACCGGCACCACGTCGGCCAGCCGGTGCTCGGTCGAGGAGCCGTCCCCGAGCACCAGCCGCACGGTCGGCGCCAGCGGGATACCGGCCCGCTCGAGCTGGTCGGCGTAGGCCGCGAGCTGCAGGACGGCCACCACGGCGGCGTTCCGGGCCAGTTTGGCGTCCACCACCTGCCAGCCGTCGGCCGTCCGCACCAGGAAGTCCGCCCAGCCGACGAACCTCCCGTCGAAGAACCCCGCCTGGTACAGCACGTCCGGACCGTCCCGGAGCAGCTCCACCGTGCGGGCGTGGCCGGCGACGAGCTCGTCGCGCACGTCGTAGCGCTCCGGCCGCGCCAGCTGCGCGACCCCGCCCGACCCGCCAGGTGACCAGACGCCGTGCTCCCGTACCAGCGACCGCAGCACCCGCTGCTCGTGCTCCCCGCCCAGCCGGGCCACCCGCTCGAGCATCACGTCGGCCGCGGCGCGCAGCGGGGCCCCGCGCCCCAGCAGCCCGTCGAGGGACCGCAGCACCGCGAACTCGCACGCCGCCGCCGCCGAGAGGTCGGACGCCGAGAACGCCAACGTGCCGTCGTCGAGCACCATCACGTCTCGCACGCTATGCCGGACCACCCACACGCCTCGCGAGCGCTTGGTCCCGGTCCGGCGTTCCGGGGGCCCGGGCTCAGGGCATGCCGAGCAGCCGCAGCACGGCCGTGGTCGCGGCGGCCGCGACGACGACGAGCACGAAGGACGCCCGCCGCCACGCCAGCACGGCACCGACCGCCACGCCGATCACCCGGGACGGCCCGGCGAAGGCGTGCCCGTCGAAGAAGGTCGCGACGACGACGAGCGCCGTGAGCAGCACCACCGCCGAGTCGGCCATCAGCTGCTCCACCGCCTCCGGGATCCGCAGGCGCTCGCCGAGCCACGGCCCCGCCGCTCGGAACGCGTAGGTGGCGGCGCCGACGGCCACCGCGACGCCGATCAGCGTCCCGTGCGCGATCACGACGAGCCTCCGGGTGTGCCGTCGTCGGCCGGATCGTCCGCGGCGGCCCGTCCCTGCGGCGCCGATCCCCGCGTCGCCCGTCCCCGTGCCGCCAGCCCCGCGAGCGCCAGCAGCACCGGCAGCCCCGCCGGCAGCAGCGGCGTGCTCGCCACCGCGACCCCGGCGCCCACCACGGCCGCCCGCCGCGTGCGCCGCTGCCGCAGCGACGGCATCACCAGCGCCAGCAGCACCGCCGGGAACGCCGCGTCGAGGCCGAGGGCGGAGGTGTCGGTCAGCGCGCTGCCACCCAGGGCGCCGAGCCCGACGCCGACGTTCCAGAACACGAACAGCAGCGACCCGCACAGCCAGAACGCCGCCCGCCGCCGGGCTGGGGTCGGCTGGGCGAGGGACCACGCGACCGACTCGTCGATCATCACGTGCGTGCCGATCAGTCGGCGCAGCAGTCCGGACCCGACGGCGTCGCGCACCGCGAACCCGAACGGGATGTGCCGCGCGTTGACCAGGATCGCGGCCGCCGCCGCGGCGACCGGGCTGCCACCGGCGGCCAGCACGCCGACCACCAGGAACTGCCCGGCGCCGGCGAACACCACCACCGACAGCAGCGTCGGGTACCACCACGGCAGGCCGGCGGCGACGGTGATCGCGCCGAACGAGGCGCCGACCAGGCCGTCGGCCACGCAGAGCAGCAGGATGTCGCGCACCTGCGCCCGGCCGAGCGTCCGGACGGCGCCGCGCAGCGGGTGGCCGGCGGGCTCGTCGGGCACCTCGACGGGCGCGTCCTGGGTCATGGCGGTCGAGCATGGGTCCCCGGTACGCTGTTCGTCAAGACGAACGATCCGACTGATGGAGCGAACACGTGCCGGACTCGCCGGAGACCCTCCAGCAGGCCATCGCCCGCTCGCTGCGCCGCGAGCGGACCCGCACCGGCCTCAGCCTCACCGAGCTCGCGCGCCGTGCCGGCGTCGCCAAGTCGACGTTGTCCCAGCTCGAGCAGGGCCTGGGCAACCCGAGCGTCGAGACCCTCTGGGCGCTCGGCGACGCCCTCGGTGTGCCGTTCTCCCGGCTGGTCGACCCGCCGTCGGGCCGCGTCGTCGTCATCCGCGCCGGGGAAGGGCCCGCGGTCCCTGCGACCGGCGCCGACTACATCGCCACCCTGGTCGCCACGTGCCCGCCCGGCGCCCGTCGCGACGTGTACGTGGTGCGCGCCGAGCCGGGGTCCAGCCGCAACTCCCAGCCGCACGCGGACGGCATCATCGAGCACGTGGTGCTGGCGGCCGGCCGCGCACTGGCCGGTCCCGCGGACGACCCGGTGGAGCTGGAGCCCGGCGACTACATCTCCTACCCGGGCGACGAGCCGCACGTGTTCACCGCCCACGTCCCCGGCACGTGGGCGGTACTGATCAGCGAGCACGTCTGACCGTGCCCCCGGTACGGCGCGAGCACCGCGAGGCCCAGCTCGGGCACGTCGTCGGCCACGAACCCGTATCCCGCTTCGGCCCGGGTGGCGAGCCGAGCCCAGGCCGCGCCGACAGGCTCACCGGCCTCCGTCTCGGCCACCGTGCCGACGTCGGTCGCGCGCTGCCAGCCCGCGAGGTGGTGGGCGTGCTCGGGGTCGGACCGCACCTGCTCCAGCGTCACCCGGGTCTCACCGGTCCAGTTGAGCGCCTCGACCAGCAGCTGCTCCAGGAGCGGGAGGTCGGCGGAGGTGGTCGGGCGCAGCTGCATGGGCGGCATGGTCGCGCGACCCGCTGCGCACCCGCCACCGCATTCGGAGGCAGCCACCCTGACCGACGTCGACCGCGCGAACCCGCGAGTCGAGTACGCAGAATTTAGTCGCCGGAACTAACCTCTGCGTAATGAGGCAGGAACGTGACGTCCTCCGGCTGATCGCACGGGCCCCGATGCGGACGGTCCGCGCGGCGGATCTCGCCGGGCTCTACGCCTATCCCGGACCGCAGCTGGCGATCCTCGAGCGGCGTGGTGTCGTCTGCCGGGTGGCCCACGGCTTCTACTGCGCCGTGCCCGCGGAGTACGTCGGTGCATCGTGGCGCCCCACGGTGGAGGCAGCAGCAGCCGGTGTGGCGACTGCGATCTACGGCGAGCGCGTCCCGGTGCTGACCGGGCTGACCGCCGCGCGCGTGCACCACGAGCTTCCGCGGGCCATCGGCGTCGGGTTCGTGGCCGTGCCGAGCCAGCGTCGTCCGCTCCCGTTGGCCGGACGTGACGGCCAGATCAGGTTCGTTCGCCGCGCGGTGACGGAGCTGGATGCCGTTGCGGTGATGACAGAGCTCGGGCAGGCGCTGGCGACGACTCCGGAACAGACCGTTCTCGACCTCGCCCGCCTCGATCCGCGAGGTGAGGACCCGGATGCGCAGGAGGCGATCGGAGCCTTGTGGCGACGCTGCGACCCGGACAGAGTGCGAGCGATCGCGGGCCGGCAGCGGATGAAGGCCACGTACGCCCGCGTGGCGGCGGGCCGATGAGCCTGTACGACGAGATCGAGGCTGTCGCCGACCGGTTCGGCGTCGGCATCGAGCAGGTCCGCCGTGACCACCTCCTCTCGCACGTCCTGGCGGCGGTCTCGGCCGGGGTGAGCACCGACGACGTCGTGTTCTTCGGCGGCACCGCCTTGTCGCGCACCTACCTGGCGGACGCCCGGCTGAGCGAGGACATCGATCTGATCGCCCTGGCGCCTCGCACCGCGGTCGCGGCTGCGATCGAGTCGGCCATCGCGCGAGGCCTGGCCCGAAGTCACGGTCGTGTCGCCTGGCTGCCGGCGCTGACGGCGGCGTCGGGCAGCCAGCCGGCGGTCATGTCGGTCGACGGGGTCGACGGCATCCAGGTCCAGCTGCTTGGCGGCGACGGCTACACCTGGCCGACCGAGGTCCGTGACGTGGAGCAGCGTTACAGCGACGCGCCGCCTGCCCGGCTGCGGACGCTCACCGGTGCGGGCTTTGCGGCCGCCAAGCTCGCCGCATGGATGGATCGGCACGCGCCTCGCGACCTGTACGACCAGTGGGCCATGAGAGAACGCGCCCTGATCGACGCGACAGCGGTCGACGTCTTCGTCCGCCATGGACCAACCGGCCGACCTCCGGCGGAATGGGTGTTCGCCCACGGGCCCGACGAGGAGACGTGGCGTCGGGCGCTCGGTCATCAGACCCGGCTCACGGTCACGGCCACCGAGGCGCTGGCATCCGTGCGGGACGCGTGGGCGTCGGCCGCTCGCCAGGAGCGGGTGGTGTGAACCGGACGACTACGGCCGGGCCGTGACGGCGAGCTCCTTCGCGCGTTCCAGCACCGCGTCCAGCATCGCCGGGGTCAGCCGTCCGGTGAAGGTGTTCTGCTGGCTGACGTGGAAGCAGCCGACCAGCACCAGCGACGCATCGTCCCTGGTCAGGGTCAGCTCGGCGCCGTGCCCGAACGCCGGCCGGGGCCTCGGCACCGCCCAGCCCTGCTCGCTCAGCGTGGTCAGCACCGCCTGCCAGCCGAACCCGCCGAGCACCACCAGCACCCGCGGCCGCACCAGCTCCAGCTCGCGGCCGAGCCAGGGTGCGCACGTCCGGCGCTCCTCCGGCGTCGGCACGTTGGCCGGTGGCGCGCACCGCACGGGCGCCGTCATCCGGATGCCCGTCAGCACCAGCCCGTCGTCCCGGCTGACGCTGACCGGCTGGTTGGCCAGCCCCGCGCGGTGCATGGCCGCCACGAGGAAGTCGCCGGACCGGTCGCCGGTGAACATCCGGCCCGTGCGGTTCGCGCCGTGCGCGGCGGGCGCCAGGCCGACCACCATGATCGGCGCGTGCGGGTCGCCGAACCCCGGCACCGGTCGCGCCCAGTACGTCTGACCGCGGAACGCCGCCCTCGGCTCCGCCGCCACCGCCTCCCGCCAGGCGACCAGCCGCGGGCACGCCCGGCACTCGACCAGCGCGGCGTCGAGCTCGTCGAGGCTCCCCGCTGCCGCGCTCGCGGCCTGCACGTCGGTCACCCCCGCACGCTACGGCGAGGGTCCGACGACGACGTGCCTACGGCCGACGCTTCGGGTGCCGCCAGTCCCAGATGATCAGCCCCTCGATCAGCACGACGGCCGCCACGACGGCGACGAACCACGGGGTGCCCCACGTCGCCTGTCCCAGCAGGGCGCCACCGGCCAGCGTGCCGACCTGCCGGAACAGGATGCTCGTCAGCGGCGGTCGCGCCGGGGCAGCGGCCCCGGTCTCCGTCGTCTTCGCCGGGACCGGCTCGTGGTCGTCGGCCGTCCGGGCCAGCTCGTCGCTCACCGTCGCCTGCTTCCTGGATCGCGGGCCGTGTGCCTCGCGCGTCCATCATCCCGTGTCCCGGACTGTCGAGATGTAGGCCCTCGCGACGTCCAGGCTCCCCGCGCCACCGGTGAGGTACGACCCTCAGCTTGTCGGCGTGCTGTGAGGGGCCGGGCTGCCGCTCGACGACGGCGCCTCGGTGGCGACTCGCGACCGACGGCGTTGACGGCGGAAGTCCCACAGCGCGAAGGCCTCGAGCAGCACGAATCCCGCGATGTACGCCGGGACCCACCGCGAGTGCCACGTCGAGCGGAAGATGCCGCCCCACACCAGCAGCATGGCGAGCTGCCAGACGACGAACCGACCCACGGAGGGCCCCTGCGACACCAGCGGCGCCATCGGCTCCGGCAGCGTCGGGATCGGTGGCAGCGGATCGCCGCCGGAAGGACGGATCGGGCCGTCGTGCATCGTCGCAAACCCCCTGGTCGGGCCCCTGCCCAGGACCCGTCTGCACCGTACGCCCGCCTTCCACCTCGCCGGTGGCGCCCGCGGCAGCGTGACCGCCCGACCCGGTCCGCGGGCGCGGATAGTGGTCCGCCGCCGAGCGGGGTACCGTCGCCTCGCACACACGGGAGCTCGGGCACGACCGGGCTGAGAGGGCGACATCCAGGCGTCGCCGACCGTACGAACCTGACCGGGTAATGCCGGCGTAGGGAGGGTTTCGATGACAGCAGTTCAGGACCGTCCGACCGAGGCGCCGCTGACCCTCGAGGCACCGGCACCGCGCGTGCTCGGGCTGGCCGACCAGCTCGGTCTGTGGGGCAACCTCGGCGTGAGCCTGCTCGGGTTCACGGGCGCGATCTTCGTGCTCGTGCCGGTGGCCGACCCGGGCATGTCGCTCGGTGCCGCGCTGGTCGCGGTGGTCGTCGGCACCGTGCTGGGCTCGCTCGGCATCGGCGCGATCGCGATCCCGGGCGCCCGGACCGGGGCGCCGTCGATGGTGCTGCTCCGCGGCTTGTTCGGCACCAGGGCGTCGTACGTGCCGACCGTGCTCAACATCGTCCAGCTGATCGGTTGGACCACGTTCGAGCTCGTCACCATCAGCACGGCGCTGAGCCAGCTGGCGCCGGGCGTGCCGCGCTGGGCCTACGCGGTGGCGGCGGGCGTGCTCAGCACCGCCCTCGCGCTGCGGCCGCTGGCGTGGATCCGCGTGCTGCGCAAGTACGTGACGATCGTCGTGATGGTGGCGCTGGCGTACCTGGCCGTGCAGCTGCTGCGGCACCCGCTGCCGGCGCTGAACGACGGCGGCTGGGACGGCTTCTGGGTGGCGGTGGACACCGTGATCGGCGTGACCGTCTCCTGGGTGCCGCTGGTGGCCGACTACGCGCGGCACTCGCGCACGCCGCGCAAGGCCTTCATCGGCACCTCCGTCGGCTACGCGGTGACGCAGTTCGCCTGCTACGCGCTGGGCCTGCTGGCCCTGGTGACGGTCGCCGGCCGGGACCCGGACAAGATCTTCGGCTCGTTCATCGCGGTGCCGCTCGGTGCCCTGGTGTTCGGCGTGCTGACCATCCGCGAGCTCGACCAGTCGTTCGCGGACACCTACTCCACGGCCGTCTCGGTGCAGAACCTCCGGCCCCGCTGGGACCGGCGAGTGCTGGCCCTGGTGATCGGCGCGGTGTCCACCGTCGCCGCCGTGGCGCTGAACATCGCGGACTACGAGAGCTTCCTGCTGCTGATCGGCTCGGTGTTCGTGCCGCTGCTCGGCGTGCTGCTGGTCGACTGGTTCTGGCTGCGGCGCGGGCACTGGGACCTGTCCACCGACAGCCGCACCCGGTGGGCGACGCTGATCGCCTGGGCCGCCGGCTTCGTCGCCTACCAGCTGGTCAACCCCGGTGCGCTCACGTGGTGGGTGCCCATCTGGACCGGCCTGGGCTCGGTGCTGCACTTCACCGCACCGAGCTGGCTGGGCGCGTCGATCTTCTCCTTCGTGGTGGCTGCGGCCGTCGCCGCCCTGCTCACCCCCCTGCTGCGGGGTCCGGCGGTGCCGGACGAGCCGACGACGTATGACGAGACGCGTGACGAGGCACCCGCCGAGGCGGAGCTGGTCGCGCAGGACGAGGAAGGTGCCCGATGACCCGTCAGCCCGTGACCGCCGCCGGCGTGGGCGAGGCGCTCGAGGCGTTCCGCGACACGACGCCGCTGGTGCAGTGCCTGACCAACATCGTCGTCGCGCAGTGGACCGCCAACCTGCTGCTCGCCGCGGGCGCGGCACCCGCCATGGTGGACAACCCGCACGAGGCCGGTGAGTTCGCGCGGATCGCCGGCGGCGTGCTGGTGAACCTGGGCACCCCGTACGACGACACCACCGACGGCATGCGTCTCGCCGCGGCGGCTGCGGCCGATGCCGGGACCCCGTGGGTGCTGGACCCGGTGGCCGCCGGCGGCCTGCGCTGGCGCACCGAGCTGGCGATCGAGCTGCTCGGCGCGTCGTCGCCGACGATCGTGCGCGGCAACGCGTCGGAGATCCTGGCGCTCGCCGGCGGGGCCGGCGGCAAGGGCGTCGACGCGACCGACTCGCCGGAGGAGGCGGCCGAGGTGGCGCGCGCGGTGGCGCTGGACAACCGGACGGTGGTGGCGGTCTCCGGTCCGACGGACCACCTCACCGACGGCGACCGCATGGTGCTGGTGAGCAACGGGCACGAGTGGCTGACGCGGGTCACCGGCGTGGGCTGCTCGCTCGGCGCGCTGATGGCCGGTTTCGCGGCGGCGGTCGACGACCCGCTGCTGGCCGCGACGGCGGCGACGGCGATGCTGACGGTCAGCGCCGACCACGCGGTGCTGACCACCCGCGGTCCGGGCGGGTTCGCCACGGCCCTGCTGGACGAGCTCAGCCTGCTGACCCCGGAGACGCTTGCGGCCGAGGTGAAGCTGGGCTGATGGACCGCATCGGACCCCGGACCACCGGCGGCGGCCGCGCGCCGCTCGACCTGTCGCTCTACCTGATCACCGACACCGGCCAGTGCGGCGCGTTCGGCGTGCCGGCCACGGTGGCCGCTGCCGTCGCCGCGGGCGTCACGGTGGTGCAGCTGCGCGACCCGGACGCCGACGACGCCGACCTCGTCGTGCTCGGCCGTGCGCTGGTCGCCGAGCTGGCCGGCAGCGGGGTCCCGCTCCTGGTCAACGACCGGGTGCACCTGGTCCAGGCGATCGGTGCCGACGGTGCCCACGTCGGCCAGGGCGACGCCGACGTGCTCGACGCTCGCGCCCTGCTCGGCCCGCACGCCTACCTGGGCCTGTCCGTGCAGACCGCATCGCACGTGCAGGCCGCCACCGCCCTGCCGGCGGACGCCCTGGACTACCTCGGTGTGGGGCCGGTGTGGCCCACCGGCTCGAAGCCGGACGCGGCACCGGCCAGCGGTCTGGAGCGGCTGCGCGAGCTGTCCGCCGCCAGCCCGTGGCCGTGCGTGGCGATCGGCGGGATCACGGTGGACCGCGTGCCGGCGGTGGCCGCGACCGGTGCCGCGGGGGTCGCGGTGATCAGTGCGATCTGCGGGCAGCCGGACGTCGGCGCCGCGGCTCGGGCCCTGCGCGCGGCGTGGGACGGCGCGGTCGGCGCGGGTGCGGCGGAAGCCGGTGCGCTCGGCGGGCATGCGGTCGGCGGGGGCGTGGTCGGTTCGGGCGCTGCCGGCTCCGGGCCGGACGACGCGGCAGCCGGACCCCACGCCTGGGCCGGCGTCCCTACCCAGAGGTTCGTGCTGTGAGCCGCCCACCGGTCGCGCTGACCATCGCCGGCAGCGACCCGTCCGGCGGTGCCGGCATCCAGGCCGACCTGAAGACGTTCAGCGCCCTCGGCGCGTTCGGCACCAGCGTGATCACGGCGCTCACCGCGCAGAGCACGGTCGGCGTCACCGGCGTGCACGTGGTGCCGCCGGCGTTCGTCGCGCAGCAGCTGGACACCCTGGTCGCGGACGTGCGGATCGACGCCGTGAAGATCGGCATGCTGGCCGACGCGGCCGTCGCGGGCACCGTCGGGCGCTTCCTCGAGGCGCACCGGCCGCCGATCGTCGTCCTCGACCCGGTCATGGTGGCCACCAGCGGCGACCGGCTCCTGGCGGACGACGCCGTCGAGGCCGTCCGTGCCCTCCTCCCGCTCGCATCCGTCATCACGCCGAACCTCGGCGAGGCCGGCGTGCTGCTCGACGGCCCGGTGGCCCGCGACGTCGACGAGATGCTCGCGCAGGCCGCCGCGCTCCGCGGGCTCGGCGCCGAGCGGGTGCTGCTCAAGGGTGGTCACCTGGACGACGAGACGGCGGTCGACGTGCTCGCCGAGCCCACCGGCTCGACGCTGCTCGAGGCGCCGCGCATCCCGACCCGGAACACGCACGGCACCGGCTGCACCCTCTCGTCGGCGCTCGCCGCGCTGCGGCCGCAGCGGGACACGTGGCTCGACACCGCCCGGGACGCGAAGGCCTGGCTGACCGAGGCGCTGCGCCACGCGGACGAGCTGGAGATCGGCCACGGCCACGGCCCGGTGCACCACTTCCACGCCCTCTGGAAGAACTGACCGACCTCCGGACGCTGCGCCGAACTGGGCTCAGCGCTCGTCACCCGTGAAGCTGCACCCCGTTGCGCCTGACCCTCAGCAGCCGGTCCAGCGTGGCCAGGGTCTCGTCGACCGTGCCGGCCTCGACCGGTCCCGGTACGCCCTCCTGCGCGGCGGAGATACCGGCGACCGCCGGAGTCCACCCGTCCAGCGACACCACCGGAACGCCGGTCCGGGCCGCCATCGCCACCTCGCTCAACGTGCCCCAGCTGCCGCCGACGGCCACCACCGCATCGGCCGCCCGCACGATCAGCCCGTTGCGCAGCTCGCCCAGCCCGGTGGCCAGGGCGATCGTCACCCACGGGTTGGCGGCGTGCCGGTCGTCCCCGGGCAGGATCCCGACGACCACCCCGCCGGCCTCCGTCGCCCCGCGCGCGACGGCCGCCATCACCCCGTCGCCACCGCCGCAGAGCACCACGTCACCCCGCTCCGCCAGCGCCCGGCCCAGCCGCTCGGCCACGTCCTGCTGCACGCGGGTGCACACCGACGGACCGACCACCGCGACGTACCGGCCGGTGCGGGGCTCGTCGTCGTCGGTCGCGTGGCGCATCGATCAGAACCGGTCGGGGTCGCCCGCGCCGACGCGGACGATCTCGGGCTCGCCGGACGTCCAGTCGACCACCGTGGTCGGGGTGGTGCCGCAGTCGCCGCCGTCCACCACGGCGTCGACCAGGTCGTCCAGCTCCTCCTTGACCTGCCACCCCTCGGTCAGCGGCCACTCCGTGCCCGGCATCAGCAGGGACGACGACAGCAGCGGCTCGCCCAGCTCGTGCAGGATCGCCAGCGCCACCGGATGGTCGGGGATGCGCACCCCCACCGACCGCTTCTTGGCGTGCGCCAGCCGCCGCGGCACCTCGGGGGTCGCCTTGAGGATGAACGTGTAGGGGCCGGGGGTGGCGGCCTTGATCGCCCGGAACTCGTTGTTGTCCAGGTGCACCAGCTGCCCCAGCTGCGCGAAGTCGGCGCACATCAGCGTGAAGTGGTGCTGGTCGTCGAGGTGCCGGATGCGGCGGATGCGTTCGGCACCGTCGTGGTTGTCGAGTCGGGCGCCCAGCGCGTACATCGAGTCGGTCGGGTAGGCGATCAGCGCGTCGTCGCGCAGCATCGCCACCACCTGTGCGATCAGCCGCGGCTGCGGAGTGGTGGGGTGGACGTCCAGGTAGCGGGCCACGGCGTCAGGCTAGGCCGCGCCCGGGCGGGTGGCCACGGGGCCCGGGGCGCGGCGGTACCGCTCGTAGACGACGCGGTTGGCGAAGGTCCGGGTCTCGACGAGGTCCAGCTCGATGCGCTGCGCCACCGCCGGCAGGTACGGGTTCCCGCCGCCCACCACGACGGGGTTGCGGAACATCCAGAACTCGTCGACCAGCCCCAGCTCGACGGCCTGCCGAGCCAGACCGGGCCCGCCGATCGCGACGTGCTTGTCCGTGGCGGCCTGGGCGGCGGCGACCTCCTCGGCCAGCGAGCCGGTCGCCAGCCGCGCGTTGCCCTGGACCCTGGTCAAGGTGCGGCTGAAGACGACCTTCGGCAGCGCCGTCCACGCGTCGGCGAAGGCGCTCTGCAGCTCGTCGTCGCGCATCGACGGGTCCGTCTCCCAGACCAGCATCGTCTCGTAGAGCTTGCGGCCGCACAGGTGCACGCCGAGGCTGCGCACCTCCTCGAGGTGCACCGTGAACTGCTCGTCGGTCGGGACGGACCACTGGAAGTCGCCGTCCCGGTCCGCCGTGAACCCGTCCACCGAGACGCCCATCGAGTAGATCAGCATGGGTCACGCTAGGCAGGCCGCGCGCCCGCTGTCACGGGCCTCAGCGCTTGTCCGGTGCGACGCCCCGCACCTGGTCGGCGACGAACCGCCGGTGGTTCAGCGCCAGCTTGGCGCGCGTCGTCTCGCCGAGGTCGACGCCCAGCACGTCGGCCAGCCGCAGCAGGTAGATCAGCACGTCAGCCATCTCCTCGCCGGCGCGGGCCTGCCGCTGCGGGTCGGCGGTGAACCGCTGCGCCGCGGTGTCGGCCGGCACCCACTGGAACAGCTCCGCGAGCTCGCCGACCTCGCCCATCACGGCCAGCACCAGCGACTTCGGGTCGTGGAACTGCTCCCAGTCCCGTTCGGTGCTGAACTCCCGCACCTGCCGGGTCAGCTCGGCGATCTCCTGCTCGTCGTCCACCCGCTCGTCGCCCACCGCCCCATCCTCCCCCGCCCGTCCGCCCCAGCCCGTCCGCCCCGGCCGCATGGTCGACCTGGTCGTTGCCGCCCGCGAGCTGAGCAGTCCGCACCGAGACGAGCACATTGAAGTGCTCATCTGAGTGCGGACTGCTCATCTCGGCCCCGGCTGCCCGCTCCGCCTCGTCCAGCCGGAGGATCCGCCGCACCCGCCCGCGGCTCTAGGGTTCGGGCGTGAGCACGGGGGTGTCGTCGGGCAGCCGGTTGTACCGGTGGCTGCGCGTGCACGTGCTGCCCGTGGACGCGCTGATCGCCGCCGTGATCGGCCTGTTCGCCGTGCTGCCGTTCGTCGCGATGGCCATCGGGCGGCCCACCACGGACCGCATCGCCACCGCGGTCGTCGCCGCCGGCCTGGTGCTGCCGCTGGTGTGGCGGCGCACGCGTCCGGTGCCGGCGGCCGCCGTGATGGTGGTCGTCTGCCTGGCACAGCTGTTCTCCGGCATGGGCGTGGTGGTGGGGCAGGTCGCGGTGCTGCTGATGGTGGCGGCGCTGGCGGCGCACGCCCCGCGGTGGGCGTCGCGCGCCGGGCTGACCATCGCGATCCTCGGCATGGCCGGGCTGGCGGTGCGCGGCCACCTGGTGGCCAGCGCGGCCGAGACCCCGCTGGCGCGGTTGACCATCGCCCTGCTCGGGTGGTCGATGGTGGTCGCCGCGTGGCTGTTCGGCGACCTGACCCGCAGCCGGCTGGCCGAGCGGCAGGCGCTCGCGGACCGCGCCGAGCGGCTCGAGCACGAGCAGGCGCAGGCGCGGGAGCTCGCGGCGGCGGAGGAGCGGGCCCGCATCGTGCGGGAGCTGCACGACGTGATCGCCCACTCGCTGTCCATCGTCGTGCGCCAGGCCGACGGCGCCCGGTACGCCGCCGGCTCGCCGCCCGGGCCGACCACCGACGCCCTCGAGGCGATCGCCTCCACCGCGCGCGGCTCGCTCGCCGAGCTGCGCCGGCTGTTCGGCGTGCTCAGCTCCGAGGCGCCGGACCAGCCGCCCACAGCCCCGACGCCGGGGGTCGCGGACCTGGACACCCTGGTCGCCCAGGTGCGCGGCGCCGGCGTGGAGGTGGTGCTGCACCGCGACGGTGAGCCGCCCACCGACCTGCCGGCCGGTGCGCAGCTGGTGCTCTACCGGGTGGTGCAGGAGAGCCTGACCAACGTGCTGAAGCACGCCGGTCCGGGTACGCGCGCGGACGTGCAGGTGCGCTGGACCGAGGTCGCCGCCGACGTCACGGTGCACGACACGGGGCCGGGGCTGAGGCACGACGGCGACGGCATCGGCCGCGGTCTGCGGGGCATGCGCGAGCGGCTCGCGCTGTACGACGGTGAGGTCAGCATCGGTGACGCCCCGAGCGGCGGGGTGGTGGTGCACGCCCGGCTTCCGCTGGCCGGGGTGCGGGGGGAGAACGAGTGAGCGAGACACCAGCGGCCGTGCCGCCGATCCGCGTCGCGGTGGTGGACGACCAGTCGCTGATCCGCAGCGGCCTGACGATGCTGATCGGCTCCCAGCCGGACCTGCGCGTGGTGGCCGAGGCGGCCGACGGCGTGCAGGCGCTCAGCCTGCTGGCGCGCACACCGGCCGACGTGGTGCTGATGGACGTGCGCATGCCGCGGCTGGACGGTCTGGAGGCCACCCGGCGGCTGCTCGCCGCACCGCCGCCGGTGCCGCGCGTGGTGATGCTGACGACGTTCGACCTGGACGAGTACGTGCTCGCCGCCATCCGGGTCGGCGCCAGCGGGTTCCTGCTCAAGGACGCCGACCCCGAGCAGCTGCTCGACGCGATCCGCGTGGTGCACCGCGGCGACGCCGTCATCGCGCCGGGCATGACCCGTCGGCTGCTCGACCACGTCGCCCCGCTGCTCGGCGCCCCGCCGGTCGCCCCGGACGGCGACCTGTCCCGGCGGATCGCCGCCCTCTCGGCACGCGAGCACGAGGTGTTCCTGCTGATGGCCGCGGCCCGGTCGAACTCGGAGATCGCCACCGAGCTGTTCCTCTCCGAGACCACGGTGAAGACCCACGTCGCCCACGTGCTCGACAAGCTGGGTGCGCGGGACCGGGTGCAGGCCGCCGTCCTGGCCTACGAGGCCGGGGTGGTCACCCCTGGCGAGCGGACCGCCGTGATCGACCCGCCGCCGGCTCGTCCGGAAGGATGAGGCCGGACCACTCGAACCCCTGGCTCGACCCGGGGACACCCCCGAGTCGTCAGGCCGGGCTCACCCGGACGAAGTGGATAGGCGAACCGGGCAGGTCGCCGTCGTGCCGGGCGACGAAGCCCACCTCCACCCGGAGCCCGTCCGTGGTGGTGTAGGCGTACGTGATGTCGGTGCCCCAGCCGCCGGTCCGCTGGTCCGAGCCGAGCAGCTGCTCGACGTCGGTCGCGGTGTGCGCCCAGGTCAGGCCGAGCGGCAGGGTGCCCCGGTACGCGGCGAAGCTGGTCTCCGACCCCGGGTACCCGAGCGCGTTCTCGTCGTTGTAGACGGTGACCGCGACGACTGCGCCGGAGGCGTCCGGGGTGAGCTGGAAGCCCAGCGACTGCACGTCGACGTCCGTGTCCCACGTGCGGCCGAGGGTCTGCGTGTACGGCTGCAGGTCGGGGTCGCTCCAGACGTTGCGGCCGAGTGCCCACTGCCAGATCTCGCCGGTCGCGACCGGCTCGTCGGTGGTCGGGTCGGGCGTCGGCTCGGGTGTCGGGGACGGAGGTTCGGGTGTCGGCTCCGGCGCCGTGGTGGTCGGGTCCGGGGTGGGGCTCGCCGTGTCCGTCGAGACGGTGGGCGACGGCCGTGGCGGGCCCGGCGACGGGTCGCATGCGCCCAGCAGACCGATCGCGAGGACGGCTGCCACCGGTGTTCCGACGAGCACGAGCTTCCTCATGAGGCCCCCAGCCCTTCGAGCAAGCGCTCCTCCCAGTCTCCTCCGACCGGCTCCGCGCGGACCCGTCGGTCCCGGATTCACCCGTCCTCGACCCTGAGCGCCGTGCGCGTCCGGGGCTGGAGCCGCCATCCGACGTGCGGTCGACGGCTCGTTCCGGAGGATGAGGACCCGCTGTGAGGATCGGCCCGCAGGCCGATCCGCCCGGCCCGGCCCGCTCCGTACGTTCGAGCCCATGACCAGCACCTCTGTCCACACCTTCGCGCCGCCGGCGATCAGCGCCCGCGGGCTGTCCAAGACGTTCGGCTCGGGCGAGACCACCGTGCACGCCCTCCGCAACCTCGACCTCGACATCGAGCGCGGCCGCATCACGGCGATCATGGGCCGCTCCGGCTCCGGCAAGTCGACCCTGCTGCAGATGCTCGCCGGCCTGGACCGGCCGACGTCCGGCAGCGTCCGCCTCGGCGGGGACGACATCACCGGTCTGGGCGACGACGAGCTGACCCGCCTGCGCCGCACCCGGATGGGCTTCGTGTTCCAGGCGTTCAACCTGCTGCCGGCCCTCGACGCCCGCGAGAACATCGAGCTGCCGTTCCGGCTGGCCGGCCGGCAGATCGACCTGAACACCCGCGGCTGGATCGAGCAGCTGATCGAGCGCCTCGGCCTCGGCCCGAGGCTCACCCACCGCCCCTCCGAGCTGTCCGGCGGTCAGCAGCAGCGCGTGGCGATCGCCCGTGCGCTGGCCACCCACCCGGACGTCGTCTTCGCCGACGAGCCGACCGGCGCCCTGGACTCCGCAACCAGCGCGGACGTGCTCGACCTGCTCGCGGCGCTCGCCCGCGAGGAGGGCCAGACGGTGGTGCTGGTGACGCACGACGACGACGCGGCCCGCCGTGCCGAGCGCGTGGTGCGCCTGGAGGACGGCCGGATCGAGGACGACGTGCTCAACCCCGTCGCGGTCGGCGCGCAGGTGCGGCGATGACCGCCTGGGCCCTGCGCGAGCTGCGCAGGTCCGCCGGCCGGTACGCCGCCAGCGTCGCGGTGGTCGCCGTGGTGACGGCGTTCGCCGTGCTGCTGATCACCGCGATCGGCGCCTTCACCGGTGCCGCGCGCGCGCAGGGGGCCGACGTCGGGACCGCCAAGGCGGTCCTCGAGGTGGTCGGCGGGGTGTTCCTCGGGATCGCCGTGACCGTCGCCGTGATCGTCGTCTCCAACACCTTCTCCACCATCGCGGCGGGTCGGATCAAGGACATCGCCGTGCTGCGGCTGATCGGCGCGACCGGCAAGCAGGTGCGGCGCACGGCTCTGGTCGACGGCACGGCCGTCGGCGTGGTCGGTGCCGTGACCGGCATCGGCGCCGGACTCGGTCTGGGGGCGATCGGCGTCGAGCTCATGCGGTCGTGGGCGCACCTGACCGTGTCGTTCCCCTGGTCGGTGCAGCTGGTCGTCGTGCCGTTCGGCGGTGCGCTGGTCGCCACCGTGCTCGCCGCGATCGTCGGCGTGCGGGAGGTGTCCGGCGTCTCCCCGTCGGAGGCCGCCCGGTCGCTGCCCGAGGGCCGGCCGGTCAGCAACGCCGTGCGACGTCGGCGCATCGCCGCCGGCGTGGTGCTCGGCGGCCTGGGGCTGGCGCTCCTGGTGTGCGGCGTGCTCGTCGGCTACGCGATGCCGCCGCTCGGGTTGATGATCGCCTTCTTCGGTGGGCTGCTCACCAGCATCGGCGTGGTGCTGGCGGCACCCGTGATCCTGCCGCCGCTCGTGTCCCTCGTCGCCCGGCTGGCCCCCCGCGCCGCCGCCCCGCGGCTCGCCGCGGCGAACCTGCGCCACGACGCCGTGCGGACGTCCCGCACCGTCCTTGCCGTGATGATCGGCGTCACGGTGCTCACGATGTTCCAGGTGGCGGGGAACATGGCCGTCATGTCGTTCCGCTCCTACACCCGTCCGGTGCAGGACATGGAGCAGGTGCAGCAGGCCATCCGCGGCATGCTGGTCGCGGTCGACGTGCTGACGTCGTTCTCGGTGGTGGTGGCCGCGATCGGCCTGGCCAGCACGCTGGCGATCAGCGTGCTGCAGCGGCGTCGCGAGCTCGGCACCCTCCGGGCCGTCGGGTTCACCGGCAGCCAGGCGCGGTCGATGCTGCTCACCGAGAGCCTGCTGGTCGCGGGGACCGGGGCGGTCGGAGGCGTGGTGCTGGGCAGCCTCTTCGGGTGGGTCGGGGCGGTGTCCGCGTACGGCAAGTACGCCGACCGGACGCTCCAGCTGCCGTGGCTCTTCGTGCTGGCCGTCGCCGCCGGCGCCCTGGTGCTCGGCGTGGTGGCGTCGCTCGCCCCCGGCCGCCGGGCGAGCCGCGTGCCACCGGCGGTGGCGCTGATGGACATCTGACCGGGCACAGCCTGGCCCGGCCGTCGCCACCGCCGCGGCCGGCCGGCGAGCCGAGATGAGCACATCGCACCGAGATGGGCAGTTCGCACTGCTCGTCTCGGTGCGAAGTGCTCATCTCGCAGGGCAGGGGCGCACGTCCGCCCGGGCCGGCACGTGGAGGGACGGCCGGTCCGGGCGGAGGTTCGAGCGCCCGACGACGACGCGGGGCGGCGTCGTCCGCAGCGGATCAGCAGGTCAGGCGGGCACCAGGTGGCTCGGCAGCACGTCGAAGTGGTCCGGCTCGATCGTCAGGTCCGCACGGCCGCCGGTCAGCGACCGCAGGTCCAGCACGTACCGGCTCAGCTCCGACTCGGGCACCAGCGCCTCGATCCGCACGGTGCCGTCGTCCAGCGACTCGGTGTCGGCGATCCGCCCGCGCCGCGTGGACAGGTCGCCCATCACGTCGCCCTGCACGGACGTCGGCACGGTGACCGCGATCCGGCTGACCGGCTCCAGCACCACGGAACCCGCGGCGAGCAGCGCCTCCTTCACGCCGAGCGCGGACGCCGTCCGGAACGCCATGTCGGAGGAGTCCACCGGGTGCGACTTGCCGTCGAACACCTCGACGCGCAGGTCGACGATCGGGTGCCCGTGAGGCCCGCCCGCCGCCATGCCCTCGGTGACGCCACGGTGCACCGCCGCCATGAAGTTGCGGGGGATCGCGCCGCCCACCACCGAGTCGACGAACTCGTACCCGGTGCCGCGCGGCAGCGGCGACACCCGCATGTTCACCACGGCGTACTGCCCGTGACCGCCGGACTGCTTCTTGACCTTGCCCTCCACCTCGACGGTGCCGGCGATGGTCTCCTGGTAGCCCACCGGCACGGGCGACGTGGTGACGTTGACGTTGAACACCCGGGACAGCCTCTCGAGCGCCACCGTCAGGTGCGTGTCGCCGAGCCCCCGCAGCACCGTGCGGTCGGTAGTGCGGTCGATGGTCAGCGTCGGATCCTCGGCCACGAGCCGGGACAGGGCGGCCGAGAGCCGGTCGTCGTCTGACTGCGTCACCGGCTCCAGCGCCAGGCCGTACACGGCCTGCCGCGACCTCGTCGGACGTGCCCGCAGCGCCGTCCCACCGGGGGCTCCGCGGCCGGCGAGCAGCGAGCCCGACGGCGTCCCCGTCAGCTTCGCCACCGCTGCCACCTCGCCCGCGCGCACCGCCTCGACCGGCAGGTGCTCCTTGCCGCGCAGCCGGAACAGGCCGGGCAGCCGCTCCTCGGCACCGGTGGTGGTGTTGGTCAGCTTGTCGCCGGCGTGCACCGTGCCGGACAGGACGCGGAACAGGGTGACCTGCCCGACGAACGGGTCGGCCATGGTCCGGAAGGCGTGCACCAGCACCGGCCCTGCGGGGTCGGGGGCGACCTCCACCTCGGTCTCACCGGCCAGCACCGTCGCCACCGACTCGGTGGGCACGGGGCTGAGCTCGCACACCAGGTCGGCCAGGCGGTCGATGCCCACCTCGGTGATGCCGGACGCGACCAGCACGGGGAACGCCTCACCCTCGCGCACCTCGTGCGCCAGGGTCTTCTCCAGCTCGGCGACGGTCGGCACCTCGCCGCCCAGGTACGCCTCGAGCTGCTCGTCGTCGTGGGAGACGATCTCCTCGGTGACCTCCTCGTGCAGGCGGTGCTCCTCGTCGGCCACCTGCTGCGGGATCGCCTGGTTGTGGTGCCGGCCGTCCGGGTCGTACGCGTAGCCCTCCTCGGCCAGCACGTCGGCGACGCCCGCGAAGCCGGACTCCTCGCCGAGCGGCAGCTCCAGCGGCACCAGCCCGTCGCCGAACTGCTCACGCAGCTCGTCGAGCACGTGGTGGAAGTCGGCGCGGGTCTTGTCCTCCTTGGTGATCACGAACATCCGGGGCACCCCGGCCTCGGCAGCGGCCTTCCAGGCCAGGTGCGTGCCGGCCTGCACTCCGTCCACGGCGCTGATCACGATGAGCGCCATGTCGGCCGCGGCCAGCGCGGCGTCGACGGCGCCGGCGAAGTCGAGGTACCCGGGGGTGTCCAGCAGGGTGAGGTCGTAGGTGTGCCCGTCGTCGGCGGCCCACGTCAGGGGCACGGCCGAGAGGGTCAGGGAGATGCCGCGGGCGATCTCCTCGGGCTCGTGGTCGGAGACGGTCGACCCGTCCTCCACCTTCCCCGGCCTGGTCAGCACGCCGCCGCGATGCAGCAGCGCTTCGACGAGGGTGGTCTTGCCTGCACCACTGGCGCCGAGCAGCGCCACGGTGCGGACTCTGGGCGACGTTGCCTGGTCCATGTCGTCTCCAACGGTGGAGCGGTTCGTCCGGCCAGGCTAATGAACGAACGCCCCCGGCGACAGGACCGGGGTCCCTGGCGCCGGGGGCGTACGAACGATTGAGACGGAGGTGCTGATCAGCCCGCCGCGAGGATGTCGACGACGAAGACGAGCGTCGAGTTGGCCGGGATGCTGCCCTGCGCCTTGTCCCCGTAGCCGAGGTCCGGCGGAATGACCAGCAGCACCTGGCTGCCGACCTTCTGGCCGACCAGGCCCTGGTCCCAGCCCTTGATGACCTGGTTCTGGCCGATGGTCAGGCCGGACAGCGGGGTGCCCTTGGTCCACGACGAGTCGAACGGCGTGCCGTCCCACAGCCAGCCGGAGTACTGCACGGTGATCGACTGCCCGGAGGCGACCGTCGCGCCGCTGCCCTGGATCAGGGGCTGCACGACGAGGGAGGTCGGGGCGGCCGTCTTGACCGGGGTGAGCGTCGGGGCGCCCTTGTCGTCGAGCTTGACCGTCGGCAGACCCGCCGGCGGGGTCACCGCGGTGCCGGCGGCGCGCGAGGGGACGGTGCCGATCACGTCGATGACGCCGACGATCGTCGAGCCGGAGCTGGTCGACGGCACGGCCATCAGCACGCGGGCGCCGACCTTCGAGGTGCTCAGGGCCTTGTACAGGTCGGCGTTGAGGCCGGTGCTGCTGATGGCGACCGTCTCCGGCGCCGCACCGTAGCTGCTCTGGCCCTCGGTGCCGTCCGACCCCTGCACCGCCACGCTGTGGAACTCGATGATCATGCCGTCCGCCAGCGCGGCACCCGTGCCGGGCGACAGCAGCTTGACCACCGGGCCGCTGACGCTGAACGGCTTGGACGGCAGCGTGATGGTCGGCTTGCTGCTGGCGTCGCCGGTGACGGTGATCTTGTCGACGGCGGCGAAGTCCGCCGGGCTGGCCGTGGCGGCGCCCGTCGCGGCTGCGGTCGGCGCGCTGGTCGCGGACGGGCTCGCGGTGGACTTCGCGGAGCTGTTGCCGCTGCACGCAGCCAGGCCACCGAGGCCGATGGTGAGGGCGAGCGCGGCGGCGACGGCGCTCCGGACGGCTGTGGTGCGACGCACAGGAAGGCTCCGGTCGGGTTGGGTTGGCGCGCCCGGGTCGGGAGCGACCCGTGCACGGTACGCGACGAGCCTGGGAGTCGCCCGGGCCGACCGTCCTGCGGGCTACAGCGGCATGGCCTGCTCGCGCAGCAGCGCCTCCTCCGACACGGCCTCGAGCACGTCGTCGGACGCGACCGGCGAGGCGCCCTCGAGGACGGCCGGCGGGTAGGGCGTCGGGACGACGGGGTCGACCACCGCGCGCTCGAGCAGCGCGTCGTCCCGTGGCGGCGTGCGCGGGTCCACGAGCCGGCGGCGCTCGTGCTGGTAGGCCCACGTCAGCGGGATCAGCGCGGCGACCCAGGCGAGCGGCGACGCGAGGCACGCACCGAGGAAGCCGAGCGGCCCGGTGAGCAGCAGCGCGGCCAGCACGCGCGTGATCAGCTCCATCACGCCCGCCGTCGTCGGGATCACGGTGCGACCCAGCCCCTGCAGGGTGCCGCGCTGCACGAACAGCATGCCGAGCAGCGCGTACGGGATGCCGTTGGACACCAGGTACACCTGGGCCAGCTGCACCACGTGCTCCTGGCCCTGCCCGACGAACAGCCGCACCAGCCACGGCCCGGCCAGGATGTTCACCGCACCGACGGCGACGGCGAACCCGGCGGACATCAGGCACGTCTGCGCGACGCCCACCCGGATGCGGTGGTACAGCCGCGCACCGTGGTTCTGCGCCGCGAACGTGGCCATGGCCAGCCCGAACGACTGCAGCGGCGCGATGGCCAGGGCGTCCACCCGTCCGGCGGCGGTGAACGCGGCGACCGCCGGGGCACCCAGACGGTTCAGCGCGTACTGCAGCACCAGCGTGCCGAGCGCGATGATCGACATCTGGAAGCCCATCGGCAGCCCCAGCCGCAGCGGCTCCAGCAGCTCGGCACGGGTCAGCCGGAAGTCCTCGCGGTGCAGGTGCAGGATCGGCATCCGCGCGCGGATCAGCCACAGGCACGCCAGCACCGACGTCAGCTGGGCGGTGATCGTGGCGAGCGCGGCGCCGGCGACGCCCATCCGCAGGCCGCTGACGAACGCCCACACCAGCAGCACGTTGAGCACGCAGGACAGCACGAGGAAGACGAGCGGCGTGCGGCTGTCGCCCAGCGCCCGGATGGTGTTGGACAGGAAGTTGAACGCCACCATCGCGGTGCAGCCCCAGAACGTCACCACGATGAAGGTGGTCGCGTCCTGCCGGATCTCCGGCGGCGTGCGCATCAGCACCAGCAGCCACGGCGTGATGGTGGTGGCCACCGCCGTCAGCAGCACGGCCGCGGCCGCCGTCAGGATGGCGCCGGCGGCGACCGAGCGGCGCACCCCGCGCTCGTCGCGCGCCCCGAAGGCGTGCGCGGTGGGGATGGCGAAGCCCGACGACATGCCCCACGTGAAGCCCAGCAGCAGGAACTGCAGCCCGCCGGTGGAGCCGACGGCCGCGAGCGCGTCCACGCCGATGGTGCGGCCGACGACGAAGGCGTCGGCGAAGCCGTAGAGCTGCTGGAACACGTTGCCGATGAGCAGCGGGACGGTGAAGGCGATGATCAGGCGGGCCGGGCGACCGGAGGTCAGGGCAGTGGGCACAGGGGTGCGGCGTTCTACGAGCAGCGGGAAGGGAGGTCGGGGTGGAGACGAGCGAGGGGGCACCCGAATCGATTCGAGCGGAACCGATGCTAACGCTGCCGCGCGCGGACGATCACGCCCATTTCCGCATCTGGGACGAGACGTCACCCGCCCCGCGAACCGCCCGCCCGCCGGCTCGGCGCGCCTAGGCCTGCGCCGCTGGAGGCGCTACAGCAGTCGGCGCGAGTCCGGCTCCTCGACGCGCAGCCACCGGTAGCCGTACCCCGCCAGCGGCAGCTCGGCCCGCCCCTTCTCGTCCACCTCGGTCGTCCCCTCGCAGAGCAGGTCCACCAGGCAGGTGCCCTCCGGGAGGTCCGGCAGCTCGAGGGGCACCACCACGGCCTCCTTGCTCAGGTTGTGCAGGCTGACCATCGACGCGTCGCCCCAGGTGGACCGCATCGCCAGCACCGAGTCGTGCGGCTGGTCGAGGATCTCCGCCCGCTGCGTCCAGCCCAGCTCGGGCGCCTCCCGGTACCGGCGGATCAGGGTCTGGACGAACGAGAGCAGCGACTCCGGGTCACGCCGCTGGTCGGCGACGTTCACGTGCTCCGGCCCGAACGGTCCGTCGGTCACCGGCCGCACCAGCCGCGACGGAGCGACGCGGCTGAACCCGCCGTTCTTGCCGGACGTCCACTGCATGGGGGTGCGGACCGCCCGCCGGTCCTCGGCCGCGAGGTTCTCGCCCATGCCGATCTCCTCGCCGTAGAACAGCACGGGCGTGCCGGGCAGGGCGAAGAGCAGGGAGTACACCATCCGCACCCGACGGGGGTCGCCGTCGAGCATCGGGGGCAGCCGGCGGCGCAGGCCACGGTCGTACAGCTGCATGTCCTCCTCGGGGCCGAAGGCGTCGAACACCTCCTGGCGCTCCTCGTCCGTCAGCTTGTCGAGCGTGAGCTCGTCGTGGTTCCGCACGAACGTCGCCCACTGGGAGTCCTTCGGGATCTCCGGCCGGGACTCGAGCGCGGTGCGCAGCGGCCGTGCGTCCTGCCGGGCGAGGGACAGGTACAGGGTCTGCATCACGATGAAGTCGAACTGCAGGTCCAGCTCACGGCCCTCGACGACGCCCTGGTCGTCGTGGTCGCCGAAGAACAGGCTCTGCTGGTCGTACGGGAGGTTGACCTCGCCCATCAGGATGGAGTCGCCCACCCGCCGGGACAGGAACGCCCGCAGCGCGGTGAGGAACTGGTGCGGCCGGTCGACGTCGTCGTCGGGCCTGGACGCCACGTCGGCGAGGAAGAACGGCACCGCGTCGACCCGGAACCCGGACAGCCCCAGCTGCGCCCAGTACCCCATCACCTTCGCGATCGCGTCCCTGACCTGCGGGTTCGCCGTGTTGAGGTCCGGCTGCTGGTGGTAGAAGTGGTGCCGGTACCACTCGCCGGCCACCTCGTCGTACGTCCAGATCCCCTTCTCCTTGTCGGGGAAGACGACCTCCTTGTGCGTGTCCGGCGGCTCGTCGGACCGCCACACGTAGAAGTCCCGGTACTTGCTGTCCTTGCTGCGGCGGGCCGCCTGGAACCACGGGTGCTTGTCCGAGGTGTGGTTGACCACCAGGTCGGCGATCACGCGGATGCCGCGGTCCTTGGCGGTGCGCACCAGCTCGACGAAGTCACCGGCGTCGCCGAGCCGGGGGTCGACGCCGTAGTAGTCGGTGATGTCGTAGCCGTCGTCGTAGTCGGTGGTCGGGTAGAACGGCATCAGACACAGGCAGGTCACGCCCAGGTCGGCCAGGTGGTCGATGCGCTGGACGGCGCCGGGCAGGTCGCCGTAGCCGTCGTCGTTCCAGTCCATGAACGTCTTGACGTCCAGGCAGTAGATGACGGCGTTCTTCCACCACAGGTCGCCGGTGTCACGGATCCGCATGAAGTGGTTCATACCGGGTGAAGCGCCGGTGCGCGCGGCGAGCGGACGGACCGCCTGGTCACGCGGCCGGGCGGAGTCCACCCACGCCGGCCGGTCGCTCCCGCGTAGCGTCGGGACCGCGGCGCGGCAGCGTCGCAGGTGGGACGACGACGAGGACGCACCATGACTGCACCCCTGGCCTACGCGGTGGTCGGCTCCGGCTGGCGCGGCGAGTTCTTCGTCCGGATGGCCCGGCTGATGCCGGACCGGTTCCGCTGCACCGGGGTGGTGACGCGGTCCGACGAGCGTGCCGAGTGGGTGCGGCGGACGTGGGGCGTGCCGGCCCTGCGCTCGCTCGACGAGATCGACGGGGTGGACGTGGTGGTGGTGGCCACCCCGTGGCCGGTGACGCCGGTGACGATCCGGACCCTGGTGGACCGCGAGATCCCGGTGCTGGCCGAGACGCCGCCGGCGCCCGACGCCGACGGCCTGGTCAAGCTGTGGCACCACGTCGGCTCCACCGAGCTGGTGCAGGTGGCCGAGCACAGCGTGTTCATGCCGGCGCACGCCGCCCGCGAGGCCGTGGTCGACTCCGGGCTGATCGGCGAACCGACCAGCGTCCAGGTGTCCTCGACCCACCTGTACCACGCGATGGGCCTGGTCAGACGGCTGCTCGGGGTGGCGCCGGGCCCCGCCGTGGTCCGCGCGTCGGCGTTCACCGCCCCGCTGCTGGACCCGCGGAACCGCGACGGCTGGACCGGCGCCGAGTGGCCGGTCGGTGCCCGCACCGTGCTGGCCACCGTCGACCTGGGCGAGAACCGCAGCGCCCTCTACGACTTCACCGACAACCAGTGGCACAACCCGCTGCGCGCCAACCGGATCGTGGTGCGCGGCTCGCTCGGCGAGATCGTCGACGACCAGGTCACCCGGTGGGCCGAGGAGCGGACGGTTCTGACGTCGCCGATCGTCCGGCGCCACTCCGGCATCGAGCAGAACCTCGACGGGTGGGACACCGAGCACCTCAGCCTGGACGGGCAGGTGCTGTGGCGGAACCCGTTCGAGGGGGCCCGGCTCGCGGACGACGACCTGGCGGTGGCGGGCCTGCTCGCGGCGACCGCGGAGTGGGTGCACGGCACCGGACCGGCGCCGTACCCCCTGGCCGAGGGCTGCCAGGACCACCTGCTGGGGCTGGCGATCGAGGAGTCCGCCCGTACCGGCGAGCCCGTGCAGGTGCCGGCCGCGCCGTGGGCGACCGTCTGACCCTGGTCGTCCGGCGCGGGCGGGGTCGCTACTTGCCGACCCCGACCGCGATCCCCGCGACCACGTACCGCTGCAGCGACAGGAACACCGCGAACAGCGGCAGCACGCCCAGCACCAGCGTCGGCAGCAGCTGCTCGGGGCTCAGCGTGTGCGTGCCGATCGTGGCGTACACGGCGAGCGTCACCGTCTGCTTCGAGTCCGACGACAGCAGCACCAGCGGCAGGATCAGGTCGTTCCACACCTGCATCACCACGAAGATCGCCAGGGTGGCCGTCGCAGGCTTGAGCAGGGGGAACACGATCTGAGCGAACGTCCGCAGCAGCCCGGCGCCGTCGACGGCGGCGGCCTCCTCGAGCTCGGCCGGCACGGTGCGCAGGAACCCCGCGAAGAAGAACACCGCGAACGGCATCGTCGTCGCCGCGTAGGCCAGGACGATCCCGCCGTAGCTGTCCAGCAGGTGCAGCTTCTGCATCACCTCGTACAGCGGGGTCAGCACCACGAAGATCGGGATCGTCAGCCCGGAGACGAACACCTGGTACACCGTCCGCGTCCACCGGCGGGTGTGCCGCACGATCGCCCAGGCCGCCAGCGAGGCGGTGAGCACCGTCAGCGCGGCGGTGGCCAGCGTGATCAGCAGCGTGTTCCCGACGCTGCGCAGGTAGTGCATGTTGACGAACGCCGTGCGGTAGTTCTGCCAGTCCGGCGCCGTCGGGAACGCGAACGGGTTGTCCGGGGCGCTCTGCCCGTGGTGCAGCGAGACGACGACGAGCACGTAGATCGGCGTCAGCACCAGGGCGGCGAACAGCACGAGGACCACCGAGGCGACCCCGTTGCCCAGTCGGCGGCGCGTGCGACGGACGGTCCGGCGGGGTGCCGTCGGGGTCTGCTGCTGCGTGGCGGGTGCGGTGAGGGTGGTCATGCGAGGTCGGCCTCCCGCCGGCGCAGCAGGGTCGCCTGGATGACGCCGACCACGACGGTCAGCACGAGGAGCCCGACGGCCAGCGTCGTGCCGTAGGCGAACTGGTAGTTGGCGAAGCTGTTGTTGTAGATGACCAGGCTCAACGTCTGCGTCGAGTCCTCCGGTGCGCCCTGCGTCATGATGAACGGCAGGTCGAACACCCGCAGCGAGCCGATCACGCTCAGCGTGATGTTGATGGTGAACGACGGTGCCAGCAGGTGCCAGTCGATGTGCCGGAACCGGCGCCAGCCGCTCGCGCCGTCCAGGTTGGCCGCCTCGAGCAGGCTCGGCGAGATCGCCATGTAGTTGGCCAGGTAGATGGTCGCCGTGTAGCCCAGGAACATCCACACGTAGATCGCGGCGATCGCCCACAGGGCGGTGTGCGGGTCGCCCAGCCACACCGGCTCGAACCGGTGCAGGCCCAGGGCGTCCATCACCACGTTCAGCGGACCGCCGAGCGGCGAGTAGACGTACGACCACAGGTACCCGACGGCGACGAACGCCATCATCGCCGGCAGCAGCAGGCCGGCCCGCACCACGTCGCGCACGCGCTCCTGCCGGAACAGCCAGAACGCGACCAGCAGGGCCAGCGCGTTCTGCACCACGACCACCACGACGGTGTAGGCGAGCGTGTTGGTCAGCGCGCGACGCACGGTGGGGTCGGAGACTGCGTGCACGTAGTTGGTCAGGCCGACGAAGGCGCCGCCGTTGGGGCCGATCGCGTCGGTGAAGCTCAGCTGGATGCCCCGGACCAGCGGGTACAGCACGAATGCCGTGAAGAGAAGGGCTGCGGGGGCGATGAGCGCCATCGCGGATCGGCCACGGATCTGCATGGGGACCTCCGGGGGTCCGGGGCAGCCCGGTGTGCGGCTGCCCCGGACCCGGGTGCTGGTTGCTAGGCGGCGGTCTTCGGGATGGTCTGGTCGAGCTTGGCCAGCAGCGACGTGCTCGACTGGTTCGGGTCGTTGAACAGCGACGTGCCGACCTTCCAGAACTCCTGCTCGTACGTCGGGTAGTGCAGGTACTCGATCGGCGACACCTGCGAGTGACCGGCGTTGAAGGCGTCGACGTAGGCGGCGGCCTTCGGCATCTGCGGGCTCGGGACGTTCTGCAGCGTCGTGAACGAGTTCTCCGCCGCCAGGTAGCGGCTGTCGTTGGCCGGGTCGGCCATGAACGCGACGTACTTCTCTGCGGCGTCCTTGTGCTTGCTCGCGGCGTTCACGCCCCAGCCCGAGCCGACGAAGGTGACGCCGTTGGGCTTGCTGCCGGCGTCACCGCCGGGGAACGGGTTGAACGAGAAGTCGAACTTGGCGTTCTGCTGGAAGCTCTGCAGCTCCCAGGCGCCCATCACGGTGAACGCCCACTTGCCGGCGGCGAAGTCGGCGTTGCCGGTGTTGAACGGCTCGATGCCGTTCTGCAGCTTGCCGTCGACGGTGCCGTTGGTCAGCAGCTGCTTGATGTGGTCGAACACCGGCGTGAACGTCGGGTTCCACGACGAGCTGCCGGTGTCGTAGCCGGCGCCCCACGTGGCGGGCAGCAGGTTGGCCGCGAGGGCCAGCGTCAGCTGCTCGGAGGTCCAGCCGCCCTGGTTGGCCAGCAGCAGGCCGGGCTGGCCGGCGTCCTTCAGCTTCTGCAGCGCCGCCAGGAAGTCCGGCCACGTCTGCGGGACGTCGGTGATGCCGGCCTTCTTCAGGATGTCGAGGTTCGCGTACAGCCCGATCGGGATGTTCTGCTGCGTGAACGCGTACGTCTTGCCGTTCACCTGCCCGAACGGTGCGACGTTCGGCAGCAGCTGCGAGACCCACGCCTGCGAGGAGAGGTCCTCGAGGTAGCCCTGCTTCTGCCACTGCTGCACGCGCGTGGGGTTGGTCATCAGCACGTCGGCGTCCGTCTTGGCGGCCAGCCGGGTGTTGTTGTACTGGTCGTACTCGCCGTTGGCGACGTACTTGTAGTCGATCGTGATGTCCGGGTACTTCTTCTGGAAGTCGGCGTTGATCTCGGGGATGCTCGCCAGCTCCGTGCCGCCGCCCTCGAACCCGACGACGGTCAGCGTCACCTTCCCGGAGCCGGCGGTGGAGCCGGAGCCCGATCCGCCGCTCGAGCATCCGGCCATGGCCAGTGCGGCGGCCGCAGCCCCGGCCACCAGCAACGACTTGCGCATGTGTCCACTCCTTCGTGTGTGCAACATGGTGGGGGTGATGCCTAGGCGGTGCGCGCTGCGTCCGCCGGGTGTGGTGCCGGTGCGGTCCGCGCCGTGAGCGGGCCGGTCGGCCGGTCGTCGCCGTGCTCGATCGCCGCGGGTCGCGTCTGGATCGAGCGCAGCAGCCCCAGGTCGAACTTCGGCACCCGGTCGAACCGCGCGATGCCGTTCTTCTCCTGGAAGACGTCGGTGAGCTGCGTGAAGCAGTAACCGAACATGTCGGGGTCGTCGAGCAGCCGGTCGACCAGTGCCCGGAAGCGGTCCACCCACTCCGGCGCGCTGCGCGGCGCCTCGCCGTAGCCCCACGAGTCGTCGCCGTGCCCGTCGACCTCGGACCACCAGATGCCGCCGAACTCGCTGCAGAAGTACGGCTGACCGGCGTACGGCACCGACCACGGGGAGCCGTCGGGCGCCCGGTTGGTGTACGGCCGGCCGGCGGCCAGGCCGTCCATCTGCCGGGCGAACACCGCAGGGTCCTGCTCGTACAGGTGCGAGTCGTAGACGTCGGCACCGGGGACCCGGTGCGCGTAGCCGGAGGTGTCGAGCACGGGGCGGGTCGGGTCGACCGCCTTGGTCAGCAGGTACAGGGCTCGGGTCGCGTCGTCGAGCACGGACAGCCGGGGGCCGATCGTCTCGAAGGTCTCGTTCAGCGGGCACCAGCCGACGATCGAGGGGTGCGACAGGTCGCGCGTCAGCGCCTCGACCCACTCGGTGACGAACGAGACGGTGGGCACCTGCCGGCCGTCGTCGTCCAGCGCACCCCAGTCCGCGAACTCGCCCCACACCAGGTAGCCGAGGCGGTCCGCGTGGTACAGGTACCGCTCCTCAAACACCTTCTGGTGCAGCCGCGCACCGTTGAACCCGGCGGCGCGACCCAGCTCGATGTCGCGCACCAGGTCGGCGTCCGACGGGGCGGTCAGCAGGCCGTCGGGCCAGTACCCCTGGTCCAGCACCAGCCGCTGGAACACCGGCCGGCCGTTCAGCAGCATCCGGCGACCGTCGATCGCGACGGACCGCATGCCGGCATAGCTGTCCAGGGTGTCGACGGGCACGCCGTCGTCGAGCAGCGTGAACCGGACCCGGTACAGGTGCGGGTCGTCCGGCGACCACAGGCGCAGGCGGTCGGCCGGCACGTCGAGGGTCAGGCCGGGCGTGATGCGCGACGTGACCTCGACGGCACCGGCCGCGACCAGGCCCTCGTCGTCGGACAGCTCGACGCGGGCGGTCAGCCCGGCGTGCGGGCGCGCGACCGGGAGCTCGAACGTGAAGCTCGACGACGCCAGGTCGGGCACGGTCACCGGCCGCAGCAGGTGGCTGGCGGGGACGGGCTCGAGCCACACCGTCTGCCAGATGCCCGTGGTGCGCGTGTAGAAGGCCTCGTAGTTCTCCGCCCGACGGGACTGCTTGCCCCGTGCCTGGACGGCGTGCCGGTCGTCCTCGACCAGCAGTGAGAGCGTGAACGTCGGGCCGGTCAGCGCATCGGTCAGGTCGAACGAGAAGGACGTGAAGCCGCCGCGGTGCCGGCCCACCTCGACGTCGTCCACCCAGACGGTCGTGTGGTGGTCCGCCGCACCGACGTGCAGCAGGACGCGCTGGCCCCGCCACTCCTCGGGGAGGGTCACCTCGCGCTGGTACCGCACGGCGTCGACGAAGTCGGTCCGGCCGATGCCGGACAGCTCCGACTCCCGGGCGAACGGGACGACGATCGTGCCGGCCAGCGACCAGGACGACGGCAGCTGCGCGGAGCCGCCATCCTCGAACCGCCACGGGCCGTTGAGGTTCAGCCACTCCTGCCGCACCAGCTGCGGGCGCGGGTACTCGGCGCGGGGCAGCTCCGCCTGGACCAGCTCAGCGGGGTTGCCGATGCGGCGGCTCGTCGTTTCCCTCGATGCAAACGGCACGTCGAGGAGAGTAGCCACGGCTTTGCCTCGATGCAAGACCCGATCCAGGGCTCGCTTCGCGGCCGGCCGTCCCGGTGCTGGACGAGGTCATGCCGCCGGTCGGACGCGGACGCGCGCGGGCGGTCGATCGGGGGGCCGGCGAGCCGCGCCTGTCTCGGACGGGCTTGGCGCGGCCCCGTGGTCGATCAGGCGACCGGCGAGCTCTCCCGCACGATCAGCCGGTGCGGGCCCACCAGCACCTCGCCCGGCAGGTCCTCGCCGGACAGCCGGCGCGCGATCCGGTCCAGGGCCGTGCGGGCCAGCCACTTCTTGTCCGGGCTGACGGTGGTCAGCGACGGGGTGGCGAACCGGCCGTCCTCGATGTCGTCCCAGCCCACCACGGCGACGTCGTCCGGCACCGAGACGTGGGCCTCGTACAGCGTGCGCAGCGCGCCGAGCGCGAGAGGGTCGGAGAAGCAGAAGACGGCATCCGGCCGGTCGGGACCGTCCAGCAGCCGGCGCATCGCGGCCGCCCCCTCGGGACGCCGGAAGCCGCTGACGTACTCGACGATCTCCGGCAGGTCGCGGCCACCGGCACGGAGCGCCGCCCGGTAGCCCTCGAGGCGCAGGGCGCTCGACCCGTGGGCGGCGCGCTCGGCGCCGATCGCCGCGATGCGCCGTCGTCCCTGCTGGACCAGGTGGTCCACCGCTTCGTACGCGGCCTGGAAGTTGTCGATCATCACCTTGTCGAAACCGGGGAACTCGTCCTCGCCGAGGAACACCAGCGGACCCGCGGCGAACCCCGCGACGTCGTCGGCGCGCAGCGCGAGCGGGCTCAGCACCAGGGCGTCGAACAGTGCGCCGGTCGCCGTCCGGTGCAGCAGCGCGAGCTCCCGCTCGTGGTCGCCGTCCGTCTGGTCCACCACCACGGTCAGGCCGTGCTCGGCGCCGCCCTCGACGAACGCCCTGGTCAGCTCCGCGAAGTACGCGGTGTCGAGCTCGGGCAGCATCAGGCCGACCAGGCCGGAGCGGCCGACCTTCAGGCTGCGCGCCAGCTCGCTCGGCCGGTACTCCAGCTCCTCGATCGCGCGGAGCACGCGCTCGCGGGTGTCGGGAGCGACGTGGTCGAACCCGTTCACGACGTTGGACACCGTCCGCACGGACACGTTGGCCGCCCGTGCGACCTCGCGGCGCGTCGCCATGACGCCGCCCTCCCGTCGTCGCCCTGATTGCCTCGAGGCAACCGCTCGCTCGGGATCCTAGCCGCAGGTCCGCGGCCGCCGCCGGTGACCAACGTCCGGACCTCTGCCGACCGCCGAGCCACCGCCGTGCCGTCACGCTCTGCCCTCACCCGTGCTGTGGCAGAGCACCCGGCCCGGGGTGAGGCTGGTTCAACGACCACCCTCGACGGGAGGAGACGACCATGGCGGTGACCAGCTTCCAGGACCTGCCCCTGGCGGACCGCGACCGCGACTGGGACGGCGACGCCGCCGAGCGCCGGGTGCGGAAGTGGGCCGGTGCGGACGACGAGCCCAACGAGAGGTACCGCGACGCGCACGTCTGGTACGACGCGGACGCGAAGGACAACTTCACCGGCTACAAGCTGCTGATCGCGGACGTGGTGGGCGGAAAGCTGCAGGCGGTGCCGCGTGCGGTGTTCGCCGCTGCGGCCGTGATGCAGGGGTCCCGCGGCGGGATCGACGTGCCGGACAAGGATCGCGACCGCATCCGCAGCCACCTGGCCAAGTACTACGAGAAGCTCGACGAGACGCCGCCCTGGGACGACTGAGCCGGGCGCCCGGAGCAGTTTCCGTGCCGCCGAACTCCCATTGTCGGAATTCCGAGAACGGCGCCGAAATGCCGCCGCGGCGGTGATCCGCGCCATTTCTCCGTAGGCTTGACGGTCGAGCGCCCGCTGGGCGCGCCCGCCGTTCTCGTCGTCGTGCGCACCCCCGGGCCACCACCGCCGCCCTCGTCTGGAGCCCGCCGTGCCTGCCGCCGTGCCCCCCGCTGCCTCGCCGCCGACCGCTGCCGACCGCCGTCGCTGGCGCCGCAACCTCGCCGACGAGCGCGCCGAGGCCGCCGCCTACCGCGACCTGGCGTCGCGCCGCACGGGTGAGGAGCGGGACATCCTGCTCGCCCTGGCGGAGGCCGAGCGGCGCCACGAGGCGCACTGGCTGATGCTGCTCGGGGACGACGTCGGCCGGCCGCAGCGCGGCGACTGGCGCACCCGCACGCTGGGACTGCTGGCCCGGCGGTTCGGTTCGGTGTTCACCCTGGCGCTGGCGCAGCGCGCCGAGATGCGGTGGGCGGCGGACGCGGACGCCGACGCGACGCCGACGATGGCGGCGGACGAGCGGATCCACGTCGAGGTGATCCGCGGCCTGGCCACGCGCGGCCGCAACGCGATCTCCGGCCGGTTCCGGGCCGCCGTGTTCGGCGCCAACGACGGGCTGGTGAGCAACCTGGCGCTGGTGCTCGGCATCGGCGCCAGCGGGGTGCCGGCCGGCACCGTGCTGCTCGGCGGCCTGACGGGCCTGCTGGCCGGCGCCCTGTCGATGGGCGCGGGGGAGTACGTCTCGGTCCGCTCGCAGCGCGAGCTGCTCGAGGCGTCCCGGCCGGCGGCGGCCGCGGGGGAGGCGCTGCCGATGCTCGACGTCGACGCCAACGAGCTCGCGCTGGTGTACCGGGCGCGTGGGCTGGACGCGACGGCGGCGGCCGACCGGGCGGCCGTGGTGCTCGGCTCGTTGGACCGGTACCGCGAGCAGCAGGCGCTCGACGCGTCGCTGCTCCGGTCGTCCACGGCACTGCCCGGTGATGACGAGCCCCTGCCGCCCGTCTCGGGCCAGACCCCGGCACCACCGACGGACGAGCACGAGACCATCGGCACCGCCTGGGGCGCCGCGGGCGCGAGCTTCTGCTTCTTCTCCGTCGGCGCCGCGATCCCCGTCATGCCGTACCTGCTGGGTGCCACGGGGCTCGCGGCGGTGCTGTGGTCGGCCGGACTGGTCGGCATCGCGCTGCTGGGTACCGGCTCGGTGGTGGGCGTGCTGTCCGGCGCCTCGCCGGTGAAGCGGGCGCTGCGGCAGCTCGCGATCGGCTACGGCGCCGCCGCGGTCACCTACCTGCTCGGCTCGGTGTTCGGCACCTCGGCCAGCTGACCGAGAGCTACCGGGTCCACCCCAGGGCGGCACGCATCCGTCTCCCAGACCGACGGGTCGACCTCGCAGACCCGCGGGGTCGCCTCCCCGGAGGAGCCGCCTAGCCCCGGCAGTACGGGCCGTGCCCGCAGCTCGCGGCCGAGCCGACCGGGCATGGGTTTCGACGTGTACGCCTCGTGTACGTACACCGGGCGTACACGTCGAAAGGGGTGCCCGGCCTGGACCGGCTCGCTGCGCCGGCCCCGCCGGCCCTCGGGAGCTCGCGACGGCGACGGCAGACGGGCTGCCCGCCCTCGGCACGAGCCGACGTCCTGGTCAGCGGGCGGGGTTGCCTACCATCTGCGGGTGCCCCGCCTGCTGCTCGACGCCACACCTCTGCGCGTCAGCCCGGCGTTCCGGCGGCTGTGGCTCGGGCTGTCGGTGTCGAACCTCGGCGGGCAGCTGACCGTGGTGGCCGTCGGCCTGCAGGTGTACCACCTGACCCGGTCGACGTTCGCGGTCGGCGTGCTGGGTCTGTTCGCGCTGGTGCCGCTGGTGGTGTTCGGGCTGTACGGCGGGGCGATCGCCGACCACGCCGACCGCCGCACGGTCGCGCTGGTCGCCTCGGCGGTCGCGTGGGTGGCGGTGCTCGGGCTCGTCGTGCAGGCCGTCGCGCACAGCACGTCCGTCGGCATCCTCTACGCGCTGGTCGCGCTCGAGTCCGGCGCCGGTGCGGTCAACTCCCCGGCGCGCGGCGCGATCATCCCGCGGCTGCTCGAGCCCCGGCACATGCCCGCGGCCAACGCCTGGCAGACGCTGGGCTGGAACATCGCGCTGACCGTCGGCCCGCTGGTCGGCGCCGGCATGGTGGCCCTCGGCGGGTACGGGCTGGCCTACGGCACCGATGCGGTGCTGTTCACGTTCGCGCTCGCGGCGCTCTACCGGCTGCCGCCCGTGCCGCCCGAGCGGTCGGCCAACGGCCGGCACCGGGCCGGGCTCGGCTCGGTGCTCGACGGGCTGCGCTACCTGGGCACCCAGCCGAACGTCCGCATGACGTTCCTGGTGGACCTCGCGGCGATGGTGTTCTCGTCCCCCCGCGTGCTGTTCCCGGCGATCGGCGTGGTGTACCTGGGCGGCGGGGCGACGACGACGGGTGCCCTGACCGCCGCCGTCGCCGTCGGCGCCGTGCTGTCCGGGCTGCTGTCCGGAGGGCTCGCCCGCGTCCGGTGGCAGGGCCAGACCATCGTCTGGTCCATCACGGTGTGGGGACTGTCGATCGTGGCGTTCGGGCTGGTGCTGGTGCACGTCGGTCCGCACAACCCGGCGCAGCTGGTGTGGGGCGCGCTGCTGGCGGTGCTGGTGGCGCTCGCGGTGGCCGGTGCGGCCGACAACACCAGCGCGGTGTTCCGCCAGACGATCCTGCAGACCGCCACGCCGGACGACATGCGCGGGCGCCTGCAGGGCGTGTTCACCGTGGTGGTCGCGGGCGGCCCGCGGCTCGGTGAGCTGGGGCTCGGGGCGGTGTCGTCCCGGATCGGCGAGGGCGGGGCGGCGGTGATCGGCGGGGCGGCGTGCCTGGTGGTGCTGTGGCTGCTCGTCGTCGGCCAGCCGCGGTTCTGGCGGTACGACGCGCTGGACCCGCAGCCCTGAGCCGGCGCCCGCGCCTCGTCGTCGGCTCCGGGAGCAGGAGGCAGGACGACCCCACTCCCCGGTCGGTTCAGGCGAGCGAGTCGAGGGCCGCGCGCAGGTTCGTCTCGAGCGTGGCGCGGTGGCCGTCCACCCAGTCGCCGGTGTACGCACGCGGCACCAGCTCCACCCGCATGATCAGCGCGAAGTAGAGCCGGTACAGCTCGATCCGGGCGCGGACGGCCTGGTCGCCGAGGTCCGGTGCCTCGGCGACCGAGGAGTAGCCGGCGAGCAGGCCGGCCGGCACGGGGCCGCGGCCCAGCTGGTCGGCGCCGACCAGCTCGAACGCCGGGTCGCCCCACAGGGCCCGCTCGGGGTCGATCACCCCGACCAGCGCACCGGTCGCCGGGTCGAGGAACAGGTTCCCCGGCCACAGGTCCGTGTGCACCAGCACCGGGGTGCGCACCTGGTCCAGCGTCGGCCGGTGCCGAGCCAGCGTCGCCCGGACCTCGTCGGCCGGGACCGGGACCGCCCACCGCTGGGCGTCGCCGAGCGCAGCCTCGACCATCAGCCCGAACGCCTCTGCCCAGGTGCCGGCCCGCAGCGGGGACGCCTCGCCGACGTACCCGAACACCGGACCGGTCACCGCGTGCAGCCGTCCCATCAGCGCACCGAGCTCGTGCTGCGCGCGGGCGGCACGGGGATCGTCGTCCACCGACCCCAGCCCGCACTCGCCCCACGGCGTGCCACCCAGGCGGCTCGCCGCGACCAGGTCGCCGGGCCACACGGACCGGGAGAAGTCCTCGAGCAGCACCCGCGGCACCGGCACGCCCGGGACGTCCGCGAGCAACCGGTACACCAGCGCCTCGCTGCGGACCAGGTCGTGCTCGTAGGTCAGCAGGCGGTCCTGGTGGGTCGGCGCGGTCTTGACCACCGCCTCGCTGCCGTCGTCGAACGTCACCAGGAACGTGGTGGCGAACATGCCGCCGGTCAGCCGCTCGGCCCGGGCGGCGTGGCCCAGCGGCGCGAGGGCGCCACGCAGGGCGGCGAGATCGTCGTCGTGCTGCTCGGCGCCGGGGACGACGTCCTCGGGCGCCGTGGACCGGTCCTGGGTGCCCGTGCTCACGGCCGGTCAGCCTAGGGCTCGCCGTGCGGGCTCGGTGGCCCCGCGTGATGCTGGACGTCCTGCTCGTCCCGCCGACCACCGGAGCCGACCATGACCTCCTCGCACTCCAGCGGCCACCTGACCAGCGAGACCGCGGCTGCACGCATGGCAGCGGGTCTCGAGCACGACGAGCGCCTCGACGGCGTGGTGGACCAGCTGGCACCCGTCGCCCGCGCCGTGGTGGGCAGCGACACCCGCGCCTCGGTGCTGCGCGGCGACCCGATCGGCCACAAGCTGCACCCGCTGCTGACCGACGTGCCGCTCGGCCTGTGGATGTCCGCCACCGTGCTCGACCTGGTGGGCGGCCCGTCGGCCCGCCCGGCCGCCCGGCGGTTGATCGGGCTCGGGCTGCTCGCCACCGGACCGACCATCGCGGCCGGCCTGGCCGACTGGGAGAACAGCGGCGACCGGACGCGCCGGGTCGGTGTGGTGCACGCCGGCCTGAACGGGGTCGCCGCGGCCCTGTACGGCCTGTCCTGGATGGCTCGCCGGCGCGGGAACCACGGGCTCGGCGTGGTCGCCGCGCTGGCCGCGGGCGGGGCCGCCAGCGCCAGCGGCTACCTCGGCGGGCACATGTCGTTCGGCATGCGGTCGGACGGCTGATCCCGGCAGCGCCTCAGGCCCCCGGGGGTTCGGGCGTGCCCGCGCGCAGGACGCGAAGCGCGAGCACCGTCGCGACGAGGACCGCCCCGCCGCACGCCACCACCACCAGGTAGGCGGCGCGGGCGCCGCCGGCGTCCACCTGCGCCCCGGCGAGCGACGACGCGATCGACACCCCGACGTTCAGCGCGGTGCCGACCCACGTCAGCCCCTCCGTCAGCCGTCCCGGCGGCACGTGCGCCTGCACCAGGCCGTTGCCGGTGATGATCGACGGGGAGATGGTGAACCCGACGGCGAACATCACCGCGGCCAGCGCCCACAGGCTGTCGACCAGGACGAACAGGCACACGCCGACCGCCAGCGCGGCGACGGCCCCCGCGAAGCGTCGGTGCAGCGGTGCCGCCCACGCCCGCGCGCCGTACAGCAGCCCCGCCAGCAGCGACCCGAGGGCGAACGTCGCCAGCACGAACCCGGCGGCGCCCTTGTTGCCGTGCTCGTCGGCGAAGGCGACGGTCGCCACCTCGGTGGCGCCGAACAGCCCGCCCATCGGCACGAACACCACGGCGAGCACCGCCATCGCCGGCAGCCGCAGCACCGTGCCGCGCGCCCGGCCCTCGGTTCGCCGCACGGCGGGCGGCTCGGTGGCGCGCTGCGCGCAGAACCACAGCCCGCCGCCCACCACGCCGAGGGCCGCCACCACCAGCCCGGCCTCCGGCCGGACGGCCGTCGCCAGCATCGTCACCGTCACCGGACCGACCACGAACACCAGCTCGTCCAGCGCGGACTCCAGCGAGTAGGCGGTGTGCACCGCCCGCCCGTCGCCGGCCAGCACCCAGGTCCACCGCGCGCGCACCAGCGACCCGAACGAGCCGCTGCCGGCGCCGATCAGCACGGCTGCCCCGAACAGCCACCCCGCGGGTGCCCGCATCGCGGACGCTGCCGCGAGCAGCAGCATCCCGCCCCCGGCCAGCACGGTCGCCGGACGCATCACCCGCGACTGCCCGAAGCGGTCCACCCACCCGCCGAGCACCGGTGCGGCGACGGCCTGGGCGACGATGTACGTCGCGGACACCGCACCGGCCAGCGTGTAGGACCCGTACAGCGAGCTGACCGCCAGCACCACGCCGATGCCCACCATCGACATCGGCAGCCGCGCGACGGCCGCCGCGGCGGAGAAGGTCAGCGCCCCCGGGCGCGACAGGACGTCGCGGTACGGGGTGAGCATGCCGCCAGTCTGTCAGCCGGCGCCGACAGCGCCGACGACGAAGGCCCGGCCGCTCGACGGCGGTCCGGGCCCTCGCGCGTCAGCCGGGCGCGCCCGCTCAGCCCGCCAGCGCCGCCGACACCACGTCCTTCGCCTCGGCCTGCACCTGCGCCAGGTGCTCGGCGGACACGAACGACTCCGCGTAGATCTTGTAGACGTCCTCGGTCCCCGACGGCCGGGCCGCGAACCACGCGTCCTTGGTCGTCACCTTGAGGCCGCCGATCGCCGCGTCGTTCCCGGGCGCCCGCGTCAACCGGTCGGTGATGTCCTGGCCGGCGAGCGTCGTCGCCCTCACCTGCTCGGGGGAGAGCGCCGCGAGGGTCGCCTTCTCCTCGCGGGTCGCGGGGGCGTCGACGCGCGCGTACCAGGACTGCCCGAAGCGTCCGACGAGGTCGGCGTGGTGCTGGCTGGGCGACCTGCCCGTCGTCGCCAGGATCTCCGAGGCGAGCAGCGCCGGGACCATCCCGTCCTTGTCGGTGGTCCACACGGTGCCGTCCGTCCGCAGGAACGACGCACCGGCGGACTCCTCGCCGCCGAACCCGACGGATCCGTCGATCAGCCCGGGCACGAACCACTTGAACCCGACCGGCACCTCGAGCAGCCGCCGGCCCAGGTCCGCCACGACGCGGTCCATCAGGGAGGACGAGACCACCGTCTTGCCCACGGCCGTGCCGGCCGGCCACCCGGGCCGTCCGCCCCCGTACAGGTAGCTGACCATCACCGCGAGGTAGTGGTTGGGGTTCATCAGCCCGGCGTCCGGCGTGACGATCCCGTGCCGGTCCGAGTCGGCGTCGTTGCCCGTGGCGATGTCGAACGGTGCGGCCATCCCCGCCGTCGGGCTCATGCGCGTGACCAGGGACGCCATGGCGTACGGCGACGAGCAGTCCATGCGGATCTTGCCGTCCCAGTCCAGCGTCATGAACGCCCACCGCGGGTCCACCGTCGGGTTCACCACGGTCAGGTCCAGCCCGTACCGCTCGCCGATCGCCGCCCAGTACTCGACGGACGCTCCCCCGAGCGGGTCGGCGCCGATCCGCACCCCGGCGCTCCGGATCGCCTCGAGGTCGATCACGTTGGCCAGGTCGTCCACGTAGCTGGACAGGAAGTCGTGCTTGCGCGTGGTGTCCGCGGCCAGCGCCTGCTCGAGGCTGACGCGCGGCACCGACCGCCACCCGGACGCGAGGATCTCGTTGGCGCGGGAGGCGATCCAGCCGGTCGCGTCGGAGTCCGCCGGGCCGCCGTGCGGCGGGTTGTACTTGAAGCCGCCGTCGCGGGGCGGGTTGTGCGACGGGGTCACGACGATGCCGTCGGCCAGCCCGGGGCCCTGCGTGCGGACACCGGCCGCCGTGCCGGCGCCGTTGAACAGCAGGATCGCGTGGGACACCGCCGGGGTGGGGGTCCAGGAGTCGCGCGCGTCGACCCGCACCTCGACGCCGGCCGCCGCCAGCACCTCGAGGGCCGAGCGCCACGCCGGCTCGGACAGCCCGTGCGTGTCCCGCCCGATGAACAGCGGGCCGTCGGTGCCCTGGCCGCGGCGGTACTCGACGATCGCGGCGGTGATCGCGACGATGTGCGCCTCGTTGAACGCCCCGTCGAGGGACGAGCCCCGGTGCCCGCTGGTGCCGAACACCACCTTCTGGGCGGGATCGGCGAGGTCCGGGACCCGGTCGTAGTACGCCCCGACCAGGGCGTCCACGTCGATGAGGTCCTCGGGGCGGGCAGGCGTTCCGGCGCGCGGGTCCATGGGGGGATCCTCTCCCACCGTCGGGGGTCGGCGCACCCGGCAGATAGGTTGTGCCCCATGGCCAAGACGACCACCTCCTTCGTGCTGCGACCGTTCGAGAACCTGCCCGGTGAGACGGACTGGGTCGCGATGCGCGAGCTGGTGCCGGCCGCGACGGCGACCGTCCGGACCACCGCCGAGCACGGTGCGCGCGACGTCGTCGTCACCACCGTCCTCCCGGACGCGTGGGCGGCCCTGCACCGTGCCGACGGCACCGTGATGCTCGCGCTGCAGACGCGCAGCAGCTCCGGCGACGCCAGCCGCGACCTCGCCGAGGCGCTGCTGCGCGCGCTGGACGCCGAGCCCGGCACGGCGATCGAGAACCTCGGCCTGCCCACGGCCGGGCCCCGCCTGCAGGACGTGCTGGACCTGTCCGTGCCGTTCGAGGTGACCCTGCTCGACTCGTTCGAGTACTGGCTGGACCCCGCCGCGGAGCGCACGCCGGACGTCGAGGCGGCTCTCGAGGAGGCCGACTCCGGCATCATCGACACCCGCAAGCTGCCCGGTGTCGAGTCGGCCTACTGGTGCCGGATGGGCGCCAAGGAGTTCCTCCGCTGGGTGCAGCCGCTCGACGAGCAGCAGGTGCTGGACGGGCTGGCGCGCCTGCACGGCCGCCGCGAGTCGGGCTTCGAGGACGCCAAGTTCATCGGCTACTTCCGTGCGGCCGGCCTGGTGGTGCCGGTGTGGGAGCTCGCCCGCGGCACCGAGGCCGAGGAGATCGAGGACGCGCTCGCGGCGTTCGCGCCGCGGTTCGCCGCTGCCGTGGCCGACGACTCCCCGCTGGATGCCGACGCCCGCCGTGCCCGCGCCGGCCTGGTGGCGCGCCAGGTGACCCTGCGCTGACGACGCGGCTGCCCGGGGGTGCTCTCCGCGAGGCGGCCGTCCGGGTGAACGTGGCCCTCGACCGGCGGCGGTCCGAGGGCTCTCGTTAGGCTGGTCACGTGACCAGGTCCGGCGACAGCACCCGCGCGCAGGCAGTGGTCACCGACCCCCAGGGCGAGCCTGCCGGCGACCCCGCCCCCTCGTCGAACCCCGCGCCCTCCCGACCGGCGCGTGCCGAGTCGGTGCGGCTCGGTGCCGGCCGTCCGCCGCGCCGGCAGCGGGTGGCGGTGATCATCCCCGCCAAGGACGAGTCGCGGCGCATCGCCACCACCGTGCGCTCGGCGCGGGCGATCCCGGGCGTCGACCTGGTGCTGGTGGTCGACGACGGCTCGGAGGACGCCACCCAGCACGTCGCCCGGGAGGCCGGAGCCGTCGTCGTGCGCCACTCCCACAACCGCGGCAAGGCCGCCGCCATGGAGACCGGTGCCGCCGTCGTCGCGATGCGCGACGCGCCGGACCGGCCGCCGCGGTTCCTGCTGTTCCTCGACGGCGACCTGGCGGAGTCCGCGGTGCATGCCGCACCCCTGGTACCGCCCGTGCTGTCCGGCGAGGCGGACCTGACGATCGCCCTGCTGCCGCCGCAGCCCGGCGCGGGTGGGCACGGCATCGTCACCGGCGCCGCGCGCCACGGGATCGCGGCCCTCACCGGCTGGACGCCCACGCAGCCCCTGTCCGGCATGCGCTGCCTGACGCGGGAGGCGTTCGAGGCGGCGACGCCGCTGGCCCACGGCTGGGGCGTCGAGACGGGGATGACCATCGACCTGCTCCGGCAGGGGTTCCGGGTGCTCGAGGTGCCGTGCGACCTGCGCCACCGCCCGTCGGGGGCGGACTGGAAGGGTCAGCTGCACCGGGCGGCGCAGTACCGCGACGTCCAGCTCGCGCTCAGCTCCCGCCGGGCTCGAGCGGCGGCCGGGGTGGTGCGCGGGGTGCTCAGCCCGAAGCGGCCGGCCCGGGGTCCGCAGCTCTGACGTCCCGGCCGTCCTCGTCCCGGTCGCCGTCGCGCAGGCGCGCGACGGCGGCGAGCAGCAGGGGCGCCAGGAGCGCGATCCCGGTCGCGGGGATGATGATCCCGGAGTCGTTCATCAGGAACCCGACCACCATCGCCGCTCCCCACGCCGCGAGCCCGGCGCGCAGCAGCGGAACGCGGGGGACGAGTCCCCCGAGGTCCGTGTCCCGCAACCGGCGCCCGCGCCGACGCGCGTGCCGGACCAGCGCCAGCCAGCCCAGCGCCACGGCACCGACCAGCAGCACCAGCACTCGCCAGTCCCCCAGCACGTGCAGGTTCGCGGACTCCTTGCGGGCGAGCACCGTCCACAGGCCGCCCTGCAGCAGGGTCGCGACGAACCGGCCCAGGTGGGTCCGCTGCGCCGGCGGCCGCAGGTAGTCGAGCACCATCAGGGTCCCGACGACGAGCACGCCGGCGCCCACCACCAGCAGCACCGTCCGCCACTGGACCCGCCGCCCGCTGACCACCACGGCCAGCAGCCCGAACATCAGCAGCAGCGCCACCGGCCCGCCCGCGTCGCTGCCGAGCCCCGGCGTCCCGTCCACCACGACCACCACGAGGCCCAGCACGGCGACGGCCGCGACGCCCGCCCACCGCCGCCCCCGGCGCACCAGCAGATCGGCGACCACCACCGCGAGCACCATCCCGGCCGTCGCCGCCAGGGCGAACGCCTGGTTGCTCCAGCCGTAGAACCGTGCGCCGAGCAGCCGGTGCCCGCCCATCGGGGTGTCCACGGTCAGCGGTGAGCCGAGCAGCGCGTCGGCCAGCAGCACCCCGGCCGTCACGGCCGCCACCGCGGCAGCCGTCCCCAGCACGGTGCGCCGCCACGGACCCGCCAGTGCCGGCACCGCCAGCAGCACCGCCCAGCCGAGGGCCGCCGCACCGAGCGCCGCGCCGGGCGCCCCGGCCCGCCACCACGGCACCAGCGCGACCAGGAACGACGAGACGGGCAGCAGCGCCACCACCGTGCCGGCCACCTGCAGGGTCTGGCGCACCGGCCGCGCCGGCCGCGCCGGCCGCCCGCCGCCCCGCAGCAGCAGGCCGGCGACGGCGACGAAGGCCACGACCAGGACCAGCAGCGCGGCGTTGAAGGTGCCGGAGACGCGGGTGATCGCCAGCGCCTCGCGCTGCACGTCGAGCAGGCGTGCCAGCCGGGCGTCGGCGGTCGAGGGGCCGGAGGCGCGGCCGATCGTCGAGCCGACCAGCCCGGCGCCGCGGTCCCGCGCGCCGAGCGCGGCCAGCACGGTGGCCGGGACGTCCGCCGTCTGCACCAGACCCGTCTGCCGCGTCGCGCCGGACCGGAGCAGGGCACCGTCGTACCGGCCGCCGTCCGGAGCCGGTCCCGCCGCGGCGACCAGCTGCAGGTCTGGGCTGCCGGAGTCGGTCAGCGAGGCGACCAGCACGGTGGTGCCCGGATCGGCGGCATCGAGCGCCGCACCGACCACCGAGTCGACCGCGGTCAGCTGTGCCGAGCGTGCCCCGGTCGAGGCTGAGCCGTCCGCAGACCCGGCACCCACGGTCCCGGCGTCGACCACGACGACGCGAGCGGACCCCAGCGCATCGCGTACCACCGCGGTCACCTGCTGGGCCGACGACGGCACCGCCTGGTACCGCCCGACCACCCGCCCGTCCGCACCGGCCAGCGCCACCGCGGCACCGGGACCGACCGCCACCGCCGGCACCCCGGCGCCGCGCAGCACCTCACCGAGCGCACCGGCCTTCGCGTCGTACTGCTGCGACGCCAGCGCCGTCCGGTCGGCAGCCCACCCCGGCACCGCGCCGTCGACCGGCTCGTCGAGAGCCGCGCACGTCCCGCCGGCTCGCGCCGCCGCCGCCTTGGTGCCCGCCGACACGGTCAGCCACCCGTCCACCGGGCACCCGGTCGGCTCGACGCCGCGCGTGCTCGCCACCGCCAGCCCGGCCGTGCGGGACAGCCGCCACAGGGCCGGTGTCACCTGGGCCGACACGTCGCTCCACCGCACGCCGCTGGTGCCGATCAGCAGCACCGGACCGGGCACGGCGCCGGCCGTGACCGTCGTCCCAGCCGAGCCGCGTCCGCCCGAGGTGACGGTGTCCGCAGCCGTCAGCGAGCCTGCCACCGTCGCGGGGCCGCCGCCGCCGTCGTGGACCCCGGCCGCCCCGCTGAGCACGCCGACCAGACCGGTGAGCAGCGCCGTGACCAGGCCCGTCGCGACCACCCGCCGAACCAGAGGACCGCGGCGGGCACGCACCCGGCTAGCCTACGGGCGCACCCCGTCTCCACCCCGACGGCCTCCAGGAGGACCGATGAGCGACCGCCCCCGGTACGCCTACCTCGGACCGGCCGGCACGTTCACCGAGGAGGCGCTGCTGCAGGTGGTGCGGCCCGACGAGGCCGTGCTGCTGCCGCAGACGGACGTCGGCTCGGCGATCGGCGCCGTCCGTGCGGGTGCTGCCGACTTCGCCGTGGTCGCCATCGAGAGCACCGTCGAGGGCGGCGTCACCGCCACGCTGGACGCCCTCGCCACCGGCGAGCCGCTGGTGGTGCTGCGGGAGATCCTCGTGCCCGTCCAGTTCACGCTGGCCGCGGCGCCGGGCCGGCAGCTGGCCGACGTGCACCGCATCAGCGCCCACCCGCACGCCTGGGTGCAGTGCCGCCGCTGGCTCGCGGAGCACCTGCCGCACGCCGTCCACGTGCCGGCCACCTCGAACACCGCGCCGGCGGCCCTCATCGCCGAGCGCCTCGCCGACCCGTCGCTCCCGCCGCTCGCCTTCGACGCCGCGCTCGTCCCGCCGGCCGCCGTGGCGACCTACGGCCTGGCTGCCCTCGCCGACCAGGTGGCCGACAACGACGCGCTGGTCACCCGGTTCGTCGTCGTGGGCCACCCGGGCGAGGTCCCCGCACCGACCGGTGCCGACAAGACGAGCCTGGTGGTGCACCTGCCGGACAACGAGGCGGGTGCCCTGCTCGCGATGCTGGAGCAGTTCGCCGTGCGCGGCGTGAACCTGTCCCGCATCGAGTCCCGTCCCATCGGCGACGCGCTCGGCCGGTACTCCTTCTCGATCGACGCCGAGGGCCACATCCTCGACGAGCGCGTCGGCGAGGCGATCATGGGCCTGCGCCGACGCTGCCCGTACGTCCGCTTCCTCGGTTCCTACCCCCGCGCCGACGCGCTGCCGCCGACCGTTCACGCCGGCACGTCGGACGCCGAGTTCGTCGACGCCCGCACCTGGCTCCGCGCCCTGCGCTCCGGCCAGGCCACCTGACGCACCGCGCCGCGCGGCGGCCAGGCGGCCCGACCCACGGCGCTACGGGTGCAGCGGTACGAACCCGTCGATCACCCGCGCCAGCTCGGCGGGCGCCTCCAGCGGGATCAGGTGCCCGGACGGCAGCACCACCAGGCGCGCACCCGGCACGTACGGCAGCAGGTTGTCGCGGAGCACCTCGACCGGTTCCACCTGGTCCTCCTCGCCTCCGACCACCAGGGTCGGCACGTCGATCGCCGCCGTCAGCCCGCTGATGTCCTCGGCGATGCCGCGCAGCGGCCACTCGTCGCGGGCCTCCGGGCCGCTGGCCCGTGAGTCGGCCAGCACCTGCGCCTTGAGCTCATCCGGCAGGGGAGTGCCGGTCAGCACGTGGTCGCGCGCCCCGGCGACGGACTCGTCGGTGTCGTAGGCGTGCGCCAGCTGCGCCTGGTACTCCGGCGTGACGACGGCGGCAGGTCTGGCCGGCCCTGGTGCCACGAGCACCAGACCTTGCAGCCCGGCCGGACGGCCGGCGGCGACCAGCTGGGCCACCTTGCCGCCCATCGAGTGCCCGACCAGCACATGGTCCCGGACGCCCGCCTCCGCGAGCACCCCGAGGACGTCCGCGGCCAGCTGGTGCAGCGAGTACGGCCCCGGCAGGTGCTGCGAGCGACCCCAGCCGCGCAGGTCGAGAGCCAGCACGTCGCGCCCCGGCAGCCGGTCGACGACGCCGTCCCACGTGCGTGCCGAACCGCCCCAGTAGTGCAGCAGGACGAGGGTCGGGCCGGTACCGGCACGATGGTCGTAAGTGGGCAGGGCGCTGCCGGCGGCGGAGGTTGCGTCGGTCGACGATCGGGTGGTCGCGGCGAGGATCGCGTTGCTGTTCATGGCCCTATCCCACCGGCAGCAGGCCCGACGAGCATCGGCCAAACCAGTCGCGTGATGGTGGAAACTGGACACGTGCAAGCCGTGCAGCAGATGACGTACCAGCCGCTCGGCGGGGTCCCACGCCCGGTCGAGCTGATCACCTTCGACCGGCTCCGCGAGCTCAGCACCGGCGGCACCCAGCGGGCCGACTTCCACGTCGTCGCCGTCGTCGACGACGGCCAGGGCGCGGTGACCGTCGACTTCCGCCGGCACCGGCTCGGTCCCCGCTCGGCCGTCTGGATCCCGCCAGGTGCCGTGCACAGCTGGGACGACATCGAGGCGCTGTCCGGCCGTCTGGTGCTGTTCGTCCCGAGCGCACCCCTCACCGCGGCCACCCGCCGGCTCACGGCAGCGCCGGACCAGGCGCCGACGTGGACGGTCGGACCGGACTGGCCGCTGCTGACCGCGGCGCTCGACCACCTCGAGCTCGAGGCCGCTGCCGGACCGGCAGAGCTCGCCGCCCTCCTCCTGTCGGCCCTCCTCCTGCGGCTGGACCCGCCCGGCCGGGACCCCGGGCCCGACGGCTCGCTGTTCGCGCTGTTCCGGGACACCGTCGAGGCGGGCTACCGCACGCACCGGGACGCCGGCCACTACGCATCCGTGCTCGGGTACGCGCCACGGACGCTCTCGCGCGCCGTCCAGCGCGCCACGGGCAGCACCGCCAAGGCCTACCTGACCGAGCGCGTCGTCCTCGAGGCCAAGCGCCTGCTCGCGCACGACGGCTTCACCGCGGCCCGCTGCGCGCGCGAGCTGGGCTTCCCGGATGCGACGAGCTTCTCGGTGTTCTTCCGCACCGCCACCGGGCTGCCGCCCGCCCGCTGGCTGGCGCAGTGGCGCGAGGTCGCCACCGACCACGAGCCGACGTCCTGACCCGGCCCGTCCGTCGCCTCGGGACGCGCCGGATCAGCTCGCGGGTGCGGGCACCCGCACGACGAGCGCGCCCGGGTCCACCCGCGCCGCGAGCTGCGCCACCCGCCCCAGGACGTCCCCGTCCAGCTGCACGTGCTCCCCGCCGGACAGCTGCATCTCCACCGACCGTGCCCGGGTGTGGTCGATCCGCCCGATCCGCGCAGGCAGCGGGTTCCGCAGCCCGAACCCCTGCAGCACCACCTCGCCGAGCAGCTGCGCCCAGCCGGCCACCCCGCCGCGGGTGTCGATCGCCGCGATGTCCAGCCAGCCGTCGTCGAGGATCGCGTCGGGCAGCAGCTGCAGACCGCCGGGCAGCTTGCCGCAGTTGCCCACCAGCAGGCTGCGCAGCCGCAGGTCCTGCCAGGCCCGCCCGTCGAGGCGCACGCGGACGCGGCTGCGCCGACCGTGCAGGTGCTGCACCCCGGCGACGAAGTAGGCGATCCAGCCGACCTTCGCCTTGAGCGCGTCGTCGGTGCTGGCCACCATCGCGGCGTCGAACCCGACCCCGCCGATCACCAGGAAGATGTGCTCGCGGTCCGGGTCGGGGTCGGCGGCGGGCCCGGTCACCTCCTCGTCCGGGTCCTCGGCGTCGGCGGCCGCCCAGCGCTGCACGGCGATCCAGCCGACGTCGATGGTCCGGTCCTTGCCGTCGAGCGCTGCCGCGATCGCAGCCGGCGGGTCGCCCACCGGGATGTCGAGGTTGCGCGCCAGCAGGTTCCCCGTGCCCAGGGGGAGCAGCGCCATGGGCACGTCGGTGTGCACCAGCGCCTCGGCGACCGCCCGCACGGTCCCGTCACCACCGACCGCCACGACGAGCTTCGCGCCGCGCTCCACCGCCTCGCGCGCCTGCCCGACCCCGGGGTCCTCCACGGTGGTCTCCAGCCACAGCGGCTCGGGCAGGTACCGCTCCGAGCAGGCCTTCACCACCTGCGTCCGCAGGGCGGCGACGTCCGGCTTGGAGGGGTTGGCGACGAAGGCGACCAGCGGCCGCTCCTCGTCGTCCGGACCCGTCAGCACCTCGCCGGCCGCCCCCGCCGGTGCGGCGCTCGCGGCGCCGTGGCCCAGCCGCCCGCTCGCCTGCCGGCGCGCCACCCACACCGCCAGCACGATGGCCACGAGCGCGAGCACAGCAGCGGTCAGCCCCAGCCAGTCGTGCCATGTCATGTCCGGCAATCTACGCATCCACCTGCGACGTCGCGCGGCCGGGGCGGGTGAGGACGGCGTTCGCGGACCGGGCACGCCGCAGCTGACCGTGCCGGCCGGTCGATAGGCTGGCAGCCGTGATCGATCTGCGGCTCCTGCGGGAGGACCCCGATGTGGTGCGCGCCAGCCAGGTCGCGCGTGGTGACGACCCCCACCTGGTGGACGAGATCCTGGACGCCGATGCGCGCCGGCGCTCGGCGCTGACCGCGTTCGAGACGCTGCGCGCCGAGCAGAAGTCCCTCGGCAAGGACGTCGCGAAGGCGACCGGCGCCGACAAGGAGCACCTGCTGGCCCGTGCGCGGCAGCTGGCCGACGAGGTGAAGGCGCGGCAGTCGGATGCCGAGGCCGCCGAGAAGCAGGCGGACCTGCTCGCCCGCCGCATCGGCAACGTGGTGGCGGACGGCGTCCCGGCCGGCGGCGAGAACGACTACGTCGTGCTCGAGCACGTGGGCACGCCGCGCGACTTCGCCGCCGAGTACGGCGACGGCTTCCGCGTCCGGGACCACCTCGAGCTCGGCGAGGGCCTGCAGGCGATCGACACCGAGCGCGGCTCCAAGGTGTCCGGCGCGCGGTTCTACTACCTGACCGGCATCGGCGCCCGCCTCGAGCTGGCCCTGCTGAACGCCGCCGTCGACCGCGCGCTCGCCGCCGGCTTCACCCCGGTGATCACGCCCACCCTGGTCAAGCCCGAGATCATGGCCGGCACCGGCTTCCTCGGCGCCCACGCCGACGAGATCTACCGCCTCGAGGCCGACGACCTGTACCTGGTCGGCACCAGCGAGGTCGCGCTCGCCGGCTACCACTCCGGCGAGATCCTCGACCTGTCCGCCGGCCCCAAGCGGTACGCCGGCTGGAGCGCCTGCTACCGCCGCGAGGCCGGCTCGTACGGCAAGGACACCCGGGGCATCATCCGGGTGCACCAGTTCCACAAGGTCGAGGCGTTCAGCTACACGACGGTCGAGGACGCCGCCGACGAGCACCAGCGGATCCTCGGCTGGGAGAAGGAGATGCTCGGCCTCGTCGAGCTTCCCTACCGCGTGATCGACACCGCCGCCGGCGACCTCGGCTCGTCGGCCGCCCGCAAGTTCGACTGCGAGGCGTGGCTGCCCAGCCAGCAGCGCTACCTCGAGCTGACCAGCACCTCGAACTGCACCACGTTCCAGGCCCGCCGCCTCGGCATCCGCGAGCGCACGGCGGACGGTTCCGTCCGCACCGTCGCCACGCTGAACGGCACCCTGGCCACCACCCGCTGGCTCGTCGCGATCCTGGAGAACCACCAGCTCGAGGACGGGTCGGTCCGGGTGCCGGAGGGCCTGCGCCCGTACCTGGGCGGCGTGGAGGTGCTGCACCCGGCGGCGACGGCATGACCGGCACCGCGGGCCGGGTCGGCCTGCTCGCCCTCGACGTCGACGGCACCGTCATGACGTACGACGGCGTCGTGTCCGACGGTGTCCGCAGCGCCGTGTCCGCCCTGGTCGCGGCCGGGGTCCACGTCGTGCTCGCCACCGGTCGCTCGCTGCAGGGCGCCGCCCAGGCGGCCGCCGCGCTCGGCCTGACGGACGGCTGGCTGGTGTGCTCCAACGGCGCGGTCATCGCCCGCCTCGACTCGGACCTGGACGACGGCTACGAGGTGCACCAGGTGGTCACCTTCGACCCGGCACCGGCCCTGCGCGCCCTGGCGATCGAGCTGCCGGACGCCCTGTACGCGGTGGAGAACCTCGGCGTCGGCTTCCTGGTCAGTGCCGACTTCCCGCCGGGGGAGCTGAGCGGCGAGACCGAGGTCGTGCCGTTCGAGCGGCTGCTCGCGGCACCCGCCAGCCGGGTGGTGATCCGCAGCCCCGACAGCACGCCGGACGAGTTCCACGCCCTCGTCGAGCGGGTCGGCCTGCACGAGGTCTCCTACGCCGTCGGCTGGAGCGCGTGGCTCGACCTGACGCCGGGCGGCGTCTCCAAGGCCAGCGCGCTGGAGCAGGTCCGCCGCGAGCTCGGCGTGCAGCCGTTCGCGACGATGGCGGTCGGCGACGGCTCCAACGACACCGAGATGCTCGAGTGGGCGGCCCGGGGCATCGCGATGGGCCACGCCGACGAGCGGGTGCGCGCCGCGGCCGACGAGGTCACGGGCACCATCGACGACGACGGGGTGCTGCCGGTGCTGCGGTCGCTGCTGCACTGACCGCCGGCGGCATCCGCCCTGCTCACGGCCGGTGCGCCGCAGGTCCACCGTCCCGCTCCGGCACGCTGGCCTGCGGTTTTGCGGGAGCGCTCCCGCACGGCCGGCCGGGGCCGGCCGCCGCCGCGCCGACCCTGGCCGCGGTGGACCACCGCCGGTCCGCGGTGCACAATCGGCCCCCGTGGCGCGCATCGAGGACGTGGCGCGGTCCGCCGGTGTCTCGACGGCGACCGTCTCCCGCGCGCTGCGAGGCCTCCCGCACGTGTCGTCCGAAACCCGGGAACGGGTCCGTGAGGTGGCCCGCGAGCTCGGCTACGTCGCCTCCCCGTCGGCCGCCAGCCTCGCCTCGGGGCGGACCCGCACCATCGGCCTGCTGACGCCGTGGGTGAACCACTGGTTCTTCGCCAACGTGATCGACGGCGCCGAGCGGGCGCTGCGCGCCCAGGGCTTCGACGCGCTGCTGTACACGTTCGAGATCTCCCGTGACCTGCGCCGACGTCAGGTGGACCCCGACGTGCTGCGCCGGCGGGTGGACGGCGTGATCGTCGTCGGCATGCCGCTGGACCGCGACGAGGTCGCCGCCCTGGTCGGCCTGGGCCATCCGCTGATCTTCATCGGCACCGGCGCCCCCGGCCAGGTGACCGTGCGGGTGGACGACCTCCGCACCGCCACCGAGGCCACCGAGCACCTGCTGCGCCTGGGCCACCGCACCATCGGGCACATCACCGGGTCGCCGCAGGACAACGCCCCGTGGGCGCCGCCGATCGACCGCCGCTCCGGGTGGAAGGAGGCGATGACGCGCGCGGGTGCCGCGCCGAGCCCGGAGCTCGAGGTGAACGGCTACTTCGACGTGGAGGGCGGCCGCGAGTCGACGTGCCGGCTGCTGGCCCGGCGTCCGGACGTGACGGCGATCTTCGCGGCGTCCGACGAGATGGCGATGGGTGCGATCCTCGCCGCCCGCGAGCTGGGTCGGCGCGTGCCGGAGGACCTGTCGGTGATCGGCATCGACGGCCACGACCTCGGCGAGCTCGTCGGCCTGACGACGATGGCGCAGTCCGCCGAGGACCAGGGGACCGCCGCCGCGACGCTGCTCCTGGGCATGATCGCCGGCACCCCGGCGCCCGAGCAGGTGATCTTCCCGACGCAGCTGGTGGTGCGCACGTCGACCGCCGCTCCGGTGGTGCATCTCGCTACGTGACGAAATCGTGACGTCGGGGTGCTTGACGGCTCCCGGGCGGCGAATGTCAAGATCAAGCCGGTCTGTAAGCGTTTGCAGACACCAGCCACCTGTCGCATCAACGAAGTTGTGACCGGGAAGGACAGACATGAAGCGAAACGCACGATTCGCCGCCGTCGCCGCAGGGGTGGCGGCCCTGGCGACCGTCGCAGGGTGTTCCAGCGGCGGCTCGTCCGGCACGTCCAGCTCCAGCGGAGGCGGCTCGGCAGCCGCCCTGACCGGCGACTGCGCGAAGTACCAGGCCTATGCCGGTCACAGCGGCAAGACGGTCACGATGTTCGGGTCGATCCTCAGCCCCGAGTCGGACTCGCTGAACTCGTCGTGGGCCGACTTCTCCAAGTGCACCGGCATCACCATCCAGTACACGGGCTCCAACACCTTCGAGTCCGACCTGCCGGTCAAGGTCAACGGCGGCAACGCCCCGAACCTCGCGATCATCCCGCAGCCCGGTCTGCTCGCGCAGATGGTGGCGACGGGCGCCGTGAAGGACCCGCCGGCCCAGACCGTGAAGAACGAGGACAACTGGAACGCCGCCTGGAAGGGCTACGGCTCGGTCGACGGCAAGTTCTACGCGGCTCCGATGAGCGCCAACATGAAGTCCCTGGTCTGGTACTCGCCGAAGTACTTCAAGGACAACGGCTTCACCGTCCCGACCACGTGGGCCGACATGATGTCGCTGTCCGACCAGATGGCCGGCAAGATGACCGGCGCGGCGAAGCCGTGGTGCGGCGGCATCGGCTCCGGCACCGCCAGTGGCTGGCCGGCCACCGACTGGCTCGAGGAGGTCGTCCTCGGCAAGTACGGCGGCCAGGTCTACGACGACTGGATCAGCCACAAGGTCAAGTTCTCCGACCCGCAGATCCAGGACGCGATGAAGGTCATCACCGACTGGCTGCAGAACCCGAAGTGGGTCAACGGCGGCGTGGGTGACGTCAAGACGATCGCCACCACCACGTTCCAGAACGCCGGCCTGCCCATCCTGAAGAACGAGTGCGGCATGCTGCAGCAGGCGTCCTTCTACGAGGCGCAGTGGCCGAAGGGCACCAAGGTCGGACCTGACGGCGACGTGTTCGCCTTCAAGCTCCCGGCCGTCGACCCGTCGATCAAGACGCCCGTCGAGGGTGGCGGCGAGTTCGTGACCGCGTTCTCCGACGACCCGGCCGTGCAGGCGGTGCAGAACTACCTGAGCAGCCCGGAGTGGGCTGAGAGCCGGATCAAGGTCGCACCGGGCTGGGTCTCCGCGAACGAGAAGGTCGACCAGAGCCTGTACACCGACCCGATCGACCAGCTGTCCGCCAAGTACCTCGCCGACCCGAGCGCCACGTTCCGGTTCGACGCCTCGGACGCCATGCCGGCGGCCGTCGGTGCCGGTGCCGAGTGGACCGGGATGGTCGACTGGTTCGGCAGCGGCAAGTCCTCCGCGGACGTCGCCAAGGCGATCGACGCGGCCTGGCCGAGCTGATCTGACCCCCCCTGTTCCACCTGCTTGACATCTGAGGTGCTCCGGCCCGCGGGCGAGTCCCGCGGGCCGGAGCACCCTTTCTGCCCGACCGTGGCACCCTGTTCGCAGCGAGACAGACAAGGGGGTCTGTGGTGAGCGCTACCTACGTCTCATTGGCGTCGAGCGTGGCCGGCCAGGCGGCCACCACCCTGCTCGGCGCCGTCGAGGCCGTCCTCGGCTTCGTCGCGATCCTCGCGATCGTCTTCTTCGTCGCCGGCCGGGCGACCGGTCGGCTGGAGAAGCCGCTGGCGGTGATCATCTGCCTGGGTCCGGCGCTGTTCCTGGTCGCCCTCGGGCTGGTGATCCCGGCGATCACGACGATCAACAACAGCCTGACCAACCAGCAGTTCCTCGGCCAGCAGAAGACCAAGAAGGTCGGCCTGAAGAACTACGTCTTCGCCTTCACCGACCCGTACACGCAGCAGACCATCGTGCGCACGGTGCTCTGGCTCGTGATCGTGCCGGCGGTCGCGGTGGGCGTCGGTCTGCTGGTCGCGCTGCTCGTCGACCGCATGAAGTACGCCTCGATCCCCAAGACGATGGTCTTCCTGCCGACCGCCATCTCGTTCGTCGGTGCGGCGGTCATCTGGTCCTACGTCTACAACTACGTGACGCCGTCCCAGCCGCAGACGGGCCTGCTGAGCCAGGTCGTCATCAAGCTGGGCTGGCACAACCCGCCCAACTGGTTGATCACCCCGCCGCTGAACACCTTCCTCGAGATGGTGATCATGATCTGGATCCAGGCGGGGTTCGCGATGGTGGTGCTCGGCGCCGCCCTCAAGGCGATCCCCGACGAGGTGATCGAGTCGGCGCGGATGGACGGTGCCTCGGGGTTCCGGCTGTTCCGCACCATCCAGATCCCGATGATCCGCAACACCCTGGTCGTGGTGCTGACGACGGTGATGATCACGACGCTGAAGGTCTTCGACATCGTCTTCACCATCAACAACGGCAACTTCAAGACGGACGTGCTCGCCCGTCAGATGTACGCCGACATGTTCGTCACCAGCCAGGTCGCGCGCGGCAGCGCCCTGGCCGTGATCCTGTTCCTCGCCGTCCTGCCGCTGGTGCTCTACAACGTCCGACAGCTGCGCAGGGAGCGTGAGATCCGATGAGCGCGACCACCGACCCGATGAGCGCGACCGGCACGACGTCGACCGACGTCAAGAAGCCCCTCACCGGTCCGGCGGCGACCAGGGCCGTCCGGACGGCGTTCAGCAGCCCGACGGCGTCGATCGTCGCGATCGCGATCGGCGTGCTGTGGACCATCCCGACGTTCGGGTTGTTCGTCAACTCGTTCCGGTCGAAGTCGGACGCCGCCACCAGCGGCTGGTGGATGTTCTTCGTCCACCCCAGCTTCAGCCTCGACGGCTACCGGCAGGTGCTCACCGGGCAGGGCGGCCTGTTCATCCCGCTGGTGAACTCCCTGGCGATCACCATCCCGGCGACGATCATCCCGATCTTCGTCGCGTCGATGGCCGGCTACGCGCTGGCCTGGATGCGGTTCCGGGGCAGCGACGCGATCTTCTTCACGTTCTTCGCGCTGCAGGTGGTGCCGCTGCAGATGGCCCTGGTGCCGTTGCAGCAGTACTACGTGCACGGCCTGCGGATCGCGGGCATCACGGTGCTGCCGTCACCCGGGGTGAACGGGACGCTGGCCCAGATCTGGCTGTCGCACACGATGTTCTCGCTGCCCCTGGCGGTGTTCCTGCTGCACAACTTCATCGCGCAGCTGCCGGGGTCCCTGATCGAGGCGGCGCGGGTGGACGGTGCGTCCCACCTGCGCATCTTCCGGTCGGTCGTGCTGCCACTCTCGATGCCGGCGATCGCGTCGTTCTCCATCTTCCAGTTCCTCTGGGTGTGGAACGACCTGCTGGTGGCCAAGACCTTCGGCGGCTCCAACCCGGCGCTGCAACCGGTCACCGCTCGGATGCAGAGCCTCACCGGCAGCTACGGCTCGCACCTGGAGCTGCTGGCACCGGCCGGCTTCCTGACGATCGTCGTCCCGGTGATCGTGTTCCTCGCCCTGCAGCGGTACTTCGTGCGGGGGCTGCTCGCGGGGTCGGTCAAGGGCTGACCCGGACGCGACGGGGCGGGTGCGCGGTGCAGGCATAGCCTGGCCCGCGTGCCCGCCCCGCTGCTGTTCCTGCTCTCGGGGCTGACCCAGTACCTCGGTGCGGCGGTGGCCGTGCGGCTGTTCGGAGCGCTGCCACCGGCCACCGTCGCGTGGCTGCGGATCGCCGTCTCGGCGGTGCTGCTGCTGGGGTGGGCGCGGCCGTGGCGGCGTGGTCCGTGGGACCGCCGGCGGCTGGCGACCACCGCGGCGTTCGGCGTGGTGCTCGCGGCGATGAACGTCAGCTTCTACGTGGCGATAGCGCACCTGCCGCTGGGCACGGCGGTGGCGATCGAGTTCGTCGGGCCCGTGGCGGTGGCCGCCGTGACCGGGTCCGGCTGGCGGGAGCGTGCCGCGATCGCCGTCGCGGCGGTGGGCGTGGTGCTGCTCGCGGGGGTGTCGCTGCACACCGGCGGGTCGGCCCGAGTGGGGCTGCTGGCGATCGGTGCGGCGGCGGCCTTCTGGGCCGGGTACATCGTGCTGGGCCGGCGGGTGGCCGGTCAGGCGTCGGGCCTGTCGGGCCTGGCGGTCGGGATGACGACGGGAGCGGTGGTGCTGGCACCCGGGTTCGCCGCTGCCGCCGGGCCCGTGCTGCACGACCTGCGGCTCGCCGGGGCCGTGCTCGCCGTGGCGGTGTGCTCGTCGGTGGTGCCGTACGGCATCGAGCAGGTGGTGCTGCGGCGGGTCAGCGCGGCGACGTTCGCCGTGCTGCTGGCGCTGCTGCCGGCCAGCGCCGCCGTGGTGGGTGCCGTGGTGCTGCGCCAGCTGCCGCACGCGGTGGACCTCGTCGGCCTCGCCCTCGTCTGCGGCGCGATCGCGCTGACCGCCCGCCGCGAACCGCCGGTGGTGCGCGCGGCACGCAGCCGGACCGAGGCGGCCGCGGACGAGGGGTTGGGCTGACCGGGGGATTCGCCCTCGAAACGGCCACCCGGCCCGCGCACAGGCTGCGATGATCGCGCCGCCCGGCCGTCACCGGGACGTGCGCCGACGTACCGGCGTCACCTGAGCGGGGGGCTCACATGTCGTTGCGGCGCCGTCTTGTCGGCCGACTTGTCCTGGGTTCGTCCGTCGCCGCGATCGCGGTGGTCCTGGCCGGCTGCGGCTCGTCGGCCCCGCAGGCCGCCGCCACCGCCGCTGCTGCCTCGGAGGCGGTCGTGACCCCGACGCCGACGCCGACCGCGGTCTACACCCTGACCGCCGCGACGTTCGCCCAGGCGATGCAGGCGGCCGCCGCCAAGGCCACGAGCTGCACGTTCACCCTCCAGGTCGCCACCAACGGTCAGACGATCACCGCGGACGGCGCTCTGCGCGTGCTGCCCGACAAGACCAGCGAGATGGCCATGAAGATGACCGCGTCGAGCACCGGGGCGATCGACCTGCGCGTGGTGGCCGGCACCTGGTACATCAGCGGCGGGGAGCTGACGGGCGGCAAGTTCGTCAAGGGCGACCCCAAGGACCCGAAGGGTCCCTTCGCCGGCATGGCGGGCGTGTTCGACTCCGTGAACCCGAACCACGGGATGGCGGCGTTCCAGGACGCGATCGTCTCGCTGACGCCGGTGGGCGGCACCGAGCAGGTGGACGGCGTCCCGACGCAGGCGTACGACGTGGTGGTCGACACCACGAAGCTCAGCGCAGCCGTCCGTTCGCAGCAGTTCGACGAGAGCGCGGCGCTGCCGGCCCAGATCACCTACCGGTACTGGTTCGGTGCCGACGGCCTGGTGCGCAAGATGACGTCGGACGTGCAGGGCGAGCAGCAGGTGATGACGTTCTCCGGCTGGGGCCAGCCCGTGGACATCCAGGCGCCGCCGGCCAGCCAGGTGGTCACGCTCAAGTGACGACGCGGCCCCGTCGGCCGTCGGGCCGGCGGGGCACCGCCCCGGCTAGAGGTACTGGCCGGTGGAGCGGGAGGTGTCGCCGTCGTCGTCCTGGTCTCGCGGCACGACGAAGACGCCGGGTCCGGCCTGCTGCGGGTGCACGCCGGGCGGCAGTGCGCGGCGCATCCCGGTCAGCTGTGCCTGCGCGGCCATCTGCTGCGCGACCAGCGCCGTCTGGATCCCGTGGAACAGACCCTCGAGCCAGCCGACCAGCTGGGCCTGCGCGATCCGAAGCTCGGCGTCCGACGGTGCGTCGTCGCTGAACGGCAGCGTGATGCGGTGCAGCTCGGCGACCAGCTCGGGGGACAGTCCCTCCTCGAGCTCGGCCAGCGACCGCTCGTGGATCTCGGCGAGCCGGCTGCGCGCCGCGTCGTCGAGCGGGGCGCTGCGCACCTCGTCGAGCAGCTGCTTGATCATGGTGCCGATCCGCATCACCTTGGCCGGCTGCTCCACGAGCGAACCGACCTGCTCGTCGCGGTCCTCGTCGGGTTCGGGGCGCGCGGCAGTGGTGGTCTCGTCGTCGTCCGCCACGGTCGTCTCGTCGTCCTGGCTCACGTGGGCATTGTGCCGCCCGGCGGGCGCCCCGCGCCTGCTACGGCACCAGCAGGATCTTGCCGAACGCCGCGCCGGACTCCATCAGCTGGTGCGCGTGCGCGGCCTGGGCGAACGGGACGTGCGTGTGCACGACGGGCCGCACCGCCCCGGCCGCCACCAGCGGCCACAGCCGTTGCCGGACCTCCGCCATGATCGCCGCCTTCTGCGCCAGGGGACGGGACCTCAACGTGGTGCCCAGCACGGTGGCGCGGCGCTCGAGCAGCAGCCCGAGGTCGAGCTCGGCACGGCGCCCCTGCTGCAGCCCGATGACGGCCAGGCGGCCACCGTCGGCCAGCATCGCGAGGTTCTCCGCGAGGCCGCCGGCGCCGAGCACGTCGAGCACCACGTCGACGCCGCGGCCGTCCGTCGCGGCCAGCACGCGGCCGGCGACGTCGGGCAGCCGGTGGTCGACGACGGTCTCGGCACCCAGCGCCCGTACGCGTTCGCAGCGCTCGGGACCGCCGGCCGTGGCCAGCACCCGGTGCCCCAGCGCGCGTGCGACCTGCACGGCGACGGACCCGACACCGCCCGAGCCGCCACGCACCAGCACCGTGTCGCCGTCCGTGAACCGGGCAGCCTGCAGCGTCGACCACACCGTGGCCAGCGCCTCCGGCAGCGCGGCCGCCTCGGCGGTCGCCAGGCCGTCCGGCACCGGCAGGCACAGCGCCGCCGTCGCGACGGCACGCTCGGCGTAGCCGCCGCCGGCCAGCAGCGCGGCGACGCGGTCGCCGACGGACCAGCCCGAGGTCCCCGGTCCGAGGGCGGACACCACGCCGCTGATCTCCATCCCCGGCCAGTCCGGCGCCCCGGGTGGAGGGGGGTAGTGACCCTGCCGTTGCAGCACGTCAGCGCGGTTGACACCCGCTGCGGCGACCTCGACCAGCAGCTCACCGGCACCCGGCACAGGGTCCGGCAGCTGGTCCACCTGCAGCTGCTCCGGTCCACCGGGGGCACGCACCACGACCGCTCGCACCCGGTGAAACTACGCCGGAACGGACGAATGGGTGTCCCCGAGCGGGTGACGTCCGTGGCAAACTCGCCCCGCGACCTCATGGTCCGCACCACTGCGGCCGATAGCACCCGAACGAGGTCCACGTCACCGCGACGCGCTGAGGCGTGCGTGGCACCGGGTCGGAAGGGAACGACATGCTGCGACGGCTTGGCATCCGCGCCAAGGTTCTGGCGGTTCTTGCCGTGCCCATGCTCGTCATCCTCGCCGCCGGCGTGTTCATCTCCGCGACGGCCCTGACGCAGCTGCGGCTCGACCGCGCGACCCGCGGAGTCGTCGACCTGGTGCAGGCGTACCAGCCGCTGAACGAGGCCTTCCAGACCGAGCGGGTGGTGTCCACCACCAACGGGAGCGCGGACCAGATCAAGGCGGCCCGCGCCGCGACCGACAAGGCGCTCGCCGACGTCAAGCCGGTCGCCGCGAAGCTCGACCTCGCCGAGTTCCCGCCGGACATCGTCGGCAAGTTCACCGAGCTGCAGCGGTCCTTCGACAACGACCTGTCCGCCATGCGGCAGAACGTCGATACCCAGGCGCGACCCGAGATCATCCAGGGCGCCTACGCGAGCCTGGCCAGCCGCCAGATCGCCCTGGTCCAGCTCGTGGCAGAGACGATCGGCAACCGTGACGTCGCCAAGTACCTCTCGGCGCAGGCCGCCGTCGCCTCGACGGCGGACGACCTGGTGCAGGAGGCCGTCGCCGGCCTGACGCTGATGAACAAGCAGGCCGTCTCCTCGCTCTCCTCCGTCCAGTTCGCCAACCTGGGCACGCAGACCGAGAACCAGCGGAGCTTGGCCCGTGACCAGGTGGCCAGCCTGGGCGTCAAGAGCATCGAGATCGGCTACGCCGACCCGAACGCCGACTTCATGACGATGCGGTCGACGATCAGCATCGGCACCAACGCCGCGTTCGCCCTGGTCGACCCCCGAGCGTTCGCCAAGGCGGTCACCGACCAGACCGGACGCCTCAGCGCCGTCAGCACCAACGTCCTGAGCGACGGCCACAACGTCGCCACCAAGGCGATCGACGCACAGACGCAGCGCGCCATCATCACGGTCGGCATCGCCATCGGCGCCGCCGTGCTGTCCTTCTTCTTCGCGGTCGTCGTCTCCCGCACCATCGTCGTGCCGCTGCGTCGCCTGACCGCGGCCGCCGCGGACGTGCGTGACGAGCTGCCGCGCCTGGTCGAGCAGGTGCAGGTCCCCGGTGAGAGCCCCTCGCTGGAGCTGCCGCAGATCCCCGTGACGTCGTCCGACGAGGTCGGCCGCCTGGCCGCCGCGTTCAACGCGGTGAACGCCACCACCGTCCAGGTCGCCCAGGAGCAGGCGGCGTTGCGCGGGTCCATCGCCGAGATGTTCGTCAACGTCGCCCGCCGCGACCAGGTGCTCCTCAACCGGCAGCTGTCGTTCATCGACTCGCTCGAGCGGTCCGAGGAGGACCCGAGCACCCTGGCGAACCTCTTCCGCCTCGACCACCTCGCCACCCGCATGCGCCGCAACGCGGAGTCGCTGCTGGTGCTCGCCGGCATCGACTCCGGGCGCCGCCTGCGCGACTCGCTGCCGCTCTCGGACGTCATCCGCACCGCCTCGTCCGAGATCGAGCAGTACGACCGCGTCGAGCTGGAGCTCACCGCCGACCCGGCCATGCTCGGGTTCAACGCCCTGCCGGCCGCGCACCTGCTCGCGGAGCTGCTGGAGAACGCCACCGTGTTCTCCGAGCCCGAGACGCCGATCGTGGTGGCCACGGGTGTCCGGGGCGACCAGGTCGAGGTCCGGATCATCGACCAGGGCCTCGGCATGAGCGAGGTCGAGCTGGACGCCGCCAACGAGAAGATCCGTTCGGTCGGCGCCGGTGACGCGCTGGGCGCCCAGCGCCTGGGCCTCTTCGTCGTCGGCCGGCTGGCGCAGCGCCTCGGTGCCGAGGTGGAGCTGCGCAAGAGCAGCCGTGGCACCACCGGCACCGAGACCGTGGTCCGCTTCCCGTCGACGCTGTTCCAGTCGACCGAGGTGTCGTCGCTGGGCAGCTACGGCCCGGCGATCCCGTCGGTACCGGTGCCCGAGCTCGAGGAGGCGCCCGAGGCGCAGCCGGTGGACCTCGCGGCCCTCACGGACGGCGCGACGCCGCTCGGCCTGCCTCGTCGTCGTGCGGGGGTCGATCCTGCTGCACCGCCGGCGTCGCTGCCGACGCGGACCCCTGCCGCCCAGCCCGCGGCCGCCTCGGCACCGCTGCCGCCGGCCGCGCCGCTCGCGCCCGCCGCCGCCGACCAGCGATCCGGCGGGCTGCCGCAGCGCCCGCGCAAGACGTTCGACGAGAACGCCATCGTCCTGCCCGAGGCGCCCACCCCGACGCTCTCGCCGTCGCTGTCCGGGGACGCACCCGACTGGGCACCTGCCGTGGTCGACTCGCAGGCGGGTTCCGGCCTGCCGAGCCGTACTCGTGCCGCGACCTCGGCGTGGTCCCCGGATGCTGCCGCCGGCGTGGCCGCTGCGGCTGCCGCACCGGTGGCACCGGCCCCCGACGCCGGGGTCCGTACGGGGCTCTTCTCCGGCTTCCGCGGACGCGGGGACCTCGGCGCGACCCGTCCCGTCGACCAGGCGCCGACCGGACTGCGCCGGGCCGGTGACGGTGCGGCACCGGCAGCGGCGGCCTTCTTCCAGCCGCGGCCCGCCCAGACGAGCTTCGAGCCCGAGCCGATCGAGGCGGAGACGCCCGAGCCGGAGCCGATGGTGGTGCCCGGGCTCGCGCCGGACGACGACCTGCTGCCGGCCGACTACGCCGCCTACGCGGACGGCGCCGGCCACCCGGCCGCCCCGGTCTACGCGGACGCCCCGGCCTTCGGCGACGTCCCAGCCTTCGCCGACGCGCCGGCGTACGAGGACGCTCCCGCCTTCGCCGACGCTCCCGCCTTCGCCGACGCTCCCGCCTTCGCGGACGGCCCGGCCGAGACGTCGGGCGAGCCGCACGTCGCCGCCGACGAGCCCGCCGTTCCTGTCGAGCTGCCCGCGTGGGTCCCCACCTCGCTGTCCGAGCACGACGTGGTCGAGGCGGCGCCGCAGGCTCTCGCCGAGCCCGTCACCGAGCCGGCGATGCCGAGCTGGGCGGCACCGGCGGTCGACCTCGCGGGCTGGGCACCGCCCGCCGAGGAGGTGCCGACGTTCGAGCCCGAGCCGGCGGCCTTCACCTCGTACAGCGGCTTCGCCGGCTGGTCGGCCCCCACCACGGCACCCACCACCGAGACGACCCCGCTCGACGAGCCGGCGGCGTACCTGCCGTTCGGTCGGTCGATGGACGAGGCCCGGGCGTGGACCACCGGCACCATCCCGGTCGTGCCCGAGCCGATCGGTTTCCCCGGCGCCCCGGTGCCGGCCGCGCCGGAGCCGCCCGCAGCCTGGGCGCCGCCGGTCCCGACCGAGCAGTCCGACGAGGCCGCGGGCGACTGGCCCCAGCCGGCCTGGCAGTCCCCGGCCTGGCAGCCGCCGACGTGGTCGTCGCCGTGGAGCGACCAGGCGCCGGCTGCATCGGCACCGGCCGCCGAGGCCGCGCTGCCGGTGGTCGGTCTCGCACCCGACGCCGAGCCGCAGCCGTTGCCGGTCGCCCGTGCGTTGCCGGAGCCCGTCGGTGCAGCGGTGCCTGACGTCGCAGACCCGGTGTTCGGCGGCTGGCCGCCGGTGCAGGGCGAGCCGGAGGAGTCGGCGCCTACCCAGCTGTTCTCGCCGATCGAGGCAGCGGAGGCGGTGGCGCCCGTCGCCCCCGCGCCGTTCGCCGCCCCGACGCCGTTCGCAGCTCCCGCGCCGTTCGCGGGCCAGCCGGAGCCCGAGCCGACCGAACCCGCCGAGCCGGCCTCGGTCGCCTGGCAGCAGCAGGCCGCCTGGGTCCCCACCAACGCCGCCCCGGTCCCGGCAGCCCCGGCTCGCTCTCGCGAGCGAGCACCTCGCAAGCGCGGTCTGTTCGGGCGTCGGCGCCCCGCCCCGGAGACGGGTCAGACGCCGGTGGTCCCGGCGGCGCCGGTCGCAGCCGCCCCCGCCGCCCCGGTCCGCAGCGCCGTGTGGGGCCCGGACGGCGCGGCTGCCAAGCCCTCCGTCAACCCGCCGGCCCCGCAGGCGACCGGGTTCGCGCCAGCTCCCGGCTTCGAGGCTCCCGCCTTCGCGGCACCGGTGCCGACGTTCTCCCCGGCACCCGCCGCACCGGCCCCGCTGCCGCAGGCCGCCGCGCCGGCCCCGCACCCGGCACCGGCTGCACCCGCCGCACCTGCCCCGCTGATGCCCGCGGTGCTCGACACGCGCCAGGCGGCGTGGTCGGGCGCACCCGAGCCGGCGTCGAACAGCTGGGCACCGTCCGGCTGGGCGCCGCGCGGTGACTCGGCGGGCACGGTGCCGCAGCCGAACCCCGCTCCGGTCGCCCGGATCGGCGCCCTGGACGACGACGTCGCGGCGATGCTCGCGATGCGGTCGGACATCCAGGAGCAGGCTCTGTCCGAGCTGAGCCAGCTGTCGGCCTACCGGCCGCAGGTGGTGTCCGGCGCCGCCGAGCGCCTCACCAAGCGCGTGCCGACGGCGATCCCCGAGGCACCCGAGATCGACACCGCCGCCGCAGGAGCCGAGCGCGACCCGGCCCAGCTGCGGTCACGACTGTCCAGCTTCCAGTCCGGCACCGCCCGCGGTCGCCGTGACGCCGGTCAGGACGGTGCCCGATGAACCTTCGACCCACCCACCACGTCCCCCGCACCACACCGGGGGTCGGCTGCACAGCAGTCCGTCCCGACTGCACCATCAAGGAGGAAGTGTGACCGCGCTCAGCACCGAGGCAGCCAACTTCGGCTGGCTCCTGGACAACTTCGTCCGGACCGTGCCCGGCACCCGCCACACGTTGGTGGTGTCGGCCGACGGCCTGCTCATGGCGATGTCCGAGCAGCTCGACCGCACCAGCGGCGACCAGCTCGCGGCCATCGTCTCGGGCATGTCGAGCCTGACCCGTGGCGCCTCGCGCCAGCTGCACGCCGGGGAGGTGCGGCAGGCCATCGTCGAGATGGACAGCCTGTTCCTCTTCCTGATGAGCGTGTCCAACGGGTCCGTCCTGGCCGTGGTGGCAGACTCCACGTGCGACGTGGGCCTGATCGGCTACGAGATGGCGATGCTCGTCTCCCGTACCGAGGCGACGCTCACGCCGCAGCTGATCTCGGAGATGCGCGGCCAGCTCCCCGTCGACGGTGCTACCCGCGCCCCCGTCGCCTGAGCGGAGCCTGACCATGGCAGAGCACCTCGAGTACGAGGCCCGGACGGTACGGCCCTACGCCGTCACCGGTGGCCGGGTGAAGTCGGCACGGTCCGACCTGCCGCTGGAAGCCCTTGTCGAGCAGATGCCCGGGGCCGTCGCCGGCACCGGTCTGCCGCCCGAGAAGCGCGCGATCCTGCACCACGCGTCGGTCGGCTACATCTCCGTGGCAGAGCTGTCCGCCCTGCTCCACCTCCCGCTCGGCGTGATCCGGATCCTCGTGTCCGACCTCGCCGACCAGCAGTTCGTCCGCGTGCACACCTCGCAGCCGGTGGAAGTGAACACCGGTGAGTCCCCCGCCCTGTCCCTGAGCGTGCTGGAGAGTGTTCTCAATGGCATTTCCGCCCTCTGACGCCGCCGTCGCCGCTCCGACGGGACAGGCCGCGTCCACCGCACCCACCGTCGTCAAGATCGTCGTCGCGGGCGGCTTCGCCGTCGGCAAGACGACCTTCATCGGGTCCATCTCGGACATCGAGCCCCTCAACACCGAGGCCGCGATGACCGAGCACTCCGTCGGCGTCGACGACGCCGGTGGCGTGTCCGACCGGAAGACCACCACCACGGTCGCCATGGACTTCGGCCGCATCGCGCTGCCGGGCTCCCTGTGGCTGTACCTCTTCGGCACCCCTGGGCAGGACCGCTTCCTGTTCATGTGGGACGACCTGGTCCGCGGCGCCATCGGTGCCGTGGTGCTGGTCGACACCGACCGGCTCGACCAGTGCTTCCCGGCGGTCGACTACTTCGAGAGCCGTGGCATCCCGTTCGTCGTGGGTGTCAACTGCTTCGACGGCGTCGCCAAGCACGCCCTGGAGGACGTGCGCGAGGCGCTGGCGATCCCGCCGCACGTGCCGGTGCTGTACACCGACGCGCGCTCGCGGGCGGCGACCAAGCAGGCGCTGATCGCCCTGGTGCAGCTGGCGATGGCCCGCCTGCGGGCACGCTGAGCACGCAGCGCCCGACGTACCTCGCACGACCATGACGGCCGGTCCCTCCGGGGGCCGGCCGTCGTCGTCCGGCGGCGGTGCCGCGTCGTCGAGGGGTGACCCGTCGTCGTTCGGGGGCGGTCTGGTGCCGGACGAGAATGGTGCGGTGATCCCGAGCCCGCGCACGGCCGCCGAGGCGGACGGCTGGGTGGGGCGACCGAGGCCGCCGCGGGACCTGGTCTACGTGGACGGTTCGGCGCTGAGCAGGTTCCTCGAGGGTGCGCCCGAGCGTGCGGCGTGGGCTCAGTTCGTCGCCGACCGGCAGGGCGAGCTGGTGACGTCGGTGCTCGGTGTCACGGAGCTGAAGCGGGTCGCGCAGCTCCTCGGCCGGCCGGCCCGGGACCAGGCGGACGCGGCGGCGGAACAGGTCGACGTCGTGCGCTTCTCCGACCAGGCGCTCAAGGCGGCGTCCCGGGTCTCGGCCGTGCTGCCGCCGTTCGTCGCGCTGCACCTGGGCGCGGCGCTGGCGCAGCCGGACGTGCGGACGGTGGCGACGTACGACACGGACCTGGCGCGCGTGTGCGTGCTGCACGGGCTGGTGGTGGTGTCCCCGGGGTGGCCGGACCGGTGGTGGGAGCGGGTCGGCTGAGTCGGCCGGTACTGCCGGGCGGGACCGCCGGCCGGGACCGTCGGCGGGAGGTGCCCGTCGTCCGCTGTGGGAAAATCGTCCGGCCGCCACCTGTCTGGAGTGATCCCGCTGCGTCTCATCCTCGTCCGTCATGGCCAGATCGCCGCGAACGTGCGGGGCGAGCTGGAGACCACCACGCCCGGGCCGGAGCTGACGCCTCTGGGTGCGCAGCAGGCCACCGCACTGGCGGCAGCGCTGGCGGAGGAGTCGGTCGCGGCGCTGTTCGCCTCGACGATGATCCGCACCCAGCGCACCGTCGCGCCGCTCTCGCAGGTCCGCGGCCTGCCGGTGACGGTGCTGGCAGGGCTGCGCGAGGTGGACGCCGGTGACCTGACGCTGCGGTCCGACCGTCCCAGCGTCGAGCGTTACCAGGGGACCGCGTTCGGGTGGGCGGACGGGCAGCTGGACACGGCGATGCCCGGTGCGGCGGGGGGACGGGAGTTCTTCGCGCGGTACGACGAGGCGGTGGCGGCCATCGAGGCCTCGGGTGCCGACTGCGCCGTCGCGGTGAGCCACGGCACCGCGATCCGGGTGTGGGTCGCGGGTCGGTCGGCGAACGTGGACGCGGGTTTCGCGGCGGCCCGGCCGCTGAGCAACACGGGTGCGGTGGTGCTCGAGGGCAGCACCGCCGAGGGCTGGCTGGTCAGGGCATGGGAGGGCGAGGCGCTCGGGGGCCCGGCCGTCCAGTCGGTCGGCGCGGACCCCACGGGCGCCCCGGCGTCCTACTGAGCGGCGGGCTTGCGGGCGCGGATCACCGCGTTGTGCATGCCGTCGGCCGCCTCGTCGGTGAACTCGACGGTCGCGTCCGCGAACCCGGCGGCCGTCAGCCCGTCCAGGTACTCGCTGCGGGACAGCGCGCCGGCGACGCAGCCGGCGTAGCTGCCGCGCTCGGCACGTTGGGCCGGCGTCAGGTGGTCCTCGGCGACGACGACGTCGGACACCCCGAACCGCCCGCCGGGCGACAGCACGCGGAACGCCTCGCGGAGCACCGCGGCCTTGTCGACGGACAGGTTGATGACGCAGTTGGAGATGACGACGTCCACGGCCGAGTCGGGCAGGGGCAGCTCCTCGATGGTGCCCGCCCGGAACTCGACGTTGCTCGCGCCGGCCTCGGCGGCGTTGGCGCGGGCGAGGGCGAGCATCTCGGGCGTCATGTCGACGCCGTAGACGTAGCCGGTCGGCCCGACCCGCCGCGCCGAGAGCAGCACGTCGATGCCACCGCCGGAGCCCAGGTCGAGCACGCGGTCACCCGGCCGCAGGTCGGCGACCGCGAGCGGGTTGCCGCAGCCGAGGGACGCCCGGACGGCCGCCACCGGCAGCTGGGCCTGCTCCTCGGCGGCGTAGAAGGGGCTCGGACCGGCGTCGAGCGTCGAGCAGCACGACGACGCGGCGGGGGAGCAGCACGTGGACGCCTCCGTCGCGGCCTGTCCGTAGTGGGCCCGCACCTCGGCGCGGAGGGCGTCTGCATCCGTCTGGCTCATCACAGTCTCCATTGATCGATGCACGTCGATGCGATGAAGGGTGGCACCAGCATCGACCAGTGTCAATGGTGACAGACGTCGATATATGCGCCATCATGGCGTCGTGACCGTCGTCCAGCTCCCCGTCATCCAGCCCGCCCCGGCGGACGCTGCCGCGTGCTGCGAGCCGCTGATGCAGGCGCCGCTGACCGCCGAGCAGGCCGTCACCCTGTCGCACCGCATGAAGGCGCTCGCCGACCCGGCCCGACTGCGGCTCGTCTCGATGCTCGCCGCCAGCCCCGGCGGCGAGGCCTGCGTGTGCGACCTGACCGAGCCGCTCGGCCTGTCGCAGCCGACGGTCTCGCACCACCTCAAGGTGCTGCACGACGCCGGGGTGCTCACCCGCGAGAAGCGCTCCACCTGGGCGTACTACGCCGTGGTGCCGGAGGCGCTGGCCGCGCTCGCCGACGTGCTGACGCCGGGGGTGCGGGCATGAGCGAGGTTCAGCTCGCGCCGCTCACGGCCGACCACTGGCCGCAGGTCCGGGACATCTACGCGGCGGGCATCGCCACGGGCAACGCCACGTTCGAGTCCGAGCCGCCCACGTGGGAGAAGTTCGACGCGGGCAAGCTCGCGGAGCACCGGCTGGTGGCGCTGGACGACGACGGCACCGTGCTCGGCTGGGTCGCGGCGAGCCCGGTGTCCGACCGGTGCGTGTACGCCGGCGTCGTGGAGCACTCGGTGTACGTGCACCCGGACGCCCGCGGGCGCGGTGTGGGCCGGACGCTGCTCGACGGGCTGCTGCGGTCGACGGCGGCGGCCGGGGTGTGGACCGTGCAGTCGGGCGTGTTCCCCGAGAACACCGCCAGCATCGCGCTGCACGCCTCGGCGGGCTTCCGGACGGTGGGCACCCGCAGCCGGCTGGGTCGCATGAGCTACGGCCCGATGGCGGGGCAGTGGCGCGACGTCGTGCTGCTGGAGCACCGGCTGCCGGACTGACGGTCCGGGTCGTGGCCTGGTCGAGGCCTCGTCGAGGCCTGGTCGGCTCAGCCGATCAGATGGCTGCCGACCAGCAGCCACCGCCCCGCCAGCACGGCCGCACCCACGGTGACCACGCCGAACAGCAGCACCCACAGGCCGCCCGGCACGTGCGTCAGCACCGCGAGCTGTCCCGGGTCGGACCCGTCGTGCCGCCGTCCTCGTCGGGACGACGCGACCTCGAGCACCGCCCGTGGTGCGCCGAGCAGCAGCACCCAGGCCGCCAGGTGGCCGGCCGCGACCTGCCACGTCACCGGCGCCCAGCCCGTGATGCCCACCAGCACCGCGGCGGTCGCCAGCACCGCCCACAGCCCGTACAGGTTGCGGATCTGCACCAGCACCAGGGCGAGCAGCACCAGCAGCAGCCACAGGGCGCCGACGGCGTAGCCGCGCGCGACCAGGGCCGCCACGCCCACCCCCAGGACCGCCGGTGCGGGGTACCCGGCCGCCAGCGTCAGCACCATCCCCGGACCACGGGGGGCGCCTCGCGACGTCGTCAGCCCCGACGTGTCCGAGTGCACGCGGATGCCGGACAGCTTGCGGCCCGCCAGCACGGCGACGGTCGCGTGACCCGCCTCGTGCACGATCGTCACCAGGTGACGCAGGGCGCGCCAGGCCGACGGGACGCCGAGCAGGAGGAGGGCTGCTGCCGCAGTGCCGAGCACCACCCAGGTGGACGGGGCGGGCTGCGGGGACGTGGCGGTGCGCCACAGGTCGGAGATCCACGAAGGCACGGCCCTACCTCAGCACGTCGAGGGGTCTGCTAGCGTCCGGCACACCTGGAGGGCTGGCTGAGCGGCCGAAGGCGACGGTCTTGAAAACCGTTGTGGGGCAACCCACCAAGGGTTCGAATCCCTTGCCCTCCGCCACGAACCACGAGCCACGCACCACCGCCCGGGTGGCCGGACAGCGGGCGCCGAACCGGTCAGTCGGTCGGCTGCAGCAGCCGGACCTGGTAGGCGACCGCCGCGCGGGTGTCCACGCTCGGCGTGATCGTCACGGACATCCCGGTGCCGCGGCGCGGCAGCGTCAGCCCCATGACCCCGGGGGACGACGTCGCGCTGCATGCCGGCAGCGTCGTCCAGGTCAGGTACTCGCCGATCTGCAGCTCGACGGTCAGCGTGCCCGTGCCGATGCACCGCACCACCAGCCGGTAGTTGCCGGGCGCCCACTGCTTGGCATTCGCGCCGTGCAGCGGCGTGATCTTCGCCTTGCCGTCCACCAGCGTGAACGTCGGCGTCGCCCCGGCGGAGAACACGGTGTCCGGTCGCTCGGCGTTCTGCAGGTCGGCCAGGTGGATGGCCGCCGCGATGTCGCCGGTGCTGGTGGGCGGGGTGCTGACGGCGGCCGCGGGCTGCGTCGGCTTCTTCGCGACCGAGCCGCACGCCGTCAGCGTGCCGGCGACGGCAAGCGCCAGACCGGCCGCCACGACGAGGTTCGTCCGTCGGTGGTGCCGGCGGAAGACGACGTCGAGCATGGGCCTCCGTCCGAGCGGGTTCGCGTCCGGGACCGTCGACCGTGCGTCGTGCGGGCGCGTGGCGCCTCGGTCCCAGGGGAGCAGCCTAGACGGGCCACCCGTGGCACTGGTCCGGCGACCGTTCGCGGAGCGGGCTCAGCCGGCTCCGGGGCCGACGGTCGTCTGCGAGGCCACCACGTACTGGCGGCTGAGCCGCAGCGCCGCCACCACGGAGTCCGCGCACCACGGCTCGAGGCACATGAGGGGGTCGTGGTGCGCGTAGGCGACGAACGCGGCGGTCTTGTCCCGCAGGTCGGCGCCGTGGACCACGGTGGGTCGGGTCCAGATCGGGTAGCCGCCGTAGGAGAGCAGCACGTGCGCCGAGGTGACGGCGTGGTCGGCCGACCGCACGAACAACGCGGTGGCGGTGTGGTCGGCGTTGTCGCCGGTCTGGAAGGGGATGGTCCAGTCCTGCGTGCGGACGGTGGTCGGCGCGAAGGCGTTCACCAGTGCGGTCAACGTGGCGGTCAGTGTGTCGGCGGTGTAGGTCGACGAGCCGTCGACGGCCGTGATCGTCGGGATCAGTCCCTGCCAGAGGCGCATCAGGCTCTCGTGGTCGTGCACCCGCATGCCGGTCCCGCGCCGGTTGCCGTCGGGCAGCCGCAGGAAGGCGATCGAGACGCGCGGGTCGGCGGTGAGCGTGAGCAGGGGGATCGGGTGCCCCGGCACGCCGGCGTCCGTCGTCGTCCACGCGTCCCGTACGCCGGCCATCTCGGCGTACGCCGCCTGGCTGCCGCGCTCCCGCGACTTCCAGTACGCCGTCCCCTGCGCGGCGTCTCCCGCGGTGACGACGACCGTGCGCACGCACCGACCCGACTGGACGTCGTGCAGCAGGTCCGGGCTGAGGAACAGCAGGTCGTCGTCCTCGTGCGCCACGATCTGCATCGCGCCGTCGTGGCAGCTGACGGGACCGGCGGGGACCGTGGCGGCGGCCTCGGCGGACGTGCCCCACGTCGGCGCCAGCACCGCGCCCTCGCCCTGGGCGGCGCTGAGCACCAGCAGGGCGGCGACCGCGACGATCGCCACCGCACGCCCCACGGAGGCGCGTGTCACGCCGCGCCGCCCCCTGACGCCCATCCCGGCCACCTCGCCCTCAGAGCCCCCGGTCGTCCAGCACGCCGACCCACCGGACCCCGACCAGCTGGATCTCGCCGGCGGCCGCCGCGGCCCGCTCGGCGTCCTCGTCGACCGTCAGGTACGGGTAGAAGTACGGCGCGTCCTCGTCGACGAGCGTGCGGAACCGGCTCGCCAGCGCCCGGCCGACGCCGGCGCCGGGCTGCAGGTCCTCCGCGACGGCCCACTGCCGCACGTGCTCGTCCCACGGCAGACCGCTCTCCTGCCAGGCCGTCCGCTGCCGACCGAGCCAGCTGTCCTCCGACCGCTCCGGCAGCCGCTCGAAGCACCACTGCACGGTCGCGGCGTCGATGCGCTCCCACGCCCACTCGACCACCACCACGCGACCGCCGGGCCGCAGCAGGCCGGCGAGGCGCTCGGCCAGGGCGTCCAGGTCGCGCACGTGGTGCAGCGACGTGCTCGCCACCACCGCGCCGAACGAGCCGTCGGGCGTGACGTCCTCGACGGTGACCTGCCGGTACGCGGGGCCGTCCGGGGCCACCGGGTCGACGCCCAGCGCGTCCCGACCCCCGGCGAGCAGCGCGGGGACGAACCCGCCGATGGGCCCGCAGCCCACCTCGAGCACCGGGCCGGTGGTGGGCGCCAGCTGGTCGCGCACCCACGGCCACACCGCGGCGATACGCTGCGGGTCACCGGTGGGGGAGCCGTGGTGGTGGTGGGCCGGCTCCGCGGGTCCGTGGTGGTGCACGTGCGCCTCCGACGTGGGTGGGGTTCGGGCGGTGGCGGTGGGCTGCCGACCCTCGGCAGAGATTACTGGCGTGGGCTGTCCGCCAGGCCCGGTCGGGACGGTGGTCCGTACGCCCGGACGGGAGGAATCCCCCGAACGTGACGGAACGGGCACCGGCCCGCTACGGTCCGGTGCATGCAGCGGGACGGTCGGCACGCACTGCGGCCGCCCTCTGCCTCGGCCGACGCGGTGCAGCGCGCCGCGAGCCTCGTGCGGGCGACGGCCGTCAGGCCCGTCAGCCGTGGCGAGCTGGCGGTGGCGCTCACCTGTCTCGGCATGACGCCGGACGCGCGGACGCTCGAACGCCTGCAGCGGGCGCTGGAGACCGCCTGACAGGCGGGCGGGCCGGGCCAGACGTCCCGTGGGGCGCCGATGACGGCCGTCATCATGGTGCCGTGCCCACCGAGCCAGACGACGACGAGCTCGACCTGATCCGGCGTTCCGGCGTCGTGCTGCGGGTCGGCAAGCTCAGCCTGTCCGCCGGGACCGGCTCCTACCGGGTGAAGGCCTCGATGGCCCGCGTCGCCCACGCCCTCGACGTCGACCGCCACGAGGCCCACGTCACGCTGACCGAGATCACGACGACGTCGCACCGCGGTCGCTCGTTCCGCACCGAGGTCGCCGAGGTCCGCTCCCTCGGGGTCAACACGGACCGGCTGGCCGAGCTCGAGCGGATGGCGCAGCGGCTCGAGGCGCGCGGCAAGGTGACCATCGAGGACGTCACCGCCGAGGTCGACCGGATCGCGGCGAAGCCCCCGCTGTACCCGGTGGTCCTCAACGCCCTGTGGGCGGCGCTCGCGTGCGCGGCGTTCGCCTTCCTCAACAACGCGGGCCCCATCGAGATCATCGGTGCGTTCCTCGGCGCCGGGGTGGGGCAGGGGCTGCGTCGGGTGCTGCTGCACCGCGGCTTCAACCAGTTCGGCGTGACCATGCTGGCGGCGGCGCTGTCCAGCGTCGTGTACCTGTGGTTCGTGCAGCTGCTGCACTGGGCGGCGCTGACCGGCGGCGTGCACGAGGCGGGGTACGTGGCGGCGGCGCTGTTCCTGGTGCCGGGGTTCCCCCTGGTCACGGGCGCGCTGGACCTGGCCAAGCTGGACTTCTCTGCAGGGGTGGCCCGGCTGACGTGGGCGCTGATGATCTTCGTCTCGGCCGCCTTCGCGGTGTGGGGCGTGTCGATCATCGTCGGGCTCAGCCCCGACCCGCCGCGCGCGATGGCGATGGGCCTGCCGGTGCTGATGGCGCTGCGGGTGCTGGCGTCCGCTGTCGGTGTGCTCGGCTTCGCGCTCATGTTCAACTCCCCGTGGCGGATGGCGGTGGTCGCCGCGCTCGTCGCGATGATCCCCAACACGCTGCGGATCGCCGCCGTGACGCTGGCGAACTGGCCGCCGCAGGCCGCCGCCGCGGTCGCCGCCTGCCTGATCGGCCTGCTCGCGGCCTGGATCGCCCCGCGGATGAACGTGCCGCGGATCACCGTGTACGTCCCCGCCGTGACGATCATGGTGCCCGGCGTGCCGGCCTACCGGGCGGTGTACTACATCAGCAACGGCGACACGATGCAGGCCCTCGGCTACGGCGTCTCGGCCGCGCTGATCGTCACCGCGCTCGCCGTCGGGCTCGCGATCGCCCGGATGCTCACCGACCGGGAGTGGGGCTTCGAGCACTGAGGCGCGCCGCCGCTTTGGTGCACGACGAGGGCACCTGTAGCCTGTCCACCGTCTTGGAGACGTCGCATAGCCAGGTCTAGTGCGCGGCCCTGCTAAGGCCGTGAAGGGGTCTCCCCTTCCGTGGGTTCAAATCCCACCGTCTCCGCTCTGCTCTGGGGATCTCGACGAAGGTCGAGGCACCCTGACGACGAAAATCGGGGCCGAGGTGCAGATGCACCCGGCCCCGATCCTCGTCAGCGGCGTCCTCACGCCTTCGTCCCAGCCGGATCAGCCCCCGAACGTGGCGAACGTCCAGTAGTTGCCGTCAGGGTCGGCCACCGTGAAGTCCCGCGACGGGTAGTCGACCTGGTCGACGAGGCTGTGCACCACGGTCGCCCCGGCGGCCTGCGCACGCGCCAGCACGGCGTCGGGATCGGCCGTCACCACGTGCAACCAGCCGGTGCCCGGGCGGCACGGCGTCGGCCGTTCGTCCGTGCTGGACAGCAGCACCCGACCGCCCTCGGGCCAGTCCAGCTGGCAGTGGTGGATCGAGCCGTCACGTTCACCGGGGATCAGCAGGTCCTCGGTGAAACCGAGCCCCAGCAGCCACCTGCGAAGCGCGGGAGCGTCCTCGCTCACGACGTTCGCCCAGACGCTCGGCTGCCGCACCCCGCTGACCCGGACCACCATGCCCCTCAGCGTAAGCACGAGAGGCCGTCTCGCAGCCGGCCGGCCCTAGGACGTCTGGCCGCCGGCGTCGTGCAGGCCGTCGGCGATCTGCCGGGCCTCGACGCTGATGAGGAACCGGTAGTACTCGAAGAGCATGTGCACACGGCTCTGCGGTACGTCGTCGTCGGAGTCCCGGGCATCGAGCCACGCCTGCCGCGCGGCGCGGATCTCCGCCGGCGTGACGCGAAGCAGCTCGCGTGCATCGTCGTCGTCCTCCATCTGCTCCATGGTGGGCGACGACGCCTGCGACGCCACCGGGACCGGGGTTTTCGCCCGGTATCACGGGGTCACCATCGCCGGTGACGACTCGCGACGGGCACAGACCGACGCTCGCCACGCGCGCATCGCGCCATGGTCGGGGGACCCGCTCCGTGCACTCGGGACCCGGCCGTCCCAGGGTGTCGTCAGGTGGCGCGCCTAGGATCGCGCCTCATGAGCACGTTGCAGCGGCCGATGATGCTGTCCAAGCTCCACCGCGCCACGGTGACGCAGGCCGACCTCGAGTACGTCGGCTCCATCACCGTCGACGAGGAGCTGATGGAGGCGGCCGACCTCCTGCCGAACCAGCAGGTGGACGTGCTGGACATCACCAACGGCGCCCGGCTGACCACCTACGCGATCCCGGGACCGCGGGGTGGCCGGGACATCCAGATCAACGGCGCGGCGGCGCACCTGGTGGAGGTCGGCGACCGCGTGATCATCGTGGCGTACGGCTCGATGAGCGACGAGGACGCGCACCGGCACGTGCCGCGGGTCGTCGTGCTGGACGAGCACAACGCGATCGTGCCGGCGGTCGCCGCCCGCGTCTGAGGCGCGCTGGGCCGCGCGTCCGCCGCGCCTACAGGAGCCCGAGCGCTTGGGCCACCACCACCGCGGACGCCGCGGACCACGCCTGCGGTCGGCAGGCTGCCGGGTAGGGCAGGGCGTGCGGGGTGGGACCGGTGGCCGGGTCGCCGGAGTACAGCTCGGGGATGCGGAAGTCGAACGACTCCGCGGCGCGCAGCAGGCCCTCGGCCAGCAGCTGTGCCTGGGCGCGGTGGCCCGAGACGAGCAGGCCCCGGATGGCGATCGCCGTGTCGTGCGCCCAGACGGACCCACCGTGGTACTTCAGCGGCCAGTAGCCGGTGCTCGACGTGGCCATCGTCCGCAGACCGAAGCCGGAGCTGAGCTCCGGGTGCACCAGTCGCCGGGCGACCGCGTCCTCCTCGTCGGCGCGCAGCAGTCCGGTGCCCGGCAGGTGGCCCATGTTCGACGTGACGGTGTCCACGGGTGCGCCGCTACCGTCCAGCGCGATGGCGACGTACGGACCGTGCTGGTCCTCCAGCCAGAAGTCGCGACGGAACCGCTCGGCGAGGTCGGCGGCCGCGGCGCGCAGCCCGGCCGGCGTGGTGTCCTCGGCCTCCACCCCCGGGTGCCCGAGGGTCTCGAACAGGTCCGCGCCGTGCACCAGCGCCTCGTACGCGTAGCCCTGGACCTCGCACAGCTCGATCGGGCCCTCCGCCAGCCGGCCGTCGCGGAACTGGATGGAGTCGCCGGAGTCCTTCCAGCCCTGGTTGGTCAGCCCGTGGCCGGTGGGGTCCTGGTAGGCGAGGTAGCCGGCGCGGACACCGGCCACGGTCCACGCCAGCGCGCGCTCGGCGTGGGGGAGCAGGCGTCGGACGGCGTCGGTCGGCATGCCGGCGCGCCAGGCGTCGTGCAGCACGCACACCCACAGCGGGGTGGCGTCGACGGTGCCGTAGTAGACGGGCGGCAGCGCCAGGCCGTCCGACGGCAGGGTCAGCGCGGCGCGGCGCAGCTCGTGCAGGATCTTGCCGGGCTCCTCCTGGGAGGCCGGGTCGTCGGTGGTGCCCTGCAGGGACGCCAGCACGGTGAGCGTGCCCTCGGCCAGCCCGGTGCCGAGCGGGAGCAGGAACCGAGCCGCCCACAGGGAGTCGCGGCCGAACAGCGTGAAGAACCAGGGCGCGCCGGCGGCGAGGAACTCCTGGTCCGGCAGCGACGGCAGGGCCATGCGCAAGCCGTCGAGGTCGGCGAGGGACTGGTCGAGGAACCGGCGGGGTCGCAGGTCGCGTGCGGGCGACGACGGGAGCGGCGGCGTGGTCGACGCCGCTGTCGTCGGGATCGCCAGCGGCGACGGTGTCCGCACCCCCGTCACCACCGCGATCCCGTCGTGCACCACCAGCCGCCAGGTGACGCGGGCCGGCCGGTCGGCTGCCGCGGTGAGCGTCCACCGCAGCACGGGACGAGCGGGGTCCTCGAGGTCGACGTCGGCGCCCTCGGCCTCGACCTCGGCCGTGACGGCGTCCGCCGTCCAGACGAGCCCGGACGGCGTGCGCGCCGCGGGCACGGCGTCGGCGGTGGTGCCCGACTTGATGGCCTCCATGGGGGCCATGTCCGACGACAGCGTCAGGGTCAGCCGTGCCGTGGTCGGCTCGGCGGTGGCGCACCGCAGCTCGAGGGTCTCGGACACCGACCCCGGCTCCGCGCCGCGGGTGCGGAGCAGGCGCACCGTGGGGTCCGCCCCGGGCTGGTCGACGTGCCGGGGGAGGCCGACGAACGTCACCGACCCGCCGTCGCGGACGGTGCCGGCCGGTTCCGCCTCGACCCCGTCGACCGTCAGCACCGCCTCGCTGAGCACCCGGACGTCGGAGTGCAGCACCCCCTGCACGGTGGCCCGACCGGGTGCCGAGGGCCGGAGCTGGCCGTCGGGCGCCGACCACGCCTGGGTGGGCGCGCGGAACACGAGCTCGAGGTCGTGCAGGAAGGGCTGCAGGTGCTCGCTCATGGTTCAGGCTCCCCGTCGGGCATCGCTTGACAGTACGAACTCGATGGCCGACTCTGTGTCTCACGCCGGGCATTTGATCAATCAAATCGCAGTCGCGATCCTAGTTGATCGATCAAAGCTCCTGGCAAGGCCCTTGATGGAGAGGAGCTGGCGATGGCGCCGGACAGCCGGTCCGACAGCGACGCGCGCACCGGGACGAGCGACATCCGTCGTGACGGGGGCGACGGCGCCAGCAGCGACGGGCGTCGTCCGACCGTCTCGAGCGTCGCCGCCCACGCCGGCGTCTCGCGGCAGACCGTCTCCAACGCCCTCAACAGCCCCGAGCGCCTCCAGCCGGACACCCTCAAGCGCGTGCTCGCGTCCATCGAGGAGACCGGCTACGTCCGCAGCGCCGCCGCCCGGCAGATGCGCACCGCCCGCTCGGGCGTGCTGGCCTACCGCCTCGACCCGGTGCTGGACGGCATCAGCGGCCTGGTGCTCGACACCTTCCTGCACTCGCTGACCAGCGATGCGGAGGCCCACGACCACCGCGTGATGCTCTACACCGCCGACTCCGACGAGGCCGAGCTGCGCCAGTTCGAGCGGCTGACCCGGGCGCGCAGCGTCGACGCGTTCGTCCTGGTCGGCACCCACGCGCACGACGCGCGGTACCGGTGGCTGACCGAGCGGCACGTGCCGTACGCCGTCTTCGGCCGGCCGTGGGCGCGACAGGCGTCCGGGAAGCAGTCGCAGCACGCGTGGACCGACGTCGACGGCGCCGCCGGCACCGGCCAGGCGACCGAGCACCTGCGCAGCCTGGGTCACACGGAGATCGCCTTCGTCGGCTGGCCCGCCGGCTCGGGGACCGGTGACGAGCGGCGCCGCGGCTGGGAGCAGTCGATGAGCGCCGCCGGCGTGCCGACGCGGCACCGGCACGGCCTGGACTCGGCGCAGCCGGACGGCATCCGGTCCGGTGCGGAGGCCGCGCGGCGGCTGCTCGAGGCGGGCGCGACGGCGTTCGTCTGCGCCTCCGACTCGCTCGCCGTCGGCGCCTGGGGCGCCGTGCAGGCCGCGGGGGCGCGGGCCGCCGTCGTCGGGTTCGACGACAGCCCGACGGCCGCCGCCCTCGGCATCACCTCCGTGCGGCAGCCGCTGGAGCAGGCGGCCCGCTGGGCGCTGGACAGCGTGCTGTCCCAGCTCGACGGGCGGCCCAGCGACCCGGCCGACTCCGGCCTGCTGGTGCCGACGCTCGTCGTCCGCGAGAGCTCCGTGCCGGCGCCAGCCGCCCACCCCTGACCCGTCCACCATCCGACGCGCTAGAGAGGCACATCGATGAAGATCACCAGGAGAGCGCTCCTCGCCGCGGGTGCCGCACTGACGGCCACCGCCACCCTCGCCGCCTGCAGCAGCGGCGGCGGCTTCGGCTCACCGGCCGCCTCGGCCTCGTCGTCCGCCGTGTCGTCCGACAACCACCAGCCGCTCACCATCCTGATCGGCACGTCGGGCGACGCGGAGACCAACGCCGTCAAGGACGCCGTGGCCGCGTGGTCCAAGCAGTCCGGCACGCAGGCGACCGTCAACGTCGCCTCCGACCTGGGCCAGCAGCTGTCGCAGGGCTTCGCCGGCGGCAACCCGCCGGACCTCTTCTACGTCACCAACGACTCCGTGGCGACGTACGCGAGCAACGGCTCCCTGGAGCCGTACGTCACGCAGCTGAAGAACAAGGACTCCTTCTACCCGTCCCTGGTCAAGGCGTTCACGGTGAACGGCAAGGAGTACGCCGCGCCCAAGGACTTCTCCACGCTCGCCCTGGTGATCAACACGGACATGTGGACCGCCGCCGGGCTGACGGACAAGGACTACCCGACCACCTGGGACCAGCTGGAGCAGGTCGCGCAGAAGCTGACGACGCCGCAGCACGTGGGCCTCGCGGTGTCCGGGCAGTTCGAGCGGCTCGGTGTGTTCATGGCCGAGGCCGGCGGCTGGCTGGTGGACGACAACGGCAAGGCCGCGGCGAGCTCGGACGCGAACGTGCAGGGGCTGACCTACGCCAAGAAGCTGCTGTCCGAGGGTGCGATGAAGTACGCGTCGCAGCTCGGTGCGGGCTGGGGCGGGGAGGCGTTCGGCACCCAGAAGGCCGCGATGACCATCGAGGGCAACTGGATCTCCGGCGCGATGACCAAGGACTACTCCTCGGTCAAGTACAAGGTGGTCAAGCTGCCCGCCGGCCCCAAGGGCGAGGGCACCATCCAGTACGACGGCGGCTGGGGCATGGCGTCCCAGTCGAAGAACAAGGGCGGCGCGCTCGACCTGGTCACCTACCTGACCCAGCCGGACCAGCAGCTCGGCTTCGCCAAGGCGTTCGGCGTGATGCCGAGCGTGCAGTCGATCGCCGACCAGTGGAAGCAGCAGTTCCCCGAGCAGACGGCCTTCCTCGACAGCGCCGCCTCGTCGAAGTCGATCCCGAGCGTCGCGGGCATCAGCGACGTGATCAAGAACTTCGACTCCCAGCTCGACGGGCTGTCCAGCACCGACCCCAAGCAGATCCTGGACAAGGTGCAGACCAACCTCCAGGCGCTGCCCGGCCTGTCCTGAGGCAGACCGGCATGGAGACCGTCATGGCGCGCGCGGCGGGCACGACGTCCGCGCCGGCCAGGTCGGCCACCCGTCGCGGTCCCGGCATCCGGGGCCGCGACGGGGTGGCCGGCTGGCTGTTCACCGCCCCGGTGCTGGTGATCCTGGGCCTGTTCCTGGTGCTGCCGATCGCGATGGCCGCGTGGGTGTCGGTCTCGAGCTGGAGCGGGCTGGGCAGCCCCTTCTCGTCCACCGTGAAGTTCGTCGGCGGCGCCAACTACGCGGCGCTGCTCGCCAAGCCCGGGCTCGCGCAGTCGGACTTCGGCACGTCGCTGCGCAACAACGCCTGGTACGTGCTGCTCGTGGTGCCGATCCAGACGGCGGTGTCGCTGCTGCTCGCCGTGCTGGTGAACCGGCGGATCGCCGGGCAGGGCGCGTTCCGCACCGCCTACTACTTCCCGTCCGTGACCTCGTCGGTGGCGATCACCGTGATCTTCCTGTTCCTGTTCTCCGCCTCCGGGACCGTGAACGCGGTGATCGGCTGGCTGGGCGGGACGGGACCGGGGTGGTTCACCGAGACGCGGGGCGTGGTGCAGCTGCTGCTGCAGGCGGTCGGCGTGCACGCGCCCGCCGGGAACGGGTTCCTGGGGCTGACCTGGTTCGACTGGGTGGCGGGGCCGAGCCCCGCGATGCTCGTCTTCATCGTGATGGCCATCTTCACCACGTCGGGCACGTTCATGCTGATCTACCTCGCGGCGCTGCAGCAGATCGCCGAGGAGATCGACGAGGCGGCCGTGATGGACGGCGCCGGGCCGTGGAAGCGGTTCTGGTACGTGACCCTGCCGATGCTGCGGCCCACCACGTTCACCGTGGTGACGCTGGGGCTGATCGGCACGTGGCAGCTGTTCGACCAGATCTACGTGGGCTCCAAGGGCGGTCCGGCCAACACGACGTTGACGCCGGCCTACCTGTCCTACAGCCAGTCGTTCATCAACAACGCGTGGGGCCGGGGCGCGGCGATCGCGTTCATCCTGTTCGCGATCATCGTGCTGTTCACCGTGCTGCAGCGGCTGGCGCTGCGGGAGCGGACGCCACGGCGGAGCCGGTCCCATGGCTGAGGCAGCGGTTCAGGCGCCGGTGACCCGGCCGGTGGTGCGCACCCGGATGCGGCGGCGCCGGTCGCCGCTGGGAGTCACCGGCCGGTACGCGGTGCTCGTCGGGATCGCGCTGGTGTACGTGTTCCCGTTCGTCGTCTCCCTGGCCAACTCCTTCAAGACGGACCAGGACGCGGCCAACAACCCCGTCTCGCTGATCCCGAAGACGTTCACGACGGCGGCCTACCAGCGGCTGTTCCAGTCCGACCTGCCGCTGTGGCTGACCAACACGGTGATCGTCACGGTGCTGGTCACCGCCGGGCGGGTGCTGTTCGACTCGATGGCCGGCTACGCGCTGTCCCGGCTGCCGTTCCGGGGGCGCAACGCCGTGTTCGCCGGGCTGGTGGCCGTCATGGCGGTGCCGGGCGTCGTGCTGCTGATCCCCAAGTTCCTGGTCATCAAGCAGCTGGGGATCTACGACACCTACCCCGGGATGATCCTGCCGATGCTGGCGGACGCCGCCGGGGTGTTCATCATGCGCAACTTCTTCGAGTCGGTCTCCCCGTCGGTGGAGGAGGCGGCGCGGATCGACGGTGCGGGGGTGTTCCGCCGGTTCTGGTCGGTGGTGCTGCCGATGTCCCGCTCGGCGCTGATCACCCTGTTCATCCTCTCGTTCCAGGCTTCCTGGAACGAGCTGCCGCAGATGATCGTCTCCACCCAGAGCCCCCGGCTGTTCACCCTGACCAAGGGCACCGCGCAGCTGGCGTCCGGGGCGCTGAGCGCCGGATCCCAGTTCCCGATCAAGCTCGCCGCGGCGACCCTCATGACCATCCCGGTGGCCGTGCTGTTCTTCGTGTTCCAGCGCCGGATGATGAACACGACGGGCGGGGCGACGAAGGAGTAGCGCGGTGCGGTGACGTCGGGGACGGGCGTCCGCGACGGGTGTCCCCGACGCCCGACGACGGCCCCGCCGCGGTTTGGGCGCATCGCCGTTCTGCCTGTAACCTCTCCTGTGGCCCGTTCGCGGGCCGGGCGCCCGTAGCTCAACGGATAGAGCATCTGACTACGGATCAGAAGGTTGGGGGTTCGAGTCCCTTCGGGCGCACAGACGAGAGGCGCAGCACCCGCGCGGTGCTGCGCCTCTCCTGTGTCCGCGGTTCGTGCGTCGTGCGGGGCCGTCAGGCCGACTGGCCCGTCGCCCTCCGCACCAGCTCCGCGACCCGCGCCTCGTCGGCGGCGGACAGCTCGGTGATCGCGAACGCCGTCGGCCACATCGAGCCGTCGTCGAGCTGCGCGCCGTCGAAGAAGCCCAGGTTGCCGTAGCGGACCTTGAACTTGGCGCGCTCCTGGTAGAAGAACAGCACCTTGCCCTCCGCGTTCGCGTAGGCGGGGCTGCCGTAGAACAGCCGGGGCTGCAGCCAGGGTGCGACCTCCAGTGCGATCGCGTGGATGCGCTCGGCGTTGGTCCGGTCCGGCTCCTCGAGGGCCGCGATCCGGTCGACGACCGCCTGCAGCGACTCCGCGGCGGACTGCTGCGCCTTGAGCTCCTTGGCGCGCTGACGCATCGCCGCGCGCTCCTCGGCGGTGAACCCGCTCGTCTTCTTCGTGTCGGTCATGGCGTCAACCTACGGACACGGGTTCGGCTGCGGCTTCTCCATACCTGCTCGATCTCGGCGGCCGTGTCCCGCCCGCGCGGGGTCGTCGCCAGGCGGCCTAGTGCTGGGCCAGGACGGCCAGTGCCTCCTCGCGGGTGGCGACATAGGTCACCGGGAAGCCCGTCTTGGCCGACAGCCGCTGCATCTGGATGGCGACCAGCGGGTTGGAGGCGATGAACGCGCACCACGTCAGCCCGTTCTTCACGGCCTCGGCCATCATCGCCTCGTGGGTGCGCTGCACCTGCTCCGCCTGGGCCGGGTGGGCGCTGAAGTCCACCAGGAACGTCCAGCCGGGGCGGTTCTCGCGGTAGGCGGCGGACAGCACGCGGACGTAGTCGTCGCAGGTCGCCTTGCTCCACATGCCGACGCAGACGTCGGACAGGCGGTTCTGCGTGCGGTCCCAGCTGATGTCGAAGTAGCCGGTCTCCTCGACCGTCGTCAGCGTCAGGCCGCTGGTCTCCCGGGACATCGCCGTGCCCATCCGGGTCAGCTCGCCGACGGCGACGGCGCTGCGTGCCGCGGCGTCCGCGTTCACCGTGGCGAGGTCGACGACGGTCGCGATCGCACCGGCGATCGCCTCGGCCTCGTCGGACACGCCCTGGGCCGTCTGGCTCAGCTCGTGGGTGACGGTTGTCTGCTGCTCGACGGCGGAGGAGATGGTCAGCTGCGACTCGCAGATCTCGTCGATCACCCGGCTGACGTCCGCCATCGCCGTGACGGCCTCGTGGGAGTCCGCCTGGATGCGGCTCAGCATGTCGGTGATCGTCTCGGTGGCCTTCGACGTCTCCTGCGCCAGGCTCTTCACCTCGGCGGCGACGACGGAGAACCCCTTGCCGGCCTCCCCGGCACGCGCGGCCTCGATGGTGGCGTTCAGCGCGAGCAGGTTCGTCTGGCCGGCGATCGAGGTGATCGCCTTGATGATCTCGCCGATGCGCGCGGTGGACTCGCCGAGCACGGTGATGGTCTGCGAGGCGGCGGCGACGGAGCCGACGGCCTCACGGGCGACGTGCGAGGCGTTGGACGTGGTCTTGGCGATCTCGCTGATCGACGTCCGCAGCTCCTCGGTGGCGGCCGCGACGGTGGAGACGTTGGTGGACACCTCGCGGGCCGACCGCTCGATGCGGCTCGCCTGCTCGCTGGTGCCGCGAGCGCCCTCGGTGATGGTCTGGCCGATGATGCCGAGCTCCTCGCCGGCGATCGTCAGCAGCGAGATCTCCGGGGTGATGGCGCTCATCGGGTCCGTCAGCCGCTTGAACGCGTCGCGCACCAGCCTGGTGACGCCGGTGCCGTCCGTCTCCGCCACGCGCGTGAAGTCTCCGGCGGTGCCGGCGCGGCCGAGCTCCTCCAGGGCGGCGACGGAGCGGCGTGCGACGGCCGCGGACCGGAACGCCAGCGCGAGGGCGAGCACGCCGCCCACGGCGAGGGCGATCCAGGACGCCGGACGCTCGAGCAGCTGCGCCACGACGCCGCCGACGACGGCGACGACAGGGGCGGCCCAGAGGCCTGCTGCGGATGCGGACCCGCTGCGCGCCGGGGAGGCCGAGGCCGGCAGAGGGAGGACGGACGCTGTCATGGTGACTCCTGGGCGGGACGGGCCGTCGATCACCCGTCGGGTGTCGCGTCCTTCTCATCGGCCGGGTCGACCTCTCCGTGCGGAATCCCACGGAGGGTCTTGCGCCGCTACCCGATCACAAATACTCTGGCGCGAGTATCCGGAGGTGAGTGATGGCCGCCAGGCCCGTGTCGAACCCGTTGGCGTTGGCGGTGCTCGCCTGCCTCTGGGAGCGCCCGATGTACCCGTACGAGATCACCACCACGCTGCGCGAGCGCGGCAAGGAGGACAGCATCCGGCTCAACTTCGGGTCGCTGTACTCCGTCATCCAGCAGCTGGTGAAGAAGGATCTGATCGAGGTCGAGCGCACGGAGCGCGAGGGCAACCGGCCGGAGCGGATCGTCTACGCGATCACGCCGGCGGGCCGCCAGGAGACCGACGCGTGGTTGCGGGAGCTGATCGCGCAGCCGGTCAAGGAGTACCCGGCCTTCGAGACGGGCCTCTCGCTGCTCGCGATGCTGCCGCCGGCGGACGCCGCTCGGCTGCTGCAGCAGCGGCTCGCCCGCCTGGACGCCGACCTCACCGAGCGTGAGGCGCTCGCGGCCGGCGACGTCGTCAGCCGGCTGCCGGAGCTGTTCGTCGTCGAGCTGACCTACCGGATCGCGATGCTCAGGGCCGAGCGCGACTACGTCGCCCAGCTGGCCGGTCGCATCGAGCGCCGCGAGCTGGGCGGCTTCGGGCTGTGGGCCCAGCTGCACGACCAGCTGGCGCAGGGCCGGTCGCACCAGGAGCTGGCCGCCGAGCTGGCGCCGGTCCTCACCGCGGGCGACACCGCCGCCGCGCCCGAGGCCGAACCAGGGGAGGGCCACCGCCCCGCCCCGTGACCCGCGATCTCCCGACGGTCGACGTGACCGCCGGGTGCACCACCCTCCGGCCGCCTGGCCGGAGGACCGCAGAAGAGTGGTGGCCCGGATGCGCCAACATCCGAGCCACCTGGCACCGAGTCGTCCCAGCGTGAACTGAAACCTGTGCGAACAGTCTGCTCAGAGCCGTGCCGCGATGGTATCGCCGCACGGCACGACGGGACGGCTCCGACCGCAAGGAGGAGCACCATGGCTGCACCACGAGCAGCGCTCGCGCTGGAGGCGCGATCACTGGTCAAGACGTACCCCGGCGGACGCGGCAAGCCGCGGGTCACGGCCCTGGACGGCGTCAGCTTCGGCGTCGAGCCCGGCACCGTGTTCGGGCTGCTCGGCTCCAACGGCGCCGGCAAGTCCACCCTGGTCAAGATCCTCGCCAGCCTGTCCCGGCCCGACTCCGGCACCGCTCTGGTGGCCGGTGCGGACGTCGCTCGGCACCCCGACCAGGTACGGCGGCTGATCGGGTTCGTCGCCCAGAAGCAGGTGTCGGACCCGATGGACACCGGCCGGGAGAACCTCGAGCTGGCGGGTCGGCTGCACGGCCTCACCGGCTCGGCGGCGCGCGCCCGGGCGACCGAGCTGCTCGGCCGCTTCTCGCTGGACGCGAGCGCCGACCGTCAGGTGAAGACGTACTCGGGCGGCATGGCACGCAAGCTCGACGTCGCCATCGGTCTGATGCACCGGCCGCGCGTGCTGTTCCTCGACGAGCCGACCACCGGGCTCGACCCGGAGGCGCGCAGCGAGCTGTGGGCCGAGATCGAGCGGATGGCCGGCGCGGAGGGGATGACCGTGCTGCTGACCACCCACTACCTCGACGAGGCCGACCACCTCGCCGGGCGGCTGACGATCGTGGACCGGGGTCGCGTCGTGGCGTCCGGCACGCCGGACGAGCTGAAGGCGGGGCTGCACGGGGACGCGGTCGCCGTGGAGCTGCGGGAGACCACCGACGTCGCACGGGCGTCCGAGGTGATGCGGCGCGTGGCCGGCAGCGCGGACGTGACCGTCGAGGGGCGCCAGGTGCGGGTCCGGACGGCGGACGGCGCCGCGGTGCTGCCGTCGGCGCTCGCGGCGCTGGAGTCTGCGGGGGTGGTGGTCGCCTCGGCGACCGTCGCCCGGCCGAGCCTGGACGACGTGTACCGGTCCCACACCGGGCACGGCTTCGACTCAGCTGCCGGTGCGGACGTGGAGGTGGCGGCATGAGCGCCGTGACCACCAGCCGGTCGCCGGCCGTGCCGGTCGAGGCGCGACGTGCGCCGTTCACCGGCCTGCGCCACACCCTGCTGCTGACCGCCCGGCACCTGCGCGCGGCCCGGCGGGTGCCGATGTTCGTGCTGATGAACCTGCTGCAGCCGATGATCTGGCTGCTGCTGTTCGGCCAGCTGTTCCGGTCCGTCGTGAAGATCCCCGGCTTCACCGGCGGGGGCTCCTACCTGGAGTTCCTCACGCCGGGGATCGTCATGATGATGGCCCTGTCCGGCAGCGCCTGGGCCGGCACCGCCTACATCCAGGACATGGACCGCGGGGTGATGGACCGGCTGCTGACGTCGCCCACCAGCCGCGGGGCCCTGATGGTCTCCACGCTCGTCTACCAGTCGGTCCTCACCGTGCTGCAGACCGTCGTGGTGCTCGGGGTGGCGTGGCTGGGCGGTGCGCGGTTCGGCGGCGGTGCCGGCGGCATCCTGCTGCTGCTGCTCGGTGCGGCGCTGCTGACGGCGGCGTTCTCGGCGCTGTCGAACGCGGCGGCCCTGCTGGCGCGGGACCAGACGGTGCTGATCGGCCTCTCGCAGCTGCTGACAATCCCGCTGATGTTCCTCAGCTCCGCGCTGATGGACACGCGGCTGTCGGCCGGCTGGGTGGCGACCGTGGCACGGTTCAACCCGTTCGAGTGGGCGGTCGTCGTGGGCCGGGAGGCGCTGAGCCGCCACCCCGATGCCGGGACGGTGCTCGTCCACCTCGGGCTGCTCGCCGGGCTGGCCGTGGTGCTGACGGGCGTGGCGACGCGCGCGTTCCGCACCTACCAGCGCACCACCTGAGCGGCGAGAGGTAGCGGCAGGGGGGCCTGGCCGTACGGCTAGGCCCCCCTGCTCGGCTGCTAGCCAGCCGTACGGAACTCGCGTGGGTCCCGGATTGGTGTGCAACCTCCGACGAAGGTCGAGCCATCACGGTATGACACCTCTGCCTCACGGCAGCGGTAATAGCCATATAGACCAGAGTCTCAAACCGGTCACACTCCCAGCCCTCCATCGGTAGCCTCGCATTTGGGTCGTCCGGCCTAATGACATGGAAGAGGAACTAGGTGTGAGACCACGTAGGGCAGTGTTCGGTACCCGCGCGATCATGACGGTGGCGGTGGCCACGGCGGTGGCACTCGTGCCTACCGTCGCCAACGCGAGCGCGCCGGACCCCGCAACCAAGGCCAAGCACGTGGCGGGGTTGATCGCCAAGGTGGCACCGAACCAGGGCGTCCCGGTCAAGGCGGCGGCGGCAGGGGATCGGATGGTGGCGGCTGCCGGTACCCGCACGGCGAGCGTCCCGCGCGACGCGCACGCCCCGGTCGTGTTGCAGGACGCCGGCGGGGTCAAGGTGCCGAACGCCGGACCGGGACAGCCATCTCTGGCAGTCTCCCTACCCCCGGAGTTGGCGCTCGACGCCGGCGTCCTCGCTGACGACGGGACCGTCGTGTTCAGCAGCACCGCAGGTGAGGCAGCTGCTGTCCAGCTTCTCGGCGATGGGACCGTGCGGCTCGAGACAGTCATCGGCAGCGTCGCTGCACCGCACCGATTCACCTATGAGTTCGGTAACGGTGTCGTCCCCGTGCTTCGCCCAGACGGCAGCGCGGACCTGAACTCTACCGTCGGTACGACCACGGCGACGCTCGGTCGTGTCGCCGAGCCGTGGGCGTTCGACGCGAAGGGCCGAGCGGTGCCGACGTCGTACTCCATCGTGAACGGGGCGCTCGTGCAGACGGTCCACACCACAGCCGACACCGCGTACCCCGTCGTTGCTGACCCGAGCGTCACGTTCGGGTGGGCCGTCTACTACCACTACAGCAGGGACGAGGTGCGCGCCGCTGCCCAGCAGACCCCTTACATGATGCTCAGCACCGTGATCTGCGAGGTGGTTTCAGGCGGCCTGGGAACGGCGTTCTGCTTGACGGCAATTGGAGGAATGGCGACGTCGATCCACCAGACGTTCTCAAACGCTGCTGCCAACGGTCAGTGTGTCGTCATAACCATGCCGTACTATCCTTCAGCGGCGACGTTCGCTCTGCAAATGCGATGGAGGGCTGTCTCGTGCTGACTGCTTCGCAGGTGCTGCGTCACGTGAACTGGCGTCGGATGCTGATTCAGGTGCTGCTGGCCCTGGCCGCCGGCGGTTACGCCTCCTGGTTCATCTACCGTTCCCTATTCACGTGGGTGCTGCCGTTCTTCCTCGTCGTGGCGATCGGTGCGGAGCTGTGGCGCACGGCGCGCGCCGTGAAGAAGGCCCAGCAGCAGTAGGCCGCGTCCACTCGCACGCGTGACCGCAGCATCCGGGAGTCGGAGGGACACCGGATCCTGCGGTCACGCGACTCCGTGCTGGCTACGTGCACCACGGCGGTAACGACGTGGAAGGGGATGGCGCTGTTCCGGTCCGCCGTGAAGATCCCTGGCTGCTGACCATCCCGCTGATGTTCCTCGGCTGGCTGATGGACACGCGGCTGTCGGCCGCCAGGCTGCGGCCGGCGCCCTACGGCTACACCACCCGCACGCCCTGCACCAGCTGCGACGCGGGGCTGCCGATCACCGACGACGTGACCTCGGCGAACCCCGCCTTCTCCATCAGCAGCCGCGCGTCCGACGCGTTCCATCCCCACTGGCCCCAGGCGTTCACGGTGCCGGACGCCTTCTCGTCCCGCAGCTGGTCGCAGAGCGCCACCACGGCGCGACCGCCCGGACGCAGCACCCGGAACATCTCCTCGAGCGCCTTCAGCGGATCCGGCACGAACTTCAGGCAGAACATCGACGTCACCACGCTGAACCGGCCGTCCGCCCACGGCAGCGCCGCCGCATCGCCCTTCACCAGCTCGGCGGTGCCCGCCGCCAGGTGGTCGGCCAGGCGCTGCCGCGCCACGTCCAGCTGCAGGTCGGAGGCGTCCAGGCCGGCGACGTGGCGCGCGCGCTTCGCGTGCTCCGCGAGCAGCATCGCCGAGCCGCAGCCGACGTCGAGCAGGTCGTCGTCCGGGCGTAGCCCCAGCGCTGCCGCCATCCGGGCGTAGTTGTTCCGGTTGATCCGCACCATGAGGCGCGTTCCGACTCTCCCCAGGCGGCCGACCGGTCTTCCGAAGAACCTCCAGTAGAAGCTCGCCCGCCGTGTCATCGTCGCCCTCCACCCGGGACCGCGGTCCGTCCCGCTCCGGCCCCGCGCGCGGCCCGTGCGCATGCCGCTGCGAGGGTTGCCGCTGGTCACCACGCTAGAACCGGGGCTGTCACGCCGGTAGCCCGGACAGGGGCATCCTGGGGCCGGATCCGCGCGCACCCGCGCGGACCACGTCCCGGCAAGGAGTCCAGAAGTGAGCAGCAGCCCCGTGGTCCTGTCCGACGCCGTCGCCGCGGCGCTGGCCGACGGACGTCCCGTCGTCGCGCTCGAGTCGACGATCATCAGCCACGGCCTGCCGCGCCCCCGGAACTTCGAGGCGGCCCGCAGCTTCGAGGCGACGTTGACGGAGGCGGGCGTCACGCCGGCGACGATCGCCCTGGTCGACGGCGTGCCGCACGTGGGCCTGGACGACGCCGCGCTGCACCGCATCGCCGAGGACGAGACCGTGGAGAAGGTCTCCAGCCGGGACCTGTCGGTGGCGATGGTCAAGGGCGTCACCGGCGGCACGACGGTGGCGGCGACCGCCGTGCTGGCCAACCTGGCCGGCATCCGGGTGTTCTCCACCGGCGGGCTGGGCGGCGTGCACCGGGGTGCCGCGCAGTCGTTCGACGAGTCGGCGGACCTGACGATGCTGTCCCGCGTGCCGATCACCGTCGTCTCGGCCGGCGCCAAGTCGATCCTCGACATCCACGCGACCCTCGAGCGGCTGGACAGCCTCGGCGTGACCCTGCTCGGCTACCGCACCACCCGTTACCCCGGCTTCTACCTGTCGGACTCCGGCTTCGAGATCGACTGGAAGGTCGACTCGGCCCACGAGATCGCCGGCGTGATGGCCGCCCGCGACGCGCTGGGCCAGAGCCAGGCCGTGCTGGTCGCCAACCCGATCCCGGCGGACCAGCAGCTGGACCCGACGGTGCACGACTCCGTGCTGGAGGAGGCGCTGGCGCTGGTGGACAGCCGCGGCATCACCGGCAAGGCCGTCACCCCCTTCCTGCTCGACTACTTCCAGGCGCACACGCACGGCGCGAGCCTCGAGGTGAACCTCGACATCGTGGTGAACAACATCCGGCTCGGCGGGCAGATCGCGACGGCCTGGGCCGCGCGCCGGCAGGGCTGAGCACCGTGGCCGAGCCGGACGCCGCCCGCGCGACGACGGACGACGGGCCCGCGGCGACGGTACGACCGCGCGTGGTCGTCGTCGGCGACGTCATCAACGACGTGCTGGTGCGCCCCCTCGGCCCGGTGGCCCCGGACACCGACACGCGCGCGCAGATCGTCCGCCGCCCGGGCGGCAGCGCGGCCAACCTGGCCAGCTGGCTGGCCAGCCTGGGCGATGCCGTGTCGTTCGTCGGCCGCGTCGGCGCGCTCGACCACGACCTGCACGCGGGCCGCCTCGCGAGCCTGGGCATCGACCCGCACCTGGCCGCCGACCCCGAGCGGGAGACGGGCACGATCGTGGTAATCGTCGACGCGGACGGCGGCAGGACGATGCTGACCGACCGCGGTGCCAACGTCGCGCTGACGCCCGACGACGTCCCGCCGGACGTGCTGGACAGTGCCGCGCTGCTGCACCTGAGCGGCTACACGCTGTTCGAGGAGCCGGCCCGCGGCACCGCCCTCGACCTGATGGCCGGTGCCCGGGCCGCCGGGGTGCCGGTGTCCGTCGACCCGAGCTCGGTGGCGTTCCTGCGGGACGTCGGCCCGGAGCAGTTCCTCGCCTGGACGGCCGGGGCGTCGCTCGTCTTCCCCAACCGCGACGAGGCCGCGCTGCTGGCCGGCACGGCCGACCCGGTGGAGGCCGCGCGCCGGCTGTGCGCGCACTACGACACGGTGGTGGTGACGCTCGACGCCGACGGGGCGGTCGTCGCGCGCCGTGGCGAGGAGCCCGTCGCGCTGCCCGCGCAGCGCGTGCACGCGGTCGACACGACCGGTGCGGGGGACGCGTTCTGCGCCGGTTTCCTCACCACCTGGCTGCGCGCGGACGACCCTGTCGGGGCTGCCGCGGCCGGCATGGCGATCGCCCGGGAGTGCGTCCTGAGACTCGGCGGCGGCCCGCTCGCGAGCGTCGTCTGAACATCCGTCCAGATTCCACCTTGCGAAATTCCCTGCAAGTCGTTGCACCCGCTAGCGTGTGCCGGTGACCGAGAACCAACCTCTCTCCTCGACCCCGGTGATCCTTCCCGAGCACACCGTCGAGAAGTTCACGCGTGAGTTCCTCCGCGAGCTCAACTTCGGGCAGGGCGTGACCCTGTCGCGGGCCTCCGTCAACGACCAGTACCTCGCACTGGCGCGAGCGGTCCGGCACTACCTGATGGCCCGGTGGCTCGACACCCTGACGCGTCAGCGCCGCGCGCAGGCGAAGTCGGTGGCCTACCTGTCCGCCGAGTACCTGCTGGGCCGGCAGCTGGAGAACGCGCTCCTGGCGACCGACCTCGAGGACATCGCGCGCGAGTCGATGGCGAACCTCGGCCTCGACCTCGACCTGATCGCCGAGCAGGAGGTCGAGCCCGGCCTCGGCAACGGCGGCCTCGGCCGGCTCGCCGCCTGCTTCGTCGACTCCCTCGCCACCATGAGCGTGCCGTGCATCGGCTACGGCATCCGGTACGAGTACGGCATCTTCAAGCAGACCTTCGTCGAGGGCTGGCAGGTGGAGCAGCCGGACAGCTGGCTGAGCCTGGGATCGCCGTGGGAGTTCCCGCACCCCGAGCACTCGGTGCAGGTGCAGTTCGGCGGGCACACCGAGCAGTACGTCGACGAGGCCGGCCGGCCGCGCACCCGGTGGGTGCCGGCGTGGGGCGTCGAGGGCGTGCCCTTCAACTACATGGTCCCCGGCTACCACAACGGCCGGGTCAACACGCTGCGCCTGTGGAGCGCCACCGCCAGCAACGCGTTCGACCTCGAGCTGTTCAACGCCGGCCGGTACCCGGAGGCGGTGCGCAGCCAGACGTTCGCCGAGAACATCTCCAAGGTGCTGTACCCGGAGGACTCCACCCCGCAGGGCAAGGAGCTGCGGCTGCAGCAGCAGTACTTCTTCGTCGCGTGCTCGCTGCGCGACTTCATCGACGAGGTGCTGCCCGAGGACTTCGACCTGCACCAGCTGGACGAGCGGATCATCTTCCAGCTCAACGACACCCACCCGGTGATCGCGGTCCCCGAGCTGATGCGCATCCTGGTCGACGAGAAGGGCTGGGACTGGGACGAGGCCTGGGCGCTGACCCAGAAGTGCTTCGCCTACACCTGTCACACGCTGCTGCCCGAGGCCCTCGAGGTGTGGCCCACGGAGCTGCTGGGCCGGCTGCTGCCCCGGCACCTCGAGATCATCTACCGAATCAACGACGAGTTCCTGGCCGAGGTGCGCACGGCGTACCCGGACGACGAGGAGCACGTGCGCCGCATGTCGATCATCCAGGAGCAGCCCGTACGGGCCGTCCGGATGGCGTACCTGGCCACCGTCGCGGGCTGCAAGGTGAACGGCGTCGCCGAGCTGCACAGCCAGCTCCTGCGCGACAAGGTGCTGCCGGACTTCTCCGAGTACTGGCCGGACAAGTTCACCAACGTGACCAACGGCGTCACGCCCCGCCGGTTCGTCCGGCTGGCCAACCCCGGCCTGTCCCAGCTGATCACCGAGGCGATCGGCCCGGGCTGGGTCACCGACCTGGAGATGCTGTCCGGCCTGGAGCCGCTGGCCGACGACCAGGAGTTCCGTGAGCGGTTCCGTGCGGTGAAGGCCGACAACAAGGCCCGGCTGGCGGCCGTCCTGGCGGAGCGCGACGGTGTCGTGCTGCCCGAGGGCGCGATGCTCGACGTGATGGTCAAGCGGCTGCACGAGTACAAGCGGCAGACCCTCAAGGTGCTGCACATCGTGTCGCTGTACGAGCGGATCCTGTCCGGTGAGCTGGACCCGACGTCGATCCCCCCGCGGGTGTTCGCGTTCGGCGCCAAGGCGGCACCGGGCTACAAGATGGCGAAGAAGATCATCGGCCTGATCAACCACGTGGGCTCGACGATCAACGCGGACCCCCGCGTGAAGGGCGCCCTGACGGTGGCGTTCCCCGCCAACTACAACGTGACGCTCGCCGAGACGCTGATCCCCGCCGCCGACCTGTCGGAGCAGATCTCGCTCGCCGGCAAGGAGGCGTCCGGCACCGGCAACATGAAGTTCGCGCTGAACGGTGCGCTGACGATCGGCACGGACGACGGCGCCAACGTCGAGATCCGCCGGCTGGTGGGCGACGACAACTTCTTCCTGTTCGGGATGCTCGAGCCCGAGGTGGAGAAGCTGGTGGCGCAGGGCTACGACCCGATGTCGTTCTACGAGTCGAGCCCGCGGCTGAAGGCGGCGATCGACCTGATCGCCAGCGGCACGTTCGGCAACGGCAACCCCGGGATGTTCGCCGCGGTGGTGGACAACCTGCTGCACCAGGACCCGTTCATGGCGCTCGCGGACTTCGACGGGTACCTGCAGGCGCAGGCGCGGGTCGACGAGCACTACGCGGACACCGAGGCGTGGACCCGCTCGGCGATCCTCAACGTGGCGCGCAGCGGGTTCTTCTCGTCCGACCGGTCGATGCAGGACTACATCGACCGCATCTGGCACACGCAGCCGGTGCACTCGTTCTAGGCCCTCGCGGGCACCTCAGCACACGCGCCGCACGACGAGGTCGACGGCGGTCCGGCCCTGGGCCAGGGCCAGCCGCTCGAACTTCGTCGTGCGGCGTCGTGCTGCCTGGGGGTCGGCGGAGGCGTCCGCCAGGCACGGGTCCGTGGAGAGCACCTCGCGCATCTGCTCGGCGTAGTCCGCCCAGTCGGTGGCGGTGTGCAGGATGCCGCCGATGACCAGGTGCTCGCGCAGCAGAGCGACGTGGTCCGGCTGGATCAGCCGGCGCTTGTGATGACGGGCCTTGGGCCACGGGTCGGGGAAGAAGGCGTGCACCGCCGCGAGGCTGCTCGGGGCGATCGACTCGCGCACCAGCTGCAGGGCGTCGCCGTGGCCCACCCGGACGTTGGTCAGGCCGGCGCGCTCGACGAGGGACAGCAGGTTGGCGACGCCGGGCAGGTGCGCCTCCACCGCGAGGTAGTCCCGCGCCGGGTCGTCGGCCGCGGTCTCGACCGTGGCCTCGCCCATGCCCGGGCCGATCTCGAGCACCAGCGGGGCGTGCCGGCCGAACAGGGCGTCGGTGTCGAGCAGACCGTCCGGCGTGCGGGGGCCGCGGCCGAGCGCCTCGTCGTGCACCGAGAAGCCGTAGCGCGGCCACAACCGGTTCAGCGCGTCGGCCCGGTCGCGGCCGAGCGCCGCCCGCCGCGGGTGGAACGTGCGCAGCGGCTCGTGCGGGCCTGCCGCGACGTGGTGGAAGTCGTCGGGGGAGGCGCCGGTCACGGCCGCAGGCTACCCGGCGGCCAGGCGGGGGGTTCAGGCGGAGGGCTCAGGCGGGAGGCGTGCCCGTCGGCGGCTGCTCGGCCGGCGGCTCCATCAGCGCGAACACCTCGCCGAACGGACCCTTGACCAGCACCATCCGGCCGTACGGCGTGTCCTCCGGCGGGCTGACCACCGTGCCGCCGAGCTCCGTGACGCGGGCCGCCGCGTCGTCGGCCACCCGCACCTGGAAGTACACCGTCCACGCGGCCGGCACCTGCGCGCCCGCACCGGGGCCGTAGCCGCCGATCCCGCTGCGCACCGTCTCGCCGTCCACCGCGACGGACGCGTAGTCGAAGTCGGGTGCGGACAGGTCCGTCACGTCGTACCCGAACAGCCCGTCGTAGAACGCGAGGGCGCGGGCCTGGTCGTGGGACATGTGCTCCGTCCACACCACCGCGCCCGGCTCGTCGACCACCTCCCAGCCGATGTGCGAGCCACCCGACCACAGCCCCACCACGGCCTCGGTCGGGTCGGTCAGCAGGGCCATGGACCCGAAGCCCATCACGTCGATCGGCCCCAGCAGGGTGCGGCCGCCGAGCTGCTCGGCGCGCTGCACGGTCGTCGCCAGGTCGTCCGTCGCCAGGTAGACGCACCACGCCGCCGGTGGAGCCGGGTCCTCGCCCATCGGCTCGGTCAGGCCGACCACCTGGCGGTCGCCGACGAAGGCCTGGGTGTACCCGCCGGTCTCCGGACCGCCCGTCTCGAACCGCCAGCCGAGGAGGGGACCGTAGAAGCCGATCGCCCGGTCGAGGTCCGGCACGGTGATGTCCGCCCAGCACGCGGTACCGGGTGACCAGGGCACCTGCTGCGTCGTCATGCCGCCATCACATCACCGCCGCCGCACGCGCGACACCGGAGAGGCTGTGCTAACCAGGGGGCATGACGCACGAGGTGGCCCGCGAGTCCCGCGCCGGCGGCGAGTCCCTGACCACCGTGATCGTGGCGCTGGGGGCCAACCTGCTCATCGCGCTGGCCAAGTCGGTCGCCGCGGTGGTCACGGGAGCGGCGTCGATGCTCGCCGAGGCCGCGCACTCGTGGGCGGACACGGGCAACGAGGTGTTCCTGCTGATCGCGCACCGCAAGGCGGACCGGCCACCGGACGCCACGCATCCGCTCGGCTACGGCCGCGAGGTGTACGTGTGGTCGCTGTTCGCCGCGATCGGCCTGTTCGCCGTCGGGGCCGGTGTCTCGGTGACCCACGGCGTGCAGGAGCTGATGCACCCGGAACCGGCCGCCTCGTTCACGGTCGCCTACGTCGTGCTGGCCATCTCGTTCGTGCTCGAGGGCGCCTCGTTCGCGCAGGCCTGGCGGCAGCTGCGCGGGCAGGCCGCGAAACGGCAGCGGACGCTGCGCGAGCACGTGCTGCGCACCTCCGACCCGACGGTGCGGGCGGTGTTCTTCGAAGACTCCGCGGCGCTGGTCGGCATCGTGATCGCGGCGGCCGGCATCCTGGGGCACCAGCTGACCGGGTCGGTGGTGCCGGACGCGGTCGGCTCGATCCTGATCGGGCTCCTGCTGGGCGTCGTCGCCGTGGTGCTGATCGAGCGCAACCGGGACTTCCTGGTGGGCGAGACGGCGGACCCGCAGGTGCACCGCATGGTGCTGCAGGCGCTGCTCGAACGGCCCGAGGTGGCGCGGGTCACCTCGCTGCGCCTCGAGGTGATGGGCGCCGGGCAGGTGCTCGTCGTCGGCGCCGTGGACCTGGTGGGCGACGAGCCGGAGGAGCAGGCGTCGCACGCGCTCGCGCGGCTCGAGGCGTCGCTCAGGCAGCGGCCGGCGGTGGTGGGGGCGGTGCTGTCGCTGTCGGAGCCGGACGAGCCGTCCCTGCTGCCGTAGCGGGAGCCGGGGGCGTCGCGTCGGGCAGCCGCGCCGCGAGGAAGTCGGTCACCTCGCGCAGGTACTGCTCACGGGCCGGCGCGGGGGACAGCGCGAGGTCGTGCGCGCCGCCCGGGACGGTCACGAGGGTGACGTCGTCGCCGAGCAGCGGGGCGCGAGCGGCGATCTGCTCGACGTCGAGCACCGAGTCCGTGGTCACCAGCTCGTCGTGCCAGCCCTTGTTCGGCCCGCTGCGGTCGGAGCGGAGCACCAGCACCGGCACGTCGACGTGCAGGCCGCGCGCCACCCGGGCGTGCCCCCGGCGGACGGTGCGGATGAAGCCGGCCGTGACCGGGAAGTCCGAGTTCTTCCACGCCAGGTCGTAGTCCCACTCTCCGCCCGTGGCGGAGTGCAGGGCCTTGCCGTACTCCGGGTCCAGACGGGCGACCACGGCCGTCGGCGCGACGCGGCCGACGACGTCGAGCACCGGCGTCAGCAGGTGCTGCTGCGCCCAGCTGCCGCGCAGGTCCAGCCACGGGCTGTTCAGCACGAGGGCGTCGATCAGCCCGAGCCCGCGACGCGCGTCCGCCCAGAGCGCCGCGATCAGCCCGCCTGTCGAGTGGCCCAGCAGCACCAGCCGCTCGTACCGGGGGCGCAGCAGCCGGACGGCGGTGTCGATCTCCTCCGAGTACAGGCCCAGGTCGGTGACGTCGTCCGGCGGACGGCCGGGGCGGATGGAACGGCCGTAGTCCCGCAGGTCCAGGGCGTACAGGTCGTACCCGTGCTCGGCGAGCGCCGCGGCGACGTGGGGGTGGAAGAAGTAGTCGACGAACCCGTGCACGTACAGCACCGCGCGGCGTCGCGGCGGCTCGTCCCGGTGCACCAGCGTGGCCACCGGCGGGATGCCGGTGCGCGCGGTGACGCCGTCGGGTCGCAGCTGCAGCGTGCGGGCCACCCAGGGCACGCCGAGAACGTCGCTGACCTCGTCGTCCGCCATGCGCCGGATCCTGCTACACCGCCTGCGGCAGCGCATCCTCCCGGGCCGGTACCGGCCGCGCGGCCACCATGCCCTGGCCGGCGACGTCCAGCCCGATGCTCAGCACGCGGGTCGAGCCGTCGGGGTGCACCTCGACCTGGGACACCGACGCGTTCGGCAGCGCCACGAGTCCCTCGGGGTGGATGGTCGACAGCCACGCGCCCAGCGCCAGCCCGTGCCCGACCACCAGCACGTCCCCGTCCGGGTGCCGGTCGGCGATCAGCGAGAAGGCCCGGCGGGTGCGCGCCATGAAGTCGGCGGCGTGCTCGCCCTTCGGCAGGCCGGGGTGCGTGCCGTCGAGCACCTGCGGGACCAGCTCGGTCCACGGCAGCACCGCCTCGAGGTCCCGCTCGGGGTGCCGCTCGAAGGTGCCGAAGTCGTACTCGCGCAGGTCCGCGTCGGTGCGCAGCCGCAGGTCCGGGTGGTGCCGCAGGATCTCCACGGCGGTCGACACCGCGCGTCCCGACGGCGAGGAGTACGCCGCGAGGAACGGGACGTCCGCGAGGTGGCGGGCCGTGGTGCGCACCCCCTCGCGGCCGACGCGGGTGAGCGGGGAGTCGCAGCTGCCCTGCAGCAGCCGGCGTGCGTTGAAGTGGGTCTGCCCGTGTCGCACGAGCGTCAGAGTGAGGGTCATCGTCGCCCTTTCGTCGTTGTCGTCGCCCTCGACGCTAGACCCGGTTCATGGACGCTCGGCGACGCGCCGGTGATCGCCGGGCGAACATCGGCGGCCACTGGCGCACAGAGTTGAGCGGAATACACTCAACTTCGGCTCCGTTGCCCAAGGCAGCAGCAGACGACATCCGGCAACGCCCAGGGAGGCGCATCCGTGGACGCGAAGTTCACCACCAAGGCACAGGAGGCGCTCGGCGCCGCCATCCAGCACGCGACCGCCGCGGGCAACCCGCAGCTCGAGCCGGCGCACGTCCTGTCGGCACTCCTCGAGCAGGAGGGCGGCGTGGCCAACGGCCTGCTCGACGCCGTCGGCGCCGACCGTGCGACGCTCGGCCGCCAGGTCCGCGCGATGCTGGTCAAGCTGCCCGCCAGCAGCGGCGCCTCGGTGTCCCAGCCGTCGGCCTCCCGCCAGACGGTGACCGCGCTGGACGCCGCCGAGAAGGAGGCCCGCGCCCTCGGGGACGACTACGTGTCCACCGAGCACCTGCTGATCGGCCTCGCTACCGGGCAGTCCGGGATCGCCGAGGCGCTCACGGCCGTCGGTGCCTCCCGCGACGCCCTGGTCGCGGCCCTGCCGACCGTCCGCGGCAACGCCCGCGTCACCACTCCGAACCCGGAGGGCACGTTCAAGGCCCTCGAGCAGTACGGCGTCGACCTGACGCAGCAGGCGCGCGACGGCAAGCTCGACCCGGTGATCGGTCGCGACGCCGAGATCCGCCGCGTGATCCAGGTGCTGTCCCGCCGCACCAAGAACAACCCGGTACTGATCGGCGAGCCGGGCGTCGGCAAGACAGCGGTCGTCGAGGGTCTCGCCCAGCGCATCGTCGCCGGTGACGTGCCGGAGTCGCTGCGCGGCAAGCGCCTCGTCTCCCTGGACCTCGCGTCCATGGTCGCCGGCGCCAAGTACCGCGGCGAGTTCGAGGAGCGGCTCAAGGCGGTGCTCGCCGAGATCACCGGTGCCGAGGGCGAGATCGTCACGTTCATCGACGAGCTGCACACCGTGGTCGGCGCGGGCGCCGGCGGCGAGGGCGCGATGGACGCCGGCAACATGCTCAAGCCGATGCTGGCCCGCGGGGAGCTGCGCCTGGTGGGCGCGACGACGCTCGACGAGTACCGCGAGCGCATCGAGAAGGACCCGGCCCTCGAGCGCCGCTTCCAGCAGGTGTTCGTCGGCGAGCCGTCGGTCGAGGACACCATCGCGATCCTGCGCGGCCTCAAGGAGCGGTACGAGGCGCACCACAAGGTGACCATCTCCGACGCCGCCCTTGTCGCCGCCGCCACGCTGTCCGACCGGTACATCTCCGGGCGCCAGCTGCCCGACAAGGCGATCGACCTGGTGGACGAGGCGGCGAGCCGGCTGCGGATGGAGCTCGACTCCAGCCCCATCGAGATCGACGCGCTGCAGCGCGCCGTCACCCGCCTGGAGATGGAGGAGGTCGTCCTCTCGGAGGCCGACGACCCCGCCTCCCGCGACCGCCTCGACAAGCTGCGCGCCGACCTGGCCGACCGCCGCGAGGAGCTCGCGTCGCTGACCGCCCGGTGGGAGAAGGAGAAGGCCGGTCACAACCGGGTCGGCGACCTGCGCGCCCGCCTGGACCAGCTGCGTGCCGACTCCGAGCGCGCGCAGCGCGAGGGTGACCTGGCCACCGCCGGCCGCCTGATGTACGGCGAGATCCCGGCGGTGGAGAAGGAGATCGCCGCCGCCGAGTCGTCGGAGGAGGGTGTCGACGAGGACCTCGCCGGCAGCACCCCGATGATCGCCGAGAAGGTCGGTCCCGACGAGGTCGCCGAGGTGGTGGCCGCCTGGACCGGCATCCCCGCCGGCCGGCTGCTGGAGGGGGAGACCGCCAAGCTGCTGCGCATGGAGGAGGTGCTCGGCGAGCGGCTGATCGGCCAGAAGAAGGCCGTCGCCACCGTCTCCGACGCCGTCCGTCGGGCCCGCGCCGGCATCTCCGACCCCGACCGCCCCACCGGCTCGTTCCTGTTCCTGGGCCCCACCGGCGTCGGCAAGACGGAGCTGGCCAAGGCGCTCGCGGACTTCCTGTTCGACGACGAGCGCGCCATGGTCCGCATCGACATGAGCGAGTACTCCGAGAAGCACTCGGTCGCCCGCCTGGTCGGTGCCCCTCCCGGGTACGTCGGCTACGAGGAGGGCGGCCAGCTGACCGAGGCGGTGCGGCGCCGTCCCTACGCGGTGGTGCTGCTCGACGAGGTGGAGAAGGCGCACCCCGAGGTGTTCGACATCCTGCTGCAGGTGCTGGACGACGGTCGGCTGACCGACGGCCAGGGCCGCACGGTCGACTTCCGCAACGTGATCCTGGTGCTGACGTCGAACCTCGGTTCCCAGTTCCTCGCGGACCCGATGCTGTCCGACGACGCCCGGCGCGAGGGTGTGATGACGGCGGTGCGCTCGGCGTTCAAGCCGGAGTTCCTCAACCGGCTGGACGACATCGTGCTGTTCGACGCCCTGTCGATCGACGAGATCGGGCAGATCGTCGAGCTGCAGGTCGCCGCGCTGGCCCGTCGGCTGGCCGACCGCCGGCTGACGCTCGACGTCACCCCCGCCGCCCGCGAGTGGCTGGCGCTCGAGGGGTACGACCCCGCCTACGGTGCCCGGCCGCTGCGCCGGCTGGTGCAGAAGGAGATCGGGGACCGGCTGGCCCGGTCGCTGCTCGCCGGCCAGGTGCACGACGGCGACACGGTGGTGGTCGACCGCGACGACGCCGGCACCCTGTCGGTGACCACCGGCTCACCGAGCGTGCTGGCCTGACGGCGGCGATGCTGACCGGGTGACCCGGCAGCCGGAGCGACCCGGCGCGCAGCAGTGGGTGCCGCCCGAGGGCGACGTCTCCGCGCTGCGCGCCGCGGCGCCGGGCTGCCGCGGCTGCGAGCTGTGGGCACCGGCCACGCAGGTGGTGTTCTCCTCCGGTGACCCGGCCGCGCCCCTGGTGCTGGTCGGCGAGCAGCCGGGGGACAAGGAGGACCGCGAGGGCGCGCCCTTCGTCGGCCCCGCCGGACGGCTGCTCGACGAGGCGCTGGAGGCGGCCGGGACCTCGCGCTCGGAGGTGTACCTGACCAATGCGGTGAAGCACTTCCGGTTCGAGGAGCGCGGTCCACGGCGCATCCACAAGACACCCGCGGTGGGCCACATCCGGGCGTGCCTGCCGTGGCTGACCGCCGAGCTGGCCGCGGTCGAGCCGCGGGTGGTCGTCGCGCTCGGCGGCACCGCCACGCAGGCGGTGCTCGGCCGGGACGAGTCCGTGACGTCGTTGCGTGGCCGGCTGCTCGAGCCGCCCGACGCGCCGCTGCGGACGCTGGTCACCGTGCACCCGTCGTCGGTGCTGCGCGTGCGCGGGAGCGCCGAGCGGGCTGCCGCGCTGGACGGCCTGGTCGCGGACCTGCGGGTCGCGGTCGCCGCCGTCCGCTGAGGAGTCCGTACCCACGGACGGCCGGCTCTGAACCGCGAGGTGCCCATCCGGCCGGCCGGAGGCCATGCCGTTCGGGGTACCGTCGCGGCGTGACCGACGACGCCGCCCAGTCCGCCGCCCAGGCGACCCCCGTCAAGTTCTCCGACCCCGCGCTGCTGGCCGAGCTCGAGGCGCAGGAGCAGCGCCTGGTGCTGCCGCACCTGACGTACGACGACGCCGCGCGGATCGGCGCCACCGTCGCGGTGCTGGCCGAGCAGCGGCAGCTGCCGGTGGTGGTGCGGGTCGAGGTGGACACCCCGGACGGGCCGCACACCGTGTTCCAGCGGGCGTTCCCCGGCTCGTCCACCACCAACGACTGGTGGATCGGCGCCAAGGCGAAGGTGGTGCGCCACTACGGCCACTCGTCGTTCGCGGTGGGCACCCGCTACCGCGTCGACGGCACGACGTTCGAGGAGTCGTCCGGTCTGGACGAGACCTACAAGGCCCACGGCGGCTGCTTCCCGCTGCGCGTCGACGGGCAGCTGGTCGGCGTCGTCGCCGTGTCGGGGCTGCCGCAGCAGGACGACCATGCGCTCGTCGTCGAAGGCCTCACGGTCTACCTCGCCGGCTGACGCCGACCCCGCAGGCTGACCTGCCGCCCGCCTGGCGCTAGGAGGCGGGCACCGCCGCCGTCACGTCGCGGACCAGGGCGTTGACCTCGTCGGGACCGAAGCCCGCCGCCATGCCGAAGTCGACGGCTACCCGCAGCGGCACCTGCGCCAGCTCCGCCGACCAGTGGGCGGCCAGCTCGGTGACCCCGCCGGCCGCGAGCACCGCCCGCAGCGCGGGACCGCCGGCGGGGTCCGCCAACCACTCCGCGACAGTGGACATGGCGGTCAGCGGCGGCCAGATCGGCTCGCCGACCACCTCGACCTCCACGGAACCGCGCAGGTCCCGCGACGAGGCGCCGACCTCGACGACGAACGTGCCGCCCTCCACCACCCACCGGCGCAGGTCGGGGTGCCAGTAGGACAGGTCGCGCGCCGTCAGCGTCAGGCTCACCACCTGCGACTCGCCGGGCGCCAGCCAGACCTTGCGGAACGCCCGCAGCTCACGCACGGGCCGCTGCACGGACGCCTCCGGGTCGCCCACGTACACCTGGACCACCTCGGCACCGTCCCGCGTGCCGGTGTTGGTCACCCGGACGCTGACGTCCACGGTGGCGGCCGCACCCTCGCCGTGCACCTGGGCCGCGACCTCGTCGTACGCGAACGTCGTGTACGTCAGCCCGTGCCCGAAGGGGTAGGCCACCTCCAGGTCACGCGCGTCGTACCAGCGGTAGCCCACCAGCACGCCCTCGCCGTACCGGACGTGCCCTCCCTCACCGGGGAAGCTGCCGAACGCCGGGGTGTCCACCAGCCGGTGCGGGATCGTCTCGGTCAGCCGGCCCTCGGGGGAGCGGTGGCCCAGCAGCACGTCCGCAACCGCCGAGCCGCCGGCCTGCCCGGACAGCCACGTCTCGAGGATCGCCGGCGCGAGCTCGCGCCATGGCGACACGTTGACCGCGCTGCCGTTGGACAGCACCACCACGATCCTGGGGTTGACCTGCGCGATCGCGGCGAGCGTGCGCACCTGGTTGTCGGGCAGGCCCCACCGCGGCCGGTCGTACCCCTCGGACTCGTCGGCGGCCGGCAGGCCCAGGAACACGAGCACGACGGACGCGTCGCGTGCCGCCGCCACGGCGTCGGTGCGGAGCACCTCGTCGTGCTCGTCGTCACCCGCCAGGGAGAAGCCCGGGGCGAACGGCAGCTCCGTCCCCGTGGCCGCGCGGAGCGCCGTCAGCGCGTCGTCGACGCGGGTCGCGCGCACCTGCGACGACCCCGCGCCCTGGTAGCGCGGGGTGCGGGCGAACTCGCCCACGACGACGGCACCGCGGGCCGCGTCCGCCTCGAGCGGGAGCAGCGGTGCACCGCCCACGCGCTCGTTGCGCAGCAGCACCGAACCGGCGGCCGCCGCCTCGCGGGCCAGCTCGTGGTGGGCGTCGAGGTCGGCGGTGCCGGGGTCGGCGACGGCCGGCTGCGCCCGGTCCACCAGCTGCAGCACGCGGCGGACGGAGCGGTCCAGCACCTGCTCGTCCAGCCGGCCATCGATCACGGCCGACACCACGTCGAGGTCGGGGCGCGCTCCGACGCCGGGCATCTGCAGGTCCAGGCCGGCGGTCAGGGCCGCCACACGGTCGTGCACCGCACCCCAGTCCGACACGACCAGCCCGTCGAACCCCCACTCGTCCCGCAGCACCTGGGTCAGCAGCCACGGGTGCTGCGAGGCGTACGTGCCGTTGATGCGGTTGTACGAGCACATCACGGTCCACGGCTTCGCCTGCGTGACGATCCGCTCGAACGCCGGCAGGTAGATCTCGCGCAGCGTCCGCTCGTCGACGTCGGCGGAGACCCGCATGCGATCGGTCTCCTGGTTGTTCGCCGCGAAGTGCTTCAGGGACGTGCCGACGCCCTGGCTCTGCACCCCCTCGACCAGTGCTGCGCCGAGCGCCCCCGCGACCAACGGGTCCTCGGACACGTACTCGAAGTTGCGCCCGCACAGCGGGGTGCGCTTGATGTTCACGCCGGGGCCCAGCAGGACGGAGACGCCGTTCGCCCTGGTCTCGCGGCCCAGCGCCGCCCCGACGCGCTGCAGCAGCTCGGGGTCCCACGTGGAGCCGAGGGCGGCCGCCGTCGGGAAGCAGGTGGCCGGAACCGACTCGCCGAGCTCCGCCGAGCCGCCCTCCGCCACCTGCTTGCGCAGGCCGTGCGGCCCGTCCGCCACCATGACGGCCGGCAGCTCCAGCCGCTCGACGGCCTTGGTGTGCCAGAAGTCCGCACCGGACGTCAGCCCGGCCTTCTCCTGGAGGGTCAGTGCTGCGAGCACACGGTCGACGTCGACCATCGGTGCAACCTTCCTGTGGCGGCGGTGCGGTCAGGCTATCGCCGCGGTCTGACGGGCGAACGTGCGGCCGGTCGGGCCGGCACTGTGGACGGGCAGGGTGGACCGGCGGTGCGGGGCGGCCGGTGGGACCGGCGCGGTGGGTCAGAGGTTGGAGCTCTGCACCCCGAAGCCCTGCGTGGCCGAGCCCGTCACGGTGGAGTCCGTGCCCCACAGGCAGTAGGCGGACGTCTCGCCGGCGTCCCACTGGTCCGGGTGCGGCGCCCAGACGTCCGACCAGTCGTCCGCGCCGAGCAGCGCGGAGTTCGCCGCCAGCACGTCGTCCTCGCAGGCCGACTGGGCCTTGTCCAGCTCGGCGCCGGGCTCCTTGGTGCTGTTCACCGGCCGCTCGGCGAGCGTGTACACCGACACCACCTCGAGGTTGTGCGGTGCGGTGCAGGGGACCGGGACGGCGTCGGCCAGCGACCAGGAGCTGGTGTCGCCCTGCAGGCACTCGCCGGGCGTCAGGCCCTGCACCAGTCGGTACTCCGGCAGCGTGGTGCCGGACGCCGAGCCGCTGTGCACCGGCCCCGACGACGTCCGGGACGACGACGCCGAGTCGTCGAGCCCGCCGCTGCTCCCCAGCACGGCGATCAGCACGATGAACCCGATGATCAGCAGTGTCCCGAAGGCCCCGACCACCACCGCGGCGATGGCGAGGCCACGCCCCTCGAGCTGGCGACGCTTGGTGCGCACCATGCCGGCGATGCCGAGTCCCAGGCCGACCGGGAACGTGAGACCGAACAGGAACCCGCTCAGCGCGACGACGAGTGCCGCGATGGACATCGGGTCCGTCTTGGGGGTGTCCCAGCCGCCCGCCGGGGCGTACGGCTGCCCCGTGGGGTAGCCGTACGGACCGTACGTCGGGACCTGCCCCGGTGGCCCGTACGCCGGCTGCTGCCCGTAGACCGCCTGCTGCCCATACGCCGGCTGCTGCCCGTACGCCGGCTGCTGCCCGTACGCCGGCTGCTGCCCGTAGACCGCCTGCTGCCCGTACACCGGCGCCGGACCGTACGAAGCCGCCGGCCCGTACGGCTGCGCCGCTCCGTACGGCTCCTGCCCGTGCACCGGCTGCTGCCCCGGCTGTCCCTGCCCCGGCTGTGTCTGCCCCGACACCGGTGCCTCGCCGTACGGGTTCGGCTGGGCGTACATCGGGGCCGGGGCGCTGCCACCACCCTCGGGCTGCGGGATGGGTGCGGCGTACGGGTCGGGCTGCTGCGCAGAGTCCGCTGCGGCACCCGGGTCCTGACTCATGGGCCGCAACGTAGCGCAGCGCTCCCACACGTATGCCCTGGTCGGCGGGCGATCTGTGCCGGGGGACACACCCGCCCGACCCCGCCCGACCTGCAGCCCGCACCCGTCGCCACGCGCGCGGCCTCCGCCGTCAGTCGGCGATCGTCAGCACCACCGGTACGTGGTCGGACGGCGCCTTGCCCTTGCGCTCGTTCCGCTCGATGACCACGTCGGTGACCTCCGCCGCGAGGGCCGGTGAGGCGTACGTCAGGTCGATGCGCATGCCCTCGTTCCGGGGGAACCGCAGCTGCTGGTAGTCCCAGTACGTGTAGGTGTGCTCGGCGGGGACGTGCTGCCGCGACACCTCGGTGTACCCGGCGGCCGCGATCGCCTCGAACGCCTCCCGCTCGGCCGGCGTGACGTGCGTCCGGCCCGCGAAGAAGCCGATGTCCCAGACGTCGGTGTCCAGCGGGGCGATGTTCCAGTCGCCGACCATGGCGATCCGGGCCGCGGGGTCGGCGTGCAGCCACCCGCCGGCGGCCTCCCGCAGGCGCTCCAGCCACTCGAGCTTGTAGGTGAAGTGCGGGTCGCCGACGTCGCGACCGTTAGGCACGTACAGGCTCCACACGCGCACCCCGCCGCAGGTCGCGCCCACGGCTCGCGCCTCGACGGCCCCGGGGTCGCCCCACGTCGGCTGGCCGGGGAAACCGTGCTCCACGTCGGCCACGCCGACCTTCGACGCGATGGCGACGCCGTTCCACTGGCTGAACCCGCTGGTGACCACCTCGTACCCGAGGGCCTCGAAGCCCTCCCGCGGGAACGACTCGTCCTTGACCTTGGTCTCCTGCATCGCCAGCACGTCGACGCCGGTGCGTTCGAGGTAGGCGAGCACCCGGTCCACGCGGGCACGGATCGAGTTGACGTTCCAGGTGGCCAGGCGCATGGACGGCACGGTACCTGCGACCGGTGACAGCCTGACCGTCCGCCCGCGGTCGTGGGGGTCAGCGCGAGGCGGCGTCCAGCGCAGCGACCTCGTCGGCCGCCAGCTCGAGGGTGGTGGAGGCCAGCAGGTCCGGCAGCTGGTCGAGGCTCCGGGCGCTCGCGATGGGCGCCACGACCGTCGGCCGCCGGCGCAGCCACGCCAGCGCCACGGTCGCGTCGGACACGCCGTGCGCCGCCGCGACCTCGTCCAGCACGGGGAGCACCGCGGCGCCGCGGCCCTCGAGGTACTGCGCCGCCCGGCTGGCACGCGGACCGCTCGGCGAGCCGTCGGCGCGGTACTTGCCGGTGAGGAACCCGGACGCCAGCGCGTAGTACGGGAACACGCCCAGGCCGTACGTCTCGGCACGGGCCTGCAGCCCGTCCTCGAACCCGCGCTCGACCAGGTTGTACTCCGGCTGCAGCGCGACCGGCCGGTGCAGGTTCTCCCGCTCGGTGACGGCCAGCCACTCGTCGATCCGGTCGGGGGTGTAGTTGGAGATGCCGAGGTAGCGCACCAGCCCCTCGTCCACCAGGGCGGACAGCGCCCCGAGGGAGTCGGCCAGCGGCACCGACGGGTCGTCGAAGTGGGCGTAGTACAGGTCGATGTGGTCGGTGCCCAGCCGCTGCAGCGACGCGTGCACCGCACCGCGGATCGTGTCCGGTGCCAGGCCCAGGAAGTCCGGGTGCCGCGAGACCTTCGTCGCCACCACCACGTCGTCCCGGCGGCCGCGGCGGGCCAGCCACCGGCCGATGATCGTCTCGCTCTCGCCGCCGGTGTGGCCCGGCACCCAGTGGGAGTACCCGTCGGCGGTGTCCACCATCGACCCGCCCGCGTCGACGAACGCGTCGAGCACGTCGAGGCTCGTCGCCTCGTCGGCCGTCCACCCGAAGACGTTGCCCCCCAGGGCCAGCGGAAGAACCGCGAGGTCCGAGTGGCCCACCTGCACTGTCGTCATCACGCCGCGCATCGTAAGCACGGCCACCGACGCGCCCACCTGCCGAGCCGACGTGAGGCCGGACACCCGAGCGGGCGGGTGGCCCGTCGGGCGGGCGACGCCCGGCGCCCGTCGCCACGCACGACGAGGGGCCGCGACGCCGGTTTCTCCACCCGTCGTCGCGACCCCCGGCCGCACTACCGTGCGATCAGCGCACGTCCTCGTCCACCCAGTCGAACGACTTGGTGACGGCCTTCTTCCACAACCGGTACTGGCGGTCACGCTCGGCGTCGTCCATCGACGGCGTCCAGCGCTTGTCCTCGGCCCAGTTGTCGATGACGTCCTGCTCGCCGTTCCAGAACCCGACGGCGATGCCGGCCGCGTAGGCCGCGCCGAGCGCCGTGGTCTCGGCCACCTTCGGCCGGATCACGGGCACGCCGAGGATGTCGGCCTGGAACTGCATGAGGGCCTCGTTGGCCACCATGCCGCCGTCGACCTTCAGCTCGGTCAGGTCCACGCCGGAGTCGGCGTTCATCGCGTCGAGCACCTCACGGGTCTGGAAGGCGGTGGCCTCCAGGGCGGCGCGTGCGATGTGCCCCTTGGTGACGTACCGCGTCAGGCCGACGAGGACGCCGCGGGCGTCGCCGCGCCAGTACGGCGCGAACAGGCCCGAGAACGCCGGGACGAAGTACGCCCCGCCGTTGTCCTCGACCGTCTCGGCCAGCTGCTCGACCTCGGGCGCGCTCTGGATGAACCCGAGGTTGTCCCGCAGCCACTGGATCAGCGAGCCGGTGACGGCGATGGAGCCCTCGAGCGCGTAGACCGTCGGCTGCTCGCCGATCTTGTAGCAGACCGTCGTCAGCAGGCCGTTCTTCGACGGGATGGGCGACGTGCCGGTGTTCAGCAGCATGAAGTTGCCGGTGCCGTAGGTGTTCTTCGCGTTCCCGACCTCGAAGCACGCCTGGCCGAACGTCGCCGCCTGCTGGTCGCCGAGGATGCCCGAGATCGGCACGCCCGGGACCAGACCGCCCTTGCGACCGTGCCCGTACACCTCGGACGAGCTGCGGATCTGCGGCAGCATCGACAGCGGGATGCCCATCTCGCCGGCGATCTCCTCGTTCCACGTCAGCGTGTCGAGGTTCATCAGCATGGTGCGCGAGGCGTTGGTCGGGTCGGTGACGTGGATGCCGCCGTCGACCCCGCCGGTCATGTTCCACAGGACCCACGAGTCGGTGTTGCCGAACGCGAGCTTGCCGGCCTCGGCCTTCTCCCGGGCACCCTCGACGTTGTCGAGGATCCAGCGGATCTTCGGGCCCGAGAAGTAGGTCGCCAGGGGCAGACCGACGCGGGCCTTGTACCGGTCCGCACCGCCGCCGAGGGCGCCGAGGTCGTCGGCGATCTTCTGCGTGCGGGTGTCCTGCCAGACGATCGCGTTGTAGACGGGCTCGCCGGTCTCGCGGTCCCACACCACGGTGGTCTCGCGCTGGTTGGTGATGCCGACCGCGGCGAGGTCGTCGTAGTTCAGGCTCGCCTTGCCGAGTGCCTGGCCGACCACCTCACGCGTGTTGTCCCAGATCTCCTTCGGGTTGTGCTCCACCCAGCCCGGCTTCGGGAAGATCTGCTCGTGCTCCTTCTGGCCGACCGAGACCACCGTTCCCGCGTGGTCGAAGATCATCGCGCGGGTGCTCGTGGTGCCCTGGTCGATCGCCATCACGTACTTGTCAGCCATGGTGCCTCCTCGTCGAGGGTCGTTCAGGACGTGCTGTCAGTGGGTGGTCAGCCGACGAACCAGTGACCGGTCAGGCCGGCGAGCACGCCGCCGACGATGGGGCCGAAGACCGGCACCCAGGAGTACGCCCAGTCGCTGGAGCCCTTGCCGCGGATCGGGAGCACGAAGTGCGCGATGCGCGGGCCGAGGTCACGGGCGGGGTTGATGGCGTACCCGGTGGGGCCACCGAGGGAGAGGCCGATGCCGAGCACGATGAGCGACACGGCGAGCGGGCCGATCTGGGCCGGCGTCTTGCCGGACACCAGCACCCAGAACACCAGGACGAAGGTGCCCAGGACCTCGGTGACGAAGTTCCAGAAGTAGGAGCGGATCGCCGGGCCGGTGGAGAAGACGCCCAGCTTGGTGGCCGGGTCGGCGTCCTCGTCGAAGTGCTTCTTGTAGGCGAGGTACACCAGCACGGCGCCGATGAAGGCGCCGAGCAGCTCGGCGACGATGAACAGCAGGGCGTTCGTCGCGGTCATGTCGATGCCGGGGGCCAGCGTCTTGGCGCCCGACGCCCAGACGCCCAGCACCACGGCGGGGTTCAGGTAGCCGCCCGACTTGAAGGCGACGTACACGCCGGCCATGACGGCGATGCACCATCCGAAGGTGATGACGATCCACCCGCCGTTGAAACCCTTGTTCCTGGGCAAGATCACATTGGCAACCACGCCGCCACCGAGAAGGATCAGCATTCCGGTGCCGAGCACCTCCGAGATGAAGGCTTGCCCGATCGTGTAGTTCACGTGGACCTCTTTCGTCGACGTCGTTGTCTGCATCGCCCGCGACATCGGTCGCGGGGGTCCTGAGGGGGCAGCCGTCAGGCGTGCCCCGTGGTGCCGGCCGACCCGGGGCCGACCGAGCCGGTGCCGGTCCCGGGCGTCGCGACGCCCTCGAGCGGCTGCATCGGCGACAGGTCCGGCACCTGCAGCCGGACGCGCTCGGCCGAGGCGTCGTCGGGCTGCTCGGCGGCCTCGTGCTCCGCCTTGGCCCGGGCCTTGTACGCCTCGATCTCCTTCTCGCGGGTCGCAGCGTCCCAGCCGAGCTCGGCCGCCAGCAGGTCGGCGATCTGGTCGAGCGCGCCGACGCCCTTGTCCGCCTGCTCGTAGTTGAGCCGCGTGCGGTGCATCATCACGTCGTCCAGGTGCAGCGCGCCCTCGTGCGTCGCCGCGTAGACGATCTCCGCACCGATGTACGCCGGGGCGCCGTGCAGCGGCTGCGCCAGCTCGGGACGGGCGTCCACCAGGTCGATCAGCTCGCCGAGCAGCGAGCCGTACCGGTGCAGCAGGTGGTCCATCCGGTGCTGCTCCCAGCCGTACCGCAGCCCGATGGCCCGGGCCTGCCGCTGGAACACGCGCAGTCCCTCGGCACCGACCAGCGGCACCTCGTGGGTGATCGACGGCAGCGTCGTCGCCCGTGAGCCGATGGCGAAGTCCACCGCGTCCTTGGCCATCACGCGGTAGGTGGTCAGCTTGCCGCCGGCGATCACCGTCAGACCCGGTGTGGGGGAGGCGACGGTGTGCTCGCGGGACACCTTGGCGGAGCTGGTGCCCTCCTTGGTGCCCGGCTGCAGCAGCGGGCGCAGGCCGGCCCACACGCCGATCACGTCGTCGCGGGTCAGCGGCCGGGCGAGCACCGCGTTCGCGTGCTCGATCACGTAGTCGATGTCCGCGCTGGTGGCGACGGGGTGGGTCAGCTCCTGGTGCCACGGGGTGTCGGTGGTGCCGATCACCCAGTAGCGGGACCACGGGATGATGAACAGCACCGACTTCTCGGTCTGCAGGATCAGACCGGTGTCGCCCTGGATGCGGGCGCGCGGCACGACGATGTGGATGCCCTTGCTGGCCAGCACCCGCAGGCCGCCGCCGCTGCGGGCCAGCGCCTCGGTCTTCTCCGTCCAGACGCCGGTGGCGTTGATGACGGCACGGGCGCGCACGTCGAACCGCTCGCCGGTCTCCAGGTCCTCGAGCAGCGCGCCGCTGACGGCGCCGCCGGTGGTGGTGTGCAGGTCGAGCACCTGGGTGCGCGAGGCGGCGTGGGCGCCGTAGGAGACGGCGGTGCGGACGAGCGTCTCGACCAGGCGGGCGTCGTCGACGCTGGCGTCCCAGTACCGGATGGCGCCGATGGCGGCGTCGTGCCGCAGGTCCGGGAACATCCGCTCCATGCCCTTGCGGGTCAGGTGGCGGTGGATCGGCATCGCCCGGCGGGTGCCGGACGCGGTGGCCAGCGTGTCGTACAGCGCCACGCCGGCGCCGACGTAGGCGCGCTCCCAGACGCGGTTCTCCAGCGGGTACAGGAAGCTGACGGGCTTGACCAGGTGCGGGGCCAGCTTGGAGATGAGCAGGTCACGCTCGGTCAGCGCCTCGTGCACCAGGTGGAAGTCGAGCATCTGCAGGTACCGCAGACCGCCGTGCACCAGCTTGGACGAGCGGCTGGACGTGCCGCTGGCCCAGTCCTGCGCCTCGACCATCGCCACGTCCAGCCCGCGGGTGACCGCGTCGAGCGCGATGCCGGCACCGGTCACGCCACCGCCGATCACCAGGATGTCCAGCTCGGAGTCCCGCTCCGTCGAGCGACGCAACCGCTCCAACGAGTCGGTCCGGGCCTGGACGGTGAGCGGGGCGGTCCTCATGTGGCTGGCTCCTCGGTGCTGGTGACGTTCGCCCGGGTTCTCGCGACGACGGTGTCGCGGCCGTTCGGGCCGATGGCCCAGGACGAACGGCCCGGATTCGCCCTATCCTCGGCAGCGGCGGAACGTACGCGCAACAGCAGTGCACAAATGTGCACGCAGGGGCGAGGAGGCACCTGTGTACGTGGAGCGGGAGCAGGACGTGCTCCGGGCGGCGTCGATGTACTACCTGCAGGACATGAAGATGGAGGTCATCGCACGGCACCTGGGCACTTCGCGGTCCACGGTCTCGCGGCTGATCAAGCGCGCGCGGCAGTCCGGCCTGGTCGAGATCACCCTGCGCCCGGCGAGCACGCGTGCACCCGGGATCGGTCGTTCGCTCACCGCGGCGTTCGGCGTCGACGCCTACGTGGTCGCGGTGCCGGACTCCGCCGGGACGGTCGAGCGGCTGGACCAGGTGGCGATGACCGCCGCCAAGCTGCTGACCTCGTGGTTCGACTCCGACATGGTGCTCGGCGTCGCGTGGGGCACCACGCTGGCCGCCGTCTCCCGGTACCTGACGCCGAAGGCCACCCGGGGGTCGGTGGTGGTGCAGCTGAACGGCGCGGCCAACATGCGCACCAGCGGGATCGAGTACGCGTCCGACCTGATCTCGTCGTTCGGGACGGCGTTCGGCGCGGGCGTGCACCACTTCTCGGTGCCCGCCTTCTTCGACTACCCGGACACCAAGGCGGCGATGTGGCGCGAACGGTCCGTGCGGCGGGTGCTGGACATGCAGGCGCGCGTGGACATCGCCCTGTTCAGCGTGGGTGCGGTGGCCGGGGCGGTGCCCAGCCACGTGTACTCGGCCGGGTACCTGGACGACGCCGACGTGCAGGCCCTGCACGACGAGGGCGTGGTGGGCGACGTGTGCACCGTCTTCCTGCGCGCCGACGGCTCCTGGGCCGACGTGCCGCTGAACGCCCGCGCGACCGGGCCCACGCCGGACGAGCTGAAGCACATCCCGCGGCGGGTGTGCGTGGTCGCCGGCGACAACAAGGTCGCACCGCTGCTCGCCGCCCTGCGCGCCGGGGTGGTCACCGACCTGGTGGTGGACGAGATCACCGCGACCGGCCTGCTCGAGCACGTCGACGTGCCGCGGCTCGGGCGGCAGCGCTCGCGGGCGTAGGCCTCTGCGCGCGCTGGACCCCCGCCCGACGCCGGGCCGGGCCGGGTCTGCGTCGGGGCCTGCGCCGGGCGGCAGGTACCGTGACCGGCGTGAGCGAGGTCGTGGTCCGGGCCGCCCTGCCCGCCGATGTGCACGCCGTGCACGACCTGGTGGAGCCCTACGCCGAGCAGCGCATCCTGCTGCCCAAGGAGTGGGTCGGCTACTACGAGGCCGTCCAGGAGTTCCTGGTCGCCGTGGTCGACGACGAGGTGGTCGGCTGCGGTGCCCTGCACGTGATGTGGTCGGACCTCGCGGAGATCCGCACACTGGCGGTCCGGCCGGACCAGCGCCGGCACGGCGTGGGGCACGCGCTGCTCGGCGGCCTGGTGCAGCGGGCCCGGGACCTCGGCCTCGCCCGGGTGTTCTGCCTGACCTTCGAGGTGGAGTTCTTCGCCGCGCACGGCTTCCAGGTGATCCAGGGGACGCCGGTGGACCCGTCCGTCTACGCCGAGCTGCTGCGCTCGCACGACGACGGCGTCGCGGAGTTCCTCGACCTGGCGCGCGTGAAGCCGAACACGCTGGGCAACACCCGGATGCTGCTCGAGCTCTAGCGGTCCGGGGTCAGGCGGGGAGCCGGTAGGCCGCCGGCTCGTCGTCCGACGCGGGGACGAGAACCTCGACCAGACCGTCCGCCACCAGGCCGTTCACCGCCCGCGCCAGCTGGACGCGATCGGGCCACACGGCCTCCACGCCGGTCGCGGGCACCGGCTCGAGCGTCTCCCGCAGCAGCGCCATCACCCGGCCCCGCACCTGCCGGTCGGTGCCGGCGAACGCCTGGGTGCGGCGTCGGTGGGCGTGCTCGTCGTCCGGCCGCCCGGCCACCAGCCAGGCGCAGCGGTCGGCCACCGGGCACGCCGCGCAGCGGGGGGACCGCGCGGTGCACACCAGCGCGCCGAGCTCCATCGTCGCGACCGCCCACCGGGCGGCGGTGGCGTCGTCGTCGGGCACCACGGCGGCGGCGCGCTGCCGCTCCGCGACCGTCTGGGCCGGTGGTGGCAGGGCGGTGCCCCCGAGCAGCCGACCCAGGACGCGGCGCACGTTGGTGTCCAGGACCACGGACCGACGGCCGAACCCGAACGCCAGCACGGCTGCGGCGGTGTACTCGCCGACACCGGGCAGCGCGCGGAGCTCGGCCGGGTCGTCCGGCACCTGCCCGCCGTGCCGCTGCACGAGCGTGCACGCGCACTCCTGCAGCCGCAGCGCGCGCCGGGGGTACCCGAGCCGGTCCCATGCGCGCAGCACGTCCGCCGTGGACGCCGCGGCCAGTGCCGCCGGGGTGGGCCAGCGGTCCATCCACGCGCGCCAGGCCGGCTCGACCCGGACGACGGGGGTCTGCTGCAGCATCACCTCGCTGACCAGCACGCCCCAGGGCGTCCGGTCCGGCGCCCGCCACGGCAGGTCACGGGCGTTGTCCCGGTACCAGTCGAGGAGCGTGCCGTGCAGCGCCGCGGCGTCCGACGAGCGCCGAGCCGGACCGTCGAGCACCGGACCATGGTCCCAGACGTTCGTCCCGGGACAGGGAGCGCGCCCCACGCGTACCGTTATGACATGGTCGACGGTCCGTCGGCGGACACCGGAGTGCGGACCCACTGGGTGACGCAACGGTCCGCGACGCCCGGGACCACCACCGGCGTTCACCAGCCACCGCCCACCACCGCCGGGATCCCCGTGGTCTCCGCCCGTCCGCTGGTGAAGACCGCCCTGTGCCGGTCCATCGGCGACGTGGACGAGGTGATCGGCGCCCACGGGCAGGCGGCGCACTGCTGGTGCCAGGCCGACCGGCTGTCCGGTGTCGAGCAGCGGACCCTGACGCCGACGGACCTGCGGGGCCGGCTCGCCGATCGCATCGCGCAGGACCTGCCTGCGCCCGGAGTGATCGCCAGCATCGGCGGCGAACGGGTCGGCTGGTGCTCCGTGGCGCCGCGCGTGGAGTTCGTGCGCGCCCGCAGCTGCAGCGCGATGTCGGTGCCGGGCATCCAGCCCGACGACCCCGGGGTGTGGTCCGTCACCTGCTTCGTGGTGCGCGCCGGGTTCCGTCGGCGTGGGGTTGCCACCGCCCTGCTCGACGCGGCCGTCGAGCACGCCCGCTCGTCCGGCGCCGGCTGGCTCGAGGGGTACCCGGCCGACACGTCCGAGCGGTCCGAGCCCGAGGATGACTCGCTGCACCGGGGGACGCTGCACCTGTTCCTGCGCGCCGGTTTCGAGCTCGTGGCGCGGCCGCGGCACGGGCGGGCGATCGTCCGGCTCGAGCTGTAGGCGCCCGGCCCGGTCGCCGTCGGGTCGCTCGGGCGCGTCCTGCGCCGATCCGTTCCCTGCGCTTCGTAGCGTGGATGCCCGACGGGCGCCCGGTGGGGGCTGCCCGCTGCACGACGGAGGGCGACGGACGTGGCGACGACGAGCCGGAGGCTACCGGCCCGGGTGTACTGGGTGCGACGAGCGGTGGTGCTCGGTGTGCCGTTGGTGCTGCTGCTCCTGGTGCTCGTCGTGATCCACCCGTGGGCCGGTCGGGCCGCGGACCGCGCCGCCGCGCGCGTATCGGTGACCACGTCGACGACGACCTCAGCGGGGACGGCCGCGGCCGCTGCACCGGCCGCGCCGGCGAGCACGTCACCGACGCCGACCCCCACGCCGTCCCTGCGTGGGGGCGTTGGCGACTGCCAGCCGGCGCAGCTCGCGCTGGGCCTCACCCCGGCTGCGGTGGACGTGCCGGCCGGCGTCAGCCCGACGTTCACGGTGACCATCAAGAACACCGGGACGGCGCCGTGCCTGGTCGACGCCGGCGACGCCTACCGCGAGGTGGTGATCACGTCCGGTGCGGACCGGGTGTGGTCGTCCAAGGACTGCGTGGCGGCCAACGCACCGCGACGGACGCTGCTGCTGGCCGCCGGCCAGTCGGACACCACCCAGATGCCGTGGAACCGGGTGCGGTCGGCGCCGGGATGCCCGGGCGGGCAGTCACGTCCCGGGACGGGCACCTACCAGGCCGCCGTGAACCTCGCCGGGGCGACCGGCGGGCCGGCGGTGTTCGTCCTGCACTGAGCCGGACCTCCACTGAGCCGGACCTGCACTGAGCCGGACCTGCACTGAGCCGGACCTGCACCGGGCCTGGTGCGGACGGTCGTCAGCCCACCGGAGCGGGACGGGCGTCAGACGTAGCGCTCGAGGATGCTGGACTCCGCCAGCCGGGACAGCCCCTCGCGCACCGAGCGGGCGCGCTGCTCGCCGACACCGTCGACGGACATCAGGTCGTCGACGCCGGCCGCGAGGAGCTTCTGCAGGCCGCCGAAGTGCGCGACGAGCCGGTCGACCACGGTGCTGGGCAGCCGGGGGACCCGCGACAGCAGGCGGTAGCCGCGGGGGCCGACCGCTCCGTCGAGCGTGTCGGTGCTGCCCGGCAGGCCCAGCACCCGGGCGATGTGCGCCAGGTCCAGCAGCTCGGTGGACGTCAGGTCGGCCAGTGCCGCGAGCACCTGGTCGACGTCACGGCGCGAGGTGTCGACGTAGTCGCGGATCACCAGAGCCCGGTCGGCACCGGCCCCGGCGATCAGCTCGTCGAGCTGGAGCGCCAGCAGCCGGCCGTCGGAGCCGAGCTCGACGACGTAGCCGTCGATCTCCTCGCTGATGCGGCGCACCATCTCCAGGCGCTGCACCACCGCGGACACGTCCCGCACGGTGACCAGGTCCTCGATCTCCAGCGCCGACAGGGTGCCGCTGACCTCGTCCAGCCGGGCCTTGTACCGCTCCAGCGTCGCCAGCGCCTGGTTGGCGCGGGACAGGATGGTGGTCGAGTCCTCGAGCTGGTGCCGCGCGTCGCCGACGTAGATCGCGATGATCCGCATGGAGGCGGACACGGAGATCACCGGGATGCCGGTCTGCTTGGCGACGCGCTCGGCGGTGCGGTGGCGGGTGCCCGACTCGGACGTCTCGATGCTGGGGTCCGGCAGCAGCTGGACCGCGGCGCGGACGATGCGGTTGGTCGCCGGGTCCAGCACCACGGCGCCGTCCATCTTGCACAGCTCGCGCAGGCGCGTGGCGCTGAACTCGACGTCCAGCACGAACCCGCCGGAGCACAGGCGCTCCACGGCCTGGTCCATGCCGAGGACGATCAGCGCGCCGGTACGCCCCCGCAGGATGCGCTCGAGCCCGTCGCGCAGGCCGCTGCCGGGCGCGACGGCGCTGAGGGTGGAGCGGAGCAGCTCCTCCTGGGACGGCGCAGGCACCAGGCGATGGTATAGGCGGATGCTGCGCGGAGCCTGGAGGGGTCCGCGGGTGTTCGGGTGAGATGGCACCACCCGCGCGGCGGGCACGTCGGCGTCGACCCGGAGCAGGTCAGCCGTGCTGGCCACCCCGCAGCCGAGTCACGCCCGCGGGGACACCGACGCCCGCGGCGTCGACGGCCTGTGCCAGGTCGCCGGCGCCGACCACCTGCATGCCCTCCGGGACGACGAGGCCCTCGAGGCTTCCGGCCGGCACCACGGCCCGCCGGAAGCCGAGCCGAGCGGCCTCCGCGAGCCGCCGGTCCACCCCGGCCACCGTCCGGATCTCGCCCGCCAGACCCACCTCGCCCACCGCGACCAGCCCGCGCACCAGCGTCTCGTCCTCCCGTGCGCTGACGGTGGCGAGAGCCAGCGCCAGGTCGGCCGCCGGCTCGACCACCCGCGCGCCGCCGACGGTGGACACGTAGACGTCCTGGTCGGACAGGCGCGCACCGAGCCGGCGCTGCAGCACCGCGAGCACCATCGACAGCCGGGCGGGGTCGACGCCGGACGTGGTCCGGCGCGGGTTCGGTGCTGCGCTGGGCGCCACCAGCGCCTGCACCTCGGTGGCCAGGGGACGGCGGCCCTCGAGCGTCACGGTCAGGCAGGTGCCGGGCACCGGGTGCAGCGCCTGGGACACGAACAGACCGCTCGGGTCGGCCAGGCCGACGATGCCCCGCTCCGACAGGTCGAAGCAGCCGACCTCGTCCGTCGGGCCGTACCGGTTCTTGGTGGCGCGCAGCATCCGGAGGCGGGAGTGCCGGTCGCCCTCGAACTGGCAGACCACGTCCACCAGGTGCTCGAGCGTGCGGGGACCGGCCACCGACCCGTCCTTGGTGACGTGCCCGACGAGCACCACGGGCAGGTCGCGGCTCTTGGCCGTGGCGATCAGCGCGGCGGCGACCTCCCGGACCTGCGCGACACCGCCGGCCGTGCCGTCCACCAGGGCGGAGGCGACCGTCTGCACCGAGTCCAGCACCAGTAGATCGGGGTCGACCTGCTCGACGTGGCCCAGGACGGTGGCGAGGTCCGTCTCGTCCGCGAGCAGCAGTCCGGGGTGCAGCGCTCCGATGCGGTCGGCGCGGAGCCGAACCTGGCCCGCGGACTCCTCGCCGGTGATGTAGAGCACCGTGCGGCCGGCAGCGGCGGTGCGCGCCGCGACGTCGAGCAGCAGCGTGGACTTGCCGACGCCCGGCTCGCCCGCCAGCAGCACGACGGCGCCCGGCACGAGGCCGCCGCCCAGGACCCGGTCCAGCTCCGGGACGCCCGTCGGACGGGCCCGTGCTGCCTCGACGTCGATCTCGCCGATGGGCCGCGCGGGCGACCGCGTCGGCACCACCGCGGCCGTGCGGGGTGCGCCGCCGCCTGGCCCGACGTCCTCGGACACCGACCCCCACGCCTGGCACTCGCCGCAGCGGCCGACCCACTTCGACGTGGTCCACCCGCACTCGACGCAGCGGAAGGCCGGGCGGCTGCGGTCGGCGCGCGCGGCGTCACCACGTGGGCTCGCCGGGCGGCGGACGGAGGTGCTGGTCACGGGTCGGACGGTAGCGGTGGGCACCGACACGGCCCCGGAGCAGGGGCACGACGCGGCGGGCGCGTCGATAGGCTGCCGTCCGTCCGGCGCTCGGCCGGCGGTGCGGGGGTGGGACGGCATGAGCGAGACGGCACACCACAGCGGGTCGGGGACCGGCGGGCGTCCGGCCTGGCTGCTTCCGGTGGCGATCGTCGCCGCCGTGGTGGTGGTCGCCGGGATCGTCGTCGGCGTCGTGCTGTCGCAGCGCTCGGGCAAGAGCGGCGCGACGGGTTCGCCGGCCGCCGCCGCCACCGTGGTGCTGCCGTCGCCCACCCCGACCGTCACCGCGGTCGCGCGGCAGGCGACCTCAGCCTTCGCCAAGGCGCTGCCGAGCAGCGTGCTGCAGTACGCGCTCGCCACCTCGACGGCGGACACCGCGTGGCAGAACGCCGGTGCCCTCGAGGCGTGGGACGAGACGTACACGGACGGGTCCGCGCACACGCTGAAGCTGCGCGCGGGTCAGTGGGAGACCGCCGACCAGGCGAAGGCGTTCGCGGCGACCCTGGTCGCAGCGGTGGCGACGCCCGCACCGACGGCCTCGGCCGTCGCGACCCCGTCGGCCGGTGCCAGCTCGACCGCCACGGCGGGGCTGCCGAGGTCGGGGGACGTCACCGCGGGTGGTGCGACGGTCGGCACCTACTCGGTGGTGGACTCCGGGGACGGCACCGCGACGGCGGTGTGGACCAACGGCCAGTCGGTGTTCATGCTGGTCGCGCCCGCGGCGGACGCGTACGCCGCCTACACGGCGTTCCCGCTCTGAGCCGGGCGGCCTCGTCGCTCGTCGGCACCGCGCTCGGCTGCACCGCGCTCGTCCGCACCGCGCTCGTGTACACCGCGCTCGTCGGTACGAGGTAGCGCCGCACGCGTGCCGCACCGTCGGCCAGCACGTCCTGCAGCACGCCGCCGCAGCGCTCGATGACGGCCGATGACGCCACGTTGGCGTCGTCGCACGTCTCCAGCGCCTGCTCGATGCCCAGGCCGGCCGTGATCGCCAGACCCCCGCGGAGCAGCGCGGTCGCGTACCCGCGCCGGCGGAAGCCCGGTCGGACGCCGTAGCCGATGTGCCCGCCGACGCGGGCGAGGTGCTCGTTCAGCTGGTGCCGCACCGACACGCGGCCGACGAGGTCGCCGTCGACCAGGCCGACCAGGAACGTCGCGGGCACGTAGCCCGGCGGCAGGTCGCGCCCCTCCCGGGTCGCCGCCAACAGCTCGACGTACCGGTCGAACGGCCGGCCGTCGCGCCCGACGAGGAAGTCGAAGCCGTCGGCGGCGAGCTCGCGCTCGGCGAGCAGCGCCTGGGCCTCGTCGGCCGTCGTCAGGGGGCGGAGCAGCAGGGTCGGCTCGGGCATCCGCCGATGGTAGGCGGGAGGTCCCCGGTGGCAGGGGTGGCGGGCGGGACGACGCCCGAACCGCCCCGGCGGCGACGCCGCCGCCGCTACGGTGACGGTGACGTCAGGGGGCGGTCGGGATGGGCACGAGGTACGGGTCCGCGGCGGTGGCGACGGTGCTGCTTCTCGGTGGGTGCGGCGTCGCAGGTGCGGCAGCGGGGCCGGTGAACGGGCCCGTGAGCGCTCCGACGCCGACGCCGACGCTCTGCGCAGAGTTCCCGCCGCAGCCCCCGACCCCCGGCGACCCGGAGGGCTGGTGGAGCTCGACCCCCGCGGACGCGAACGGGAACGTGCTGACCGACCCGGCGCAATGGCCGGCTCAGCTGCGGGACCACCCGCGGACCGTCGTGCTGGACCCCGCCACGGGACGCGTCATCTCGAGCTGGGACCGGCGCACCTGCGGGCCGATCCCGGACTTCTCCGCGCCGAGCGGCGTGAGCGGCACCGGCATCGTGGTGCTCGACGCGGACTCGGGTGCGGTGCTGCAGAGGTTCCCCGCCTCCGCCTGACCCTTGGGCGGTGCTCGCGGAATGCACCGAGAATGTCGCGGGAATACAAGAAATGTGATATAATAGAATGTCATGTCTTCACATGACGATTCTCTGGCGGGCCTCGATCCCGCCGTCCGGCAGTTTCTCCGGGACTGGACCCGGCTCGACGATCCCGCGGTGGCCGAGCGGCTGCTCGGGCCGGTGATCCTGGTCGGCGGTGCCGGGGGCGCCCCGCCGTCGACGACGGCGCTGCCGAGCGAGCGGTTCGTCGCCGCCGTCGTCGGCCGGCAGCGTGCGATGTCCGACCTGCCCGCGCCGCGGCTGGGGCGGGTCGACGTGGTGGAGCTCGGTGCGGCCCGTCTCGTCGTGACCGCGCACTGGCACGTGGCGGGGCCCGGTGGCCCGCTCGAGCTGGTCGGGGACTTCCTGCTCGAGCGGACCGCCGGGCCCGGTCTGCGTGCGCTGGCCTACCTGCCGCGCACCGATGTCACGACGATGGTCGCGGGTCAGGCTCCTGTCGACGACGTGGTCGAGGAGGAGCCGGAGGTCGGTGACGTCAGGTCGTAGACCGTCACCCCGTCGACCGTCTGGGCGGTGAAGCTCGACGCGACCCACGTGCTGATCTGGCCGGCGACGTCCGAGCCGCCGTTCGACCGGCCGAAGCCGCTGCCACCGATGTAGTAGTGGATCTGGCCCGCGGCGACCCACGCCTGGAACTGGGCCAGGGTCGGTGATGGGTCGGAGCCGTTGAAGCCGCCGATCGGCATCACGGACTGCTGCGTGGCCAGCTGGTAGCTCGCGGCGTTCTGCGAGCCGGTGGTCGCGGCGACCCAGCGGTACTGCGAGGCGCCGGCCTCGAGCATCGTCTTGAGGGTGGCGCTGACCGTCGTGCCGTTGAGCAGGCCACCCATGCCGCCTGCGCCGCCGGCGGCGCGGCCGGCGAAGCCCTGGGTGGGTGCGGTGCCGGTGCCGGCGCCCGTGGGTCCGGTGCCCGTCTGACCGCCGGGCAGCTGACCCGTCGTCGCGCCCGGTGCGCCCGCCGGCGGCTGACCCTGCGTGGCAGCCGGGAGCTGGCCACCGCCGAACTGGCCGCGCATGCCGCCGGGACGGCCGCCGAACCCGGTGCCGGCCACGGTCGGTCCGGCGCTCACGATGGAGCCGGCGTGCGCGGTGGACACCGTCTGCAGCGTGTACGCGGTGGGCCCGGCCAGCGAGGCAGCCAGGGCCACCGCGGCACCGACGCCGGTCATGCTCCGACCGGCGCGGCCGCCGACCAGGCCGGGACCGGCCAGCAGCAGCACGGCACCGATCACGGCGGTCGCCAGGATCGAGGGGCGCAGCCACGGCAGCCACGTCGACGAGCGACCGAGCAGCTGCCACGCCCAGGCGGCGGTGACCAGCGTGGTGCCGGCCAGGACGGTGCGGGCGGCGATCGTCGTGCGCCGCCGCCACAGCAGGACCGAACCGATGCCGACCAGGGCCGCGACCGCCGGTGCGAGGGCGACCGTGTAGTACGCGTGGAAGATGCCCGCCATGAACGAGAAGGTCAGGCCGGTGACCAGGAGCCACGCGAGCCAGGCGCCGACCTGGGAGCGGGCCCCGCTGGTCCGCGGTGCGCGGCGCAGCAGCCACAGCGCGGCGACCGCGAGGATCAGCGCGGCAGGGACCAGCCAGGCGATCTGACCGCCGACCTCGGAGCCGAAAATCCGGGTGATGCCGGTGGCACCCCAGTTGCCGCCGGCGTTGGCGCCGCCGCCACCGCCGCCGACCGAGCCGACCTCGCTCCCGGTGATCCGGCCCAGGCCGTTGTAGCCGAACGTCAGCTCGAGGAACGAGTTGGTCTGCGAGCCGCCGATGTAAGGCCGGGAGGACGCGGGCCACAGCTCGACGAGCGCCACCCACCAGCCGGCGGAGATCACCATGGCGCCGACGGCGAGCAGCCCGTCGCGGACCCGCTTGAGCAGCGGCACGGGACCGGCCCACAGGAACACAGCCGCCAGGCCGGGCAGGACGAGGAACGCCTGCAGCTGCTTGGTGAGGAACGCGAGGCCGACGAGCACGCCGGCGAGGACCATCCACCGGGTGGTGCGAGGGCCGTCGACGGCACGCAGGGTGGCCCATACCGAGGCGATCAGCAGCAGGATCAGCAGGGCGTCCGGGTTGTTGAACCGGAACATCAGGGCGGCGACGGGGGTCAGCGCCAGCACGGCGCCCGCGAGCAGGCCGGCCGTGGCGCCGAAGTGCCGGCGGACCGTGCGGTAGAGCAGCGCCACGCCGGCGACCCCCATGAGCGCCTGCGGCGCGAGGATCGACCACGACGACAGTCCGAAGACCCGCACGGAGAGGGCCATCACCCACAGGGCGGCCGGGGGCTTGTCCACCGTGATGGAGCCGCCCGCGTCGGACGCCCCCCACAGGAACGCGGACCAGGACCGGGAGCCGGCCTGGGCGGCCGCCGAGTAGAAGGAGTTGGCGTAGCCGGAGGCGGACAGGTTCCAGAGGAACAGGACCGCGGTCAGCACGAGGAGGCCGACGAACGCGGGGGTGTCCCAGCGCCGGTGGGCGGGCAGGTCGGTGAGGGTCGGTCCGGGGTCGCGCGGCGCCGGAGCGCCGTCGGCCGGGATGGCGTCGGTCAGGAGCGGTGCTGTGGTCGGGTCGGAGGCCGGCGGGGTGCCGAGCGGTGCGGGCGCCGGGATCGGTGCGGCACCGCCGGCGGCGCCGGGGGGCTGGATGGGGGCGGTGGTGGTCATCGGAGGATCCCTTCCGTGACGGGCACGGGTGCGGAGGCCGGTACGTGGGCGGGGGTCGCGGCGCGGAACACCCAGCCGCGCAGCAGGACGAAGCGCAGGACGGTCGCGACGAGGTTGGCCACGGTCAGCACCACGAGCTCGGCCGTCCGCCCGGCGCCCGGCACCAGCAGGTGCAGCCCGGTCAGCGACCCGGACGTCAGCGCCCACGCCAGGGCGAACACGATCAGCCCCTGCCCCTGGTGCCGCACTGCGCGAGCCGGTCCGCGGACGCCGAACGTGAACGTCCGGTTGGCCGCCGTGTTGGCGACGGCCGTGATCAGCAGGGCCAGCACGTTGGCGGCCTGCGCGCCGAGCAGCGGGGCGAGCGCCAGGTAGAGCAGCGCGTAGACCAGCGTCGAGGCGAGGCCGACGGCGGCGAACCGGATCAGCTGCCCGAGGAGCCGCCGGTCTCGTCCGGCGACGGCGGCGTCGGACCGTGCGGTGCCGTCCGCTTCGAAAGCCGTGTCGGAGGCCAGCGTGAGGTGCGCACGTATCTCCTCCAGCGGCAGCCGGCCGGACACCAGCTCGCGTGCCAGCCGGGCGATGCCGGCCAGGTCGCCGCGCGCCGTGGCCACCACGTCCACCCGGCTGTCGGGGTCGTCGACCCAGTCCACCGGCACCTCGTGGATGCGCAGCCCCGCCTTCTCGGCCACCACCAGCAGCTCGGTGTCGAAGAACCACCCGGTGTCGCCGACCAGCGGCAAGAGCCACCGGGCGGCATCCGCCCGGATCGCCTTGAACCCGCACTGCGCGTCCGAGAACCGGGCGGCCAGCGTGCCCTGCAGCAGCACGTTGTAGCAGCGGGAGATCACCTCGCGGCGGGGGCCGCGCAGCACCCGCGAGGAGCGGGACAGGCGGGTACCGATCGCCAGGTGCGAGTGGCCCGAGATCAGCGGGGCGACCAGCGGCAGCAGAGCCGAGAGGTCGGTGGACAGGTCGACGTCCATGTAGGCGAGCACGGCGGCGTCCGAGGCGGTCCAGGCGGTTCGGAGCGCCCGCCCGCGACCCTTGGCCTCGAGGTGCAGCAGCCGAACACCCGGCAGCTCCTCGGCCAGCCGCAGGGCCATCGCCCACGTGCCGTCCGTCGAGGCGTTGTCCGCGATGGTCAGCCGTGCCGGGTAGGGGAAGTGCTCGTCGAGGTACCGGCGGGTGGCGCGCACGGCGCGCTCCAGGTCCTTCTCCTCGTCGTGCACCGGGATGACCAGGTCGAGCACCGGCGCGAGCGGCGTCCGGGGGACCTGGTCCGGCGCCGGCGCGACGGCCGGCTGGTCGAGGCTGGTGGTGTCCATGCCTCGAGGTTGTCGAGCGGACCTACGCGGTGGTCAGGTGCTCACTGTGGTGCCGCTGTGGGGCCGGGGCCGGCATCGGCGCAGGTGAAGCGGCCGGGAGCCGGACGACGAACTGCGTGCGCCCCGGCTCGCTCTCGACGGACAGCTCGCCGCCGTGCGCGGCGACCACGGCGTGCGCGATCGCCAGGCCGAGCCCGGTCGACGAGCCGGCCGCGCGGTTGCGCGAGGCGTCCCCACGGGTGAACCGCTGGAACAGCCGCTCCCGCAGGTCCGGCGGGATGCCGGGGCCGTCGTCGGTCACCCGCACGATGACGTCGGCACCCTCCCGCGCGACCGCGACCTGCACGTGCGTGCCCGCCGGGGTGTGCACGCGGGCGTTGGTCAGCAGGTTGGCGAGCACCTGGCGCAGGCGGTGGTCGTCGCCGAGCACCTCGGTGGACGGCTCGTCGTCGGGGTCCGGCTCGAGCTCGTCGACGGCGTCGTCGGTGAGGTCGACGGCATCGTCGTCGAGACGGTCCACGAAGCAGTCCGGCACGTCGTCCGGGACGTCGTCTCCACCGGGCAGCGCAAGGCTCCACGTGTGGTCGGGCCCGGACGCGTGCGCGTCGGCGACCGCATCCACCGCCAGCGCCGACAGGTCCACCGGCTCGTGCTCGAGCGGCTGCGCGGCGTCCAGCCGGGCGAGCAGCAGCATGTCCTCCACCAGGGCGGTCATCCGGACGGTCTCCGCCTCGACCCGGGTCATCGCCTGCCGCGCATCGCCGGGCAGCTCCTCCTCCGAGCGGCGCACCAGCTCCGCGTAGCCGCGGATCGACGCGAGTGGCGTGCGCAGCTCGTGGCTCGCGTCGGCGACGAAGCGGCGCACCTGGGACTCCGACTCGTGGCGGGCGGCCAGCGCCTGCTCGACGTGCCCGAGCATCCGGTTCAGCGCCGCACCCACCTGCCCGACCTCGGTGGTCGAGTCGGTGTCGCGCGCCGGCACCCGGTCACGGATCCGCACGGCTCCCTTGTCCAGCGGCAGCTCGGACACCCGCGTCGCGGTCGACGCCACCCGGATCAGCGGTCGCAGCTCGCGGCGCAGCAGCACGTTGGCGCCGACGGCGGCCAGCGTGAGCCCGACGATCGCGACCAGCACCTCGACGACGACGTACCGCTCGACCGTCGCCTCCAGCTCACTGGTCGGCAGCGCCGTCACCACGATGGCGCCCGTCTCGGTGCGCACGGCCACGGCCCGGTAGCCACCGAGCGCCCCCAGGTCCACCGGCCGGACGACGCCGTCGGTCGGCAGGGCGAGCAGCGTCGCGTGCTGGCCGGTGTCGAGGTGGTGGTACGTGCCGTCGGCGCCGATGTAGCCCGCGCGGGTCACGCCGCCGGAGACGACCAGGTTCGCCGTGCCGACCTCCTGGCCCGGACCCTCGAACCACGGCGGGCGGGTGTCGGCGGAAGGTGACGGCGGCGTGGTGGCCGACGGGGTGGGGGAGCTGCCGGGCGCCGCCGCGGCCGAGCCGGTGCCCGTCGTGCCGCTGCTGCTCCGCTCGGGCGCGTGCACCGCGCGCTGGCTCGCCGACCGCAGCCGGTCGTCCATCTGCGCGACGAGCGAGGCCCGCAGCGCGAGGGTGGAGGCGACGCCCATCACCGTCGCGACGACGGCGAGCAGTCCCAGGACGGTGGCCAGCAGCCGCCGCCGAAGAGTCCAGCGCGTGCTCACGCCGCCGGGCGCAGCACGTACCCCACGCCGCGCAGGGTGTGCAGCATCGGCGCCCGTCCCTTGTCGATCTTGCGGCGCAGGTAGCTGACGTACAGCTCGACGATGTTGGCCTGCCCGCCGAAGTCGTACTGCCACACGCGGTCGAGGATCTGGGCCTTGGACAGCACGCGGCGCGGGTTGCGCATGAAGTACCGCAGCAGCTCGAACTCCGTGGCGGTCAGGTGCACCTCGTCCGCACCCCGCCACACCTCGTGGCTGTCCTCGTCCATCCGCAGGTCGCCCACCACCAGCTGGGCCTCCTCGCGGCCGGACGCGGCACCGGCCCGGCGCAGCAGGGCGCGCAGGCGGGCGACGACCTCCTCGAGGCTGAACGGCTTGGTGACGTAGTCGTCGCCGCCGGCGGTCAGGCCGGCGATGCGGTCCTCGACGGCGTCCTTCGCGGTGAGGAACAGCACCGGCACGTTCGGGTGCGTCGCGCGGACCCGGGCCAGCACCTCCAGGCCGGTGAGGTCCGGCAGCATGATGTCCAGCACGATGACGTCCGGGTCCAGGTCCTTGGCCCGACGGACCGCCGCGTGGCCGGTCAGCGCGTGCTCCACCTGCCAGCCCTCGTACCGCAGCGCGGTGGACAGCAGCTCGGCGAGGTTGGGCTCGTCGTCCACGACGAGCGCGCGCACGGGGGAGCCGTCGGCACGGGTGAGCACGTCGGGGCGTCGGGCGGCGGTGGTCGTCATGCGACCAGCGTGGGAGCGGACGCTGTGGCGGCCCTGGAGCGAGCCTGAGAGTTTCCTGTGTCGAGGCGTTCAGTGCGTGTGGGGCACGCCCAGCTCGTGCAGGCGCTCGTGCTCCTCGCGTGCGCGCTGGCGCGCAGCCACCCGGGCGGCGACCTCCTCGCGGCGCAGGGGCCGGGAGCTTCGCCGGTGGGTTCCGGCGCTCCGGCAGGTCGCCCAGCACCTGCGCGGTCGCGGCCGCGACCGCCGCGACGGCGGCGTCGAACGCCTCACGGGTCACGTCGGTGACCTTGGTGATGCCGGTGACCTTGCGGACGTACTGGACCGCAGCGGCCTGGATCTCGTCAGCGGTGGCGGGCGGCTCCAGCCCGCGCAGGGTGGTGATGTTGCGGCACATGCCACGACGGTAGGCGGGCAGGCGGACATCGGCCCAGCACGTGGTCCGGACGTCGGCCGTTCAGTGAGCCTGCCTCGACGCGTCCGGCGGTGGGACCGGCAGCGGGGCGGCAGCCCCGGCGACGGCCGTCGCGACGATCGCCTCGATGGCGAACGTCGTCGACTCGGCCAGGTGCACGGCGTCGGGGTCGAGCAGCCACTGGACCTGCAGCCCGTCCATCACGCCGATGATGGCGCTCGCGGCCTGGCTCAACGTCGCCTCGGGCACGTCGGGGCCGGCCAGCTCGCGCAGCGCGTCGACGATCTCGCCGCGCAGGATCGAGAACCGGTTGCCGGCCCACGCCGCCGCCGGATGCCCCTCGGTGACCGACTCGCCGGTCAGCACCGTGTAGCCCTGCACCACGCCGCGGCGCTGCTCGTTGGCCCGGACCGTACGCAGCAGATGGACGAACAGCTCGAGGCCGCTAGGGATCTTCTGACCCTCGAGGTCGCGCACGTCCTCCTTGTCGCGGTACTCGAGCACCTCGATCAGCAGCTGCTCCTTGGAGCCGAAGTGGTGCAGCACGCCCGCGTGCGTCATGCCCACCTGCTCGGCCACGTCGGCCAGCGAACCGGTCTTGTAGCCCTTGGCGCCGAAGGTGTTGGCCGCCGCGCGAAGGATCTCCTCGCGACGCTCCGCGGTGGCGGGGCGGCGGCGTGGCCCGCGCGCGGCCGTGGCGCCGGGCTTCGGCGAGCGGCCCGCGGGCGCGGCGCTGCCCGGTGCGGCATCCGTCGACGCCGGCGTCGGGGGAGCGGGGTCCGCCATGGACCGACACCATACTGTTATCAATCACTTACTGACAGGTAAGTAAGCGATGTGGTTCTGTTCTCCGGTCGGACGACGACGTCCCCCGATCGGAAGGCCTCACCGCAGTGGCACTCGACACGGCTCAGCAGCCGAGCACCGGCACCGACGCGCTCGTCGCGCTCGCCGGCACCCTCACGCTCGAGGAGAAGGTCGCGCTCGTCGTCGGCGCCGGTCTGTGGACCACCACCGCGATCCCGCGGATCGGGCTGCGTGCGATGGTGCTGTCGGACGGGCCCGCAGGGGTGCGCGGCGTCGGTCCGGACGCCGGGACGTCGGCGTCGTTCCCGGCGCCGACCGCGCTCGCGGCCACCTGGGACACCGAGCTGGCCGGCCGGGTCGGCACCCTGTTCGCCGCGGAGGCCCACCGGCACGGGGTCGACGTGGTGCTGGCCCCGCAGGTGAACCTGCAGCGCACGCCGGTGGGCGGGCGGCACTTCGAGTGCTTCTCCGAGGACCCGCTGCTGACGTCCCGGCTCACCGTGCCGCTGGTCGACGCCGCGCAGCGTGCCGGGGTGGCGATGTGCGTCAAGCACTACGTCGCCAACGACTCCGAGACGGACCGCACCCGGTACGTGTCGCACGTCGACGAGCGGACGTTGCGGGAGGTGTACCTGCCGCCGTTCGAGGCCGCGGTCCGGGCCGGCGCGTGGTCGGTGATGGGCGCGTACAGCGGCGTGGACGACGGGGTCGAGGCGGCCCCCGTGCTGGAGCACCGGCACCTGCTCACGGAGGTGCTGAAGGAGGAGTGGGGCTTCGACGGCGTGGTGCTCAGCGACTGGGTGGCCACCCGGTCGGTGGCCGGCGCCGTCCGCGGCGGGCTCGACCTGCAGATGCCCGGTCCGGACGGACCGTGGGGCGACGGGCTGCTCGACGCGATGCGCACCGGCGTCGTCGCGGAGAGCGAGCTGGACGACAAGGTGCTGCGGCTGCTGCGGCTCGCGCAGCGCGTGGGCGCGTTCGCGGCGGCCGACGACGACGGGGCGGCCGACGACGAGGCAGCCCTGCCGCTGCCCGACCCGGCGCAGGTCGCCGCGCAGCTGCGCGCCCTGGTCACGGCCTCGATGGTGGTGCTGCGGGACGAGGGTCTGCTGCCGCTGACCGGCACGTCCCGCGTCCCGGCAGCCGGTACGGCGCCGACCCGCGTGGCGCTGATCGGCGCCAACGCCGTCGAACCGTTCCTGCAGGGCGGCGGCTCCTCGATGGTCGCCCCGGACCGCCGCGCCGTGCTGGCCGACCGGCTGGCGGACGCCCTCGGCGTGCCGGTGGACGTGCACGTCGGTGCGGCGTCCCGGCTGGTGCCGCCCGACCTGGACCTCGCGGCGTGCACGACGCCGGACGGCACGCCGGGCCTGCGCGTCGAGCTGCTCGACGCCGACGATGCCGTGCTGGACACCCACGACGTGACGGCCTGGGACGGCTGGCTGCGCGAGCCGCCGGCCGCCGCGGCCTCTGTCCGGCTGCGGGCTGCGGTCCGGCTGACCGAACCGGGCCTGCACCAGGTCGGGGTCGGCACGGTCGGCGCGCACCGCCTGGTGGTCGACGGCGTCACGGTGTCCTCGTCCGAGCACGTGGTCGGCGCCGAGGTGATCCTCGACTCGACGGTCAACCACCCCGCCCCGGCGATGCTGCCCGTCGCCGGCCCCGCGACGGTCCACCTCGACGCGACCGTGCAGGCCGTGCACCCCGTCGGCTACGACTCGTTCGCCCGCGCCCTCCTGGTGCACCGCGTGCCCGGACCGTCCGCCGCGCGGCTGCGGGAGGAGGCGGCCGCCGCGGCGGCCGCCGCCGACGTCGCGATCGTCGTCGTCGGTACCACCGAGGAGGTCGAGTCCGAGGGCTGGGACCGCACCTCGCTGGCCCTTCCGGGCGAGCAGGACGCCCTGGTCGACGCCGTGCTGGCGGCCAACCCGCGCACCGTCGTGGTGGTCAACGCCGGCGCCCCGGTGCTGCTGCCGTGGCTGGACCGGGCGCCCTGCGTGGTGTGGGGCTGGCTCGGCGGGCAGGAGTGGCCCGACGCGGTCGCCGACGTGCTGGCCGGTCGCGCCGAACCGGCCGGACGGCTGCCGTGGACGCTGCCCGCCCGGGCCGAGGACGTGCCGGTGCCGGACGCGATCCCGGTGGACGGCGTCGTCGAGTACCGCGAGGGCGTGCACGTCGGGCACCGGTCGTGGGACCTGCTCGGTCGCACGCCGGCGGCGCCGTTCGGGCACGGCCTGGGCTGGACGACGTGGGAGCACGAGTCCGTGACGCTCGGGGCCCAGGCGCCCGACGGGTCCGTCGAGCTGGCCGTCACCGTGCGGAACACGGGCCCGCGGCCCGGCCGCGAGGTGGTTCAGGTGTACGTCGAGCCCCCGGAGGGCACGCCTCGCGGCGAGCGTCCGGTGCGCGTGCTCGGCGGGTTCGCCGTGGTGGACGCCGAGCCGGGCGTCACCACCACGGTCCGGGTGCCGGTGGCCGTGCAGGCCTTCCGCACCTGGCAGGCAGGGGACGCAGGTCGCGGCGGCTGGACCGTCCCGGCCGGCACCTACCGGCTGCGCATCGGCCGGTCCTCGCGGGACCTGCGCCTGGCGCTGGACGTGGTCCAGCCGACGCGCGCAGCAGCACCTCAGTGATCGGTGGGGGCGTCCGCCCCCGCTCCACGGCAGCAACCAGTGCAAGGAGGCACTTGTGAGAACGCGGAAGCTCGCACCGCTCGTGGTCGGACTGACAGCCGTCGCGCTGGCCGTCACCGCCTGCTCGTCGGGCAGCGCCAGCAGCTCGTCGTCCGGCACCACCGGCAAGGGATCGGGCGCGGTGCTGACCGTCGGCATGCCCAACGGCACGCTGACGGAGAACCAGAGCCCGATCATCCCCACCGGCTCCGCGGCGAAGTCGCTGGGCTACGCGTGGGTGATCTACGAGTCGCTCATGCAGGTCAACGACATCAAGCCGCTGGAGAACCCGACGCCGTGGCTGGCCACGTCGGTGACGTGGAACGCCGACTACACGGAGGCGAAGATCGTCGCCCGTGACGGTGTGAAGTGGTCCGACGGCCAGGCGTTCACCGCGAACGACATCGCCTTCACCCTCAACCTGCTGATCAAGTACAAGGCGATCAACGCCGACTTCCCGGACCAGATCAAGTCCGCGACCGCGTCGGGCAGCACGGTGACCGTCGACTTCACGCAGCCGGAGTACGTCAACCAGATCAAGCTGCTGAAGCAGGTGATCGTCCCCGAGCACCTGTGGAAGGACGTCGACCCGACCACCTACACCGACACCAAGCCGGTGGGCACGGGCCCGTACACGCTGCAGTCCTGGACGCCGCAGGCTGCGACGCTCGTCCCGAACCCCACGTACTGGGGCGGCACGCCGAAGGTCGCCAAGCTGCAGTACTCCTCGTACAACGACAACAACGCCCTGACCACGGCCCTGACCACCGGTGAGGCGCAGTGGGGCTGGACGTTCATCGCCGACTACAAGAACACGTACATCGCCAAGAACCCCAAGGCGTTCCACCAGGTCGCCGGCGGCGGTTTCGGGGTGGACGTGCTCTACCTGAACAACGAGAAGGCGCCGTTCGACAACGTGGCGTTCCGCAAGGCGCTGTCGATGGTGGTGGACCGCGAGCAGATCTCGCAGCTCGCCGGTTCGGGCGTCTGGCCCGCCATCGGCTCTGTCACCGGCATGCCGAGCCCGTCGGGTGACGACTGGATCGCGCCGGACTACAAGGGCAAGAAGCAGTCGGTGGACGTCAACGCCGCCAAGGCGCTGCTCAAGGACGCCGGCTACACGTGGGACGGCGCCGGCAAGCTGGTCGACCCCAAGGGCGCGAAGGTCACCTTCGAGCTGGTCAACCCCGCCGGCTGGAACGACTACCTGACGGCCCTGGACCTGATCAAGACGGCGGCCGCCCAGCTGGGCGCCGACGCCACCGTCAACGCCGCGAACCAGGACGCCTGGTTCAACGACATCATCCCCAACGGCAACTTCCAGGCGACCCTGCACTGGACCGACGGTGGCGCCACCCCGTGGAACATGTACGCGGACGTGATGGACGGCGCCTCCTACGTGCCGCTCGGCAAGACGGCCACCTGGGACTTCGGCCGGTACAAGAACGACGAGGTGACCAAGGCGCTCGCGGACTTCCGCGGCGCGTCGGACGACGCCACCCGCAAGTCGTCGCTCGCCGTGGTGCAGAAGCACTTCGTCGACGACGCCCCGGCGCTGGTGATCTGGGCCCGTCCGTCCGTCGCGCAGTACGCGACGGCGAACTACACGGGCTTCCCGACGGACGACGACCCCTACGCGAACCCGCAGCCGACGGGTCCGCAGGCCGCCCAGATCGTCATGAAGCTCACCCCCACCAAGTGAGCCTCTGACCCTGTCCGTCACCGGGTGCGGCGGTCGCGTGAGCCGCGCGACCGCCGCACCCCCGCCCGTCTCCGAGGTGAACGTTGAGCAACCCCCCGCCCGTGCCGGGGCCCCGGTCGGCCCCTGCCTCCGACGTCCCGGCGCTGCAGGCCGTCGGCCTGCGCAAGCACTTCCCCGTCCGCGGCGTGCGGTCGCACGACGTGGTGCACGCCGTGGAGGACGTCGACCTCGAGCTGCACCGCGGGCGCGTCGTGGCGCTGGTCGGTGAGTCCGGTTCCGGCAAGTCGACGATCGCGCGGCTGCTGGCCCAGCTGATACCGGCGACGGCCGGCCAGGTGCTGGTGGACGGGCAGGACGCCACGGTGCACGGCCGCCGGGCATTCCGGGCCTACACGCGCCGGGTGCAGATGATCTTCCAGGACCCGTTCGCGTCGCTGAACCCGATCCACACCGTGCGGTACACGCTGACCCGCGCGGTGCGGATCCACCAGGGGCGGCTGCGCGGCGAGCAGCTCGAGGCGGCGCTGACCGGCCTGCTGGAGCGCGTCCAGCTGGTGCCGGCGGCGCAGTACGTGGACAAGTTCCCGCACGAGCTGTCCGGCGGTCAGCGCCAGCGCGTGGCGATCGCCCGGACGCTGGCGGCGGACCCCGACGTGCTGCTGGCCGACGAGCCGATCTCGATGCTCGACGTGTCGATCCGTCTCGGCATCCTCAACCTGCTGCGCGACCTGCGGGACCGGCTGCAGATCGCGATCCTCTACATCACGCACGACATCGCCTCGGCCCGCTACTTCGCCGACCGCGTGATGGTGATGTACGCCGGTCGTGTCGTCGAGAGCGGGGACGCCGAGTCGGTGACGCAGGAGCCGGCGCACCCGTACACGCAGCTGCTGGTGCGCTCGGCCCCGGACCCCGACGACCTGGCCGCCCGTGCCCACGGCGCCCACGGCGAGGCCCCGTCGCTGGTGCACCCGCCGAGCGGCTGCCGGTTCCACCCGCGCTGCCCGTTCGCGGTCGACCTGTGCAGCGCGGAGGTGCCGCCGCTGCTGGAGGTCGGCGCCGAGCGTCAGGCCGCGTGCTGGGGCTACTCGGACCGCCCGGACGCACCCGTGCTGGGTTCGGTGCTGGACGCCTACGGCGACCGCTCCGCACTGGCCGCCGCCACGGGCCCCGCGCGCCCGTCCACCGTGCCGGTCGAGGAGGACCTGTCGTGAAGTTCTTCGTCCGCCGCGCGATCTTCTACGTCATCACGGCGTGGGCCGCGGTCACCATCAACTTCCTCATCCCGCGGATGATGCCGGGCGACCCGGTCGCCGCGCTGATCGCCAAGAACCAGGGTCGCCTCGACTCCTCCGCCGAGCAGGCGCTGCGCGTTCTGTTCGGCCTGGACAGCCACGCGTCGATCTGGACGCAGTACGTGCAGTACTGGCGGCTGCTGCTGCACGGCAACCTCGGCCTGTCGTTCAGCTACTTCCCGACGCCCGTGGTGGACGTGATCAAGCAGTCGCTGCCGTGGACCATCGGGCTGGTCGGCATCGCCACCGTCCTCAGCTTCGTCATCGGCACCCTGATCGGGGCCGGCATCGGGTGGCGGCGCGGCACGTGGGCGGACATGCTCCTGCCGGTCTCGACGTTCTTCCAGGCGGTGCCGTACTTCTGGCTCGGCCTGCTGTGCATCGCGCTGTTCTCGGTGAAGCTCGGCTGGATGCCCGCCTCGGGCAGCTACGACCGGTCGATGGTGCCGGCGCTGACGCCGGAGTTCGCCGGGTCGGTGATCCGGTACGGCACGCTGCCGGCGCTGACCATCGTGCTGTCGTCCATCGCGGGCTGGATCCTCGGGATGCGCAACATGATGGTGACCGTCTCCTCGGAGGACTACGTCACCGTCGCGCACGCCAAGGGCCTGTCGGAGCGACGCGTGATGTTCGGCTACGCGGCGCGCAACGCGATCCTGCCGCAGGTGTCGAGCTTCGCCCTGTCCCTCGGCTTCATCGTCGGCGGGACGCTGGTGATGGAGATGGTCTTCAGCTACCAGGGCATCGGCTGGGCGCTGTACACCGCGGTGTCCAACCACGACTACCCGTTGATGCAGGGCTGCTTCCTGGTGATCACCCTGTCCGTGCTGGTGGCCAACGCCGTCGCGGACGTCGTGTACGCCCTGCTCGACCCGCGCACCCGGCAGGAGGGCTGACATGGCCGTCGACACCACCGCGCTGACCACCGGCGCCGACGTCACCGCCCCCGTGCAGGGGGCCCGCAAGGGCAAGCGGCGCAGGCTGCTGTTCCTGCGCAACGCCAAGGCGATCACCGGCATGGCGATCCTCGGGTTCTTCGGCGTGCTCGCCGTGATCGGCCCGTGGATCGCGCCGTACGACCCGAGCGCCGTCTCGACGGCGATCCTCAAGCCGCCGTCGGCCCAGCACTGGCTGGGCACCACGCACCTGGGTCAGGACGTGCTGTCGCAGATCGTGGTCGGCACCCGCGGCGTGATGGTGGTCGGCCTGATCGCCGGCGTGGTCGCCACCGCGATGGGCGTGCTGATCGGCGTGACCGCGGGCTACATCGGCGGGGCGGGGGACGAGACGCTGTCCGCGCTGTCCAACGTGTTCCTGGTGATCCCGCAGCTGCCGCTGATCATCATCATCGCCGGGCAGCTGCCGTCGGCCGGCGGCATCACCGTCGCGATGGTGATCGCGCTGACCGGCTGGGCGTGGGGGGCGCGCGTGCTGCGCGCGCAGACCCTGTCGCTGCGGCGTCGGGACTTCGTCGAGGCCGCCCGCGCCAACGGCGAGAGCACGTGGCGCATCATCACCAGCGAGATCCTGCCCAACCTGACGGCGATCATCGCCAGCGGGTTCGTCGGCACCGTGGTGTTCGCGGTGCTGTCGCAGATCACGCTCGCGTTCATCGGCGTGACCAGCGTGTCCAGCTGGAACTGGGGAACCATCCTGTTCTGGGCCCAGGGCAACCTCGCGCTGCAGCGCGGCGCCTGGTGGTGGTTCGTGCCGGCCGGCCTCTGCATCGCGCTGCTGGGCACCGGCCTGACGCTGATCAACTTCGGCATCGACGAGTTCGTCAACCCCCGCCTGCGCAGCACCGGCCTGAACGCCGGCTCCCTGCGCCGGCGCGGCATCCGGCCGCGCGTCGGGTTCACCCCCGTGGTGCACGAGGCGAAGGAGCAGTGAGCGTGGACGTGGTGCTGGAGGAGACCGGTCCGGGGCGGGCCGTGGTCGGGGATCCCGTGCTCGAGATCCGCAACCTGTCCGTGGACTACGGGTACGACGAGGACCCGGTGCACGTGCTGCGTGAGGTGTCCCTGACCCTGCACCGCGGCGAGGTGCTGGGGCTGGCCGGTGAGTCCGGCTGCGGCAAGTCGACGCTGGCCTACGCCGCCACCCGCCTGCTGCCGCCGCCGGGGCTGGTCACCGGCGGCGAGGTGATGTTCACCGACCGGGACGGGTCGCGCCGCGACCTGCTGGCGCTGAGCGACACCGAGCTGCGCGCCTCCCGCTGGCAGGACACGGCGATCGTGTTCCAAGGGGCGATGAACTCCCTCAACCCGGTGTTCCGGGTGGGCCGGCAGATCGCCGACGGCATCCGCGCGCACCGGCCCGGGATGGGCCGCGCCGAGTCGCTGGAGAAGGCGGCCGAGCTGCTGGAGCTGGTGGGCATCTCCACCGACCGGCTGCGCAGCTACCCGCACCAGCTGTCCGGCGGCATGCGGCAGCGCGTGATGATCGCGATGGCGCTGGCCCTGGACCCGCAGGTGCTGATCATGGACGAGCCGACCACGGCCCTCGACGTGGTGATGCAGCGGCAGATCGTCGAGCAGATCGCCGACCTGCGCGAGCGCCTCGGCTTCTCGGTCGTCTTCATCACGCACGACGTCTCGCTGCTGATCGAGATCGCCGACCGCATCGCGATCATGTACGCCGGCGAGATCGTCGAGGACGCCGCCGCCCAGGACGTGTACCGCCGCCCGCGCCACCCCTACGCGCGCGGGCTGCTGCACTCGTTCCCGCCGCTGCGCGGGCCGAAGCGCGAGCTGGGCGGCATCCCTGGCTCGCCGCCGGACCTGGCGGCCCTGCCGTCCGGCTGTGCGTTCCGGGCCCGCTGCCCGTACGTGCTCGACGCGTGCGCGGCCGTGCGGCCGGAGCTGGTGACCCCGGCGGTGGCCGGCGACGACCCGCGGCGGACGGTGGCGTGCCTGCGCCACGAACCCGAGCGGGTGGCCGCCGCCGGGTTCGAGCCGGTCCCGGTGCCGCCGGAGCTCGCGGCCCGCTGAGCCGGGCCGCTGAGCCGGGCCTGCGGAACCGGGCCTGCCGAACCGGGCCCGCCGAGCCGGCCGGAGGGCCGCCGGGTCCGTCCCCGGCAGCCCGCCGGTTCGCGTCCCGGTAGGTGGGGGCGGCACAGTGTCCGGGTGCGCGTTCGGGTGAAGGGTCGGCTGACGACGGGACGGTCGGCGCTGGTCGGTGCCGCCGCGGTGCTCCTGCTGCTGGCCGGGTGCACGGTCGGCACGTCGCCGTCCGACGGTTCCACCACCTCGTCGTCCGTTCGGCCGTCGGCGGCTGGGACGGCCGGGTCCTCGATCGCCACGGCGGCCGACGGTTCCACGTCGGCGCCGTCGCCCAGCGTGTCCGGCGTCTCGTCCAACCGGCCGTGCGTCGGCGCCGCGCAGCCGGCCACCTGGGAGCACGTGATCTGGATCTGGTTCGAGAACAAGCCCTCGACCAGCATCATCGGCTCACCGGACGCCTCCTACATCACCACCCTCGCCGCCTCGTGCGCGCTGGCGATGGACTACCACGGCATCACGCACCCGTCGCTGCCCAACTACCTCGCCGCGACCTCCGGCTCCACCAACGGCGTCGCGGACGACGGCGACCCCGCTGTCCACCCGCTGTCCGGCCCGTCCTTGTTCGGCCAGCTGACGACGGCGGGCAAGCAGTGGCGGTCGTACCAGGAGGGGATGCCGGCGCCGTGCGCGCCGAGCTCGTCGGGCAGCTATGCCGTCCGGCACAACCCCGCCGCCTACTACACCGCGGTGCGCGCCGACTGCGCCCGCTGGGACGTCGGCCTCGGCCAGCTGACCACCGACCTCGCGGCCGACCGTCTGCCCGCGTTCTCCCTGGTCACGCCCGACCTGTGCCACGACATGCACGACTGCTCGGTGTCCACCGGCGACACCTGGCTGCGCGAGCACCTGCCCGCGGTGCTGAACAGCAGCGCCTACACCCGCGGCACCACGGCGGTGCTGATCACGTGGGACGAGGACGACACCGCGCACGACAACCGCGTCCCCCTGCTGGTGGTGGCGCCCACCGTCCCGGCGCAGACCCGGATCGGCACCCGCCTGGACCACTACTCCCTGCTGCGCACCACGGAGCAGGTGCTCGGCCTGCCGCTGCTCGGCTCCGCGGCCCAGGCGACGACGATCCCCGGGCTCGGCGGCTGAGCGGGAGGTCGACCGGGAGCGGGCCGCTCTCAGGCATCCCGACGTCGGCTCCCAGCACCGTCCCAGGCTCGGGCGATGGGCTGACCAGGTCACATCGACCAGGAGGCCAGCCATGACGGTTCCCACCGTGCCGCGCACGTCCGAGCACCGACCGCTCGAGGGCGAGGGCTGGCTCACCGCGCAGGTGCGACCGGCGGGGTCGTTCGGACGGGAGGACGTCGGCCGGCTGCGCGCCCTGCTGGACGCGCTCTCCGCGTGCGCGTCCCTCGTCGTGCTGGACCTCGGCGCGGCGCGGTTGCGGTCCGGACGAGCGGCCGCGGCGATCGACGAGGCGGCGGCCCGGCTCGAGGGCCGCGGCGGCTGCCTGCTGTGCATCAACGCGGACGACGAGGCACGGGGCCGGCTGGGCGCGTGCACGCACGCGCTGGTGGTCGGCGCCGGCGAGCCGGTGCCGGTGGCGGTCGCCTGACGGCGGGGCTGACGGCTGCGCTGACGGGTCCGCTGGCGGGCCGTGGGCCGACGGGCCGGCGGCGGGGCAGCGGTGCCGTCGCCTACCGTGGGGCGGTGAGCAGGCGACGCGCGGCGCTGGTCGCCTGGTCGGTGGCGGCCGTCTCGGCCGTCGGCGTGTGGCTGCTGTGGCGGGTGTTCGTGGACACGGTGGCCGGTCAGCAGGTGGAGCGGCTGGCGTTCGACGGTGCGCGGTTCGGCCAGACGCACCTGTGGAGCACCGCCCACGGCGTGCTCGACGTGGTGTCGACGTGGTTCATCGCCGCGGCGCTGGCCGTCTCGGTGGTGGTGGCGCTGGTCCGGCGCCGGTGGGAGCTGGCCGTCCAGGTCGCCGTGCTGGTGATCGGCGCCAACGGCACCACGCGACTGCTCAAGCTGGTGGTGCTCCAGCGGCCGCACCTGCAGCCCGGCACCGGGGACAACACGCTGCCGAGCGGCCACACCACCGCGGCCGCCTCCGTCTCGGCGGCCCTGCTGTTCGTCGTCCCGCCGCGCGCCCGCCCGTGGGTGGCTGGTCTGGGCGGCGCGTACACCGCCGCGACCGGCGTCTCGACGCTGATCGGGCGCTGGCACCGCCCGTCGGACGCCGTCGCCGCGACCCTCGTCGTGCTCGCGTGGACCGCCGTCGCCTGCGCCCTGTCCACCCGCCGGTCCGCGCCGACCGTCACCGACCAGGTGCCCGTGGTCCGCACGAACGGTGCGCCCAGCACGCACGCGGTGGTGCTCGGGGTGCTGCTGTCGGGCGGGGCGGCAGCTGCGGTCGTCGGCGCGCTGCTGCTGGTCCGCACGTGGTCGGTGCGGTCCGCCACGGCCACCCGGGCCGCCGAGGTGCTCGCCTACGCCGGCGGCGTGAGCGCGGTGATCGCCGCCTCCGCGCTGACCTTCGCCGCGATGCTGGTGCTGCGCCGGGCCACCGGCTCGCTTGACGGAAGGTCGTAGGGTTCGGCGGGAACGGCGCTCGACCGATGCGCCGGAACGCTGGAGAGGCCGGACAGCATGGCTGCAGGACGCAAGCTCGTCATCGTGGAGTCGCCTGCCAAGGCGCGCACGATCGCGGGGTACCTCGGCGAGGGGTACGACGTCGAGGCGTCCGTGGGCCACATCCGCGACCTCCCGCAGCCGTCGGAGCTGCCGGCGGACATGAAGAAGGGCCCGTTCGGCAAGTTCGCCGTCGACGTCGACAACGGGTTCACGCCGTACTACGTGGTCGACGCGGACAAGAAGAAGAAGGTCGCCGAGCTCAAGCGGCTGCTGAAGGACTCCGACGAGCTCTACCTGGCCACCGACGAGGACCGCGAGGGCGAGGCGATCGCCTGGCACCTGCTGTCCGAGCTGAAGCCCAAGGTGCCGGTCAAGCGGATGGTGTTCCACGAGATCACCCGCGAGGCGATCCAGCGGGCGCTGACGTCGACCCGGGAGCTGGACGACCGGCTGGTGGACGCGCAGGAGACCCGCCGCATCCTCGACCGGCTGTACGGGTACGAGGTGTCGCCGGTGCTGTGGCGCAAGGTGCGGCCCGGCCTGTCCGCCGGCCGGGTGCAGTCGGTGGCGACCCGCCTGGTGGTGGAGCGCGAGCGGGAGCGGATGGCGTTCCGCGCCGCGGACTACTGGGACCTGACGGGCACGTTCGCGGTGGCCGACGACGACGAGCCGACGTTCTCCGCGCGGCTGACGGGGCTCGACGGGGCGCGGGTGGCCAGCGGCCGCGACTTCGACGACCGGGGCGCGCTGCGCTCGTCGTCCGGCGTGGTCGCGCTCGACGAGGCCGCAGCGACCGCCCTGGTCGGCGCGCTGGCCGCCTCGCCGTTCGCCGTGCAGTCGCTGGACACCAAGCCGTACACCCGCCGCCCGGCGGCGCCGTTCACCACCTCCACCCTGCAGCAGGAGGCCGGCCGCAAGCTGCGGATGAGCGCCCGCCAGGCGATGCGCACCGCACAGGGTCTGTACGAGAACGGCTACATCACCTACATGCGGACCGACTCGCCCGCACTGTCCACGCAGGCGATCGACGCGGCGCGCCGGCAGGCCGCCGAGCTGTACGGCGCGGAGTACGTGCCGGACGTGGCGCGCATCTACACGGCCAAGGCGAAGGGCGCCCAGGAGGCGCACGAGGCGATCCGCCCCGCCGGTGACCACTTCCGCACGCCGGCCCAGGTGGCCCGCGAGCTGTCCGGCGACCAGTTCCGCCTGTACGAGCTGATCTGGAAGCGCACGGTCGCCTCGCAGATGGCGGACGCCCGGGGCCAGACGGCCTCGGTGCGCCTGGCGGCGACGACGAGCGACGGGCGTGAGGCCGTGTTCTCCGCCTCCGGCACCGTGATCACGTTCCGCGGGTTCCTCGCGGCGTACGAGGAGGGCCGGGACGTCTCCCGGTACGACGACGACGCCGCGGCCGGCTCCGCCGGTGAGGGCCGCGAGGCGCGCCTGCCGCGCATGGCGCAGGGCGACCCGCTGACCGCGAGCGACCTGGCGGCGGACGGCCACCGGACGTCACCGCCCCCGCGGTACACCGAGGCGAGCCTGGTCAAGGCCCTCGAGGAGCGCGGCATCGGCCGCCCGTCCACGTACGCCGCCACCATCTCCACCATCCAGGACCGCGGCTACGTCACCAGCCGCGGGCAGGCGCTGGTGCCGACGTGGCTGGCGTTCGCCGTCACGCGGCTGCTCGAGGAGAACTTCGACCGGCTGGTCGACTACTCCTTCACGGCCGACATGGAGGAGGGCCTCGACGCGATCGCCGAGGGGCAGCGGGACCGGGTCGACTGGCTGACCGAGTTCTACTTCGGCGACCGGTCGGACTCCCGCGAGTCGGGCGGGCTGCACGGGCTGGTGGACAACCTCGGCGAGATCGATGCGCGGGACGTGAACTCGATCGACGTCGGCGACGGCATCACGCTGCGCGTCGGCCGGTACGGGCCGTACCTCGAGGCGCCGCCGCTGGAGGGCTCCACGGACCCGCAACGGGCGTCGGTGCCGGACGACCTGGCACCGGACGAGCTGACGGTGGAGAAGGCCCACGAGCTGCTGACCACGCAGCCGGACGGCGACCGCGAGCTCGGCACGGACCCGTCCACCGGGACCACCATCGTCGCGCGCAGCGGCCGCTACGGCCCCTACGTCACCGAGGTGCTGCCCGAGCCGGAGCTCGACCCCGGCCTCTCGGCGGCGGCCCGGAAGAAGGCCCTCGCCGCGGCCCCCAAGCCGCGCACCGGTTCCCTGTTCAAGTCGATGTCCCTGGACACCATCACGCTCGAGGACGCGCTCAAGCTGCTGTCCCTGCCGCGCGTGGTCGGCACCGACCCGGAGACCGGTGCCGAGATCACTGCCCAGAACGGCCGGTACGGGCCGTACCTGAAGAAGGGCACCGACTCCCGCACCCTCCCGTCGGAGGAGGCGCTGTTCGACGTCACGCTCGAGGACGCGCTCGCCATCTACGCGCAGCCCAAGCGCGGTCGCGGCGCGGTCACCACGCCGCCGCTGCGCGAGCTCGGAACCGACCCGACCAGCGGCAAGCCGATCGTGGTCAAGGAGGGCCGGTTCGGCGCCTACGTCACGGACGGCGTCACCAACCGCACGCTGCCCAAGGACACGACGCCCGAGTCCATCACCCCGGACGAGGCGATCGCCCTGCTGGCGGCCAAGCGGGAGGCCGGCCCGACCAAGCGGAAGGCGGCTCCGCGGGCCCGTGCCGGGGCCGGGAAGAGCCGGGCGAGCTCGCGCTCCTGAGCGGTTCCGGCGGTCGCGTCGGGACGGGGCCCGACGCTCGTCGTGAGCCGGTCGCAAGGGTCGTCGTGACGCGTTCGGGCGCGCGCGACGAGGCGGTCGCGGCAGCGCTACGTTGGCGCCATGCCACGCACCGAGGACCCCCGTACCGCACCTCCGATCCGCTGGGGCATCCTCGGCGCCGGCGGCATCGCCTCCGTGTTCGCCCACGCGGTGGCGCAGCACACGCGGGCCCAGCTGGTGGCCGTCGGCTCCCGCAACCGCGACCGTGCCGAGCGGTTCGCCACGGCGCACGGCATCCCGACCACGCACGTGGGGTACCGGCAGCTGGTCGAGGACCCTCAGGTCGACGCCGTCTACATCGCCACCCCGCACTCCGAGCACCGGGACAACGCCCTGCAGGCGATCAAGGCCGGCAAGCACGTGCTCGTCGAGAAGGCGTTCACCCGGAACGTCGCCGAGGCGGAGGAGATCTTCTCCGCCGCCCGGCAGGCCGGCGTCTTCGTCATGGAGGCGATGTGGACGCGGTTCCTGCCGCACGTCGCCGCGCTGCACCAGGTGATCGACGCCGGTGAGATCGGCGAGATCGTCAACCTGCGCGCCGACCACGGTCAGTGGTTCGCCTTCGACCCGCGCAGCCGCGTGTACGCACCCGAGCTGGCCGGCGGCGCCCTGCTCGACCTCGGCGTGTACACCGCCGCCTGGGCGCACGACTTCCTGGGCGTTCCCGACGAGGTGCACGCCGTCGGCGTGCTGACGGAGACCGGTGTGGATGGGCAGGTGTCCGCGGTGCTGCGCTACGGCGACCGCGCGCTGGCGCAGCTGAACACCACGCTGTGGGCCAAGACGCCCACCACGTCGTCCATCTCGGGCACGGAGGGTCACATCCGGGTCGCCGGCGAGTTCTACCGGCCGACGTCGTTCCAGGTGACCCGTCGGGACGGGCGGGTGTGGACGTTCACGCAGCCGGCCGAGAACGGCCTGCAGTACGAGGCGGCCGAGGTGGCGCGGCGCGTGGCGGCAGGGGAGACGGAGAGCCCGCGGATGACGTGGGAGGGCACGCTGGCCGTGCTCCGGACGATGGACGAGGTGCGCCGGCAGGTCGGCGTGGTGTACCCGGGCGAGCCGCGGGGCTGAGCCGCACCCGACGTTGGCGAAGGGGGGATCGGTCGAGGCGGCTGGTCCCCCTCCCCGTGCCGGGCGGTGTCGGTGGCGGCGGCTACCCTGGCGCACGTGAACGGGCTGTTCGTGTCCTTCGAGGGCGGTGACGGGGCCGGGAAGTCGACGCAGGCCCGTGCGCTGCGCGACTGGCTCGTCAGCACCGGTCGCACGGTGCTGCTCACCTTCGAGCCGGGGGACACCGAGCTCGGCCGGCTGCTCCGCAACGCGGTGATGCACGGCGACCACGTCGACGCCCGCACCGAGGCGCTGCTGTACGCCGCCGACCGTGCGCACCACGTCACCACCGTCGTGCGGCCCGCGCTGGACCGCGGCGAGGTGGTGGTGACGGACCGGTACCTCGACTCGTCGGTGGCGTACCAGGGGGTCGGCCGGGACCTCGGAGCCGACGCCGTGGAGCAGCTGTCGCTGTGGGCGACCGAGGGGCTGCTCCCGGCGCTGACGGTGCTGCTCGACATCGACCCGGTGGCGGGCAAGGCGCGACTGACCGGGGAGCCGGACCGGCTGGAGCGTGCGGGGGACGAATTCCACCGGCGGACGCGGCAGGCGTTCCTCGACCGGGCGGCGGCGGACCCGGGACGGTGGCTGGTGCTGGACGGGACCCGGCCGGCCGACGAGCTCGCGGACGCGATCCGGGCGCGCGTGGAGCCGCTGCTCTTCGGTGTGCCGGTGGGTGCCGCGGGGGCTGTCGGCAATCCGGGGCGGGCCTCGTCGTGACCGTCTGGGACGACGTCGTCGGGCAGGAGCCGGCCGTGGGCGTGCTCGCGCACGCGGTGGCGGACCCGACGGCGATGACCCACGCCTGGCTGCTGACGGGGCCACCGGGATCGGGCCGGTCCAACGCGGCGCGGGCCTTCGCCGCGGCGCTGCAGTGCCCGCGCGGCGGCTGCGGGGTGTGCCACGAGTGCACGACGGCGCTCGCGGGCACCCATCCGGACGTGACGCTGGTGGCCACCGAGGGCGTGTTCATCCGCGTCGACACCGCGCGCCCGCTGGTGGAGCTCGCGGCGCGGGCGCCGTCGCAGGGCCGGTGGCGGGTGGTGGTGGTCGAGGACGCGGACCGGCTGAACGACTCGTCGGGCAACGTGCTGCTCAAGGCCATCGAGGAGCCGGCGGCGCGGACCGTCTGGGTGCTGTGCGCGCCGAGCGCCCAGGACGTGCTGGTCACCCTGCGCTCACGCTGTCGTTCGGTGCCGTTGCGGGTGCCGCCCGTCGAGGCGGTCGCGGAGCTGCTGGCTCGTCGGGACGGGATCGACCCGACCACAGCCCTGGTGGCGGCCCGTGCCGCGCAGAGCCACGTCGGCATCGCCCGCCGGCTCGCGCGGGACGCGGACGCGCGGGCCCGTCGCAACCGCGTGCTGGAGCTGGCCGGTGGCATCCGCGGCGTGGGCGACGCGGTGCTGGCTGCGGGGGAGCTGGTCGAGACGTCGCAGGCGGAGGCCCGCGCGCGGACGGACGAGAAGGACGCGGCCGAGCGTGCCGCTCTGCTGCACACCCTCGGCGCCGAGAACGCCGCGACGCTCCCACCGACCGTGCGGGCGCAGGTGCGCCAGCTCGAGGAGGAGCAGAAGCGCCGCGCGACCCGCTCGCAGCGCGACGTGCTGGACCGGGCGATGGTGGACCTCCTGTCGCTCTACCGGGACGTCCTGGTGGTGCAGTTCGGGGCGGGCGTCGAGCTGGTCAACAGCGAGCACGAGGCCCTGGTGCGGGGGCTGGCGGCGGACAGCACCGCGGAGCAGACGCTGCGGCGGATGGATGCCGTGGGCGTCGCACGGACGCGGCTGGCCGGGAACGTGGCGCCGCTGCTCGCGGTCGAGGCGATGGCGGTGGCGCTCCGGCCGCAGGGCTGAGAGCTGCGGGTCCGCGGTGTCGCCTGCCGGCTGGCGGCTGCGAGCTGCGGGCCGAGGTCGAGGGTGTCGGGGCCCGACGCCGAGCCCGGTACCGGCGGCGGCCCGGCGCGTGAGTACCCACCCAAGAGACAGTCATGTATCTCTGCCGCCCGGTGGGCGTGAGTCCCGCCATGGCCGGCGCGGGGCGCGTTGAGCTGGGCCGGCCGCGCGGTTCGTGTGGCGGGGGGCGGTGCCGCGACGAGTCCGCCGTCGCCTGCGGGTCATATCGCTCACAGCGAACACACAGTTTTGCGAACACACGTTCGAATACAGCCGAGCCCGATATCGTTGGTGCTGGTCGGACGGGTCTCTCGGGTGGGCGGCGGTGGTAAGCGGTGCACGGATCGGCAGCGGACGGAGTCGTTGACGCGCTCACCGTGGCGGTGGACGCCGTCGTGGAGGGTGTGCAGCGGGCGTCCTCGGTCGGCGGAGCCGTCGGCGGTGAACCGCTGGACGTGCTGTTGAGCCTGGTCGAGCAGCTGGACCGCCTGAGCGTCGCGGCCGCGTGGCTGTCGGCGTCGGCGGCCGAGGACGGGATGTGGGCGGCCGACGGCTCTCGCTCGTTCGCGCACTGGTTGGCCGCCCGCACCGGGATGTCGTTCGTCAGGGCGCGGGAGCTCGTCACCACAGGCCGGGTCCTGCGGGAGCACCTGCCCGCCACGAGCGCCGCGGCACTGGCCGGGGTGGTGGGCCGGGACCAGGTGCGGACGATGGTGACGGTCGTCGCCACCAGCGAGCCGCGGTGCGACGCTCTCGCCGGATCGGCGGAGGAGTGCGGTGAGGAGTTCCTCGTCGAGCACGCGGCTCAGGACGGCGCCGACGGCTTCCGCCGGCTGGCCCGGCGCTGGGCCGCCGCGGCCGATCCCGACGCGGACGAGCGCGGGTACCGCGAGGCGTGCGACCGGGAGTTCGTCGGGCTTGCCGCCACGAAGGGCGGGTATCACCTCTCGGGCTTCCTGACGACCGAGCACGGTGCGGCGGTCAACGCCGCGCTGGACGCCGTGATGACGCCCCCGGCCCCGGACGACCGACGGACCACGCAGCAGCGTCGCGCGCAGGGGCTTGCCGACGTCGCACGGCTCGTGCTCGACCACGGGTTGGTCGGCACCGGTGCAGCGGTCCGGCCGCACCTCGACGTCGTCGTCGACTTCGAGACGTTGCGGCGTGCCGTCGAGGCCGGCGCCCCGGACCCGCGCGCCGTTGGTGGAGCGGTGGAGCGTCGAGTGGCGGAGCGTCGACTGGTGGAGAGCGACGCGGGCAGACGTGCGCGACGGCCGTTCCGGTTGCCGACCGTCGCGGACGTCGACCGGTTCGCGGTGGCGGAGCTGGTCGGTGCCGGTCCTGTGCCGCAGACGGTGCTCGCGCGGCTGGCCTGCGACTCCGCCGTCTCGCGGCTCGTGTTCGGTCCGGACTCGCAGGTGATCAACGTCGGCCGCGCCGAGCGCACCTACGCCGGTCCCCGCCGGAGGGCGGTGGTCGCCCGCGACGGCACGTGCCGGTATCCAGGGTGCACAGCGCCGCCGGCGCTGGGCGAGATCCATCACGTCGCCGAGTGGGTGCGGGACGGCGGGGAGACCGACGTCAACACGGGCGTCCTGCTGTGCTGGCACCACCACGACGTGGTCCACCGGCACCACGTGCGCATCCGGCCTTCCCGGACCGGTGGTTGGTCGTTCAGCAGCCGGCACGGCGTGCCGCTCGTCTCCGTCCCGGGTCGCCCCGCCCCGCCTGGACCGGCGCCGGCGCGGGTGCCCGCGATGACCAGCGGCTGACCGGCTAAGAGTCGTCAGTGGATCTTAGACGCGGCTGCCGATAAGATGCATCCGTGGACCTTGACGTGGAGAGTCCGGCTCCCGGTTCCAGGCGCGATCCAGGGCGCGGTCGAGGCGGCGATCCAGGGCCGGGCCCGAGGCGCGATGCCGGCCGCGATACCGGGCGCGATACCGGGCGCGATGCCGGTTCTGGGCTTCGGCGTCGTCGGCGGGGCGCTCAGCTCGACGCGGCGCTGCTCGAGGCGGCGTGGGGCGAGCTGGTGGAGCGGGGCTATGCCGATCTGACCTTCGACGCCGTCGCCACGCGGGCCGGCACGTCGCGCAGCGTCGTCTACCGCCGCTGGTCCACCCGCCGCGACCTGGCGCTGGCGGCACTGCGGCACCGCACCGCCGGCGACGCCGCACCGGCACCGGACACGGGCAGCCTGCGCGGCGACCTGCTCGAGATCCTGCACGCGATGACGCGGCGGACGGACGTGATGGTGCTGCTCGGCGTCCAGATGGGGGAGTTCTACCGGGAGACCGGCATCGCCCCGTACGCCTTGCGCGAGCACTGGCTCGGCGGTGGCGGTGCCGCGGTCGTGGAGGTGGTCCGCCGCGCCGAGCGCAGGGGTGAGGTGGACCCCAGCCGGGTGACGCCGCGCACCTTGCGGCTCGCCGCCGACCTGCTGCGTCAGGAGGTGACGACGACGCTGCGGGCGCCGTCGGGCCTGGCGGTGGCGTCCATCGTCGACGAGGTCGTCGTCCCGCTGCTCACCGGCGGGAAGCAGCCCGTCACGGCAGAGGCGACGGCGCGCCGGTCGGTGCCGCCAGGGGTAGGGCGACCGTGAACGCCGCGCCGCCCTCCGGTGCGACGTCGACGGCGATGGCGCCGCCCAGCCGCTGCACCAGACCGTGCACCAGGGACAAGCCGATGCCGACGCCCACGGGCCGCTCGTCCCGGTAGCGGGCCCCGAGCGCACCGGGCTCGAAGGCGACGGCACGGTCGGACTCCGTCAGCCCCGGGCCGCCGTCGCGCACCTGGAGAACGGCGGCCGTCCCGGGCGGGTCCGTCAGGAGCGGCGGGCGTGCGGCGAGCACCACGGGGTGTCCCGCGGGGGTCATGCGCACAGCGTTGGCCGCCAGGCCGTCGAGCACCTGCCGCAACCGGCCGGGATCCGTGCGGATCACCAGCGGAACCGTGGGCAGCTCCACCCGGAGCACGGCACCGGAGGCCGCAGCCCGGGCCGACCAGGTGCGGCCCGCGTCGTCCACCAGCGCACCGACGTCCACCGTGGCGGGTTCCAGCCGGAAGTCGTCGGCGCCCATCCGGGCCAACGCCAGCAGGTCCTCCACCAGGCGCGCCAGCCGTTGCGACTCCGCGACCACCACGCGTCCGGCCTCCCGGGCCTGCTCACCCTCGACCACGCCGTCGGCGATCGACTCGCCGAACCCCTGCACGGCCGTCAGCGGCGTGCGCAGCTCGTGCGAGACGGACAGCAGGAACCGACGCTGCCTGGCCTCGGACGTCGCCAGCGCCGCTGCCAGGGCGTTCAGCGAGTCGGCCACCTCGGCGATCTCGGGCGGACCCTCGGCCGGCACCCTGACGTCTCGGCGGCCGTGCTGCAGGGCGGTGGCGGCGACGGCGGTGCGGCGCAGCGGACGGGTCAGCAACCGGGCGGCGCCCCCGCCGGCGAGGAGACCGACGCCGAGGCCCACGGCGAGGGCGATGGCGACCGCCCGCTCCACGCGCTGCAGCGGCCGGGCCTCGGCGCGAGCCAGCGCGCGTTCACGCGCTCGCTCCCGAGCCCGTTCCGCCGCGGTGGTGGCGACGGGTTCCGGTGCCGCCGCCGCGGCGGCCGCGATGCGGTCCTCCTGGACGACGGCCCGCGCGGCGGCCACCCCGGAGAGAGCGGCCGCGACCAGGGCCACCGCGACGCACACCAGGGTCATCTGGACGCTGAGGCTCAGGTGGCCGGACCACCGACGGGGGGCGTCGCGGCGGGGTACGTCGGGAGGGCTCGCGAGGGGGATCGGAGCAGTGGCGGGAAACCGGTCATCGGCCGGCGTGCCGGTCACAGCCGGCCTCGCCCACGCTGGTCGGAGCTTGCCCGTCCGTCGGGGTCCGCACCGCCGTGTTGCCGATGGTCAGCACCGTCAGGCCCGTGCGGGTCAGTGCCGTCGCTCCCGCCCTGTCCCGCACCGCCGCGTCCGCCCTGCTCCGCGCCGCCCGCGGCCTCGTCGGCCGCGTAGCCGACCCCGCGGACCGTGCGCAGCGGCGCCTCCGCGCCCAGCTTGGCGCGGAGCTGGGCGACGTGGACGTCGACCGTGCGGCTGCCGGCGTCGGCGTACCCCCAGACCGCCGCGAGCAGCTCCTCGCGCTGCCACACCCGCCCCGGTGTGCGCAGCAGGTGCGTGAGCAGGTCGAACTCCGTCGCGGTCAGGTGCACCGGCCGGTCGGAGACCCACACCCGCCGGCCCGGCACGTCGACGGTCACGGGCCCCAGCGTCAGCCGCTCGGCGTCCACCGGCTGCGTCCGGCGCAGCACCGCGTGCACGCGGGCGACGAGCTCGCGGGGGCTGAACGGCTTGGTGACGTAGTCGTCGGCACCGAGCTCGAGCCCGAGCACCCGGTCCACCTCGTCGTCCCGCGCGGTGACGAACAGCACCGGCGTGCGGTCCCCGCGAGCGCGCAGCCGTCGGCACACCTCGATGCCGTCCAGGCCGGGCAGGCCGATGTCGAGCACGACGGCGACGGGACGATGGGTCAGCACGGCCTGCAGCGCGTGCGAGCCGTCGGCGTAGGCCTGCACCGTGAACCCGTCGCGGGTCAGGTACAGGCGCACCAGCTCGGTCACCGCCGGGTCGTCCTCGGCGAGCACCACCAGCCCGCTGCCCTGCGCCATCGATCCTCCTGTCGGCTGCCGCGCCCGCCGTGCCGGGCGACGGGGTCAGGACGAGGCGTCGCCCGCCATGTCCTGGTCCACCTGGTCGGCGAGGCTGCCGGCCTGGTCGACAGCCTGCTGCAGCCCGTTGACGTCCGTCGCGGCAGGCGACGACGACGCGCCGGACGAGCCTCCGGCGCCAGCCCCCGTCCCGCCGGACGCGCTGCCGGCCGTCGACCCGCCACGGGCCGCGCTCCCGCCCGCCGTCCCGCTGGCCGCGCCGTTCGTCGTCCCGCCACCGGCCCCCGCGCTGCCGTGCCCCGCGAGGCCGCAGCCGGCCAGGCCGGCCACGAGCCCCGCGGTGAGCAGCAGCGCGACGCCATCTCGGCGCGCGTCTGCGCGCAGGCGCAGGCTCATGCGCCCGCGCCGGGCAGGGCGGAGCACACCGTGGTGTCCGCGTTCTTCAGCCGGGTCAGCGCGTCGGCGATCTGCGGCAGCCGGTCCTGGCGCCGGTCGGCGCGCTCGTTGAGCCGCTTCGCCTGCTCGGGGTGCCCGGCGGTCGCCGCTGCGGCGGCCTTGGCGCGCAGCCAGGCGACCGAGCCCTTGGTGTCGGCCCCGGCCTGGATCCGCTGCTGCAGCGCCGTCAGGCGGGCCTGGGCCTTGTGGTCGCGGGTGCACCACGCCTGGACCGTGGCCAGGTCGGTGGTGATGGTGACCGTGTTCCCGTCGACCGTCACGTGCGTCGACGGGCTGGGCGACGAGCTCGCCGTCGGGGTCGCGACGGGGGTGGACGTCCCGTCGGCGAGGGCGGGCACGGCGGCACCGAGCGCGAGCGCCCCGGTCAGCGCGACGGTCCCGACGATGCGTGCGAGGGGCAGCGTCATGACGACTCCTTCACCAGGGCGGGCCGCTCCCGCCGACGAGGAGGACTGTCGACCACCTCGGTTCGGGGTGTGTCCGCCCTGTGTTCGGGTTCCGTCAAGACTGTTCAGCACCGACCGTTACGGTGGGCGCCATGCCCATCGCCGCCCGGCCGTCCACCGGCCTGCGCCGGTCGACCCGCCTCGGTGCGGCATCGGCCCTGCTCGTCGTCGGACTCGTGCTCGCCGGCTGCACGCCGGCCCCCGCCAAGCACCGGACCAGCCCCACGGGCAACGCCTCGCGCAGCGTGTCGGCGCCCGCGACCCCGGTCCCGGCGGACCTGACCCGGTTCTACTCGCAGACCGTGCAGTGGAAGGGCTGCTCCGGCGTCGCGGCGCCGCAGGGCGAGACCGCCCAGTGCGGCACCGTCACGGTCCCGCTCGACTGGGCCCAGCCGGCCGGCCAGACCATCGACCTGGCCGTGGCACGGCTGAAGGCCAAGGGGTCGGACACCGTCGGGTCGATCCTGGTCAACCCGGGTGGACCGGGCGCCTCGGCCGTCGACTTCCTCGAGACGGCCGGCACCGTGGTGAGCGCCGAGGTGCGCGACGAGTACGACCTGGTGGCCTTCGACCCCCGCGGCGTGCAGCGGTCGGCGCCCGTGAAGTGCTACGACGGCCCGCAGATGGACAAGCTGGTGTCCGCCGACTTCGACCTGTCGACCGACGCCGGCGTGCAGGCCCAGGAGAAGGCGTGGGCCGACTTCGGCGCCGCGTGCGCCCAGAACACGGGTGCCGTGCTGGGGCACGTCGACACCATCAGCTCCGCCAAGGACATGGACGTGGTGCGGGCCGCGGTCGGCGACGTGACGCTCGACTACCTCGGCTACTCGTACGGCACCAAGCTCGGCGCCACCTACGCGGCGCTGTTCCCCAAGACCGTCGGCCGCATGGTGCTCGACTCGGCGCTGGACCCGACGCTGGACGCCGATGCCGTCGCGGCCGGCCAGGCAGCCGGGTTCGAGAGCGCCCTGCGCGCATACGTCACCGACTGCCTGGGCGGGAAGGGCTGTCCGCTGACGGGCGACGTGGACACCGCGATGAAGGAGATCGCCGGCCTGCTGACCCACACGCACACCACCCCGCTGCCCACCGGCACCTCCCGCCGGCTGACGGCGCCGCTGGCCTTCACCGGCATCGCCTACCCGCTGTACTCGCAGAAGGCCTGGCCGATGCTGACCCAGGCGCTGACCGCCGCGGTGAAGGGCGACGGCTCCGGGCTGCTGCAGCTGGCCGACGCGTACTACGACCGCGCGTCCGACGGCCGGTACACCACCAACACCACCGAGGCGTTCACCGCCATCGACTGCCTGGACTCCCGCGGCTCGTCGGACCTGGCGACCATGCGCACCCAGGCCGCCGCCATCAAGCAGGCGGCGCCCACCGTCGGCGACTTCTTCGCCTACTCCGGCACCACCTGCGCCAGCTGGCCGGTGCCCCAGGTGACGGACCTGACCGACTACTCGGCGAAGGGTGCGCCGCCGATCGTCGTCGTCGGCACCACCAACGACCCGGCGACGCCGTACGTCTGGGCGCAGAAGATGGCCTCGACCCTGTCGTCGGGCGTCCTGCTCACCCACGTCGGGGAGGGGCACGGCGCCTACGGCCTGTCCAACTCCTGCGTGCAGAACGCCGTGGACGACTACTTCCTCGACGGCACGGCCCCCAAGGCCGGCACGCGCTGCTGAAGCCCGGCCCTGGCCGGTGCCGCCGCCGCGGACCCGCTTTGGAGGCCGGACCGGGCTCCGGGTACAGTGGGCGCGCTCGCCGTGCCGGGGGTCGCTCCGCGTCACCCCACGACGACGCCGCCTTAGCTCAGTCGGCAGAGCGTCTCACTCGTAATGAGAAGGTCGAGAGTTCGATTCTCTCAGGCGGCTCCGCACCGAACGGCCCCGCGACCAGCACCAATGCCGGCGCGGGGCCTTCGTGTCTCACGGGTCGGCGGGGTGTCCGGCCACCTCGGGCTCCTCGAGGGGTGGAGGATTCGGACCGATGTCCAGCACACGCCCACCCGTGATGAGCGACGTCGCCGCGCTCGCCGGGGTGTCCCACCAGACCGTCTCCCGGGTCCTCAACGACCATCCCAGCGTGCGTCCGGCCACCCGACGGCGGGTGCTCGACGCCGTCGCCGCCCTGGGGTACCGGCCCAACCTCGCCGCGCGGGCGCTGGTGACCCGCCGCAGCGGCACCATCGGCGTCCTCTCGTCCGGCTCCGCGCTGTTCGGGCCGACCAGCACCCTGATCGCGATCGAGAACGCGGCCCGCGAGCTCGGGCTGTTCGTGTCCCTGGCCACGCTGCCGGCGTGGAGCTCGGACGACGTCGCGTCCGTGCTCGAGCACTTCATGACGGAGGGTGTCGACGGGGTCGTGGTGCTCGCGGCGCACGACGACGCGGTCGAGGCCGTGCGCTCCTTCGCCTCCCCGGTGCCGGTGGTGATGGTGGGGCCGATGGCCCTGCCGGCGCCGTTGCGGTCGGTCGCGGTGGACCACTACGCCGGCGCGCGCCAGGCGGTGCGGCACCTGCTGGACCTCGGGCACCGGGACGTGCTGCACCTGGCCGGCCCGACCGACTGGCTGGACGCACGCCGCCGCATCGAGGGCTGGCACGACGAGCTGGCCGCCGCCGGCATCGAGTCGCGGGAGCCCAGCACGGGCGACTGGAGCGCCGACCGCGGTTACGCCGTCGGGCGGGAGCTGGTGGCGGGTGGGCCGCCGACCGCGGTGTTCGCCGCCAACGACCAGCTGGCGCTCGGCCTGCTGCGGGCGTTCTGGGAGGCCGGCCTGCGGGTCCCGGACGACGTGTCGGTGGTGGGGTTCGACGACGTCGACGGGTCCGCGCACTTCGTCCCGCCGCTGACCACCGTGCGCCAGGACTTCGGCAGGCTGGGGGAGCGCTGCCTGCAGGTGCTGCTGGAGACGATCGCCGGCGGTACCCCGCCCGGGAGCGAGCTGATCCCGACCAGCCTCGTCGTGCGGGGCAGCACCGCCGCGCCGCGGCGCTGAGCACGCCAGAGGTCGCTCAGGCCTCGAGCAGCACGGAAATGCCGTCGACAACCGCGCCGACCCACGGGACCCTGTGCGCGAGGCCGACGACTCCAGGGGGGTGAGCACCGATGAACGCTGTGTCCCACGGGTGCTCCCCACGTCGTCACTGACCGGCCTGCTCGCTCGACGCCGGGAGCCCTCCGTCAGCTGATCGGAAGGCGTCCGCCATGCACCTGCACACCTCCTCGTCCGCCGACGGCGTCGACGAGCACGACTTCACGCTCGACGACGTCCCCGGGGTCCTCTGGACCCCCAGCGGCGCCGTCGAGCCACCCCCCGCCCTGGTGCTGATGGGTCACGGCGGTGGGCTGCACAAGCGCGCGCCGGGCCTCGTGGCGCGTGCCCGTCACCTGGTCGGCACGTACGGGTACGCCGTCGCGGCCGTCGACGCGCCGGGGCACGGCGACCGTCCGCGCAGCGCCCCGGACCAGCGCCTGGTCGACGCGATGCTGGCCGCCCGCGCGGCCGGTCAGCCGCTCGCGCCGATCGTCGTCGAGCTCAACACGTCGATCGCCGAGCGGGCCGTGCCGGAGTGGCGCGCGACGATCGACGCGCTGCGGGCCCTGCCGCAGGTCGGTGCCGAGGCGCCCATCGGGTACACCGGTCTGACGCTGGCCACCGGCATCGGGATCCCGCTGATCCTGGCCGACGCCCGCGTCCGCGCGGCGGTGCTGGGCGGCTACTTCGGCACCGAGCCGGTGCTCGCCCTCGCCCGGCAGGTGACCATCCCGGTCGAGGTGATCCTCTCCTGGGACGACCCGGAGCTGGACCGCCCCTCCGGGCTGGCGCTGTTCGACGCCTTCGGCTCACCGCACAAGACGCTGCGGGCCCACGTCGGCGGCCACCACCAGGTGCCCTGGGTCGAGGTCGAGCAGTCGGAGCGGTTCCTCGAGTGGTATCTGACGGGGAGTGGTGCCTGACGGGGACTGGTGCCTGACGGGGGCGGTGCCTGACCGGTCCGGCTCTGCCGCCGTGTGATCTCCCGGGTAGTCGTGCCGGATGACTCACCGATCGGCCCTCGCAGACCGATCAGTAGGGCATGACCGCCTCCCTCGACCGACGTGACCCGCTCGTCGGGCACCCGGGCGACCTCGGGCTGGCAGGCCTGCAGGAGGCGTTCCTGCGGGCACGCGTCCGCGACACCACCGTTCGCCTGAGCCTGGCGATGTTCCGCGCCCGCGGCTACGCGGAGGTGTGGGGCCGGGACGACGAGGCGCGCCGGTGGGCGCAGACGGCTGCGGAGCTCCGGACGGAGCTCGACGGGCTGCACCGGCAGCTGGACGAGGACGGTGCGGGCTCGGTCGACGCCCCGGAGAGCCCCCGGAGCCGTCTCGCCTAGTGGCAGTAAAGGGTGAACTGGACGCTTGACCATGACAGTCGTCCAAAATCTGCGAGGGTGTGTCCTCGCAGGTCAGGACCGGTGCCGGTGGTGGGTCGCTCACCCGGGCGGGTTATGTGACACGGTGTCGCGACGCGTTGTCACGGGGGGCGAAAACACAGGACGTTCGTCCCAGGCGCCCTCCGGCCGGTCCAGACTCACGGCATGGAACCGAACAACGAGCTCCCGACGACAGCGGACTGGCAGCTGCACATATCGGACGCGGAGATCCGCGTGGCGAAGTACGAGTGGCTGGCGGCGCGCGACGGCGACGACGAGGTGCCCGCCGAGCGGGTGGCCATCCTCTTCGAGTACTACCGGGCCCTGATCAGCCTGCAGGCCCAGCAGATCGCCGACGAGTTCCGCGCCAAGCGCCGCATCGCCTGAGACGCACCACGCGGACGCAGCGTCGCGCCCGCAGGTCTCACGCGAGGCCGGTCAAACCGAATCGCCCGACGACGACGTCGCCGGGCGATTCCTGTGTCCGGAGGTCGACGCGGCCCGGGCCATCCAGTCCCGCCGGAGCCGAGCACCAGCCGCAGTTGAGCACCAGCCGGACCTGAGCACCAGCTGCTGCTAGAGCAGCGGCGGGACCTCGCCCACCAGCACGGGGTCGCCGAGCGGGCCGGTGCCGAGCGCGTCCTCCACGAACCGGTGCGCCACCTTCAGCCCCGGCGCTCCTGCCTCCGACGCCTCGATCAGCACCGCCGGGAACCCCTGACGCGGGTCCGGGATACCGGCCGGGCGCCGGTCGATCCAGCCGATCGCCACCGCGCGGGCACCTGAGGTGCGCGCGGTGTCCCGCGCCTGTCGCAGGGCCTGCGACGGCTCACCGGTGCAGGCGAGGGTGCGGGTGCCCGACTCGTCGACCAGCATGACGAACGCCTCGCGGTCGAACGGTCCGCGGCGCAGCACCACCAGCGCGTGCTCGAGGGCGCGCAGCGCCAGCTCCTGCGCGGCGGTCGACGGGGGGTGCGGCAGGTTGGTCGGCCGCTGCGGGGCGGTCGGCTGGACCGCCGTCGGCTGGACGGGTGCCGGGCGGACCGGCTCCGGCTGGACGGCTGCCGGCTCGACGGGTGCAGGCTGGACGGGCGCAGGCTGGACGGGAGCAGGCGCGGCGGCCGCTCGCGAGGCGGTGTGCGGTCCCGGGTCAGCAGTCGGTGCGGCACCGGCAGTCGCGGCGGCGGTTCCGTCCGCCGGGGCGTGGTGACGGCTGGGCAGCGGTGTGCCCGGCGCCGGCACGACGACGGGGGTCCACTCCGTCGCCTCCGCCTCCGCCGCCGGTGCGGCGTCCGGCTCGCTGCCGGACGCGGTGAAGGAGCCGGCGAGGGAGTCGTCAGGGGCCGAGGGCTCGTCGTCCACGGGCGCGGGTGCCGGCCCGGTGGTGCGCTCAGAGGAGGTCACGTTCTCGACCGACACGCGCGGCTGCGGCATCGTGACGCCCGCCAGGTGCGCGGCTGCCGCGCCGAGGTAGCCGCCGATCCAGCCGCGGGCGCCGGCGTCCCACCGGTCCTGCGCGTCCGGGATCGGGACCACCGGTGCCAGGGGGTGCGCATCGCCGACGATGCCGAGCGTCGGTCCGGACGGTCCCGGGCACACCACCCAGCGGGAACCGGCGACATGGGTGACCAGCAGGTCGCCGAGTGCGACCCCGACCCACTCCACGAGCCCCGCCGGCGCGGCCGTGCCGGGCTGGGGGACCACCCGGTCCCAGAACCAGCTCAGCGCCCGGGAGTCCGTGCGGTCGACGCTGCCGGCGAGCGGTGCTCGGAGCCGCTCGAGGTCGGCGTGCTCGTGCGAGGTGAGGTCACGCGGGCCGACGAGGGTGGGGTCGGGCGTGAGCGTCTGCACCATCGCAGTCAACTCGGTCATGGTGTGGGGATCGACCAGCGCCGCGCCGGTCTTGAGGAACCCGGAGAGTGAGATCGCTCCCGCGGGTGGTCCCGCGGGTGGTCTCGTGGGTCGTCGGACCTGGTCGTGGGCGGGGGTCGCCTCCGGGCACCCACCCGAGTGGTGGTCGGGGGCTGGGCGCCCCGCGGGGCACCGGGTTAGCCTGGCTCGTCCGTCGCGCCGCACTGCTGCGGACCCCGTCGCACCGATCGGGGAGGTACGCCATCCGTCGTCCCGCCGCTGTCGCGCTCGCCGCCGCCCTGGTGCTGGGTGCGGGCGGCACGGGGGCGTGGGCCTGGCAGGACGGTCGGCGACCGGCCGCTGCGGCGGACGATCTGACGTCGGCTCGGGCGGCCGCGGCCGTGAGCGACGACGCGTCGCAGGTGTCCGGCCTGACGGCCCAGGCTGCGCAGGCGGCGGCCCAGGGTCTGACCGACCAGTCCCGTGCCGACCTGCAGCAGGCGGTCGCCGCGGCGCGTGCCGTGCTCGACGGCAGCGCCGGGCAGGTGTCCGACGACGCGGTGCGCACGGCCCTGTCGTCGGCGCTCACCGAGGCCGACCAGGCGCTCGCCGGGACCGTCGCGCCGGCCCGCGCCGCGACGCTCACCGCCTCCGTCTCCACCGCCGCGGCGCAGGTGAACCAGGCGCAGCAGGCCTGGCAGGCCGCCCGGGCTGCGCAGGCAGCGGCCCAGGCAGCGGCGAAGGCCCGTGCCGCAGCGAGCCCCGCGCCGACGTCGTCCGTCGACCCCTGCCGCACCACCTACACCGGGCCGCCGTTCTGGACGTCGGTGCCCACCGCGACCGGCGACGGCTCGAACGGGAACCTGCCGGCCTCGTCCATGACGGCGCTGTCCTGGACCACCGACTCGCACGGCACCCGCTTCTACCTGCTCACCCCGGCGGCGCAGGCGCTCGAGCGGCTCAACGTCGCGTTCCGGGCGGCGTTCGGGCACGACCTGGACATCGACCTGGCGTACCGGGACTACGCGACGCAGGTCGCGATGCGCGCCGCGCTCGGCACCGTCGCCGCCGTGCCGGGGACGTCGCCGCACGGGTACGGCAAGGCGATCGACGTGCCGGAGCTGCCGTGCGAGTACGGCTGGAACAGCGCGCAGCGCGCGTGGCTGCTGGCGCACGGTCCGTCGTTCGGCTGGGTCCAGCCGGCGTGGGCCCTGCAGAACGGGTCGGGGCCGGAGTACTGGCACTACGAGTACATGGGCTGACGGGTCGCCCGCGCAGCGCGCCGCGACGAACCTCCGATGACCGAGGGACCGAGCATGCCGTCCGAACCGAGCATGCCGTCCGAGCCGAGCCGGCGGGACGAGGTCATGGCCGTGTGCCGCTCCGTGGCGGCGTGGGCGGCGGCACGTCCCGACGTCGTCGCGGTAGGGCTGGCCGGGTCGTGGGCACGTGGCGCTGCGAGCGCGGACTCCGACGTCGACCTCGTCCTGGTGACCGACGTGCCCGAGCGCTGGATCCAGGGGGACGACTGGATCCCGGCGGCGGTCGGCCAGGGCGTGACGCCGGTGCGGACGCAGGCCTGGGGAGTGCTGACCGAGCGACGGGTGCGGCTGGCGAGCGGCCTGGAGGTCGAGCTGGGGATCGTGCCGCGCGAGTGGGCGGCCGAGCCGGTGGACGACGGCACCGCGCGGGTGGTGCGCGACGGGTTCCGCGTGCTGCACGACCCGGTGGGCGTCCTGGGCCGGCTGCTCACCGCGCTCGGCGTCGGGGGCGATCGCTGACGGTCGCGCCGGTGACAGCCGCCCGTCAGCGGGGGCGGTCGGCGTCCTTGCTCGGCTGCACGCGCTTCGGCTCGCCCGGCATCTTCGGGTACTCCGGCGGGTAGGGCAGGTCACCCTCGCCCTCGTCGCGCTCCTGCCGGTCCGCCAGCTCCAGCAGCGACTCGATCGAGTAGCGCGGCTCCCGGTGGGCGACCAGCGGGGCGAACAGGTCCCCGACCTCGGCGAACCGCGCCGGCATCGTCGTGACGTCGAAGTCGTCCGGCGCCACGTCGGCGATCTCGTCCCAGCGCAGGGGAGCGGACACGGTGGCACGGGCGTTGGCCCGGACCGAGTAGGCCGAGGCGATGGTGCGGTCGCGTGCCATCTGGTTGTAGTCGACGAAGATCTTCGAGCCGCGCTCCTCCTTCCACCACTTCACCGTCACCTGCTCCGGCAGCCGGCGGGTCAGCTCCCGGCCGAACGCGATGGTGGCGCGGCGGGCCTCGGTGAAGGTCCAGCGCGGCTCGATCGGCACGAAGACGTGGATGCCGCGGCCGCCGGACGTCTTGGGGAACCCCGTCAGACCGTGCTCGGTCAGCAGCTCGCGGACGTGCGGCGCGACCCGGGCGGCGTCGGTGAAGTCGGTGCCCGGCTGCGGGTCCAGGTCGATGCGCAGCTGGTCCGGTCGGTCGACGTCGTCGCGCACCACCGGCCAGGGGTGGAAGGTCAGCGTGCCGAGGTTGGCGGCCCACGCGACGACGGCCAGCTCGGTCGGTGCCACCTCGTCGGCCGTGCGACCGCTCGGGAAGCCGATCCGGCTCGTCTCGACGTAGTCGGGGGCGCCCTGCGGCACCCGCTTCTGGTAGAACGCGTCGCCCGACGAGTCGGCGCGGGTGGCCCGCTTCGCGTCGGCGAACCAGCCGCGGGGCCAGCGCTCGAGCGTCGTCGGGCGGTCCAGCAGCGCGCCGAGGATCCCGTCACCCACCGCGACGAAGTACTCGACCACGTCGAGCTTGGTCAGCCCCCGCTCGGCGAAGTAGAGCCGGTCCGGGTTGGACACGCGCACGGTGCGGCCGCGCACCTCGAGCTCGACGGCGGGCGTACTGGCGCTCGGCATGGGCTCACGCTAGAGCCGCGCACCGACACCGGCACCCCCTGCCGCCGGCCCGTCGGCTCAGCTCAGCAGCCCTCGGTGGTGGGCCACCGCGACGGCTTCCGCTCGGCCGGACACGCCGAGCTTGGCCAGCAGGTTGGAGATGTGCACGGACACGGTCTTGGCGGAGATGAACAGCCGCTCGCCGATCTGCCGGTTGGACAGCCCCTGAGCCACCAGGCGCAGCACCTCTGCCTCGCGGGCCGTCAGCACGTCCGCCGTCTCGGCCCGGGTGCCGGGCAGCTCCAGCCGGCCGCGACGCGCCAGGGCCCGCACCGCGGTGGCCAGCGGGCGCGCGCCCATCGCCTCGGCCTCGGCCAACGCCGTCAACGCCTGACCCTGCGCACCGCTGCGGTCGCCGACGGCCAGCAGCGCCTCCGCCCACCGCCACCGGGTCCTGGCCACCTCGTACCGGAACCCGCTGCCGAACTCCGCGACCGCCGCCGCCCACAGCTCCGGCTCCGGCCGACCGTTCAGCCGCGCGTGCTCCGCGCGGGCCCGTGCCGCCCAGCCGCGACCCTCCGGTCCCAGCCGGCCACCGCGCGGACGCCCCTTCACCGCGGTGTCCTCGGCGTGGCCCAGCAGCCGTTCGCCGGCCTCGAGCCGCTGCGTGACGTCCCGGCCGGCGAGCCGCTCCTCCTCCGCCGCATCGGCGTGCGCCGCCAGCGCGAGCGCGCACACCCAGATGCCGCCGAGCACGTACTCGCCCCAGGAGGCCGCCACCCCGGTCAGCACGTCCGCGGCCAGCTCGACGGCGGCGTCGGGCTCGCCTCGCCACGTCAGCGCGTCGACCGTGGTGCCGCCCGCGATCAGCAGGATCTGCGGGTCCCGGTCCCGGTGCGCCACCAGGGCCCGCCCGCGCTCGACGGCGTCCTCGTCGCCCCGCGCGACGGCGGCGTACGTGCACGCCACGGCCAGCCACGACGTGTGCTCGTCCCACTGGTCGACCGGGGCGCGCGCCGCCGACCCGGGGGTGAGGTCGCCCGACTGGTACCGGATCAGCTCGGCCATCCAGCGCAGCTCCAGCGTGTACGCCCCGCGGCCGGCGCCGAGCCGCTCGGCGCGCGCCACGCTGCTCGCCGCGAGCGCAGCGGCCCCGGCGAGGTCACCCGCGTAGTACCGGCCGGACACCAGGTTGAACCGGGTCCGCAGCTCCGTCGCCAGGTCCCCGGACTCCTCGGCGCGCACCAGCGCCGCCTCGAGCAGCTCCTCGGACCGTTCCGGCGACTCCCTGACCAGCAGGGCCCGCGTGGTCAGCGCGTCCGACTCGGCGTCGGTGGCGCCGACGGCCCGCGCCACCTCGAGCGCCTGCGTCGCCACCACCTCGGCCTCCTCGTCGAGGTCCATGTTCATCGCGGCGCGCGCGTAGGTCGCCAGTGCCCACGCCCGATCGGCGGACGGCTCGTCGAGCACGGCCACGGCGCGGGACGCCTCGGTCCGGGCCTCGTGCACCCGGTCGGCGTCGAGCAGGAACCGGGCGAGCGCCGTGCGACAGCCCGCCTGGCGGCGTGGGTCGTGGCCGGTCTCGTCGACCGCGGCCCGGGCCAGCTGCAGCGCGTGGTCCGCCCGTCCGGCCTCCGACGCCGCGCCCGCCGCGAGGCCCAGGAGCGCCACGTGGTCCTCCGGCAGCCCGACGGCCGCACGAGGGGCCGCGTCCCACAGCCGGAGCACCACCTCGAGGTGCTGCAGCTGCTCCTCGGGCGCCAGCACGGCCTGCGCCTCGCGGGCCGCGGCGTAGGAGGCGGTGAGCGCGACGTCGAGGTCCGGGGCGCGCAGCGCGTGGCTGGCCAGGCGGGCCGACGAGGCGACGGTCGGGTCGGCCTGCATAGCGCGGAGGTACGCGCGGTGCAGGCCCGACTTCTCGCCCGGCAGCAGGTCCCCGTACACCGCCTCGGCCAGCAGGGCGTGCCGGAACGCGATGCGGCCGCCGTCCTCGGCGGCCAGCACGTGCTGGGCGACGGCGTCCCGCAGGGCGAGGTCCACCGCGCCCGGCCCGCTCAGCACCGCGGAGTCGTCGGCCGCGGCCGCGGCGCGCAGCAGCGTCTCCGGGACGCTGCGTCCGGCGGCTGCGACCAGCTCCGCCAGCCGCTGGGACGCGGGCTGCAGCGCCTCGAGCCGCACGCGCAGCACGTCGACCAGGGACCACGGCAGCTCGTCCGTCTCGGGACCGGCCGCCAGCAGCTCCTCGGCGAAGTACGCGTTGCCCTCCGAGCGGGCGACCACCCGGCCGAAGGTGTCGTCGTCCAAGGGAGCACCGAGCACCGCCGTGGTGAACTCCCGCAGCTCCGGCTCGTCGAACGGCAGCAGCTCCAGCCGCTGCACGCGCGGGTGCCGCACCAGCTCGGCGATCAGCGGGCGCAGGGCGTGGCGCCGGTGCAGGTCGTCCGTGCGGTACGTGGCGACCAGCAGCAGGTGCTGCATGGCCAGGCGGCTGACCAGGAAGCGCAGCAGGTCCCGCGAGGAGGCGTCCGCCCAGTGCAGGTCCTCGAGCACCACCAGCAGCGGCCGCTCGGCCGTGCCCATGCGCGCCAGCACGTCGGCCACGCCCTCGAACAGCTCGAACCGGTCCTGCGCCTCGTCGGCCCGGGCAGGTCGGTCCGCCCCGCCGGGCAGCAGCCGGCCGAGCGCCGGACGGTCCGCCACCACCGCGTCGACCACGTCCGGCTCCAGGCCCTGCAGCGTCGCGAGCGCCGCCGCGAACGGCAGGTACGGCAGGCCGATCTCCCCGAGGTCGACGCACGCCGACACGACCGTCCGGGCGCCGGCCTGCTTGGCCAGGCTCCTCACGTGGCGCACCAGCCGCGTCTTGCCGACGCCGGCGTCACCGGCGACGACCACCAGCGACGGGTCGCCCGCGCTCGCGCCCTCGAACGCCTCCCAGAGGCGCTCGACCTGTGCCGCACGGGCGACGAACGGCGTGCTCATCGGGCTGCGTGCCATGCCCCCGATCCTCGCAGGGGCCACCCACGCAGCCACCTGCTTATCGACCCCGGGCCGCCGGACCGCTGCCGGCCGGCGGCATCGCGGCGTGCGGCGCGCTCGGCGCGGGCCGCACGGCTGAGGTACGCCGCCCGGCGTGCCTGGCCCAGCTCGTCCAGCAGGTGCTCGCGGCGGTAGGCCAGGTCGGCGTCGACCGCCGGTGCCTGCCACGTCCTGGTGATCTCGATCATGGTGGTGCGCTCCCCGTCCTTCGTCCTTCTCCGTGTGATGACCCCAAGGTCGCCGTGAGGCCCGGGTCGGCGGATCGGTCGATCGCCCAGTCCTGCGCGTGCGGTGCGCCCGACGACGTCTGAGGCGGCACGGGCCGTCCCTGAGGTGGCCCGCCCAGGGCGCTGAGGCAGCGCGCTGAGGGGCTCAGGGACGAACCCGGGACGGATCAGGGCTCTCCCCGATGGGCCGGGACGGGCCCCAGCGCCAGGCTGGGAGCACACCGGCCCGCACGGGGTCGGCACCACGACGAGACGGCGCGCACGGCGCCGGAGAGCGCCGGACGACCGAGGGGCGGACACCCACCCCGGACGTCCGGTGACGGGAGGACGAGATGAGCACCATCCAGGAGCCGCTGGGCCGCACGGGCCTGATCCGGGTCTACGAGGGGCGGGTCGTCGCCGGCGTGTGCGCCGGCATCGGCCGCCGCATCGGCCTGGGCCCGTGGGTGACGCGGCTGCTGTTCCTGCTGGCCAACCTGGTGATCCCCGGCAGCTTCCTCATCGTCTACATCGCGCTGTGGATCCTCATGCCCATCGAGTCGCCGGTGTGGCGGCCCGCCCCGCCGGTGCGCCGCTGACCCCCTCCGGCACGCGGGGGAGAGCCGGGACGACCCCGTCCCGAGCCGCGGATCACCCATCGGTGCGCGTGCCTCGGAGGGCGCTGCGGACGACCATCGGGCACGCTGGTCCCGTGGGCGACGTCCGAGACCTCTCCAGCGCACCGAGTGCGCGCCGGAGTGGCTGGCGCCCGGTCGACGACGAGCTGACGCTGCGCGCCGAGCGGCACGCACCTCGGCTGGCCCGCCACTGGGTGATGCGGGCCATCGCCGCCGAGGGTGTGGTCGGCTCGCACAACCAGGTCATCGAGCTGCTCACCGGGGAGCTGGTCTCCAACGCGGTGGTGCACGGGCCCGCCGACGCGCAGGTGCTGGTGGGTCTGCGGATCGACCGGCGCACCGTCCGGGTGAGCGTGCGGGACACCGGTCAGAGCCGTCCGCGCGTGCGGCACCCCGAGCCGACCGCGCCGAGCGGCCGAGGCCTGGCTCTCGTCGAGGCGCTGTCCTCCGCCTGGGGCACCGCGACGCACCCCGACGGTGGCAAGACGGTGTGGTTCGACGTCGAGCTGGACGACTAGAGCCGACCTCGTCGGCCGTCCCGTCGACGGTTCGGAGGGCTGTGCCGGCCCCGCTGGCCTGGGCGTTCGTCGCTCTCCCGGTGCGACCTGAGACCCTACGGCGTAGTTTCGTCGCGCATGCGTGGGTTGTCCGCGCGACGGAGCTGCGCAGATCCGGGCACAGCGGTGGACGACGAAGGAGCTCTCGGGGATGACCGACGGCAGCAGCCTGACGACCAGCACGGGGCGTGTCCCCACCATCACGGCCGAGGTGCGCGACGACGGCACCGGCGAGCTGGTGGTGGACGGCGACCGCCGTCCGGTGGCCCGCGAGGACCTGGCGCAGGCCGGTGCCGAGGTGACGTCGCAGGTCGCGGCGCTGGCCGCGGAGCTCGGCCGGCCGCTGCCGGTGCAGGTGCGCGACCCCGACGGGGTGTGGTCGCTGCTGATCCACCCGGACGGACGCGTGGACGAGGCGCCGCCGGAGCCCGACGAGGCCGACGAGCTCGGAGCGCCGCCGGTGCCGGCCGCGCCGCTCCCCTCCGGCGCACCGGTGCCGGGAGCGTCCGCGCCGATCGGTGCCCCGGTGCCGGCCGCCGGGCCCACGGCGGCCGGTGCGACGGCTGCTGCCTCGTCGTCGGACGCCCGCACCGCGGAGGCCCGCACCGCCGAGCCCCGCGCCACCGAGACCCGGAGCGCCGCGGACGCCGCAGCCGGCCGGCGCCGCGACGGCGAGGTGCTCCCCACGCTCGAGGACCTGGTGTCCGTCCGTCGCTCGGACCGCAACGGCCCCGCGCGGCAGGGCTGGCAGCGCGGCGTGCGCACGCTGACGTTCGGCACCGTCAAGCCCGGTCCCGGCCGTGCCGAGCGCCGGCTGCGTGCCGACATCGCCGCCGTGCGCCGGTCCCTGGACGGCCCGCGGACCGTCGTGGTGATCAACCCCAAGGGCGGCGCCCACAAGACGACGGCCACCATGCTGCTCGCCTCGACGTTCGGGCTGCAGCGCGGCGGCTACACCCTCGCCTGGGACAACAACGAGACGCACGGGACCCTGGGCTGGCGGTCGGCGCCGTCGGACCACACCCGCACCGCCGTCGACCTGCTGCGTTCGCTGCCGACGCTGACCTCGCACGGCGCCGTGCGGATCGGCGACCTCGACGGGTACATGCGCACCCAGCCGACCGAGCAGTTCGACGTGCTCGCCTCGGACGAGAACGCCGCCTCGGTCGCCTCCGTCGACGCGGAGAGCTTCCAGCGTCTGCACCGGCTGCTGTCGCAGTTCTACCGGGTGCTGGTGGTGGACACGGGCAACAACATGCGCGCCTCGAACTGGCGGGCGGCCGTCGACTCCGCCGACCAGCTGGTGGTGGTGACCACGGTCCGCGAGGACACCGCGCAGTCGGCCGCGTGGGCGCTGGACGCGCTGCGGGCGATGGGCCACGAGGAGGCCGTCCGCAAGGCGGTGACGGTGCTGTCCGCCCCGGACCCCAAGGTGGACAAGGCCCTGCAGAAGCGGCTGCGGAACCACTTCGGTGCCCTGACCAGGACGGTCGTCGAGGTGCCCTACGAGCGGGCGCTGGTGTCCGGTGGGCCGATCGACTACGACAAGCTGCGGCCGGCCACCCGGCGGGCGTGGCTGCGGGCGACGGCGGCGGTGGCCGAGGGGCTCTGAGGACCCGTCGTCGGGCGCCCGTGCGGACCGTGCGCAGGGTGCCCGCGCGGCGTTCGGCGGTTCCGCACCGTGCGGCGTGCAAGATCCGGCACGCTGGGCACACCACAGGGGTGTCCGTGCGTCCGCGCCTCCAGGAGCCACCGTGTCAGCGAGGACCTCGCTCGAGCCGACCACCGTGCCGGCGCACGACGAGGCGTGGTTCACCACCCTCGTCCGTCAGCACGCCACCGCCGTGCACCGGTACCTGGTGCGCCGTGACGGCATCGGGGACGCGGACGACCTGACGGCCGACGTGCTGGTGGTCGCCTGGCGGCGGCGCGACGACGTGCCGGACGGCGCCGAGCTGCCGTGGCTGTACCGGACGGCGGCGTACGTGCTGGCCAACCACCGCCGCAAGGTGCGTCCCCTGGTGATGGACCAGCTGCCCGAGCCGCCGGAGGCCGACGACGACCCCGCGGTGCGTGCGGTCGGCGACGAGCGGGTGCGCCGGGTGCTCGCCGGCCTGGCGCCCCGCGACCGGCAGATCCTGCTGCTCGCCGCCTGGGAGGGGTTGGGCGGTGCCGAGCTGGCCGCGGTGCTGGGGATCGGTCGGGGCGGTGCCGATGCGGCACTGAGCCGTGCGCGGGCGCGGTTGGCGGCGGCGTGGGCGGCCGACGAGGACTGAGGAGGGACCGGCCGGCGGTTGCTGGCGGTTCACGGCCGGGGCGATCGCCGTCGACGCGGCGTGCAAGGTCCGCGGCGGTGCGGACACAGGAGGGATGACGGGTCGCACGGGCGGCCCCGACGGAGGTCGACGGAGGTCGTCATGAGCGAGAAGCTGCCGGGCTGGACGCCGTCCGACGGGTCGGTGCCCCCGGACGTGCCGCCGGCGCCCGAGGCGACGGTCGGTGACGACCCGGCGTTCGACGGCGGCCCGGCGTTCGACCGGCTGCGCGCCGCCGATCCCGCCGCCGGCGCGGCACCGGACGCGGATCGCCTGGCAGCGACACTGCGCGCCGCGACGGGTGTCGACGTGGGCCGCACGGACGTGGCGACGGGCTCGGGCCCGGCCGCCGAGGCGGCTCGACCTCGGTGGCGGCCGACGGCTGCCCCGCGGTGGCTGCAGGTCGCGGCGGCCGTGGCGGCGCTCGCGGTGGTCGGCGGCGGTGCGTACGCGCTGGGCGACCGCACGGGCGGCAGCTCGACGGCCGGTGCGACACCGCTGCCGGCGATCGCGCTCGGTGGTCCGCAGGTCGGTGGTCCGCAGCGCGCGGGGGCCGACATGGCAGCGTCCGCGAACGGCGCGGCATCGGGCAGCGCCTCGTCGTCGTCCATCGCCGTGCCCGCACCGGGCCGCTGGTGGGGCTCGCGGATCGTCTTCACCGCGTCCGGCCTGTCCACCACCGGCGGCACCGGGACCGCGAGGGCGTTCGACGCCGCGTCCGTGGTCAGCGCCGACACCGTCCGTCGAGCGGCCAAGGTGCTCGGCGTGGCGGGGGAGCCGCGCGCCCAGTGGGGCACCTGGACAGTCGGGACGCTGGACGGCAAGGGTGCCGTGCTCACCCTCTCCGGGGACGGGATGGCGACGCTCTCCTACTCCGACCCCGCCTGGGACCCGTGGACGTGCACCGGCGAGAAGACCGCGGCCAACGCCTCGGTGTGCGGCCCGAACGCGGCGGCGGCACCGACCGGTGACGCGGCCGTGGCGAAGGTGCGGGCGCTGCTCCACGCGCTCGGTGTCGACCTGACCGGCGCGACGGTCCAGGTCGGCGAGCCCGAGAAGCCCGTGCGGGACGGCACCGGTGCGACGGTGCCGACGGCCGGTCGCGAGACCGTGAGGTTCTCGCAGGTGGTGGACGGTCAGCTGACGGGCGTCACGTGGTCGGCCACCTTGGTCGGCTCGGGCGTGCAGTCGCTGTGGGGACCGCTCGCGCCGCTGGTCGACCTGGGTCGCTACCAGGTGGTCAGCCCGGCCGCGGCGGTGGAACGGCTCAACGACCCGCGGTTCGGCGCGTTCGGCGGCGGCCCGATGCCGATGGTCGCGGGCGGCGTGCAGGTGGACAGCGGTGCGGCGGAACCGGCGGTCGGCTCTGCGACGTCGGGGGCGGTCCCGCCGCCGGATGGTGCGAGCACGGGGTCGGCGACCTCGGGGGCCGTCCCGTCGCAGGTGCAGCCGTCCGTCACGGCGCCTTCCGCCGCTGCGTCGTCCGGCACAGCGCCGTCCCGCACGGCGTCCACGGGATCCGGCTCGTCCGGCTCCGCGACGTCCGGCACAGCGACCGCCGGTCCGGGTGTCATCGCCCCCGCACCGGCCGTCACGCCCGGCGCCGAGCCGATCCCAGCCCCGTCGTCCACCGTCCCGCCCGTGGCGCCGACCACGCCGTCCGCGGGCAGTGCGATCGCCTGGCCGGTCCGCCACGTGACCATCACGTCAGCCCGCCTCGGGCTGGCCGTCACCACGCTGCCGTCCGGCGCCTCGGTGCTGGTGCCGACGTACCAGCTGACCGACGCCGACGGTGGCACGTGGTCGGTGATCGCGGTCGTCGACGCCCAGCTCGACCTCACCGCCGCCGGCTGAGGCCGCCGAACCGGCCTCGCGGGGGTGTCCGGCACGCCACGATGGCCGGATGATGCGGACCGACGTACTGCACGCCCTGGGCCAGGGCGCGCTCATCGTGGTGATCGTCGTCGTCGTCCGGGCCGTCGTGCACGGCCCGCAGGACATCGCCTTCACGGTCCTCATGGGCGTCGTGGCCGCGTCCGCCGACCTCGTGCGCACGCGCCGGGCCCGACGTGGGACCCGGGTGCCAGACTCCACGCCATGACCGACCGCGCCGACCGGCTGATGCTCCTGGACACCGCGTCGTTGTACTTCCGGGCGTTCTTCGGGGTGCCGGACAGCGTCAAGGCGCCGGACGGCACACCGGTGAACGCCGTGCGCGGGCTGCTGGACATGATCGCCCGGCTGGTGACCGACCACCGGCCCGCCCGGCTGGTCGCGGCGTGGGACGACGACTGGCGGCCGGCCTTCCGGGTGGCCGCGATCCCCACGTACAAGGCGCACCGGGTGGCCGGTCGGGACGGTGAGCGCTGGGTCGAGGAGGTCCCGGCGGCGCTGACGGCGCAGATCCCGGTGATCGTCGAGGTGCTGGCGGCGGTCGGCGTCGCGCGCGTGGGCGCGCCGGGCTTCGAGGCCGACGACGTGATCGGCACCCTGGTCACCCAGGAGCTGGACCGGCCGGCGGCCGAGCGCGCGGCCGTGGACGTGGTGACGGGGGACCGGGACCTGTTCCAGCTGGTCGACGACGAGGCACGCGTCCGGGTGCTGTACCCGTCGAAGGGCGTCAAGGACCTGCTGGTGGTGGACCAGAGCGTGCTCGCCGAGCGGTACGGCGTCTCGTCGGGCGCGGCCTACGCCGACCTCGCCGTGCTGCGTGGCGACCCGAGCGACGGGCTGCCCGGCGTCCCCGGCATCGGGGAGAAGACGGCCGCCCAGCTGGTCGCCCGGTTCGGTGACCTGCCGGGAGTGCTCGCGGCGCGGGACCGGTCCGACCCCGCGCTGGCGCCGGCGGCCCGACGGCGGCTGACTGACGCCGCCGACTACCTCGCCGTGGCACCCGCGGTGGTGCGGGTCGCCCACGACGCCCCGGTCGAGCAGGTGCCCGACGAACTCCCGCGCGTGGTCGCCGACGCCGACCGGGTGGTCGAGCTGGCGCAGCGCTGGGGCCTGACGTCGAGCGTCCGGCGCCTGGTGGACGCGCTCGCGGCCGCGGAGGCCTGAGCGCAGCGCCTGGCTACGGCGGGTCAGGCGGGACGACGCGTCACGCCGGACGAGCGATCAGGCGTGCGTCCAGACGTTGGCCCCGGCCGACGTCCAGCCTTCCTCCGCTGCAGGCGCCGGACCGCCGTCGGCCACCAGCCGCACCTGCCCCCCACGGGGGGTGCCCACGGTCAGCACCACGCCCTTGCGGTCCGGGCCGCACGTCTCGGTGGAGACGTCGCCGGTCGGCAGCTGGATGATGCACAGCCGGCCGGACACCGACCGCCCCACGTACGTCGCGGCGGCCGGGGTGTGCACCAGCAGCCGGGTCGAGGCGGGGTCCACCTGCAGCTGGTCAGCGTCGTCCGCGTCGAGCTTGTCGCCGTCCTGCTGCGGGCTGTCGAAGGCGGCGACGTGCGCCGCGGGTCCCGACGAGGAGCCGGGCGCCAGCAGCCACCAGCCGATCCCGCCACCGGCCACCACCAGGGCGGACGCGGCCACCAGCGTGATCCCGGCCCGCCGGTGCTGCTGCGGCGTGGTCGCGGTGTCGTGCGTGCCGAACCCCGAGAGCCACTCGTCGGTCGGCGCCGGTTCGGTGAAGGCGGACATACCGGTCCATCGGCCGCTCGACGCCTGAACCTGAGGCACGACGGCCACCGAGCCGGTCGAGGGCTCAGCGGCGTGGCTCGTCGTCCGGCGTCCCGTCCTGCGGTTCGTCACCTTGTCCGTGGTGATCCCGCCCTTCCTGGTCCGGCCCCTGCTCGTTCCACGGTACGGCGTCATCCGCCGGATCGAGCACAGCCGACGACAGCCGCGCCGCCTCCGCGACGTAACCGGCGAACCACCCGGGCTCGGCGGTCCCCCACCGCTCGGCGACGGCCGCCACCGGGAACACCACCAACGGGTGCGACGGGTGCGCCAGCACCAGCTCGGTGCCCACGTCGTCGCGGTAGACGGCCCACGAGAGGCCGGGCACCCGCTGGGCGATCAGGTCGCCGAGCGCCACCCCGAACACGTTGACCAGCAGGTCGGGGTCGGCGGGTCGGACCGTCGCGCGCCACGCGGTGTGCACCCGGTCGAACAGCCGACCGACGGTCGGGGCGTCCACCACGGCGTCGCACAGCTCGAGCAGCAGCTCCCGCTGCTGAGCCGTCCACACCCGCTCTGCGTCGTTCAGCTCCTCGACCACACCCGGCGTGATGTCCGGCGGGGTGGGGCCGGACACCTCGTCCTCCACGGACCCGAAGGGGGTCGGGATCAACGTCCCGCCCGACGGGCGCGGCGTGCGGCGGAACAGCGGCATGCGGTTCTCATCGGCGCCCGCGCGGCCACCCTTGATCGTGCCGGCCGGTCGCCCCGGGAGCCTCACCCGCGGAACCGGTACGGAGCGGGACGAACTCGTACTGGCCGTGCCGGCTGATCTCCGGCGGCCCGTCGGCACGGCTGACCACCAGGGTCATGGTCGTCTGGACCGGCACCACCATCCGGCCGCCGACCGCCAGCTGGTCCACCAGCTCCTGGGGCAGCACCCGCGGCGACGCCGAGACGAGGATCCGGTCCCAGCCGCCGGGCACGGGCCGGCCGAGCCGGGCGGGGTCCGCCTGCTCGATGCGGGCCCAGGGCATGTCCCACGGGGCGAGGTTGGCGGCCCCGAACGCGCACAGCTCGGCGTCGAGCTCCAGGCCCAGCACCTCACCGCTCGGTCCCACCAGCCGTGCCAGCAGGGCCGTGCTCCAGCCGGAGCCGGAGCCGACGTCGAGCACGCGGCCGCCGACGGGCACCTGCAGCAGCCGGAGCATGGCGGCGACGGTCGACGGCTGGGAGCCGGTCTGGCCGTGGAACAGGGGGAGGGCGCGGTCCTCGTGGGCGTGGACCACCTGGTCGGGCGGAAGGAAGCGGGCGCGGCCGAGCGCCCGCATCGCGGCGACGACGTCCGCCGACCGGTCGGCGTCCGCACGCTCGGCGCCGTCGGCGCCATCCGTCCGGTTCACCGCGGGCCCACGTCCGTCACCGTCCGGACGAACCCCAGGCGCCGTCCGGGCGTCCGGCTTCCGGGACGACCGGGATGGGGCCGGTGCGGATCAGGTCCTGGGAGACGATCGGGAGCGGGCCCGTGCGGGCGACGTCGGCAGCGGCCGGCGCCGAGCGGTAGCGCGGCTTGGGGCCGGGGCGGCCTGGCCGACGGCGGTCCTCGAGGCCCTCGAGGGTGGTGGCGCGCCAGACGGCGCCGCCGTTGAGCCGCCCGTCAGGGGCGGGCAGCCAGGGCACCTTGCGGGACAACCACACCCGGATGGTGGCGTGCTCGACGCCGAGCCGGTCGGCCAGTCGCGCGATGTCGTAGAGATCGTCCAGTGCCCGCGGGGCCGTCGCGAGGTGGTCCGCCGGGGGCTGCTGGGCGTCTGGCACGGCGGCAGCGTAGCGGCAAGTCGGGGTCAGTCTTGTGACGACACCGTGACGAGATCATCACAAGATCTTCGCCCCCTCAAAGGGCTCAAGCGGTCTGGACGACCGTCCGATGCACTTAACGTGTTTCGCGTGAGTGACAGATTGCCGCCCCGGCGTCGGTCCGGAGGCGGCAGGCATGTCGCCACCGCGCCGGCCGCCGCCACGCGCCGCAGCCGTCAGGCCGGCGCCCACCGCGCCCCGCAGGACCACCGTCCGCGCTCGCCGCGTCCGCTCGCCCCTCGCATCGCCCAGGGCGGTGTCGTGGTCGCGCTGGCCGTCGCGCTCGGCGTCGTGCTGGTGAACCCCGCCACCGGTGAGGGGTCCACGGCCTCCTCCTCGACGAGCCTGACCGGCGCCGACACCGCCGCCGCGCAGGCCGACCAGGCCGCGCGCTCCACGCGGGAGAAGGTGGCCCAGGTGGCCGACGCCGTGACCGCGCGCGCCGTCGCCGTGCGTGCCGACGGTGCGCAGGCCCAGGTGTCCGCGGACCAGCTCGCCCAGCTCGACTCGCTCCGTGCCCAGGTGGCCACCCTGGTGACCAAGGTGCAGCAGGAGGACGCGGCGGCGCGCACCGACCGGACGGGAGTCACCTCGCGGGGCGGCGCGGCTGCCGAGCGCGGCGGCGCCCCCGACCCGTCGGCCCCCACCGCGAGCCCCTCGTCGACGGCGTCGATCGCGCCGACGCCCGGCGCGACAGCCGCCGGTGCGGACCCGACGTCCACCGCGGCCGCCGTCGCCGGCCCGTCGCCGAGCGCGTCGACCGGCACCCCGGCCGCGGGCGCCGGCCCGGCTCCGACCGGCCCGACCTCGACGGGATCCGCCCCGACCGCGCCTGCCCCGGCCGGTTCCGCCTCGACGGACGCGGCCACGCCGTCGTCGGACGCCCCTTCGGCCGGCACCACCCCGTCCGCGAGCGCCACGCCCTCCGCCGCCACCTCCGCGACGCCGTCGGCCACCGCCGTCGAGACGCCTGACCAGGTGGCTGCCGCCATCCCGCCGGTGCTCGGCACGGACGACCCCGACGCCGCCCAGCTGCGCGACGCGGTGATCGCCCTGGCCCGCAGCACGGCGGCCGTCAGCGCCGCGGCCGACGCCAACCGCACCGCCGCCAAGGCCGCGGCCGACGCCGCCACCCAGGCAGCCGCCGCGGCTGCCGAGGCCGCCGCCGCCCAGGCCGCTGCCGACGCGCAGCGGGCCGCCTGGAAGACGTCGCTGCAGGGCTACCCGAACGGGAAGATCCCCGCCTCGGCGTTGTGCGCGCCGACGTTCGACGGCGGTGCCCTGCTGCGGTGCGACGCCGCCGAGGCGCTCGACAGCCTCGACGCCGCCTACTTCCAGGCGTTCGGCGTCCACCTGACGATCAACGACTCCTACCGGTCCTACGCCGCGCAGGTCGCCTGCCTGTCCACCCGCGGCTGGCTGTGCGCCACGCCGGGCACCTCGCACCACGGTCTGGGCATCGCGGTGGACCTCGGCGGCGGCATCGAGCAGCCGGGTTCCGCGCAGCACGCGTGGATGGTGAAGAACGCCGCGGCCTTCCAGTTCGAGCACCCGGCGTGGGCGCAGCCCGACGGCAGCAAGCCGGAGCCGTGGCACTGGGAGTACACCGGCTGACGAGGCGCGCCTAGCATCGGCCCGTGGACCAGCGCGATCCAGCGGGGCCGGGGCCCGGTCCGGGTGCGCTGGTCGGTCGAGCCGGTGAGCTGGACGACATCGACGGGCTGCTGACCTCGGTGGCCGGCGGTGCGGGAGCCGCCGCGCTGCTGGAGGGCGAGGCCGGCATCGGCCGGTCGGCCCTCCTGGCAGCCCTGGTCCCGGGCGCACGGCTGGTCGCGGTCGAGCCCGTGCTGGTGCGGGTCGACGCCGGAACGGTCCCGTACGGGCCGCTCCGTCAGTTGGTCGCGCCGCGTGCGGACGTGTGGCCGGCGGGACCGGAGGATGCGGAGCTCGCGGCGCTGCTGGCGGCGTCCGACGAGCCCCCGGCGCCACGCCGCATCGCCGAGCTGGTCGCCACCGTGGCGCTGCGCCGCGGCGCGCAGCACCCGTGGGCCCTGCTGCTCGACGACGCGCACCTGGCCGACGCGTCCACCCTGGACGTGCTGACGCGGCTCGCCCACGAGGCGCCGCTGCCCGGCGTGCTGGTGGTGCTCACCCTGCGGCCGGTGCCGCACCGTCCGGAGGTGCAGGACCTGGTCGCAGCCTGGGTGCGGGCCGGCGCCCGCAACGTCGAGCTGCGCCCCCTGTCCACGCCGGCGGTGCAGACCCTCGTGGAGCGGACCGTCGGGGGAACCCCCGGCCCGGTGCTGCGCGGCGTGCTGGCCACCACAGGCGGCAACCCGCGGCTGGTCGGCGACGTCCTGGCCGCCGCCGCTACCACGGGGTCGCTGAGCACGTCGGACGGCACCGTGGAGCTGACCGGCTCCGGCTGGCAGGCGGAGCTGGACGCGCGGGTGCGTCGGCACGTCGCCTACGTCGACGCGTCGGTGCGCACGCTGCTGACGCAGGCGAGCGTGCTCGGCACCTCGTTCGTCGTGCCGGACCTGGCCGCCCTCGCGGCGCTGGACGTCACCACCTGCTGGCGCACGCTGCGGTACGCGCTCGCGGCGGGGCTGGTGGCGGCTCGCGGCGACCGGCTGGCCTTCCGGCACGACGTGGTGCGCACCGCCCTGTACGACGACCTGCCCCCTGAGCAGCGGCGAGCCCTGCACGCGCGCGCCGCCTGGGCTCTCGAGGCGGCCGGGGCACCGTCGCACGTGATCACCGGCCACCTCGAGCGCGCGCGCTGACCCGCTTCTAACGTGGGAGCCGGGCGCCGACCCGCGCCCGGACTCCCATCACGAAGGAGATCTGCGATGGCCACGCGCAGCGCACGCACCGACTGGACCGGAGGCCTCGAGGACGGCGGCGGCCACGTCGAGCTGCTCAGCTCCAAGGCGGGGCGGTACGACGTCTCGTTCCCGCGGCGCACCTCCGACGACGCGCAGGGCACGACGAGCCCCGAGGAGCTGATCGCCGCCGCGCACTCGTCCTGCTACGCCATGCAGCTGTCCGCCCTGATCGCGCAGGCGGGCGGCACGCCGAGGAGCCTCGACGTGCTGGCCGACGTGCGGCTCAGCCCGGACCCGGCCGGCGGCTTCCGGATCAGCGGGATCACGCTCACCGTGCGCGGTGAGGTGGACGGGATGGACGCCGACGGGTTCCAGGCGGTGGCCGAGGACGCGAAGGCGAGCTGCCCGGTCAGCAAGGCGCTGACCGGCACCACCGTGTCGCTGGACGCGGCGCTGATCTGACGTTCCGGACGCCGGGACGACGGCGCCGACCGGCGGGTGCAGACCCGCGGGCCGGCGCCGTCGTCGTGCGGGACCTTCTGTGATCGAGGCTCTTTGCGGCTCCGCTCAGCGCGGTCCACGGTGCTGTGGCCCACCTCACCGCCTCGTCTCAGGGCTCGGGACCACTGTCCTATGAGGCAAGGCAACCCTTAGTTAGCGTGAGGGTATGGAGCTGGGAGCCTGCCGGGCCGGGACGGTCGCGCGGATCGTGCGGGTGGACGTCGACCCCGCCGCACGCCTCCGCTTCGGTGAGCTCGGCCTGCGCGCCGGGGCGTTGGTGCAGGTCACGCACGACGTCGGGGCACAGGGCCGGGTGGTCGCAGTCGGCGCCGACCGGTTCGCGCTGGACTCGGCGACGTGCGCGCGGATCACCGTCGAGCCGGTGACGGCCGGCGCGCCCGTGGCCGTCCCTGCACCGACCGGCTCGGGATACGTCACCTCGGCGGCGGCCCGATGAGCTGCCACGAGCCGTCCGACGTCGCCACGCTGGCGGCACGCCGCGGTACGGGGGACACCGGGCCCGGCACCCGGCAGGCGACCGTCGCCCTGGTCGGCAGCCCCAACGTCGGCAAGTCGACCCTGTTCAACGCGGTCACCGGCTCCCGCCAGCAGGTGGTCAACGCCCCCGGCACCACCGTCGAGCTGGCCACCGGTCCGTGGCGGGCAGCCGGTGCGCTGCTCGTCGACCTGCCGGGCGCGTACAGCCTGCTGGCGCGCACGCCCGACGAGCAGGTGACGGCCGACGCCGTCGCGGGCTCCGGGCCGCTCGGCACCCTCGACCTGGTGGTGGTGCTGGCCGACGCCTCGGCGCTGGCTCGGTCCCTGTACCTCGTCGGGCAGGTGGCCCGTGCCGGGATGCCCGTGCTGGTGGGGCTGACCATGCGGGACGTGGCCGCCGCCCGCGGCGTGGACGTCGACCCGGAGGCACTCGCGACGGCGCTCGGCGTGCCGGTGGTCGGTCTCGACCCGCGGACCGGCGCGGGGGTGGACGCCCTGGTCGGCGCGGTGCGGTCGGCACTCGACGGGCCGCCCGTCGGGCTCGTCGTGCGCCCTGGTGCGTCGCACAGGGCGGGGCCGGGCGCGACCGGGCCCGACGACCTCGGGCCCGACGACCTCGCGCCGGACGACCTCAGGCCGGATGACCTCGGGCCCGTCGACGTCGCGCCGGACGACCTCGCGCTCGACGACCTCGCGCTCGACGACGACCTCGACCCGCGGCTGGCCGAGGCGGCCGAGCTGTTCGAGTGGGTCGAGCAGGTGCTCGCTCGGCTCGCACCGTCGGACGGCTCTGCAGCCGTTGGCGACGGCGCACGGTCGGGCGCGGCGGCCGGTGCCGTCCGCACGTGGTCGGACCGGGTGGACGCCTGGCTGCTGCGGCCCTGGGTCGGCGTGCCGGTGCTGCTCGCCGTGATGTGGGGCTTGTTCCAGCTGGCCACCACGGCGGCCGCCCCGCTGATGGACGGCGTCAACAACCTCGTCGTCGGGTGGTTCGGCGGACTGCTGCACGGCTGGCTCGGCGGCGCACCGCCGTGGGTCGGCGGGTTCGTCGTCGACGGCCTACTCGCCGGGGTCGCCACGGTCCTGTCCTTCGCGCCCCTCATGGCGCTGATGTTCGTCGCCGTCGCACTGCTGGAGGACTCCGGCTACCTGGCCCGTGCGGCGTTCGTCGCCGATCGCGCGATGCGGGCGCTCGGACTCGACGGCCGAGCCGTGCTGCCGCTCGTCGTCGGCTTCGGCTGCAACGTCGCCGCCCTGTCGGCCACCCGCACCCTGCCGCACGCGCGCCAGCGGCTGCTGTCCGGCCTGCTGATCCCGTTCACCAGCTGCACGGCGCGGCTGACCGTGTACCTGATGCTCGCCGGGGCGTTCTTCCCCGGCCACGCCGGCCTCGCCGTGCTGGCGATGTACCTGCTGTCGGCCCTGCTGGTGATCGGCATCGGCCTGCTGCTGCGCCGCACGGCGTTCCGCGACCTGCGTCGCGAGCCGTTCGTGCTGGCGCTGCCCGCCTACCAGCGGCCCCGCCTGCGGGCGATCGCCACGTCCGCCTGGGTCCGCGTCCGGGCCTTCGTCACCAAGGCCGGGACCATCATCGTGATCACCCTGTCCGCGGTGTGGGTGCTGATGGCCATCCCGGCGACGTCCGGGTACTCGGTGGCGCAGGTGCCGGTGGCGGACAGCGTGTACGGGCGGGTCGCGGCCGGCATCGCGCCGGTGTTCGCGCCGGCCGGGTTCGACGACTGGCACGCCTCCTCGGCGCTGATGACGGGCTTCGTCGCCAAGGAGGTGGTCGTCGGCTCGATGGCGCAGACGTATGCCGTCGCCGACCCGACGAGCGTCAGCGCGTCGACGACGGCCTCGTCCGGCACGTCGTCGTCGGGCGCCTCGTCGTCCGGCGTCCCCTCGGCGACGTCGGGCGGCGACCTGGGCGCGCAGCTGCGCGCGACCTTCGACCGGACCTCGGGCGGCGCCCCGCAGTCGGCGGCGTTCGCCTTCATGGTGTTCGTGCTGGCCTACACGCCGTGCCTCGCGACGGTCGCCGAGCAGCGCCGGCTGTTCGGATCGCGCTGGACCGCGGTGTCCGTCGGCAGCTCGCTGGTGATCGCCTGGCTGCTCGCGGTGGCGGCCTTCCAGCTCGGCTCCCGGTTGGTGGGCGCCTGATGAGCGTGCTGACGCAGGTGCTGCGCGAGACCGGCCGCGGCCTGCCGCCCCAGCGGGTCGCCGCGGTGCTCGGTGTGGACGAGGGGCTGGTGCACGCGGCTCTCGACCATGCGGAGCGGATCGGCCTGGTGCTGCGCGCCGGGGGAGAGTCGACGGGGCGGACTGCCGCGCCGTGCGGCACCGGCTGCCGCACGGCCACCGTCAACCCGTTGGCCTGCGCCGGCTGCCCGTTCGCCCGCTGACGCCCGCCCCGCGGGTCGTCGGCCACCCACGTCCTCGGCCAACCGTGTCCTCGGCCCGGGCCCTCGAGCCGAGAAGAGCACTTCGCACCCAGGTGAGCAGTGCGAACTGCTCGTCTGGATGCAAAGCGCTCAGCTCGCGGTGGCGCATCCGCCGTCTCGCCGGAGCGTGGTCCACAGAACCGGGTGAATCGCCCACCGTGACTGGTGTCAACCAGTACATTCCGGGCATGCCCCCAGGTTCTCGTCCGCTCGCGCGTGCGCTCGTCACGGTCCTGCTGGTCGGGGCGGCCCTCGCGGGCTGCGCCCCAGGTGGCCCTGACGGTCCGCCTCGTGAGGCTCCCTGGGGCACTACGACGACCCCGACCGTGTCGTCGGTCGCCACGCCGACTTCCACACCCACACCCACGGTGCTGTCCGCGCTTGGGCCGCTGCCCGACGGTGTCGCACCCGCACGACCCGCCGCGCTGGATCAGCCGCCGACCCTCGAGGGGGCCAAGGCTGTCGCCACCTATTTCGTCCTCGTCTACTCCTACGCCTACCAAACCGGCGATCTCAAGCCGTGGAACACCCTCGTTGACCCGCGGTGTGTCTTCTGCGAGAGCGTCAGGTCCAATGTGGAGACAGAGAAGACACTCGGCCGTCACCTCGTCGGCGGTGCCATCTCTGTGACGTCCGCCACCGGGACGGAGGTCACCGTCGGTAGGTTCTTCGATCTGACGTTGACTCTCAACGAGGCTCCGTCGAGGACGATCGACCAGTCGGGCACAGCGTTCAGCGAAACATCCGGTGACGATCTCAAAGCCAACGTCATCGTCACCTACGACGGCAACTGGCATATCCGCGAGCTCTCTACCAAAGTCCGCGCCTCAGCATGATCCAGGCTATCGGCGCCGCGATTGCAGTATCCGCCAGCATTGCTGTCGGCGGTTTAGCCGCAAGCTCGAACTTCGGTGGCGAAGCGTCGGGCGACACCATCGTGTTGTCAGAATGGGAAGCGCAGCAGGCCATGGCTGCCGCACGGAGGGTGGCGCCGGACCAGCTCCTCGTCCGGTACATGAGGGCGCCGATGTGCGATGCCGCGACCGACGGGGCGCCGACCCCTGGCGCAGCGGTCGGCGAGGTGATCGGCGGTGACCCGGGGCTGCCGGGCTGTTCGGCGAACAATGCGACCCTGCACCCGCTGGTCTGCGACGCCGGAGAGCCGACGTTGCCGGTGTGGCGCCAGGCCCGCCCTGCGGCCACTGTCCCGTGGACCGGCCTGCCGTGGCAGCTGGTCCGCGGCTACGGCTGCCCGGAGGACGTCGTCCCGCCCATGACGGCCGAGGACTTCCGTCGTCTGCCGTTGCCCGCGCCGACCTTGAACGTCCAGCCGGCCCGCGCCTGGGTGCTGGTCAACAAGGAGACGATCGTCTACACCGACCCCGCTGTAGTGCACCTGACGACGGACCTGCTCGGGTATCCCATGGAGGTCGAGGCCACCCCCAGCCGGTTCACCTACGACTTCGGTGACGGGTCGGCGCCACTGGCCACCACCAGCCCCGGCGCACCGTGGCCGCACCAGGACACCAGCCACGTCTACCGGCAGCTCGGCACCCGGACCATCACCCTCACCACCACCTGGACGGGCCGGTACCGCGTGGTCGGCACCACCGTCTGGCACGACGTCGCCGGCACGGCCACCACCACCGCGACCAGCGCCCCCTTCCAGGTCCAGGAGCTGCGCGCCCACCTCGTCGCCGGAACCTGCACCGAGCACCCGGACGACCCGGGCTGCAGCTGATACCCCACGCGGTTGACCGCTCAGCGGGCACGCCGTCCGTCGGCTGTCGCGCGATGCGAGACTGCCAGCCGTGGCCACCGCGACTGCGACCGACGCCCTCGTCGCCGGGCTCCGCTCGGCGGTGCGCGGCGAGGTCGACGACTCCGCCCGCCGTCGCGCCGAGTTCTCCACCGACGCCTCGAACTACCGCGTCGTGCCGCGCGTCGTCGTCTTCCCGCACGACGAGGACGACGCCCTCGCCGCACTGACCGTCGCCCGCGAGCTCGGGATCCCGGTCACGTCCCGCGGCGCCGGCACCTCGGTGGCGGGCAACGCGATCGGCCCCGGCGTGGTGCTCGACTGGTCCCGCCACGTCAACCGCGTGCTCGAGCTGGACCCGGAGGCTCGCACCGCCCGAATCCAACCCGGCACCATCATGGCGACCCTCCAGCGCGAGGCGGCGCCGCACGGCCTGCGGTTCGGCCCCGACCCCTCGACGTGGACCCGCGCCACCCTCGGCGGGATGATCGGCAACAACGCCTGCGGCCCCCATGCCGTCGCGTACGGCCGGACCAGCGACAACGTGCACAGCCTCGACGTGGTGGACGGAACCGGTCGGCGGTTCACCGCAGGGGCCGGTGCCGGTGCGCTCGACGCGGTCCCCGGCCTCGATGCCCTGGTCAGAGCCAACCTGTCGACCATCCGGACCGAGCTGGGCCGCTTCGGCCGCCAGGTGTCCGGCTACTCGCTCGAGCACCTGCTGCCCGAGCGGGGCACCGACCTGGCCAAGGCGCTGGTCGGCACCGAGGGGACGGTGGTGACGGTGCTCGGGGCCACCGTCCGGCTCGTGCCGACGGCCGCGGCACCCGTGCTTGTGGTGCTCGGCTACCCGGACATGGCGGTCGCGGCCGACGACGTCCCGGCGCTGCTGGCCCACGCGCCGCTGGCGATCGAGGGGATGGACGCCCGGCTGGTCGACGTGGTCCGGCGTGTCCGCGGCGCCGCCGCCGTACCGGACCTGCCGGAGGGCGGCGGCTGGCTGTTCGTCGAGGTGGGCGGCGAGACGCTGGACGAGGCGCTGTCGACGGCTCGCGCGCTCGCAGCCGATGCCGCCACCGGCGCCGTCGGCCTGTTCCCGCCCGGCCCGGAGGCGACCGCGATGTGGCGCATCCGCGCCGACGGCGCGGGTCTGGCCGGCCGCACCGCGTCCGGCGCACAGGCGTGGCCCGGCTTCGAGGACTCCGCGGTCCCGCCCGAGCACCTCGGCACCTACCTGCGCGAGCTGTCCGCGCTGATGCAGCGGCACGACGTGGACGGCATGGCCTACGGCCACTTCGGCGACGGCTGCGTGCACCTGCGTCTGGACATGCCCCTGGAGCACTCCGGCGCGCCGCTGCGGTCGTTCATGGAGGACGCCGCGGCCCTGGTCGCGTCCCACGGCGGCTCCCTGTCCGGCGAGCACGGAGACGGCCGGGCCCGCTCCGAGCTGCTGCCGGTGATGTACTCGCCGGCGGCCATCGGCCTGTTCGAGCAGTTCAAGGCGCTGCTCGACCCGAAGGACCGGCTCAACCCGGGCGTGCTGGTCCACCCCCGACCGATCGATGCCGACCTCCGGCGACCGGCGGCCCAACGCCTGGGTGCGGTCGGCTTCTCCTTCGCGCACGACGACGGCGACCTGACCACAGCCGTGCACCGCTGCGTCGGCGTCGGCAAGTGCCGGGCGGACAACACGGCGGCCGGCGACTTCATGTGCCCCAGCTACCAGGCGACGCACGACGAGAAGGACACCACCCGCGGCCGCGCCCGCGTGCTGCAGGAGCTGGCCAACGGCCGTCTCGTCTCCCGCGGCTGGTCGGCACCGGAGGTCCGCGAGTCCCTCGACCTGTGCCTGGCGTGCAAGGCGTGCTCGTCCGACTGCCCGGCCGGCGTCGACATGGCTCAGTACAAGTCCGAGGTGCTGCACCGGGCCTACCGGCACAGGCTGCGGCCGGTGTCGCACTACGTGCTCGGCTGGCTGCCCCGCTGGACCCGGCTGGTCACCGCCGTCCCGGGGGTCTCGTCCCTGGTCAACGCCGCGCTCCGGATCCGCCCCCTGGCTCGGACCGTCCTGCGCGCAGGTGGCATGGACCCCCGACGGCAGATGGTGACCTTCGCCGACCGGCCGTTCCGGGCGTGGGCCCGCGCCGAGGGTCGCGACCAGGTGGTCGTCGCCGGCACGCCTCCGCCGGCCGAGCGGGTGGCCCGTCGTCCGCGCGTCCTGCTGTGGACCGACTCGTTCAGCGACTCGCTGGCCCCCGACGTCCCGCGCGCGGCCGTCGCCGTGCTGCGCGGCGCCGGGTACGAGGTGATCGTTCCGGACCACGACGCGTGCTGCGGCCTGACGTGGATCACCACCGGGCAGCTCGACGGCGCCAAGGACCGCCTGCGCCACCTGCTCGGCGTGCTGGCGCCGTTCGCGGTGAACGGCATCCCGATCGTCGGCCTGGAGCCGAGCTGCACGGCGGTGCTGCGGTCCGACCTGCAGGACCTGCTTCCCGACGACCCCCGCGCCGCCGCCGTCGCTCGCGCCACCCACACGCTGGCCGAGCTGCTCACGGCACCGGCGCCGATCGGACCCGGGGACCGCTGGACGGTGCCCGACCTCTCCGACGTCACCGCGGTCGTCCAGCCGCACTGCCACCACCACGCGGTGATGACCTGGACCGCCGACCGCACCCTGCTGCGCGAGGCCGGTGCCCAGTTCTCGGAGCTGGCGGGCTGCTGCGGCCTGGCGGGCAACTTCGGCATGGAGGCCGGTCACTACGACGTCTCCGTCGCGGTCGCCGAGCACGCCCTGCTGCCGGCCCTGCGCGCCGCCGCTCCCGGCGACGTCTACCTGGCCGACGGTTTCTCCTGCCGCACCCAGGCCGACCACCTCGCCGGTGTCCAGGGCGTCCACCTCGCCCAGCTCCTCGCCTCCCACCTCCCCGCGAGCACCCACGCCGACGCCTGACCCACCACCCGCGGAGCACGGCGCCGCGTGAGGTCGCCGCGCGCGGGGGCGGCCGGCGCGGGCAGGACCGCCGCGTGTACGAGGCGACCGGTGTGCGGGGGGACCGGCGTGCGTGGGGGCGGCGACTGTCCTTCACCTGGCGGCGGGGTCGACATCGCGCTCTCCCCGGCGCCGTCGCGGTTCGACGGGGGCGGGTCCACGGTCGGTACGTCGCCCGGTCGTCGGCTGTCCCGGGCGAGGAGCGCCTCGGCCACCATCGCCACCAGATCGGGATCGTCCGGGATCCGCGGATCCCTCCGGTAGCGCTCCGGGTCCTCGGCGATCAGCGCCAGCTGGAGCCTCAAGCGTGAGAAGCGGGTCGTCGGCACTCCGTCGGTGGGTGGACGGCTGGGGGTCGGCGGGGGAGGGTGGGGACATGCTCGTCGCCTTCTCCGTCTCCCCGATGGACACCGGGGACTCCGTGTCGCACGCCGTGGCCGAGGCCGTCCGGGTGGTCCGCGAGTCGGGGCTGCCCAACCGGACCGACTCCATGTTCACCACCATCGAGGGGGAGTGGGACGAGGTGATGGACGTGGTGAAGCGCGCGACCGAGGCCGCCGGGCGCGGGGCCGGCCGGGTGGCGCTGGTGCTGAAGGCCGACATCCGGCCGGGGCACAGCGGCGAGATCGACGGCAAGGTGGCACGTGTCGAGCGGCTGCTCGGCGACGCCGGCACCGCGGGCTGACACGAGGTGGAGCGGCTGCTCGGCGAGGGCGGCACCGCGGGCTGACACGGGACGGCTCCGTCGGCCGAGATTCCCTCGGACGGAGCAGCGTCGCGCCCCGGCCGGGGCAGGGTGCTGTGGGATCCTTGGCCGACGCCGTGGCGGACGGTGAGAAGGGCCCCGGGGCGATGCCGATCTTCGAGATGGACGACGGGCGCGCGCGCCTGCTGCAGCCGATGCAGCCACTGGCGTCCTCGTTCGTCACCGAGCTGCGGGGGCTGCTCAACGAGCACCTGCCGGTGGTCGTCGGCGAACCGCTGTTCCGCGTGCGGTCCCGGGCCGTGCTGCCCGAGCACGCCGACGGGCCCGAGCTCCTGGCGCTCGACGCGGCCGGCAACCCCGTGCTGGTCGAGGCGATGCAGGTGGTGGACGACGACGCCCTGGTCACGCTGCTCCGCCATGCCGGCACCGCGGCACGGCTGACCGCCGGCGACCTCGCCCGCGCCTACCACGCCGACCCCACCCGGTTCACCGTCGACTACGCGGGCTTCCGCGAGCAGGTGTCGTTCCACCCCTCCACCACCGACCGCCCGCACGTGCGCGTGGTGCTGCTGTGCGCCGAGGTCGCGGCCGAGACGGCCGATGCGCTCGGCGCGCTGCGAGCGGCCGATACCCGCGTCACCGTGCTCCAGGTCGGTGTGATGCGCGGCTCCGACGACCGCCGCCTGCTGGACGTGTCCCCGCTGGCGGTGCACGAGCGGGAGCGTCGGCCTGTCGAGCCGACGGCGCTGCGCCTGGTCCGTGCGGCGGCCGGCGGGGTGCCGGACGAGCGGCTCGGCGGCGGGGGCGAGTGGTCGGCGCCCGTCCGGGAGGACCGGGTGTCGACGGCGCCGATCCCCACCCCGCACGAGACGCCGCTGCCGGCCGAGACAGCGCTGCCGGCCCAGACAGCGCTGCCGCCCGAGACCGCGCTCCCGACGGAGACCGCGCTCCCGACGGTGCCGGCCGTGCCTGCGCGCGTGACGTCGCACCGGGCACCGGCGGACCCCACCAGCATCGACCTGTCGTTCCCCACGGATCCGGCGCTGCGGTACGCCGGCGCTCCGGCTCCGGCTCCGGCTCCGGCTCCGTCTCCGGCTCCGGCTCCGTCGGCCGGCGTGACGACGTCGTCCCCTGCCGGTCTCGCCACCGCGGGCGCCGCACCCGCCGGTCGCGAGCGGCCCGCACCGCCGGCGTACGCACCGGTGGAACCACCCGCACCTCGCCTCGAGGCGCCGCCGGAGTTCCTGCCGGTGGGCGGCGACGCACGGCCGTCCGTCGCGGCGTCGGCGCCCCGCAGCCCCGAGCTGCCCGACCGGCAGTGGCCCGTGCCCGAGCTGACCAGCCTGGCCAAGCGCCGGCAGGCGGTGACGCTGCTGGTGTGGGTGCGTGAGCGGCGTGGGCAACGGTTCGAGGCGATGCTGCGCGCCGACGGGTTGATCCAGCTGCCCGACGGGTCGGTGTTCGCCGACCCGGACACCGCGGCAGCGCGCGCTGCCGGCGTCGACGGGCTGGTCGACGGGTGGCGTGCCTGGCGCCTCGGCGTCGGTGGTCCCACGCTGGCCGACGCCGCCGGTCGCTGAGGTCGTCGGTCGCTGAGGTCCCGGTCAGGACCAGCCGTAGGCCGCGAGCCAGCGGTCGATCTCCGCGTAGAACCGCGCACGGACCGGTGGTGCGGAGAGCGTGAGGTCGTGCAGCCCGTCGGCGATGCGGACGACGGTCACCACGGGACCGAGCTGCACCGCGCGGCGCGCGACCAGCTCGACGTCCAGCACCACGTCCGACCGGCGCATGTCCTCGCTCCAGCGCGGGCTGATCACCGTCCGGGCCGAGGCGAGCGTGAGGATCGGCGCGGGGATGTGCAGCCCGCGGGCGACGGCGGCGTGGCCGACGATGATCGCGTTCAGCCAGCCGGCACGGACCGGGAACGACGGCACCGGCCGCCAGGTGTCGTCGTACTCCCACTCGCCGTCGGGCGCCCGCAGGGTCCGGGCGTAGTAGCCGGGGTCGATGCTCGGCAGGGGCGTCTTGGGCTGGTACCGCGCGAGGCGGCCGATCGCGGGCGCCGAGATGTGCCGCACCACGGACGAGCCCTGCAGCTCCAGCCAGGGGCTGTTCAGCACCAGCCCGGCCAGCGCCTCGGGATGCCGCTCGGCCCACAGGGCGGCGACCAGCCCACCGGTCGAGTGCGCCATCACCATGATCCGGGCCGCGTCCCCGTGGTCGGCGCGCAGCACGGCGAGCGCTGTCTCGAGGTCCTCGTCGTACACCCGCAGGTCGTCGACGTAGCCGGGCGTCTGGTGCTCACGCAGCGAGCGCCCGTACTTGCGCAGGTCGAGGGCGTAGAACGCGGCGCCGGTCGCGTGCCAGAACCGCGCGAGCTCCGTCTGGAAGAAGTAGTCCGACCAGCCGTGCAGGTAGAGCACCACGCGCGACGGCCGCACCGGCTCCTCGGTCGGCGGCGCGTAGCGGACCAGGGTGGCGACCACGTCGCCCTCGTCGTCCGGCGTCAGGTGCAGCGTGCGCGCCTCGAACCCGTCGCCCAGGACGTCGGGGAGCCAGCGGCTCACGGGGTCACGACGATCTTGCCGAACTGACCCCCGCCCGCCAGCCGTGCCAGCGCGTCCGTCGCCTGGGTCAGCGGGTACGTGCGGTCGATCACCGGGCGGACGCCGGTGCGGGCGCAGAACGCCGCGAGGCGGCCCAGCTCGTCACGCGACCCCATGGTCGCGCCGACCACGGAGATCTCCTGGAAGAACAGCCGGTTGATGTCCATCCGGGCGGGTTCACCGGTGGTGGCGCCGACGACGACCACCGTGCCGCCCGGCTTCACCGACCGCATGGTGTGGGCCCACGTCGCCGCGCCGACCGTCTCGAGCACGAGGTCCACCCGACCGATCCGTGCGCCCGTCTCCACCGCCTCGGCCGCACCGAGCTGCAGCGCGCGCTCCCGCTTGCCGGCGTCGCGGCTGGTCACCACCATCTCCAGCCCGGCGGCCGAGCCGAGCAGCACCGCGGCCGTCGCCACCCCGCCGCCCGCGCCCTGCACCAGCACCCGCTGGCCGGGCGTCGCACCACCGCTGCGGAACAGCGACCGGTAGGCCGTCAGGTACGCCGTCGGCAGGCAGGCGGCGTGCTCCCAGGACAGGTCGGCCGGCTTGTCCACCAGGTTGGCCGTCGGGACGAGGAGCTGTTCCGCGAGCGTGCCCTGGTAGCGCTCGGAGAGCAGGCTGCGGGGCTCGTCGGCCGGCACCGCCTGACCGGTGGGCGCGTGCGGCCCGCCGATCACGCCGTGCACGATCACCTCGCGCCCGTCCGGGGTGGTCCCGGCGGCGTCCGTGCCGAGGATCATCGGCAGCCGCTCCGCCGGCAGGCCGACGCCGCGCAGCGACCACAGGTCGTGGTGGTTCAGTGCCGCCGCCCTGACGGTCACCACGGTCCAGCCGTCGCGCGGCTGCGGGTCGGGACGCTCCCCGACCTCGAGGGCGGTCAGCGGGTCGTCGGCGTCGGACCGGGCGGCGTACGCGGCGAGCATGGGTGTCACCGTAGCGGCGGCCGCGAGGCGCCCACGGGCCCGAGGCGCGCCGGCTCCGGGGTGAGCCGGGTCCGGGGTGAGCCGGGACCGGGCAGGACGTCAGAGCAGCGGCAGCATCCGGCCGAGGTCGGGCACCGCGTCGGACGCGAAGCGGGGGCGCAGCGCGCGGGTGAGCGTGTCGACGTCGTACGGGACCCGGCCGGCTGCCAGCCGGAGCCACGTCCGCGCGTCCGCGACCTCGAGGTCCCAGCCGCCGCGCGCGACGACGATGTCGAGCAGCTCCTCGGCCACCAGGTGCAGCGCGACCGGGTCCACGGGGTCGGGCACGGCGTCGGCGCCGCGGACGCGGCGGACCGAGCGCAGCAGGTCGTCCGCGTGGACGACCAGCTCGAGGATGCGGGACACCAGCATCGTGCTCAGCAGCACCGGGGCGCGGCGGCCCTGCACGACCACGTCGTCGGGCCCCAGCGACTCCGCCTCGTGCAGCGCGGCCGTCGCACGGGCGTCCGCCCACTGCAGCGGGGCGTCCTCGATCTGCCGCGCGATGATCCGGGCGGTCTCGGCGACCTCTTCGGCACGGTCAGGGTAGCTGCCGAGGTACTCCGCGAACGTGGCCGGCACCGTCGTCGGCTCGGCCGGGACGCAGACGGCCAGGGCATCCATGGCGCGGGCGAGGTGCGCGACGAGCTCGGCGACCGTCCACCCGGGCAGCACCGACGGCTCTCCCTGCACGTCGTCGCCGACCGCGTCCCCCACCCAGGTGCGGACGCGGCGCCACTGGCGGGCCAACGTGTCGGTGAGCAGGGCGATCTCGGTGGCGGGCAGCGGCATGACGACATGCTGCAGTCGACGGGCGGGGACCGCTCGCCGGGTCCGCCGACTGGGCAGATGTCCAGCATGGGTCGTGGACGGGCCCAGCACGGCGATCACGCCCAGGGCATAAGGGCTTGCGGCTGTGTCGGTGGGGTGTGGAACGCTGACGGCGAGCGTGAACGGGGGTCTCGCTGAGGTCCCCCGTCGTTCGCGGACACCTCAACCAGCCCACCGTTTCCACTGGAGACACCCGTGCTCGCACGACTGCTGTGGCGCTACCTGCGCCCGTACCGACCGCTGCTCGCGGGCGTGCTGGTCTTCCAGCTGGCGTCCGCCCTGGCGATGCTCTACCTGCCCAGCCTCAACGCCGACGTGATCGACAAGGGCGTGGCTGCGGGCGACACCGGCTACATCTGGCGCACCGGCGGCTTCATGCTCGCCGTGTCGTTGGGCCAGATCGTGGCGGCGATCATCGCGACGTACCTCGCGGCGCGCGCGTCGATGCAGCTGGGGCGGGACATCCGCGACGAGGTGTACCACCAGGTCAGCGGCTTCTCCGAGCGCGAGATCTCCCAGTTCGGCGCCGGGTCGCTGATCACCCGCAACACCAACGACGTCCAGCAGGTGCAGATGCTGGCGATGATGGGCTCGACGATGCTGGTCAGCGCCCCGCTGCTGGCGATCGGCGGGATCGTGATGGCCCTGCGGCAGGATGTCGGGCTGTCCTGGATCATCGCGGTCGCCGTGCCCGCGCTGCTGATCATCGCCGGGCTGGTGATCAGCCGGATGGTCCCGCTGTTCCGGTCCTACCAGCTCAAGCTCGACGCCGTGAACCGCATCATGCGCGAGCAGCTGACCGGCGTGCGGGTGGTCCGGGCGTTCGTCCGCGAGACGATCGAGGCGGAGCGGTTCCGGCTGGCGAACACCGACATCATGATCGTCGGCCGCAAGATCGGTTCGCTGTTCGTCGCGCTGTTCCCGCTGGTGATGCTGGTGCTGAACGTCACCGTGATCGGCGTCATCTGGTTCGGCGGCATCAAGGTGAACGAGGGGCAGGTGCAGATCGGCACGCTGCTGGCGTTCATGCAGTACGTCGGTCAGATCCTCATGGGCGTCCTGATGGCGTCCTTCATGACCGTGATGCTGCCGCGCGCCGCCGTGTCCGCCGAGCGGATCAGCGAGGTGCTGGCCAGCCGTTCGACGCTGACGGAGGCGGCCGAGCCGGTGCACCAGCTGCCGACCCCGGGCGAGGTCGCGTTCACCGACGTGACGTTCTCCTACCCCGAGGCGGAGCACGCGGTGCTGTCCGGCATCTCGTTCACCGCCCGCCCCGGGCAGACCGTCGCCCTGATCGGCTCGACCGGTGCCGGCAAGACGACGCTGGTGTCGCTGATCCCCCGGCTGTTCGACGCGACGGGCGGCACGGTGCGGGTCGGCGGCGTCGACGTCCGGGACGCCGACATGGAGGCGCTCTGGTCGCAGATCGGCCTGGTGCCGCAGCGGCCCTTCCTGTTCGCGGGAACCGTGGCGTCGAACCTGCGGCTGGGCCGGGACGACGCGACCGACGCGGACCTGTGGAAGGCCCTGGAGATCGCCCAGGCGAGCGACTTCGTCGCGCAGATGGACGGCGGCCTCGACGCCCGCATCGCACAGGGCGGCACCAACGTGTCCGGCGGTCAGCGGCAGCGGCTCGCCATCGCCCGCGCGATCGTGCGGCGACCGGCCGTGCTGATCTTCGACGACTCGTTCTCGGCGCTGGACCTCGCCACCGACGCCCGCCTGCGGCAGGCGCTGTGGCGCGAGCTGCCTGAGGTCACCAAGATCGTCGTCGCCCAGCGCGTCTCCACGGTGACGGACGCCGACGCGATCCTCGTGCTCGAGGACGGGCACATCGCCGGTGCGGGCACCCACACCGAGCTGCTCGCCACCAACCAGACCTACCGCGAGATCGCGGAGTCCCAGCTCGCTGTGGGGGCCGGCGCATGAGCAACCAGACGTTGACCGAGGACGAGAAGCTCGAGATCGAGCTCGGTGAGCAGGCGCGGCTCGCGTCCGACACGTTCGGCGCCGCCGTCGCGCCGGGCAAGGCGGACCACTTCAAGGAGTCGTTCACCCGCATGCTGGGGCTGCTGGCCCCGTACAAGCTCGCGCTGGTCGCCGTCACGCTGATGGGCGCGGCCGGCGTGGTGCTGACGGTGCTCGCACCGCGGGTGCTCGGCCGGGCGACCGACGTGGTGTTCACCGGCTTCGTGTCCCGGCTGCTGCCGCCGGGGATGACGCAGGCCCAGGCGGTGGCCGGTCTGCACGCGCAGGGTCAGGACCGGCTGGCCGCGATGGTGGCGGCGATGGACCACCTGGTGCCGGGTGCCGGCGTCGACTTCGACCGGCTCGGCCGGCTGCTGCTGACGGTGCTGGCGCTGTACCTGGCGGGTGCGCTGCTGACCTGGGGCCAGGGCTTCGTCATCAACGTGGTGATGGTCCGGGCGATGTGGCGGCTGCGCGAGCAGGTCGAGGAGAAGATCAGCCGGCTGCCGCTGGCGTACTTCGACCGCGTGCAGCGTGGCGAGCTGATCTCCCGCGTCACCAACGACATCGACAACATCACGCAGACCATGCAGCAGTCGCTGTCCGGTGCGCTGACCTCGGTGCTGACCGTGATCGGCGTGCTGGTCATGATGTTCTCGATCAGCTGGAAGCTGGCGCTGGTCGCCCTGGTGTCCCTGCCGTTGATGGGCGTGATCTTCGGGATCATCGGGCCGCGCTCGCAGAAGGCGTTCGGCATCCAGTGGCGCAAGGTCGGTCGGCTGAACGCCCGCGTCGAGGAGTCGTTCTCCGGTCACGCGCTGGTCAAGGTGTTCGGCCGCCGCGCCGAGTTCCAGCAGCGGTTCCGGGCGGAGAACGAGGAGCTGTACCAGGCGTCGTTCTCGGCGCAGTTCCTCTCCGGGATCATCTGGCCGGGCATGTCGTTCGTCGGCAACCTGACGTACGTCGGCATCGCGGTGCTCGGCGGGCTGATGGTGGCCAACGGGTCGATGCGGCTGGGCAGCGTGCAGGCGTTCATCCAGTACGCGCAGATGTTCAGCCAGCCGCTGTCCCAGCTGGGTGGCATGGCCGCGGTGGTGCAGTCCGGCACCGCCTCCGCCGAGCGTGTGTTCCAGCTGCTCGACGAGGACGAGCAGAGCCCTGACACAGTCCCCGCACCGGCACCGGCCGACGGTGACGGCACCATCGAGTTCGAGCACGTGCACTTCTCCTACAGCCCCGACCAGCCGCTGATCGAGGACCTGTCGTTCACCGTGCACCCCGGCCAGACGGTCGCCATCGTCGGTCCGACCGGTGCCGGCAAGACGACGCTGGTGAACCTGCTGATGCGGTTCTACGAGCTGGACGGCGGACGAATCCTGGTCAACGGCCAGGACATCGCCACGCTGACCAGGCACGACGCCCGCGCACGCACCGGCATGGTGCTGCAGGACCCGTGGCTGTTCGCCGGCACCATCACCGAGAACATCCGGTACGGGCGGCAGTCCGCCACGGACGAGGAGGTGCTGGAGGCCGCGCGGGCGACCTACGTCGACCGGTTCGTGCACTCGCTGCCGCACGGGTACGACACGGTGCTCGAGGAGGACGCCGCCAACCTGTCGGCAGGGGAGAAGCAGCTGCTGACGATCGCGCGGGCGTTCGTCGCGCAGCCGTCCGTGCTGATCCTGGACGAGGCGACGTCCTCGGTGGACACCCGCACCGAGCGGCTGCTGCAGCGGGCGATGGCCACGCTGCGCGAGGGGCGGACGTCGTTCGTCATCGCCCACCGCCTGTCCACCATCCGCGACGCGGATCTCATCCTCGTGATGGAGCACGGCGCGATCGTCGAGCAGGGCACGCACGACGAGCTGATCACCGCCATGGGTGCGTACTACCGGCTGTACCAGTCGCAGTTCGCGGGGGCGGCGGTGGAGGCGGACGCCTGATCCGGCCTCGGCCTGGCAGTCGTTCGGACGCGCCCGGCCCGGCTGCCCTTTCGCGGTGTACGCCCCGTGTACGTACATCGGGCGTACACCGCGAAATGTCTCTCCGGGACTGGGACGAGGCCGCGACCGGGACGAGAGTCCGAGTCAGTTCCGGGGTCGGGGCCGGGGCCCGTGTGAGGCCGCCGGTCTGGTGCGCGGTACGGATCAGCGCACGCGGACGTCGTCGCCGAGGAAGTCCGCGACGAGCGCGCCGACCTGGTCCTCCTCGATGAGGAACCCGTCGTGCCCGTACTCGGAGCGGACGTACCGCACCGGGCCCGCGCCGCGGATGCCGGCGGCGATCCGCTCGGACTGCGCCGGCGTGAACAGGCGGTCGGAGTCGACGGCCACCACCAGGGCACGCGCGGTCACGCCGGCGAGGGCCGCCTCGACCCCGCCGCGGTCGCGGCCGAGGTCGTGGGTGATCATCGTGCGGGTCAGCGTCACGTAGGTGTTCGCGTCGAACCGCCGCGCCAGCTTGTCGCCGTGGTGGTCGAGGTACGACTGGACGGCGAACCGGCCGCCCTCGAGCGGCTCCTCACCGCCCTGCGGGATCCGGCCGAACCGCTCGTCGAGCTCCCGCGCCGACCGGTAGGTCTGGTGCGCGATCTGCCGGGCGATGCCCAGGCCGACGTGCGGCCCGGCGCCGTCGGCTGCGTCGTAGTAGTCGCCGCCGCGGTACCCCGGGTCGGCGGTGATCGCCGCGAGCTGGGTGTGGAAGCCGGCGATCTGGTCGCCGGAGGTCTGGGCACAGGTGGCGATCGCCCCGACGGCCGCCACGCGCTCGCGCGCGGACACGGCCCACTCGAGCGCCCGGTGGCCGCCCATCGACCCGCCGATCACCAGGGCCCACTGGTCGATGCCGAGCAGGTCGGCGAGCCGCACCTCGGCGGCGACCTGGTCGCGGACCGTGAGCAGCGGGAACCGGCTGCCCCACGGCCGGCCGTCGGGCGCGAGCGATGCCGGACCCGTGGAGCCCTGGCACCCGCCGAGCACGTTCGGCGCGACGACGAAGTACCGGTCGGTGTCGATCGGGGCACCGGGGCCGATCAGGGAGGACCACCAGCCCTCGGTCGGGTGGCCGGCGCCGGCCGGACCGGTGACGTGGGAGTCGCCGGTCAGCGCGTGCAGCACCAGCACCGCGTTGTCGCCCGACGGCGACAGGGTGCCCCACGTCTCGTAGGCGAGCCGGACGGCCGGCAGCCGGCCACCGGACTCGAGCGCGAACGGCCCGAGGTCGGCGAACCGGCGGTTGCCGACCGGGTCACCCTCGCGCCAGGCGGCCGTCGCGCGGACCGGCGGCCGCAGTGCCGGGGGGATCCGGCTGGTGGACGACGCCCGCCCGCCCGCCGACCGGTGGGCACGGTCGGCGGACGGGCGAGGCGTGTCGGCACACATGGGGTCAGGCGCCCTTCGCCGCGCGGAACCCCGCCTCGAGGTCGCCCAGGATGTCGTCGATGTGCTCGATGCCGACGGCGAGCCGGACCAGGCCCGGCGTCACGCCGGACAGCGCCTGCTCCTTGGGCGTCAGCTGGCTGTGCGTCGTTGACGCCGGGTGGATCACCAGCGACCGCACGTCGCCGATGTTCGCCACGTTCGAGTGCAGCTCCAGCGCGGAGACGAACGCCTTGCCGGCCTCGGCACCGCCCTCGATCTCGAACGCCAGCACCGCGCCGGCGCCGCGCGGCGCGTACTTCAGCTGGTTCGCGTGCCACGGCGAGGACTCGAGCCCGGCGTAGTGCACGCCCAGCACGTCCTCGCGGGCCTCGAGCCACTCGGCGACCTTCTGGGCGTTTGCCACGTGCCGCTCCACGCGCAGCGAGAGCGTCTCGATGCCCTGCGCGATGAGGAAGGCGTTGAACGGGCTGACCGCCGAGCCGAGGTCGCGCAGCAGGTGCACGCGGGCCTTGAGGATGTAGGAGAGGTTGACGCCGAACGCGCCGCCGACGCCCAGGTCCCGCGCGAACACCAGGCCGTTGTACGACGGGTCCGGGGTGTTGTAGTTGGGGAAGCGCTCGGGGTACTGCGCGTAGTCGAAGGACCCGCCGTCGACGATCACGCCGCCGATGGCCGAGCCGTGCCCGCCCAGGTACTTGGTGGCCGAGTGCACGACGACGTCGGCACCCCACTGCAGCGGGTTGATCAGGTACGGCGTGCCGACGGTGTTGTCCACGATCAGCGGGACGCCGTACTCGTGGGCGACACCGGCCACCGTCTCGATGTCCAGCACGTCGGACTTCGGGTTGGGGATCGTCTCGGCGTAGAAGAGCTTGGTGTTGGGGCGGATCGCCGCGCGCCACGACTCGGGGTCGTGCGGGTCGTCGACGAACGTCGTCTCGATTCCCAGCTTGGCCAGCGTGTAGTGCAGCAGGTTGTACGTGCCGCCGTAGAGCGACGGGCTGGCCACCACGTGGTCACCGGCCTCCGCGACGTTGAGGATCGCGAACGTCTCGGCAGCCTGGCCGGAGGCGACGAGCAGGGCGCCGACACCGCCCTCGAGCGAGGCGACCCGGTTCTCCACGACCTCCTGGGTCGGGTTGCCGATGCGGGTGTAGATCGGGCCGAGCTCCTTGAGCGCGAACCGGTCGGCGGCCTGCTGCGCCGAGTCGAACACGTAGGACGTGGTCTGGTAGATCGGCAGGGCGCGGGCGCCCGTCGTCGGGTCCGGCACCTGGCCGGCATGGATCTGGCGGGTCTCGAAGTTCCAGCTCTCGTTGCTCATCGTCGTGCTCGCTCCTGCTCTCGGTCCTGTCACAAGTCCTGCGGGTGGGTGGGCGACCCGGGACAGGGAGTGCAGCCGACGACCGTCCCGGGGTGGTGCTCGGGGGTGTGGCGCACGTGCGAGCCGAGGCTCGAGGCGGGGGAGCGTCCCAGAGGGGGCGCGACCGGCCCGCGGGCACAGCCGAACGTGCGCTGGTCAGCGACACATTCGGCGGGACATGGCAGGGAGCCTACGGGCACCGTCCCGGCTCGTGAAACCGACGTCTCATCATTCGGACCCCCACCGTCCACGGCGGACCGGGTGAACTCCGTCCCTGCGGCCCAACCTCACCTGGACAACCGTTCATCTGCCTGCCCGTCGGACCGATCTTGAAGACGTGGACCGGTGGTGGAAGGGCTACCTGCTGGTCGTCGCAACGTTGGCGACGGCCTGGGCCCTCGTGCCGTCCGTGCTCGCCCGGGACGTGCTGTACCAGGCGATCGGCCTGGTGTCGGTGGGGGCCGTCGTGCTGGGTGCGACCCTGCGGCAGTCGCGCTGCCACCGTGCCTGGTACGTCCTCGCGCTGGGCCAGCTGCTGCTGATCGTCGGCGACGGGATGTACGCCTGGTACCAGGACGTCCAGCACGTCGACCCGTTCCCGTCGCCGGCCGATGCGGTCTACCTCTCCGCGTACCCCGTGCTGGCCGTGTCCCTCCTGCTGCTGGCGCGGTGCCGCCGGACCGGCTGGGACCGCGCGGGCTGGGTCGACTCCGGCGTGGTGGTGGTCAGCCTGGGCCTGATCGCGTGGGTGGTCGTCGGCGCGCCGACCCTCGCCGCGCAGGGCTCGACGTTCCCCGCCCTGCTCTCCCTGGCGTACCCGCTCGCCGACCTGCTGCTGCTCGCGGTGGCGTCGCGGCTGTTCGTCGCCGGCGGCCACCGACCCTTCGCCTACCTGCTCCTGTTCGGCTCGCTGGCGACCCTGATGACGGCCGACGTGGCGTACACGCTGCTCGGCGCCGCGGCGTCGGCCGCGGACCGCTGGCTGGACGCCCTCTGGCTCACGTCCTACGCGCTGGCCGGTGCCGCCGCGCTGCACCGGTCCGCCCGTGCGGTGTCCCAACCGGCCGAGGGGCCGGCGACGATGTCGACGTGGCGCGTGGTGGGGCTGCTCGGCGCGCTGCTCGTCGCCCCCGGCATCGAGACCGTGGAGCACCTGAGGGGGCAGGAGTACGACACCTGGCCGCTGATCGCCGGCTACGCGGTGCTGACCGCCCTGGCCGTCATGCGGCTCCAGCTGGCGCTGGTCGACGCCAGGACGGCGGCGGCCGAGCGCGGCGTGGTCCTGGACCGGCTGGCGCACGAGGCGACGCACGACGCGCTGACGGGCGCGATGAACCGGGCGAGCACGCTCGTCGAGGTGGAGAAGGCGCTCGCCGGCGTGCGTCCCGGTGCGCCCGTCGGGCTGCTGTACGTCGACCTGGACCACTTCAAGCAGGTGAACGACACGTTCGGCCACGTGGTCGGCGACGAGGTGCTGCGCTCCGTGGTGGCCCGGATCCGCGAGGTCGTGCGACCCGAGGACGTCGTCGGCCGCATCGGCGGCGACGAGATCGTCGTGCTGGTGCGCGCGGTGCCGTCCCAGCGCCCCCTGGTCGACATGGCCAGCCGCATCGTCGCGGCGGTGGAGCGGCCGCTCCGGCTCGAGGGTCAGCCGCAGGCGCTGTGGCTGTCCGCCTCCGTCGGCGTCGCCTTCTCGCGCGAGGGGATGGTCGACCCGGACGACCTGGTGCGGGAGGCCGACGCCGGTGCGTACCAGGCGAAGGCCGAGGGCCGGGCGCGCGTCCAGGTGTTCGGCGAGGAGCTGCGCAAGGAGCTGATCGAGCGCGCCGACGCGGAGGCGGCCGTCCGGCACGCCCTGGTCGCCGGCGAGCTGGTGATGCACTACCAGCCGCTGCTCGAGCTGAGCAGCGGGTCGGTGGTCGGCTACGAGGCGCTGGCGCGGTGGCAGCGACCGGGCCGCGGCCTGCTGCCGCCCAGCGAGTTCATCCCGCTGGCCGAGAAGAGCTCGCTGATCTGCGACATCGGGCGGTGGGCGCTCTACGAGGCGACGGCGCAGGCCGCGGCGTGGGACCGCGAGGGTCGCCCGCACGTGCACATGTCGGTGAACATCTCCGGGCGGCACCTGATGTCCGCGGTGATCGTCGACGACGTGGTCGGCGCGTGCGTCGCGGCCGGGATCGCTCCCGAGCGGCTGGTGCTGGAGGTGACGGAGACGGTCCCGCTGAGCTCGCCGGTGATGCAGGCCCAGCTGACCACGCTGCGCCGGCTCGGTGTCGGCATCCACATCGACGACTTCGGCACCGGGTACACCTCGATCGGCCAGCTGCGGAACCTGCCTGCGTCCGCGCTGAAGATCGACCGCAGCCTGATCGCGCTGGACGACGCCGGCTCCCGCGAGCTGGTCGCCCTCGCCGTGCACGCCGCGCACAGCGCGGGCCTCCAGGTGGTCGCCGAGGGCGTGGAGACGGCGGCCCAGATGGTGGCGCTGCGGGCGATGGGCTGCGACCTGGCGCAGGGCTTCCACATCGCCCGCCCGGCACCGGCGGACGAGGTCGCGGTGAGCCTGGGCGCGCGCTACCGGAGCGAGCTGGAGCCCGCGGTGTCCGATCCGTCCCGAACCACACCCATGTGACTTCTGATGCCCGTGTGACAGATGTTCACTTCTGGGATCTGCGCAGGTAGCGTGCGTGACGCACCCCCCGGAATGAGCACCGGTGCGCGGCCGCGCGGCCGCCACCAGATCGAGGCGAGACAGCCCGTGACACCCGCACCGCGGCCCCACCGAACCGCCCGGCGATCCCGCCTCGCGCTCACGTCCGCCGTGCTGGCGACCCTGCTCGTCCTCGTCGACCAGTCCGGCGCCCTGGCCGACCCGTCGCCGTCGCCCACGCCCCCGTCCGCCGCCGACGTGCAGAGCGCCCAGGCCGCCGTGCAGGCGGCCAAGGGGTCCGTCGCGCAGATGGAGGTGCGCCTCGCCGAGCTGTCGGTGGTCGGCGACCAGGCCGACGTCGCCGTGCAGGTGGCCGGCGAGAAGTACACCCAGGCGCTGTCCGACGCGCAGAACGCGCAGACGGCCGCCGACCAGGCCGCCCAGCGCTCCACGCAGGCGGCCGCCGACGCGGAGACCGCCCGGCGGGACCTCGTCGCGCTCGCCCGGCAGATGGCCCGGTCCGGCGGTGGCGCGGACCTGCTCGAGGCCGTGCTGTCCGCCGACGGCTTCCAGGACGTCGCGCAGCGCACCAGCACGCTGGCGCACCTGACGGGCAAGGCCGACGAGACGGTCCAGCGGTTCCGCGCCGCGACGCTCGTCGCCGACACCCTGCGCGACCATGCCGCGGCGGCCGCCACGGAGGCGTCGGCCGCCAAGGACACCGCCCAGCAGGCGCTCGACGCCGCGCAGAAGGCGTCCGACGACGCACAGACGCAGATCGCTGCGGCCTCGACCGAGCGGGACCAGCTGATCAACGCCCTGGCTGTCGCGCAGCAGACGTCGGCCACCGTGGAGCGCGCCCGCCAGGACGCGCTCGACGCCGCTCGTCAGCAGCGGGAGAACGCCGCCGCGCAGGCCGTCCGCATGGCCCCGGCGGCTGGGTCGACGAGCACGACGTCCACCCCGCCGGCCGGCGGCACCACGGCACCACCGGCCACCACGACGCCGCCGGCCGGCACAGGCTCGGGCGGTACGTCGGGCGGTACGTCGGGCGGCACCACCGCCCCTCCCGTCACCACGCCACCGGTGACGACGCCTCCCGTGACGGCCCCGGTCACCAACCCGGTGACCCCGCCGCCCGCCCCGCCGACCAGCGATCGCTACGGCCTCGGCACCGGTGTGTCCCGCGGGTCGGCCGGTCAGGGTCAGGCGGCCGTGTCCTGGGCCGAGGGCCAGATCGGGCTGCCGTACATCTGGGGCGGCGTCGGGCCCGACGGCTTCGACTGCTCAGGCCTGACGATGAAGGCGTGGTCCGCGGCGGGCGTCGGGATCAACCGCACCGCGGCCGACCAGTACAAGCAGGTCCTCAAGATCAGCTACTCGAGCATGCGCCCCGGTGACCTGATCTTCTGGGCCGACGACACCACCGACGCCAGCTCGATCTACCACGTGGCGATGTTCATCGGCGGCGGGCAGATGGTGGAGGCCGCCAGGCCTGGCGTGCCGATCCGGATCACCTCGATCCGCTGGTCGGGCACCATGCCGTTCGCCGGCCGCCCCTGACGCGCCGCCCGCGCGGCAGCGCGCACGAACGACGAAGGCCCGCACCCACCGTCCGGTGGTGCGGGCCTTCGAGCGCTCGTCGTGCGGGTGCGTCAGTGCGCGTAGTACCCCGCGTCGATCGCCCGCTGGCGCGACCGCTCGATCTCGGCCTCCGCGTCGGCACGGCCCACCCAGTGGGCGCCCTCCACGGACTTGCCGGGCTCCAGGTCCTTGTAGACCTCGAAGAAGTGCTGGATCTCCAGGCGGTGGAAGTCCGACACGTCGTCGATGTCCTGCCGCCAGGCGGCGCGCTGGTCGCCCATCGGCACGCACAGCACCTTGTCGTCGCCGCCCGCCTCGTCGCGCATGCGGAACATGCCGAGCGCGCGGCACCGGATCAGGCAGCCCGGGAAGGTCGGCTCCTCGAGCAGCACCAGGGCGTCGAGCGGGTCGCCGTCCTCGCCGAGGGTGCCCTCGATGAAGCCGTAGTCGTCGGGGTACCGGGTCGAGGTGAAGAGCATGCGGTCCAGGCGGATACGGCCGGTCGCGTGGTCGACCTCGTACTTGTTGCGCTGTCCCTTGGGGATCTCGATCGTGACGTCGAACTCCACAGCTCTCCTCCGCGCGCGCCCGGCGGCAGGCGCTGGTTCGTAGTCGGTGCACAAGTCGTCGCGCGGCGCCGTGGCGCCCCGGCTCTAGGACAGTAGTCTGACGCACCGGCGGCGGGCAGCCCGCCCCGAGGCGCGGTGCCGTGGCAGCGGCCGTGACCGCTGCCGTGACTGCGGCGTACGGGAGCAACGGGAGAGCATGGCCAGGACGGCTCGGGTGGTGGGCACCAGCATCCTGGTGGTGGTCCTCGCCGGAGCCGCGTACGTGACGGCCGACGCGTACGACGTGGTGCCGGGCGTGCTGACCCTGGCCCCGCCGGGGCCGACCGCCTCGCCGTTCCCCGTCGCCCCCGGTGCCCTGCTGCCGGTGGCGATCCCGGCGTCCCTCGCACCGCTCCGCGCCCTGGACACCGGGGCCCCCGTGCCGTCGACGGCCGCCGTGCAGGCCGCGGTGAACGCGTTCGCCGCCGACCCGCGGGTGGGGCCCAGCGTGGGGGTCCTGGTCACGGACGCCGCGAGCGGCGACGTCATCGCGGAGCACGACTCGGCGAGCCCGCACGTGCCGGCGTCCACCGCCAAGCTGGTCACGGCTGCCGCAGCCCTCGGCACCCTGGACCCGGCGTCGACGCTGCCGACCCGGGTCGTCGCCGGCGCCGGCGGCTCCATCGTGCTGGTCGGCGGCGGGGACATGCTGCTCGCGCCGGGCGCGGGCGACCCGAACGCGGTCGACGGGCACGCCGGCCTGGGCGACCTGGCGGCGCAGGTGGCCCGCGACCTCAAGCTGGCCGGGACGACGACGGTCCACCTGTCGGTGGACGACTCGCTGTTCAGCGGTCCGGCGACGTCCCCCGGCTGGGACCCGAGCTACCTGTCCGAGGGGTTCGTCGCCCCGGTGACGCCGATCGCGGTGCACGACGCACGGGTGCACCCCGAGGTCGAGTACTCGGTCCGCTTCCCGGACCCCACGATGAACGCCGCCAACGTCCTGGCCCAGCGGCTGACGGAGGCGGGCATCACGGTGCAGGGGGCGCCGTCCCGCGGCACCGCGCCGGCCAACGGCCGGGTGCTGGGGGAGGTGCGGTCGGCACGGCTGGACCAGGTGGTCGGCTACTTCCTGGACAGCTCGGACAACACGATCACCGAGGTGGTGTCGCGCCTGGTCGCGCTGCACCAGACGCTGCCGGGCAGCTTCGAGGGCGGCACCCAGGCGGTGCTGCACGCCGTCTCGACGCTGGGCGTGGACGTCAACGGCGCGCACCTGGTCGACGCCTCCGGTCTGGCGGCCGGCTCGGCGCTGCCGCCGACCCTGCTGGTGCGGCTGCTCAAGCTCATGGTCGACGGTTCGCACCCGGCCCTCACGGAGGTCGCCACGCAGCTGCCGATCGCCGGCCTGACCGGCACCCTGTTCGACCGGTTCACGCAGAGCGACGCGCGCGGCCTGGTGCGCGCCAAGACGGGCAGCCTGCCGAACGTGACCTCGCTGGCCGGCACGGTGATCACCGCCGACGGGCGCCAGCTGCTGTTCGCGGTGCTGGCCGACCAGACCGGTGCCGTGGGGCAGGACCCGCCGCGCCGGGCGCTCGACACCTTCGTCAGCGGCCTCGCGGCGTGCGGCTGTCGCTGACGCGGTCCCGGCCGGCCCGGCGCCGCACCGGGTTAGCGTGAGCGTCATGGTGGACGACGACGCCGCGGGCCCGGTCGACTGGAGCGCCGCCGCCCGGGTGGCCGGCCGTCTGGCGCCCCCGGGACCGACCGCCGACCGCGCCGAGCTGACCGCCCTGGTCGCGGAGCTGCGCGATGCGGCGGCGCGCGCCGGTGCCCCGGTGCTGGACACCACCGGCATGCGTCCGGCGGACGGCCGGCCGGCGGCGCAGCTCGCGCGGGTGCTCGTCGTCGACCGTCCGCGCTGGGCCCTGGCCAACACTCAGGTGTTCGCGTCGCTGCTCGGCCCGCTGTCCCGGCACGCCGACGGCAGCCCCGTCGTCGTGCCGGCCGCCGCCCGGCAGGCCGCCGCGGCGCAGGTGGGGGGCGTGCTTGCGCTGCTGGCCGGCAAGGTGCTGGGGCAGTTCGACCCGTTCTCGGGGGCCGAGGGCCGGCTGCTGCTGGTGGCGCCCAACGTGCTCGCGGTGGAGACGGCGATGGGCGTGGACCCGGCCGACTTCCGGCTGTGGGTGTGCCTGCACGAGCTGACGCACGCGCTGCAGTTCGCGGCGGCACCGTGGCTGACGGACCACCTGCGTAACCGGGCTCAGGAGCTGCTCGGCGACCTCGCACCGGGCACCGGTCGCCTCGAGGCGCAGGAGCTGCTCGAGGCGATCGGCCGGGCGCTGGCGGGCGGCCGCGGCGGTGGGGTGCTCGGCCTGCTCACGCCGGCGCAGCGGGCGGTGTTCGACGAGGTGGGCGCCGTGATGGCGCTGCTCGAGGGGCACGCCGACGTCACCATGGACGAGGTCGGGCCGGCGGTGGTGCCGACCGTCGGCCGGATCCGGACGGCGTTCGAGGCCCGCCGGGACGCGAGCGCCTCCGCCGGTGGCCTCGAGCGGCTGCTCCGCCGGCTGCTCGGCATGGACCTCAAGCTGGCGCAGTACCGCGAGGGCGCCGCCTTCGTCCGCGGGGTGCGGGCCCGCGTCGGCACGGACGGCTTCAACGCCGTCTGGACGTCCGCCGACACCCTCCCCACGGCTGCCGAGATCGCCGACCCCGCGGCGTGGGTCGCCCGCGTCCGGCCCTGAGCGCGTGACCGGGCCCTCGGCCGCCGTCGCGGCGGTGCGGCTGGCGGTCAGCCGCGAGCTGGCGGACCTCCCGGCCGGCTCGCTGGTGCTGGTCGCGTGCTCCGGCGGTGCCGACTCCCTGGCGCTGGCGGCGGGCACGGCGTTCGTCGTCGGACGCGCCGCGCGCCACGTGGACGAGGCCGGGGGAGTGCCCCCGCTGCGCGCGGGTGCGGTGGTGGTGGACCACGGGCTGCAGGACGGGTCGGCCACGGTGGCGACGCGCGCCGCGGAGCAGTGCCGCCGGTTGGGGCTGGATCCCGTGCTGGTGGTCCCGGTCACCGTCGACGGCCCCGGCGGGCCCGAGGCCGCGGCGCGGGACGCCCGGTACGCGGCGCTCGAGGAGGCGGCGCGACGCACCGGTGCCGCGGCGGTGCTGCTGGGCCACACCCTCGACGACCAGGCCGAGACCGTGCTGCTCGCGCTCGCACGGGGGTCCGGCGCCCGGTCGCTGGCGGGCATGCCGACGCGCCGCGGCCCGTTCCGCCGCCCCCTGCTGCAGCTGCGCCGCGCCGACACCGCGGCGGCGTGCACCGCCCAGCGGCTGCTGCCGTGGCAGGACCCAACCAATGCCGCCGCGCCGGACGGCCCGCGCCGCAGCCGCGTGCGGCACCAGCTGCTGCCGGCGGCCGAGCGGGTGCTCGGCCCCGGGGTGGTGCCCGCCCTCGCACGGACCGCCGAGCAGCTGCGCGAGCAGGCGGACGCCGTCGACGAGCTCGCCGACCGGCTGCTCGCCGAGGCGGCGTCCCGCGGGGTGCCGACGGCCGGCTGGGACGCCGAGACCCTCGCGGCGGCCGTCCCCGGCGTCCGGCGGGCCGCGCTGCACGCGGCGGCGCTGCGCACCGGCTGCCCGCCCGGCTCCGTCACGCGACTCCACGTCCTGGCGCTCGACGCGCTGCTCGTCGACTGGCACGGGCAGGGGCCCGTGCACCTGCCCGGCGGGATGGTCGGCGTCCGGGAGTGTGGCAGGCTCGTCCTCACCGAATCCCCCTCCCCTTCACGACAGGAGTAGCCGCGGTGGACGCTGCCGACATGGGAGCCGACCTGGAGCGGGTGCTCCTCACGCAGGAGCAGCTGCACGGCCGGCTGGACGAGCTCGCGGCGCAGATCGACGCCGACTACGCCGGCAAGGACCTGCTGCTGGTCGGGGTGCTCAAGGGCGCGGTGATGGTGATGGCGGACCTGGTGCGCCGCCTGCACCTGCCCGTGCAGATGGACTGGATGGCGGTCTCGTCGTACGGCTCGGGCACCAAGTCCTCCGGCGTCGTCCGGATCCTCAAGGACCTCGACGCGGACCTGACCGGCCGCCACGTGCTGATCGTCGAGGACATCATCGACTCCGGCCTGACCCTCTCCTGGCTGCTGTCGAACCTGCGCTCGCGCGGACCGGTCAGTGTCGAGATCGCCACCATGCTCCGCAAGCCGGAGGCGCTGAAGGTGGACGTCCCGGTCAAGTACGTCGGCTTCGACATCCCCACCGAGTTCGTCGTCGGCTACGGCCTGGACTACGCCGAGAAGTACCGCAACCTCCCGTTCGTCGGCACCCTGGCGCCGCACGTCTACGCCGGCTGAGACACCGGCTGAGACGTCGCTGAGGGCGCTGAGCCCTGCGCGAACAGGGCGGACCGGGCCGCGGGACCGTCAGATTCACCATGTACCGTCGAGGCCAGCAGCCCTGCGACCCGGAGGATGAGGGGCCCGGCCCCGATCGCCCATGAATCTCAAGCGCCTCGCCCGCGGACCCGTCGTGTGGGTCGTCATCGCCCTGCTGCTGATCGTGTTCGCGTTCAGCGCGCTGCGGGTGCCCACCGTCCAGCGGATCGACACCTCGGACGGTCTGGCGCTGCTCAAGGGCGGCACGGTGGACCAGGTCCGCATCGTCGACACCGCCCAGCGCGTCGACATGACCCTGACGCAGGACTTCAACAAGAACAACCACGACTTCGGCAAGCAGGTGCAGTTCTTCTACGTCGCGCCGCAGGGCCCGACCGTGGTGGACGCCGTGCAGAGCGCCAACCTGCCGAAGGGCTACACGTCCGACGGGCCTGCCGTCTCGTCGTGGTGGAGCAGCCTGCTGTCCCTCGTGCTGCCGTTCGTGCTGATCCTCGGCGCGTTCTGGTTCCTCATGTCCAACATGCAGGGCGGCGGCAACCGGGTGATGAGCTTCGGCAAGTCGCGCGCCAAGCTGGTGAACAAGGAGTCGCCGCAGGTGACGTTCGCCGACGTGGCGGGCGTGGACGAGGCGGTGGAGGAGCTCGAGGAGATCAAGGAGTTCCTCTCCGAGCCGGCCAAGTTCCAGGCCGTCGGCGCCAAGATCCCCAAGGGCGTGCTGCTGTACGGCCCGCCCGGTACCGGCAAGACGCTCCTGGCCCGCGCGGTCGCCGGTGAGGCGGGCGTGCCGTTCTACTCGATCTCCGGCTCGGACTTCGTCGAGATGTTCGTCGGCGTCGGCGCCAGCCGCGTGCGCGACCTGTTCGACCAGGCGAAGCAGAACGCGCCGGCGATCATCTTCGTCGACGAGATCGACGCGGTCGGCCGGCACCGCGGTGCGGGCCTGGGCGGCGGGCACGACGAGCGCGAGCAGACGCTGAACCAGATGCTCGTCGAGATGGACGGGTTCGACGTCAACGCCAACGTCATCATGATCGCGGCGACCAACCGGCCGGACATCCTCGACCCGGCGCTGCTGCGCCCCGGCCGCTTCGACCGCCAGGTGTCGGTGGAGCCGCCGGACCTCAAGGGCCGGGAGCACATCCTGCAGGTGCACGCCAAGGGCAAGCCGATGGCCCCGGCGGTCGACCTGACCGCGGTGGCCCGCCGCACCCCCGGCTTCACCGGTGCGGACCTGGCCAACGTGCTGAACGAGGCCGCCCTGCTGACCGCCCGCTCCAGCGCCAAGATCATCGGCGACCGCGAGCTGGACGAGGCGATCGACCGCGTCGTCGCCGGCCCGCAGAAGCGCACGCGCGTGATGAACGTCAAGGAGCAGAAGATCACCGCCTACCACGAGGGCGGCCACGCCCTGGTGGCGGCGGCGCTGCGGTACACCGACCCGGTGACCAAGGTGACGATCCTGCCCCGCGGCCGCGCCCTCGGCTACACGATGGTGATGCCGACGGAGGACAAGTACTCCACCACTCGCAACGAGCTGCTCGACCAGCTCGCGTACGCCATGGGCGGCCGCGTCGCGGAGGAGCTGGTGTTCCACGACCCGACCACGGGTGCGAGCAACGACATCGAGAAGGCCACCGAGGTGGCCCGCAAGATGGTCACGCAGTACGGCATGAGCGCCTCGCTCGGCTCGGTGAAGCTGGGCCAGGAGTCGTCCGAGGTGTTCCTCGGCCGCGACGTCGGCCACCAGCGGGACTACTCCGAGTCGGTCGCCAGCCGGATCGACGTCGAGGTCCGCGCGCTGATGGAGAAGGCGCACGACGAGGCGTGGGAGATCCTGGTCGAGTACCGCGACGTCCTGGACCGCCTGGTGCTCGAGCTCCTGGAGAAGGAGACGCTGAACGCCGAGCAGCTGCGCGAGGTGTTCCACGACGTCGTCAAGCGCGAGCCGCGCGAGGTGTGGCTGTCCAGCGAGGAGCGCGCGGTGTCCGAGCGCGGACCCGTGATGACGGCGGCGGAGAGGGCCGCGCTGAACGGTCACGACGTGGTGCCGCAGGACGAGGCCGCCGCCGCGACCCACGAGCACCCGCCGGTCGAGGTGGTCGAGGTGCCGCCGAACCAGACGCCGGACACCCCCGGCCCCACCGACACGACCGGGCGCCTCTGACATGGCCGACCGCGCCGTGGGTGCACCGGTCGAGGACGACCTGGCCGACGACGAGACGCCCGAGCAGCGCTCGGTGATCGGTCCGCTGGTGGACGGCGGCCGCGCGGTGCGGCCGTTCGACGCCGCCCGTGCGGAGGCCGCCGTCCGCGAGCTGCTGATCGCCGTCGGCGAGGACCCGGACCGCGAGGGGCTGCTGGACACGCCCGCGCGGGTGGCCCGCGCCTACCGGGAGACGTTCGCCGGCCTGTTCCAGGACCCGCGCGACGTGCTGACCACCACGTTCGACGCCGGTCACCAGGAGATGGTGATGGTGCGCGACATCGCCGTGTACTCCACCTGCGAGCACCACCTGGTCCCGTTCCACGGCGTCGCCCACGTGGGCTACATCCCCGGCACGGACGGTCGCATCACCGGCCTGTCCAAGCTGGCCCGGGTGGTGGAGGTCTACGCCCGCCGCCCGCAGGTGCAGGAGCGGCTGACGTCGCAGATCGCGGACGCCCTGGTCGAGGTGCTGAACCCCGGTGGCGTGATGGTGGTGCTCGAGTGCGAGCACCTCTGCATGTCGATGCGCGGGGTCCGCAAGCCCGGTGCTCGCACGGTCACCTCCGCGGTGCGCGGTCAGATGCGCGACGCCGCGACCCGGGCCGAGGCGATGGCCCTGGTGCTGGGTCGCTGACCCGTGCACCGGCCTGCGTAGGGTGACGCCCGTGAGCACCGGCGCGCGCAGCGGCCCGGCGTCCCTCGCGCACCTCGGTGACGGTGACCGGACGCTGGTGATGGGCGTCGTCAACGTGACGCCCGACTCCTTCAGCGACGGCGGACGCTGGTTCACCACCTCCTCGGCGGTGGCGCACGGCCTGCAGCTGCTGACCGACGGTGCCGACCTGCTGGACGTCGGCGGCGAGTCCACGCGGCCCAACGCCCCGCGGGTCCCGGTGGAGGAGGAGCTGTCCCGGGTGCTGCCCGTGGTCCGCGAGCTGGTGGCGCACGGTGCGACGGTCAGCGTGGACACCACGCGGGCGGTGGTGGCGCAGCAGGCGGTGGACGCCGGCGCGCTGCTGGTCAACGACGTGTCCGGCGGCCTGGCGGACCCGGAGATGGCGGCGCTGGTGGCGCGCACCGGCGTCGCGTACGTGGCGATGCACTGGCGCGGGCACGCCGACGTGATGGACGCCCACGACCGGTACGACGACGTGGTCGCCGACGTGCTGGCCGAGCTGCGCACCCGGCTGGCCGAGCTGCGCGCCGCCGGCGTGCGGGACGAGCAGGTGGTGCTGGACCCGGGCCTCGGCTTCGCCAAGGCCGGTGCGAGCAACTGGCCGCTGCTGGCCCACCTCGACGTGCTGCAGGCCGAGGGTTTCCCGGTGCTGGTCGGCGCCAGCCGCAAACGGTTCCTCGGCCACCTGCTGGCCGGGCCGGACGGCGAGCCGGTACCTCCCGCGGAACGCGACGGGGCGACGGCGGCGATCAGTGCGCTCGCGGCGGCGGCGGGGGTGTGGGCCGTCCGGGTGCACGAGGCCCGGGGTTCGGCCGATGCGGTGCGGGTCGCCGCGGCGTGGCGCGCGGCCGCGGGCGGTGGCAGGAACGGCATCGGGCACGATGACGTGCACGACGAGACGGTAGGAGGCCCGCGGTGAGCGGTGAGCAGCCGGTGGTGGACGAGGCCGGGCGCGAGCTGGACCGGATCCGGTTGACCGGGATCGCAGCCACCGGCCGGCACGGGCTGCTGCCCGAGGAGCGGCGCGACGGTCAGCAGTTCCTGGCCGACGTCGTCGTGCACCTGGACACGCGCCGCGCCGCGGCGCGGGACGACCTGACGTACTCCGTCGACTACGGCCGCCTGGCGCAGGAGGTGCACGCCGTGCTCGCCGGCGAGCCGGCCGACCTGATCGAGACGGTCGCCGAGCGGATCGCCGCCACCGTGCTGGCCCACCCGGGCGTGCTGGCCGTCGACGTGGCGGTGCACAAGCCGCAGGCGCCGATCACCGTGCCCTTCGGCGACGTCGTCGTCGAGATCCACCGGGACCGGCGCAAGCTGCCCGCCGCGGAGCCGTACCGCGCGCAGCAGGGGACGGGCGAGCCGCCCACCGCCAGCGCCGCGACCCGTGCCGCCGCCCACGCCCACCCGCGCACGGCGCCCCTGCCGCTCGCCGAGACACCGGCCGGCGTCACGCTGCCCGCACCGTCCTCGGCGCGCGCCCCGCACGCACCGAGCGCACCGCTCGAGATCCCGACGTTCGCCGACATCGTCGGTCCCGAGGCCGCCGCACTGGCGGCCGCGATGCTGCCCGGCACCACGGCGCCGGGTGCCGCGGTTCCCGGGGCCGCCATGCCGGCCGTGGCCGTGCCTGGGATGGGTGCGGCCGAGCTGGCCGCGGTCCCGGCCGAGCGCTCCGAAGCGGTCGCCGTGCCGTCGTGGGAGCCCGTGATGGCGGTGCCGGACGACGTCTCCGAGACGACGGTCCTGCCCCGCACGCCGGCCGACGCACCCGAGCCGGCCGCACCGGAGTCGCCGGCCGCACCGGTGCCCGTGCCCGTGCCCGCGGCCGCTGCGCCCGGCGACGCGCTGGACCAGCGCCCGGCGGCGCCGGTCGACGTGGTGCTGGCCCTGGGCTCGAACCTCGGCCCGTCCCAGGAGACGCTGCGCGAGGTGGTCGCCGAGCTGGGCCAGCTGCCCGGCCTCGAGGTGGTGAAGGTCTCGCCGCTCGCGCGGACGGCACCGGTCGGCGGTCCGGAGCAGCCGGACTACCTCGACGCGGTGGTGCTGGCCCGCACGACGCTCGCGCCGCGGGAGCTGCTGCACGCCCTGCAGCTGCTGGAGGACCGGCACGGTCGGGTGCGGCTGGAGCGGTGGGGCCCGCGCACGCTGGACCTCGACATCGTGGTGTACGGCTCGGTGCTGGCCGTCACGGACGACCTCGAGCTGCCGCACCCGCGTGCCCACCAGCGTGCCTTCGTGCTGCAGCCGTGGGCGCAGGTGGACCCGACCGCCGTGCTGCCGGGCCTCGGCGGCGGCCCCGTCGCCCAGCTGGCGGACACCGCACCGGACCGTGACGGTGTGCGGTGGATGGCCCTCGACTGGCTGACGGCGCCGGTGCAGCACACCGGGTCGCTGGACGTCTCCGGGCACGGCCCCGCGGCGCAGGGGCCATCGGCGCACGCAGCCCCGGCGCACGCACCCGGCGCGACCCCGGCCCCCGCGGCGGCACCCCACGAGGACCAGGCCGACGACGACGCGGGACCCGCGTGGCCGTGGGGTCCGTGATGCGGCGGACCCGCTGGCAGAGCCTCCTGCTCGTCGCGCTCGTCGTCGGGGTGCTGGCCGCGCTGCTCACCACGGAGCTGTCCCGCCGCGGACCCGGCATGCCGACGGTGCCGTGGCTGGTGGCCGTGGTGGAGCTGCTGATCTCCGCGGTGGTGTTCTCGATGGGCTGGGCGGTGCGGCAGTTCCTGCGCGGCCACCGGCCGGACCTCGACCCGATCCGGGCGGCACGGACCGCGGTGCTGGCCAAGGCGGCGTGCTACACCGGCGCGCTGCTGGTGGGCTGGTACGGCGGTCAGCTGGCGGCGCTGCTGCTCTCCCGGGACCTGCCCGGGAGCGGACCTCGGGCGGCTGCGGCCGGTGTCGCCGCGGGCGGCGCGCTGGTGATGGCGGTGGTCGGCCTGGTGGTGGAGTGGTTCTGCCGCATCCCGCCACCGCAGGACGAGCAGCCCCAGGAGTCCGGCGGTGCGGAGCCGGACCCGTCGCCGAGCTGACGTCGGGGCGCCGACTCGACATCAGGGCACCGGCCCCGACGGCACCCGGACCGGCGCAGGTCCCGGCCGCAGGCGTTGCGGCCGATGCTTGGATGGCCTCATGACCAGCTCCGGCCCTGTCTCGACCGACGCCCTGTTCCAGCCGGCGGACATCGTCTGGACACCCGTCTCCCCACGGCTGGCCGCTGCGCGGCTGACGGTCGCGGCGATCGTCCTCGTCCCGCTCCTCGTCGCGGGCGTCGTGTGGGCGGTCCTCACCGGGGCGGCCGCGGTGTGGATCGCGCCTGCCGCGGTGCTGGCGGTCGGGGTGTGGCTCGGATGGCTGGTGCCGCGGCAGGTGCGCGCCGTCGGCTACGCCGAGCGGGCGGAGGACCTGCTGATCCGCCGCGGCATCATGTTCAAGACCCTGGTCGTGGTGCCCTACGGCCGCATGCAGTACGTCGACGTGAACGCCGGACCGGTGGACCGCAGCTTCGGCATCGCGGCCGTCCAGCTGCACACCGCCGCACCCAACACCGACGCCTCGATCCACGGTCTGCGGCCCGAGGAGGCCGCACGGCTGCGTGACCGCCTCGCCTCGCGCGGCGAGGCCCGGCTGGCGGGCCTGTGAGCGCCGCCGAGACGCCGCCCGCCGCGGGCCCGGCCCCCGTCACGGCAGAAGCCGTCGGCGAGGATTCCTACGCCTGGCGGCGGGTGCACCCGATCACCCCGCTGCTGCGCGGGTGGAAGGCGCTGGTCGCCGTGCTCGCGATCTTCGCGGCGCAGGCCGGTGACAACGTCCGCAACCTCGCGCACGTGCTCGGTGGCCGCACGTGGCTGGCGCTGGTCGGCGTGCTGGTGCTGGTCACCGTGGTGACGTTGGTGTACTCGGCGTTTGCGTGGCGGGCGATGCGGTTCGCCGTCACGGACGAGGCGGTGCACCTGCGGCAGGGCATCGTGTTCCGGCAGCAGCGGCAGGCCCGGCTGGACCGGCTGCAGGCGGTGGACGTGGTGCAGCCGCTGCTGGCCCGGCTGGTCGGCCTGTCGGAGCTGCGGCTGGAGGTGGCCGGCGGGCACGGGTCCGCGGTGTCGCTGTCGTTCCTGCGCGAGGACGAGGCCGATGCGCTGCGCGCCGAGCTGCTGGCGCTCGCGGCCGGCCTGCGTCGGCCGTCGGCACCGCCGCCCTCGGCCGTGCCCGACGCGCAGACGGTGCCGATGGTGCCCGGCTCCCCGCTGCCGCCGTCGTCCACCGTGCCGTCCGTGCCCCGGGCGCTCGGCCCCGCCTCTGTCCCGGCCCCTGTCACTGCCCCGGGGTTCGCACCCGCACCGGAGCAGCAGGTGTACGAGCTGCCGATGCCGCGGCTGCTCGGCTCGATCCTGCTGTCCGGCGGCACCGTCTGGCTGGTGCTGGGCGTGGTCGCCATCACCGTCACGATCGTCGTGAGCGACAGCATCGACGCCGCGTTCGGCGTGCTGCCCGCGGTGCTCGGCGCCGTCAGCTGGGTGTGGTCCCGGCTGAACGGCGCCGCGACGTTCCGCGCCGCCATCTCCCCGGACGGCATCCGGCTGCGGCACGGGCTGACCGAGACCCGCACGCAGACCGTCCCGCCGGGCCGGGTGCAGGCCGTCCGGCTGCACCAGCCGCTGCTGTGGCGGTCTCGCGACTGGTGGCGGGTGCAGATCAACGTCGCCGGCTACGGCACGGAGGCCAAGGAGCGGGAGAACGAGGCGGTGCTGCACCCCGTCGCCACGCGGCAGGAGGCGATGACGGCCCTGTGGCTGGTGCTGCCGGACCTCGGCGTCGCGGACCCGCAGGCGGTGCTCGACGCCGCGTTCACCGGCAGGGGCGACGACGGCGGGTTCACGCCGTCGCCACGGGCCGCGCGTTGGGTGGACCCGATCGGCTGGCGGCGACGGGGCGTGCTGGTGACGGAGCGGGCGCTGCTGGTCCGCTCCGGCCGGTGGTGGCGTTCCGTCGAGGTGGTGCCGCACGAGCGCACCCAGTCGCTGGCCGTGCGGCAGGGGCCGATCCAGCGGGCGCTCGGCGTCGCGACCTTCGTCGTGCACTCCACGCCCGGGCCGGTGTCGCCGCGTGCGGAGCACCTGACCGAGCAGGCGGCGGCCGCGCTGCTGGACGAGCAGGCGGCGCGCGCCCGGCAGGCTCGCCAGGCGGCCGGGCCGGAGCAGTGGATGCGCCGGGGCGCGTCGTGAGCCGGACCGCATGAGCGCCCAGCCCGTGGACCCCGCCGCCCGCCCCGGTCGGCTCGGGGTGGGGGTGGTCGGCGCCGGCCGCGTCGGTGCGGTGCTCGGCAGCGCGCTGCGGGCCGCGGGGCACCCCGTGGTGGCCGTCAGCGCCGTCTCGCAGGAGTCGCGCGACCGTGCCGACGCGCTGCTGCCCGGCGTCCCGGTGGTCGACGTGCCCGAGGTGGTGCGGCGTGCCGAGCTGGTGCTGCTGGCGGTACCGGACGATGCGCTGGCGCCGCTCGTCGCCGGGCTGGCGGAGGTCGGCGCCTGGCAGGCGGGACAGCTGGTCGTGCACACCAGCGGCCGGTTCGGCACGGACGTGCTGACGCCGGCGCGCACCGCGGGGGTGATCCCGCTGGCGCTGCACCCGGCGATGACGTTCACCGGCACCTCGCTGGACCTCGCGCGGCTGGAGGGCTGCCCGTTCGCCGTGACGGCGCCCGCGCCGGTGCTGCCGATCGGTCAGGCGCTCGTGGTCGAGGTGGGCGGTGAACCCGTGGTGCTCGCCGAGGACGCCCGTCCGCTGTACCACGCGGCCCTGGCGCACGGGGCGAACCACCTGGTGGTCCTCGTGGCGCAGGCTGCGCAGGCGCTCGCGGCGGCCGGTGTGGACGATCCCGGCCGGATGCTGCGCCCGCTGCTGGAGGCGGCGCTCGACACCGCCCTGCGGGCCGAGTCGGCCGGCGGCGCCGGGGCGATCACCGCGCTGACCGGACCCGTGCGGCGTGGTGATGCCGGCACCGTCGAGCAGCACCTGGAGCAGCTGACCGCCCTCGGCGGACGCACCGGAGCCGTCGACGTGGTCGGGGGGTACCGTGCTCTCGCGCGCGCCGCCACGGCGCGGTCGCTGGCTGCCGGCCTGGTGGATGCCGCGGCGGCCCAGCGGCTGCTGGACGTGCTGGCGGGCGCCCCGGACGGCCGGTCCCAGACCGGCGACGGCGGCCCGCAGGAGGACTGATGACGGACAGCGCGCCGGTGCTGGTCCACGACGTCGCGCAGCTGTCGGCGGCGCTCGACGCGTCGGCACCCGGCGGTGACCGTGACGGTGACGCGACGCCGTACGGCCGGGCCGTCGTGATGACGATGGGGGCGCTGCACGCCGGACACCTGTCGCTGGTGCGCGCCGCCAAGGAGCTCGCCTCCCGCGTCGTCGTCACCATCTTCGTCAACCCGCTGCAGTTCGGTCCGGGCGAGGACCTGGAGCGCTACCCCCGCGACCTGGACGGCGACCTCGCGCTGCTGTCCGGCCCCCGCCTGCTCGGAGCGGGCGACGTGGTGTTCGCCCCGACGCCGCAGGTGATGTACCCCGACGGCGAGCCCTCGGTGCGCGTGTCGGCCGGGCCGATCGGCACGGTGCTCGAGGGTGCTGTCCGGCCCGGGCACTTCGACGGCGTGCTGACGGTGGTGCTCAAGCTGCTGCACCTGACCCGGCCGGACGTGGCGCTGTTCGGCCGCAAGGACGCCCAGCAGCTGGCCGCCGTCCGGGCGATGGTGCGCGACCTGGACGTGCCGGTCGACGTGCGCGGCGTGCCGATCGTCCGGGACGACGACGGCTTGGCGCTCTCGAGCCGCAACGCGTACCTGCGCCCGGAGGACCGGCAGCGGGCGCTGGCCCTGTCCCGGTCGCTGGCTGCCGGTCGGGACCGCGCAGCCGCCGGCGGCGCCCCCGACCAGGTGCGTTCCGTCGTCCGGGCGGTTCTCGACGCGCAGCTCGACGAGCAGGTGGACGCCGTCGACTACGTCGCCCTGCTCGATCCCGACACCTTCACCGAGGTCCCCGACACCGCAGTCGGCACCGCAGTGCTGGCCGTTGCCGCCCGGGTGGGCGGTACCCGGCTGATCGACAACACCGACGTCGAGCTGATCGGACGCTGACCTGATGACCCTCGCCGAGACGGGCGCCCGCACGGCGCCCACCCGCACCGGTGTGCACGTCGCGACGCACCTGGCGGCACCGGAACCGGGCTGGACCACCCACGCGGACGCCGTCGTCGTCGGCTCGGGCATCGCCGGCCTGACCGCCGCGCTGGAGCTGCGCACGCGGGTGCCACGCGTGGTGCTGGTGACCAAGGACGTGCTCGCCTCGGGCTCCACCGTCTGGGCGCAGGGCGGCATCGCCGCGGCGCTGGCGCCGACCGACTCCCCGGAGGCCCACCTCGCGGACACGCTGGTGGCCGGGGCGGGGCTGTGCGACGAGCGAGCGGTGCGGGTGCTGGTCACCGAAGGCCCGGCGCGGGTGCGCGAGCTGGCCGCACGCGGGGCGGTGTTCGACCGGGCGCCCGACGGCAGCATCTCGTTGGGCCGCGAGGGTGGGCACCTGGCCGACCGGATCGCCCACGCCGGTGGCGACGCGACCGGTGCCGAGGTCAGCAGGGCCCTGGTGGCGCAGATCGAGGCGGTGCGCGACGACCCGGGCATCGAGGTGCTGGAGCACGCCCTGGTGGTGGACGTGCTGACCGGCGCTCCGGGGGACGGCGGACGGCCCGGTCCGGTGGCCGGTGTCACGGTCCACGTGATCGGCGAGGGCAGCCGGGACGGGGTCGGCGCGGTGCTGGCGCCCGCGGTGATCCTGGCGACTGGCGGGATCGGCCAGGTGTACCGCTCGTCCACCAACCCGGTGCAGGCCACCGGGGACGGGATCGCCGCCGCGCTGCGTGCCGGTGCGCGGCTGGGTGACGTCGAGTTCGTGCAGTTCCACCCGACGGTGCTGTGGCTCGGTTCCGCCGTGAAGGGCCAGCTGACGCTGGTGTCCGAGGCGGTGCGCGGCGAGGGCGCCCGCCTGCTGGACACCGACGGGGTGCGGTTCATGCCGCAGGTGCACCCGCTGGCCGAGCTGGCACCGCGGGACGTCGTGGCGCACGCGATCGTCCGGCGGATGGCCGCGACCGGCACCGACCACGTGTGGCTCGACGCCCGCCACCTCGGCGCCGACTTCCTGCGGCACCGGTTCCCGACGATCACCGAGCGGCTGGCCGACCACGGCGTCGACTGGACCACCGACCTGGTACCGGTGGCCCCTGCGCAGCACTACTTCTCCGGCGGCGTGGTGACCGACCTCGACGGGCGCACCGCCGTGCCCGGCCTGTACGCCGTGGGGGAGGCGGCGTGCACGGGCGTGCACGGGGCCAACCGGCTGGCGTCGAACTCCCTGCTCGAAGGGCTGGTGTTCGCGCACCGGGCCGCGAACCACGTGGCCGAGGCGATCTCGTCCGGCACGCTGACCGTCGTCCCGCCGGTGCTGCGCCGCGGGGAGCCCGCGCTGGTCGCGGCCGCCGCCCGAGCGCGGGTACAGCGCGTGGCGACGGACGGGTCCGGCGTCCTCCGTGACGCCGAGGGTCTGCGCCGGGCGCTCGACCGGCTGGGTCAGGTGGGCACCGACGCGTACGTGCCGCCGGAGGACGGGCGGGCGGTGGCCGAGCCGCAGCCGGCCGAGTGGGAGACGACCAACGTGCACCAGGTGGCCACCGCGATCACCGCCGCGGCGCTGCTGCGCGAGGAGACGCGCGGGGGGCACGTGCGGACCGACTTCCCGGTGCCCGACGAGGCCTGGCGGCTGCGTCAGGAGCTGGAGCTCGACGCGGACGGCATGCTGACGGTCACCCCGGTGGCCCTCCCGTGACGGCGCCCGACGTGCGCACCGCCGTGGCCGGAACGCCTGCTGGTACGGCAGGCACGCCGATCGGTGTCCTGCCCGGTGATCCGGGCCCGGACGGCTCGGCCGTCGAGCGCCTGGTCGCGGCTGCGCTCGACGAGGACCTCGGGGTCGCCCCGGGCCGGGACGTCACCACGCAGGCGACGGTGCCGCCCGACGAGGTGGGCACAGCCCGGCTGATGGCCCGCGCCGACGGCGTGCTCGCCGGCGTCGTCGTCGTCCCCACCGTCCTCGCCCAGGTGGCCGACCGCCTCGCCCTGCCGACCCCGACCATGACCGTGCACCTCCCGGACGGTTCCGCTCTGCACCGTGGCGACGTCGTCGCCGAGCTGACCGGTCCCGTGCAGGTGCTCCTGGTCGCCGAGCGCACGCTGCTCAACCTCGTCTCCCGCGCCTCCGGCGTCGCGACGCACACCCGTCGCTTCGCCGACGTCCTCGTCGGTACCGGCGCCCGTGTGCTCGACACCCGCAAGACCACCCCCGGTCTGCGCGCACTCGAGAAGTACGCCGTCCGGTGCGGCGGCGGCACCAACAAGCGCATGGGCCTGTACGACGTCGCGATGGTCAAGGACAACCACGTGGTGGCCGCCGGCGGGGTCGCGGCGGCGGTGCGCGCGGTCCGCGACCGTTTCCCGGACGTGGCGATCCAGGTCGAGGCGGACACCCTGGACCAGGCGATGGAGGCGCTCGACGCGGGCGCCGACTTCCTGCTGCTCGACAACATGCCCGTCCCGCTGCTGACCGACGTGGTCGCGGCGGTCCGTGCCCGCGAGCCGCAGACCGGCCGGGTCGAGCTCGAGGCCACCGGCAACCTCACCCTCGACACCGCTGCCGCCGTGGCCCGCACGGGGGTCGACTACCTGTCCGTCGGTGCCCTCACCCACTCGTCCCCGATCCTCGACCTGGCGCTCGACCTCGACGCACTCGCCTGACGTCGTCGCCTGACGGCTCGGGCTCGCGGGCGCCGACGGTCCGCCCGCCGAACCCCCTGCGTGGGGCCATGGCTGGTGCCACCATCGCCCCGTGTCGGCCGACGACGTGACCGCCCTCCGGTTCGCCGCGACGAAGCTCCGCGAGGGCTACGACCAGGACGCGGTCGACGACCTGCTCGACCGCGTGGTCGCCGCACTGCGGTGACCACGCGGCCGGGCTACCCACGATCGCCGGCGACGTGGCCGCGACGGGAGCCGGCATCCCTCTGCGGCAGTACGCCTGGTGTACGTACACCGGGCGTACAGCGCGAAGGGGGGAGGCCTGGTCCTCGCGGCACGCCGTGGCCGCTGACACACGCGGATGGCACGGCCGGGCTCCGTGGAGCGGTCAGGCGGTGAGCGGCTCGTACGAGAAGCGCCGGACGTGGGCGACCGTGCTGGTCGGGCGGGCGTTGCTGGTGGCGTAGACGCCGATCCACAGGCCGAGGAACCCGCCCGTTGCGACGCTGTCCAGCGTGCGGGCGTCGGCCGTGGCGACCTGGACCAGCACCTCGTCATCGGTGGCGACGAGCAGCCGGTACTCCGGGCCCCGCGCCTCCACCGTGAGCGTCACGGCGCCGTTGCCGGCGATGGGCGCCGAGCCCAGCGTCGTGTCGACCCCGCCCTGGCGGTGCACGGCGACCGCGCTGCGTCCTCCCGTCGAACCCGTGACGAAGAACCGGACGTGGTCGTCCTCCGACTGGCGGATCGCCACGCCCACCTCCTCGCCGAGCACGGCGGGGGTGTCGAGCACCGCACGGACGTCCACGTCCACGTGCTGCTGCCGCACGCCGAGGAAGGCGGGGGTGAACGGGTCGGCCAGCGTCGTCGGCCGCATCGTGAGGTCCCAGCCGTCCTCCACGGGCACCGCGAGCTCCGCCGCCGGCCGGCGCAGGGACGTCCAGCGCAGGTCGTCGGGACGCACCACGCCCGAGGTCCGACCCTGCGAGGAACCCAGCGGCCCTCCGAGGGCGAACGGCACCTCGACCTCGTCGGGCACCCGACCCAGCCCCGGTGCGAAGACGGGCCAGCCGTCCTCCCACGTCACCGGCACCAGGAACGTCTCGCGGCCCAGCGGGTAGTGGTAGCCGCCGTACGTCCGCATGCCGAGCAGCACCGCCCACCAGCTGCCGTCGGCCGCCTGGACCAGGTCGGCGTGCCCGACGCCGACCACGGCGGAGCCGTGGCCCAGGTGCCGGTGGGTCAGCACCGGGTTGCCCTTGTTGCCGACGTACGGCCCGCTCACCGCCTCCGCGCGGGCAACCGACACCGCGTGGTGGAACTCCGTGCCACCCTCGGCGGCCAGCAGGTAGTAGGCGCCGTCGACCTTGTACAGGTGCGGTCCCTCGGCCCAGACGACGTCCTTGAGGGCGCCGTTCCAGATCACGGTCTCGGGACCGACGAGCGTCCGGGTGACCTGGTCGAGCTCGCGGACCCAGACCTCCGTCTGGTCGTGCCACTGCGGCTCGCGGGCCAGCCGGGTGCCGTGCAGCCACACGCGGCCGTCGTCGTCGAAGAAGATCGACGGGTCGATGCCGTCGGCGTCCAGCCACACCGGGTCGGACCACGGCCCGGCCGGGTCGGTGGCGGTCATCAGGAAGTTGCCACCACGGGTGGCGTCCTTCTGGTCCACGAGGGTGCAGACGAGCCAGAACAGCCCGTCGTGATGGCGCAGCGTCGGCGCATACAGGCCGCCGGACGACGCGATGCCGTCGTAGTCCAGCTGTCCGGGACGGTCGACGACGTGGCCGATCTGCTCCCACGACACCAGGTCGCGGCTGTGGAGCACGGGCAGGCCGGGCCAGTACTCGAACGTGGACGTGACCAGGTAGTAGTCGTCGCCGACGCGGCAGATGCTCGGGTCCGGGTGGCAGCCCGGCAGCAGCGGGTTGTGCACGGTGCTCATGCGTCGGCTCAGGCCCCGGCCAGCTTGACCTCGACCCAGCGCGAGTCGGCCCCGCTCACCCGGTGCACGTCGCCCGTGACCGCCAGGACGGCCCGGTCGGTGGCGGTGCCCGGCAGGGAGCGGCGTGCGACCGCCTTCTCGTTGGCGATGACGCCGCCGGTCGCCTCGTCGGTCCGCGCGCCGGCACCGGAGGCAGCGGCGTGGGCACCGACCCACACCTCGACGTCACCGGGCTCGACGACGCGCACCAGCCGCCGGTCGGAGAACGCGAACCGCGTGGTCGGCACCAGGAAGGTGACGCGCACCGACTCGCCGGGGTCCAGCTCGACCCGGGTGTACCCCAGCAGCTGCACCACGGGGCGGGTGATCGTCGCCTGCACGTCGTGCCCGAACAGCTGCACCACGTGGCTGCCCGCCACCGTTCCGGTGTTGCGCACCGTGACGGCGGCGGTGAACGTGCCGCCCGCCTCGACGGACGGCTCCACGACGAGGTCGTCGTACGCGAAGTCCGTGTACGACAGCCCGAAGCCGAACGGCCGCAGCGGCGTCGAGTCGGCCGACGTGACGTCGGACGGCCCGCCGAGCACCGGGTGCAGGTAGGAGTACGGCTGGGCACCCGTGGACCGGGGGAGCGAGACGGGCAGCCGTCCCGACGGGTTGACCAGGCCGGTCACCACGTCGGCGATCGCCAGGCCGCCGCCCTCACCGGGGAAGAACGCCTGCAGCACGGCCGCCGGCACCGCGCCGCCGTCCGGACCGCCGTCGAACGCCCAGTCCACCGCGTACGGCCGACCGGTCAGCATCACCAGGACCACGGGGGTGCCCGTGGCGACCAGCGCCTCGACCAGCTGCCGCTGCACGCCGGGCAGCTCCAGGGACTCGGCGTCGTTGCCCTCGCCGACCGTCCCGCGCCCGAACAGCCCCGCCTGGTCGCCGACGACGACGACCGCCACGTCCGACCCGGCCACGGCCTCCACCGCCGGCGCGAAGCCGGACGTGTCGTCCCCCTCGGGGTCGCAGCCCCGCGCGTACACCAGCTCGGAGCCGGCCAGGCCGGCTCGCGAGAACGCGGACCCGAGGCCCTCGAGCACCGTCGGGATCGAGAACCCCAGCGGCAGCTCGGGGTGGTGCGCCAGCACGTGGTTGGCGAAGGAGTAGCAGCCCATCAGCGCCTCGGACCGGTGCGCGTTGGGGCCGACGACGGCCACCCGCCTCGGCGTCGTGGTCCACCGGTTCAGCGGCAGCACCCCGTCGTTGGCCAGCAGCACCACCGACTCCTCGGCCAGCCGGCGCGCCAGCGCCTGGTGCCGGGGGGAGTCGAGGTCGATGTCCGTCGGTGGCTCGTCCTCGAACGCGTCCTCGTCGAGCAGCCCCAGCTGCTCCTTCTGGCGCAGGGCCCGCAGCACCGCCCGGTCCACCCAGGCCTCGTCGAGCTGCCCGGACCGCACGCGCTCCGCCAGCGGCTCCAGGTAGGCGTCCCCCGTCGGCAGCTCGATGTCGATGCCGGCCTGCAGCGCCAGAGCCGCGGCCTCGCCGCGGTCGGCCGCCACCTTGTGCATCACCTCGAGGAACGCCACCGCGAAGTAGTCGGCGACGACGACGCCGTCGAACCCCCACTCGTCGCGCAGCAGCGTGGTCAGCAGGTCGGCGTTGGCCGCCATCGGCACGCCGTCCACGTCGGTGTAGGAGTTCATCACCGACCGCACGCCACCGTCGCGCACCGCCATCTCGAACGGCGGCAGGAACACGTCCGCCAGCTCGCGCGGACCGGCGCTGACCGGCGCGTGGTTGCGGCCGGCCTTGGACCCCGAGTACCCGACGAAGTGCTTGAGCGTCGCGTGCACCCCGGCGTCCTGCAGACCGCGCACGTACGACGTGCCGACGGTGCCCACCAGGTACGGGTCCTCGCCGATGCACTCGTCGACCCGCCCCCAGCGCGGGTCGCGGATCACGTCGAGGACCGGTGCCAGCCCCTGGTGGATGCCCAGCTGGTGCATCGAGTCGCCGATCGCGCGGCCGGCCTCCTGCACCAGCTCGGGGTCGAACGACGCCCCCCAGGCCAGCGGCGTCGGGTACGTCGCCGCCTGCCAGGCCGCCAGGCCGGTGAGGCACTCCTCGTGCACCAGCGCCGGGATCCCCAGCCGGGTCTCCCGCTTCAGCCGACGCTGCTCGGCCCACAGCCAGGCGGCCCGCTCGGCGGGGTCCACCGGCCGGGTGCCGTACACGCGGGTGTAGTGGCCCAGACCGTGCTCCGTGATCTCGCCCAGCCGGCCGGAGTCCTTCTGGCCCGAGGCCATCTCCGACTGCATCGGCGCCACGGTGCCGTTCTGGTCCAGCCAGTAGCCCACCAGCTGGGCCAGCTTCTCCTCGAGCGTCATGCGGGCGTGCAGGGCGCGGACGCGCTGCGAGACCTCCGGCACGGCGGGGACGTCCTCGGACACGGGCACGACTTCTCTCTGGTCAGCGGAGGTGAAGGCAGGGCGGCCGCGCCGCGCGGCTCGTGAGGCAGTGAGCCAGGGGCGCGGCCACCGGGAGGAGGAGGTGGGTCAGCCCTTGACGGCGCCGGTCAGGCCGCCGACGATGCGGCGCTCGAACAGCGAGAAGAAGATCAGGGCGGGAATCATCGAGAGGGACGTGAACGCCAGCACGCGGGCGGTGTCCACCGCGTACTGCGAGGCGAACGCCTGCACCCCGAGGGGCAGCGTGTACGACGTCTCGTTATTCATCAGGAACAGCGGGAGCATGTAGCTGTTCCAGGACGCGATGAACGCGAGGATGCCGGTGGTCACCACACCCGGCACGGACAGCGGGACGACCATCCGGAAGAAGAACCCGAGCCGGCTGGCGCCGTCGATGGACGCCGCCTCCTCGATCTCCTTGGGGATGGCCCGCAGGAACGGCACCAGGATGATCACCGTGGTCGGCAGGGCGAAAGCGATCTGCGGCAGGATGATCCCGGCCAGCGTGTTCATCAGGCCGAGGCTCTTGATCATGATGTACAGCGGCGTGATCGCCACGGTCATCGGGAACATCAGGCCGGCGGCGAACAGCGAGTACATCGCGCCACGGCCCTTGAACTGGTACCGGGCGATCACGTAGCTCGCCATCACGCCGAGCACCACGACGCCGAGGGTGGTGAACACCGCGGTGATCACGGAGTTGCTGACCTGCCGCCAGAAGATGCTGCTGCGCAGCACCTCGAGGTAGTTGTTGACCTGCCAGTGCGTGGGGAACCCGGACGGGTCGGTGGTGATCTGCGCGTTGGTGCGGAAGCCGCCGATGATGATGTAGATGACCGGCCCGATGCAGATCGCCACGAAGACGAATGCGATGAAGTACGTCAGCGGGCTGCCCCAGCCGACGCTGTCGGCCTTCCGGGTCCGTGCGATCCGGCCCGGCGCTTGAAGGGTCGTCGTCGCCATCACTTCTTCCCTTCCGTGAGCGCGCCCTCGGTGTCACGTCGGAGCACGAAGCGCTGGTAGATCAGGGCGACGATCAGGGAGATCACGAACAGGACCACGGCGACCGCGTTGCCGAAGCCGTAGTTCCCGGCGTTGCGGCCGTTGGTCACCATGTACGTCGCCATCGTCGAGGTGCCCGCCGTGGAGGACACGTACTGGCCCCAGATGATGTAGACGAGGTCGAACAGCTGCATCGAGCCGATGATCGACAGGAACGCCCAGATGCGGATGGTCGGGCCCAGCAGCGGCAACGTGATGCGCCGCTGCGTCTGCCAGTAGCTGGCGCCGTCGATCGAGGCGGCCTCGAACAGCTCCTCGGGGATCGACTGCAGGCCGGCCAGGAACAGGATCACGGCGAAGCCGATGTACTTCCAGCTGATGACCAGCATCAGCGACCAGATCGCCAGCTTGGGGTTGGACAGCCAGTCGATCGGGTGGTGGATCAGGCCGATCTTCTCCAGCACGCTGTTCACCGCGCCGACGGTCTGCAGCATCAGCGACCAGCCGGTGCCGACGATCACCTCGGAGATGACGTACGGCACGAAGATCAGCACGCGGATGATCGAGCGTCCGCGCATCTTCTGGTTGAGCAGCAGGGCCAGGGCCACCGCCGCCGGTCCCTGGATGATCAGGGACAGCACCACGATGAAGCCGTTGTGCATCAGGGCCTGGTGGAACGTCGGGTCCTGGAAGATCACGACGTAGTTGTGCAGGCCGACGAAGTTGGTGGGCCGGCCGAAGCCCTTCCACTTGTAGAAGCCGTAGTACGCCGCCATCAGCACCGGGAAGATGACGAACGTCAGGAACACCAGGATGGCCGGGCCCGCGAGGATCGTGATCTCGAGCCGCTTGCGCCAGTCGGGCCCGGAGCCTCGCCGCGGCCGGCGGGCCGGGGACGGTGCCGTGCGGGCACCGCCCCCGACCGCCGAGGGACCCTCGGGCGACGTCGTGAGTGTCGGCGAGTTCTCGCCCAGAGAGTCGCTCATGGTGCTGATCAGCCCTTGGCCGCCGCGTCGTTGGTGGCCTTGACGATGCCGGCCGCGTCACCCTTGCCGGCGAGCATGTTCACCACGCCGCTGTTCAGGGCGTTGCCGACGTTCTGGCCGAACAGCGTGTCCAGCCAGACGGAGACGTACGGCGCGTTGTTGTACGCCTTGAGGATGTCGAGCAGGGCGGGGTCGGTGACGGCGCTCTGCGCGTCCTTGCTGGCGGGCAGCGTCTGGAAGGCCTTGGAGTAGCCCTCCTGGTACTGCTTCTGCATCGCGAAGTTGAGGAACTGCGCGCACTCCTTCGGCGCCTTGGCCGAGCAGGAGTAGCCGTCGACGCCACCCATCATGGCCGCCGGGTCGCCCTTGCCGCCGTCAACGGCCGGGAACGGGAACCAGCCGAGGTCCGGCAGAGCCTTGGCGTCCGGGGTCAGGGACGCGATCACGCCCGGGTCCCACGCACCCATGAGCTCCATGGCCGCCTTGTGGTTGGCGATCAGACCGGCCGACGAGCCGGCGCCCTGCTGGGCGGAGGTGGTGAGGAAGCCCTGGTTGAACGGGTTGGTCGCGGCGAACGTCTGCAGGTCCTGGCCCGCCTTGGTCCAGCACGGGTCGTTGAAGGAGCGGGACTTGGCGGCCGCGGCCATCGTGTCCTTGCTGCACTCTCGCAGCGCGAAGAAGTAGAACCAGTGCGCGGCGGGCCACGCGTCCTTGGCGCCGAGCGCGATGGGCTCGATGCCGGCCGCCTTGAGCTTGGTGACCGCCTCGTTCAGGTCCGCCATGGTCTTCGGCGTCGAGGTGATGCCGGCCTTGGTGAACAGGTCCTTGCTGTAGTAGATGCCGCCCGGCAGCACCGCGACGGGCATGCCGTAGACCTTGCCGTCGACGGAGAACGCGCTGAAGGCGCCGTCGCCGACCGCCGACTTGGTCGCCGCGTCGATCTTGCCCGTGAGGTCCTGCGCCTGGCCGGCCGCCACGACGTCGGCGAGCTTGCCGCCACCGCGCGCCATGAAGATGTCCGGCGCGTCGCCCGAGTTCAGGGCGGTCTGCAGCTTGCCGTCCATGTCCTCGTTCTGGATGGCCTGGATGTTGATGGTGACGTTCGGGTTGGCCGTCTCGAAGTCCTTGACGGTGCTCTCCCAGTACGCCTTGCCGTCACCCGTGGTCGAGTTGTGCCAGAAGGTCATCGTGACCTTGCCGCCGCCGGCGGCGGAGCTGGCCGTGGACCCGGAACCCGAGCCACCGCTGCTGCACGCGGTGAGCACGAGGGCGCCCGCCGCCAGGACGGCCGCAGCCGCCAGGGACTTCCTTGCCTTCATGAGATCTGTCCTCTTCGTTGAGCTGCACTCAAGTGGTCAGGTCCCCCCGGAGGGGTGAACCGGTGCGCTGCCGGTGCCGGAGCGTCAGCCCGAGCCGGCGGGTGGTGCGTGCGGTGCTAGGCGCCGCGGCGTCGGTCGTCGTCGCTGCCCCGGGGGGCGAGGACCACCATCGTGGTGGCGACCGTCGTGCTGTCGGGTCTCTTCATCGAGTGGACTCCTCGTCGTCTTCGAGAGGGGGACGCAGGAGCGACTTTGACACCCGTCCGACAGGGCTGTCAAACGTTATCGATAACGTTTTAGTAGCGATACGCTGATCCGCATGGCAGACCGGGTCACCATCACCGACGTGGCACGGGCCGCCGGCGTGTCGGTCGCCACCGTCTCCAAGGTGCTCAACGACCGCTACGGCGTGGCGAGCTCGACGTCGGAGCGCGTGCGCGACGTGATCGCCCACCTCGGCTACGAGTCGAGCCTGGTGGCGCGCAGCCTGCGCTCCCACAAGACGCACGTGATCGGCATCCTGGTCGCGGAGTTCGAACCCTTCAGCACCGAGATCCTCAAGGGTGCCGCCGAGGCGCTCGGGGACACCGGCTACGAGCTGCTCGCCTACACCGGAGGCCGCCACAACGAGGGTGCGGGCTGGGAGCGCCGCTACCTGTCCCGGCTGTCCGGCACGCTGATCGACGGCGCGGTGCTGGTCACCCCGACGGTGGTCGACGTGCAGTCGACCGTGCCCGTGGTGGCCATCGACCCGCACGAGGGCCCGACGGGCCTGCCGACGGTCGACTCGGACAACCTCGCCGGCGCCGTTCGCGCCACCGAGCACCTGCTCGAGCTGGGCCACCGCCGCATCGGCCTGGTGGCCGGCCGTCCGGACCTCGAGTCCTCCCGCCTGCGTGAGGAGGGCTACCGCCAGGCGCTCGCCGCAGCCGGCATCGCGGTGGACCCGGCGCTCGTCCGGGTCGGCGACTACCGCAAGCCGACGTCCCGCGGGCCTGCGACCGAGCTGCTGACCATGCCGGACCGACCCACCGCCGTGTTCGCCGCCAACGACCTGTCCGCCATCAGCACCATCGAGGTGGCACGGGAGCTCGGGCTGCGGGTGCCGGAGGACCTGTCGGTGATCGGGTTCGACGACATCCCGGAGTCGCGCACCACGACGCCGCCGCTGAGCACGGTAAGGCAGCCGATCCAGCAGATGGGCGCCACCGCGATCGAGCTGCTGATCGCCCTGCTCGACGGCACCCCGGTGGACTCCACGCACGTGCGGCTGCCCACCACGCTGGTGCGCCGCGCGTCCACGGCACCGGTGCCGTCCCCCGTCGTCCCGGCCACGGTCCCCGCCACCGTCCCGGCGCCGTCCGCCACCGAGGTGGCCGCCCTCAGCTGACCGGCCCTCGGCACACCCGGCGCAGGGTGGCGCCGGGTGTCGCCCGCCAACCCTCGTCCCACCACGCAAAGGAGCGTCCGTGCACGACGTCGTCGTCCCCCGTCCCGCCGAGCTGGCCCACCGCACGGCCCGCACCGTCGTCACGGCCCTCGGACCGGACGGTCGCCCGCTGGCGGACGCCGACGTGGCGGTCGCCCAGCAGCGGCACGCCTTCGGCTTCGGCAACATCGGCTTCGACCTGATCCCGCTCGCCAACGGCGAGGTCGAGGCCGGCGGCTCGGTGTTCGGCGGCGCCCGCGCCGACCTGCTGCCCGTGCTGGCCGAGCAGTGGCTGGCGCTGTTCAACACCGCGACGCTGCCGTTCTACTGGCGCGGTTTCGAGCCGGAGCGCGGCCGGCCGGACACGCAGCGCCTGCTGCGCACCGCCCGCTGGTTCGCGGACCGTGGCGTCGAGCTCAAGGGCCACCCGCTGGCCTGGCACACGCTGGCCCCGCAGTGGCTCGACGAGCTGTCGGTGGACCAGGTGGCCGAGGCGGTGCGGGCCCGGATCACCCGCGAGGTGACCGACTTCGCCGGGCTGATCGACACGTGGGACGCCATCAACGAGGTGGTGATCATGCCGGTGTTCGACAAGGAGCCCAACGGGCTGACCCGCCTCGCGGCGCGGGACGGTCGCGTGGCCACCGCGCGGCTGGCGTTCGAGACGGCGCACGCCGCGAACCCGGCGGCGCGGCTGCTGCTCAACGACTTCGACATGTCGCCGCGGTACGAGGCGCTGGTCGAGGAGTGCCTGGCGGCCGGCATCCGCATCGACGCGCTGGGGCTGCAGAGCCACATGCACCAGGGCTACTGGGGCGAGCAGAAGACCGCCGACGTGCTGGGCCGCTTCGCCCGTTTCGGGCTGCCGCTGCACCTCACCGAGACCACGCTGCTGTCCGGCGACCTGATGCCGGCCGACATCGTCGATCTCAACGACCACCAGGTGCCGTCCTGGCCCTCGACCCCGGAGGGCGAGGCGCGGCAGGCCGACGAGGTGGTGCGCCACTACCGCACCCTGTTCGCCCATCCCGCGGTGCAGGTGGTCACGTACTGGGGCCTGTCCGACGACGGCTCGTGGCTGGGCGCCCCGGCGGGCCTGGTCCGCACCGACGGCACCCCCAAGCCGGCCTACGACGCGCTGCTCGCCCTGGTGAAGGGGGAGTGGTGGCTGCCTGCCACGACCGTCCGCACGGACGCCGACGGGCGGTTCGTGCTCGACGGGTACCTCGGTGACTACACGGTGACGGCGTGGGGCCGGCACGGTGCCCTGACGCTGTCGGCCGACCGGCCCGCCGAGTCGGTGGTGGTCGACGAGGCGGTCTGACGGGGCCGCCGCCGGCGGCGTGCCCCGGGGCCGGCCCTGCCCGTCGTCGCACCGGCCCCGGCAGGCCCGTCCGGCCCCGCGACCTAGGATTGCGCGGTGACCGTCAGCCCCACCCCGTCGCAGCCCGCCGCGCCCGTCGAGCGCGCGCAGCCGGCCGCCCCCGCGTCCGACGACGTCCCCGAGCAGATCGCCATCCGCCGGGCGAAGCGCGAGCGGCTGCTGTCCGAGGGTGTCGCGGCGTACCCCGTCGGGGTGCCCCGCACGCAGACGATCGCCGCGGTGCGCGCGGCCCACCCGGACCTCGAGCCGGGCCAGGAGACGGACGACGAGGTGGGCGTCGCCGGCCGTGTCGTCTTCCTGCGCAACACCGGCAAGCTCTGCTTCGTCACGCTGCAGGACGGTGAGGGGACGCGGCTGCAGGCGATGCTCTCGGAGGCCAACGTCGGCGCCGAGAGGCTCGCGGCGTTCAAGGCCGACGTCGACCTGGGCGACCACCTCTTCGTGCACGGGCGCGTGGTGTCCAGCCGCCGCGGCGAGCTGTCCGTGATGGCCGACGAGTGGGCGATCGCCGCCAAGGCGATCCGGCCGCTGCCCAACCTCTACGAGGGTGCCGAGCTGTCCGACGAGGCGCGGGTGCGCCAGCGCTACGTCGACCTGATCGTGCGGCAGGGCGCCCGCGACATGGTCCGCACGCGGGCCGCCGTCGTCCGCTCGCTGCGCGAGAACCTGTGGCGCCGCAGCTTCCTCGAGGTCGAGACCCCGATGCTGCAGGCGCGGCCGGAGGGTGCGGCCGCGCGTCAGTTCGAGACGCACATGAATGCGTTCGACATCCCGCTGTTCCTGCGCATCGCACCGGAGCTGTTCCTCAAGCGCGCCGCCGTCGGTGGGGTGGAGCGCGTGTTCGAGATCAACCGGAACTTCCGCAACGAGGGTGTGGACGCCACGCACTCACCGGAGTTCGCGATGCTCGAGGCGTACGAGGCGTACGGCGATTACGACACCATGGCGGCCCTCACGCAGGATCTGGTGCAGACAGCCGCCCAGGAGGCGTTCGGCACCACCCTGATGACGTTGGCGGACGGCACGGAATACGACGTCGGCGGGCAGTGGACGCATCTGCCGATGTACGACTCGCTGTCCGAGGCGATCGGCGAGGAGATCACGCACGACACCTCCGACGAACATCTTCGCAAGCTGCTGGAGAAGGCCGAGGTGGAGCTGGACCCGGCGGTGCGCAACCACGGGAAGATGGTCGAGACGTTGTGGGAGCACCACGTCGGCCACCATCTGGTCGCGCCGACGTTCGTGCGCGATTTCCCGGTGGAGACCTCCCCGTTGACCCGCGACCACCGGTCCAAGCCGGGCCTGGTGGAGAAGTGGGACCTGTACGTGCGCGGCATGGAGCTGGCGACGGCGTACTCCGAGCTGGTGGACCCGGTGGTGCAGCGGGCCCGGTTCGAGGCGCAGGCCCTGCTGGCCGCGCGTGGGGACGACGAGGCGATGCGGATCGACGAGGACTTCCTCACCGCGATGGAGTTCGCGATGCCGCCGTCGGGGGGCATGGGCATGGGGATCGACCGCCTGCTGATCGCGCTCACCGGCCTCGGAATCCGCGACACCATCCTGTTTCCGTTGGTCAAGCCGCAGGGGTAGGTCCTATGTCCGGGTGGGGTGGCGTGCTCGCCGCGGTGCTGCCGTCGATCGGTGTCGGCCTGATCTTCTGGTTCGGCCTGCGTGCCGTGATGAATGCAGACCGCAACGAACGCCGGGCGCAGGCGCAAATCGATGCGCAGCAGCAGCAGCAGTCTCGCGAAGAGAATGTGGACGGCCCTCCTACCGTTTGACGGACTTTTCACGGGGGTGTCATCCTTGGCGCGTCGGCGCACAATGCGCTGGCGAGACCCCCGGGAGCACGCAATGGCACAGAAGGTCCAGGTCCTCCTGGTCGACGACCTCGACGGCGGAACTGCTGACGAGACGGTCACGTTCGGTCTGGACGGCGTCTCGTACGAGATCGACCTCACGACGGAAAATGCCGCCAAGCTGCGCGACGCGCTCGCCCAGTGGACCGGTCACGCACGCAAGGTGAGCGGCCGCGGCGGCGCCGCGAAGACGTCGGCAGCGCCCCGCGGGCGCGCCTCGCGCGGCGACGCGCAGGCGATCCGCGACTGGGCGAAGGCGAACGGCCACCACGTCTCCGAGCGCGGCCGGATCTCGGCCGAGGTGCGCGCGGCGTACGAGGCCGCCCACTGACGGCTCGCACCCCAGAACGACGAAGGGGCCCGGTCACCGATGAGTGACCGGGCCCCTTCTCGTCGGCCGCTTCGTCGTGACCCCGCGCCGGCTCGTGCCGCCGGCCGGGAACGGCCGAGCTCTGGCGACCCTCAGCGCACCCGCTCGAGGGTGAGCTCGCGGGCGGCGGCGTACCGCTCCCGCACGTGCGGCTGGGGATCGCCGGTGAACCGTTCCGGCTCGCCACCGAGCTGCCACGCCGGGGGAGTGTCCCCGCCGGAGAGCACCCACGCGGCCTGGCGGGCCGCGCCGTCGGCGACGTACTCGCCGGCCGGCGGCACCAGCACGTCGAGCCCCAGGACACCGGGGGCGAGGCGGCGGACCGCCTCGGACCGGGCCCCGCCGCCCACCAGGAACGCCCGCTGCACGGGCACCCCGACGGCACGCAGCGCGTCGATGCCGTCGGCGAGCGAGCACAGCAGCCCCTCGACGGCGGCCCGGGCGATGTGTTCCCGGGTCGAGCTGGTCAGGGTCATCCCGTGCAGGGACGCCGTGGCGGTGGGCCGGTCGGGGGTGCGCTCACCCTCGAAGTACGGCACCAGCACCAGACCGTCGGCACCGGAGGGTGCGGACAGGGCGAGCCGGGACAGCTCGTCGTAGTCCACGCCCAGCAGCCGGCACGCCCAGTCGAGGATGCGCGAGGCGTTCAGCGTGCACGCCAGCGGCAGGTACCGGCCGGTGGCGTCGGCGAAGCCGGTCACCAGGCCGGACCCGTCGGCAGTCGGGGCGTCGGCGACCGCGGCCACCACGCCCGACGTGCCGATGGACACCGACACGTCGCCCGGGCCGAGGCCCAGGGCCAGCGCCGCGGCGGCGTTGTCCCCGGCACCCGGGCCGAGCGGCACCCCGGCGGCCGTGCGACCCGCCACGTCGTGCGGACCGAGCACCCGCGGGAGTGCGGGGGCGGAACCGAGCGCCCGTTCCAGCAGGTCGAGCCGGTACGCCTCGTCGAACGGCGACCAGTAGCCCGTTCCGGACACGTCCGACCGGTCGGTGGCCAGGCCCTCGAAACCGAGCTCGCCGAACCCGCCGGCCAGCCGCCACGTCAGCCAGTCGTGCGGCAGCGCGACGGCCGCCACGCGGGCGGCGTTCGCCGGTTCGGCGTCCCGCAGCCAGCGCAGCTTGGTCACCGTCAGCGACGCGACCGGCACGGAGCCGATCGCCGACGCCCACGCCTGCGGCCCGCCGAGCTCGTCGATCAGCTCGCGCGCCGCCGGCGCCGACCGGGTGTCGTTCCACAGCAGCGCGTCCCGGACCACCTCGCCGGAGGCGTCCAGGGCGACCATGCCGTGCTGCTGCCCACCGACGGCCAGCGCCTCGACGTCGTCGAGCCCGCCGGCCTGGTCGATCGCGACCTGGAGGGCCGCCCACCACGCCTGCGGGTCCACCTCGGTGCCGTCCGGGTGCGCCGCGCGACCGGAGCGCACGAGCGCTCCGGTCGCGGCGTCCCGCACGACGACCTTGCAGGACTGGGTCGACGAGTCGACCCCGGCGACCAGGCTCATCGCGCGCCGAGAGCGTGCTCGAGCGCGAGCTGGTTGAGCCGCACGAACCGGAAGCCGCGCGCCGCGACGGCGTCGACGTCCAGGTCCTCGAACGCGGACCGGTCGGCCAGCAGGTCGGCGATCGTCTCGCCCTCCGCCATGGTCGGCTGGGCCAGCTCGAACACGCCGGCCTCCTCGAGGGCGGCCTGCACCTCGGGGTCGGCACGGAACGCCTGTGCGCGCTCCTTGAGCAGCAGGTACGTCGCCATGTTGGCGGCGGCGGAGTCCCACACGCCCTGCATGTCCTCGGTGCGCGAGGGCTTGTAGTCGAAGTGGCGCGGGCCGGTGTAGGTCGGGCCGCCGGACGGGAAGCCGTTCTCCAGCAGGTCGACGGTGCCGAAGGCGGAGAACAGCTCGCCGTGGCCGAACACCAGGTCCTGGTCGAACTTGATCGACTTCTGGCCGTTCAGGTCGATGTGGAACAGCTTGCCGGCCCACAGCGCCTGGGCCAGGCCCGTGGTGTAGTTCAGGCCCGCCATCTGCTCGTGGCCGGTCTCCGGGTTCAGGCCGACGATGTCGCCGTTCTCCAGCTTGGCGATGAAGGCCAGGGCGTGGCCGACGGTCGGCAGCAGGATGTCGCCGCGGGGCTCGTTCGGCTTCGGCTCCAGCGCGATGCGGAGCTTGTAGCCCTTCTCCTTGATGTACGCGGCGACGGTGTCGATGCCCTCGGCGTAGCGCTCGTGGGCGGCGTACAGGTCCTTCGCGGAGTCGTACTCGGCGCCCTCGCGGCCGCCCCACATGACGAACGTGTCGGCGTCGAGCGAGGCCGCCAGGTCGACGTTGCGCAGGATCTTGCGCAGGCCGTAGCGGCGCACGCGGCGGTCGTTCGACGTGAACGCGCCGTCCTTGAAGATCGGGTGGCTGAAGGTGTTGGTGGTCACCATCTCCACGGTGATGCCGGTCTCGGCCAGCGCACCGCGGAAGCGGTCCAGGATCTTCTCCCGGTCGGCGTCCGAGGAGCCGAAGGGCACCACGTCGTCGTCGTGGAAGGTCACGTGCGCGGCGCCGAGCTCGGCGAGCTTGTGCACCGACTCGACCGGGTCGAGCCACGGGCGGGTGGCGCTGCCGAACTGGTCCTGCGCGGCCCAGCCGACGGTCCACAGACCGAAGGAGAAGTGGTCGTCACGGGTGGGGGTACGCGTCATGGGGAGTGCTCCTCGTCGAGTTGCCGGGCGTATTAGTTCCCGCCATGAATTTATCGAGACCGGGCGGTAGGGTCAAGCCCGTGCCGGCAGCCGACCCGTGGGCCTCGCAGTCCCGCGGCGCCCGTTCGGGCGTCGCCCGTCAGGAGCACCTGCGTGAGCACAACCTGTCCGTGGCGCTCGCGCACGTGCTGGACGCGCGCGAGCCCCCGTCCCGCGCCGAGCTGGCGGCGGTGACCGGGCTGGCCCGTCCCAGCGTCACCTCGCTGGTGGAGCAGCTGATCCGCGGCGGCATGGTGCGCGAGCTGCTGCCGCGTCCGGCGCAGCGTGCCGGCCGTCCCGCCGTGCCGCTGGCGCCCGCGCGCGGCACGTTCGCCGGCATCGGCATGGAGGTGAACGTCGACTACCTCGGCCTGCGGGCGGTCGACCTGGCCGGCACGGTGCTCGCCGAGCGGGTCGAGGCGGGGGACCAGCGGACCCGGTCGCCGGAGCAGACGCTCGACCGGCTCGCCGAGCTGGTCGCGGGTGTGCTGGGCCGGCTCGTCGGCCAGGGCGTGCGGGTGGTCGGCACCTCCCTGGCGCTGCCGGGGCTGGTGGACGCCGGCACGGGGCCGCTGCGCGTCGCGCCCAACCTCGGCTGGCGCGACGTGGACGTGGTGGGCCGGCTGGTGCAGCACCCGGCCCTGGCGGAGCTGCCGCCGGACCTGGCGAACGAGGCGAAGCTGGCCGCGCTGGCGGAGGCGCGGGTGCGTCGCGGCAGCCCGCAGCCGAGCTTCGTGTACGTGTCCGGCGAGGTCGGTATCGGTGGTGCCGTGGTGCTGGGCGGCGAGCTGTTCCGCGGTCAGCACGGCTGGAGCGGCGAGATCGGGCACGTCGTCGTCGACCCGTGCATGCCGGGCGGCCCTCGGCTGGGCACCCTCGAGGCGCGTGCCGGGCAGGAGGCGATGCTACGGGTGGCCGGGCTCCCCGACGGTGCGCCGGTGCACCGGCTGGTGGCCGCGTGCGCCGCGGGTGACACCCGGGCCCTGGCGGCGGTCGCCGGTGCGGGGCGGGCGCTCGGCATCGCCCTGTCGGGCGTGGTCCACGTGGTGGACGTCGACCAGGTGGTGCTCGGCGGCACGTTCGGCCAGCTGTACGGCTACGTGCGCGACGAGGTGGCGCGAGCGCTCGACGAGCTGGTGATCACGGCGCCGTGGTCGCCGGTGACGGTGGGTGCGGCACGGGCCGGGGAGTTCCCCGCGATGACGGGTGGGGCGCTGGCGGCGCTCCGTCGACTGGTGCAGCAGCCGTCGGCGTGGCTGGATCGGAGCACGACCACCACGACGACGACCACCACGACGGTGGCGACCGCGGGCACCGCGGCGGGAGGACCGGCATGACGATGCTCTGGATCGGCACCTACCCCAGTGCGGGCTTCGGCACGCCGACGGGCCGCGGCGAGGGGGTGTGGCGGGTCGAGCTGGACGCGCTCGACGGGATGCTCGGCATCCCGCACCAGGTGGTGGTCACGCCGGCACCGTCGTTCGTCGCGACCCATCCGGACGGCCGCACGGTCTACGCCGTCGACGAGAGCTCGCCCGGCGCCGTCAGCTCCTTCGCGGTGCGGGACGGCACGCTGGTGACCACCGCGACGGTGCCGTCGGGCGGCTCGGCCCCGTGCCACCTGCTGCTGGATGCGGCGGCCGCTCTGCTCTACGTCGCCAACTACGCCGACGGGGTGCTCGGCGTGCTGCGCCTCGCGGCCGACGGCACGCTCGCCGACGACGAGCCCGCGCAGCGGCTGCCCGGCGACGGCCACGGCCCGCGCGCCGACCGGCAGGAGGGGCCCCACGCCCACTACGTCGTCATGACCCCGTCCGGCGCCCACGTGCTGGTGATGGACCTGGGTGCCGACCAGGTGCGCCGCTACGCGCGGGACGTCGCCGGCCGACGGCTGGTCCCGGCCGGGGTCGCCGCCACGCTCCCGCCCGGCACCGGTCCTCGGCACCTCGCCTTCAGCCCCGACGGCCGGTTCGCCTACGTCACCGGCGAGCTGGATGCGGCGGTGCACGTGCTCGCATGGGACGGCGCCACCGACACCGGCACGTCCGTGCAGGTGCTGCCGGCCACCTCCGCGCCCGCCCTTCCCGGCGCCGAGGTCAAGCCGGCGCACGTGCTGATCGACGGCGACGAGGTGGTGGTCGGCGTGCGCGGCACGGAGGTGCTGTCCCGGTTCACGCGTCACGCCGACGGGCTCCTGACGCACCGCGCCGACGACGCGCTGCCGGGCCGCACCCCCCGGGACCACGAGGTGGTGGACGGCTGGACGATCGTCGCCGAGCAGGACTCCAGCGCGCTGACCGTGCTGGACGGCGACGGCGGCGTGGTGTGCACCCGGTCGTTGCCGGTGCCGGCGTGCGTGGTCCCCGTCGTCGCCCCGGTCGTCGAGCCTTCGGTCGACCCGGTCGGTGGCGCCGCGGCCGGAACCGTGTGACGCGTCACGCCGACCCGCGCTCGTCCGCACCGAAGGTGAGAATGACCCGGTGACCCTCGAGCACGCACCGCGCGTCGCCATGCTCTCGGTGCACACGTCCCCGCTCGACCAGCCGGGCACCGGCGACGCCGGGGGGATGAACGTCTACGTGCTCGAGCTGTCCCGGGCGCTGGCGGCCCGGGGCGCCCGGGTGGAGATCTTCACGCGCGCCACATCGTCCGAGCTGCCGGAGACGGTGGTGCTCGGCGGCACCGACGAGCACGGCGCCCCGCTGTCCCGCGACGACCGCCGCGCGGTGCTGCTGGCGGACGACGTGCCGCCCGGCGTGACGCCGCCCGTGCTGGTGCACCACGTGCCGGCCGGACCCTTCGAGCGGCTCGACAAGCGGGACCTGCCGGGGATGCTGTGCGGCATGACCGCCGGCGTGCTGCGGTCGGAGGCGGCCCGCCGTCCGGGCTGGTACCAGGTGGTGCACTCCCACTACTGGCTGTCCGGGCAGGTCGGTGCCGTCGCCGCGACGCGCTGGGAGGTGCCGCTGGTGCACACCGCCCACACGCTGGCCCGCGTGAAGAACGCGGCGCTCGCGCCGGGGGACGACGCCGAGCCGGTCTCCCGGGTGGTCGGTGAGGAGCAGGTGGTCGAGGCGGCGGACGCCCTGGTGGCGAGCACGCCGGCGGAGGCGCGCCAGCTCGTCGAGCTCTACGGCGCCGACCCCGCGCGGGTGCACGTCGTGGAGCCCGGCGTGGACCTGGACCGGTTCCGTCCCGGGGACCGCGGGGCGCGTGCCACCGCCCGCGAGTGCCTGCACCTGCCGGCCGACCGGCGCGTGGTGCTGTTCGCCGGCCGCGTGCAGCCGCTGAAGGCTCCCGACGTGCTGGTGCGGGCGCTCGGTCTCCTGCGCGCCACCGGCCGCCCCGTGCCGCTGCTGGTGGTGCTGGGCGGGCCCAGCGGGCGGTCGACGGCGGTGCGCGAGCTGGTCGCGCTCGCGGCGTCGCTCGGCGTCGGCGACGACCTGCTGGTGCACCCGCCGGCCGCGCGCGAGGACCTGGTCAGCTGGTACCACGCGGCCGACCTGGTGGCGATGCCGTCCCGCTCGGAGTCGTTCGGCCTGGTCGCCGCCGAGGCGCAGGCGTCCGGCGTCCCCGTGGTAGCAGCTGCCGTCGGCGGCCTGCGCAGCATCGTGGACGACGGCCGTTCGGGGCGCCTGGTCCGCGGGCACGACCCGGCGGTCTGGGCCGACGTGCTGGCCCAGGCGCTGGACGACGACGACACCCTCGCCGCCTGGGGTGAGGCGGCCCGGCCGAGCGCCGAGCGGTTCGGCTGGGACGCCGCCGCCGACCAGGTGCTCAAGGTCTACGCCGTGGCGGCCGAAGCCCGCTGACCGCGTGCCCTCGGCAGGTGTCCGCGGGGGACCCCAGTCCTGCCGGGTGCCGCCCGCCTGCGGCAGGATGGATGCCATGACCTACACCCTCGTGCTGCTCCGCCACGGCGAGAGCGAATGGAACGCGAAGAACCTTTTCACCGGCTGGGTCGACGTCGCGCTGTCCGAGAAGGGCGTGCAGGAGGCCAAGCGCGGCGGGGAGCTGCTCAAGGCCGAGGGCGTGCTGCCGGACGTGGTGCACACCTCGCTGCTGCGCCGCGCGATCACCACCGCGAACTACGCCCTCGACGTGGCGGACCGCCTGTGGATCCCGGTCAAGCGCAGCTGGCGCCTGAACGAGCGCCACTACGGCGCCCTGCAGGGCAAGGACAAGAAGCAGATCCGCGACGAGTACGGCGAGGAGCAGTTCATGCTCTGGCGCCGCTCGTACGACGTCCCGCCGCCGGACATCGAGCTCGGCTCGGAGTTCTCGCAGGACGCGGACCCGCGCTACGCCGGTGAGCCGATCCCGCGCGCCGAGGCCCTGGCCAACGTGCTGACGCGGGCGCTGCCGTACTGGACCAGCGACATCGTCCCGGACCTGCAGGCCGGCAAGACGGTGCTGGTCGCGGCCCACGGCAACTCGATCCGCGCGCTGGTCAAGCACCTGGACGACGTCGACGCCGACACGATCGCCGGCATCAACATCCCCACGGGCATCCCGCTGGTGTACGAGCTGGACGAGGAGACGCTGAAGCCCACCGTCCGCGGTGGCAAGTACCTCGACCCGGACGCCGCCGCCGAGGCGATCAAGGCCGTGGCGAACCAGGGTCGCTGACCTCGCTCCGCTGAACGAGAAGGGCGCCGCTCCGAGCAGGAGCGGCGCCCTTCGTCGTTCGGGTGCCGGTCGGGCGCGATGCCCGAGCGGTGGCTCAGTGCGCCCGCAGGTTGGTCGGCTCACCCTTCGTCAGGTCGCCGGTCACCAGGTACACCACGCGCTGCGCGATGCTCACGCCGTGGTCGCCGAACCGCTCGTAGTACCGGCCCAGCAGCGTCACGTCGATCGTCTGCTGCGGGGTGGCGGACCACTCGCCGCCGAGCATCGCGGTGAACGTGTCGGCGTGCAGGGCGTCGAGCAGGTCGTCGTCGGACTCGATCGACTCGGCCACCGCCAGGTCGCGGGTCTCCAGCAGCGTCGTCATCCGGCGGGCCACCCGCACCGCCGCCTCGTGCATCTCGGCGAACGTGCCGGACAGCGACTGCGGCACGGCCTGCCGGGGGTACCGGCCGCGCGCCACCTGGGCGACGTGCCGCGCCAGGTCGCCCATCCGCTCCAGCGTCGCGCTCATGCGCAGCGCCGAGACGACGATCCGCAGGTCGGTCGCGACGGGCTGCTGCTGGGCGAGCAGATGGATGCACCGCTCGTCGAGGTGGCGCTCGAGCTCGTCGATCGCGAGGTCGTCCACGATCACCTGCTCGGCCAGCCCCAGGTCGGCCGTCGCCAGGGCGATGCCCGCCGACGTGATGGCCTGCTCGACCTTGCGGCTCATGGCCTGCAGGTCCTCGCCGAGCGCCTTCAGCTCGGCGTCGAAGATCTCACGCATGAACGTCCTCTCCCGCTTGTGCGGGTGCCAGGGTGCCAGGTCCAGGTGAACGGAAGGGCCCCCCCAGGTGAACACTGGGCACTGTGCCACGGCACGGGCCCCTCCGGTGGGACCTGGCCGTGGCGTCGGCCCCTAGGGTGTGGCGCTGTGGACACCGAGCTCGCCTCCTTCGTCGGAGGCCTCGTCGGGCTGCTCGTGGGAGTGGGCGCGACGCTCGCCTTCCGACTGAGCGAGCGTGCCCAGCGGCACGTCCCGCCGCAACCGGAGCCCGAGCTGGACGAGGGCCTGGTGCGGGCGCTCGCCGTGCTCCGCTCGTCGGCGATCGTGCTGGACGACGCGGACCGGGTGGTGCGGGCGAGCCCGCCCGCCCATGCGCTGGGCCTGGTGCGGGACGGTCGCCTGGTGCACGCCGCGGTGCGCGACATGGTGGCGGAGGTGCGCCGCGACGGCGTGATCCGGGACGCGGAGCTGGACCTGCCGCGCGGCCCGGTCGGCTCCGGCACGCTGCTGCTCGAGGTGCGCGTCGCCCAGGTGATGCCGCACCTGCTGCTGGTGCTCGCGGAGGACCTCACCCAGGCCCGCCGGCTCGAGGCGATGCGGCGGGACTTCGTGGTGAACATCTCGCACGAGCTGAAGACGCCGGTCGGCGCCCTGTCGCTGCTCGCCGAGACGGTGCAGGACGCCGCCGACGACCCGGCCGCCGTCCGCCGGTTCGCCGCCCGGATGCAGTCCGAGGCGCAGCGGCTGGCCCTGCTGGTGCAGGAGATCATCGAGCTGTCCCGCCTGCAGGTGACGGACGCCCTGCAGGACATGGAGCTGGTCGACGTCGACAGCGTCCTGGTCGAGGCGGCGGACCGCGCCCGGACCACGGCCAGCGGCAAGCGGATCGTCATCGACGTCGGCGGGCAGACCGGCGCGCGGGTGTTCGGTGACCGGAACCTCCTGGTCACGGCCGTGCGCAACCTGCTGGACAACGCCGTGGCGTACTCGCCGGACGCGACCCGCGTCGGCGTCGGCGTGTCCACCACGGCCGACCTGGTGCAGATCGCCGTGGTCGACCAGGGCGTCGGCATCCCGCCCACCGAGCAGGACCGTATCTTCGAGCGCTTCTACCGGGTGGACCCGGCGCGCTCGCGGAACACCGGAGGGACCGGCCTCGGCCTGTCGATCGTCAAGCACGTGGCCGCCGACCACGGCGGTGACGTCACCGTGTGGTCGCAACCCGGCCGTGGCTCGACGTTCACGCTGCGCCTGCCGCGCGCCGAGGAGCCGACCGGCACGTCCGCCGGCAGCGCCACCACCAGCAGCGCCTCCACCGTCACCACCGCCTCCACCGCCGAGCCGGCGTCGCCGGCCGACCGTCCCACGTCCGCACCCGGGAGCGCCCAGTGACCCGCATCCTGCTCGTCGAGGACGAGGAGTCCTACCGCGAGCCCCTCGAGTACCTGCTGCGCCGCGAGGGGTACGACGTGGTCACGGCGGCCACCGGCCCCGACGCGCTCGACCGGTTCGCGGAGACCGGTGCGGACCTCGTGCTGCTCGACCTGATGCTGCCCGGCCTGCCCGGCACGGAGGTGTGCCGGCGGCTGCGTGCGGTCAGCGACGTCCCGGTGATCATGCTGACGGCCAAGGACGGCGAGATCGACAAGGTGGTCGGCCTCGAGCTCGGCGCCGACGACTACGTCACCAAGCCCTACTCGTCGCGCGAGCTGCTCGCACGGGTGCGGGCGGTGCTGCGGCGACGCGAGGCCCCCGCCCCGGTGGCGGCCGCGCCGGACGGCGACGTGGCCGACGAGGACCAGACCCGGCTGGTGCTGGGCCCGGTGGAGATGGACGTCGACCGGCACGTGGTGAAGGTGCACGACCAGCAGGTCGCCTTCCCGCTGAAGGAGTTCGAGCTGCTCGAGCTGCTGCTGCGCAACCCCGGGCGGGTGCTGACCCGCGGCCAGCTGATCGACCGGATCTGGGGTGCGGACTACGTCGGGGACACCAAGACGCTCGACGTGCACGTCAAGCGGGTGCGGGCGAAGATCGAGGACGACCCGTCCACCCCGCGCCTGCTGACGACCGTGCGCGGTCTGGGCTACAAGCTCTCCGCCGACGAGTAGCTCCGGCTGCGGGGGCCGCGTCGGAGAACTCGGACGCGCGACCAGATCGTCGTCCAGCGTTCACCCGGGGTTCACCTTCCGCCGGGAAACCGGTCACCTCGGGTCCCTAACGTCTGCCCTCGACAGCGCCGCGCACGGCGCTACGACGAGACGATGGGGAACATAGTGAAGCGAACGCACGCAGTGGGCGCCGCCGTGCTGGCTGGGCTCACCGCCCTGGCGCTGGCCGCTTGTGGCTCGGACAACAACAACGCCACGGCCGGTAGCGGCTCGTCGGCGACGTCGGGCTCGGGCGCCACGAGCGCCGGACCGGCCATCTCGGGCACGTTCTCCGGTGCCGGCTCCTCGGCGCAGCAGCAGGCGATGCAGGCCTGGATCGCCGCCATGCAGCAGCAGAACTCCGGCCTGACCATCAACTACGACCCGGCCGGGTCGGGTGCGGGCCGTCAGCAGTTCCTCGCCGGTGGCGTGGCCTGGGCCGGTTCGGACGCCGCGATGAGCACCGACGAGCTGACCCAGTCGCAGAAGGTCTGCGGCACCGACGGCGCCTGGGACATCCCGGTGTACATCTCGCCGATCGCGGTGGCGTTCAACCTCAAGGGCGTCTCCTCGCTGAACCTCGCACCGGCCACGATCGCCAAGATCTTCACCGGCGCGATCACCACGTGGAACGACCCGGCGATCGCCGCGGACAACCCGGGCGTGACCCTGCCGTCGACCAAGATCACCACCGTGCACCGGTCCGACAAGTCGGGCACCACGAACAACTTCACCGACTACCTGAACAAGGCTGCCGGTGACGTGTGGACCAACGCTAAGAACGACGCGTGGCCGCTGAACGGTGGCGACTCGGCGCAGGGCACCTCGGGTGTCGCCGGGGTCCTGACGAGCACCGACGGAGCGATCGCGTACATCGACGAGTCCGGTGTCCCGCAGGGCGTCGGGGTCGCGGCGCTCAAGGTCGGCTCCGCCTGGAACAAGCCGTCGGCCGATGGCGCAGCCGCCGTGGTGAACGCCTCGCCGCTGGCCACGGGCCGCCCGGCGAACGACATCGTGGTCAACATCGACCGCAAGGCCTCGGCCGCCGGCGACTACCCGCTGCTGATGGTCTCCTACGGGATCGCGTGCTCCAGCTACAGCGACTCGGCCAAGGGCAGCTTCGTCAAGTCGTTCCTCAGCTACGTGGTGTCGGACGCGGGCCAGAAGGCCGGCGCCCAGGCGGCCGGCTCGGCGCCGATGACCGGCGCGCTCGCGCAGAAGGCGGCGGCCTCGGTCGCGGCCATCAAGGTCGGCTGACCGGCTCTGCCGGCTGACGCACACCTGCCGGTGGCAGGGTCGCCCCACCAGGGCGCCCTTGCCACCGGCACTAGCGTTCGGCGAAGTTCCCGTTGACCATCAAGCGATGAGAAGGTCCCAGTGGTGAGCGCACCCACGCTCGATGCATCGAAGGCCCCGCGGGGCGGTGACAGCTCCGGCCCGCGGGCGACCCGCGCGCGGGGCGTCCCGGAGCGCGGCATGTCCCGCGTGTTCCGCTGGGCGGCCACGGCCGCCGGTGTGCTGCTGCTGGTGGTCCTGGCCGCCGTGGCGGTGTTCCTGCTGATCAGGGGCTGGGCGGCGATCACCGCGTCACCGGAGAAGCTGCAGACCGAGGGCAACCTGCCCCCCGGCGCGCACAACCTGGCCGGGTACATCGGCCCGCTGATCTTCGGCACGCTGGTCGCGGCCGCGCTCGCGCTGGTGATGGCGACGCCGGTCGCCGTCGGCATCGCGCTGTTCGTGTCCCACTACGCGCCGCGCCGCGTCGCCGGTGCCGTCGGCTTCGTGATCGACCTGCTCGCGGCGATCCCGTCGGTGGTGTTCGGCCTGTGGGGCGCGCAGATCCTCGCGCCGCGCATCGCCCCGCTGTGGCAGTGGGTGGCCGACGTGCTCAGCGTGATCCCGGGGGTGACGGTGCGGGCGACGGCCACCGGCCGCTCGATGGCCACCACCGCCCTGGTGCTGGCGATCATGATCCTGCCGATCATCACGGCGGTCTCCCGCGAGGTGTTCAAGCAGACGCCGCACCTGCACCAGGAGGCGGCGCTCGCCCTCGGCGCGACGCGCTGGGAGGTGATCCGCATGGCCGTGCTGCCGTTCGGGCGCTCCGGTGTGGTGTCCGCCGCGATGCTCGGCCTGGGCCGCGCGCTCGGCGAGACGATGGCGGTGCTGATGGTGCTGTCCACCTCGAGCGGCGCCGGCTACTCGTTCCAGATCTTCGACTCCGGCGTGCTGCAGACGATCGCGGCGAACATCGCCGCGAAGTTCCCCGACTCGAGCGGTCTGGCGGTCAACACCCTGATCGCGACCGGCCTGGCGCTGTTCGTCATCACCATGGCGGTCAACATGCTGGCGCGCTGGATCGTCTCGCGCCGCAACGAGTTCTCCGGAGCCAACTGATGAGCGCCACCAGCGCGTCGGCCACCGCCTCGACCGCCCCCGGACCGGACAACGCGCTCCGCGAGCTGCTCACGTCGGTCGACCGCGGCCGGCAGCGCAAGAACCGGATGATGACGGGGCTCGTCTGGGCCGCCTTCTTCCTGGCCATCACGCCGCTGTTCTCGCTGCTCTGGACCGTGCTCAGCCACGGTCTGGCGAAGTTCACGCCGTACTTCCTGCAGCACTCGATGCGCAACGTGTCCGGCGGCATGGACGCCGGCGGTGCCTACCACGCGATCGCCGGCACCCTGCTGATCACGCTGGGCACCACGGTGATCTCGGTGCCGATCGGCCTGCTCGCCGCGATCTACCTGGTCGAGTACGGCAAGGGACCGCTCGCGCGGGCCGTCACGTTCTTCGTCGACGTGATGACGGGCATCCCGTCGATCGTCGCCGGTCTGTTCGCCTTCGCGGTGTTCGCGATCTTCTTCGGCCCCGGCGTCCGCCTGGGCGTGATGGGGTCTGTGGCGCTCGCGCTGCTGATGATCCCCGTGGTGGTCCGCTCGTCGGAGGAGATGCTCCGGCTGGTGCCCAACGAGCTGCGCGAGGCGGCCTACGCCCTCGGCGTGCCCAAGTGGCTGACCATCGTCAAGGTGGTGCTGCGCACGTCCGTCGCCGGGCTGACCACCAGCGTGCTGCTCGCCGTCGCCCGCGTGATCGGCGAGACGGCACCACTGCTCATCGCGGTCGGCACCACGGCGTCGATCAACTTCAACCTGTTCGCCGGCCGCATGATGACGCTGCCGGTGTTCATCTACGACCAGTACCACCAGGGCCCGGCGCGCTGCGCCCGGAACGCCACCAACTGCCTCGTGTCGATCAACCTCGACCGGGCGTGGGCCGCGGCGTTGACCCTCCTTCTCATCGTCGTCATCCTCAACCTCGTGGGTCGCCTCGTGACCTGGCTGTTCGCGCCGAAGCTGCGCTGAGCACCACGAGACCCCGTCGCAGAGAGCAGAGAGCGAGACCCGCATGGCACAGCGCATCGACGTGAAGGACCTGAACATCTACTACGGGTCCTTCCTCGCCGTCTCGGACGTCAGCATGTCGATCGAGCCCCGCAGCGTCACCGCGCTGATCGGCCCGTCCGGCTGCGGCAAGTCGACGTTCCTGCGCTCGCTGAACCGCATGCACGAGGTGATCCCGGGCGCGCGCGTCGAGGGCACCGTCGCGATGGACGGCGTCGACCTGTACGGCCCCGCGGTCGACCCGGTCGCGGTGCGCCGCCAGGTCGGCATGGTGTTCCAGCGGCCCAACCCGTTCCCGACGATGTCGATCGCGGAGAACGTGCTGGCGGGCGTGCGGCTGAACAACAAGAAGATCTCCAAGTCCGACGCCGCCGACCTGGTGGAGCGCTCCCTGGTGGGCGCCAACCTGTGGAAGGAGGTCAAGGACCGTCTCGACCGTCCGGGGTCGTCCCTGTCCGGCGGTCAGCAGCAGCGCCTGTGCATCGCGCGCGCCATCGCCGTCACCCCGCAGGTGCTGCTGATGGACGAGCCGGCCTCCGCGCTCGACCCGATCTCCACCCTCGCCATCGAGGACCTGATCTCCGAGCTCAAGGCGAGCTACACGATCGTGATCGTCACGCACAACATGCAGCAGGCCGCGCGGGTCTCCGACCGCACCGGCTTCTTCAACATCGAGGGCGCCGGCAAGCCGGGTCGCCTGGTGGAGATCGACGACACCGCGACGATCTTCTCCGCCCCGCGCCAGCAGCAGACCGAGGACTACATCTCCGGCCGCTTCGGCTGACCGGGCCGGGGGCGCCGGCGCAGCCGTCAGGACGACGTGCTGGGCGTCGGCGCCGGCGTCTTCGCGCCCGGTGTCGCGGAGGCGGCCGGTGACGACGACGCGGTCGCGCCCGAGCCCGACGCGGGTGACGGCAGCACCGACGTGTACTGCGGCAAGGAGGCGTCCACCACGGGCACCTGCACGGCGGCCGAGCCGGCGGACGGCACCTTCAGCGTGACCGTCGTCAGCGCCCCGGGGTCGGCGTCGAGCGACTGGATCGGCATCGTCCGGCCGGTGTCGGACCCCGTGCCGATCAGCACCGACCCGTGCCCGGGCACCGTGAACGTCGACGTCTCGCCGGACACGGCCACGCTGACGGTCAGCGCGTCCGCGCCGGTGTTCACCAGCCCGCCGGACAGCGCCGCGGCGTGGCCCTTCGCCGTGCCGGCGACCAGCAGGTTCGTCGTCTCGAGCGGGCCGAGCGTCGCACGCACACCGTCGGCCGGCGAGTACGGGCGCTGCGTCTGGATCGGGTTGGTCGCCGAGCAGCCGGCGAGCCCTCCGACGAGCGGCAGCGCCACCGCGAGCACCGCGACGGCGATCGTGCGGCGTGGGCGGCGGGTGCTGGTCACGGCTCCTCCTGTGCACGGACTGCGGCCGCTGCGCGGCCCGGTGCCCCCGGCTCCGGTCCCGACGTGCGGGAAGGACCTTGGTCCTGAGCGTGCCCAGCCTAGCGGCCCGTACCCCCCGTGCGCCGTGCCGGGACCGCGCTCCGGACGTGCCTGCTGACCTGCGACGACGGCAGGAACCGGACCATTTGGCCGGAAATACGGCGTGATAGGATAGGCCACTGCGAAAGGGGACACCTGCAGATGACTTTCACTGTTGGGGAGACCGTTGTCTACCCGCACCACGGTGCAGCGTTGATCGAAGAGATCAAGACCCGGACCATCCGTGGAGAGGACAAGATCTACCTCAAGCTCAAGGTCGCGCAGGGTGATCTGACCATCGAGGTCCCGGCGGAGAACGTCGACCTGGTCGGCGTGCGCGACGTGGTGGGCCAGGAGGGTCTGGAGCGCGTGTTCGACGTGCTGCGCGCCCCCTACACGGAGGAGCCGACCAACTGGTCGCGCCGCTACAAGGCCAACCTCGAGAAGCTGGCATCGGGCGACGTCATCAAGGTCGCCGAGGTGGTCCGCGACCTGTCGCGCCGCGACGCCGACCGCGGCCTCTCGGCCGGCGAGAAGCGGATGCTGGCGAAGGCCCGTCAGATCCTCGTCTCGGAGCTCGCGCTGGCGGAGCACACCGAGGAGGAGAAGGCCGAGGCCATCCTCGACGAGGTGCTGGCCTCCTGAGCCGCCTCGCGCCACCCACCTGCTGACCAGCGCCCGAGGAGCACGGCCGTGACGGTCGCCGCCATCCTCACCGCCGCCGGGAGCGGATCCCGACTGGGCCACGTCCTGCCCAAGGCCTTCGTGCCGGTGCAGGGGGTGGCCCTCGTCGTGCATGCGGCGCGGTCGCTGCTCGCGGCACGGCCGGCCGACGGGCCCGGTGTCGAGCGGCTGGTGGTCACGGTGCCCGCGGGACAGGTGACCGCGGCACAGGCGCTGCTGCGGGCCGGGCTCGGTCCCCGGGTGTCGTTCGTGGTGGTGGCCGGCGGTGCGACGCGGCAGGCGTCGGTGGCGGCGGGGCTCGCGGCGATCCCGGACGACGCGACGGTGGTGCTGGTGCACGACGCGGCGCGGGCCTTCGCGCCGCCCGAACTGGTCGCGCGGGTGGTCCAGGCCGTGCGGGCAGGGCACCCCGCGGTCGTGCCGGGCCTGGCCGTCACGGACACGATCAAGCGGGTCGGTGCCGGCGGCGCCGAGGGTGCGCCGGTGCTGGCGACCGTGCCGCGGGAGGAGCTGCGCGCCGTGCAGACGCCGCAGGGGTTCGACCGGGACGTCCTGGTGCGGGCGCACCGGGCGGGAGCCGACCGGGCGGTGGGCGAGGCGACCGCGGCGTCCGACGACGCGGGGCTGGTCGAGGCCCTCGGGCTGCCGGTGTGGATGGTGGCCGGGGACGAGCGCGCCGTGAAGATCACCACCCCGCGCGACCTGCACCTGTCCGAGGTGCTGGCGGCGGTGGCGCCGTGACGACGGGCGAGCCGCTGGCCGGTCGACTGCCCCGCACCGGTATCGGCGTGGACGTGCACGCCTACGACCCGGATCCCGCCGAGGGCGCCGTGCTGCACCTCGCCGGCCTCGAGTGGCCGGGGGAGCGACCGCTGGCGGGGCACTCGGACGCCGACGTCGCCGCCCACGCCGCCGCGGACGCCCTGCTGTCGGCCGCCGGGCTCGGTGACCTGGGCTCGCAGTTCGGCACGTCGGACCCCGCCTGGGCCGGTGCGGCCGGCACGGCCCTCCTGGCGGAGACGGCGCGGCGCGTGCGCGCCGCCGGGTTCGTCGTCGGGAACGTCGCCGTGCAGGTGATCGGCAACCGGCCGCGCCTGGGGGCGCGGCGGGACGAGGCCCAGGCGGCCCTGTCGGCGGCGGCGGGCGCCCCGGTCACGGTCTCCGCGACCACCACGGACGGCCTGGGGCTGACCGGCCGCGGCGAGGGCGTCGCGGCCGTCGCCACGGCGCTGGTGCTGCCCGTCGGCTCCTGAGAGCCGGTCACCGCAGATCCGAGCGGGTGACCGCCTCGCGCCTGGGTGCAGAGTGCGCGCCACTTATGACTATCGTCATCCTTGGTTATTCGCCTCGTCGCGGCGCTGCGGTGCCGCGAGCGGCGCCGGTACAAGGAGGGCCCCATGAACCGACTGCCCGTCGCCGAGCGGCGCGAGCAGCTGATCGACGCGGCCATCCGCGTCGCGAGCCGTGACGGCATCGACGCCGCCACCGTGCGCGCCATCGCCTCCGAGGCCGGCGTCTCGCTCGGGGTGGTGCACTACTGCTTCCGCGACAAGGACGAGATCCTGCGGTCGATGGCGCACCACATCACGCGGCAGAACCTGACCACGGGCCTGCAGCAGATGCCGCCCGAGGGCGAGGCGGCCGAGATCATCCTCGGCGCGACGCACCTCCTGTGGTCGAACATCGCGGAGACGCGCGGTGCCCAGCTGCTCAGCTTCGAGCTCACCACCTACTCGATGCGTCACCCCGAGGTGCGGCAGGTGTCCGCCGAGCAGTACTCCGTCAGCCACGAGGCCGCGCGGACGTTCCTGGAGAGCGTCGCGCGGGCGGCACAGGTCGAGTGGACCCTGCCGCTCGCCCAGCTCGCGCGGCTGGTGGTGATGGCGACGGACGGCATCACGCTCGCGTGGCTGGCCGACCACGACGGCGACCAGGCGCTGGCCGCCCTCGAGGTGTTCGGCGCGTTCCTCGCCTCCCACATCCGCCCCGTGCAGGCCCGCACGGACGCCCTCGAGCAGCCGCTCGCCGACCAGCCCGTCTGATGGCGTCGCCGGCGGACGCGCTGCCGCGCAGCCTCGCCGTCCCGGTGGCGGCTCGTCGGGCGCGCATCGCGATCTCGGTGGCGTTCGCGGCCCAGGGGCTGTCCTACGCGCTGACGCTGAACAGCCTGCCGGTGCTGGAGCGCCGGCACGGCGTCGGCACCGGCCAGGTGACGCTGGTGATCCTCGGCGTGTGCCTGGTGGCGGCCGGCGGCACGGTGCTGGCCGACCGGCTCGCCGCCTCGGCGTCCGGCAGCCGAGGCGGGCTGGTCGCAGGGCTGAGCGTGCTCGCGGCCGCCCTGGTCGGTGTCGCGGCGGCCCCGTCGTTCGCCCTGCTGGTCGGGGCGTTCCTGCTGTACGGCCTCGGCCTGGGCCTGGTGGACGCGTCGGTGAACATGCAGGCGGTCGCCGTGCAGCACCGGTACGGGCGGTCGCTGCTGGCGGGGTTCCACGGGGCGTGGTCCTTCGGGGGGATCGCCGGTGCGCTGCTGGTGGCGGCGCTGGCGCCGCGCTGGCCGGCGGATCCCGTGGTGGCGGTGATCCTGCTCGGCACACCGGCTGCCGTCGCAGCGGCGGTGCTGGTGCGACGGGCCGGGTGGTGGTCCGGGGGCACGGTCGCGGTTGCCGCCGGGACGGCGGCTGACGGGACCGAGGCGGCGCCGGTGGCAGCGGACGGCGCTGAGCCGCCGGCCCCGACCGCCGAGCCCGGGTTGCGCGCGGTCGTGCCGTGGCGCCCGGTGGTGATGCTCGGGCTGGTGGTGGTGGCGTTCTACATCGTCGACTCGGCGGTGTCGGCCTGGAGCGCCCTGTTCCTGGCGCAGGACGTCGGCGCCCCGACGCACGTGCAGCCCCTCGGCTACGCGGCCTACCTGGGCACGACGCTGCTGTCCCGGGTGGTCGGCGACCTCGGGGTGCGCCGCGTCGGCCGGGCGGCGGTGGTGCGGGTCGGCGCGGTGCTGGGCACCGTCGGTCTGCTCGTGGTGATGCTGACGCACGACGCCTGGCTGGTCGTGGCCGGGTTCGGTCTGGTGGGCCTCGGCCTCGGGGTGGTGCCGCCCCTGTCGTTCTCGGCGGCCGGCGACGTGGCGCCCGGGCACGCCGATGCCGTCGTCGCGCGGCTGAACTACTTCAACTACGTCGGTGTGGTGCTCGGCGGCGTCGCGGTGGGAGCCGTCGGGTCCGTCCTCACGCTGCGGGCCGGTTTCGTGGTGCCTGCGGTGCTGGTCCTGGCGGTGGTGCTGGTCGCGGGCGTGCTGGGCAGCCCTGGCGGGCGCGGGCCCACGCAGCCGCCCCGGTAGCCTTGGTCGGTGACCCTCCGGCTCTTCGACTCCGCGACCCGCGCGGTGCGTGACTTCGTCCCCCTCGTCGAAGGCCGGGTCGGCATCTACCTGTGCGGCGCCACCGTCCAGGCGCCGCCGCACGTGGGCCACGTGCGCTCGTCGATCGCCTTCGACGTGCTGGTGCGCTGGCTGCGGCGAAGCGGCTACCAGGTGACGATGATCCGGAACGTCACGGACATCGACGACAAGATCCTCGCCAAGGCGGCGGACGCCGGCGTGCCGTGGTGGGCGTGGGCGATGGCCAACGAGCGGGCGTTCACGGCCGCCTACGACGCGCTCGGCGTGCTGCCGCCGGACTACGAGCCGCGTGCCACCGGCCACGTGCCGGCGATGGTGGAGCTGATGACCCAGCTCGTCGACTCCGGCCACGCCTACCGCACCGGTCCTGGCGACGTGTACTTCGACGTCCGGTCCTACCCGGCCTACGGCGCGCTGACCAACCAGCGCCTGGACGACATCGTCGAGACCTCCGACGAGCCGGCCTACGGCACCGACAAGCACGACCCGCACGACTTCGCCCTGTGGAAGTCGCCGAAGCCGGGTGAGCCGGACACCGCCGCCTGGGAGACCCCGTTCGGCCGCGGCCGCCCCGGGTGGCACCTGGAGTGCTCCGCGATGGCCCGCCGGTACCTGGGCGACTCGTTCGACATCCACGGTGGCGGCCTGGACCTGCGGTTCCCGCACCACGAGAACGAGCTGGCGCAGTCGCGGGCCGCCGGGTACGGGTTCGCGCGGTACTGGCTGCACAACGGCTGGGTGACGCAGGGCGGCGCCAAGATGAGCAAGTCGCTCGGCAACGGGCTGCTGGTCTCCGCGGTGCTGGCGCAGACGCCGGCGGCGGTGGTGCGGTACGCGCTGACCGCCGTGCAGTACCGCTCGATGCTCGAGTGGACGGACGGCACCCTGGCGGAGGCCGCCGCGACGTGGGACCGCCTCTCCGGCTTCGTCGCGCGGGCTGCCGAGAAGGTGGGGGCGGCGGACGCCGCCGCCGTCGCCTCGGCCGAGCTCCCCGCGGACTTCGTCGCGGCGATGGACGACGACCTCAACGTGCCGGCCGCGCTCGCGGTGGTGCACGAGGTGCTGCGTGCCGGCAACTCGGCGCTCGCCCGCGGCGACGACGAGGCGGTGCAGGCCGCGATGGTCGAGCTGCGGGGGATGCTCGACGTGCTCGGGCTGGACCCGGCCGGCGAGCAGTGGGGCTCCGCGCGCTCGGACGACCGCGAGGCGCGGGCGCTGGACGCCCTGGTCGGCGCGGAGCTGGCGGCACGGGCCCAGGCGCGGGCCGCCAAGGACTTCGCGACGTCGGACGCCATCAGGGATCGCCTCGGTGCCGCCGGCATCGTGGTGGAGGACTCGAAGGACGGTGCGCGGTGGACGCTCGCCGCGCGGGACGAGGAGAGCTGATGGCCGGGAACTCGCAGCGACGCGGTGCGACGCGCAAGGCAGGGTCGAAGAAGGCCCCCGGCGTCGGCACGGGCGGGCACGGCCGCAAGGCGCTGGAGGGCAAGGGCCCGACGCCCAAGGCGGAGGACCGGCCGTACCACGCCGCCCACAAGCGGAAGGTGGCACAGGAGCGGGGTGGCTCCGTCGCACGCCCGGCGGCCACCGGGCGGCCCGGCGCAGGACGACCCGGTACAGGGCGGCCCGGCGCGGCCGGCCGGGGCCGTCAGACCCCCGGCAAGGAGGTGGTCGGCGGCCGCAACTCGGTGCTCGAGGCGCTGCGCGCCGGCGTGCCCGCCTCGGCGGTCTACCTCGCCGCCAAGCTCGAGGCCGACGACCGCACCCGCGAGATCATCACGATCGCGGCCGACGCCCGCATGCCGATCCTCGAGGTCAGCCGCCTCGAGCTGGACCGGATGACCGACGGCGGCGTGCACCAGGGCGTGGCGCTGCAGGTGCCGGCCTACGTGTACGGCGATCCGGACGACCTGCTGGACACCGCCGAGCGGTCCGGCAAGCCCGCGCTGATCGTGGCGCTCGACGGCGTCACCGACCCGCGCAACCTCGGCGCGGTGCTGCGCAGCGCCGGCGCGTTCGGCGCGCACGGCGTGCTGGTGCCGTCGCGTCGCTCCGCCGGCGTGACCGCGGCGGCGTGGAAGGTGTCCGCCGGTGCCGCCGCGCGCGTGCCGGTGGCGCGGGCGACCAACCTGGCGCGCACGCTGGCGGAGTACCGGCAGGCGGGCGTGTTCGTCGTCGGCCTGGACGGGCACGGCGACGTGTCGGTGGGTGACCTGCCGTTCTCCGGCGACCCGCTGGTGCTGGTGGTCGGCTCGGAGGGCAAGGGGCTGTCCCGCCTGGTGCGCGAGCAGTGCGATGCGGTGGCGGCGATCCCGATCGCGTCGGCCGTCGAGTCGCTGAACGCCGGGGTGGCCGCCGGGATCGCGCTGTACGAGGTGGCGAAGGCCCGCTCGGTCGGCTGACCTCCTGCCGTCACCGGCTGGTGACGTGACGACCCGGACGTCGGGGCCGTGCCCGTAGGCGGGCGTCAGTCCTGGGCTACCGCGTCCTGCACCGCTGCCTCGTCCGCCGCCGCGGCCTCCACGCTGGGGATGGCGCCGGTCTCGTCGCGGAGGTCGCCCGGCAGCCCACCGAGGATCGCCTGCTCGTCGGGGCGCAGCGGCAGGATCGTCGACAGGTACGAGGCCACCGTCTCGTCCATCGGCACGTCCCGGTGCTGCTGCTCGGACAGGAACCAGCGGTGGTCCAGCAGCTCGTGGAACACCTGTGCCGGCTCCAGCTTGCCGCGCAGCTCACGGGGTACCGCCCGGACGGCCGGCTCGAACACCTCGGTGAGCCAGTCGTGGGCGACGAACGCCTCGTCCTCGCGCTGCCGGTCCGTTGCGGCCCGGTACTCGTCGAGGTCGTTCAGCAGGCGCCGGGCCTGGTTCTCCTGCACGTCGAGGCCGGTCAGGCGCATCAGGCGCCGGGAGTGGTGGCCGGCGTCGACGACCTTGGGCTGGATGCGCACCGTGGTGCCGTCGACGTCGGTGGTGATGTCGATCTCGTCGACGTCGAAGCCGAGGTCGTTGAGCCGGTCGATGCGGGCCTGCACCCGCCAGCGGTCGCCGAACCCGAACGACTCCACCTCGGTCAGCGCCCGCCACAGCTCCTCGTAGCGGACCGCCAGGGCGTCGCCGATCGCCACGGCGTCGGTGTCGTCCTCCAGGAACTCGCCGGCCTGCAGGTCCATCAGCTCGCCGATGATGTTGACCCGGGCGATCTCCAGGTCGTACGACCGCTGTCCGTCCGTCAGCCTCTCGTGCAGGTCGCCGGTCTCCGCGTCCACCAGGTACGCGGCGAACGTCTCGGCGTCGCGGCGGAACAGGGTGTTCGACAGCGAGACGTCGCCCCAGTAGAAGCCCGCCAGGTGCAGGCGCACCAGCAGCACCGCGAGCGCGTCGATCAGCCGGGTGGCCGTGTCCGGGCGCAGCGACTGGCTGAACAGCGCCCGGTAGGGGAGGGCGAACTGCAGGTGCTCGGTGATCAGGGCGGCCTCGAGCGGCTCCCCGTCGGGGGCGTGCCGGCCGGTGATCACGCCCAGGGGGACCACGCTCGGCACGTCGAGCCGGCGCAGCTGGCGCAGCAGCTCGTACTCGCGGAAGGCGACGGACTCGCCGATCTCCTTGACCGCGATCACGCGTCCGGACAGGCGGGCGAACCGCACGATGTGCCGGGAGATGCCGCGTGGCAGGGCGGCGAGGGCCGACGTCGGCCAGTCCTCCAGGGCGATGTGCCACGGCAGATCGAGCAGCGCCGGGTCTGCCGAGGCGGCGGTGATCTGCAGGCTCTGCGCCATCGTGGTCCTCTCGGCGGGCTGGGCGGGCGCGACGGGCTGGGTGGGCCGGGCGCGCGATGGTGCGGGTCGGCGAACGAGCGCCCGGAAGGCTCCGAGACGACGTGAGGGGCGGGACCGGGTGCCGGTCCCGCCCCTCACGGGCGTCACGTGGAGCGGATCAGAAGCGCTCGCCCGTACCGGCGTGGAACAGGTGCAGGTCGTTGGGACGCACCTTGACGGCGATCTTCTCACCCTTGGCCGGGACACCACGCGGGTCGATGCGGACGATCACCTGCGCGTCGCCGGCACCGGAGTGGATGGTCTCGGCGTTGCCGAAGTCGTCCGTCAGCGAGCCGTACACGAACGCGTCGGAGCCGAGCTCCTCGACGATGTTCACGGACACCGGGATGGAGTCCGGGGTACCGGCCGGCACCACGTCGAGGTCCTCCGGGCGGAAGCCGACCGTGATGTGGCCCTTGTCGTCGTCCGACAGCGCCGTGATCGCCTCGCGAGGCAGCGTCACGCGGGTGGAGCCGAGGTTCGCCGCGCCGTTGAGCACCGGGAACGTGCCGATGTTCATGGCCGGGGAGCCGATGAAGCCGGCGACGAAGACGTTGGCCGGGCGGTCGTACATCTCGCGCGGGGTGCCGACCTGCTGGAGCAGGCCGTCCTTGAGCACGGCGATCCGGTCGCCCATGGTCAGGGCCTCGGTCTGGTCGTGCGTGACGTACACCGTGGTGACGCCGAGGCGGCGCTGCAGGCCGGCGATCTGCGTACGCGTCTGCACGCGCAGCTTGGCGTCGAGGTTCGACAGCGGCTCGTCCATGAGGAACACCTGCGGCTGGCGGACGATGGCGCGGCCCATGGCGACGCGCTGACGCTGACCACCGGACAGGGCCTTCGGCTTGCGGTCGAGGTACTGGGTCAGGTCGAGGATCTTGGCCGCCTCCTCCACCCGCGTGCGGATCTCCGCCTTGGGGGTGCCGGCGATCTTCAGGGCGAAGCCCATGTTGTCCGCGACCGTCATGTGCGGGTACAGCGCGTAGTTCTGGAACACCATCGCGATGTCCCGGTCCTTGGGCTGCACGTCGGTGACGTTGCGGTCGCCGATGAAGATGTTGCCCGAGTTGACGTCCTCGAGGCCGGCGAGCATGCGCAGGGAGGTCGACTTGCCGCAGCCGGAGGGGCCGACGAGGACGAGGAACTCGCCGTCCTCGATGTGCAGGTCGAGCGAGTCCACCGCGGGACGCTCGGTGCCCGGGTAGATCCGGGTCGCGTGGTCGAAAGTGACCGTAGCCATGACTGTGCCAATCCCTTCACCGGCAGGTACGTGCCGGACGATCCGAGTGAAGAGCTGCCCCGGACCACAGCGGACCGGGGAGGTGTCGTCGTCGACACCGTCGACGACGACGGGTACGCGGACCGAGAGGTCCGCGCGCAGTCATCATGCCACAGGGGTCGACGGCGGGACTGGGCCCCTCGGTCCTCGGGTGGCCGGGGCAAGGCGGTCGGGCGTCTGCCGGCCGTGGGTCAGCCGTGGTCAGCGGGCCTCGGTCAGCCGGCCGTGGTCAAACCGGCCTCGGTCAGCCGGCGGGGGTGGCCACCGGCGTCGGGGTGGACGTCTGGGCCGGGGTGGCGGTCGGCGTCGGCGTGGCCGTGGCGGCCGACGCCGAGGCGGCGAGCGAGCTGTACACGGAGGCGACGAAGGTGGAGAACGCCGTGGTGTCGTCGACCGAGCCGGTGTACGGCCGGCCCGCGACGTCGACCGTCACGCCCGTGACCCCCGAGCGGTCGGTGGCCTGCTGCGCCCAGTCGACGTAGCGGCGGCTGGTGATGCACGAGCTCACGGTGCTGGACGTGACGCCGGCGTTGGTGGCGAGCGTGACGAGCTGGGCCTGGGTCAGGCCCGCGGAGCCGAAGGTGTGCTGCGCCGTGAACAGGGCGTCGTTGACCGCCAGGGCCGAGCTCGGCTGGTAGCTGGCGACGCAGGCGAAGGCGTTCGCGGCGCGCAGCGCGTAGTCCTGGGCGGTCGTCTCGGTGTTGGTGGTGGCGGTCGGCGTGGGCGTGGCCGACGGGGTGGCCGAGGACGACGTCGTGGGGCCGGGCGTGGCCGACGGGGTGGCCGACGGCGACGCCGCCGGGGTGCTGGGGCTGGGCGCCGGGGTGGGTGTGTACGCCGTCCGACCGGACGAGAGCGCCACGGGCTTGATCTCCAGGGTGGCGGCTCCGGACGTGACCCACTGCTCGATGGTGCTGCCGTTGGCGGCCCAGAACGCCGCCGACCGCGGGTCGCCGTAGTCGAGGCTGACCACCAGGTCGAGCGCGCCCGAGCCGGTGCTGACCGGGTGCGGGGTCGGGGTGCCGCCCGCGGGGATCGGCGCGCTCGTCGCCGGGGCCAGGGTGCTGCCGTCGCCGGTGATCAGCAGGCCGTCGCTCATCATGTTCCGCGGACCGACCTGCAGGGCGCGCGCGTGCGCCTGCACCGCCACGGCGACGCCGGCCACCACCACGACGACGGAGGTCACCGCGCCGACACGCAGGCCGATGCGGCGTCGTCGGGCACGGGCGGCCCGGCGCTCCCGCTCCAGGCGAGCCAGCTCGCGGTCCTCCGCACGCCGCTGCTTGCGGCTGACCTTCTGCTTGGCGGACCGGTTGTAGCTCACGCGGGGGCACCCCTTCGTTGCGGCTGCATCGTTGCGGCTGCCGGACCCGCACCCACGCGACCGGGACGTCGCGGCGGCCGTGGCCGGGCATGACGTTCGCAGCCTGGCACCGCGGGCTGGCCGTGCGCCTGAAGTCCGCTGAGAGGTTGCTGTGTCCGGAGGGTGCTGCGCCGGGGCGTGGCCCGAGGTCAGGCCGAGACGGCCTCGACGCACAGGGCGGTCGCGGTGGACAGGGCCGCCGGCACCGCGTCGAGGTAGGCGTGGGCGACGGCGAACGGGTCGATGCCGGTGGCGATGACGGCCTGCGGGTCGTCGGCCTCGTACGCGACCACCGCCGCGAGCACGGCGCCGTACCGACCGGCGCCGTTCAGCAGCGCGTCGGCGACCTGGGCCGAGACGCCGGTGCGCCGCACCATGGTCGCCAGGGACAGGTTCTGCTGGGCGCTGACCGCCGACAGCAGGCCGACGGTGTAGCCGGTCTCGTCGGTGAGGGTGCGGCAGGCCAGCGCACGGGTCAGCACGGCCCACAGCGGCCCGACGGCCGTCGGGCGGGCGTCGATCAGCGAGGCCATCGCCAGGGCGGCCAGCCGGCGGGCACCCATCAGCACCACGGCGGTGCGGACGGAGTCGACGGTGCGGGCGAGGGCGAACGCCGAGGAGTTGACCATGTGCAGCACGCGCACGGACATCTCGGGGTCGCTGGCGACCATGTTCGCCACCGCGGTGAAGTTGATCTCGTCCTCGACGGACAGCAGCCGGACCAGCTCGAGGCACTGGAGCTCGCCGGCGGAGCCCTCGCGGGTCTGCGCCTCCTCGCGGCGCACCAGCATCGGGCCCTGCAGCAGGTCGGCGCCTGCTGCCTGGGCCGCCTGCAGGTCGCGTGCGGTGCCCACGCGCTCGGCGATCACCTGGCCGCCGAGGGCGTGCGCCCGCTCGACCAGCGCGCGCAGCCGCTCGGGCTCCGCGGTCGCGTCCACCTTCGCCCAGCCTGCCAGGGGCAGCAGCGCGTCCTGGCCCGGGGTGGCGGCGTAGTCGCCCAGCACCGTGCGGACGTCCCGGGTGCGCAGGGTGACGACGTGCGTGGCGGCATCCGGGTCGGCGGCCATCCGTGCCGTGAGCTCGAGCCAGGTGCCCTGGGCAGCCGTCGGCAGCGGGAGGGCGCCGGACAGGATGCGGGCCGTCGCCCGGAGGATCACCGGGGCGTCGCCGGCGAGCTCGGTCAGGTCCAGCTGGGCGTAGTGCGCCTCGACCAGGTCCTCGGCGACGGGGTCGGTCGCGACGGCGGAGGTGGCGGCGCGCAGCGCGTACGCGCGCACGTTGCGGTCGAGGTCCACGACCGGCTGTCGGTAGACGGCGACCGGGGACGACGGCGACGAGTGGGGCATGTCCGGTCCATCGGCCGGAGCGACCTCGTCTTGAGGGTTCGGCGTCAGCCCAGCGGGGCGCGCAGCGGCAGGTCCTCGTCGAGGACCGTCTGCACGGCACGCCCGTTGCTCGGGTTCACCACGAGGGGCGCGAGCAGGTTGGCCGTCGGGTGCTCGCCGTCCGCCTCGCCCGGGTGCACCACGCTCAGCAGCACCGGGTCCGGTGCAGGACCGCCGACCGGGCGCCCGCGCACGCCGTCCAGCGCGTCCGTGGGGATGGCGGGCGCGTAGTCCGGGAAGAACAGGCCCGGGCTCACCACGAACAGCCGGACCCGCGGCGCCGCCGCGTCGGGGGCGCTGCGCAGCGCGAACAGCAGGCCCTCGTCGTCCAGCGCGTCCAGGGCGTACTCGGTGCGGCCGGGCAGGCCCGGGAGCGGGTCGGCGAACCGCAGCACGGCGGGCACCTGACGGGGACCGGTGGCGGTGGACACCGTCACCGTCTGGGCGGCGGGGGCGGGGGTCACTTGAGGAAGTCCATCAGCGTCGGCTGCAGCACGCGACCGGTGGCGCCGAGGGCGCCCTGGTAGGCGACCTCCTGCGACTTCAGCTGCATGATCACCTCGGCCAGGTCGATGTCCTGCAGGCCGGAGGTCTGCATCTTCACCGTCTGGCTCGCGCTGGTCAGGTCCGCTGTCGAGGCGTCGAGCACGCGCTGGCGGCTGCCGACCGAGGCGGCCTCGTTGGTGACGGCGTTCAGGTGCTTGTCCAGGTCGGCCAGCTGCGAGGTCGGGTCGCCGCCGGCGTTCAGGGTCGCGGCGATGCTGTCGAGCGTCGCGAACACCGAGCTGCTGCCGTTGCCGAACACAGCGGAGCCGTCCGAGTCGACCCGCACCTGGGTGTCGGTGCCGACCTGCCGCTGCACGGAGGACGTCGCCACGCCGTTGAACGTGTAGGTCGGGTTGCCGCTCGCGTCGGTGCCGACGGTGTACGCCGCCCCCGTGTTGGACGTGCCGGCGAACACCGTGCGGCCGAGGAAGGTCGTGTTGGCCTGCTTGAGCAGGTCGTCGCGGATGCCGGCGATCTCGGTGGCCAGCGCCTGCCGCGACGTCGCGCCGTAGGCGCCGTTGCCGCCCTGGACCGTCAGGTCGCGGGCACGCTGCAGCGCGGTGGTGGTGGACGAGAGGGCGGTGTCGATGGTGGTGAGCCACGACGTGCCGTCGGAGGCGTTGCGGCCGAACTGGTCGAGCTGACGGGCCGAGGCGTTCAGCCGCATCACGTCCGACGTGGCCGACGGGTCGTCCGACGGCAGTGACAGCTTGGTGCCGCTGGACATCTGCGCCTGCAGAGCGGCCATCCGGCTGAGGTTGGACTGCAGGTTGCGCAGGCTCGAGGCCTGCACCGTCTGCTGCGTCACACGGCCGAGCATGCTCATCTCCCCACGGTTCCGGTGCGGTTGATCAGGGTGTCCAGCATCTCGTCCATCGCGGTGATCACGCGGGCGGCGCCCTGGTAGGCCCGCTGGAACGCGAGCATCGAGACGGTCTCCTCGTCGGTGTCCACGCTGGCGCCGGACTGCTGCGCCGTCTCCGCCGAGGCGCGGGCCTGCTCGGCCACGCCGCTGCGGGACGAGGCCGACGCCGACATGCTGCCGACCTGCGCCACGGCGGCGGCCCAGACGGCACCGGGGCCGGACGAGCTGTCGGCGAGCGCGGCGATCTTCTGCCCGACCGAGCCGTCGAGCGGCCCGCTGCCGGGTGCCGCGACGGCGATCTGGTCGGGGGTGCTCAGTGCGACGGAGATGCCGGCGGCCGCTGATCCGCCGCTGATGGCGAAGAAGTCGGTGCCGCCGGGGGCAGTGGAGCCGGCCGTGGCCTGGGCGACCGTCTGACCCTGCCCGTGCAGGGCGTTGACGCCGTCGGCCAGCGCCTGCGCCACCGTGTCGAGGCTCGCGGCGGCCTCGGTCAGCATGCCGCCGGTGCCGGAGGCGTCCGGCGGGGCCAGCACGGTCAGCAGGCCGGCGACCCGGCCGCCGGACAGGGCCGCGTCCTGCGTCGGGGCGTCGGCCCACACGACCCGGACGGCGGCCGCGACCACCGGCGGGACGGCCGAGGGGTCACCCGTCGCACCGGAGAAGGCTGCCGGGCCGCTGACGGCGAGCTGCCGCACGTGGTCCCCGGACACCAGCATGTTGCCGCCGACCATCACGTCGAGCTGGCCGTCGGCCCGCTGCCGCGCCGTGGCGCCGACCAGGCCGGACAGCTGCGTGACCAGCTGGTCGCGCTGGTCGGCCAGCTCGTTGGCGCTGCCGCCCGAGTTGGTGATGTCGAGGATGCGCTTGTTCAGGTCCGCGACGTTCGACGCGAGCGTGTTGGTCTGGTCCACCAGGGTGCCGGTGGTGGTGCGCGCCTGCTGCCACTGCGTCTGCAGGTCGCCGTACCGGGCGTGCAGCGTCTCGGTCACCTGGCGGGCGTCGTCCAGCAGCACGGTGCGGGCGGCGGTGTCGTCCGGGGAGTTCGCCACGTCGTGCCAGCCGGCCCAGAAGGTCGACAGCTGGGAGGACAGGCCGGTGGTCGACGGCTCGCCGAGGCTCGTCTCCAGAGTGGTGTACGCATCGGCGCGAGCGGCCAGGAAGGAGGCGGTGCCGGTGTGCGAGCGCACCTGGGTGTCGAGGAACTGGTCGGACAGCCGGGAGATCCCGGTGACCTGCGTGCCCATGCCGACGCCGTCGGAGGTCGCGAACATCGACGGCACCTGGGCACCCGGCACCGAGGCGAGGTCGACGCGCTGGCGGGTGTAGCCGGGGGTGTTGGCGTTGGCGATGTTCTGGCCCGCCACGGTGAGCGCCTGCCGCTGGGCGATCAGGGAGCTCAGGGCGGTGCCGAGGCCCGAGAAGGTGCTGGCCATCCCCGCCTCAGATCGACCGGTCGAGGACGCGGGAGCCGTGCTCGGCGAGCACGGCCGCCTGGCCGGACCCGTCGTACGTCTGCACCGAGTCCTGCAGGGACATCAGGGTCTCCTGCGTGGCGCGGTGCGACATGGCCAACAGCTCGCGGTTGTCGTCCGCCAGCCGGCTGATCTCGCCGGTGAGGGACAGGAACGCCTCGTGGTGGGCGCGCAGCAGCTCGTCCCACGGCTCCGGGGCGGCGTCGGCGAGGGCGCGCAGACCGGCGTCGGGGCTCAGCCCGAGCTCGCGGGCGGCGGAGTCGGCGGCCACGGCGCGGGCGATCTCGGCGGAGCGGATCTCGTCCAGCACCGCCTCGACCTCGCGCGTGGCGTTGGCGAGCCAGCGGGTGCGGCCGCTGCTCAGCACCAGCTGCTCCTCCTCGAGCTTGAACAGGAGCAGGTCCAGCAGGTGACGTTCCTGCCAGAGGACGTCGGACAGCTGGGTCAACGACATCTCCTCTGCCCTCCTCTCGTGCACGGTCCGGTGGTCGGCTGGTGAAGCCGCGGTGAACTCTGCCGTAGGTATCGGCCGGTACCGCCGGGATCTGACCCGAACGGCCCAATCCGACGCTGACCTGCATACCGAGCGGTAGCCCCAGACCGACGGTGACCAGCATGTGAGACGGGTGTGCAACGTCGTAGGAATCGGCGATGTGACGTCGATCACACGCATCCCGGGACGTGGAGCGATCTGACGGAGAACGTCCGAATTTCCGCCGGACCATACGTCCGGATTTGTTGCACGCCCGACGCAATGACCCCTTCGGGCGTTCCTCTCCACTGCACCGGAACCGTTCAAGTCGTCGTGTGGGAACGACGACCTTTCTCCCATGAACGCGCACGACGAGCTGGTGGTGAACAACCTCGCGTTGGTCGGCTACCACGTCACCGAGCTGCTGCACCGCGTCCCGCCGTCGGTGACGCGCGACGAGCTGGCCTCCGCAGGTTCGCTCGCCCTGGTCCTCGCCGCGCGCAGCTTCGACCCCGAGGCCGGTGTGCCGTTCGCTCGTTACGCCTCGCTGCGCATCAAGGGCGCCCTGCTCGACGAGCTGCGCTCGATGGACTGGGCCAGCCGCTCCGCCCGCCGCCGGGTGCGTGAGCTCTCCGACGTGACCGAGCGTCTGCGCGCCACGCTGGGCCGCGAGCCCAGCCGGGACGAGCTCGCGTCTGCGCTCGGCACCGACGCCGCCGGCGTCGACGTCGCCCGGCACGACGCCGAGCGGCGCGTGCTGTCCATCGACGCGTCGGAGACGCCGATCGCCGACTCCATCGCCGACGACGACGCGACCCCCGAGGAGCAGGTGCTGGCCGCCGAGCAGCGGCACTGGCTGCGCTCGGCGGTCGAGGTGCTGCCGGAGCGGCTGCGCGCCGTCATCAGCGGGCTGTACCTGGACGACCGGTCGATCGCCGACCTGGCCGACGAGCTCGGCGTGACCCAGTCGCGCATCAGCCAGCTGCGCACCGAGGCGCTGGGGCTGCTGCGCGACGGCATGAACGCGTCGATGAACCCCGGGCTGGTGCGCGGTGGCGAGCGTCCGGGCGGCGTCGCCGAGCGGCGCCGGCAGGCGTACTTCGCCGCGGTCGCGGCGCGGGCGTCGATGCCGGCCAGCGTGTACGGCGCCAGCGTTCCCTCGCCGCGGACCGGCAGCGTGATGCCGACGGCCTTCGCCAGCCGGGCGCTCGGCGCCTGACGCCTGCACGGAGGCGATCTGCGCACCGCGACGAAAAGTCCGCGCAGAACTTCTCAGACCAGCGCCCCGGGTGGCGATGAACGGGGTGTGCCCACGGATGGGCCGCTCGACCCGAACTCAGGAGGAAGAGAACGATGGGTCTCTCGATCAACCAGAACATCGCGGCAGTCAACGCGTACCACAACCTCTCCAACACCCAGAACGACCTCTCCAAGTCGCTGGAGAAGCTGTCGTCGGGCTTCCGCATCAACCGTGCGGCCGACGACGCGGCCGGCCTGGCCATCTCCGAGGGCCTGCGCTCGCAGATCGGTGGCCTGAAGGTCGCCGTCCGCAACGCCCAGGACGGCACCTCGGTCGTGCAGACCGCTGAAGGTGCGCTGAACGAGTCCACCTCGATCCTGCAGCGCATGCGCGACCTGTCCGTGCAGGCCTCCAACACCGGTGGTCTGTCGGCCGACGCCAAGGGCAACATCCAGTCCGAGATGAGCCAGCTCAAGTCCGAGCTGACCCGCATCTCCGACACCACGCAGTTCAACGGCACCAAGCTGCTGGACGGCAGCTACACCGGCAAGTTCCAGGTGGGCGCCAACGTCGGCGAGACGATCACGGTGGGCGTGAGCACCTCGATGGGCGCCAAGGGCCTCGGCGTGGACGGCGTCGACGTCACCACGACGAACGTCGGCAACACGGTGACGCAGACCACGGCCTCGGCCGCGGGGACCGCGGGCGTCGTCACCGTGGCGGGTGCTGGCGCAGGCGTGAAGGACTTCACGCTCTCCGAGAGCTTCGACGGTCTCAACGGCACCATCTCGGTGGGGGGCAAGTCCCTCGACCTGTCGACCGTCCAGTTCGCGTCCGGCTCGACCGCGACGGCTCGGCTCGCCGCGGTTCAGAAGGCGGCGGACGCCACCTTCGGCACCGGCTACCTCACGGTGGGGGGTACGACCACGGGTCTGACCTTCACCCAGGCGACGGCTCCGACGGCGGCGAACCTGGCCACCAACACCCTGACGGGCAGCCAGGCGTCGGGTGCGGACCTCGCGATCACCGCGATCGACACCGCCATCCGCACGGTCTCCACGGTCCGCGCCAACCTCGGTGCCGTGCAGAACCGCTTCGACCACACGGTGAAGAACCTCAACGTGGCGGTCGAGAACCTGTCCGCGTCGGAGTCCCGCATCCGTGACACCGACATGGCGTCGGAGATGGTCTCGTTCACCCGGGCCCAGATCCTGTCCCAGGCCGGCACCTCGATGCTCGCCCAGGCGAACCAGCTGCCGCAGAGCGTGCTCAAGCTCCTCGGCTGAGTTACCCCGGTGACCGGCTGACGGTCACCAGACGCGAGCGCCCCTGCGGCGCCCGCACCCGGCACCGGCGGCGACGGGCTCCTTCCCGCGCCGCCGGTGCCGTCTGAACCACTTTCGACGGCAGCAAGGGCGGATCTCGTGGCGACCAGCAGCATGGGCATCGACGGCCTGGTCAGCGGTCTGAACACGACCGACCTGATCAACCAGCTGATGTCCGTCGAGTCGGGTCCGCAGACCCTGCTCAAGACGAAGCAGTCCGACACCCAGACGTTCATCGCCGCGCTGCAGTCGTTGAACACGAAGGTGGCCTCGCTCGGCACCGCAGCGACGGCCGCCTCGACCGCCACGTCCTGGGCCGCGCTGACCGCGACCTCGTCGGCCACCTCCGTCACCGCGACGGCCTCGAACAGTGCCTCGCCGACCCAGGTGAGCTTCACCGTCGACAAGCTGGCGCAGCGGCAGGTGTCGCTGACCGACGTCTTCACCGACGTCGCGTCCTTCACCGGCAGCGGCAACTCGCTGACCCTGACCTCCGCCGCCGGGTCCACGCAGATCGACACCACCGGCATCACCAGCGTCACCGGCCTGGCGAGCGCGATCACCAACTCGAACGCCGGCGTCTCCGCCGTCGCCGTGCAGGTGACCGGCGGCTACCGCCTGCAGCTCTCGGCCAAGCAGACCGGCGCCGCCAACGCCTTCCAGCTGTACCAGGGCACCCCCGCCGACGTGACCGCCGGGACGGCGACGTCGAAGTCGCTCACCTCGCTGACCACCGCGCAGGACGCCCAGCTGACCCTGTGGCCGGGGACCTCGGCCGCGCAGACGTTCACCTCGACCACCAACACGTTCAGCAACGTGCTGACCGGGGTGTCGATCACCACCAGCGCCGTCGAGACCAACCCGGTGACGCTGACCCTCGGCCGGGACACCGCCGCGCTGAGCACGCTCGGCTCCAACCTGGTCAGCCAGCTGAACCTGGTGCTGGGGGAGATCTCCAGCCGGACCAGCTCGACGACCACCACGGACCCCACCACGGGCGGCACCGTGGTGACGCCCGGGGTCCTCGGCATGGACTCGTCCGTCAGCACGCTGCAGCAGCAGCTGACCGCGGCCGCGTCGTACCCGGTCAACGGCGTCTCCCCGTCGACCGTCGGGATCTCGATCCAGCGCGACGGCACCTTCGCGTTCGACCAGGCGGCCTACAGCGCGGCGCTCGCCGCCGACCCGCAGAAGGTGCAGGACGTCGTCTCCGGGCTGGCCGCCCGCGTCGCCGCGGTGACCACGTCGACCTCGGACCCGACCAGCGGCAGCCTGACCGCCGAGATCACCGCCCAGCAGGGCGTGGTCAAGGACCTCGGTGACCAGATCAGCCAGTGGGACGTCACCCTGCAGCTGCGCCGGGAGAGCCTGCAGACGACGTACTCCAACCTCGAGGTGACGCTGTCCAACCTCAAGTCGCAGTCGAGCTGGCTGGCCAGCCAGCTCGGGTCGCTCAGCGGCTCGTCCAGCTCGTCGTCGAACTGACCCCACCGGAGGACTTCTGATGTCCGACCTGCGCGCCCGCTACCTGGTGGACTCCGTCGCCACGGCCTCGCCGGCCCGGCTGCTGACGCTGCTGTACGACCGGCTGCTGCTGGACCTGCACCGCGCCACGTCCGCGCTGGAGTCCGGTGACCGCGGCGGTGCCGGCACCCACCTGGCGCACGCCCAGGACATCGTGTGCGAGCTGATCGCCACGCTGGACGTCTCGGCGTGGGAGGGCGGCAACCGCCTGATGTCGCTGTACGGCTGGGTGCTCAACGAGCTGCTGACCGCCGGCACCACCGGCGACGCCGCCCGCGTCGAGGCCTGCCGCGGCGTGGTCGCCCCGCTGGCCGAGGCCTGGCACGAGGCGGCCGACGCGCTCGCCGGGGCCGACCGCCCCGCGGCCGAGCCCGTCGCGGCCACCGGGCTGCTCGGCGTCGCATGACCACCGGGTGGTCGGACGCCTGGGAGCAGGCGCTCGACGCACTGGAGCTGGACGTCGCCGCCGCGGAGCTGCTGCTCGCCGCGGCGCACGGCACCGGGGGAGGCATGGCGCCCGCCGTGCGCACCTGGCGCCCGCCGGTGGAGCTGGGCCCGCTGCCGGCCAGCCTCGAGGAGCGGGCGCGCACGCTGCGCGACCGTCAGCTCGAGGTGGCGAAGGCCGTCTCGGAGGCGGTCGTGCGGTCGCGGCGGCAGCTGGCCGCCACCCGCGCCGTGCTCGGCACCGTCGCCGAGCGGCGCCCGGTGTACGTCGACATCGACGGCTGACAGCGCCCCTCCGCCGGGGAGAACACGACAGATCCCCGGGATTCGGGCCTGACCAGGCTCGTCGTGAAGAAACTCCTCAGCACCTCGTCAGCCCTGCCGATCGACAGGGCTGAGCACGGATCGCTCGACCCTCTGGCCACGGATCGGCCTCTCGTACTCGTCGATGAGGTGTGCACGGCCATGGGTCTGTTCGACTCGGTGAGCTATGTCGCGCTGCACAGTGCGTTGGACGGGCTCGCCCTGCGTCAGCGTGCGATCGCGGACAACGTCGCCAACATCAACACCCCGGGGTACACGGCCCGACGGGTGTCGTTCGAGCAGGCGCTCAGCGCCGCCGTCTCCCAGGGCTCCGGTGCGGTCACCGCCACCGAGTCGCGGTCGCTCGAGCCGACCCGCACCGACGGCAACAACGTCAACCTCGACACCGAGACCGTGCTGAACATCGACACCAACCTGCGCTTCCAGCTCGCGTCGCAGGCCGTGTCCAGCCAGCTGTCCGACGTGCGCGCCGCGATGCGGACCGCCTGATGACGATCTTCGGCGCCCTCGGCATCGCCGGCTCCGGCCTGACGGTGCACCGCAAGTGGCTCGACGCGGTCAGCGACAACCTGGCCAACGTCAACGACGCGACCAGCACCTCCCAGTCGGCGTTCCAGGCCCGGTACGTGGTGGCCCAGGAGATGGGCGGCGAGGGCGGGGTCGTCGTCGCCGGCACCCAGCTGTCAGGCGACACCACCGGCCGGGTGGTCTACGAGCCGGGCAACCCGCTGGCCGACGCCCAGGGCAACGTGCGGTACCCGGAGATCGACACCGCCAGCCAGATGACCCAGCTGATCATCGCCCAGCGCGGCTACCAGGCGAACGCCGCCGTGATCGAGCGCGCCACCGAGGCCTACCAGGCCGCTCTCCAGATCGGGAAGTGACCATGAGCGTCTCCGCGATCGGCGCAGTCGGCGCCGCGAGCCCGGCCCTGACCGCCCTGACGGGCGTCGCACCGACCACCGGCGTCACCGCTGCGGGCTCGACCGCCGGCACCCCGGCCACCTCCGGCGCCGGGTTCGCCAACGTGCTGTCCGGCGTCGACCGGCTGCAGCAGCTGCAGTCCACCGCGCAGGACCTGTCGGTCAAGGCCGTCACCGGTGACCTCACCGACGTGCACGACTACACGATCGCCGCCTCCGAGGCGAACCTGGCGATGGAGCTGACCGCGGCGGTCCGCAACAAGGCGGTCGACGCGTTCAACGAGATCATGCGGATGCAGGCCTGATGCCCGCGCCGCTGCAGTCCGTCATCGCCCGCCTGCAGGCGGCGGTGCGGCAGTTCTCCCTCGCCCAGCGCACCTTCGCGGTGCTGGCCGTCGCGGCCCTGGTGCTCGGTGGCGTGGCGCTGTCCAGCTACCTGACCAAGCCGACCATGGGCCCGCTGTTCAGCGGGCTGTCCGGGGCGGACGCCAGCGCGATCGTCGACCAGCTCGGCTCCAAGGGCGTCAAGTACCAGCTGGCCGACGGCGGCTCCACGATCCTGGTGCCGCAGGACAAGCTGTACGCCGAACGCATCGCGATGGCGGCGGCCGGCCTGCCGGCCAACAAGAGCGGTGCCGGGTACTCGCTGCTCGACTCGATGCCGGTCACCGCGTCGGAGTTCCAGCAGAAGACCACCTACCAGCGGGCGCTCGAGGGCGAGCTGGCCAAGACGGTCGGCGCGATCGACGGTGTCGACCAGGCCACCGTGCAGCTGGCGATCCCGGACGACTCCGTCTTCGTCGAGAAGAAGAAGGACCCGACCGCCTCGGTGTTCGTGCGGACGCGCACCGGCGCGACGCTGAGCAACGACCAGGTGCAGGCGATCGTCCACCTGGTGTCCGCCGGCATCCAGGGCATGACGCCCACCGACGTCGCGGTGATCGACGCGTCCGGCAAGGTGCTGTCCGCCGTCGGCACCGGCACCACCAGCGGCCCGATGTCGTCGGGCGCCACCACCGACTACGAGGCCCGCGTGCAGCAGGCGGTGCAGCGGATCCTCGACCCGCTGGTCGGCGCGGGGAACGCCGCGGTGACGGTCACCGCGCAGCTCGGCACGTCGTCCAGCCAGACCACCACGGAGACCTTCTCCGCCACGCCGACCACGCCGCCGCTGGCCTCGTCCACCAAGACGGAGCAGTACAGCGGCGCCGGCGGCGCGGGTGCGGCCGGGGTCCTCGGTCCCGACAACATCGCCGTCCCGTCCGGCTCGAGCACCGCGGGCACCGGCACCGGCAGCTACACCTCCACCAGCACGGACGTGACCAACTCGGTGAACAAGAGCACCCAGGTGGTCACCACCCCGCCGGGCGGTGTGCAGCGGCAGTCGGTGTCCGTCGCCGTCGACGCCAAGGCGGGCGGCGGCCTGGACATGACGGCGCTGACCCAGGCGATCTCGGCGGCCGCCGGCATCGACCCCACCCGCGGCGACACCATCTCGGTGCAGCGGATGGCCTTCGACACCACGTCGGCGCAGACCGCCGCGACGGCCCTGGCCAAGGCGGACGCGGCGACGGCAGCCGAGAAGAAGCAGTCGATGATCAAGCAGGCCGCGATCGCCGGGGCCGTGCTGCTGCTGGTGGTCTTCCTGGTGGTGCTGGGCATGCGCCGGTCCCGCAGGGCCCGTCGAGAGGCGCTCGACCTCGGATCGCTCACCGCGGTGGACGAGGGCTTCGACCTGCCGGACGGCATCGACGGCGCCGGCCTGCACCCGGTGCTGCCCCCGGGGCCGTCGCCGCTGCTGCCGGACCCGCGCGCCGTGCGCCGTGAAGAGGTCGAGGCGATGGCGGACGCACAGCCCGCCGAGGTCGCCGAGCTGCTGCGCGGCTGGCTGGCCGCACCCTCCTCCGGGCGGCGGCGATGAGCCTCGGGCTGACGGGGCCCCAGAAGGCCGCGACGCTGCTGCTCCAGCTGGGAAAGGACCGTGCCGCCCGCGTGCTTTCCCAGCTCAGCGAGCAGGAGATCGAGGAGCTGACCGCCGAGATCCTGCACCTGGAGCGGATCGACCCCGAGGTCGCAGGCGAGGTGCTCGACGAGTTCTGGGAGGCGACCAACACCGGGCCGTCGTTCGGCGGCGGCATGGGGCTGGCGCAGCGGCTGCTCGAGGCGTCGCTCGGCACCGAGCGGGCCGCCGGGATGATGGAGCGGCTGCAGACCACGCTGGCCGGTCAGCCGTTCGAGTTCCTGCAGCAGGCCGACGCCCGGCAGGTGGTGTCGCTGCTGTCCGGTGAGCACCCGCAGACCGTCGCCCTGGTGCTGGCGCACCTGCGTCCCGAGCACGCGTCGGCGATCCTGGCCGGTCTGCCCGGCGCCGAGCAGGCGGACGTCGCGCACCGGATCGCGCTGATGGAGCGCGCCTCGCCGGACGTGGTGGCCGTGGTGGCCGAGAGCCTGCAGCGCAAGGCGTCCGCCGTGCTCGCGCCGCGGGAGCTCGCGGCCGTCGGCGGCGTGCAGCCGCTGGTCGAGATCATCAACCGGGCCGACCCCGGCACCGAGAAGGCGATCCTCGAGGGGCTCGCGGCGCGCGACGAGGCGCTGGCCGAGGAGGTCCGCAGCCGGATGTTCGTGTTCACGGACATCGTGCTGCTCGAGGACCGCGCGATGCAGCTGGTGCTGCGCGGCGTCGAGGTTCCCGCGCTGGCGCTGGCGCTGAAGGGCTCCGGCCCGGAGGTGCGCGACACCGTGCTGCGCAACCTGTCCGAGCGGGCGCGCGAGAACCTGCTCGAGGAGATCGAGCTGCTCGGTCCGGTCCGCATGTCGCAGGTGGAGGACGCCCGCGCGGGCATCGTGCAGGTGATCCGCCGACTCGAGGAGAGCGGGCAGATCACCATCCGCCGCGACGCCGAGGACGAGTACGTTGCCTGACCGCGACGTGGTCACCGTCGCCTACCCCGCGCTGGACGCGCCGGGGAGCGTCGGGGTGCCCACGCAGCGCCCGGGCGACGGTGCGCACGCCGCCGGCTTCGCTGCGGGGTTCGCCGCGGGGGCGCGGGCCGCCGCCCGGACCGCCGCGCGGGCCCAGGCGGTGGCCGACCAGCGCCGCCTCGCCGACGAGCACCGGCGCACCGCCGAGCACGCGGCAGCGCTCGCGGCGCTGGCTGCGGCGACCAGGGGTGCGCAGTCCCGGACCGCTCCCGTGCTGGCCGAGGCCGAGGCGACCCTGCTGCGCTGCGCGCTGGAGCTGGCCGAGGCGGTGCTGGGCGTCGAGCTGTCCGACGGGGCCACCGGCGCCGTGGCGGCGCTGGCCCGGGTGACGGCCGCCGACGTCGAGCCCGTGGTGGTGCGGCTGAACCCGGACGACGTGCGCGCCCTCGGCTCCGACCCCGAGCTGCCGGACGGTGCCCGGCTGGTGGCCGACCCCTCGCTGGCGCGCGGCGACGCGGTGGCCGACCTGCCGGACGGCTGGCTGGACGCGCGCATCGGCACGGCGCTCGACCGCGCGCGAGCGGCGCTGGCCTCCGGGGGTGCGTCGTGACGGCGCTCGGCACGGCCGTGCGGCCGGACCTCACCGTGGTGCCCGCGTGGGGGCGCGTGCTGACCGCCGCCCGGCCCGAGCGGGTGGGGACGGTGCGGTCCGTCGTCGGCCTCTCGGTCGAGGTGTCCGGGCTCGACGCGCCGGTGGGCGGGCTGCTGCGGATCGGCGACGGTGCCGAGGCGATCCCGGCCGAGGTGGTCGCCACGGCCTCCGGCGCCGTGCGGTGCCTGCCGCTGGGCCCCGCCGACGGACTGCGTGCCGGGCTGCCGGCGCGGTCGACGGGCGGCACGCTGTGCGCGCCGGTCGGGCGCGGGCTGCTGGGCCGGGTGCTGGACGGGCTGGGCCGGCCGATCGACGGGCGCGGACCGCTGCAGGCCGACGGCTGGCTGCCGGTGGAGCACGCCGCACCGCACCCGCTGGAGCGCGCCCGTGTCGACACCCCCCTCGACCTGGGCGTCCGCGTGCTCGACACGCTGGTGAGCGTCGGTCGCGGGCAGCGGCTGGGGCTGTTCGCCGGGTCCGGCGTCGGCAAGTCGAGCCTGCTGTCGATGATCGCCCGCGGCACCGAGGCCGAGGTCTCGGTGATCGCCCTGGTCGGGGAGCGCGGCCGTGAGGTGCGCGAGTTCCTCGAGGACGACCTGGGCCCGGCGGGCCTGGCGCGGTCGGTGGTGGTGGTGGCGACGTCCGACGAGCCGCCGCTGGTGCGGCTGCGGTCGGCGTTCCTGGCGACCCGCATCGCCGAGCAGCTGCGCGACGAGGGCCGGCACGTGGTGCTGATGATGGACTCGCTCACCCGCGTCGCGATGGCCCAGCGCGAGGTGGGGCTGTCCGTCGGCGAGCCGCCGGCGACCCGCGGCTACCCGCCGAGCACGTTCGCCATGCTGGCCCGGCTGCTCGAGCGGGCCGGCACCGGACCGCGGGGTTCGGTCACCGGCCTGTACACGGTGCTGGTGGACGGCGACGACCACAACGAGCCGGTGGCGGACGCCGCCCGGTCGATCCTCGACGGGCACGTGGTGCTGGAGCGCCGCCTGGCCGTGGCCGGTCACTTCCCGTCGGTTGATGCGCTCGCATCGATCAGCCGGGTGGCCAACCGGGTGACGTCCCGCGAGCAGCGGGCCGCCGCCCAGCGGCTGCGCAGCGTGCTGGCGGCGCGGTCCCAGGCGCAGGACCTGATCGACGTCGGCGCCTACGTGCCGGGGTCCAACCGGCAGGTGGACACCGCCCTGGCCCACGCCGACGCGATCGAGGCGTTCCTGTGCCAGGACATGACGGAGCGCGCGCCGGCGGAGCAGTCGTGGCAGCGGCTGGCCGCCCTGGTCGGCTCGATGGACGGGGGCGCGGCATGAGCGTGTTCGGGCTGGGCGGGCTGCTGCGCGTGCGCACGTTCCGCGAGGAGACGGCCGCCGGCGAGCTGGGTCAGGCCGAGCGGCGCCGGCGCGAGCGGCGGGCCGTGGCCGACGACACCCTGCAGCGGCTGGCCGCGACCGGCGAGCCCGTGGACCAGGTCCTTTTCCACGCCACCATCGCGTCCCGGCTGGCGCTGTCGAGCCTGCTCGCCGAGCGCTCGGCCGAGGCGGCCGAGGCGGACCGCGCCGCGGACGAGCGCCGGGATGCCTGGTCGGCCGCGCGGCGGGACCTGCGGGCCGTCGAGCGGCTGGCGGAGCACCACGAGGAGCGCGAGCGCCTGGCCGAGGGCCGGGCCGAGCAGCACGTGCTGGACGAGGCGGCCGCGCGCCGTCGCACGGACGGCGGCGTCCCCGGACGCGACGACGAGGGGACGAAGGCATGAGCACGACGACGGTCACGCCGACCGCCCCGGCGGTGCGGCCCGCCCGGTACGCGGCCGCGCAGACCAGCGGCAGCGGCTTCGACGACCTGCTGGCCGCGCACCTGGCGAGCACGGCCCGCAGCGTGCCGTCGCCCGGGTCCGACCGTGCGGACCGTGCCGACCGCGGCAGCGACGCTCGGCCCGACCACAGCCCCGAGCGGGTGCCGGACCCTGGTGCCGACCGGGCGGTGGACCGCCGGGACCGGCCTGCCGGCAGGGGCACGCGTGCGGCGTCGGGGAGCGACGCGACGACGACGGGTGGACCGGGGGACGCCGCGGCAGCCGGCTCGTCGGCCGCGGCCTCGTCGTCGGCCGGGTCCGCCGGCACGGCGACCTCGACCACCGCGCAGGGTGCGGCGGCGCAGGGCACCGCCGTGCAGGGCACCGCCCTCCAGGGTGCCACCCCGCAGACGGCCGCCCAGCTCGCCGCGGCCGGTGCAGCGGTGACCACGACCACGGTTGCGACGGCGGCGACGGCCGCGGCGGTCGGGCAGACGACGACGGCGGCGTCCACCGCTGCCCCGGTGCCCTCCGCGGCCGCTGTCGCAGGTGCGACCGGCGTCGGGGCACGTGCAGCGGTGACTGCGGGCGCACCGGCGGCCGGCACGCCTACCACCACCACCCTCCCGACGGGAGCCGAGGCGGCCGCCGGTCAGCCCGGCCGCGCCGGTGCGGACCCGCGGACCCTCGCCACCGGCACCACCGCCGCTGCTGCCGCGGCCACGCCGAGTACGGCGGCAGCCGGCGCCGGCACGAGCGGCACCCGGACCGCCGCCGACCACCGCGCACCGGACGCCGCCGCTGCGACCGCCACCGCGCCCGTCGGCGCCGCCACCCAGCCGGCCGCTGCCCTCCCCGACGCCCCCGTGCGGGTGGACGCCACCGGCGCCGCCGCCGCGCAGGCTGCCGTGCCGCTCAACGCCCCCTCCGCGCCGACCACCTCTGCGCCGACCACCTCCGCGCCCACCCCGGCCGCCCCGGCCGCCGCACAGGCGACGCCCACGACGCCGCTGCCCGTCGCCGACCAGCTCGGCGCCCGGCTTCGCTCCCTGACGGGCCTCGCCGCCGGTCACCACGTGCTGTCGGTCCCGCTGGACCCGGAGAACCTCGGCACCGTCCGGGTGGTCGCCCACATCACGGCCCAGTCCGTCCGGGTGGAGCTCGCGGGGGCGACCGACGCGGCGAAGGAGGCGCTCCGCGGTGCGCTGTCCGACCTGCGCAAGGACCTCTCCGCCGCCGGCATCACGGTCGACGCCGGGAGCTCCGGTCCCGACCAGGGGAGCGGCCGCCAGGGGACGGGCGGCCCCGCGGCCGGCCAGCCCGGCAGCCAGTCCGGCAGCCAGTCCGGCGGTCAGCCCGACAGCCGCTCGGGCGACCGCCAGGGTGCACCGGCCCGGCCGGCGGACGACCGCACCGGACCGTGGACCGGCGCACCGGCCACCCAGCGCGGACCGGCGCCCGGCGCCGCCGGGGTCCGACCCGGAGGCCTCGACCTCCTCGTCTGACCCCCCACCACCCACCGGCCCGGCCGACCCTCAGCCCACCACGGAGACCCGCATGAGCATCGACGTCTCGTACCTCACGTCCGACCGGACGGCCGCCACGGCGGGCGCCTCGGCACCCAAGGACAAGACCCAGCTGGACAGCAAGGCGTTCATGCAGCTGCTGATCGCCCAGCTGAAGAACCAGGACCCCAGCTCGCCGATGGACACCTCGGCGATGATGACGCAGACCACCCAGATGTCGACGATGCAGAGCCTCACCGAGCTCACCACCACGTCGCAGAACGAGTTCGCGCTGCAGATGCGCGTCGCCGCCGCCACGCTCGTCGGCCGCCAGGTGACCTGGAACGACGCCAACGGGACCGAGCAGCACGGCCAGGTCTCCGCCGTCTCCTACACCTCCACCGTGCCCACCCTGCGGGTCGGCACCACCGACGTCGGCCTCGACGAGGTCCGCACCGTCACCCCGTCCGGCACGTCCGCCGGCACCACAACCGGCACCACCGCCGGCACCTCCGCCAGCGCCTGACCCGCTCCACCCGAAGGGACACCACCATGCTTCGCTCGCTCTTCTCCGGCATCAGCGGTCTGCGCAGCCACCAGACGATGCTCGACGTGACCGGCAACAACATCGCCAACGTCAACACCACGGGCTTCAAGAGCTCGCAGATCCAGTTCCAGGACACGCTCAGCCAGCTGGTGTCCAACGCGGGCGGCGCCCAGCCCGGCGCGGGCGTCGGCGGGACCAACCCGGCCCAGGTGGGCCTGGGCGTGCGGGTGGCCGGCATCACGACGAGCTTCTCGCAGGGTGCCTCGCAGCTGACCGGCCGCAGCACCGACATGATGATCCAGGGCGACGGGTTCTTCGCCGTCCGCAAGGGCGCCGACACGTACTACACGCGCGCCGGGTCGTTCGACTTCGACTCCACCGGTCAGATGGTGCTGCCGGGCGAGGGCGCCCTGGTGCAGGGCTGGGCCGCCACCAACGGCGTGATCGACACCAACGGGCCGCTGACGGACCTGCGGGTGCCCGCCGGCACGCTGATGGCGGCGATCGCCACCAAGAGCGCGACGTACGAGGGCAACCTGGAGCAGTCTGCGCCGGACGGCACCACGATCACCCGCGCGATCGGCGTCTACGACTCGACCGGCAACGAGACCCAGCTCAACCTGACGTTCCAGGCCAGCACCACGGCTGCGGGCGTCACGACGTGGAACCTGACCGGCAACGACGGCGCGGCCAGCACCGCCTACGGCCCGCTGGCGTTCGACAGCACGGGCAAGCTCACCTCGGCCGGCACGCTGACGGTGGGCGGCATCACAGTCGACATCTCCAAGATCACCGGCTTCGCCGGCCTGGACACCGTCGCGGCGAGCAAGCAGGACGGCCAGGCGGCCGGCACGCTGCAGTCCTTCTCGCTCGGCAGCGACGGCACCATCACCGGCGCGTTCAGCAACGGCCTCAAGCAGGTGATCGGCCGCATCGCGCTCGCGTCGTTCACCAACCCGGCGGGCCTGGAGAAGGCCGGCGGCTCGCTGTTCCAGACGACGGTGAACTCGGGCAACCCGCAGCTCGGCGCGGCCGGCACCGGCGGTCGCGGCACGCTCGCCGGCGGCGCGCTGGAGATGTCCAACGTCGACCTGTCCAGCGAGTTCACCAACCTGATCGTCGCCCAGCGCGGCTTCCAGGCGAACTCCCGCGTCATCACCACGTCCGACGAGGTCCTGCAGGAGCTCGTCAACCTCAAGCGCTGAGCCGGCTGATGGACGGTCTCTCGCAGATCTCCCAGATCTCCGCCCGGGTGCTGCAACTGCAGTCCCTGGTGTCCGGCCCGGTCGCCGGTGTCGGCGGTGTCGCGCTCGCCTCGCGCCCGGGGGTCACGGCGGCCGGGGCGGCCGGGGGCGCGGCGTTCGACGACGTGCTGGCGCAGGAGCTGGCGAGGAGCTCGTCCTCGTCGGGCTCGTCGCTGGGCGCGTCGTCGGCCTCGTCGTCGACCGCCGCCACGGCGGCCGGGACGCTCGGTGCCAACCGGGTCCCCACCGACCTGGCGGCCTACGGCAACGGCCGCATCCCCGACTCGGCCCTCGCGCCCGTCGGCGACACCGGCAAGAAGATGTGGGGCCCGGCGGCCGCTGCGATGACCAAGCTGATCGCCGCGGCGAAGGCGGACGGCGTCACCGTCGGTGTCACCGAGACGTACCGGCCGTACGACGAGCAGGTGCAGCTGGCCGCCAGCAAGGGCCTGTACTCGCAGGGCGGTCTCGCGGCCAAGCCCGGCACCAGCGAGCACGGCTGGGGCATCGCCGCGGACCTGCAGCTGAACGGTGCCGCACAGGCGTGGATGCAGCGCAACGCGCCGTCGTACGGCTTCCAGGCCGACGTGCCCGGCGAGAGCTGGCACTGGGCCTACCACCCGGCCGGCTGACGTCCTCAGCAGGCTGAAGTCCTCAGCAGGCAGGGCGCACGGCCGATCGGGAAGGCAACGAGCCCACGGACGGGCTCAACGGCATCCAGCCGCATGCAGGGACCAGGGACGGGACCACCGTGATCATCGTGACGCGCCTCAACGGCGGACTCTTCGGGGTGAACCCCGATCTGGTCCAGCGCGTCGAGAGTGCGCCGGACACGATCCTGACGCTCATCGACGGCAGCAAGTACATCGTCGAGGAGTCGATGGCCGAGGTGATCTCCCGCATCACCGAGCACCGGGCGCTGGTGCTGGCCCGGGCCCGCCAGATCGAGACCGAGCGGCAGTCGGTGCACCTGGCCTCGGTGCCGTCGGACGACGAGCCGGAGGGCGGTCCGGACGACGAGCCGGACCCGAGAGGTCCCCACGACGAGGGCCGTGCCCACCTGCGGACGGTGCGCTGATGGATCCCGCAGGTCTGATCGGTCTGGCCGTCGCCCTCGGCACCGTCTTCGTGGTGATGCTCATCGAGGGCACCCCGCCGATGGCCATCGTGCTGCCCGGGCCGCTGCTGCTGGTGTGGGTCACCACGCTCGCCGTCGGCCTGATGGGCCACACGCTGAAGGACGCGATGGGCTCCTTCGCCGCGGTGCCGACGGCGCTGCGCAGCAAGGCGCCGGACCCGTCGGGCACCATCGAGACCCTGGTCAGCCTGGCGGACAAGGCGCGCCGGGAGGGTCTGCTCGCGCTGGAGGACGCCGCCCGCACCATCACCGACCCGTTCCTGCGCTCGGGCCTGCAGTCGGCGATCGACGGCACGGACCCCGAGGACCTGCGGATGATGCTCGAGGACCGGATCGCGTCCAAGCGCCGGCTCGACCGCATGCACGCCAAGTACTTCCACGACATGGCGGGCTACGCGCCGACCATCGGCATCATCGGCACCGTCATCTCGCTGGTGCACGTGCTGCAGAACCTGTCCGACCCCAGCAAGCTCGGCGAGTCGATCGCCTCGGCGTTCGTCGCCACCCTGTGGGGCCTGCTGTCCGCCAACGTCGTCTGGATGCCGCTGGGCAGCCGCATCCGCCGGATGTCGGACCTCGAGTGCGCCCAGATGGAGCTCGCGCTCGAGGGGCTGCTGGCCGTGCAGGCCGGTGCCAACCCCCGGCTGGTCGGCGAGCGGCTGCGCAGCCTGCTGCCCGACGACGCACGCGCCGCCGGCGAGAAGAAGGCGGCATGAGCACCCCGCCGCGCCGTCGGCGCAAGAAGGTCGACGACGACGACCACACCAACGCCGAGCGCTGGGCGGTCAGCTACTCGGACATGATGACCGTGCTGATGGGCCTGTTCATCGTGCTGTTCGCGATCAGCCAGGTGGACCAGCAGAAGTTCACCGCGCTGCGCGACTCGCTGGCGACCGGCTTCGGGCAGGGCACGGTGCACAGCTCGGTGCTCGAGTCGAACCCCGGCGTGCTGGACGGCGTCAGCGCCGCGACCAACGCCAACGAGGTCGGCACGGCGGGCCTGGTCACCGCGGACAAGGGGCTGGGCCAGCAGGCGAGCGCCCCGCAGGCGGCGGGGGCGAAGCCGGCCGCGAACTCGCCGACGACGGACCCGAAGCTGCTGCTCGCGGCGCGGGCCGAGGCGGCGCACCTGGAGCAGATCCGCGACGCGATCAAGTCGGAGCTGGGAGCCGTCGGCCTCAGCGACGCGGTGGACTACAAGATCACCGAGCGCGGTCTGATCATCGGCCTGGTCGCCCAGGACGTGTTCTTCGGTCCCGAGTCGGCCCAGCTGACGCCCACGTCCCAGCGCGTGATCGACACCCTCTCGCCCACGCTGCGCGGCATCACCGAGCAGGTGTCCGTCGAGGGGCACGCCAACACCCTGCCGGTGTCCGGCTCGGGCAAGTACGCCACCAACTGGGAGCTCTCGTCCGACCGGGCCACGCAGGTGCTGCGCCGGCTGGTCGAGTCCGACGGCATGCCGGCGGACCGGATCATGGCGGTCGGCTTCGGCGACGCCCGCCCGGAGGTGCCCGGGGCCGACGACCAGGCGCTCGCGGCCAACCGCCGGGTGGACCTGGTGGTGCTGTCCAGCGCACCCGACGCGGTCCGCAAGCTGCTGCCGATAGTCGCCGCCGGCGGCTGACCCCGCGACCCAACCCGCCGCGACCGACCCACCCAGACTCTCGATCCCGCCACCCGAGCCAGACACCCGAAGGAGGAGCCAGTGCCCACCGAGCAGCGGATCATCTCGCAGAAGATCGGCGCCCCCCGGCCGGCGTCGCCGTCCTCGACCATCGGCTCCCGCACGCCGGCCGAGCCGCCGGCGGAGAAGAAGCCGAAGAAGTCCAAGAAGCTCCTGGTCGTCGTGCTGGTCGTCGTGCTGCTGCTCGGCGGCGGCGCGGGCTACTGGTTCTTCCTGCGGCCCACCGGCGGCACGCCCAAGGCGCACGCGACCCCCACGCCGGTCGCCGGGGAGGTGCTCACGGTCGACGCGATCAGCATCAACCTCGCGGACGGCCACTACCTGCGCCTCGGCATGGGCCTGCAGCTGACCAAGGAGACCAAGACGGCTCCCAACCCCTCCCGCGCTCTCGACCTGGCGATCGCGGAGTTCTCCGGCCACACGGTGGCCGAGGTCTCCGACGCCGCCACGCGGGACAAGATGAAGGCGGAGCTGCTGACCTCCCTGGAGAAGGCCTACAAGGGGGAGGTGATGGACCTCTACCTGACGAACTTCGTCACCCAGTGACGGTGAGCGGCGGCACGGACCGCCGCACCGTCCCGCCGGGCACCAGCCCGGCGCACCCGGGGCGCCATGGAGGGCGCCGCACCGCCCCGTAGTCCTCGTTCGGGCACAGCACCACGAGGCGCCGGCCACGACGGCCGGTGGCGGGGAAGCACGACCAGACGCACGTGAGCGGCTCTCGCACACGTTTCGCTCAGGAAGCCGCGCTGCCCGCCGATGGGCTGCTCGTGACAGCCCCCCAGGCGCCGGAGGCGACCCTCGGCGTGCCCGCGCCCCGGTCCGCGCCCGGGCCTGCATCCCGGACGGCGACGGGCCGCGCGCGCAGCGCCGAGCCCGAGCTGTACGACTTCCGCCGCCCGATGACCCTCGCCCGCGACCACGGCCGCCGGCTGGAGATGGCGTTCGAGCGGTTCGCCCGCATGTGGGGCACCCAGCTGACCTCGCGCCTGCGCGCGCTGTGCTCCGCGACGTGCGACCGCGTCGAGCTGATGCCGTACGACGAGTACGTCGGCACCCTGCCCGCCCGCACGGCCCTGATGCTGTGCACCGTCGAGCAGACCCGCCAGACGGCACTGCTGCAGACGCCGGTGGAGACCGTGATGGTGTGGGTCGACTACCTGTTCGGCGGCACCGGGCTCGGTGACGACCGCGAGGGCCGCGAGCTGACCGACATCGAGCTGACCGTGGTCCGCGAGCTCCTCCAGCCCGCGCTGGACGACCTGCGGTACGCCTTCACGACGGTCGCACCGCTCAGCCTGTCGATGCGGGCGGTCCAGTACAGCCCCCAGTTCGTGCAGGCGGTGCCGGCCAGCGACGCCGTGCTGGTCGCCCGGTTCACGCTGCACACCGGCGAGCGGGTGGACACCGCGACGCTGATGGTCCCGGCGGAGAACCTGCTGGCCGCGATGCGGCTGGCCGAGACGGACGAGACCCGGTCGGAGGACGACCGGCGCGAGGCGGCCCACGCGCGCGCGCAGCTCGAGGTGGCCGTCACGGCGGTCCCGGTGGACCTGGTGGTGCGGTTCGCACCCGTCACGGTCCGCCCCCCGGAGGTGGTGGGGCTCGCCGTCGGCGACGTCCTGCCGTTGCAGCATCCCGCCACCCGTCCGCTCGACGTGGTCGTCGACGGTGTGGTGCTCGCCCGCGCTGCCGTGGGCAGCCAGGGCTCCCGGCTCGCCTGCCGGGTGGTCGACGTCGAGGAGGAGAACGCATGAACGCCACCACTGTGAGCGACCTGGAGGTGCAGGCGGTCGCAGGCGCGGCGGCGGCGATGGTCCCTTCGACGGTCCCGCTGGTCGCGGTGCCGGCCGCCCCCGGTGACCGGCCGGACCCGGACGCCGTCGCGGTGGTCGCCTCGTTCGTCGGGTCGCCCAGCGCCGAGCTGGTGGTGGTCGCGGAGGCCGTGGTCGCCGAGCTGACCGCCGCCGGTGTCAGCGAGGGCACCCCGGTGGCGCTGACCGATGCGCTGCGTCCGGCGCTGGAGGCTGCGGCCGCCCGGCTCGGCACCGGCGTGCTGGAGTCCGCCCGGACCGACTCCGCGGGCAGCGTGCTGACCGACGACTCCCAGCTGTTCGCCCTGCAGGCCGCGGGCACCACGCTCGGCTGGTTCGCGGTGCGGGTGCGCGGCGGGCGCGTGCCGGTGGCCGGCGGCGCCTCGGCCGTGCCGACCCCGCGGGCCAGCATGCGGGTGCTCTACGACGTCGACATGACCCTGACGGCCGAGCTGGGCCGGGCTCGCCTGCCGCTGCGGCAGGTGCTCGAGCTGGCCCCCGGCACGGTGCTCGAGCTGGACCGTGCGGCCGGTGCGCCGGCCGACGTGATGATCAACGGCCGCCTGATCGCCCGCGGCGAGGTGGTGGTGGTGGACGAGGAGTACGGCGTCCGGATCACCGAGATCGTGTCCGGCGTGGAGGCCGACCGCTGATGGGCGAGACCCTCCTGGTGCTGCTGCGGGTCGCCGTCTCCCTCGGCGTCGTGATCGCGCTCATCGTGTACGTCGGCCGGCGGATGTCCGCCGGCCGCGCCGCGGAGCGCACGCGCGAGGCGGACGTGCACGTGGTGGGCCGGCAGGGTCTGGGCCGGCACTCCGGCGTCGCGGTGATCGCCGCCGGCGACCGGCGGCTGCTGGTCGGCTTCAGCGACACGTCCGTGCAGCTGCTGACCGAGCTCGGTCCGGTGGCCAGCGCGCCGGCCGGTGCGACCGGCGACCGGACGGGCGCCAAGGCGGCCAAGCAGGCGGCGGTCACGACGACCACGGCCGCCGGCGCCGGCGTCCCGGGGCCCGTCGTCGGCGGCACGCCCGGCCTGCCGGGTGCCGGGCCGGCTCTCGGTGCCGTGCCGCACCCGCGTCCCGCGCTCGATGACGCGTCCCACCAGTCCGCGCTGGCCGGGGCACTGTCCGGTTCCGTGCTGTCCCCGCAGACGTGGCGTGCAGCGGTCCGTGCGCTGCAGGACCGGACGGTCCGCCGGTGATGTTCGCTCCGCGCCGCGACACCGCTGCGCGCACCGTGGTCGAGCCCGAGCTGGCGCAGGTCGCCGCCCCGGCGCGCGTGGTGCGCGCCCTGCGGCTGCTGGCGGCGCTGTGCCTGGCCGGCGGCCTGGTGCTGCTGGCCTCGTCGGGTGCGGTCGCGAGCACGCGCACGACGACGGCCGCCGCGGTCGTGCCAGCCGCGGTCGTGCCAGCCGCCGGTCCCACCAAGCCCGCCAGCCCGAGCGCGCCGACGCCGGCCGCCACCCCGGCCGCCCCCGGCTCGGTGCACGTCAGCGTGAACGGCGTCGACGGCACCCCGAGCAGCTCGATCACGGTGCTGCTGGGCATCACGGTGCTGTCCGTCGCACCCTCGCTGCTGATCATGACCACCAGCTTCACCAAGATCTTCGTCGTCCTGGCGATGACCCGGAACGCCCTGGGCCTGCAGGGCGTGCCGCCCAACCAGGCGATCGCCGGCCTCGCGCTCTTCCTGTCCCTGTTCGTGATGGCGCCGACCATCGGGGACATCAACACCCAGGCGGTGCAGCCCTACCTGCACGGTCAGACGAGCTTCTCCGAGGCGATCGGCGCGGGGGAGAAGCCCCTGGCGACGTTCATGGTGGCGCACACCCGCGAGCAGGACCTGGCGCTGGTGACGCGCGCCGCCCAGCGGCCCAACCCGCAGTCCGCGGCCGACGTGCCGTTCACCACCCTGGCGCCGGCGTTCATGCTCTCGGAGCTGCGGGCCGCGTTCATCATGGGCTTCGTCATCTTCGTGCCGTTCCTGGTGATCGACCTGGTCGTCTCCAGCTCGTTGATGGCGATGGGCATGATGATGCTGCCGCCCGTCATGGTGTCCCTGCCGTTCAAGCTGCTGCTGTTCGTGCTGGTGGACGGCTGGGGCCTGGTGATCAAGGCCCTGCTCGGCTCGTACACGGGGGCCGGCGGATGACCACCGAGGCGGTCCTCGACATCGCGGTGCAGGCCCTGATGGTCGCTGCCAAGCTCTGCGCACCCGTGCTGGTGACCGCCCTGGTGATCGGGCTGGTCGTGTCCCTGGTGCAGTCGATGACCCAGGTGCAGGAGGTCACGCTGAGCTTCGTGCCCAAGGCGCTGGGCGCCGCGATCGCCCTGGTGGTCACCGGCCACTGGATGATCTCGACGGTCGTCACGTTCACCACCGACCTGTACACGCGGATGCCCGCGCTCGTCGGGCACTGAGCCGGGCACGCAGATGGCCTTCTCCCCGGACCTGGCGGTGGACGTCCCGCTCGACGTCATCGAGACCACGGCGCTCGCGGCCGTGCGGATCACCGCCTTCCTCGTCGTCGCGCCGCCGTTCGCCAACAAGGGCGTGCCCGGTCCGGTGAAGGTGGCGCTGGGCCTGGGCCTGGCACTGGTGGTGCAGGCGCGGCTGCCGCGGGTGGCGACGACGTCGGTCGCCCCGCTGGTCGGCGACGTGGCGCTGCAGGCGCTGGTGGGGCTGGCCCTCGGGTTCCTGGTCTGGCTGGTGTTCGCCGCGGTGCAGTCCGCGGGCGGGCTGATCGACCTGTTCGGCGGCTTCCAGCTCGCCACCGCCTTCGACCCGATGAACATGGTCAGCGGCGCGACGTTCGCGCGGCTCTACCAGATGCTGGTGGTGGCGCTGCTCGTCGCCTCGGACGCGCACCACGTGATGCTGCTCGGCCTGGTGCGCAGCTTCGACTCCCTGCCGATCGGCATGGGCCTGGCGCCGGCGGCGCTGGCCAAGGCGGCGATCAGCGGGCTGACCGGCATGACGGTGTCGGCGCTGCAGATCGCCGGGCCGCTGGTCGTCGTGCTGTTCCTCGCCGACGTCGGCCTGGGGCTGCTCACCCGCGTGGCACCGGCGCTGAACGCGTTCGCGATGGGCTTCCCGCTGAAGATCCTGCTCACCGTCAGCCTGGGCGGGTACGTGGTGCTCACGCTGCCGGGCGTGCTGGCCGGCCTGTCCGGCACGGCCACCCACCTGATGCAGGGGGTGCAGCCGTGAGCGACGGTCAGGAGCGCAACCAGAAGGCCACCGACCGGCACCTGAAGGACGTGCGTCGCAAGGGTCGCCTCTCCCGGTCGCAGGACCTGTCGGCCTGGGTGGGGGTGGGCGCCGCCGTGGTGATGCTGCCGGGCGTGCTGTCCCGCGGCCGGCAGGCCGGTATGGAGCAGCTCGGCTCGCTGCAGCGGCTGGCCGCGCACCCGGAGCCCGCGCTGGCGGTGACGGCGCTCGAGACGGGGCTGCGGTCCGCCGTGTCGACGCTCGCGCCGCTGCTCGTCGTCGTGGTCGCCGTCACGCTCGTCGTGGCCGCGGCGCAGGGCGGCATCCACGTCCGTTCCCCGAAGCCGCAGGTGGAGCAGTTCAACCCGGTCAACGGCGTGAAGCGGATGGTCGGTCCGCACGCCTGGGGACAGCTGGCGATGACGCTCGGCAAGTCCGTCGCCGTCGGGCTGGCGCTGTGGATGGCGATCAAGGGGCTGCTGCCGGTGCTGATCGCCTCCGGCCGGCTGCCGCTGTCGCAGCTGCTGCACGAGGCGGGCTCCGGGGTGTCCTCGCTGCTGCGCGCCGGCATCGCCGCCGGCCTGCTGCTGGGCCTGGTGGACGTGGTCACGGTCATCCGCCGCAACCGCAAGCAGACGCGGATGACGATGCGCGAGCTCAAGGAGGAGAACAAGCGCAACGAGGGCGATCCGCAGGTCAAGGCCGCCATCCGCGCCCGGCAGCACCAGATGAGCCGCCAGCGCATGATGCAGGCCGTCCGCGAGGCCGACGTGGTGCTGGTCAACCCGACGCACGTCGCCGTCGCGCTGCGCTACGAGCCCGGCAAGGGCGCGCCGCGCGTGGTGGCCAAGGGGGCCGGCGCCGTCGCCGCGAAGATCCGTGAGAAGGCGACCGAGGAGCACGTGCCGCTGGTCGAGGACATCCCGCTGGCCCGCGCGCTGCACGCCGCGTGCGAGATCGGCGCCGAGATCCCCGAGCACCTGTTCACCGCGGTGGCCCGCGTGCTCGCGTTCGTCATGGCCCTTCGCCGGCGCGGGGCCTCCGCCGGCAAGCACCACGTGCCTGGCGGCTCCACCCTCGGGTCCGACGACCACACCGACCACCGCGCGGTCGCCCGTGCCGCCGCACGTGCGGCGAGCCGGTCCCGTGCCGGGCGCCCCGCCCCCGCTGCGGATGCCACCGCAGCACCGGCACCCACGAGCGACGACCTCGCTGTCGCCACCTCGACCACCCGCTCGACCACCGCAGACTCACCCGCTCGACCGGAGGACGGCCGATGAGAAACAAGGACCTGTCCGCGATGGCCGTGCCGATCGGCGTGGTCGGCATCGTGCTGCTGCTGGTGGTGCCGCTGCCGGCGGCGCTGCTCGACGTGCTGATCGCGACCAACATCACCGCGGCGCTGGTGATCCTGCTGACCAGCATGTACGTGCGCCGGCCGCTGGACTTCTCGGTGTTCCCGTCGCTGATCCTGGTGTTCACCCTGTTCCGGCTGGGGCTCAACGTGGCGAGCACCCGGCTCGTCCTCCGCGACGGGTACGCCGGTCACGTGATCGACGCGTTCGGCCACTTCGTGGTGGGCGGGTCGCTGGTGATCGGCCTGGTGATCTTCCTCATCCTGGTGGTGATCCAGTTCGTGGTGATCACCAACGGTGCCGGCCGCGTCGCCGAGGTGGGCGCCCGGTTCACGCTCGACGCGATGCCCGGAAAGCAGATGGCGATCGACGCCGACCTGAACTCGGGCCTGATCGACGAGGACACGGCGCGCCGCCGCCGTGCCGACGTCGCCGCCGAGGCCGACTTCTACGGCGCGATGGACGGTGGTTCCAAGTTCGTCAAGGGCGATGCAGTCGCAGGAATCATCATCACGGTGATCAACCTGGTCGGCGGGTTCATCATCGGCATGGTCCAGATGAAGATGACCATGGGCGACGCGCTGAACCGCTACAGCCTGCTGACCATCGGCGACGGCCTGGTCACCCAGATCCCCGCGCTGCTGCTGTCGGTGTCCACCGGCATCGTCGTCACCCGCGCCAGCGCCGACGCGGACCTGGGCTCCTCCGCCGCCAAGCAGCTGACCCAGTCCAAGACCGCGCTGATGATCGCCGGCGGCGGTGCGGTGGCCCTGGCCCTGCTGCCCGGCATGCCCAAGGTGCCGTTCCTGCTGGTGGGCGGCGTGCTGCTGCTCGTCTCGCAGCGGGCGCGCAGCACCGAGCGGCGCGAGGCGGCCGCGAAGGCCGTCGCCAAGCCGGCCGGTCCCGCACCGGAGGCCGCGGACACCCCCGAGCAGCTGATCGAGCAGATGCGCGTGCCGACGCTGGAGATCCTGCTGGCGCCCGACCTGGTGGACCTGGTCGGCAGCGGACCCGAGCGCGACCTGCTGGGCCGCGTGCGGTCGCTGCGCCGCAAGACGGCGATGGACCTCGGCGTCGTCGTCCCGCCGGTGCGCACCCGCGACAGCGTCGACCTGCCGCAGGCCACCTACGTCGTGCGCATCGCCGGCGTCGAGGTGGGCCGCGGGCAGGCGCCGGCCGGACGGGTGCTGGCGCTCGGCGACGACCTCGCGGGCCTGCCGGGATCCGCCGTGGCCGAGCCGGTGTTCGGCCTGCCGGGCAAGTGGGTGCCCGCCGAGCTCCGGCACGCCGCCGAGATGACCGGTGCGACCGTCGTCGACCGCGTGTCCGTCCTGGTCACGCACCTCGGCGAGCTGGTCAGCCAGCACGCCGACCGGTTGCTGTCCCGCGAGGACGTGCGGGTGCTGACCGAGGGCGTCAAGCAGGTGAACCCGTCGGTGGTCGAGGAGCTGGTGCCGTCGCTGCTCTCGCTGGGTGAGGTGCAGCGGGTGCTGCAGGGCCTGCTCGCCGAGGGTGTCTCGATCCGCGACCTGTCGCGCATCTACGAGGCGCTTACGCTGCGCGCCCGCGTGTCCACCGACCCGGAGGGTCTCATCGAGGCGGCGCGCGCCGCGCTCGGCCCCGCCCTGGTCGCACCGCACTCGCGCGACGGTGTGCTGCGCGTGATCACCCTCGAGCCGGTGCTGGAGCACCAGCTCGTGGAGTCGTCCCGGCCCGGCGACCACGGCACGCAGCTGGTGGTCGACCCCGAGATCCTCGACACGATGCTCGGCCGCCTGCGGGGCGCGCTCGCCGAGGCCGAGGCGGAGGGCACCACCGCGGTGCTGGTGTGCGCGCCGACCATCCGCCCGGCGCTGCGCCGGCTGGTGTCCCTCGGCCTGCCCCGCCTCGCGGTGCTCAGCTACTCCGAGGTGACCGGGGCCGGCGTCAACGTCGAGACCGTGGGGATGGTGAGCCGTGGGCGAGCGCTTGCTGCTTGAGGGCGCCGACCTGGCCGGGCTGATCGTCCGGGTCCGCGAGGAGCTGGGCCCGGGCGCCCGCATCGTCCGCGCCGAGAAGGTGCGCAGCGGCGGGTTCGGGGGCTTCTTCGCACGCGAGCGGTACGAGCTGACCATCGACGTGCCGGAGCCCGCGCGGACGCCTCGGCGTCGGTTCACGCGTCCGACGGCGGCGTCGCTCGACGACCTGCTCGAGGCCGCTGACCAGGCCGAGCGCACCGGCGCGCCGTTCAGCGCGGCGCCCGCCGGTCTTGCGGTTGGTGCCGTTCCCGGGCCGGCCGGAACCGCGGTGGCGGGTCGTCCGGCGGCTGAGGTGGCGGCGCCCACCGACCCGGCCCCGGTGTCCACGGCCAGCGCCCGGTTCGCGGCCGTGCTCGACCAGGTCCGTGCGCTCGCCGAGGTGCCGCCCCCCGCCGAGGTGGAGGTTCCCGCGCCGACCTCGGCCGGCACCGTCGCTGCGCCCGGCACGGCGCCGGCTCCGGGCCTCGCACCGCAGTCCGACGACGCCCTGCGCGCGGCGCTGACCGCCGCCGGCGTCCCTGCCGCCCTGCTGACCCGCACACCGCTGACCCTCGGCGGGGTGCTGGCCCAGCTCCCGCCGTCGCCCGTCCCGCCGCGCCAGTCGGGTCAGGTGCTCGTCCTCGTCGGGCCGCCGCTGGACGTCGAGGAGACCGCCGACCTGATCGCACACCGCTGGGCGCTGCCCCCGCAGGCCGTCGTGAAGTGCGGTCCGGGGGCCATGTCGAGCGCCACGGCCACCTCGCGCTGGCGGGCCACCGCTCCGCGGGAGGACCACCCGTGGATCGTGACCGTCCCGGTGCGCGACGAGCGCCTCGACCGTGAGCAGGCCGCCGCCCTGGTCGCCGCCGCCCGCCCGGACCAGGTGTGGGCCGTCGTGGACGGCCGCACCAAGCCGGAGGACACCGGCCACTGGCTCGCGCAGGTCGGCCGCCAGCGCGCCGTCGACGCGCTCGCGGTACGGGGGCTGTTCGACACGCGTGCACCGGGAACCGTGCTCGGCCTCGACCTGCCGATCGCCCTGGCCGACGGGGTGCCGTCGTCGCCCGTCGTCTGGGCGGCCCTGCTGGGCCAGGACGTGGACGCCGCCCGCGCGTGACGCGCTCGGTCAGCCCTCGGTGTCAGCCGCGCGAGCCCGCGGTGCCGACCGGTGCGCCGCCGCCCTCCGGGCCTCGATCGTCGCGCTGAGGCGGCGGCTCGCGTCGTACACGGTCCAGACCTGCGTGACGGCGGCGAGCGTGAAGCCCGCCCACCGCAGCCACCCGCTGTGGGCGAGCACCGCGTTGACCACCAGGGTCACGGCCACCAGCTGCTGCCCGGCGAGCCGGGGCCAGGTCATGATCGTCTCGCCGAACAGCACCGACCAGACGTTCCGTCGCCGCGACGCCATGGGCGCGGGTGCTCCTCTCGGGCCGGGCCGCGGCCGGTGGTCGCAGCCCTCGATCGGACCGTAGCCCGGGCGCCGCGGCCATCCGGGCGGAACTGCGAACCAATCTCAGCCGGGGTGCCGTTCGCCCGCTGCGCCCACCTGGGCACGGCTACGGTCCGACCATGGGAGGCCCCCGACGTCGACGTTCAGCACGGTTCTGGGCGACGGTCGGCCTCGGTGCCGCGGCCGTCACGGGCTGTGCACAGGTGCCGCAGCCACCGTCGGCCAGCAGCCCCGCCACGTTCACCTACACGTGCTGCACGAGCGCCGACATCAATCGGGTGCTGCACCCGGGTGACGTGCTGGTGCTGCACTGGATCGTCACGGCCGTTCCGCCCACCCGGACGTACCCCGAGGCGCCGGTCAGGTTGTCGGCCTCGTTGACCGGCTCGTTCGCGGATGCGGCGCAGCTGAAGGACACGCTGAGCACCACCGCCCCCTCGCCGACGGTCAGCGCCAGCCCTGTCGAGACCACCACCCGGGCGGGGAGTGTGCCGGTCAGCACCATCGCCATCCCGGCTGACGCCGCGCCAGGGATGTACAACCTGACCACGTCGGTCGAGTCCGGCGGCGGACGGGCGGTCGGTGAGCACATCGTCCGCATCGAGGCCCGAGCTGCGCCCTAGTGGTCCCGAGCCGGTTCACCCGCAACGACGTCGGTCAGCGGGAGTAGACCTCGCGACGGTGGGCGACCCGTACGACGAGGATGCGCAGCACGTGGTCCTCGATCTCGTAGACCACCCGGTAGTCACCGGTCCGCACACGCCACTCGCCGGCACCGCCGACGAGCTTCTTGGCGCCCGCCGGCCGCGGGGTCTCGGCCAGGAGGTCGATCGCCGCTGCGACCCGCGCTCGTGCCGGCCCGTCGAGCTTGCGCAGCTCACGCGCCGCGGCCGGGGTGAGCTCGACGTCGTACCGGGATGTCATCAGGCGAGGCCGAGGTCCGCCTTGACCTGGTCCCAGGGGATCGGTTCGGACCCCGTCCTCGCCATCTCCTCGCGAGCCTCGTCCGCCGCGACGAGGTCGGCGAGGTGCTCCGCGGCCTCGAGCAGACGCTCGAGGTCCTCGGCGTCGATCACGGCTGCCACTCGACGACCGCGGCGGGTCAGGTAGACCGGGTCGTGCCGGATACGCGCGCCGTCCACGACGTCCGCCAGTCGGCTCCGCGCGTCGCTGAGAGAGATCTCGGTCACCGCCGCAGTCTAGACGACGATGTACGTTTACGCCGAAGTTGTACATCTCCGCGACGTCGACGAGGCCTTGGGCGCCGGCGGTCGCGCGGCAGCCGGGGCCTCACGGCGCCGCAAGATAGGGTCACCGCATGCTGGTGCTGAGCCGTCGGGTGGGCGAGCGCCTCGTCATCGGGGGCGACATCGTCGTCACCGTGATCGAGGTGCGGTCCGACGGTGTGCGGCTCGGGATCGACGCCCCGCGGTCGGTGCGGGTGCACCGCGCAGAGGTGCTGGAGGCGATCAGCTCCGCCAACGAGGAGGCGGTCGCCGCGGACGCGGGCACCGAGGCGGCACTGCGCCGCATCATCGCCGCACCGCCGTCGCCCGCGACGCCCGTCGACCCGGCCGTCCCCGCTGCGCCCGCCACCCCGGCCGTGGACTCCTCAGGAGACGCCCCGCACGACCGATGAGCTTCCTGTACGGCCGGCGATGGACGCCGGCCCTCCATGAGGAGGCCGGAGCGTGGAGGACGCCGACGACATCGTCCGCGAGTTCCTCGTGGAGAGCTACGAGAACCTGGATCAGCTCGACCAGGACCTGGTAGCCCTCGAGAAGGAGCCCGGTGCGCGGCCGCTGCTGAGCAGCGTGTTCCGCACCATCCACACGATCAAGGGCACCAGCGGCTTCCTGGCGTTCGGCAACCTCGAGCACGTCACGCACGCCGGCGAGAACCTGCTGGTGGAGCTGCGCGACGGCAAGCGGTCGATGGACCAGCCGACCACCGACGTGCTGCTCGCCGTGGTGGACCGCGTCCGCGAGATCCTGCGCACCATCGAGACCGGTGGCGACGAGGGGTCCGTGGCGATCGACGACGTCGTCGCCCGCGTCGAGGCGGTGCTGGCCACCGACCCGGCAGCGGCTGCTGCGACCCCCGAGCCCGAGCTGGTGGCGACGCCCGTGGCGACGACAGGCCCCGAGCCGGTTGCCGCGGCCGAGCCCGTCAGCGAGGCCGCCCCGGCCACCACCGCGGTGATCGTCGAGCGCATCGCCGAGACGGTGCCCGCGTCGGCACCTGCTGCCGTCGTGACCCCTGCTCCCGCCCCCGCGCCTGCCGCGCCCGCGCCGGCAACGCCTGCCGCCGCGGCCGCCGCGCCCGCCCCTGCCGTCCCGACCCCCCGCATCCCGCCGTCGGCCGCGACCACGGAGACGCCGGACGAGGCCGTCCGCACCATCTCCGACTCCTCGATCCGCGTCGACGTCGAGCTGCTCGACGGCCTGATGCGCGAGGTCGGCGAGCTGGTGCTGGCCCGCAACCAGATCACCCGCCTGGCCTCGGTCGGAGCGGACCTCGACCTGTCCCGCGCCGCCCAGCGCCTCGACGTGATCGCCGGTGAGCTGCAGGAGGGCGTCATGAAGACGCGCATGCAGCCCATCGAGCACATCTGGTCCAAGATGCCGCGCGTCGTCCGCGACCTGGCGGCGTCCTGCGGCCGCGAGGTCGGCCTGGAGATGTCCGGCGGCGACACGGAGCTGGACCGCGGGCTGCTCGAGGCGGTCAAGGACCCGCTGACGCACCTGGTGCGCAACGCGATCGACCACGGCATCGAACCGGTCGCCGACCGGGTCGCGGCGGGCAAGCCGGCCCAGGGCCTGCTGACGCTGCGCGCCTACCACGCCGGTGGGCTGGTGGTCGTCGAGGTGTCCGACGACGGCCGCGGCATCGACGTGCAGAAGGTCGCCGCCAGCGCGCTCCGCAAGGGGCTGCGCACCCCGGAGCAGCTCGCCGCGGCGACGCCGGCGGACCTGATGCAGCTGCTGTTCCTGCCGGGGTTCTCCACCGCGGAGCAGGTGACCAACGTGTCCGGCCGCGGTGTCGGCATGGACGTGGTCCGCACCAAGATCGAGTCGGTGGGCGGGTCGGTGGACGTCGAGTCCAAGCCCGGTATCGGCACGACGTGGCGGCTGCGCATCCCGCTGACCCTGGCGATCATGCCGGCGCTGACCGTCGAGTGCGGCGAGGAGCGGTTCGCCGTCCCGCAGGTCAACCTCCTCGAGCTGGTTGCGGTGGACGACCGCAACGCCACCTCGATCGAGTACGTGCACTCCGCACCGGTGTACCGGCTGCGCGGCGACCTGCTGCCGCTGGTGTCGCTGGCGCACGTCCTGGACGGCACGACGCAGGCCGACGGCTCGGCGCCGGTGCTCAGCGTGGCGCCGGGCAGCTCCGCGGTGATCGCCGTGGTCGCGTCCGACGACGTGCGGTTCGGCCTGGTGGTCGACCGCGTGCTGGACACCGAGGAGATCGTGGTCAAGGCCCTGTCGCCGCGGCTGAAGTCGATCGGCACGTACTCCGGCGCCACGGTGCTGGGCGACGGGCGGGTCGCGCTGATCCTCGACGTGCAGGGGCTGGCGCGCCGCGCACTGGTCGGCGAGCCGGAGAGCGGCCTGGGCCGTACCCGGTCCACCGCCGCAGCGGCCGGCGCCTCCACCGCCCGGCAGGTGCTGGTCGCCGGCATCGGCGGCGGACGACGCGTCGCGATGCCGCTGGCCTCGGTCACGCGGCTGGAGCAGATCCCGGCGTCGCTGGTCGAGCTGGTGGGCGGCCGCGAGGTGGTGCAGTACCGCGGCGCGATCCTCCCGCTGGTCCGCCTCGACCGGCTGCTCGGCGCGATGGGCGGTTTCGACGAGGAGACGCTGCAGGTCGTGGTGCACAGCCAGGACGGCCGCGGGGTCGGCCTGGTGGTCGAGTCGATCGTCGACATCCTGGCCGACGACGACTCGCTGCACAGCGACCTGGACGACATGGGGCTGGTCGGCTCCGCGGTGCTGGGCGGCAAGGTGACCGAGCTGCTCGACGTCCGCTCGGCGATCCTCGCCGCCGACCCGGCCTTCTTCGACGCGACGACGTTCGACGACGCGCCGCACGACCGCGAACTGGTGGGGGTGGCCCGATGACCCAGCTGGTGACGTTCCGCCTGGGCGGTGCGCTGTACGGGGTGGACGTGACGCAGGTGCAGGAGGTGCTGCACCAGCAGCAGCGCACCCGCGTGCCGCTCGCGCCCCGCACGGTGGCCGGCCTGGTGAACCTACGCGGTCAGGTGGTGCTCGCGGTCGACCTGCGGGCCCGGCTCGCGCTGCCCGACCGTGCCGAGGGCGACGACCCGATGATGGTGGTGGTCCGGGTGGGCGGCGAGACGGTGTCGCTGCTGGTGGACCACGTCGGCGAGGTGGTCACCGTCGGGTCGGAGACGTTCGAGGAGCCGCCGGACACCCTGCCCCGCGTCATGCGGTCGGTGGTGCTCGGCGCGCACAAGCTGGACCACGACCTGCTGCTGGTGCTCGACGTCGACGAGGCGGTCGCCGCCTGACGACGCGGGGACGGCGTCCTGGACGACCGTCCGATCCACCCCGCCCGCCGGCTCACGAGCGTCCCGGTCCGGCCGATGGGTGGGACGAGTGACACGGATGTCCACGTCTCCAGGAAGGAGCACCTCGCATGAGCACCACCGCACGGGCGCCCCGCCGGTCCCTGACCAAGCGGCTGTTCTCCGACTCCTCGATCGCCGTGAAGATCGGGCTGTGCCTCGCTCTGCTGGTGCTCGTCGCGGCGGGGCTCACCGGCCTGTCGGTGCAGCGGATGGACTCCCTGAACGCCGGCTCGGAGCAGCTCTACGACCAGACGAGCCTGCCGATGCAGCAGATCATCATGATCGAGCGGGAGTTCGGCGGTGACCGCGGACGCGTGGGCCTCGTGCCGGCGCTCGGCAGCGTGGACCTGACCAACCAGGTGACCGAGCTCGGGGGCCGGTTCCGGGACATGCAGTCGTACATCGACAAGTACGCGCCGATGGCGTCGAGCCAGGAGAGCATCCAGTCCATCCGCACCGAGATGACGGTGTACGAGAACGACGCCCAGAAGATGTTCGACATGGTCGGCGCCGGTGACATCGCCGGTGCCGCCGTCTACACCCAGAACACCCTGACCAAGCAGGCGTCGACCACCAACGACGCGATCGCGGCCGAGGCGGACGCTCTCGCGAAGAAGGCCAAGGCGCTGCACGAGACGGGCGTGGCCCAGTCGTCGTCCTCCATCCGGTTCATGTGGATCCTGCTGGTCGTGGCGTCGGTCGCCTCGATCGCGCTCGGCTTCTCCGTGCTGCGCGGGGTGCTGAAGAAGGTGAACGCCGTCAAGGCGGGTCTCGAGGCGATGGCGGCCGGCGACCTGACCAAGGAGCTCCGTCTCGACTCGCGTGACGAGGTGGGTCGGATGGCGCAGGCCCTGACGGCGGCGCAGGGGTCGTTGCGGGGGACGTTGAGCGTGGTGGCCGAGACGGCGGCGGCGGTGGCGGCGGCGGCGGAGGAGTTGTCGGCGGCCTCGGGTCAGGTCGCGTCGGGTTCGGAGGAGACGTCGGTGCAGGCGGGGGTGGTGGCGGCGGCGGCGGAGCAGGTGTCGCGCAACGTGCAGGCGGTCGCGGCGGGTGCGGAGCAGATGGGCGCGAGCATCCGGGAGATCGCGCAGAGCGCGACGGAGGCGGCGAAGGTCGCTTCGCAGGCGACGGGGGTGGCGGCGGCGGCGAACGAGTCGGTGGGCCGGCTGGGGGAGTCCAGTGCGGAGATCGGGAACGTGGTGAAGCTGATCACGAGCATCGCGGAGCAGACGAACTTGTTGGCGTTGAACGCGACGATCGAGGCGGCGCGGGCTGGTGAGGCGGGCAAGGGGTTCGCGGTGGTGGCCGGGGAGGTCAAGGACCTGGCGCGGGAGACGGCCAGGGCGACGGAGGACATCGCTCGTCGGGTGGAGACGATCCAGGCGGACACCGCCGGGGCGGTGACCTCGATCGGGCAGATCGGCTCGATCGTGGCGGCGATCAACGACCACCAGATGACGATCGCCTCGGCGGTGGAGGAGCAGACCGCCACGACCAACGAGATGTCCCGTGGGGTGACGGAGGCCGCGACGGGGTCGGGGGAGATCGCGCAGAACATCACCGCGGTCGCCTCCGCGGCCTCGACCAGCTCGCAGGTGCTGGGGCAGATGGGCGACTCCGTCGCCGAGCTGGCCCGCCTCTCGGCCGACCTGCGCACCCGCGTCGCCGCCTTCACCGTCTGACCCCGATCCGTCCGCACCGGCCTGCCGCCCCCACACCGGGCCGGTGCGGACCCGGCACCCCCTGTCCACCCGTCCCGATCACCACGCACCCGGAGGCCTCGATGACCGCGATCCGCGTCCTCGTCGTCGACGACTCCGTCGTCGTGCGACGGCTCGTCACCGACGCCCTCGCCGCCGACCCCCGGGTCGAGGTGGTCGGCACGGCGTCGGACGGCCGCCGGGCTCTGGCCCGCGTCGAGCAGCTGAAGCCCGACGTGGTGACCATGGACGTCGAGATGCCGGACATGAACGGCATCGAGGCGGTCCGCGCGCTGCGCACGTCCGGCTCCCGCGTGCCGATCATCATGTTCTCCACGCTGACCGAGCGGGGGGCGGCGGCCACGCTGGACGCCCTGGTGGCGGGCGCCAGCGACTACGTGACCAAGCCGTCGAACATGGGCTCGGTCCAGGAGTCCATCGCCCGGGTCGCCGAGGAGCTGATCCCCAAGATCCTGGTGCTGGCCGGCGGTCCCGGAGCAGCCGGCCGCGGTCACCTCGGAGCCCGTCCGGCTGCCGGCGGGCCCGGTGGGCCCGGCCTGCGGACACCCGGCGGGTACGCCTCGACCGCGGCGGCCGGCGGGCAGGCCCTCGGTGGGTTCGCGACCCGTGCCGCCGGCTTCGGCCCCGCGCGGACGGCGCCCGGGACGGTGCCGGCCCGCGCCACGAGCCCGGCGCCACCCGCCCCGCACCCGGTGCGGATGGTGGTGGTCGGCTCGTCGACCGGTGGCCCGCAGGCGCTGTCCACCCTGGTCACGGCGCTGACCGCGCCGCCGCGGGTGCCGGTGGTGGTGGTCCAGCACATGCCGCCGGTGTTCACCCACCAGCTCGCGGCGCGGCTCGACCGGCTCGGACCCGCCCGCGTCAGCGAGGCGGTGGACGGCGAGGAGCTGCGGCCCGGCCACGTCTACATCGCGCCCGGCGGCGAGCACCTGCTGGTCCGCAACGTCCGCGGCACGCTGCGCGCCGTGCTCGACCAGGGCCCACCGGTGAACTTCTGCAAGCCGTCGGTCGACGTGATGTTCGACTCGGCCGTCGAGGCCGTCGGCGGGGACCTGGTGTGCGCCGTGCTCACCGGCATGGGCTCCGACGGCCGCAACGGCGCCGGCAAGATCGTCGCCGCCGGCGGCACGGTGCTCGCCCAGGACGAGGCGACCAGCGTCGTCTGGGGCATGCCGGGCGCCGTCACCACGTCCGGCTTCGCGCACCGCGTCCTGCCGCTCGACGACGTCCCCGGCGCCATCGAGGCCGCCGTCGCCGCCGCCGTCGGCGCCCCTCAACCCGCCGCACACCTCACGGGAGGGGTCCGATGACGCTCGCCGCCGACACGTTCGCCTACGTCGCCGACCTGGTGCGGCAGCGCAGCGCCATCAGCCTCGAACCGGGCAAGGAGTACCTGGTGGAGAGCCGTCTGGCGCCCCTGGCCCGCGAGCGCGGGATGGACGTCGACGCCTACGTCCGCGCGCTGCGCGCCCAGCCCCGCGAGAGCGAGCTGATGGGCGTGGTCGAGGCGCTGACCACCAACGAGACGTCGTGGTTCCGCGACCAGACGCCGTTCGTGGCGCTGTCCCAGCACGTCGTCCCCGCGCTGCGCGCGCACCTGGGCCGGCTGGACAGCCTGCGGGTGTGGTCCGCGGCCTGCTCCACGGGGCAGGAGCCGTACTCCATCGCGATGGTGCTGGACGGCACCCTGGACGCGGGCACCGCCCTGTCGATCACCGCCACCGACCTCTCGGAGCAGGTGCTCGCGCGCGCCCGGGCCGGCACCTACACCCAGCTGGAGATCAACCGCGGCCTACCGGCGCCCATGCTGGTGCGCCACTTCCAGCGGGCCGGCGCGCACTGGCAGGTGTCCGACCCGCTGCGCAAGGTGATCACGTTCCGCCGCCACAACCTGCTGGACCCGGCTCCCGCGGGTGGCCCGTTCGACGTCGTCTTCCTGCGCAACGTCCTCATCTACTTCGACCTGGCCGTCAAGCGCGCCGTCCTCGACCGGGTGCTGCGCGCCATGCGGCCCGGCGGGTACCTGGTGCTCGGCGCCGCGGAGACGACCCTCGGCGTGCACGACGGGTTCGAGCGGGTCGAGGCCGGTCGTGCCTGCCTGCACCGCGCGATCGGCCGTCCGCTCACCGCCGCCCTCCCCGCCGACACCGCCCGGCGCCTCGCCGGCACCATCCCGCACCCGCTCAGCGCGGCGGACCGCACTCGCGCCGCCGTCCCGACGTTCAGAGGAGTCGCACCGTGAGAGCCCTGGTCATCGACGACTCGCGCACCATGCGGCGCATCGTCCGAGCCACGCTGGCGGCGTTCGGGTACGAGGTGCACGAGGCCGAGCACGGCCAGGCCGCGCTCGACCTGCTCGAGGGCGGCCTCGAGGTGGACCTCGCCTGCGTCGACTGGAACATGCCCGTGCTGGACGGGCTGCAGTTCGTCACGCGCGTGCGGGCCAACCCGCTGTGGCGGGCCGTCACGCTGGTGATGGTCACCACCGAGTCGGAGCACTCGCAGATCGTCCGGGCGCTGGCCGCCGGCGCCCACGAGTACGTGATCAAGCCCTTCACCGCGGACGCGCTGCGGGAGAAGCTCGAGCTGCTCGGCCTGGTGCCGGAGCCCGTCGCCGCCGGAGGTGTGGCATGAGCCCGATCGCGCACGAGGAGGTCCAGGCGATCGCCCAGGAGGTGTTCGCCGCGATGATCGACGGCGAGCCGGAGTCCCTGGTGCCGTGGCCGGACGCGGGCACCGGGTCCGACGCGGTGGTCGCCTGGGTGGACGTGCACGGGCCCTGGCTCGGCCGCGCGTCGCTCGAGACGAGCACGCCGGCGGCCCACGAGCTGGCCCGCGCGCTGCTGTCGATGGAGGCGGACGAGACGGTGCCCCGCGAGGACGTGGTGGACGCGCTCGGCGAGCTCGCCAACGTCGTCGGCGGCAACGTCAAGGCGCTGCTGCCGGAGCACGGCACGTTGGGGCTGCCCAAGGTGGCGGACCGGCTGCCGGACGGGCACCTGGCCGCCGCGGTCCAGCGGGTGCCGCTCGCCTGGCGGGGTCACCCGTTCGTCGTCACTGTGTGGGAGGTGGCCGAGCCGACGGGCTCGGTGCGAGAGGGGGAGCGATGATCAGGGTGCTGGTGGCCGACGACAGCCGCGTGATGCGGCAGATCGTCATCCGCACGCTGCGCCAGGCCGGTTACGACTGGGAGGTCCGCGAGGCGGCGGACGGCGCGCAGGCGCTGGAGGAGATCCGTGCGGATGAGCCCGACGTGGTGCTGTCCGACTGGAACATGCCCGAGATGACCGGGATCGAGCTGCTCCGGCGGCTGCGGCAGGAGGGGTTCGGTACGCCGTTCGGGTTCGTCACGTCCGAGGGCTCGCCGGACATGCGCGAGAAGGCCGAGGCGGCCGGCGCGCTGTTCCTCATCGCCAAGCCGTTCACCCCGGAGTCGTTCCGCGAGGTCATCGACCCGGTGCTGGCATGAGCGGGACCGCGCTGCCGTCCGCGCAGGAGTTCCGCGAGCTGGTCGAGGGGCTGCTGGGCCGCGACGTCCAGGTGCTGACCGGTGGCCGGATCATCGACCCGGCCGAGCCCGGCGGCGCCATGGTCGGCGCGTACGTCGACCGGCTGCTGCACCTTCGGGCCCTCGTGGTGCTCGACCTGGCGTTCGCCGCCCGCTGCGGTGCCGCGATCGGCCTGGTGCCCAACCGCATCTCGGAGGGCGACGTCGCCGCGCTCGAGCTGTCGGACACCCTGGCCGAGAACGCCGCCGAGGTGCTCAACGTGACCGCATCGCTGTTCAACACGGGGGACGGACCGCACCTGCGCCTGGACGGGGTGGCCGAGCCGGGTCAGCCGCTGCCGCACGACCTCGCGCGGTGGGTCAAGGCCTACGTGCCCCGCCTCGACCTGACGGTGGACATCGCCGGCTACGGCGAGGGTGCGGTCTCCATCCTGCTGATCCCCTGACGGGTCCCGGGCGCGGCCGCCGTCCGGGCCCGGGGCCTGCGGGTCAGACGGAGTGCAGGGCGTCCCGCAGCCGCACGCGGGCGCCCATCCGCACCACCGCGTTGGAGTAGATGCGCCCGGCGCCCCACACCAGCACGGGGATCAGGGCCGTCGAGATCGCCAGCGACACCAGCACCTCCCAGGTCGGTGCGGTGCCCATGGCGACCCGGATCGGCATGACGATCGGCGAGGCGAACGGGATGAAGCTCAGCCAGACGATGACCGGGCTGGTCGGGTCCTGCACGCCGAGCGTGATGCCCAGCATGTAGGGCACCACCATCAGCATCACCACGGGTGCCGTCACCGAGCCGACGTCCTCCTGCCGGGACACCAGCGCGGCCAGTGCGGCGAGCACCACCGCGTACCCGGCGAACCCGACGACGAACCACACCAGCGCCCACGCTGCGGTGGCGCCGAGGCCGATCTTGCTGGGGTCGACCAGCCCGGTGACCGTCGCCGTGCCGGCCGCACCCGCGACCAGGACGACCACCTGGATCAGACCGATCACGCCGATGCCGATCACCTTGCCGGCCATCAGCTGCCACGGCCGGATCGCGGCGAGCAGCAGCTCGACGACGCGGCTCGACTTCTCCTCCACCACGCCCTGCGCCACCAGCTGGGCGCCCGTCTGCAGCGCGATGAACAGCAGGATCCCGGCGAGCGAGCCGGCGATGATCTGCGCGGCGTCCCGCTCCGGTGTCGGCTGCAGGGCCTGCACGTCGAGCGTCGCTCCCGCAACCTGCTTCGCCACCGCGGCCGGGTCGCCGCCCAGCTGGGTGATCGCCGCGCTCAGCGCGGCCTGCCGGCGCACCTCGGTCAGCAGCGCCGTGAGCGAGGGGTCCAGACGCGTCTTGACCACCACGGCGAACTGCGCGGGCGTCCCGGTCAGCGCGAGTGCCGCCGTGCCGTCCTGGACCTTCGCGCGCGCCGCCGCGTCGTCCGCCACGGGCACCGCGCTGAGGTGCTGGCCGCTCGCGGTGCCGGCCGCCTCGAGCGCCGGGCCCAGGGCTGCGGTGCCCGGCACCAGCGCGATCTGCTTGGTGGAGGGGGAGGCGGTCGCCAGGTGCAGGGCCACGCCACCGCCGACGACGAGCAGCAGCAGCAGCCCGGTGATCAGGCGGAACGACTTCGACCGCAACCGGGTGGTGATCTCCCGGCCGGCCACCAGGCGGATGGTCGCACCGGCGCCGAGCCGGTCCGGGGCCGTCACCGTGCCGCTCATGCCGCCACCTCCGTCGGGACGCTCACCACGTCGCGGTACAGCTCCACCAGCGAGGGCCGCACGGGCCCGAACTCCCGGACGGCACCGGCCGCCAGCGCGGCCTGCAGCAGGGGCTGCTCCGCACCGGCCGCGGTCGAGTCGAGCTCGACGACCGTCCGGGTGCCGTCCGCCTGCACCAGGTGCACGCCGGCCACCGCGTCCACCCACGCGCCGCCGCCGGGCGGCCCGTCCACCAGCCACCGCGGGCGCTCGTAGGCGCGCAGCTGCTCGATGCTGCCGACAGCCACCATCGCCCCGTCCTTGACGATCCCGACGCTGTCGCACAGCCGCTCGACCAGGTCCAGCTGGTGCGAGGAGAACAGCACCGGCACCCCGGCCCGGGAGCGCTCCCGCAGCACGCCGCTCATCACGTCGACCGCCACCGGGTCGAGCCCCGAGAACGGCTCGTCGAGCACCAGCACGTCCGGCGTGTGCAGCAGCGCCGCGGCCAGCTGCACGCGCTGCTGGTTGCCGAGCGACAGCTTCTGCACCTCGTCGTCCCGCCGTGCGCCGACGCCGAGGATCTCCATCCACTCGCCGGCGGCCGCCCGCGCCGCGGGCTGGTCGAGCCCGTGCAGCCGCGCCAGGTACTCCAGCTGCTCGCCGACGCGCATCCGCGGGTACAGGCCGCGCTCCTCCGGCATGTACCCGATCCGCCGGCGCGCGGCCAGGTCGAGCGGCCGCCCGTCCCAGCGCACCTGCCCGCCGTCCGCCGCGAGCACCCCCATCACGATGCGCATCGCGGTGGTCTTGCCCGCTCCGTTCGAGCCGACGAAGCCGAGGATCTCCCCGGCGTGCGCCGTCAGGCTCAGCTCGCGCAGCGCGCGCAGCTCCCCGTAGGACTTGTCGAGTCGGTCCAGCTCCAGATCGGGCATGCGCGTGCTCCCCTGACGGACGGCGGTGTGCTCATCCGACCATGCGGAACGCGCTGTGACCAGGGCCTTCAGCCCATCACGCGCGTGTCCTGAACGTCAGCCGGCGAGCGCGTCCGCGAAGCCGCCCAGGGCGTCGACCAGCTCCTCGGTGCCGGGCACCCGGTACGCCGCCGAGGTGTCGCCGTCACCGACCTTGACCGTCACGTCGTCGGGCCGCAGGGCGGCGAACGCCCGCTCGTCCGTCACGTCGTCACCGGCGTAGAGCACCAGCTCGGCGCGCACCTCGTCGCGCAGCGCGGTCAGCGCGGCGCCCTTGTCGGCGTGCAGCACCGACAGCTCCACCACGTCCTTGCCCTTCATCACGTCCACACCGGTGTCGGCGCCGAGGGCCAGCGCCTCGTCGCACGCCACCGCCGCGACGTCCCGCGGAGCCAGCCGGGAGTGCACCACCACCGCGGTCGGCTTGCTCTCCACCCACACGCCGTCTCGACCGCGGGCCACCGCGGCGGCCCGGGCGCCGAGCGCCGCCAGCAGGTCGGCCTGCTCGTCGGTGAGGCGCACCACGTCCCGGTCCAGCCCGAACCGGGTGCGCCGCGCCCGCTCGGCGCCGTGGCTGCCGATCAGCACCGTGCCGGCAGGGACGGTGGCGAGCTTGTGCAGGTCGGCCATCGAGCGGCCGGACACCAGGGCGAGCGTCACCTGAGGCAGCGCCGCGAGGCGCCCCAGCACGGCGACGCCGTCGGCGGTGATCGCCGACCTCGAGGGGTCGTCCTGGAGCGGAGCCAGGGTGCCGTCGAAGTCCAGCGCGATCAGCAGGGGCCGCACGGAGACGTCGCCGGCGAGCTGTGCGAGGCGTCGCGTCAGCGCCGTGCCGTCCTCAGCCACGAGCCTGCCCCGGCTCGTCGGGCGGCCCGAACTCGTCCGGGCCGTGGGCCAGCTCCTCGCTGCCCGTGCGCGGGTACTCGGCCGACTGGAGCTCCTCCCCGGCAGGCAGCAGCGCCCCGGGACCGGCCCGCAGCGCCGCGAGGAACTCCGCCGACCACGCCGCGACGTCGTGACCCAGCACGCGCCGACGCAGCCGTCGCATCCGCTTGCGCGCCTCGCGACCGTCGATGCGGACGCCGTAGGTGATGGTGTCCTTCAGCCCGTCGATGTCGTGCGGGTTGACCAGCAGGGCGCCGCGCAGCTCGTCGGCCGCGCCGGTGAACTCGGACAGCACCAGGGCGCCGCGCTCGTCGCACCGCGCGGCCACGTACTCCTTGGCCACCAGGTTCATGCCGTCGCGCAGCGCGGTGACCAGCATCACGTCGGCGGCCTGGTAGAGCGCGGCCATCTCCTCCATGCCGTACGACTGGTGCAGGTACTGCACGGGTGCGTGGCCCACCTGGCCGAAGTCGCCGTTGATCCGCCCGACCAGCAGCTCGACCTCGTCGCGCAGCTGCATGTAGGCGCCGACGTTCTCGCGGCTGGGGCTGGCCACCTGCACCAGCGTCGTCTCCGCGGGCGACAGCCGGCCCTCGGCCAGCAGCTCGCCGTACGCCTTGAGCCGGTGCCGGATGCCCTTGGTGTAGTCGAGACGGTCGACGCCGAGCAGCACCACCTCCGGGTCGCCCAGCTCGCGGCGGATCTCGCGGGCCCGGGCGGCGACCGCGGGGGTCCGGGCCAGCTGGTCGAAGGAGTGGGAGTCGATCGAGATGGGGAAGGAGCCGGCGCGCACCTCGCGGCCGCCGGCGGTGATCAGCAGACCGTGCGTGGTCAGGTCCGTCAGCCGCCGTACCGCCCGGACGAAGTTGCCGGCGTCGCCCGGCCTCTGGAAGCCGACCAGGTCCGCCCCGAGCAGCCCTTCGATCACCTGCTTGCGCCATGGCAGCTGGCCGAACAGCTCCAGCGGCGGGAAGGGGATGTGGCAGAAGAACCCGATCCGCACGTCCGGCCGCAGCTCCCGCAGCCGGGCCGGCACCAGCTGCAGCTGGTAGTCGTGCACCCAGACGGTGCCGCCGTGCGCCACCTGCTCGGCGGCCGCCCGGGCGTACCGGTCGTTCACCCGCCGGTAGGCGTCCCACCACTGCCGGTGGTACGTCGGCGGCGTGATCACGTCGTGGTACAGCGGCCACAGCGTGTCGTTCGCGAACCCCTCGTAGAACCCCTCGACGTCACCGGCCGTGAGCGGCACGGGCACCAGGTGCAGGCCGTCCGCGTCGAACGGGTCCACCTCGAGGTCGGGGGAACCGCCCCAGCCCACCCAGGCGCCCCGCGACTTCCGCATCACCGGCGACAGAGCCGTGACCAGGCCTCCCGGTGCTCGGGTCCAGCTCATCCTCCCCTCGTCGTCGAGGGAGACGTCGACGGGCAGGCGGTTCGCGACGACCACCAGCTCGTGGGCGCCGGCAGGCACGTGGGACAGCGCGATCAGCTCCTTCGGGCGGTGCCGTCCAAACTAGCGGCGTTCGGGTGTGGTCGCCCGGTGAAGATGCTGGTGAACCTGCTGGTGGCGCTCCGGTCACGACGCCGGTGGCGCGGCCGACGGCACCGGTTCGCGGGCTGGCTCGGGACCTCGCGGCGCCGCGCGCTGGCGCGCGGACGGTGCGCGGATACCGTTCCGTCATGGAGCGGATCGGTCTGGCGCCGGGGTCGGAGATCGGTGGCTACACCGTCGTCTCCCCGCTCGGTGCGGGGGGCATGGGGACCGTCTACCGGGCGGTGGACGGCGGTGGCTCGCCGGTGGCGCTCAAGCTGCTGCACCCGCACGTCGGCGCCGACGCGGCCGCCCGCGCGCGGCTGATGCGCGAGGTCGCGGCGCTGCAACGGCTGCGGCACCCGGCCGTCGCCGCGGTGCTCGACGCCGAGGTCGACTCCACCGAGGCGTTCCTGGTCACCGAGCTGGTCGACGGGCAGGACCTCGCCGCCCGGGTGCACGCGCGGGGACCCCTCGGGCCCGACGAGCTCGCCGACCTCGCCGCCGGCCTGCGCGACGCGCTCGCGGCCGTGCACGCCGCCGGCGTGGTGCACCGCGACCTGAAGCCGTCCAACGTGCTGCTCACCGACCACGGGCCCGTGCTGATCGACTTCGGCATCGCGCAGGACGCGGGGGACGAGCACCTGACCTCCACCGGCCTGGTGATGGGCACGCCCGGCTACCTGGCACCCGAGCTGCTGTCGGGGGCCGAGCCAGGGCCGGGCAGCGACCTGTGGGGCTGGGCGGCGGTGCTGGCGTTCGCCGCGACGGGCCGGCCGCCGTTCGGCAGCGGAGCGGTGGACGTGGTCCTGGCGCGGGCGCGCACCGGCTCGGCGGACCTGGCGGACCTCGGACCGCTGACGGCCGGGGCGCTGCGCCGAGCGCTGGACCCCGACCCGCGGCAGCGCCTCGCGGCGGACGACCTGGTCTCCGCGCTGCGGACGGCCGCGGTCGACGGCGACCCGGTGGACGGCACGGCGACCCGCGTGCTGAGCGGTGCGGACGTGGCCGGCACGGTCGCCGTCCCGGCCCGGGTGGGCGCCGCTGCCGCGGGTGCCACCGTGGCGCTCGCCGGTCGGGGCGCGGCGAACGACGGTCGCACGCGCGCGTTCGCACCCGGTGGGCCGGGCGACGGTGACGACATCCGGCTGGACGACGGTGCCGAGCCCGACGACGACGAGCTCGACCAGCCGTACGACGACGGCACTGACCCCCGGCACCCGTGGCGGGTGCGCCCGGTGGACGTCGACGAGGCGGTCGAGTGGATCGAGGAGGACCTCGACGAGTCGACGGGTCCCGACGAGGAGGGTTCCGGCTACGTCCGGCCGCACGCCCGGCGCCGATGGGGGTCGGTGGCGGCGCTCGCGCTGCTGGTCGCCGCGGCGGGTGCCTCGTGGCCCGGGCGGACGCTGATCGTCGTCGGTGCGGTGGTGCTGCTGGTCCGGGGGTTCGGGTCCACGGTCGAGGCGATGCACGGGCGGCGCGAGAAGCACGGCGTCCGACCGTCCGACCGCCTGGTCGCGGCGGTCTCCAGCCCGTGGCACCTGCTGCGCGCGGTGCTCGGCCTGGTGCCCAGCGTGCTGGTGGCCGCGAGCGTGATGGTGATCGGTCTGGGGATCGGCTGGTGGCTGGTCGGCACCGGCCGCTGGACGGTCGGCACCAGCCACCAGGGCGGCCCGCTGCAGGGGCCGACCGCGTCGGTGCTGGTGGGCCTCGTCGTGCTGGCGGGCGTGGTGCTGCTGTGGTTCGGCCCCCTCTCGGCGATGACGCGGCTCGGTGCGCGGCGGGCGCTGTGGGTGGTCACCCCCAACTGGCTCGGCGCGCTGGTGCTGGTGCTGCTGGCCCTCGGCGTGACGGCGATGCTCCTGGTGCGGGTGCTGGACGGCGGTGCCATCGTCTGGTCCCCGCTGCCGACCCCGACGCTGCCGGGCGCCTGAGCCCGGCGGCTGCCGTCCCGACAGGTCGCTGCCCTACCCTGGCGCCATGCGCGCGAGCGGACGGCACGGTGCGGCGCTGGCCGCAGCCCTGCTGACCGCCGGTGCGGGCGTCGTGCTGACCCAGGGCCGCGTGCTCCTGCACGAGTGCGTGACCACGGGCTCCTGGGGTCGTCTCGGGATCGACCTGCTGGTGCTGCAGGACCGGGCGGACTGCCCGGCCGGCACCCTGGGCCTGGGTCAGGCGCCCAGCGGCGTCGTCGTCCTGCTGTCCGTCGCGCTCCCCGTGCTGGCGCTGCACCTCGCACTCGTCGCCGGCGGTCTGGGCCTCGGCTCGGTGCTGGTGCGGGCGGCTCGTGCCGCGGCGGCCCTGGTCCGCGCCGCACTGACCCGTCCCGCGCCCGCCGCCCGGCCGTTGCCGGTGGCGCGTCGCCCGCGTCCGCCGCTGCCCGCACCGCGGGTGCGCCTGGACCGGTGGCTGGTGCAGGTCCGGCCGCACCGGGGACCGCCGCTGCCCGCCTGAGCAGCGCCCGTCCCCAGCAACCCCACCGGATCTCAGGAGCACCCCCATGCCCAGCAACGAACCTCGCGTCACCAAGGCTCAGCGCCGTGACGACGCCCGCGCCAAGGCGCTGCAGATGCGCCAGGAGCAGCAGCGCAAGGAGCGCCGCAACCGCATGCTCGCCATCGGCGGGCTGGTCCTCGCCGTCGTCGTGCTGATCGGCGTCGTCGCCACCGTGCTGATCAACAACAAGGCCGCCAAGGACGCCTACGGCAAGGTCGCGTACGGCGGTGGTGGCACCAACGTCACGGCGCCGAGCCTCGACTCCGTCACCAAGCCCAAGACGGCGGACAGCACAGGCGGCATCCCCATCAGCTCCGGCGGTGTCGGCGTGGCCGGTGCCAACGACACCACGCTGACCATCTACTTCGACATGCAGTGCCCCATCTGCCAGCAGTTCGACAAGATCAACTCCGCCGACATCGACACCCTGATCAAGGAGGGTGGCGTCACCGTCGTCTTCCAGCCGCTCGCCTTCCTCGACCCGAGCTCGCTCGGCACCTTCTACTCCACCCGCGCCGGCAACGCGCTGATGGTGGTGGCCGACCAGGCGCCGGACAAGTTCACGGCGTTCATGACGGCCCTCTTCACGGGCCAGCCCGCGGAGAACACTCCCGGGCTGACCGACGCGAAGATCGGCGACATCGCCAAGTCGGCAGGCGTGCCGGACAGCGTGATCGCACACTTCACCGACACCGTCACCGGTACGTACAAGGCCGGGTCGGCCACCAAGACCGGTACGTGGCGCACCTACGCCCCGTTCCTCGCGGCGGCCACCCAGCACGCCAACGACACGCTCGGCGGCATCGCGACGCCCACGATCCTGATCGACGGCAAGCAGGTCGGCGGCCAGAACTCCTCGGACGCCGGCTTCTGGAGCACCCCCGGCGCGCTGCTGGCGAAGGTGAACGCGGCCAAGGCCGCCAAGGGCTGATCCGCCCGGCACTCCCGTGGGTCCGGCGTGGCGGCCGCCGTCGTGGCGGTCGTTACGCTGGACCCCCTCGCCTCCTTAGCTCAGCTGGCCAGAGCAGCCGCCTTGTAAGCGGCAGGTCGTCGGTTCGAATCCGACAGGGGGCTCTCCTCTCCTCTCCGCGGCGTAGCGTCGGCTTCGTGCGGCTGCACACGGCGGTGCTGCGGATCCTGCTGGTGACGGTGCTGGCCGGGGCGCTGATCGCGTGCGGCCTGCTGTACCTGGTCAGCCTCGAGGCGGTCGCGCGCTGGCCGGAGCTGGCCGGCTGGCGGCTGCCCGTGTACCTCGGCATCGTGGCGGGACTGCTGCCGGCGGTGGCCGTGGCGGTCTGCGGGTTCCGGTTCCTCGCGCTGGTCGACCTGGGCGAGGCGTTCTCGGATCGGACGGTGCACCTGTTCCGGCGGATGCGCATGCTGCTCGTGGTCGTCGCCGCGTGGTTCGCCGTGGGCTTCGTCGGGTTCTGGGCCGGCACCGGGTTGATGCACGTCACGCTCGTGCTGAGCTGGTGCGCCGTCGAGGTCGCGGCGCTCCTGGGCATCGGCCTGCTGGCGTTGTTCGAGGGCCTGTTCGCGGGTGCCGCTCGGCTGCGCCGCGATGCGGGGCTCGTGCCGGCGGGCGGCGCCGGGACGATCCGCGCACGGGATCCCCACATCCCGTTCGCCTGAACCGGCCCGCGCGATGCCGGTGTCTCCCTAGGCTCCGGCCGTGCCTCAGTCGACGCGGCGGTCGTCCCCGGTCCCACGGCACGCGCGTCCACGCAAGCAGCACCCCGCGCTCCGGGTGCTCGCCGTCGGGCTCGTCGCGGTGCTGCTCGGCGCGGTCTCGTTGGCGGGCGCCGTCGCGCAGCGTCTGCAGGGGAACGTCAAGCACGTGGACATCGCGGCCCTGGTGGACCGCCCGACGCCGACGTCGACGTCGGGCACCACCGAGGTGGCCGACGCCCACGCCGCGAGACCTGTGAACGTCCTGCTCCTCGGCTCGGACGACCGCTCGGGGGAGAACGCAGAGATCGGCGGCGCGAACGGAGGAATGCGTTCCGACACCGCGATCGTGATGCACGTGTCGGCGGACCGGCGCCGCGTCGAGCTGGTCTCCGTCCCTCGTGACTCGCTGGTCGACATCCCCGCGTGCAGGCTCACCAACCAGAAGACGACGAAGCCGCAACGAGCCGCCATGTTCAACTCGGCGTTCGCCCTCGGATGGGACGACGGAGGCGACATCGCGTCCGCCGCGGCGTGCACCGTGACCACCGTCCAAGCCACGACGGGCGTGCCCGTGGACCACGTCGCCGTCGTCGACTTCGCGGGGTTCCAGAAGATGGTCGACGCGGTCGGAGGTGTGCAGGTCTGCGTGCCGAAGGCCATGACCGACGACAAGACGGGCCTGAACCTCCCGGCGGGGCTCAACGCGCTCGACGGCCAGACGGCCCTGCAGTTCGCCCGTGCGCGCTACGAGACGGGCAGCGACGGGTCTGACCTGACGCGGATCGGTCATCAGCAGCAGCTGCTTGCCGTCCTGGCCCACAAGGTGCTCAGCAAGGCCGTCCTCACCGACCCGGTGAAGCTGATGTCGTTCGCCAACGCCGCGACCAGCGCACTCACCACCGACTCGGGCCTGACGTCCTCGACCGCCACCGGTCTGGCCTACAGCCTCCGGGGCATCGACCCGGCACAGGTCGTCTTCACCACCGTCCCCAACGGTCCGGCACCGCAGGACCGCTACCGCGTGGTCTGGACGGAGGCCGCGGACCGGCTGTGGGCCGCGATGGCGGCCGACCGGCCGATCACCGACGCGCTCGCACCGCCGTCCACGCCTGTGCAGTCGACCACCTCGCAGGGCAGTGCGCCTGCGTCCACCGCGACAGCGCCATCGCCCGCGGCGTCGCAGCCCGCGGCCCCGCTGCCGAAGGACGTGACCAGCGTCGACCAGGTCCAGGCGCAGGCGTCCGCCGTCTGCGGCGGCTGACCCCGTCCCGTCGGCCATGCACACGAGGCGCCCGCGTGGCCGTGGTCGGCGCAAGGACGGCGCCCGACGGCGTGGACGCCGGTCAGAACCCGGTCGGCGCGTCCGGTGGGCGAGGTGCGGAGGTGCGTCGCCACGTGCGCGCGGCTGGTGTGAACAGCAGCGCCAGCGTGAGGCCTGCTGCCGCGACGATCCCCGCGCCGATGGCTCGCACAGATCGAGGTGGAGTCCACCTGAGAACGCGGGCTCACCGTGCTGGGCTGCGTGTTCACTGCCGTAACTACGGCCAAAGCGGGAGCCCTCGAGGCGGCTCAAGGTTCCGCTCCTGACCGACGGCGCCGTGCTGGCGCACTTCGAGGTACTGGTGGATCGGCTGCGCAAGTACGACCGACTATGTCCAGACGCCGCCGCGGTTGCGCTGTGTAGCGCGCAGGGCCCACGAAGCGCGTCTGCCCCCTTCAAGCTGGCTCGCCGAGTTCCTCTCACCTCCGGCGGCTCGGCTCCTGACCGAAGACGACGTCAATGCGCTGTTCCCAAGAACGTCCTAGCCGCGGCTAGTCCGACGTCGGCGGTAGCGCACGCGGGCTTGCTGAGGCTGCCGCCGCGACGCAACAGGTCTACGCGCTGGTGTCCGCGACGGGCAACGGGTTCTTCGCGATCAGCGGTGGCGGCGCGGTCAGACACCGCTGGTCTCGAGCACCCTGCGGCGGCCACGGGATGTGGTCGCATCGGTGGGCCGAGCGAGTGGAAAGGATTGCGATTGACAGAAGTGACTCCCCAGCGTGACCGTCGCCGCTACGCTCGGGTTGCCTCAAGACGAGGCGATGAAAACACAAACAGGGGGCCTGCCTTGCGCAAAATCGCTCGACGCAACCTAACCGCTACGGTCGCGGCCATAGTCCTGGTGGCTGGCACAGCCAGCCAAGTTCAGGCTGCCCCTTTGGTGCCAGACCCGGGCGGCGCCCTGGGCGCGGCGCAAGCCGTGGCGACGCGGCTCGGACCGATCGCCCATACGACTTCGACCGGCGATGCACTGACTGCCGATCTCACTGCGGACGTCACAGCACGCATCCCGGTGGACGCTGAGGGTGTTGTGGCGCTGGCTGGACCGGCACGCACAACGCTGGCCGTTAGCCTCCCCGCTCAGGCGAAAGCCCACCACGCCGTCGTCGACAAGCACGGCGCGGTCGTCTACTCGGCAGACTCCAAGAACGACACCGCGCTAGTCGTCGAGCCGCTTGCTTCCGGCAAGGTCTCGATCCAGACCGTCATCCCGAACGCCGGGGCGAGCAACCGCTACACCTACCAGCTCCAGAGCGGCGTGACGGCCGTCGAGCGCACCGACGGGGGCCTTGACCTGGTCGGTGTCGACCCTGCCAGCGGCCTCAATGTGAGGGTCGGGTCGGTCGACGCGCCGTGGGCCTTCGACGCGAGCGGTGCAGTGGTGCCCACCCGATACGAGGTATCCGGCAGCACGTTCACACAGGTCGTTCAGCTGAGCAAGTCACTCACATACCCCGTCGTGGCTGACCCCACCTACGGATGGAGTTACTGGGTAATTCCGACCGCGTACCTGAACTGGAGCGAGTCGCTCAAGGCTGCGGGCGACGTGGCAGGCGTCGAGGTTATCTGTGCCGTCGTGGGACTATGGAACGCGCCGGCCGGCGTGCTCTGCGCCGCGGAAACATGGGAGATCAACAGCCGGTCGAAGAGCGCAGTGTCCCACGGCAAGTGCGTGACGCTCATGCTCGGCGCCGGCGTCGGTGTCTTTGAACGAAACTGCTGACGAGGGGGTCGTCTAGGTGATCATCATCGTCCTCGCCGTCGCTGCCGCGGCCCTGGGATTCGGCCTCGGCTTGGCATCGCGGTACCTCCGAGCTCGACGGCGGAACGTGGCATCACGCGGGCTGGACTTCCTCGCCGTCCTTCTCGTCGCCGCGGTGATGGCGCTCCACCAGGACCGGGCTGCAGTGGTCGTCCCGTACCTCGCAGCCTTCGTGCTCGGCCGGTTCATGTGGCCCGCGCTTCCGGTGCCGGCGTCTGCCAGGGCCGACGAGGCATGACCGCACTGGTGCTCCGCTCGTACGCACACACGAGCGGAGCACCAGCACCCGCGCGGCGTTCCCGATAGAGGACCGTCCTACGAACCGTGCTTGAGGGGCTCTTCGCATCCAGCGCTGCAGGTGGGGTCTGAAGCCGCCGGTCTCGTGCCCTCGACGCAACGACGGCGCCCGTCGGCGAGGCGCCGGTCAGAACCCCGTCGGCGCGTCCGGTGGGCGAGGTGCCGAGGTGCGTCGCCACGCCCGCGCGGCAGGTGTGAGCAGCAGCGCCAGCGTGAGGCCGGCCGCCGCGACGATCCCCGCGCCGATGGCGAGGCTGCTGCCGCTCGCCGTGCCGATCGCGTCGGCGATCTCTCCGGGGATGCCGATGAGGACGACGGCGCCGAGCGGGAGGGCCACCGCCTTCACGTCCTGCCCGCGGAGCAGGCGGGCCGTCCCGACGACGGACCATCCCGCCGCCACCAGGAACAGCAGGAGGACGGTCGCCGCCCCGCGATCGGCCATGGCGCCGGCGTGAGCCAACCCCGCCTTCTGCCCGAGCAGGACGTCCGCCGTGATGCCTGCCTCCATCAGGAACCCGATGGTGAAGAGGCCGGTCAGCACGGCTGCTGCCAGCACGGCCGCGGGAGCGCGGTGCTCGGCGGTCATGGCGCCGTTGCCGTCGTCGCCCGTCCTGGTCGTCATCCGTCACCCCCGCTCTGGAATCGGTCGCCGACGTCCCGGGCTTGAGGGGCGCAGCGGGCCGGCGCGTGCCGTGGGGTGGCCGGGTCGAAGCGACCCGGCCACCCCACGCACCTCAGACGCGACCCGCGGCGAACAGCTGCGCGACCTCGTCGGACGACAGCGCCCGGTCGTAGGCCCGCACGTCGTCCACGGTGCCGGTCAGGTAGTCGACGGGGTTGCCGCCGTACCGCCCGCGACCGACCGTGAAGTCGCCCGTCCCGGCGTCGACCGAGCCGAGCACGTGCGCAACGCCGGCCTGCTGACCGTCCACGTACAGCGTCAGGGTCGACGCCGCGACGTCCCGGACGCCGACCAGGTGGTACCAGCGCCCGATGACGGGGGTGCCCACCGCGGTCGCCAGCGCACGGGTCCCGGCGAAGGAGAACGCCCACAGGTGGTCCGCGCCGGAGTACTGGAGGAAGAAGGCGCTGTTGGTCACGCCGTCCTCGCTGACCACCGTCTGGAACCCGCCGCCGGCCTGCGACAGCTTGACCCACGCGGACACCGCGTAGTCGGTGCCCTGGGTGGCGATCACCGGGCCGCTGCTGTGCGCGTACCCGTTGCCGGTGAACGTCAGGCCGTCGGTGCTCCAGGCACCGTTGACCACGGTCAGCGGGTGGCTGCCGGAGACGTCGGTGGCGGTGCTGCCGCTGCCGTCGTCGAGCGGCCAGTGGCCGATGCCGCCCAGCCCCGGGGTCCCGGCCGGCGGCTGGGGTGCCGACGACGACGAGCCCGCGGCGATGGTCGCCAGGTTGATCGCCCGCACGGCGCCGGCGTCGACCTTCAGCACCTGACGGTCGTACGTCCAGAAGCCGTTCTGCTCACCCTCGACGTCGGTGATCTGCGTGTACACGCTGCCCGACAGGCCCCAGGGGGCGTAGTCCTTCAGCACCGTGGTGTTGTCCACGTAGCCCTGCGTGAGGGCGGCCGAGTCCTTGACGGCGCCGTAGGGGTTGACGTCGGCACCGGGCCACGCGTGACCGGCGACGGGCAGGGTGAGCCCGCCGTGCTCACCGTCGATCGCCGCACGGTTCGCGTCGGGCGACGGCAGTGCCGGGCCCTGGTACTGGTGCCAGTCGATGATGTTGCCGCTGCCGGGGTCGCCGGCCATGTCGCAGCAGTTGGAGCCGCTGCGCGAGTCGACCAGACGGGTCGGGTCGAGGGACTTGATCTGTGTGGTCAGGTCGGCGGCCGCCTGGATGCTCCACTGGCCCCAGCCCTCGTTGAACGGGATCCAGCCGATCACCGAGGTCTCGCCGCGCAGCTGCGTGACGATGTCCGACACCTGCGAGCGGAACGTCGCCTTGTCGGCGGTGCTCAGCCGCGGCGTGCTGCCGGCCGGCATGGACGGTGCGTCCTGCCACACCATCATCCCGAGGCGGTCGGCCCAGTAGTACCAGCGGGCCGGCTCCACCTTGATGTGCTTGCGGATGGTGTTGAAGCCCAGGTCCTTGGTGTGCTGGATGTCCGACTTCAGCGCCGCGTCCGTGGGGGCGGTGTAGATGCCGTCCGGCCAGAAGCCCTGGTCGAGGGTGGCCAGCAGGTACTGCTGCTTGCCGTTGAGCGTGATGCGCTGCTTGCCGTTGACGTTCGCCACGGCGATGGTACGGAGCCCGGCATAGCTCTCCACCTGGTCCGCACGGCCGGCCCCCGTGAGGGTCGCGGTGAACGTGTAGAGGAACGGGTCGTCCGGCGTCCACAGGTGCGGGTGGTCGATGCCGATGTGCACCGGCTGACCGGCCGGGCCCTCGGCGCTGCCGACCTGCTGCCCGTCGGCGAAGGCGGTGACCCTCAGGCGGGCGTCGGCCGCGTCACCGACCGTCGTGGCGCTGACGTCGAAGCCCGTCAGGTCGGAGGTGGGCGTGGCGGTCAGGGCGGAGATGCTCGTCGTCGCGACCGGCTCCATCCACACCGTCTGCCAGATGCCCGACGACGCGGTGTAGAAGATGCCGCCCGGCGTCAGGCTCTGCTTGCCCACCGGGATGTTCTCGCTGTTCGCGGGCGCGTGCACCGCCACCAGGATCTCCTGCGGCCCCTTGGCGACCAGCGCGTCGGTGATGTCCGCGGTGAAGGCGGTGTACCCGCCGGTGTGGTGGGCCACCTCGCGCCCGTTGACGTACACCGTCGCCTCGTAGTCGACGGCACCGAAGTTCAGGTGGATGCGGCGGTCGCCGTTCTTCCACGAGGCCGGGACCGTGGTGGTGGTCCGGTAGACCATGTAGTCCGAGTGCGCCTGGATGCCCGAGAGGGCCGACTCGGTGGGGTAGGGCACCAGGATCTGCTTGGCCAGGTCGGTGCCGAACGGCAGCGGGCTGAACCCGTCCCACGGCTGGTACTGCCACAGGCCGTTGAGGTTGGCCCACTCGGGAGCCGCGGCGCTCGGCCGGGCGAGCTGGGGACGCGGGTAGTCGGGCAGCGCGTTGGTCGGCGAGACGTCGGCCGTCCACGGCGTGCTCAACGGTGGCGTCCCCTTGGTCCACGCCGCGGTCGAGGCGACGGTCGTGGAGGCGGATGCGGTGGTGGTGCCGGTCGCGGCGTCTGCGGTCGCGGCCGGGAGCGTGAGGGTCAAGACTGCGGCCAACGCCAGGAGCGCACCGGGTGCGCGCCGTGGTCTGGGTACGTGCATGTGGCCCAACCTCCTCGTTGGAACCGAGGGCGGTGCCCCCGGGCGGCCCTCCCCGGACCGCCGATGGACAGTGTTCCGAAAACCTGTCCATAAGTCGAGGGTTCGCCCGTCCCCGCGCGGTCGGCGGTAGTACGCTCGCCGCGTCCGCCAGGCGGTCCACCGCCGCGCGCCGTCCGAAGTGCCGTCCGAAGGGCCCCGGGTCATGACCACCGTCGGCTACGTCTGGGTGGGCCCGCTGGAGCACAACGCCGACTACCAGCGCGCGCTGCTGCGCGAGCGCGGGGCGGAGCGGCTGTTCGAGGACGTCAGCGCCCACACGTCCACCCAGATGCGCGAGCACCTGACCGATGCGCTCGACGAGCTGCACGCCGGGGACACCTTGCTGGTCTGGCGCCTCGACCGGCTCGGCGCGACCACCTCCGCCGTCGTCTCCCTGCTCGACCTGCTCGGCCGACGACAGGTGGGCGTGGTCAGCGTCGCCGACAAGCTCGACACCACGGGTCCCGACGGCGCCGCGCTGCTGCGGTTCGTCGCCGCGTTCACCGACCTCGACCGCCGGCTGCACCGCGAGCGGACCATCGTCGGCGTCTACGCCGCACGCTCCCGCGGCCGGGTCGGCGGCCGCCCCCGGGCGCTGTCCTCGACCAACGTCGAGCGCGTGCTGATGCTGCGTGACCAGGGCGCGACGGTGCGCGAGATCGCCGAGGCGCTGGGCACGTCCCGGGCCACCGTCTACCGGGTGATCCAGGACGCCGACCGCGGCGCCGCCGAGGCGCAGGACGACGACCCTGCGCCCGCGCCGGCCCAGCGCCGCACCCGGACGCTGCGGCTGCCGTCGATCGAGCACGACGCCGGCTCGCTGCCGGCCACCGACTGACGCCGGCTCGCCGCCGGCCGCCGACCGGTGCGCATCGACGGATGCGCACCGACCGACCGATGCGGCCGCGCCCGCTCAGCCGAGCGGGCCGGTCTCCTCGATCAGGCGCAGCGCCGCGCTGACCCGCGGGTTCCGCTCCGGGTCGGAGTCGATGCCCAGGGTGTTGTAGATCGCGTTCACGTGGTTCTGCACCGACTTCTCGGTGATGCCCAGCCGCTCGCCGATGCCGGAGTTGCTCAGGCCCTGGGCCAGCAGCTGCAGCACCTCGAACTGCCGGTCCGTCAGTGCCGCCACCGCCGAGCCGCGTCGCGGCCGCATCTTCGCCAGCAGCGCCGGGTCCAGCACCGTCTCGCCGCGGGCGGCGGCGTGCAGCGCCCCGACCAGGGCCTCCACGGTGGTCGCCGACGTCTTGGACAGGTAGCCCCAGCCCACCGCCACGTCGGCCGGCAGGTCCAGCAGCAGCTCCATCGCGTCGTGCGCGGACAGCAGCAGGATGCCGAGCGACGGCTGGCTGCGGCGCAGCTGGACGCCGAGCGCGATGCCGTTGCCGTCCGGCAGGTCGATGTCCAGCACCACCACGTCCGCCAGGCCTGGTGTGATGACGTTCCGGGCCGCGGCGACGGTCCCGACGCTGGCCACCACCTGCAGCCCCGGCTGCTCGCCGAGGGTCCGCTCGAGCATCGAGCGGAACAGCGGCTGGTCCTCGACCACCGCGACGCGCAGCGCGGCGGGGGATTGGTTGGGCATCAGTGCTCAGTATCGTCTGTGCCGACCGGATGCTGTGGCGCAACGTCGCACCGGCCGACGAGAGCTGAGGTGAGCGTGCCCGCTCAGAGCGCGCCGGACGGCAGTGCGGACCCGGCGGACGAGGCGTCGGACTGGCGCACCCTCTGGGTGACCACCGGGGCCGTCGCCTCGATGTTCGCGCTCGGCGCCGTCGCCCAGTCCACCTACATCTTCGCCGCGTTCGTGCCGGGCTGGCAGGCCGTCTCCGTCGTCTCGCGCGTAATCGTCAACGCCCTGACCGTCCTGGTGCTCGTCGCGGTGCTGGCGCTGTGGCGCCAGCCGCACCGGATCACCCGGCTCGGCAAGATGCTCGGGGCGGTGCTCGCCGGGCTGATCGCCGCGCTCGCGCGGGTGGCACTGCAGGTGCTGCTGGGGGTGTACCCCGCGTTCGGGCCGAAGACGGTGGTCGCCGAGGCGTTGACGGGCGCGGCGATCGGGGTCGGCTCGTCCGTGCTCGGCACCTGGGTGATGATGTCGCGGCGTCGGCTGCGGGCCGAGGTCCGCGAGCGGGTGCGCACGACGCACGCGGTCGAGACGGCGGTGCAAGCCCTCGAGGACGAGGAGATCCGCGTGCGGCGGGAGGTGGCCGACGGGCTGCACTCGTCGATGCAGCAGCGCCTGGTGCTGGTGACGGCGCGGCTGGACGGCGCGCTGGCCCGGCTCGCCGCCGCCGGCGCCCCGGCGCGGGACCTCGCCACGCTGCGCGAGGTGCGCACCGAGATCGAGAACGTGCGCGAGCAGGACGTGCGGCAGATGAGCCGGCTGCTCTACCCGGACCAGCTGGAGATCGGAATGGTCCCGGCGGTCCGTGCGCTCCTGCGCCGCGTCCCGCCGGCGATCGCGACGCACCTGGAGGTCGACGAGGAGCTGCGCGCGCTGGACGACCCGGCCGCCCCGGAGCTCTCCCAGGCGGAACGGCTGCTGGCCGTCCGCGTCGTCGAGGAGGCCGTGAGCAACGCGCTCCGCCACGGCACCCCGACCGAGCTGGACGTGCGGCTCGGCGTGAACCGCACGGGCATCGCGCTGCGGGTGCGGGACGACGGTGGCGGCTTCGACCCGGCGGCGGTGACCCGCTCCGGCACCAAGCGGCTGGCCGAACGACTGTCGATCGTCGGCGGCCGGCTCGACGTCAAGGGAGTGCTCGGCGTCGGTACCGAGGTGGTCGCGACGCTCCCCGTGGACGCGCTCCGCGGTCGCTGAGGGCCTCCGCATCGGCCTGGGGCAGCACTGTCGCGAGCATCGTCGTCAGCCCCGTGAAAAATGGCGCGGATTAGGCGCGCTATAGGGCGCCGAAGCGATTCCCCGGCGTACCGCTTCACCCGCCGGAGTGAGCCGCTGACCTGCGGCTGGGTGAAAGAATCGGACAATTTAGACACCCCTGGGTGCTGCCACCTAGACGCTTGTCCAACTTGGTTATGTGAAGCCCTACGTTCCGGGCGGATCGTCTTCAGAACCCCCGGAACAAGAGGAGCACGTCCATGTCTCGCAGCAAGTGGTCCACCCGTCGCAAGTCCCTGGCCATCGGCCTGGCCGTCGTCGGCGTGGCCGGCCTCTCGCTGGCCTCCGCGTCGCAGATCAACTTCAACTGGAACACCCAGAGCTTCCAGTCCGGCTCGGTCCCGACCGTCATGAGCGACTGCCAGAAGAGCACCGTCGGCGTCGCGTACGGCACGCCGGCGTTCTCCTCCACCGGCTGGACCGTCTCCAACGTGACGTTCTCGTCCATCGACGCCGCCTGCCAGGGCAAGACCTACGAGGTCGCCTACTCCACGTCGTCGAGCAACGGCTGGGTGCAGACCGGCCTGACCACGGCGAGCGCCAAGGTCGACGCCACCGGCTCCATCGCCGTCACGCTGCCGAGCGGTGTGACCGACCCCAGCACGATCACCGGCTGGGCGCTGACCATCCACAGCTGACGACCCGGGCGAGGGCGGCCGACTCGAGGCGCCGCCCTCGCGCACACCCTTCGAACCTGGGGGTTCGCCCGTGCAGGAAGCCGCGCACCGCACCAGCGCACCGGCGTCGTCCGCGCCGCGTGTGCTGCGAGTGGTGCGCGGCGTCCTCGGCTGGGTGCTGCTCGCCGCAGGTCTGTGGCTCGTCTGGCCGTCGTCGCTCGGCGGTTGCACCACCCTGACGGTGGTCTCGGGGCACTCGATGGAGCCGACCTACTACACCGGTGACCTGGTGGTGGCGCGGTGCGGCACCCCGAAGGTGGGCGACGTGGCCGTCTACCGGCCCGCCGCGGTGGACCGCTCGGCCCGGATCATCCACCGGGTGGTCGGCGGTGACGGTGCCACGGGGTGGCAGCTGAAGGGCGACAACAACACGTACGCCGACCCGTTCTCCCCGACGAACGCCGACGTGGTCGGCGTCGCGGTGCTGCACATCCCGCAGCTCGGCCGGCTGTCCGTGCTGCTCCTCAACCCCTGGCTCTGGGCGTTCGCCGTGCTGGCGGCGATGGTCCTGCTGATCTGGCCGTCCGCGGAGGACGAGCCGCACGACGACGACGCCGGCGCCGACGCCGCGCCGTCCGAGGTGGCCGACGACGTCGCGGAGGTGCTGACCGTCGGCGCGGGGGACGTCGCGGGCGACGACTCCGTGGACCGCCGACCCGTGGCCGTGGACCACGCCCGATGACGCGACGCCCGCGGTTCCGACTGATCGCCGCGCTCACCGTCCTGGTGCTCGGCGTGCTCGGCGTTGCCGAGGCGTCCGCCTCCGCGATCCCGCTCAGCTCGGTCGGGGCGGTGTGGCACTCCGCGACCTTCTCCCGGCCGTGCGCCGGGCCGGTGCTGGTCACGCCGATGGGCAACCCCAACGGCGCGGGCAAGTACTCGCAGGCCGCCGTCACCGGGCTGACGGGCTCGTGCTCCACCGGCTACCTCGAGCTGCGGGACAACTACGGCACGAGCCTGATCTCCGGCACGGGCACCATCTCCGGTGGCACGTTCTCCGTGTCCACCGGCAGCGGCCAGTACACGCCGCCGAGCACGGCGAACGCACGGCTCTTCGTCTCCGGCAACACCTGGCCGGTCAAGGCGACGTGGATGCCGTCCATCTACGGCGGCTGCGTCGTCGTCGTCGCGGCGACGGGAGCGACCACCACCAAGCCGTGCTCGATCACCAGCCTCACGGCCGTGAGCAACGGGGACGGCGCCGGTCGCGGCTCCCGGACCGACCACATGTACCTGGTGCTGTCCGCGCCGACCATGGCCACGGACGGGACCGAGAAGGCGTACCTGGTGCTCAACCTGGGCGCCGCGTCGGGACTGCCCAACAACTGGCAGTGGGGCAACGCCGGCGTCACGACGGGCAACCTCACGCCCTATCCCGGCGACCGCTGCTCGGCGCTCCCGATGCTCCAGGCCTATGCGCCCGGCTGGGCCGCCAACGGTGCCCAGGTGTACTTCGACGCGCTCGAGAACCGCACCGGCGCCTCCGGCCTCGTCTGCTCCTGACCCGACAGGTCGCTGCTCCGAACGGGTGACGTCCGGCCGGATCCCTCAGCACCGGGGACGCCCGACCGATGATCCGGTCTGAGCTGCGTCTGACGCGTCATACCTGGTCAGAGGGGTGAAGTTCTGCCCCGAACGGGTATCCCCGCTCGCGGCCTCTGGGTGTTAGCACCTAGCCTCAGTGCTGTCAGCACGACGCTGACTCGTCGGTCCGCCGACGATCCGCCGCCCACGGAGGGGAGGCGACCGTGACACAGGTGTCCGCAGGTTCTGCGCGCACCGCGCTCTGGGCGCCGATCCGGTCCCTGCGCTCGCGCGCGTTCCGGCTCAAGCTGGCCGCGGTGCTGACGGCGTTCTCCGTCGCGGGTCTCTACGCCTCGTCCCAGGCGATGGCGCAGGCCCCGCAGTCCGCGGCCGCTGCCGTGCCGTCCGGGTGCGACGGCAACCAGGTGCGCTGGGGGTACGAGGCGGGGCTCGTCCCGGGGGCCGACGGGGGCTTCTCGATCGAGGGCATCCGGGTGGACGACGTACCGGCCGCCTGCGTCGGGCGGCCCGTGGCGATCACGTACTCCAGCGGCGGCACCGTGGTCCGCCAGGCGGTTCGGCCGCTGGAGCGCGGCGTGATCGACCGGGTCGACAGGTCGGTGGTCGGCGACGTGCTGGTCACCGCCGCGTCCTGGGCGCCCGTCCCCTGACCGCGTCTCCTGACCGCGGCGTGGTCCGCGCGGTCCCGGCCGCTCACCAGCCCAGGGCGTCGATCGCCGCGACCTCCTCGGCCGTCAGCCGCAGGTCGAGCGCCGCGAGGTTCTCCTCGAGGCGGGCAAGGTGGGTCGTCTTGGGGATCACCACCACGTCGTGCGCCAGGTGCCAGGCCAGCACCACCTGGGCCGGCGTCGCGTCGTGCACCGCGGCCGCCTTGGTGATCGCCTCCGACGCCAGGTCCGTCCGCTTCAGCGGCGAGTAGCCCTCGACGGCGATGCCGCGCTCGCGGTGCGCGTCCAGCAGCTCGGGGTCGTGGTCGGCCGGGCTGTACGGGATCTGGTTGACCGCCGGTGCCTCACCGGTCGCCTCGATCAGCTGGTCGATCTGCGGGATCGAGTAGTTGGACACCCCGATCGACCTGGTCAGGCCCTCGTCGCGGGCGCGGCGCAGCTCCTGCCACACCTCCGGCGCCGCCTTGCCGCCGGGCGGCCAGTGGATCAGCCACAGGTCGACGTGGTCCGTGCCCAGCGCGGCGAGCGACTCGAGGATCGTCCGGCGCTCGCGGCCCGCGTGCTCGGGCGGCAGCTTGGTGGTGAGGAAGACGTCGTCCCGGTCGATGTCCACCAGCGTCAGGGCACGTCCCACCTGCCCCTCGTTCCCGTAGCCGGTGGCGGTGTCGAGGTGCCGGTAGCCCAGCTCCAGGGCGCCGCTGACGGCACGCACCGCCTCGTCACCGGTGGACTGCCAGGTGCCCAGGCCGAGCATCGGGATGGTGCCGCCGGGCAGGGCCAGGGTGGGGGAGGACGTCATGCGGCCATCCTCGCCGCCACCCCCGCCGAGGCGCACCTGGAGGGCGTGACGACGCCCGGATGCGCCGTCGCCCGGGCCGTGGCACAGCCTGTGCACAGCCGGGAACACCGGCGTGTCGCGCATCGTTGTGCCAGCCGAGATGAAGCGATACGAAGACCTCGAGAACGACGACGGCACCGTCGTCCGGTACCGGCGCCACGACAACGGCGGCGGTCTCGTCGGCGCGGGCGCGCACGCGGCACCGGACGCCTACGTGGCGGCCACCGCATGGGTGGACCCGGGCGCGCACGTGAACGCGGGCGCGCACCTGGGCGACCACGTGTGGCTGGAGCGCGGCGCGGTGGTGCACACCGGTGCGCGGCTCGGCAGCCACGTGCACGTGGAGGCGGACGCGGTGGTGGGCGCGGGTGCGCGCCTCGGCACGCGGGTGACCGTCGGCGCCGGCGCACGGGTGGAGCCCGGTGTCGTCGTGCACTCCGACCAGACGATCCCGGCGGGCGCGCTCGTCCGGCGCTCGGCCTCGCGTTCTGTCGCCGCCTGACGGCGGCGCCTCCCGGCACTGCGGCACCTCCCGGCGCGGGCTGACCGCGCCGCCGCGACGCCCTTCGCCCTGCCGGGCGGAGGGCGTCAGTCGTCGTCGGGCAGGTCCGCGCGTCCCGGTGACGACGTCGAGCGCGGCCCCGCGCCGGTGATCCCCAGCTCGTCCACCAGGAACAGGAACGCCCGCCCGTACGGGTGCTCGCCGACCTCCTCGCGCACGCGGTCCCAGTCGATCTGCTCGCGCAGGGCCCGCGCCGTGGGCAGCAGCCACGTGAAGTCGCAGTAGTGCTCCCCGAGCACGCGCATCTTCGCCGAGACGATCTCGGTGGCCTGCAGCACGGGCATCCGCACCGCGAGGACCTCGAGCTCCTCGGCGCTGGCCAGCATCTGGTGCGTGATCGGCTCACCGACCATCCGGAACAGCACGTCGATCAGCTGGCCGTGGTGGTACGCCTTGAACAGCCAGTTCTCCGCGGGCTGCACCACGTCCAGGCCGGCCGCGGTCAGCGCCTCCTTGGCGCGGCCCACGTCCTCCTCCGTCACCGCGAAGTCCGCGTCGTGGCTCGGTTCCGGCGCACCGCGCGCCCAGGCCGCGTAGCCGCCCACCAGGGCGAACGGGATGCCGGCCTCCAGCAGAGCCACGGCGGTGCGGCGCAGGCCGTCCTGCAGGGCGGCGCGCTCGTCTGCCGGCGTCGTCACGTGGTCCGTCATCTTCGGTTGTCTACACCCCGGCGCCGCGACCCGCAGCGTGGGTCACCGTGCGGCGGTCGGGGGGAAGGCGCTGCGGACGCCCTCAGCAGGACGTGAGCGGCCTGCCGGGCGACACTCGACGGGTGCGGCTGGCCACGTTCAACATCCTGCACGCGCGCTCGCCTGCCGACGGCCGCGTGGACCTGGACCGGTTCGCCGCCGCGGTGCGGCGCCTCGACGCCGACGTGCTGGGCCTGCAGGAGGTGGACCGCGACCAGGCGCGGTCCCACGGTGCGGACCTGACCTCGATCGCCGCCGAGGCGATGGGGGCGCACGCCCACCGGTTCGCCGCGACGCTGCACGGCGAGCCGGGGCTGTGGGTCGCGGCGACCGGTGCCCATCAACCTCGTGGTGCCGCCTACGGGATCGCGCTGCTCAGCAGGCACCCGGTGCGCGAGTGGCGCGTGCTGACCCTCCCGGTGCTGAACCGGCGAGCGCCGGTCCGGTTCCCGGGGCGCCGGTGGCCGGAGCTGGTGCGCGACGAGCCGCGCGCGGCGATCGCCGCGGTGCTCGACGCGCCCGGCGGCACGCTGACGGTGGTGTGCACGCACCTGACGTTCATCCCGCGCTGGAACGGGCTGCAGCTGCGGCGCCTGACCGCTGCCGTGGAGGAGCTGCCGCGGCCGCTGGTGGTGCTGGGCGACCTCAACCTCGAGGACGGTCAGCCGGCACAGCTCGCACGGATGACGCCCCTCGCCACCGCGCCGACCTACCCGGTCGGCCGCCCGGTGCGGCAGCTCGACCACATCCTGGGGGAGGGTGCGGTGGCGGCCGTCCGTCCGGCCGAGGCGGTGGACCTGGGCCTGTCCGACCACCGTGCCCTGGTGGTGGACGTGCGGATCGGTGCGGCGGCCGTCCGTGCCGGCGCGGCGCACGCCGGGTCGGCCGGTGCGCAGCAACCGACCGGCACCGTGCGGCGGGACGCCGGCCGGGAGCGGCAGGGCGCCGGTTCGGCACCGTCGTCCAGCCGCGACCCGGGCGGCTACGCGCCCGCCCTGCGGCGGCTCAGGCGCCGCCGAGCAGCTCGCTGAAGTCCGGCACCGCGTCGTACAGCCCGGGCCGGGCGGTGGTCGGGCGTCGGGCCACCCGCTCCGCCAGCTCGGTGGCCGCCCGGGTGATCCGGGACGGCAGCGGCTTGACGTCGTCGCCACCCTCGTCGGCCCAGTCGTCCGTCGCGGCGAACACCGAGGTCGGCACCACATCGGCGTGCAGGTAGGTGAACAGCGGGCGGATCGCCACCTCCGGCACCAGCGAGTGCCGGGCCGTGCCGCCCGTGGCACCCAGCAGCACCGGCGTCCCGGTCAGTGCGTCCGTGCCCAGCACGTCGACGAACGACTTGAACAGCCCGGCCGGCCCCGCCGTGTACACGGGCGTGACGGCGATGACGGCGTCGGCATCGGCGATCGCCCGCTGGGCCGCCGCGAGGGGTGCCGCCGCGAAGCCGGTCAGCGTCATGTTCACCACGTCGTGCGCCAGCTCGCGCACCTCGACGACGGTGACCTGCGACTGCTGACCGAGGTCGGCGAGCGCCGTGACGGTCGCCTCGGCCAGGCGGTCCGCCAGCAGGCGGGTCGACGACGGCTGCGAGACGCCGGCGGAGATCACGACGATCGAGCGGGTGCTCATGCCGTCACCTCGTCCGCCGCGTCGATGTCGTCCTCGGCCGTCTTCCCGGTCCAGTGGTCGCCCGCGGCGACCTGCTGCTCGTGCACCTGGCCAGCGGCGCGCGCCGCGGCCACCAGCTCGGCGTGCGACGGCGGGTCCGACGGCACGTCCGCCGGACGGCGCAGGCCCGCCTCGTGCCGCAGCGCGGGCACGATCTCACCCGCGAGCAGGTCGATCTGCTCGAGCACCGTCTTCAGCGGCAGGCCGGCGTGGTCCACCAGGAACAGCTGGCGCTGGTAGTGGCCCACCTGCTCCCAGAAGGCGCCGTACCGGTCGATCACCTGCTGCGGGCTGCCGACGGTCAGCGGGGTGTCGCGCGTGAACTCCTCCATCGACGGCCCGTGCCCGTACACCGGCGCCTCGTTGAAGTACGGCAGGAACTCGTCCCATGCCTTCTGCGAGTCGTGCCGCACGAACACCTGCCCGCCCAGGCCGACGATCGCCTGGTCGGCACGGCCGTGGCCGTAGTGCTCGAACCGCTGGCGGTAGTAGTTCACCATCGCGGCGGTGTGCTCCATGGGCCAGAAGATCGCGTTGTGCAGGAACCCGTCGCCGTAGTACGCGGCCTGCTCGGCGATCTCGGGAGAGCGGATGGACGCGTGCCAGACGAAGGGCGGCACCCCGTCCAGCGGCCGTGGCGTGGAGGTGAACCCCTGCAGCGGGGTGCGGAACTTGCCGGACCAGTCGACGACGTCCTCGGTCCACAGCCGGCGCAGCAGCGCGTAGTTCTCCACCGCGAGGTTGATGCCCTGGCGGATGTCCTTGCCGAACCACGGGTACACCGGGCCCGTGTTGCCGCGGCCCAGCATCAGGTCCATCCGCCCGTCGCTGATCACCTGGAGCATCGCGTACTCCTCGGCCAGCCGGACCGGGTCGTTGGTGGTGATCAGCGTGGTCGCCGTGGACAGGGTGATGTGCTTGGTCACGCCGGCCAGGTAGCCGAGCATCGTCGTGGGGGACGACGGCACGAACGGCGGGTTGTGGTGCTCACCGGTGGCGAACACGTCGAGCCCCGCCTCGTCGGCGTGCCGGGCGATCGTCAGCATGTTCCGCACGCGCTCGGTGTCGTCGGGCGTGTGCCGGGTGAGCGGGTCGGTGGTGACGTCGCCGACGGAGAAGATGCCGAACTGCATGTCAGGTCGCCTCACGATCTATGCGTTTGCATGAACATCGCGCTGAACGCCGGGCTCCGTCACCGTATTCCGCTTCCCGGGACCAAGGTCCGTATCCGGATCGGAACCGGACGTATCAGACAGCCCGACGACGACTCCTGACGACTCGTGCACCGAGAACCGGTGCCCCCGTCCACCGCGACCCGGTCCGAACGACCGGCGTCCACGATGCCCAGGAGAGTCCCCGCGATGTCCGTCGCCCCCGACACCACCGCGTTCGCCCACGCGCTGGGCGCTGCCGTCTCGCGCGTCCACCTGCCCGGGTCGGCCGGGTACGCCGAGCTGACCGCCACCTACAACCTGTGCACGCGGCTCACCCCGCTCGCCGTCGTCGAGGCGCAGACCGCGCACGACGTGGCCGCGGCCGTGCGCGTCGCCGGGGAGCACGGCGTGCCGGTCGGCGTGCAGAGCACCGGCCACGGTCCGTGGGCCACGATGGCCGGCGCCGTGCTCGTCGCCACCCGCGGCCTCGACGGGCTGATGGTGGACCCCGTCAGCCGCATCGCCCGCATCGGCGCCGGGGTCCGCTGGTCCGCCGTCCTCGAGGCCGCCGCGCCGCACGGCCTCGCGCCGCTGTGCGGGTCGTCACCGTCCGTCGGCGTGGTCGGTCTGCTCACCGGCGGCGGCCACGGTCCGCTCGCCCGCACGTACGGCCTGTCCGCCGACCGCGTGCTCTCGTTCGACGTGGTCACCGGCGACGGCGTGCTCCGCCGGGCCTCGGCCACCGAGAACCTGGACCTGTACTGGGGGCTGCGCGGCGGCAAGGGCACGCTCGGCATCGTCACGGGCCTCGAGCTCGAGCTGGTGCACCAGCCGGAGGTCTACGCCGGCGCGGTGTGGTTCGACGCCCCGGACATCCCGGCGGTGGTGCGCACGTGGGCGCAGTGGTCGCAGCTGCTTCCGGACGAGGGCACCACGTCGATCGCCGTCATGCGGCTGCCCGCCATGCCGGGCGTCCCCCCGATGCTGGCCGGCCGCACCACCGTGTCCGTCCGCTTCGCGTGGACCGGCGACCCGGCGGTCGGCGAGGAGCTGCTGCGCGCGATCCGCTCGGTGGCCGCACCTGTGGTCGACCTGGTCGCCGTGCGGCCCTACGCCGAGATCGGCATCGTGCACAGCGACCCCGAGGACCCGATGACGGCCGTCGAGACGCACCTGCTGCTGGAGGCGTTCGACGCCGCGGCCGCCGACCGGCTGCTGGACCTCGTCGGACCGCAGGCGGCCACCACGCAGCTGATGGTCGAGGTGCGCCGCCTCGGCGGTGCCGTCTCCACCCCGTTGCGCGGGGAGTCGGTGTTCGGCCACCGCGACGCGCAGTGGACCGTGCTGGCCGTCGGCCTCGGCATCCCCGAGATCGCCGACCTGGTCCGCGCCGACGCCCGGCGCATCGTCGACGGCCTCGCGCCGTGGCGTCGCCCCGGCGCGCTGCCGAACTTCCACGCCGGCAGCGGTCCGGACTGGGCCCTGCGGGTGTTCGGGGAGGACGGCGCCCGGCGGCTGCGCGAGGTGTCGCTGCGCTACGACCCGGACGGTGTGCTGCTCGGCAGCCGCAACGTGCGGGCCCTACCGGTGGGCGCCGCGACCGTCGCCGCGGTCGAGGAGGAGCTGGTGCTGGGGGCGTGAGCCCCTGGCTGCGCGGGGAGGGTGGGATGCCGGTGGAGGGCCGGTGTCCCGCCCTCCGTCGTCTGCCGCCGGGTGAGGAGCCGGCGCGGACCGGGCGGGACCCGCACCCTGCGCTAGGGGATGGTGGGCGTGGCGGTGACGTCTCCGCTCACGCTGCCGCTGTCCGTGTAGATGGCGCCCGTCGTGGCGACGACTCGCGGTCCGAGGATCGCCGCGAGCGCGAGGGCGAGGACGACGACCAGCCGCAGCCAGCCCGTCCGGCCCGTCGGGAGGAAACGGGGCTCGCCAGGAGCGCGTCCCCGCGGGGTGGTCCCGCTCGGCGACGGGGGCGTGGGCTCAGTCGAGGAGGAGCTCATCGTGCGGCCCTCTCGCTCGGGAACGGCGGTGCCCGTCGTGGCCCCTGGCCTCGAGGATGCTGAGCAGCTCGAGCACGCCGAGCGCCACGAGCGGCGGCACCAGCATGGTCGCACGTCCCTGCGGCGACCCGGCCCAGAGCAGCACCCGGCCCCACCCGTGGTGCCAGCCCAGCACCACGCCTCGTACGCGGCTGACCGGCGTCGCGTCGGGGTCCGGGCTCTTGTTCGCATCGCCCTGCGTGATGATGTAGGGCTGCAGGATCGGGTTGCCGTTGGAGTCCAACCGGGGGACCGCTCGACCACCCGCCGTCTGCGTCATGGCCGGCAGCTTGTGCAGCTCGACGATCCGGTGGGTCACCAGCGTCTGGCTGCCCACCGGTCGGAACGTCACCACCTGGTCGACCTTGAGCTGCGACTCGTCCGTGATCGCCTTGAGCACCACGACGTCACCGGCCACGAACGTCGGCGCCATGGAGCCCGAGGTGACGATGAGCAGTCGCTGACCCTGCAGCTGGAACGACAGCGGCACCGCCAGGGTGGTCGCGTACGCCAACGTGCCGAGCACGACCACCGTCCACAGGACCGCCGAGACCGCCACCCGCCAGCGCGGTCGGTGGGACCGCCGCCGCCGCCGGATCGCAACAGGGGTGGGCACTCGTCGATCGACGAACGCCGACTCCTCCGCGCCGGTGAGCTGGGTCATCCCGATCAGTTGTTGACGGTCTGCTCGGAGTCGATCCGAAGGTGCAGCTTGGCGCTGGTCGCCTGGTAGATGTTGGTGGCGTTCTTGTCGAAGGTCAGGCGGACGCAGAGCGTCTCGCTGTTCCCGCCCTGCGTACCGGCCGACAGGTCCCGGTCGCCGGTCTGCGCACCGGTGGTGGGGTCGCCGACGATCTTCGCTGCCGTGGCGTCGCTGACCGCGACGGTGCCGAGGGTGGTCACGGAGCCCAGCGGCGTCGTGCTCGCCGGCACCGCGGCACAGCTGGCGTTGGCGCCCAGGGGCAGGATCGACAGCGACAGCATGTTGCGCAGGTCACCGGCCCCGGTCGGCGGGTTCTGCGTCGTGCTCTCGGACCAGTAGGAGACGGCGTACCGCAGGGCCAGCGAGCCGGAGTTCGTCACGACGAGCGGTGCGTTGACGACGTCGCCGGGCGCCACGTTGCCGGCGTTGAGCGCCAGCGTCGAGGTGGGGTCCGTCGGGTCCAGGGTGACGACGACGGTCCCGGAGAGCAGGTCGCCCGCGACGGAGTCCGTGTCCGTGAACACCGCGCTCGTGGTGAGCGACGTGACCCCGACGCCGACCAGGGTGAAGACCCCGATGGTCGTCCAGAGCCGCCACCTGCGCGCACCGTCACGGCGCGGCGGCTCGGGGTCGATCATCTCCTGGAGCAGTTCGTCCATCGCGAGCGGGTCTCCTCGAAGGCGGGCATCGACGTGCGACACGTCCGGTCGTCGATCCCTATCGACGCGCACTGCGCGGTTCTTGAGTACTTCGGCCGGGGTTTCACTCTATCGGGCGGCCGACGGCGCTCCGGCACCGGTCAAAAGGGTCATAACCGTCGCAGATCGACCGCGGGCGCGGCGCCGCCTACCGGCCGGACGGTCCAGGCGGTCGACCCGGCCGCGGCGTCCGGGCAGCGGGGTCAGGCAGGCCGGGAGGCGGCGGGCCGTCGACCCCGGCCGCTCGGGACGCGCTGGCCCGGCAGCCGCACCTGCACCGGCAGCTCGGTCGGCGCCGCGGGCCTGGCGTAGAAGAAGCCCTGCGCCTCGTCCACACCGAGGCGCGCGAGGATCGTCGACGTCGACTCGTCCTCCACGCCCTCCGCTACCACCCGCAGGCCGAAGGAGTGGGCCAGGTCCACCATCGCCTGCACCACCACCTGCGAGCCCTCGCGGGTGTCGTCCCGCAGGTCCGCGATGAACAGGCGGTCGATCTTCAGCTGGTCCACCGGCAGGTCCCGCAGCTGGGAGATCGACGTGTTGCCGATGCCGAAGTCGTCGATCGCCACGCGGACGCCCATCCCGGCGAGCCGCTGCAGAACCGGGATCACCCGGGACCGGTCGGAGACCAGGGCCGTCTCGGTGATCTCCACCTCGAGCTGTCCGACCGGCACGTGGTACCGCTGCAGCAGCGTCTCGATCAGGTCCACGACGTGGTCCGTCGCCACGTCGTGCGCCGACAGGTTGACCGCGACCGGCGTGGTGGAGCCCTGCCCGTTCCAGGCGGCCAGCTGCCGGATCGACTCCTCGAGGGCGAACCGGGTGACCACGTGGATCAGCCCCGACTGCTCGGCGAGCGGGATGAACGAGCTCGGCAGCAGCAGCCCGTGCTCCGGGTGCCGCCAGCGGATCAGCGCCTCCAGACCGACCGTCCGGCCGGATGCGAGGTCGATCTTCGGCTGGTAGTGCATCTCGAGCTCGGTGGACGCCCCGGACTCGGCCTGCTCGAGGGCCCGGTGCAGGTCGCCGAGCAGGATCAGCCGGGCGGGGGACGAGTGGTCGTCGTCGGCGTCGTACACCTCGACGCCGGTGCGGTGCGTCTTGGCGGCGTACATCGCCACGTCGGCGGTCCGCATCAGGGACGACGCGTCGTCGGCGTGGTCCGGCAGGCACGCGACGCCGATCGACGTCTCGACGTGCAGCTCCATCCCGCCCAGCCGGAACGGGGCGCCGAACACGTCGCGGACGCGGCGGGCCAGGCGTGCCGCGTTCTCGATCGTCCGCACGTCCGGCAGCAGGATCGCGAACTCGTCGCCGCCCAGCCGGGCCACCACGTCCTCGTCGCGCAGGGAGTGCCGCAGCCGCTCGGCCACCAGCTCGAGCAGCTCGTCGCCGCGGTCGTGGCCCAGGGTGTCGTTGATCTCCTTGAACCGGTCGATGTCCAGCAGCACCAGGCCGACGCGGGTGCCCTCGTCACGGGCCTGCTGGATGCCGCGGCGCATCCGGTCCGCCAGCAGCCGCCGGTTGGGCAGGCCGGTCAGCGAGTCGAGCAGCGCCAGGCGGGCGTTCTCCAGCGCGGTGTTGTGCAGCCGCTTCGACGTCGAGTGCACGGTGCGGAACAGCAGCAGCCACAGCAGCACCAGGCCGCCGACGACGACGTACGTGACCGTGCGGACGGCGTCGGCCAGGGACTGCTGCGACACCGTCTGGTCGATCATCACCTCGGCCGCGCCGATGATTGCGTCCTTGGGCTGCACACCGACGCTGGTGGTCGGGTCGCTGGTGTCGCCGGCGCGCACGGGGACGTACACGTCCAGCACCGGCTGCTCGGTCGAGGCGAGCGCCGAGCCGCCGGGCACCCGTCGCACGTCGGTGACGATCTGCGCGTCCGGCTCGCCGGAGGCCCGCATCCGCTCGAACCGGGTGTTGTCCGGCAGCCCCGTCGTGGTGTTGCGGGCCGTCGAGTACATCAGCCGGCCGTCGATGCTCCACAGCCGCAGCTCGACCAGCTTGTCCTTGAACCCCGAGGTCGCGGCGGTGACGGCGGCGCGCTGGCTGTCGTCGAGGATGCCGGTGCGGAACATCTCCGCGTTGAGCGGTGCGACCGCGTACGAGCCGACGGACGACGCCGTCACCGTGCCGAGCCGCACCGCCTGGTGCCGCATCACGGACGAGGACACCCACACGAGGGCACAGCCCAGCAGCGTGGTGGCGACGAGGCTGACCACGACGAAGTATCGGGTCAGGCTCGAGCGTCGTCGGGCTGCTCGTGGCACGGGGACCTCGCGGGACGGCGGGGGGCGCCCGGCGGGGCACCTGTGGACAGGGTATGGCGTGGTCCGGCCACCGGGCGATAACCGCGGACATCCGCGGCGGGGAACGTCACGGTCCGGCCGGGTGTTGCACGGGCTGACGCGAAGGAGGCGTGATGACCTACCAGGTGGACAAGAGCGAGCAGGAGTGGCGGCTGCAGCTGGAGCCCCAGGAGTTCGCCGTGCTGCGGCAGGCCGCGACCGAGCGGCCCTGGACCGGCGCCCTGCTCGACGAGCACCGCGAGGGTGTGTACCGGTGCCGGGCGTGCGGTGCGGAGCTGTTCCGCTCCGACACCAAGTTCGACTCGCACTGCGGCTGGCCGAGCTTCTTCTCCCCGCTCGCCGGTGACCGCGTGGAGCTGCTGACGGACCGGACCCTCGGGATGGTGCGGACCGAGGTGCGGTGCGCGCGGTGCGGCTCGCACCTGGGCCACGTGTTCGACGACGCGCCCCAGACGCCGACCGGTGACCGCTACTGCATGAACTCGGTCAGCCTGACGTTCGAGCCGACGCAGGGCTGAGGTCCCGGGTGAGCCGGCACCGGGTGTGCAGAACAGCACATCCGGTGGCGGACGCGCCGGTCCTCCCACCTCACGCACAGGCCGCGCGATGCCGATAATCAGGTCGTGGATGATCTGCTGACCGTGCGCCGCTGGCGCCGCTACGGCGCGGACCGTCTGTACGTCACCCAGGACAGCGGCCGTCCGGTCGGCTCGGTCGACCTGCAGTCCGGCGAGGTCGTCGCCGCCGACCCGGGCATGGAGAACGAGCTGCGACGGGCCGCCCAGGAGTTCCTGCGGGCCGACGTCACCGAGCTGGTGCTCCCCGCGACCACCGTCCGCGCGCAGGAGGACCTGCGCCGGCTGGACGCCGCGATCGAGGAGTGGCTCGGCAAGAGCGTGCTCGCCACCGGTTCGGCCGCGCAGCGCGGCAGCTCCGTCGCGCAGCGTCTGGACCGGCTGGCCGAGGAGGGCTGGGAGACGGTGCACGACGTGCCGCTGGGCCGCCAGGGCAGCCTCGTCGAGCACCTGCTGATCGGTCCCGGTGGCCTGTTCACCGTCACCGAGCGCCGGCACCCGGGCGAGCGCGTCCGCGCCCGCGGCCGCACGGTGACCGTGTCCGGTCAGCCCGTCGCCTACCTGCGCGACTGCCGGCTCGAGGCGGCCCGCACGCAGGACCGGCTGATGGCGGCCGGCTGCGCGCAGATCCACGTCCGCGGCGTGCTGGTGCTGCAGGGCGAGCTGGACCTCGACGTCGCCGCCACCAGCCCCAGCGACCCGCTCGCCGTGCCGCGCAGCGACGTGCCCGCCGTCTTCCGACGGATGGAGCCGGTGCTGGACGAGGCGCGGGTGGCCGCGCTGGCCAAGGTCGCCCGCCGGCGCACCACCTGGATGGGCTGACCGCCCCGACCGTCCGCTACGGCTGCTCTACGCCCGGGCTGCCGCGCTGTGCGCGCGCGACTCCTGCCGCGACGTGTGCAGCGACTCCATGTCCTCCAGCTGGACGCCCTTCGTCTCCGGGACCCGCACCAGCACGAACACGAACGACACGGCCGCGAACACCGCGTACAGCACGTACGGCACGCTCGGTCCGAACTGCGACAGCAGCTGCGGGAAGCTGACCGTGATGGCGAAGTTGGCCAGCCACTGCGCCGAGGCGGCCACGCCGAGGGCCGCCGCACGGATGCGGTTGGGGAACATCTCGCCGAGCAGCACCCACACCAGCGGGCCCCACGTCGCGCCGAAGAAGACGACGAAGGCGTTCGCGGCCACCAGCGCCGTCACGCCCCAGCCGTGGGACAGCGTGACGTGCTGGGCGCTGCCGCCGGAGTGGGCGAACGCCAGGGCCATCAGGCCGAGCATCGCGGCCATGCCGGCGGACCCGACCAGCAGCAGCGGACGCCGGCCGAGCCGGTCCACCAGCGCGATGGCGATCAGGGTGACCAGCACGTTGGTCACCGAGGTGAGCGTGGAGAACAGGAACGACTGCTGCTCGCCGAACCCGACGGCCTGCCACAGCGTCGTCGAGTAGTAGAAGATCACGTTGATCCCGACGAACTGCTGGAACACCGACAGCAGGATGCCCACCCACACCACGCCGAGCAGGCCCAGCACCGGCCCGCGCAGGGTGACGCGCTGCTCGGCCTTCCGGTCCGCCCGGATCGTCTCCCGGATCAGGTCCACCCGGCGGCCGGCGTCCTCGTCCGGACCCAGCACGCTGGCGAGCACCTCGCGCGCCTCGTCGTGCCGACCCTGCGCCACCAGGTAGCGCGGCGACTCCGGCAGCCGCAGCGCGAGGAAGCCGTACACGGCCGCCGGGATCGCGCAGACGCCGAACATCCACCGCCAGGCGGGGAAGCCGAGCCACAGGTCGTGCGAGGCGCCGCCGGCGGACGTCGCGAGCAGCTGGTCGGACAGCAGCGCCGCGAAGATGCCGAGCGTGATGGCGAGCTGCTGCAGCGAGCCGAGCCGCCCGCGGACGCCCGCCGGGGAGATCTCGGCGATGTACGCGGGGGCGATCACCGACGCGATGCCGATGCCGACACCGGCCAGCACCCGCCACAGCGCCAGGTCCCAGGGGGTGACGGCCAGCCCCGACAGGATCGAGGAGGCGAAGAACAGCACCGCGCCCAGCAGCATCACGCGGGTGCGGCCCCAGTGGTCGGACAGCCGCCCGCCGAGCCACGCGCCGAGCGCTGAGCCGAGCAACGCCACGGCCACGACCAGGCCGGTCACCACCCCGCCGAGGTGGAAGTGCGCGGTGATGGACTGCACGGCGCCGTTGATCACCGAGCTGTCGAACCCGAACAGGAAGCCGCCGATCGCCGCCGCGACGGCCAGCCCGATGGCGGCCTTGTGGTGGGCAGGACGTGGGCGGTCGCTCGGGCTGGACATGTGGGGACCCCCTGCGGTCGTGGTGTTGTGACCTTCACCCTCCGTCCGCATCTGCGCAGGCGCACGCCGAGCCGCGGCGTCGGGCGAGGACGACCGGCGCGGGCAGGGCGGGTCCGCGCGAGGGATGATCGGCGCCGTGCCCGACGACAACCGCAACGGACCGACCGGCCCCGGTGCCCCCCGCCACCACCGACCGGTGCTGGTCGACCCCGCCTCCACCGACGGGCTGGCCGACCCGTCGGACGCGCGCCTGCGCGAGGAGGTGGCCCACACCACGGCGCAGCTGCTGGTGCACCGCGGGCGCGCCAGCGAGGACCCGCAGGTGCTGGCCCGGCTGACCGCCCTGGTCGAGACGGAGGGCCTCGACGTGGTGGCCGACCTGTGGTCGCACAGCCCGGCGGGGACGCTGCCAGGGGCGCTGTGGCGGCTCTACGTGCTGCGCGAGTGGGTGCGCCGGGACCCCGGGACGGTGGCCGACCGGTACCGGCAGGGCATGGCGGTGGCGCCGGTGCAGGACGCGGTGGCCGGCGTGGTGTCGCCTCCCGGGCCGGAGGACGTGCGGCGCGCGGCCGACGAGGTGCTCGGCGGCGTGTACTCCGGCGACCTCGCGGTGGCGCTGGAGCGGGCGGCGGCGTTCTGCCGGGTGCTCGCCGCGGGCGCCGCCCTGGACGCCGACCACCTGGACCTGGCCGACCCCGATGCGGCCGCACGGCAGACGCACGGCGCGTCCGCCCTGCTCCGGACGGCCGACGAGCTGGCCGACGACGCCCGCTCGTGGCGGGCCGGCACGCTCGACTGACGGGCCGGCCCGGCGACCCGTCCGGACGCGTGCCTAAGATGGAAGGGCGTCGGGTCGCGGTAGCCCCGGGCTCCACTTTTCGCCGCTTCGAGCGGCCACGCGCCGAGAGGCGCTCTGCGGCCCGACGCACCCACTCCTGCAGGCCCACCTGCCGCGCCCACGGCCGCTCGCCCGCGCACATCACCTGCACGTAGCAGACACCCGGCGTCCATGTCCCGGTCGGGTGCCGTTAGGCTGTCGGACGTCCGAGCGGCTCGCCCGGGCACCCCATTCCTCGACCGGAGCCTGCCGTGCGCCTGCGCCTGACACCGCGCGAGAACTCGTACTACGACCTCTTCGCCGCCCAGGCACAGCACCTGGTGACGGGTGCGAACCTGCTGGGCGAGATGCTCGGCGCCGATCGCGCCACCCGCAAGGAGATCGGCAAGCGCTTCGCCGAGGCGGAGCACCAGGCCGACGAGGCGACGCACACGATCATGCGTCAGCTGAACCTCACGTTCATCACGCCGTTCGACCGGGACGACATCTACACGCTCGCCTCCGGCCTGGACGACTGCATGGACTTCATGGAGGAGGCCGCCGACCTCGTAGTCCTCTACAAGATCGAGGGCCTGCCGCCCCGCGTGGCCGACCAGGTTCAGGCGCTGCAGCGCGCCGCCGAGCTCACCGCCGAGGCGATGCCGCGGCTGCGGTCCATGAGCTCGCTGTCGGAGTACGTCGTGGAGATCAACCGGCTGGAGAACCAGGCGGACAAGGCGCACCGCAAGCTGCTGGCGCAGATGTTCGAGGAGATCTCCGACCCGATCCTGCTGATGAAGCTCAAGGAGATCGTCGAGAAGCTCGAGGACGCGGCCGACGCGTTCGAGCGGGTGGCGAACACCATCGAGACCATCGCCGTCAAGGAGTCCTGAGCCGCCGTGGAGGCCGTGCTCGTCGTCGTCGTCGTCGCGTTCGCCCTGGGGTTCGACTTCACCAACGGCTTCCACGACGCCGCGAACGCGATCGCCACGTCGGTGTCGACCCGGGCGCTGACGCCGCGCGTCGCGCTGATCATGGCGGCGGTGATGAACTTCGCGGGCGCCCTGCTGGGCACCGGCGTCGCGGAGACGATCGCCAAGTCGATCGTCGACCTGAAGGACGCGTCCTCGCACGACGCGCTGGTGGTGGTGGTGTGCGCCCTGATCGGGGCGATCGCCTGGAACCTCATCACGTGGTGGCTGGGGCTGCCGTCGTCGTCGACGCACTCGATCATCGGCGGGCTCGTCGGCGCCGGGCTGGCGGCCGGGTTCGGCGTCTACGGCAAGGCGATCGAGAACAAGGTCGTGCTGCCGATGATCGTGTCGCCGTTGCTGGGCTTCGCGCTCGGCTTCGCGGTGATGGTCGGCGTGCTGTGGGCGGTCCGGCGGCGTCCCCCGGCGCGCACGCTGCGCCGGTTCCGGCTGGCGCAGACGGTCTCGGCGGCGGCGATGGCCCTGGGCCACGGACTGCAGGACGCGCAGAAGACGATGGGCGTGATCTACCTGGCGCTGATCAGCGTCGGGTGGGCCAACCCGCACACGGGCATCCCGGTGTGGGTCAAGCTCGCGGCGGCCGGTGCGATCTCGGCCGGCACGTACTCCGGTGGCTGGCGCATCATGCGGACCCTCGGTCGGCGGATCATCGAGCTCGACCCCGCGCGCGGGTTCGTCGCCGAGTCCGTCTCGGCCGTGGTGCTGTACGTCAACGCGTTCGCGCTGCACGCCCCGGTGTCCACCACCCACACCATCACCTCGGCGATCATGGGCGTCGGCGCCACCAAGCGGCTGTCCGCCGTGCGCTGGGGCGTCGCCGGCAACATCGCCGTCGCGTGGGTGCTCACCATCCCGGCCGCCGCCGCCGTCGCGGCGCTCTGCTACGTGCTGCTGCGGCCGCTGATCGGCTGACGCCCGCTGGGCCGGACGGCGCCCGCTGGGCCGCGGGCCCGCGCGTCAGACGTGCCGGTGCCGCTCCGTCGCCACCACGCGCGGTCCCGGCGCCGTGTCCGCCACGTGCGCGACCAGGATCTCCCCGGGGTGCAGGAAGGGGTCCTGCGCCGGCAGGCCGTCGGCCACCTCGCGCCGCGAGTGCTCGGCGATCACGTCCATCACCGTGGCGAGCACCGGCCGGTGGGTGCACAGCGCCACGTCGTGGCGGCCACGCACCAGATCGGCCACCTCGGCGGCCACCAGGCCGGGGCTGGTGCGGTGGCCCGCCTCGGTGAGCACCGGCGAGGTCCGCACCGGGATGCCGGCTGCCTGCGCGTACGGCCGCACGGTGGCCGCGCAGCGCAGCCACTCGCTGGAGACGATGCCGGTCACCCCGAAGGCGGAGAGCAGCGGCACCAGGTGCTCCGACTGCCGTACGCCGTCCGGCGTCAGGGGCCGGTCGGCCTCCGTCCCGGTCCACCCGGCCCGCTTGCGGGCCGACCCGTGCCGCACCACCACCACCGCGCGCGTGTCCAGCCGGCGCTTGGCGTAGGAGTCGATCAGGGCGTCGAGCGGGGCCATGTTGGACGACCGCGTCAGCTGCCGGGCAGCGTCCGGGGCGTCGAACCACCGCACGTCGTTGATCTCCGTGCGGGCGGCCGGCGGCACCGGCTCCCGCGCGTGCACCGCCGGAGCGTCCGAGCGCCCGGCCACCTGCGCCGCCCAGTAGTGCACCCGCTTGATGCGGCCGTCGCGCAGCCTGTACTCCTGCGGCGGCAGCGGCATGCCGAGCACCACGTCCTGCGCGATCTCCTCGGCCACCTCGCGGGCCGCGGCCTCCACCGCCGTCTCGTCGGCCTCCAGCTTGCCCTTGGGCCACGACCAGTCCCGGTACCGGGGCCGGTGCACCAGGGCCACCTGCAGCCTGCCGCGACGCACCCGCCACACGAGCGCGCCGGCCGCCTCGACGACGACCGGCGCAGCGACTGCCTTCACTGGCCGAGCCCGGGCCGGCGCCGCTGCCGGGCGATCAGCACCGCCTGCACGTCCGCCAGCGGCCCCTCGGGACCGGTCGAGTGCCGTTCCCACGCGCCGTCCGGCAGCAGGTGCCAGGACGAGATGCCGTCGCCCATCTGCAGGTCGATCAGGTCGAGCAGCTCCACGACGTGGTCCGGGTCGGCCACCCGCACCAGGGCCTCGACCCGGCGGTCGAGGTTGCGGTGCATCAGGTCGGCGGAGCCGATGAACACCTCGGGACCGGCGAAGTCGAACCCGTCCTCGGGGGTGCCGTCGGCGTGCGCGAACGCGAAGACGCGCGAGTGCTCGAGGAACCGGCCGAGGATCGAGCGCACCCGGATCGTCTCCGACAGACCCGGGACGCCGGGCCGCAGCGCGCAGATGCCGCGGACGTTGATGTCGATGGGCACGCCGGCCATCGAGGCGCGGTACAGGGCGTCGATCGTCGCCTCGTCCACCATCGAGTTGACCTTGATCTTGATCCACGCCGTCCGGCCGGCACGGGCCGAGGCGGCCTCGCGCTCGATCCGCTCGATCAGCCCGGCACGCACCGAGCGGGGTGCGACCAGCAGCCGGTGGAACCGCGACTTCGGGGCGTAGCCGGACAGCTGGTTGAACAGGCGGGTCAGGTCCTGACCCACCTCCGGGTCGCAGGTCAGCAGGCCCAGGTCGGTGTACAGGCGCGCCGTCTTGGGGTGGTAGTTGCCGGTGCCGACGTGGCTGTACCGGCGCAGGCCGTCGCTCTCCTGCCGGACCACCAGCGACAGCTTGCAGTGCGTCTTCAGCCCGACGATGCCGTACACCACGTGCACGCCGGCCTGCTCGAGCTTGCGCGCCCAGGAGATGTTGTTCTGCTCGTCGAACCGGGCCTTGATCTCCACCAGAGCCAGCACCTGCTTGCCGGCCTCGGCGGCGTCGATCAGCGCGTCGACGATGGGCGAGTCGCCCGACGTCCGGTACAGCGTCTGCTTGATCGCCAGCACCTGCGGGTCGGCGGCGGCCTGCTCGAGGAAGGCCTGCACCGACGTGGAGAACGAGTCGTACGGATGGTGCAGCAGGATGTCCCGCGCGCGGATGGCCGCGAAGATGTCCGTCGGCGTCGCCGACTCGACCTCCGCCAGGTGCCGGTGGGTGGTCGGCACGTACGTCGGGAAGTGCAGGGACGACCGGTCCAGGTCCGCGATCAGGTTCAGGCCGGTCGCGTCCAGCGGGGCCGGCAGCTCGTAGACGTCCTCCTCGGACATCGCCAGCTCGCGCACCAGGAGCTTGCGCACGCGGGCGCTGGTGCCGGCTGCGAGCTCGAGCCGCACCGGCGGGCCGAACCGGCGCCGCAGCAGCTCCTTCTCCATCGCCTTCAGCAGGTTCTCGGCGTCGTCCTCCTCGACCTCCACGTCCTCGTTGCGGGTGACGCGGAAGGTGTGGAACTCCTGGATCTCCATGCCCGGGAACAGGTAGTCCAGGTGCTGGGCGATGACGTCCTCGACGGGGACGAAGCTGGTGGGCCCCTTCTCCACCGCGGCGGTCTGCAGGTCGGGCGCGCTCGGCCGTCCGGAGGCGTCCACGGCGACGTACCGGGGCAGCAGCGGCGGCACCTTGACGCGAGCGAAGTGCTCCTTGCCACTGGTCGGGTTCACCACCGAGACGGCCAGGTTGAGCGAGAGCCCGGAGATGTACGGGAAGGGGTGCGCCGGGTCGACGGCCAGCGGGGTCAGCACGGGGAAGATCTGCCGGCGGAAGTACTTGTGCAGCCGGTCCTGCTCGGCCTCGCCCAGGTCGTCCCAGCGGACGATGGTGATGCCCTCGGCGGCCAGCGCTGGCTGCACCTGCTGCACGAACACCTGCGCGTGCCGGGTCATCAACGTGTGCGCGCGCTCGCTGATGGCCTCGAGCACCTGCCGCGGGGACAGGCCGGAGGCGGCCGTGACGGCGATGCCGGTGGCGATGCGGCGCTTGAGGCCGGCCACCCGCACCATGAAGAACTCGTCGAGGTTGGACGCGAAGATCGCCAGGTACCGCACGCGCTCCAGCAGCGGGACCGTCGGGTCCTCGGCCAGCTCCAGCACCCGCTGGTTGAACGCCAGCCAGGACAGCTCCCGGTCGAGGAACCGGCCCTCCGGCAGCGGGGTGGTGTCCACCGGGACCACCGGCATGGCGGAGGTGTCCAGGTGCTCGGCGATGGTGGCCGCCAAGGAGTTCTGGAGCACGGTCGCGTCGCTCATGCGCCCATCGTGGCACCCTCGCGCGGGTCCGGTCCGGCGGCGCCCGTCAGGCCGGGGCCGTGCCGGGTGCGCCGGGGGCCGCTCGATCCGGCCGGGCACCCTCGTCCGTCTGAGGGGGTCCGTACCGCACGTCGACCACCACCGGCTCGAAACCGGCGCGCCGGTAGGTGCGCACCGCCCGGTCGTTGTCCCCGGACGTCCACAGCACCACGGCGGTCAGCCCGCGCTCGGCCAGCACCCGCAGGCCCAGCGCCGTGAGCACACCGCCGAGGCCCGCGCCCTGCGCGTCCGGATCGACGCCCACCACGTACAGCTCCCCGACCGGCTCCGGCTCGAGGTCGCCCGCGGGGTGCACCTTGGTCCAGACGAAGCCGACCGGCGCTCCGGCACGTTCGAGCAGCAGCAGCCCGGCCGGGTCGAACCACGGCTCCCTCTCCCGGGCCAGCACGTCGTGACGCGTCCAGCGGCCCTGGTCGGGGTGGTCGGCGAACGCCCGTGCGTTGAGCCTGACCAGGGCGTCCTCGTCCTGACCGGGCACGAACGCCCGCACCCGGACACCGTCCGGCAGCGCCGGCGCGGGCGGCGGGACCGGCAGCACCGCGCGCATCCGCCACAGCTGCTCCACCGGCACCAGTCCCGCCGCTGTCGCCAGGGCCCGCGCCGCGGGCAGGTCCCCGTGCGCCCACACCAGCGGCGGCCGACCGGCGATGCGGCGCGCGGCGGCGAGCAGCTCGCGGCCCACCCCGTGGCCGCGGGACGGCGGGTCCACCACCAGCTCGACCAGCGGCGCGGCCCCGTCGTCCAGCGCCAGCTGGGCGTACCCGTGGAGCTCGGGGACGCCAGGCTCGTGCACCAGCAGGTGCCGCACGGGCGCCTCGGGGTCGGTCAGGCGCAGCAGGGGCTCCTCGGACAGCGGCGCGATGCCGTCCGCCGCCTCGGCACGGGCCGCCAGCGCGCGCACCCGAGCGGCGCTGGCCGCCGGCAGGGGACCGGTCAGCTGCTCGGGGTGCATGGGGCGATCCCATCACGGGGCGCGCGCGGACGGCAGGGGCGCCGGGGGCTGGGTTACCGTGGGCGGGCGATGGAGTCCACGCCCGCCCCGCCGTCCGGGTCGCGCCGGTCACGGCGTTCCGGGCCACCTGCGGGACCCCGCACCGTCGACGTGGACGTCGTGGTGGTCGGCGCCGGGCAGGCGGGGCTGTCGGCGGCCTACCACCTGCGCCGCACCGGTCTGGTCGCGGTCGGCTCACGCGGCTGGGAGCAGGCGCGGGCGACGTTCGTGGTGCTCGACGACAACCCGCGGGCCGGCGGCGCCTGGCAGCACCGCTGGCCGGCGCTGACCATGGCGGCGGCGCACCGGGTGCACGAGCTGCCCGGCATGCCGCTGCACGTGCCCGACGAGTCCGAGCCGGCGGCGCAGGCGGTGCCGTACTACTTCGCGCAGTACGAGGACGCGTACGACCTGCAGGTGCAGCGTCCCGTGCGCGTGGAGCGGGTGGCCGACGACGGCGGCGGCCGGTTGCTGGTCCGCAGCCGGGTGCTCGACGGGTCCGACGCGCAGGTCGTCTGGCGCGCCCGCGGCCTGGTCAACGCCTCCGGGACGTGGCAGAAGCCGTTCTGGCCGGCGTACCCCGGGCGGTCGACGTTCGCCGGACGGCAGCTGCACACCCACGACTTCCGCACGCCGGAGGAGCTGGCCGACGGGCCGGTGGTGGTGGTCGGCGCCGGCACCTCGGCGGTGCAGCTGCTGCTGCTGATCGCCCCGCTCACGCCGACCACGTGGGTCACCCGGCGGCCCCCGCAGTGGATCGACGCCGAGTTCACCCCGGAGCACGGTCGCGAGTCGGTGTCCCAGGTGGACGCCCGCACCCGGGCCGGGCTGCCGCCGGCGAGCGTCGTCAGCGTCACCGGGCTGCCGCTGACGGCCGCGTACCGCGCCGGCATCGAGTCCGGGGTGCTGCGCGCCCGGCCGATGTTCGACCGGATCGTCCCGGACGGCGTCGAGTGGGACCACCCCGACGACGCCGGCGAGGGCTGGGTCACCGGCCCGGCCCACGTGGCCGCCCGCACGCTGCTGTGGGCCACCGGCTTCCGCGCGTCGCTGGACCACCTGGCGCCGCTGGGGCTGCGGGCGCCGGGCGGCGGGATCGTCATGGACGGCACGCAGGTGGTGGCCGACCCGCGCGTCCAGCTGGTCGGGTACGGGCCGAGCGCGTCGACGGTGGGGGCCAACCGCGCCGGCCGGGAGGCGGTGCGCAACCTGCGGCGGACGCTCGCGCTGTAGCCGACCGCGACGGGGCTGCCGCGCCCCGCAGGGGGTCAGGCCGCGTCGGGCGCGCTCGTCGGCGGTGGTACGGGCTCGCGGGCCGGCCGCACCGACCGTCGTCGAGGGCGCGGCGCCTGGTCGGGGGCGAGCCGGCGCTCGTCGGACGGCAGCCGGGAGGCGGCGAACGCCAGGGCGTGCGGCAGCCCGTGCTTGGCCATCACCCAGGTGTGGTCGTGCCCCGGCTCGTTGCGCACCAGCACCTGGGCGCCGCGCGCCCGCAGCACCCCGGCGATCGAGCGGGCGACCTGGCCGTTGGTGCGTCCCCGCGCATGCCCGGCGATGTCGACGAACACGCCGAGGTCGGGCGGCAGCGGCACGTCCCCGACGTACGAGGACACGTCGTGCTCCGCCCACTCCTGCGGCGTCCGCAGCATCAGCCGCCCGCCGAGGCCGGGGTCGCCGTACGGCTCGAAGGTGAGAAGCGTCGCGAACAGCTCGGGGTGCCGCAGTCCCTGGTCGAGGGCGGCGAAGCCGCCGGCCGAGAACCCGGCGAGCATCCGGCGCCGCCGGTCGTCGCTCACCCGGAACCGCTGCTGCACCCACGGCAGCAGCACCTGCCACAGGAAGGTCTCGATCTGGGCGCCGCCGGTGGTCGAGTCCAGGCCCTCCGTGTCGAGCCACGACAGGCCGGTGCCGTTGAGGTCCGGTGCGACGGCGACCACCGGCGGGATGACCCCGGACGAGACCAGCTCGTCGAGCAGCCGGGGGACCTCCGCCGCCGCGAACCAGTCGGCGGACGACCCCGGGGTGCCGTGCAGCATCAGCAGCAGCGGGTACCGGCGCTCCGGCTCGTCGTCGTAGCCCGGCGGGGTCCACACCCACGTGATCGAGGCGGGCAGGCGCAGCTCGCGCGGTACCGGCACCTGTGCCGCGAGCACCCGTCCGGAGCCGTCCTCGGCCTGCCGCCACGTGCGGACGCTCCCCGGTGACGGCGTGCTCCGGCGCAGCCGCGCCGACCAGCTGGCCAGGTACATGCCGACGGCGCCCGCGGTCGGCACGTAGCCGACGTACCGGTTGACCGCGAGCGCCGTGGTCAGCGCCAGCGCGCCGCCGGCACCGATCGTCCAGCGCCGGCCCCCGGTGCCCGACCGGCGGCCCAGCACCACCCCCGCGGCGGTGAGGCCGGCCGCCACGGCCACCGGCCAGCGGGCGCGCAGCAGCCTCGGCGGGTCGGCGAGCCGGCTGATCGGGGATCGCACGGAGCTCACCACGGACGGGGCCCGGCCGGGGTTCACCGCCTCATGGTGCGCACGGATCCTGTGCGGGCGCCATGAGAGCTCAGGCGCCGCTCAGGTGGTGCGAGGCGAACACCAGCGCGTACGGCAGCGTCGCGCGGGCCATGTTCCAGGTGTGCACGTCCCCGCGGGCGACGTGCAGCACCACGTCCTGGCCGCGCTGGCGCAGCGTGGCAGCGATGGTGCGGGCGTCCCGGGAGTCCTGGCCGTGGTCCGCACCCGCGACGGCGACGAAGGCGGCGACGGGGTGGGGCAGCGGGATGGTGGGCGCGTACGCCGTCACGTGGTGCGTCGCCCACTCGGCACCGGTGGCCAGCATCGCCGTTCCGCCGGTGCCAGGGTCGCCGTAGGGCGCCATCGCCAGCAGCGTGCTGTACAGGCCGGTGTGGCGCAGCACCTGGTCGAGGGCGCAGTACCCGCCGGAGGAGAAGCCGCCGAGGGCCCGGCCGGTGCGGTCGGCCACCGTGCGCAGGTGGGTGTCGACGTACGGGATCACCACGGTGGTCAGGTAGGTCTCGACGAGCGCCCCGCCGGTGGTCGAGTCGAGGCACTCGGTGTCCCGGGCGCCGGGGCCGGTGCCGTTGACGTCGACCGAGACGACGATCATCGGCTGCACCAGCCCGTGCGCCAGCAGCGTGTCCATCGCGTGCCCGACGTTGCCCGCCGCGAACCAGTCGCCGGCGTGCCCGGGACTGCCGTGGACCAGGTAGACCACCGGGTACCGGTCGGCGCTCTCCGAGTACCCCGGCGGCGTGTAGACCCAGCTCGGTGCGGTGCCCATCCGCAGCTCCGGCGGCGCCGGGATGGTGACCGGCTGGGTCGCGCCGGTCGCCATCGACGCCGCGTTGGCGACGGGGATGCCGTGCGGCAGCGCGTGCGCGTGCCCGATGCCCCAGCCGGCCAGGGTCACGCGCGCCGCAGCCACGCTGGGCATGTACCCGACCACCACGTTGGTGGCGATCGCCAGGCACAGCACCAGGGCGGTCACCGCTGCGGTCCAGGCCGGCCAGGCCCGCCGACGTCGCCGCCCGGGACGCGGGCGCCGACGGCGGACCGCGACCGTGACCAGCGCCGCCGTCAGCACCGCGAGCCCCACCGCCGTCCACCAGGACCCCAGGAAGTCGCCGCCCTGACCGAGCTCGTGCAGCACCTCCGGCGGCAGCACGGGGTCGGCGTCGCTCCTCACCGGGCCGATACTGCCTCATGCGCCGGCCGGGTCGGTGCGAGACTGGGGCCGTGGCGACGGCGGCGACAACAGGCTCTCGAGGGGCCGGGCGGGTTGCCACGGACGACCGGATGGAAGCCCTCGCGCGGCACCGTCGCCAGGTGCGCGTCCGCACGGTCGCGTCCCGCGCGATCCTCGCGCTCGCGGTGATCACGCTGATCTCCGCTGCGCGTCCGCACCTGTGGCAGCCGGTCGCGGTGCTGGGTCAGGTGGCCTGGAACGCCCGGCCGCACGTGGCACGTCCGTCGCTGGTGCTCGCGGCCGTGGTGATGCTCGGCACGTCGCGCGGCCTGCGCCGCGGACACTCGATCGCGTGGGGCGGCACGCTCGCCGTGCTGGCCGTCTCCGCGGTGCTGCACCTGGCGCACCGCGTGGACGTGATCCCGACCGTGCTGGTGCTGGGTGCCGCGATCTGGCTGGCCCTGCAGCGCCGGTCGTTCCCCGTGCGGGCGACTCGCCGCGAGGCACGGCGGGTGGCCCTGATCGCCGGCACGTGGCTGCTGCTGACCGGTGCGGCGGAGGTGCTGTTCCGGCTCGTGCTGCGTTCGGAGCCGGAGCACCGGTCGTCGCTGGTGGACCTGTCCGCCGACATCGACCTGGCCCTGGTCGTCGTCTTCGTCGTCGCGCTCGTCTGGTTCGTGATGTCTCCGCAGCGGCCCGGGCGGCTGCACACCGCGGCGCACCTGAACGAGCGGGAGCGCGCCCGCCGGGTGATCGAGCGGTGGGGCCGCGGCACCCTGGACTACTTCGCGCTGCGGGACGACAAGGACTGGTTCTTCGTCGGTGAGTCGGTGGTAGCCCACGCGGTGCGCGGCGGCGTCTGCCTGGTCTCGCCCGACCCGATCGGGCCGCCGGGGGAGCAGGCCGACGCGTGGGCGGAGTTCCTGGACTACGCCGTCGACTGCGGCTGGTCCGTCGCGGTGCTGGGCGCCTCGGCCGACTGGTTGCCGATCTACGAGGCCAGCGGGCTGCGCTCGGTGTACCTGGGCGACGAGGCGATCGTCGACTGCCCCGGCTTCAGCCTCGAGGGGCACGCCCGCAAGTCGCTGCGGCAGGCCGTGAACCGGGTGGGCAAGGCGGGCTACACCACCACGTTCGTCGAGTCGACGGCGGTGGACCCGGCGCTGCGGCAGCAGATCGAGGAGGTCGCCGACCAGTCGCGGCGCGGCGAGGCCGAGCGGGGCTTCTCCATGACGCTGTCCCGCCTGTTCGACCCGCACGACGCCGGCCTGATGCTCTCGGTGACCACGTCGCCGGAGGGCCGGGTCGACGCCTTCTGCCAGTGGGCGCCGGCTCCCGGCATCGACGGCTGGTCCCTGGACGTGATGCGCCGCCGGCTCGACGTGCCGGACCTGCCCAACGGGCTGATCGACTTCACGGTGGTGCGCACCATCGAGGAGGTGGCGGCGCGCGGTCAGCGCGCGGTCGGCCTGAACTTCGCGGTGATGCGGGACGTGCTCGGTGGCCGCAGCGACTCGCGGTGGGAGGACCTGGTGCGGCCGATGCTGCAGCGGCTGTCGCAGCAGACCCAGATGAGCTCGCTGGCCAGCTTCAACGAGAAGTTCGGGCCGTCGTGGCAGCCCCGGTACGTGGTGCTGGACGCCGCCGAGTTCGTCGGCACGCAGGCCCTGGTGATGGCGGGCGCCGAGGGCGTCACGGAGATCCCAGTGATCGGCCGGTTCCTCGGCCGGACCACCGCATGATCGTCGGGCTCCTCGCGGCGGTCGGCGCCAGCATCGGGTACGGGGTGGCGACGATCATGCAGGCGGTCGGCACCCGCCGGGCGCACGGCATGGCGGCCTTCGGCAACCCGTTGGTGCTCGGCGGGCTGGCGCTGGACGGGGCGTGCTTCCTGCTGTCCCTCCTGGCCTTCGCGCGGCTGCCGCTGTTCGCGGTCGAGACGGTGATCGCCGCCTCCGTCGTCGTCGTCGTGCTGCTGGCGCGGCCCTTCCTCGGGGCGCCGCTGCGGCCCGTCGACCTCGCCGCGGCCGTCGGAGTCGTGCTGTCGCTCGTGGTGCTCGCGGCCGCGTCCGGCGACCAGCCGCCGGTGCAGGCGCACGGCACGTTCCTGGTCGCCACCGTGGCCGGCGCCGGCGCGCTCGTGGTGCTGCTCGCGGCGTCCTACGCCAAGGGGCCGGCGTGGCTGCTCGGCCTGGTCAGCGCGCTCGGCTACGCCGGGGTGGCGATCGGCGCCCGCGGCGCCCGCACCGACGGTCCGCTGCTGCACGTGGTGCTGCAGCCGATGGCCGCCGTCGTCGTCGGCTGCGGCGTGATCGCCGTGCTCGCCTACGTGCGCGCGCTCGAGCGCGGCCCGGTCGGGCTGGCCGCCGCCACGGTGTCCGTGGTGGAGGTGCTGGTCCCCGGCCTGGTCGGCGCCGCGTTCCTCGGCGACACCGTGCGGGCGGGCTGGCTGCCCGGGGTGGTGCTCGCGGTCGGCGTCGCGCTGGCGGGCTGCGTGGTGCTCGCGCGCAGCCCCGCCAACGCGGCCGCCGGCGGCTGATCGCACGGCGCTGGGTCGGCGTCCCGCCCCAGCCTCAGGCGTGCAGCGGCGCTTCGGTGGAGGCCGCCACTGCACGGGTCGCCTCGGGGTGGTTCTCGCGGAGCAGCAGCCACGCCTGGGCGGCGAAGCCCGCCAGCATGAGCAGGTCCGACACGATCGACGACACATCGCCGAGCGGGCTCAGCGCCATGTCGACAACCCCGCACAGCCCGATCGCGGCCGCCGCCCACCGCGGCCCCACCCCGGCGCGCCACAGGCCGGCGCCGAGCAGCAGGAAGGCGACGACCAGCACCCAGTGCCCGGACAGCAGCACCAGGGCGAACGGGCTCGTCATCAACGTGTCGAGCAGCTGCACCATCGCGTGATGGTCTACCGCGGGGTCGGTCATCGCCACGAAGACCGTGTTGACGCCGACCAGAGCGGCGTTGGCCAGGAAGCTCCACAACGCCAGGCCCAGGCCCGTGTCGCAGAGCGCGCGGCCGCGAGGCAGGCGCCGGCTCAGCATGGCGAATGTCCCCGGCACGAAGAGAAGGGACGTGGCGAGCATCAGGCCGAGCGCAGCGGGCATCGACGCCCGTGCGGCCGCGACGGACCGCAGCATGTCCTCGGCGGACGATCCGGTCTCGGGCCAGACGGCCTCGGCGGCCGCGAAGCAGAGAGGGCCCGTCAGGAGGCAGACTGCGCCTGTCCGGCGCCGGACGGGACCGAGGAAGCTGGGTGTGGCGATGGTCGGCATGAGGTCCTCACAAGGTGGGTCGGATCGCCGGTCGATCCGTCGCAGCGACGCTAGGGAGCGGCTCCCGACGCCCGGCACCGCGCTGGCCGCCGTCGCGACCGCGCACCGGGCGGCGGGTGACGTGGCGGTTCTCCGCCGTCCCCGGTGGGGTGAACCGCGGTGACGTGCGGGCCGACCGCTCGCACAATGACTCGATGACCCTGCGGCGGCGAGACCTCGCGGTGCTCGTCGTCGGGCTGGCCGCCGTCGCGGCGCGGCCGGTGCTCGGAGTCGTTGCCAGCCAGCCGGTGCACGCGTGGATGAGCGTCCCCAACGCCCTCTCGTACGTCCTCGTGGGCGGGTACGCGGTGCTGCGTCGGCCCGGGCATCGGGCTGCCGTGCGCATGCTGCTGTGGGGGACCGCGCAGGCCGTCGCCCTCGCTGCAGGCGCGGCGTACTCGGCGGTGGTGGCGTCGGTCGGCACTCCCCGGTGGGGCTGGGCGGCGCTGCTCGTGCTCGAGCTGCTCAGCTGGTCGAGCTCGTACGCGGCGCTCGCGCTGTTCGTCGTCTTCCCGGACGGGACCTACCACCGGCCGTCGGACCGCGACGTCGTCCGGTGGGCGCCCGTGGTGTTCGCGGTGCTCCTGCTGCTGCAGCTCGCCGGCCAGGCGCAGCTGCGGGTGCAGGACCTGGTGCTGCAGGACGCCGTGACCGCGCCCAACCCCCTCGCGGTTCCTGCGCTCGCCGTCGTGGGCGAGGTGGCCTGGGCGGCCGTCGGCATCTCCAGCCCGCTCGTGGTCCTCGTCGGTGCGGGGCTCCTCCTGGTCCGCTGGCGCCGCTCGGGTGCAGACGACCGGCGGCGCATCCGCTGGCCGCTCGCCGCCCTCTTCGCCACTGCCGCGTGCACCCTCGTCCTCGGCTTCGTCAACACGGAGCTGCCGCCCGTGCCGGAGCTCGTGCAGACGCTGGTCTACCTGCCGGTCGCGTTCCTGCTGCCCGCCGGTCTCCTGGTCGGGATGCTGCGGCACGACCTGCTGGACCTGCGGGTGGTCGTCCGACGCGCCCTGGTCTACGGCGGTCTCTGGGTCGCGATCACGGCGCTCTACGTCGCGCTGTCAGCCGCTGCGGGCGTCGTCGTGAGTCGCCGGTTGCCCTTCGCGCTGGCCGTGGCGACCACCGTGGTGATCACACTGGCGCTCGGATCGGCACGGGGCCGCCTCGCCGCGCTCGCGGACCGGCTGGTGTTCGGCCGGCGTGTGGACCGGGCCCAGCTCATCGGTGACGTCGGCCGCCGGCTGGCCGCGGGTCCGCCGACGGACGACGTCGCGGCGACCTTGGCGGAGTCGGTGCGGCAGGGGGTCCGCGCGTCGTGGGTGCGCGTGCGGCTGGACGACCGCACGGCGGTCGCGTCACGTGGTACCGCGGTGGCCCCGAGCGCCGGGGTCGCGACGGGTGCGGCGACGGTCGCCGTCGCGATCGAGGTCGACGGCGTGCAGATCGGCGAGATCGCCTGCGGGGACAAGGAGGACGGCCGGTACGGCGAGCACGACCGTGCGCTGCTCGAGACGCTGGGGCGACAGGCCGCGTGGGCGTCCCGGCACGCGCACCTGACCGCCGAGCTCACCGCGAAGGTCGCCGAGCTCGAGGCCTCCCGCACGCGGATCCTGCGCGCCGAGGAGGCGGGTCGCCGTCAGCTCGAGCGGGACCTGCACGACGGCGTCCAGCAGGACCTCGTCGCGCTCCTCACCCGGCTCGGGCTGGTGGCGAACCGGCTGAGGCGCGACCCGGACCTCGCCGCAGCGACCCTCGCAGAGGCGCAGGAGGATGCCCGGCGCACCCTCGAGGACCTGCAGGACCTGGTCCGGGGGATCCACCCCACGCTTCTCAGCGACCGCGGCCTGGTGACCGCCGTCGAGGAACGCTCCTCCCGCATGCCGTTCCCGATCCGGGTGACCAGCGACCACGCCGTGCGTTCGACCCGGCTGCCGGCCGAGGTCGAGACCGTCGCCTGGTTCGTGGTCTCCGAGAGCCTGGTGAACGCGGCGAAGCATGCGCGCGCCTCGTCCGCCACCGTCCGGTTCGAGGCGCCGGGCGACGAGCTCCTGGTGGAGGTCGCCGACGACGGCGTCGGGTTCGACCCGGGCACGGCCGGCGGCACCGGCCTGCAGGGGCTGCGGGACCGCGTCGAGGCGGCGGGTGGACGGTTCGCGCTGACCAGCGGCGCGGCGGGGACGACTGTCCGCGCCGCCATCCCGGTCGGGAGCAGGGCCCATGGCTGAGCCGTTGCGTGTGGTGATCGCGGAGGACAGCTACCTGGTCCGGGAGGGGACGCGCAGGCTGCTCGAGGACTCCGGCGAGGTGGTCGTGGTGGCGGGCGTCGGCGACGCGGACGCGCTGCTCGCGGCCGTCGACGAGCACGAGCCGGACGTCGTGATCACCGACATCCGCATGCCGCCCGACCACTCGACCGAGGGCATCCGGGCCGCGCACGCGGTGCGCGCCGCGCACCCGCGGATCGGCGTCGTCGTGCTGTCGCAGTACTCGGACGTGGACTACGCGGTGCAGCTGCTCGGCGGCGGCACGGACGGCCTGGGCTACCTCCTCAAGGCCAGCGTCGGGGACCTGCAGGACGTGCTGCACGCCCTGCGGGAGGTCGCGGCGGGTCGCTCGGTCGTCGACCCGAGGGTCGTCGAACGCCTGGTGGACCACCGGGTGGCCCAGGACCGCTCACCGCTGCGCCTGCTCGGGCCTCGTGAGCTCGACGTGCTGCGCGAGATGGCGGAGGGCCGGACCAACGCGGCCATCGGCGACTCGTTGCACCTGTCCGAGTCGACGGTGGAGAAGTACGTCAACGCGATCTTCACCAAGCTCGGCCTCAGCGAGGAGCGCACGCTGAGCCGGCGGGTGGCGGCCGTGCTGTCCTACCTGCGCGACCAGGCGTCGACGGGCTGACCGCACACGCCGGTCGACGCCCGGCGCACGGCCGCGTGCTGCGCGCGCAGACCCAGCGCCACCCGCCGTGGCTCTAGGCGCCCTTCGCCAGACCCTGGGAGATCAGCTCCATCACCGAGGCGTCCGCCAGCGTGGTGGAGTCACCGACCTGCCGGTGCTCGGCGACGTCCCTCAGCAGGCGCCGCATGATCTTGCCGGAGCGGGTCTTCGGCAGCTCGGGCACCACCAGGATCTGCCGCGGCTTGGCGATCGGGCCGATCTGCGTGGCGACGTGGTTGCGCAGCTCGGTCTCCACGTCGTGGGCCTCCTTGTCCAGGCCCTCCGACCCGGCGCGCAGGATGACGAAGGCGACGACGGCCTGACCGGTCGTCTCGTCGTGCGCGCCCACCACCGCGGCCTCGGCCACCCACGGGTGGGACACCAGGGCCGACTCGATCTCGGTGGTGGACAGCCGGTGGCCGGACACGTTCATCACGTCGTCGACGCGGCCCAGCAGCCAGATGTCGCCGTCCTCGTCCTTCTTGGCGCCGTCGCCCGCGAAGTACAGGCCGCGGAACCGGGACCAGTAGGTGTCCCGGTACCGGTCGGGGTCGCCCCAGATGCCGCGCAGCATGGACGGCCACGGCTTGGTCACCACCAGGTAGCCGCCCGCGCCGTTGGGCACCGGGTGGCCCTCGTCGTCCACGACCTCCGCCGCGATGCCGGGCAGCGGCACCTGCGCCGATCCCGGCTTGGCGGCGGTCACCCCAGGGAGCGGGGTGATCATGATCGCGCCGGTCTCGGTCTGCCACCACGTGTCGACCACGGGGGTCCGGTCACCGCCGATCACCCGGCGGTACCACATCCACGCCTCGGGGTTGATCGGCTCACCGACCGAGCCCAGCACGCGCAGGCTGCTCAGGTCCCGTGCCGCCGGGATGTCGTCGCCCCACTTCATGCAGGTGCGGATCGCCGTCGGCGCCGTGTACAGGATCGACACCTTGTACTTCTCGACGATGTCCCACCAGCGGCCGCGGTCCGGGGTGTCTGGCGTGCCCTCGTAGATCACCTGCGTGGCACCGTTCACCAGCGGCCCGTAGACCACGTAGGTGTGCCCGGTGATCCAGCCGATGTCGGCGGTGCACCAGTACACGTCGGTGTCGGGCTTGAGGTCGAACACGTTCAGGTGCGTGAACGCGGCCTGGGTCAGGTACCCGCCGGTGGTGTGGAAGATGCCCTTCGGCTTCCCGGTGGTGCCGGACGTGTAGAGGATGAACAGCGGGTGCTCCGCCGGCAGGTCCACCGCCGTGTGCTGGTCGGAGGCGCCGTCCACCACGTCGTGCCACCACACGTCGCGCCCGTCGGTCCACTCGACGTCCTGGCCGGTGCGGCGCACCACCAGGACGTGGCGGACGGTCGGCGCGCCCTTGGCCAGGGCCTCGTCGACGGCCGGCTTGAGCGCGCTGGGGTGGCCGCGACGGTAGCCGCCGTCGGCCGTGACGACGAGCGTCGCCTCCGCGTCCAGGATCCGCGAGTGCAGCGCCTCGGCCGAGAAGCCGCCGAACACCACCGAGTGCGGGGCGCCGATCCGGGCGCACGCCAGCATGGTGATCACGGCCTCGGGGATCAGCGGCAGGTAGATCGCCACGCGGTCGCCGGTGCGCACACCGAGGGACTCCAGGGCGTTCGCGGCGCGGGACACCTCGCGCAGCAGGTCGGCGTAGGTCAGCGTCCGGGTGTCGCCCGGCTCACCCTCGAAGTGCAGCGCGACGCGGTCACCGTTGCCCGCCTCGACGTGCCGGTCCACCGCGTTGACGCAGGCGTTCAGCGTGCCGTCGGCGAACCACTTGGCGAACGGGGCGTCGGACCAGTCGAGCGTCTGCGTGAACGGCGTGCTCCAGCTCAGCAGCAGGCGCGCCTGTTCCGCCCACGACCCCTCCGGGTCGGCGTTGGCCCACGCGTACAGGTCCTGGGTGGCGTTCGCCTGGGCGGCGAACTCCGGCGACGGCGGGAACCGGCGGTCCTCCGTCAGCAGGTTCTCCAGTCCGTTGTCCCCGGTGTCCGGCTCGGTCACGGTGTCTCCTCCGCAGCGACGATGATGCGATCGGTCGAGTCACAGATGGTGCCACCTGGGACTTTAGACCCGCATGTGCCGTGGTCAGGGCCTTGGGCGGCCCAGTGCTCAGCCCCGGTGCTCAGCTCCGGTGCTCGCCTCCGTGCTCAGCTCCAGGGCTCAGCTCCGGTGCTCACCTCAGTGGGCGTTGCGCTCCCGGAAGGCACCGAGGTGGATCCCGTGCCGGCGGGCGACGTGCGACACGATGCCGCTGGCCAGCACCATCACGCCGATCACCAGCAACGTGCCCGAGGTCGCCGCGACCGACGTCTGCACCACGGTCGGCTGCCAGCCCTCGGCGCTGACCACGTGCAGCATCGCGTCGCGGCTGACGCCCGGCGCGAACAGCGCCAGCGCCCCGGCCAGCGTCAGCAGCACCCCGCCGGTGTAGCCCACCCACGGCGTCCACAGCGACAGCAGCGCCACCGCGGCCAGCAGCAGCGCGCCCAGCGTCACCAGCACGATGCCGAGCACCTCGACCCGTGCCACCCAGCCGTCCGCCTCGACGGACAGGATGCGGGACACCCCGAGCAGCGTGACCACGGCGGCGACGGCCGGCAGCAGCAGTCCCACGATCAGGCCGAGCACGTGCGTGCCGGCCCCGATGGTGCGTGGTGCGTTGGGGTCCGGGAACAGCGTCCCGTCCTCCGTGGTGCCCGGCGTCGACGCGACGGTGGCCGGGGTGGCGAGCGGCGTGGCGCCGGTGCGCTCGCCGGGCCGACCTGCCGCACCTGCTCCGCCGGCGGCGGTGGCCGCGACCGCCGGGCCGGGCATGGGCGCCGGTGGCACGTCGCGGGCCGGGCCGGAGGCGGGTGCGCCCGCCGCGGGAAGCGGCGTCGTGGTGCGCGAGTCCGGTGCCGGCTCCTGGCGTTCCGAGCGGGCGGCGGTGAACCGCGGCGACGGCAGGCGACGGTCGGCAGCCTCCGGCTCCGGCGGGGTCGGCAGCGGCCGCGCCTGCACGTGCCGGTGCGCGGTCTCGTCGCTGACGGTCAGGCCCTCGCCCGACGGCGGCAGGTCCGCCGGTGCCGCGCTCTCGGGCACGGTGCCGGGCTCGGTGCCGGGCACGGTGCCGGGCACCGTGCGGGGCTCGGTGGAGGCGGGGCGGGTCGGCGTCGTGCCCGCTGCGGCGCCGGCGTCCGCGGCGTCCGGTGCCGGGACCACGGGCTCGGTCGGAGCGGGGCGGTCCTGGGGGTCGCTGGTGCTCATCGCGCGCATGCTCCTCGGCTGGTCGTCGGCGCCCTGCGCGGGCGCGTCGAGGTCACGCTATTGCTCTCCGGCCCGGTGCGCCCTCGCACGGCCAGGCGCGCCGCGATGCGACCGCGCAGGTGAGGGCACCGCGCAGGTGAGGGCACCGCGCAGGACGCCGAGGCGTCAGCGGACGGCGGCGACCTCAGCGAGCTGCTCGTCGAGCTCCGGGTCCGCGACGGTCGGGGCGCCCGACGCCGGCTCGACGGCACCGGGCTTCGCGTCCGACGCCGCACCGCGCGGTCCGTGCACGCCGTACGCGTACGACGCGCCCACCAGCAGCCCGCCGCCGACCAGGTTGCCCAGCCCGACGGCGAGCAGGTTCCGCGCGAACTCGCCGACGGTCGCGTGCGGCAGCCCCGCGATCAGGCCGAACGAGAAGGTGGTCATGTTGGCGACCACGTGCTCGAAGCCCGACGTGATGAACACCATGACGCAGGCGAAGATGACGGTGATCTTCGCGCCCTCGTTCTCCAGGCGGCCGGCGCACCAGATCGCCAGGCAGACCAGCAGGTTGCACAGGATGCCGCGGACGAACAGCTGACCGGTGGTCTCGGCCGCCTTGTGCTCGATCATCGCGGCGATCGTCTTGCCCGCCGCCGTCGTGGGCGCCAGCACCCCGGAGCCCCGCAGCAGGGCCGCGAACACCGCGGCACCGACCAGGTTGCCGACGAGCACGGCGAGCAGCGTCAGCGCCGCCCGCCCCGGCCGCACGGACCGCCGGAACACGCCCTGGGTGAGGATCATCATCGCCGAGGTGGCCAGCTCACCCCCGGCGACCACCACGATCGTCAGCGCGACCCCGAACACCAGGCCCTGGATCAGGGGCGCCCACGGGGACCCGGCCTGCACCAGCGGCCCACCGGCGGTGACCATGATCAGCACGCCGATGCCGATGTACGCGCCGGCGAGCATGGTGCGCACCAGGAACACCCCCGGCCGGTGCGTGAGGTCAACCTTGTGGTGCGCGGCGTCGGCCTCGAGGTCCACGGTCTGCGGGATGGTCAGCACCCGACCAGGGTGACGGCTCGCCGAGGGTCAGTCCTGGGACGAATGGTCCGGTGCGGGACGCTGACCAGTGCGAGGACCGCCGGCTGTGATCAGCCCCACTCGGCGAGGCGTGCGGCGTTCGCCACGGCGGCGGCGACCACGCGGGTGACCTCCGGGTTGAACACGCTGGGGACGATGTACGTCGGGTTGAGCTCGTCGTCGCGCACCACGGACGCGAGGGCGTTGGCCGCCGCGAGCAGCATGTGCTCGGTCACCTTGTGCGACTGCGCGTCGAGCAGCCCCCGGAACACCCCGGGGAAGGCCAGCACGTTGTTGATCTGGTTGGCGAAGTCGGACCGGCCGGTGCCGACCACCGCGGCGTGCTGCGCGGCGTCGTCCGGGTCCACCTCGGGTCGGGGGTTCGCCAGCGCGAAGACGATCGCGTCGTCGGCCATCGTCGCCACGTCGTCGCCCGTGATCACGTCGGGTGCGCTGACGCCGATGAACACGTCGGCCCCGACCAGCGCCTGCGCGATCGTGCCCGTGACGCCGCGCGGGTTGGTGCTCTCCGCCGTCCAGCGCAACGACGGTGCCAGCCCGGGCCGTGCGGGGTGCACCACGCCCTCGATGTCGGCCACGACCACGTCGCGAGCCCCCGCCGCGAGCAGCAACCTCAGCACCGCGGTCCCGGCAGCGCCCGCGCCGGACAGCACGATCCGCACGTCGCCGATCGCCTTGTCGACCACCTTCAGCGCGTTGGTCAGCGCCGCGACCACCACGATCGCCGTGCCGTGCTGGTCGTCGTGGAACACCGGGATGTCCAGGCGCTCGCGCAGCCGGCGCTCCACCTCGAAGCACCGCGGCGCGCTGATGTCCTCGAGGTTGATCCCGGCGAACACCGGCGCGATCGCCACCACCGTCTCGACGATCTGGTCGACGTCCGTGGTGTCCAGCGCGATCGGGAACGCGTCGATGTCCGCGAACCGCTTGAACAGCACCGCCTTGCCCTCCATCACGGGCAGCGCCGCCAGCGGGCCGATGTCGCCGAGACCCAGCACGGCGGTGCCGTCGGTCACCACGGCGATGGTGTTGCGCTTGATCGTCAGCCGGCGGGCGTCCTCCGGATGCGCCGCGATCGCCTCGCACACCCGGGCCACGCCCGGCGTGTACGCCATCGACAGGTCGTCGCGGGTGCGCAGCGGCACCTTGGACTCGATCGACAGCTTGCCGCCGAGGTGCATGAGGAACGTCCGGTCGGACACCCGCTCGACGACCACGCCGTGCAGCTGCTCCAGGCCCGCGACGATGGTCGCCGCGTGCTCCTCGCCGCGCGTCGCGCACGTGACGTCGACCGTCATCTGCTCGTGGCCGGAGGACTGCACGTCGAGCGCCGTGACGATCCCGCCGGCGGTCTCGATCGCGGTGGTCAGCTCGCTGACCGCCGTCGGGCGCGCCGTCACCTTCAGGCGCGCGGTGATGGACGACGAGACGCTGGGGGCTGCCACCATGCGGTCATTGTCACGACGTGAGGCCGATGCGCTCGTCGGCGCGCGGGACGGGCGCCCGTCGCGCCGTTCGAGGGGATCCGGGTCGGCCGGGGGCCCGGGCTGTCGGGGACGCCAGCGACGGCGCCCCGCAGGACGCCGCCGTCGGTACCGAGGTGCGGGGGTGAACATGGCGTGCATCGCTTCGGTCGCTACGGGTCCAGCCCGGTCGACCTGCCCTGTAGGTGGGCACTCCTGCGCGTGGGTGCCCCCGCACGTTCAGTTGTGAACCCTTGGTACCTCCTGCGGCGCCGTCTGCCTACCCCTGGCGGCGTCCGACGAGGTCACGGCGTGCTGGCGGTCACATGGCGGGACGACGGACCGGCATGTGGACGGGGCTGCCGTCAGTGGCCGGCCCGTCCGCCGCCTCGGCGTCGCCGGGCCGCGACGACCCACACCACGGCGCCCGTCGCCAGGAGGAGCAGCACGGCGGCCGCCGCGGTCCGGGAGTCGCGGCGCGACATCAGCCGGAGCGACACCGGCCGGACGAACCGCAGCGTCTCCCAGCCCCGCTCCTCGGCGAGCCGGCGCAGGGCCCGGTCGGGGTTGACCACCGCGGCGTGGCCCACGGCGGCGAGCATCGGCTCGTCGGTGATCGAGTCGGAGTACGCGTAGCTGGCCTGCAGGTCGTACCCCCTGCGGTGGGCGAGGTCGGCCATCGCCTCCGCCTTGGTCGGCCCGTACGCGTAGAAGTCGATCAGCCCCGTGTACCGCCCGTCCGCGACGCGCATGTGCGTGGCGATGACGCCGTCCGCGCCGAGCAGCCGGGCGATCGGCTCCACCAGCTCCCGGCCCGACGCCGACACCACGATCACGTCCCGCCCGGCGCGGTGGTGCTCGTCGATCAGCACCACGGCCTCCGCGTACACCGCCGGGTCGATCGACTCGTGGAGCGTCCGCTCGACGATGGCCGTCACCTGGTCCACGTCCCAGCCCGTCACCATCCGGGACAGCTGGGCGCGCATGCGCTCCGTCTGCACCTCGTCCGCACCGCCCACCTGGTAGAGGAACTGGGCGTACGCGGCGCGCAGCATCGCGCGCCTGGTCAGCAGGCCGCCGGCGAGGAACGGGCGCGAGAAGGCCGTGGCCGACGACGTGGCGATGATCGTCTTGTCGAGGTCGAAGAAGGCCGCCGCCCGGTGCGGGTCGGCCGGTGCCGGGTCGGGGGAGGGGTCGGGGGCGCGGTCGGCGGAGGGGTCGGCGGTGCGGTCGGCGGTGGGACCGGCTGTGGGACCCGCGGCTGTGGGACCCGCGGCGGCGGCGTCGCTCATCGATCAGCCTCCTCGGCGGCCTGGGACCACGTGCTGCGGCGGCACCCGACGGGCGCCGGCTTCCGCGAGCGTATCGGCGGCCACCCACCCACAGCCCGGCTCCGCACGTCGGCCCCCGGCGGGGACGTCGCACCGGTCCTGCTGCTTGCGGCGCGGAACGGCAGGCTGGGCGGCCGCTGAGGAGGTGGGTCATGTCGTCGAGCAGGGTGCTGCTGCCGCCCGGACCGGGCGAAGCCGTCGCCGGCGCCGGGCCCGGGCGGCGGGCCGCCGTCGTCGGCGTGGTGGGGGCCCGTGGCGGTGCCGGCACGTCCACGCTGGCGGCGCTCACCGCGGCCCGGCTGGCCCGCCGCACCAGCACGGTGCTGGTCGACCTCGACTGCCGGGGCGGCGGCCTGGACGTCACCGTCGGGGTGGAGGACGTCGACGGTGCGCGGTGGCCGGAGCTGGCGGGTGCGCGTGGCGACGTGCCTGGTGAGGACGTGCTCGCGCTGCTGCCGCGGTGGGGCGGCTGCGCGGTGCTCAGCGCCGACCGGGACGGTTCGGACCCCGGCCCCGGTCTGGTGACCGACGTGCTGCACGCGCTGACCGGCGTCGTCGGCGCGATCGTGCTGGACCTGCCGCGGGGCGGCGCCTCGGCCGGTGCCGCCGTGCTGGGGGCGTGCGACGTCGTGGTCGTGGTGGCGCGGCGGGATCTCAGATCGGTCGCGGGCACCCTCGCCGTTCGGCCCCGGCTCGCCGCGGCCGGCGCGTCGGCGGGGCTGGTCGTCCTCGGGCGGGGTCCCGGCGGGCTCTCCGTGGCGGAGCTCTCGGCCGCGGTCGACCTCCCCGTGCTCTGGGCCGGCGGCACGACGCGGCGGCTCGCGCGCGCGGCGGAGCGGGGCGTGCTGCCGAGCAGGGGGACGGCCGTGCGCGCGGCGCGCGCGGTCGCGGCGCAGGTCGAGGCGTCGTGCCTGCTCGGATGACGGCACGGCCGGTGAGGCGATGAGTGCCGGGCGGCTGGTGGTGGCTCGGGACGCGCTGCCCGGCTCGGCGGGCCGTGGTGCGGCGGTGCTGGCGGGTGATGGCCTGACGGCCCTCGCCGAGCGGGTGCGTGCGCGGCTGCAGGACGGGCTCGGAGCACCTCCGGCCTCCTCGACCTCTGCCGCGTCCGGGCGCCGTGTCGACGGCAGCGTCGGGACGGTGCCGTCGGACGAGCTCCTGGCCGCGCTGGTCGGGGACGCGGTGCACCAGGAGGGCGCCCTGCTCGGCCCGTCCGCCCTGGCCACGGCCGTGCGGGAGGTCCGTGCGGTGCTGTTCGGCGCCGGGCCGCTGCAGCGGTGGCTCGACGACCCGCTGGTCACCGACGTGCTGGTCAACGGACCGGCCGACGTGTGGGTGGAGCGCGCCGGGCGGCTGGTGCGCACCGACGCGAACCTCGGCTCGGTGGCCGACGTGCGGGACCTGGCGGTCCGCCTGGCGGCATCGGGCGGCCAGCGGCTCGACGACGCGACGGCGACGGTCGACGCCCGTCTGCCCGACGGGACGCGGCTGCACGCCGTGCTGCCTCCGCTGGCGGGGCCGTGCACGGTGCTGAGCCTGCGGGTGCTGCGTCGGCAGCCGTTCACGCTGGACGAGCTGGTCGACCGCGGCACCCTGGACCCCGCCGTCGCACCGCTGCTGCAGGCGCTGGTGCACCGGCGGGCCAACCTGCTGCTGTCCGGCCCGACGGGATCCGGCAAGACGACGCTGCTCGCAGCGCTCCTGACGGCCGTCCCGCCGGACCAGCGGATCGTCGTCGTGGAGGAGGCCGGCGAGCTGTGGCCGGACCACCCGCACGTCGTCCACCTCACCACCCGCAACGCCAACGTCGACGGGGCCGGCGCGGTGGACCTCGCGCGGCTCGTCCGGGAGGCGCTGCGGATGCGTCCCGACCGGCTCGTGCTCGGCGAGGCCCGCGGTGCCGAGATCCGGGAGGTGCTCGCGGCCTTGAACACGGGGCACGAGGGCGGTTGCGCGACGCTGCACGCCAACACGGCGGCCGACGTCCCGGCGCGGCTCGAGGCGCTGGCGGCCCTCGCCGGGATGTCGCGGGACGCCCTTGCCGCCCAGGCCGTCAGCGCCGTCGATGCGGTGCTGCACCTGCGCCGGGCCGGCCCCGACCGCGCGCAGCGCCGGCTGAGCGAGATCGGTGTGGTGCGCCGGGCCGACGACGGGTCGCTGGCCGTCGAGACCGCCGTGCGCTGCGGCGGTGGGCGAGCCGTGGAGCGCGGCCCGGCGTGGGACCGCCTCGCGGCACGCCTCGACCGGACCGCATCGTGACGACCGTCCTCGGGCTGCTCGTCGCACTGGCGGTGCTGCTGCTCACGGGACCGCGGGCGCGCCGCGGGCTCCGGACCGGCGCCGAGCAGCGGAGGAGGGTCTCGGCGGGGCCCGGTGCCGTGCCGGAGGGGGCCGGGGCGAGGCCGCCGGCTGCCGGCCGGGAGTGGCGGCCTCCTCCTCCTCCGGTGTCGTCGCAGGCACGAGGGGCGCCCGCCGGCCGGGCCGCACGGCTCGCGTCCCGCCGCGGTGCGCAGACCGGTACGGGGGACCTGGCGGCAGTCGTCACCACCGTCAGCACGCTGCTGCGTGCCGGTGCCCGACCCGCCGACGCGTGGGCGCGGGCGCTCCGCCTGTCCGCCTGCGGTGCCATCCCGACGGTGGACCAGCTCCTGCAGGGTGCGGCGCCCGAGACCCGCGGTCGACGACGTCGCCGGGTGCCGCCCGGTGAACGGGCGCGCGCGCAGGCGGTGGTCGCGGCCGCCGTCGTCGCGCAGCAGCTGGGAGCTCCGCTCGCCGCCGTGCTGGACGAGGTCGCCGCTGCGGTGGTGGCCGACGCGGAGGCCGAGGCGGAGCTCACCGCGGCGCTCGCGGGCCCGCGCGCATCGGTGCGCGTGCTGCTCGGGCTGCCCGTGCTCGGCGTGCTGCTGGGCGCGGCCGCCGGCGCGGACCCCGTCGCCGTGCTGCTCGACGGTCGCCTCGGCACGGCGTCCGGGGTGCTGGGCTGCGGCCTCGCCGCCGGGGGATGGGGCTGGACCAGGCTCCTCGTCGCCCGGGCGCGGAGAGCCGCAGCACCGTGAGCGGCGGCCCCGAGATGGTTGTGGTGCTCGTGGTGCTCGGCAGCGTCCCGTGGTGGTGGTGCGCTCGTGACCGGGTGCGGTCGGTCGGTCGAGGGTCGGGCGCGGTGCGGGAGCACGCCGCCGACCCTGCGCGGCGACGCCCGGGGAGCGGGTCCGGCTGGGCTCGGTGGGGGCCGGTGGGTGCACGGCGCGGGTGGGTGCTGGAGGTCGATCCGGATCCGGCGCTGCTGCTCGACCTGGTCGCAGCCGCGCTGGCGGCGGGTGCGCCGATGCCGCGAGCACTGTCGACCGTCGCCGACGCGCTTCCGGGACGTGTCGGTGCTCCGTTGCGCCGCGCCGCGGGTGCGCTGGCGCTCGGCTCGTCGTGGCACGCCGCGTGGGCGGACGCGCCGCCGGCAGCCCGTGCGGTGGCGGACGCGCTCGAGTCCACGGCGGCGGCCGGGGCGTCACCGGTCCCGCTCCTGCGCGCCGCCGCCGCGGCGTCGCGTCGCCGTCGTCGGGCTGCCGGTCGAGCGGCTGCCGGACGGCTCGGCGTCTGGCTGGTGCTGCCCCTCGGCCTGTGCTTCCTGCCTGCCTTCCTGCTGCTCGGCGTCGTGCCGGTGGTGCTGTCGATCGCGGGCCGGGTGCTCGGGTGACCGTGGACGTCACCCGTCCACAGCCCGGGGCGATCCCGTGGGCGATCCGGACCTTCGGGGGGTGGGGAGTCGCCCGGCGGCGGACCACCAGGCTCGGCCCGCCGGTCACGGGACCGGCCTGGTCGGAAGGAGACGTGGATGGGTGCGGATGTGATCGGTGTGGGCGTGGCCGACGCCGGGGCGACCGGTGCTGACGTGACGAGTGCGGGGCCGGCGCGTGCCGGCGCGACGAGTGCGGGGCCGGCGCGTGCCGGCGCGACGAGCGCGGGCGCGCGGGGCCGCCTCGTCGTCGGACCGCTCAGGGCCTTCGCACGATGGGTCGTCGCGAGGGTGCGCGCGCTGCGGTCGGGTGGGCGGGACGCCGGGATGGCGACCGCGGAGTACGCGATCGCCACGCTGGCCGCGGTCGGGTTCGCCGGGCTGCTGGTGGCGATCCTGCGCAGCGACGAGGTGCGCGGACTGCTGCTCGGCATCGTGCGGCGCGCGCTCTCGTCGTGACGGCGCGTGCTGGTGGCCCGGTGCCACGCCGGGACCGTGCGGTGCGCCGTCCGCACGCGGCCGGCGGTCGTGGGGCAGTCGCCGATCGTGGGCCAGTCAGCGATCGTGGGGCAGTCACCGTGGAGCTCGCCGTCGGTCTGGTCGGTGTGGTGGTGCTCCTCGGGCTGGTGCTGCTCCTCACCACGGCGGCCAGCACCCAGCTGCGGTGCACCGAGGCGGCGCGTGCCGGTGCGCGCAGCGCCGCGCTCGGTGAGGACGATGCCGCCGTGCTGGGCATCGTCCGGCGCTCGGCCGGGGACGGTGCCGGCGTCGCCGTGGTCCGCGCCGACGGGTGGGTGACGGTGACGGTCGACCGGCCTGTGACGGGTGCATGGGGTCTCGGGGGTCTCGAGGCACGGGCGCGCAGCAGCACGCCGGTGGAGCCGTGAGCACGCCACCGAGCCGAGTGCCGCGCGCGCGGCGGCGGCTTCCGCACGGCGACCGTGGGTCCGGAACCGTCCTGGTCCTCGGCGTGGCCGCGGTGGTCGTCCTGGTCGCAGGGTTGCTCGGCGTGCTGGCGGCGTCGTTCCTCGCGCACGCACGTGCGCAGGCGGCTGCGGACCTCGCGGCGCTCGCGGCTGCGGAATGGCTGCAGCGTCAGTCCGTCTTCCCCGACGCCGCCGAACCCGCGTCCGGACCGGCCGGGGGCCCGTGCGTCCTCGCCGCCGCCGTCGCCGAGCGCAACGGCGGCCGCACGACGGGGTGCGAGACGGGCGCGTCCGGGACGGCAGGGTTCGGAACCGTGACCGTGCAGGTGACGGTGGACGGGCCTGCCGGCGCCGCGCGAGCGCGCGCCCGCGCGGGACCGAGCCCGGTTGCGGTCGACCCTCGGGCGCCGTGACCGTGCGGTCAGCTCGGCTGGGACCCCGCTCGATCGACCGTCGACCCCAGGTCGGATGGCGTTCGATCGGCCGTCGAGCTCGGTGCGTGCGCCAGGACCACGTCGAGCAGCCGGATCGCAGCCGCCTTGTCGAGGGGGTCGTTGCCGTTGCCGCACTTGGGCGACTGGACGCAGGCGGGGCACCCGTAGCTGCACGGGCAGGACGCGATCGCATCACGGGTGGCCCGCAGCCAGAAGGCGCCGAGATCGAACCCGCGCTCGGCGAACCCGGCGCCCCCGGGGTACGCGTCGTGCACGAAGACGGTGGCGGTGCCGGTGTCGACGTGCACGGCCGTCGACAGGCCGCCGAGGTCCCAGCGGTCGCACGTCGCCAGCAGGGGCAGCAGGCCGATCGAGGCGTGCTCGGCGGCGTGCAGGGCGCCCGGCGTCTGCTCCAGCGTCACGCCGGCGGCCTCGAGGACCTCCGGCGGTGCGGTCCACCAGACGGCGGTGGTGCGCAGGGTCCGTGCGGGCAGGTCCAGCTCGGACGAGCCGAGCACCTGCAGGTCCGGGACGCGCTTGCGTTGGTAGCCGAGCACCTGGCTGGTCACGTCCACGTCCCCGAAGCCCCACGTCACCGGGCCCCACGCCAGCTCCTGACGGACCTCGCGGATCTGCGTCGTCGTGACCCAGCGGGCCCACGTGCCGTAGTCCACGTCGCGGCGCGTCACCAGGGCGATGCCGTCGTCCAGGGACAGCTCGTCGACGACGAAGGTCGCACCCTGGTGCACGTAGACCGCGCCCTCGTGCACCGTGGAGTCGGCGGACGCGGCATCCACCGTGCCCAGCAGCCGGCCGGTGCCGGACTCGACCACCCGTACCGGGTCACCTCCGGTGCCGCGCAGGTCGGTCAGCCCGCTCGCCGGCTCGGCGTGCGTCCAGTACCACCCGGAGGCTCGGCGGCGGAGGGCGCCCCGCTCCACCAGCTCGTCCAGCAGCGCCGGCGCGGCCGGCCCGAACATCGCCAGCTCGTCCGTGCGCAGCGGCACCTCGGCCGCCGCGGCGCACAGGTGCGGCGCGAGCACGTAGGGGTTGCCCGGGTCGAAGACGGTGGCCTCCACGGGTGCATCGAGCACCGCCTCCGGATGGTGCACCAGATAGGTGTCGAGCGGGTCCTCGCGGGCGACGAACGCGACGAGCCCGTCGGCACCGGCCCGGCCGGCGCGGCCGGCCTGCTGCCACAACGACACGCGGGTGCCGGGCCAGCCGGCGATCAGCACCGCGTCGAGGCCGGAGATGTCCACGCCCAGCTCCAGGGCGTTGGTCGTGGCGAGCCCCCGCAGCTGGCCCGTGCCGATCGCCCGCTCCAGCGCACGCCGCTCCTCGGGGAGGTAGCCGCCGCGGTACGCCGAGACCCGTCCGGCCAGCTCCGGCACGCTGCGCTCCAGGTGGGCGCGTGCTGTGGTGGCCACGGACTCCGCTCCTCGGCGTGAGCGGGTGAACGCGAGGCAGCGGGCACCGGCGGCGACGAGGTCCGCGAGGAGCTCCGCCACCTCGGCGGTCGCCGTGCGCCGAGGCGCGTCGCTGCGCTCCACCACCAGCTGCTCGCCGGTGCCGAGCGGGCCCGACGGCAGGCCGGCGAGCGGCGTCTCTGGTGCGCGCGCCGCCTGCGCCGCCACCGACACCTGCGCCGCCACCGACACCTGCGCCGCCACCGACTCCTGCGCCACGACCCCCGGCGCCGCAACACCCTGCGCCGCCACGACGCCCTGCGCCGCCACCGCCACCGGCAGGGGAGCCGGCACCACGGAGACCTGCGCCCAGGGGTCGTCCTCCGGCAGCAGCGCCGACCACGGTGCATCCGACCCCGGCAGCTCGGGCGGTTCCCACAGCACCACCGTCTTGGTGCCGGCCGGCGACGCGTCGTCGGTGATCGCCCGCACCTCGTCGAGACCCACCCCGATCAACCGTGCGGCGCTCGCCGCCGGGTCCGCGGTGGTGGCGGACGCCATGACGAAGGTCGGGTACGCCCCGTACGCCGCGGCGACCCGGCGCAGCCGGCGCAGCACCAGCCCCACGTGCGCGCCGAACACGCCCCGGAACGCGTGGCACTCGTCGAGCACCACGTACTGCAGCGAGGAGAGCAGGCGCGACCACCGCTGGTGCTGCGGCAGCAGGGTGACGTGCAGCAGGTCGGGGTTGGTCAGCACCACGTCGGCGTACTCGCGCACCCAGCGACGCTCCTCGCGGGAGGTGTCGCCGTCGCACGTCGCGACGCGGACGTCGCGCAGCTCGCCGGCGTGCAGCAGCCGTTCGAGCCCGGCGAGCTGGTCGGCGGCCAGCGCCTTGGTCGGGCACAGGTAGAGGGTCGTGGCGCGTCGGCGGACGGTCTCGATCCGGCCTCGGCCGGCACCCGTCGCGGCGTCCGTGCCCGCGCGGCGCACGGCGCTGAGCGCGGGCAGCCAGAACGCCAGGGACTTGCCCGAGCCGGTGGAGGTGGCGAGCACGGTGTGGGTGCCGGACCACGCAGCGTCCGCCGCCTCGGCCTGGTGCGCCCACGGCGCCTCGACCCCGAGCCGCCGGTAGCCGGTGACCAGCGCCGAGTCGGCCCAGGCCGGCCAGTCGACGGTGCGGCCGGGCCGGCTCGGAAGGTGCCGGACGTGCGTCATCCGGTCCGCTCGGCGGCCTCCCGCGAGCAGCACGTCGAGCAGCTCGCCGGTCCCCACCTGTTCATGGTCGCACCCGCGCGCGGTGCTCTCGGCGGGCGCCAAGATCACCCGCGTTCCGGGACGTTGGTCCTGGGCCTGCGGCGCGCGCCGGGCGTTGAACGGAGTGTCGTTGTGGCACATGTGGGCGTGTCGGGCGAGTCGGACCACAACATCTTGTGTCGGGTGCGCTCGGATAGGGCTCCACCCGGACCGCGGGTGACGCAGGCTCAGGAGGGCGCAGATGTCGGTGCAGGAGTCGTCGCAGCACGCGACGCAGGGGTCGGAGCTCGGTGCAGAGCTTCAGCAGCAGGTCGAGGCGCAGCGTGGGACGACGACGTCCACCGTGCCGCAGCAGCCGGCCGCGCCGGTGATGGTCGAGGTCGGCTCGTCCATCGAGGAGTACCTGGACCGCAGCGACTGGCGGGTCAACGCCAACGCGAACCAGGGGTACTCCCTGGGCGGTCTGATCCTCAACACCGCCGGCAAGATGGTCGCCAACTACTGGCTGTCCCACGTGTACCCGGCCGAGATCGGCACGGCCCACCGCGAGGGTGACATCCACATCCACGACCTCGACATGCTGAGCGGCTACTGCGCGGGCTGGTCGCTGCGCACGCTGCTGCAGGAGGGCCTCAACGGCGTGCCGGGCAAGGTCGAGGCGACCGGCCCCAAGCACTTCTCGTCGGCCATCGGCCAGATCGTCAACTTCCTCGGCACCATGCAGAACGAGTGGGCCGGCGCCCAGGCCTTCAGCTCGTTCGACACGTACATGGCGCCGTTCGTGCGGCTGGACCAGCTGACCTACGAGCAGGTGCGGCAGGGCATCCAGGAGCTGATCTACAACCTCAACGTGCCGAGCCGGTGGGGCACGCAGACGCCCTTCACCAACCTGACGTTCGACTGGACGTGCCCGGAGGACCTGAAGGAGCAGGTGCCGTTCGTGGGCGACGAGCCGTGCGACTTCACGTACGGCGAGCTGCAGGTCGAGATGGACCTGATCAACCGGGCGTACATGGAGGTGATGACGGCCGGCGACGCGTCGGGCCGCGTGTTCACGTTCCCGATCCCCACGTACAACATCACCAAGGACTTCCCGTGGGAGTCGGAGAACGCCGAGCGGCTGTTCGCCATGACGGCGAAGTACGGGCTGCCCTACTTCCAGAACTTCATCAACTCGGACATGAACCCCGGCGACGTCCGGTCCATGTGCTGCCGCCTGCAGCTGGACCTGCGCGAGCTGCTCAAGCGGGGCAACGGCCTGTTCGGCTCCGCGGAGCAGACCGGCTCCGTCGGCGTCGTGACGGTCAACATGGCGCGTCTGGGCTTCCTCTTCCCGGGCGACGAGGCGGGCCTGACAACGGCGCTCGACCGGCTGCTGGAGCTGGCTCGCACGTCGCTCGAGCTCAAGCGCGACGTGATCGGGCGGCTGCTCGAGGAGGGCCTGTTCCCTTACACCAAGCGGTACCTCGGCTCGCTGGAGAACCACTTCTCCACGATCGGCGTCAACGGGATCAACGAGATGATCCGCAACTTCACCGGTGACGAGTACGACCTCACCGACCCGCGTGGCCACCAGCTGGCGCTGCGCATCCTGGACCACGTGCGCGGCCGGATGGTCGAGTTCCAGGAGGAGACGGGTCACCTGTACAACCTCGAGGCGACGCCCGCCGAGGGGACGACGTACCGGTTCGCCAAGGAGGACCGCAAGCGGTTCGCCGGCATCCTGCAGGCCGGCACGGACGCCAACCCGTACTACACCAACTCCTCGCAGCTGCCGGTGGGCTTCACCGACGACCCGTTCGAGGCGCTGGCCCGGCAGGACGAGCTGCAGACCCGGTACACCGGCGGCACCGTGCTGCACCTGTACATGTCGGAGCGGATCAGCACCGCGGACGCCTGCCGGGAGCTGGTGAAGCGGTCGCTGTCGAGCTTCCGCCTGCCGTACCTGACCATCACGCCGACCTTCTCCATCTGCCCGAACCACGGCTACCTCGCCGGCGAGCACCACACGTGCCCGCGCTGCGCGGAGGCGCACCCGGACGCCGCGCCGGTGGAGTGCGAGGTGTGGACGCGCGTCATGGGGTACTTCCGGCCCGTGAGCTCGTTCAACGTCGGCAAGAAGGGTGAGCAGGCGGAGCGGGTCTCGTTCGAGGAGCGGGTCGCGTTCGGTGCGGACCCCGGCATGCACGCGTACGCGCACGACGAGATCGTCGGCGCAAACGAGCCCGTCGCGGTGGGTGCATGACGATGACGACGACCGGGCCGACGACGGGGCGCGCTGCCTCGTCGTCGGCCCGTGCCGGCTCGCCGTCGCAGGCGCCGCAGACCGGGTCGGGTCGATCGACGGCACTCGCCGGCTCGCAGGCCCGTGGCGCCGCCGCCGACGACCTGCAGATCGCCGGTCTCGTGTCGCTCTCCACCGTCGACTGGCCCGGGCACCTGGTCGCCACCGCGTTCCTGCAGGGCTGCCCGTGGCGGTGCACCTACTGCCACAACAGCGCGATCCTCGATCCCCGGACACCCGGCGTGGTCCCGTGGCAGGCCGTCCGCGACCTGCTCGCGCGACGCCGGGGGCTCCTGGACGGCGTGGTCTTCTCGGGCGGCGAGCCCACCCGGCAGGCCGGGCTGGTGGCCGCGATGCGTGAGGTGAAGGAGGCAGGCTTCCTCGTCGGGCTCCACACCGGCGGTGCCTACCCACGTCGGCTCCGGCAGCTGCTGCCCCTGGTGGACTGGGTGGGGCTCGACATCAAGGCGCCGGCGCGGCTCTACCGCGAGATCACGCGTACCGGCGGGCCGACGACGAGCGCCGACCAGGCGTTCTCCTCTCTCGAGCTGGTGCTCGCGTCCGGTGTGGACGTGCAGGTGCGCACCACGGTGGATCCGACGGTGATGTCCGACGACGACGTCGCCGAGCTGACTGCCGTGCTCGCGGAGCGGGGGGTCCGCGAGCACGTGCTGCAGACCGTACGAGCGGACGGCACCACCGAGGAGTACCGGGCTGCGCTGGCGGCGGTCCGGGCTGCTGGCTGACGGGGCTGTGGTCGGCTCGGCCTGACGTGACCTGACCCCACCCGACTTGAGCTGACCCGACCTGACCGGGCGGCTCGGATCGGCACCTCTGACCGGTGCCTCAGCCCGCGGTGGTCTGCGAGGGCCCGCGTGGTGTGGTGTCGGCCGACCATGGACGCCACTGCCGACCTCCCGGTCCCGCACCACGGCCACCCTGAGCGCGTGGCGCCCGGTTTGGGGTGCTATGTCGGTGGGCGGTGGTGGGATCTCCCCATGGATGACGGGCGGTCGGCACCGGTGGGGACGCTCCTCGCCGTGCCCGCCGTGCCCGCCGTGCCCGCCGTGCCCGCCGTGCTGGCCACGCCCGCCGTTCGTGGCGCTGCGTTGTCTCAGGGCGATCGGCCCGTCCGTCCGGGAGCTACCGCCGGCGCCACCGTGCTCGCGGACGGGGACGACCGCGATCCCGTCGACGACGTGATCTCGGCCGTCTCGGCTGCGGACCGCCTGGTGAACCGCATCTCCGCCTGGCGTGACGGTCTTGTCGTCGAGGCGTTCCGGAGCGGCGCCGCCATCCGTCGGGCCGAGCTGCCGGCCAGCTTGTCCGACAACGTCGCCTGGGAGTGGGCCCGGACCGACATGATCGCGGAGCTTGCGCTCGCTCTTCGTCTGCCGGAGTCGACCGTCGCATCCCGCGTGCGCCGAACGGCCGTGCTGACCAGGTGCTTCCCGCGCCTCGCGGAGGCGCACGGCGACGGTGAGGTCTCCCGGTGGCACGTCGACGTGATGCTCGAGCTGTTCGAGCGGTATCCGGAGGAGGTGCGCTCAGCGGCGGACGAGACGCTGACCCCGCGGGCCGTGGTGCTGGACCCGTCCCGGTTCCGCTCCGTGGCCCGTCGGTGGCGTGCGCGGCACGCCGGTCCGGTGACGCCGGAGGCGCGCCGCGCCGCCGTCGCGGACCGGCACGTCACCGTGACACCGGCTGACGACCACCTCGCGTGGCTCAGCGCACTGCTGCCCGCCGAGCAGGCCTATGCGGCGTTCCACCGCATCTCCGACCTCGCCGCGGAGGTCCAGGGTCCGGATGACGAGCGCTCGCTCCCGCAGCTGCGCGCGGACGTGATGTCCGCGCTCCTCATCGACCCGGACGCCTCGGACGCCATCCGGCCGGTCGCGGCCGTTCCGCGACGGCTGTCGGAGGAGGACCAGCGGCACCCCAGCCGGGCCGACGGACGCGACGATCAGAGCGACGCCGACCACGTGGACGCCGAGCTGAGCGGGCTCGGCAGGTCCCTCCCCGACGGGGCGCGAGGAATCCGGGCGACCGTGGTGCTCACGGTGCCGGTTCTGACGCTGCTCGGACACGATGACGAGCCGGCCGTGCTCGAGGGCCACGGGCCGATCGACATCGAGACGGCTCGTCGTCTGGCGGCGGACGCGCCGTCGTTCATCAGGGTGCTCACCGACCCGCACACCGGGGCGGTGCTCTCCGTCGGTCGCCGTCGGTACGCGGTCCCGGCGGATCTCCGTACCGCCCTGGCGGTGCGGGACGTCACCTGTCGGTTCCCCGGCTGCGCGCGCCGGGCCGCGCGCTGCGACGTCGACCACTCGACGGCATGGGTGGCCGGCGGCGCGACGGAAGCCGACAACCTCGCCCATCTGTGCCGCAAGCACCACCGGCTCAAGCACCTGGGTGGATGGCACGTGACGCACCGGCGCGGTGGTGAGCTCGTCTGGCAGACGCCGTCGGGGCGCCGGTACCACGACGAGCCGGCTGTCCGTCTCGACACCGGGCCGCCGTCGTCGACCACCGCCCGTGCCCCAGCGGATGCCTTCGCTCGTGACTCCGTTCGTTCGACAGTTCCAGCTGGGCACCGTGCTGCTGCTGCCTACCCGCTGGTCCCACCCTTCTGACCCCGCGCTCCCGGTGTGCCGACGCGCCTCCGTGCGCTGCGAGTGTGTGCCGCGCCCTGTGGAGGCTGCGCGACGCCCTGCGATGCTGTGCGCGGTACCGCACCGCGGCCGGGACGCTGCGTGGGTGTGCGGCAACCTCACGGGGGCTGCGCGAGGTGCCCCCAGCTGCGAGCGGCGATGTGCGGTGTCCGAGGCACCTGGTGACGAGCGCCACGGTCGCTGTTGTGGCTCCTGCTCGGCGCGGATGCTTCAATTCCGGTGTCGTGCCGAGCGGACGTGGAGGGGCAGGCCGTGGCGCTGCGTGTGGTGAGCCGTGAGGTCGGCCAGCAGACGGTGGTCGAGGTCGACGGCGAGATCGACGTCGCCACCGCCGACACGCTGCGGGAGCGCCTGAACGCCCTGATCGACCGGCAGCAGGTCGACCTGGTTGTCGACCTCCGGGGTGTCAGCTTCATGGACTCGACAGGTCTGGGCCTGCTGGTGGGCACGCTCAAGCGGGTGCGAACCGCAGGTGGCCGGCTGCAGCTGGTCGTCGACTCGGAGCGGTTGCTCATGGTGTTCCGGATCACGGCGCTGGAGCAGGTGTTCACCATCCGCCCCTCCCTGGACGACGCGCTGGTCGAGGAGCCGACGCACTGACGTCGGAGGTCGGCCGCGGCCCGTCCGCGGTCGAGACCGACGGCCGGCGCGCACGAGCGCCCTCCGCCTCGGGGAAGCGGCCCCGGTCCACGGCACCGTCGCGGGGGCCGTGCGCAGCGGCGGCCAGCGCATGACCATCGACCTATCGCCCACGGAGATGGCCCGGTCGACGGCACCGTGCCGTGCTGAGGGACCAGAGCCCGGACACCTCTTGTTCGGCCCTCGGTAGGACCAAGGTCACACTCCCTGGCTAGACTGCCCGGATTCCCGGCGACGGTGCCGAGGAACGACTCGGCCGAGAGCCGTGCGACGTCCTTGGGGGAGGATCCATGCTGCAGCTCGGCACCACGAGCCTGGTGATCGTCGGATGCATCGCCGCCGTGGCGGTGGCTGCCCTGGCGGTCGCTGCGGTGCTGGCCCGTCAGGTGCTGGCCGCGGGCGAGGGAACCGTCCGCATGCAGGACATCGCGCACGCGGTGCAGGAGGGCGCCTCGGCGTTCCTCCGGCGGCAGTTCCGCACGCTCGCCCTGTTCGCCGTGGTGGTCGTCGCGCTGCTGCTGCTGCTCCCCGGAGACGGTGGCGTCAAGCTGGGGCGCAGCATCTTCTTCCTGTTCGGAGCGGGTTTCTCCGCATCGATCGGGTTCCTCGGCATGTGGCTGGCCACCCGCGCCAACCTGCGTGTCGCGGCGGCGGCCTCCGGGCCCGACGGACGGGCGGCGGGTGCCCGCATCGCCTTCCGGACGGGCGGCGTGGTGGGCATGTCGGTCGTCGGGCTCGGGCTGCTCGGCGCGTCCGCCGTCGTCCTCGTCTACCGGGGCAACGCACCCGCGGTGCTCGAGGGGTTCGGCTTCGGCGCCGCGCTGCTCGCAATGTTCATGCGGGTGGGCGGCGGCATCTTCACCAAGGCGGCCGACGTCGGCGCCGACCTGGTCGGCAAGGTGGAGCAGGGCATCCCGGAGGACGACCCCCGCAACGCCGCGACCATCGCCGACAACGTGGGCGACAACGTCGGCGACTGCGCCGGCATGGCGGCCGACCTGTTCGAGTCGTACGCCGTGACGCTGGTCGCCGCGCTGATCCTCGGCAAGGCGGCGTTCGGCGAGCACGGCATGGTGTTCCCCCTGCTGGTCACCGCGGTCGGTGCCCTCGTCGCGGCCCTCGGCGTGTTCATCACGCGCGTCCGTGGCCAGGAGTCCGGCCTGCAGGCGATCAACCGCGGCTTCTACACGTCAGCGCTGCTCGGGGTGGTGCTGGCCACCGTCGCGGCCTTCGTCTACCTGCCGTCGTCGTTCGCGGCCTTCACCGACGGCACCGCCGGGCTGCAGACCCACCACGGCGACCCGCGCCTGATCGCATCGGTCGCGGTGCTGGTCGGCGTGGTGCTGGCCGGCGTGATCCTCTGGGTGACCGGCTACTTCACCAACACCACCAGCAACCCGACCCTGCACGTCGCCCGGACCACGCTGACCGGTGCCGCCACCGTGGTGCTGTCGGGCATCGGCGTCGGTTTCGAGTCCGCCGTCTACACCGCGGGCATCATCGCCGCGGCGATCTGCGCCGTGTTCCTGGTGGCGGGCGGGTCGATCCCGCTGGCCCTGTTCCTCATCGCGCTGGCGGGCTGCGGACTGCTGACCACGGTCGGCGTGATCGTCGCGATGGACACGTTCGGGCCGGTCAGCGACAACGCCCAGGGCATCGCGGAGATGTCGGGCGACGTCACCGAGGAGGGTGCGCGCATCCTCACGGACCTCGACGCCGTCGGGAACACCACCAAGGCCGTGACCAAGGGCATCGCGATCGCCACCGCCGTGCTGGCGGCGACCGCCCTGTTCGGCTCCTACGCCGACGCGGTGCGCACCTCGCTGGCCGGGGTCAGCGGTCGGCTGGGCGACGACCTGGTCACCGCGATGATGGACTACCAGATCATCAGCCCGATCACGCTGGTGGGCCTGATCCTCGGCGGCGCCACGGTGTTCCTGTTCTCCGGGCTGGCGATCGACGCCGTCACCCGCGCCGCCGGCGCGATCGTGTTCGAGGTGCGCCGCCAGTTCCGCGAGCACCCCGGCATCATGAACGGCACCGAGCGGCCCGAGTACGGCCGGGTGGTGGACATCTGCACGCGCGACTCGCTGCGGGAGCTCGCCACCCCGGGCCTGCTGGCGGCGTTCGCGCCGATCGCCGTCGGGTTCGGGCTCGGAATCGGCCCGCTCGCCGGGTTCCTCGCCGGGGCGATCGGTGCCGGCGTGCTCATGGCCGTGTTCCTCGCCAACAGCGGTGGCACCTGGGACAACGCGAAGAAGATCGTCGAGGACGGGCACTACGGCGGCAAGGGGTCAGCGGCGCACGCCGCAGCCGTGATCGGCGACACCGTCGGCGACCCGTTCAAGGACACCGCCGGCCCGGCGATCAACCCGCTGATCAAGGTGATGAACCTGGTGGCGCTGCTGGTCGCACCGGCGGTCGTGTCCGTGTCGGCCGGGGCCGGCGCCAACCACGCGCTGCGCCTGGTGATCGCCCTGCTGGCCGCGGGGGTCGCGTTCGGGGCCGTGATCGTGTCCCGGCTCCGGGCGGCGCGGGTGGACCGCGAGTCGGTCGCCGCGGCGTCGGCGGAGGGACGGCGCGCGTCCGGCGGGTCGCCGGACCCGGAGGTGCTCGAGGCGGAGCTCGAGTTCGACGAGACGGACGAGTTCTCGGACGCCGAGCTCGCCGCCGACCTGCCTGACCAGGACCTGGACGACGACAGCCTCGCCGACTCGGCACCGCGGGGACCGCGCCCGCGGGAGTGAGGGAGCCCTCCGCAGTGAGGGAGCCCGCGCGAGTGCCGGAGCCCGAGCGAGCGCCCGAGCCCCTCGGGGTGCCGGCGCCCGCGGCCGGGACCCAGCCCGCCGAGGCAAACCGGCCGCTGCGGGTGATGACGTGGAACCTGCACGCCCTCGGCACTCCCTGGCTGACCACCCGACGGTGCGTCGACGCCGTCGTCGGCGTGCTGCGGGACACCCTTCCGGACGTCGTCGGCGTCCAGGAACGTCCCCTCGGCCCGCTCGGCCGGTGGCGCCTGCGCCGCGTCGCCCGGCGTGCGGGGCTCCGCGTGGTCGTCGGCGGTGGCGCCTCCCGGACCACCGCCCTGCTGGTGCGCGCGGACGTGCCGTCCGACCAGGTGGCGGCTTACCGGCTGCCCTGGGAGCTGCCGCGCACCCGCCGCGGTGCCAGCACCGCGCGCGTGCTGGCGGGCGGTGAGAAGGTCCGGGTGGTCGTCGTCCACCTCGGCCTGGACGCGGGCGAGCGGGAACGGCACCTGCGCCTGCTGCTCGACCGGCTGCCCCGCACCGAGCCGTGGGTGGTGCTGGCGGACGTCAACGAGGTGCCGGACCAGCCGTCGTGGCGCACGCTGCTCGCCCAGGGGCTGACCGATGCGGCCGCGGACACCGGTCCGACGTTCCCGGCGTCCGCTCCGGCCCAGCGGATCGACGCCGTGCTGGTCGGCTACCGTCTGCGCGTGACAGCCGCCCGTGTGCTCGACGTCCCGGCGGCCCGCGCCGCCAGCGACCACCTGCCGGTGGTCGTCGACCTCGTGGCGGGGGAGGAGCGGTGACGTCGTCCGCCACGACGCCGGACGACCGCACGCCGCATCGCGTCCCCGTCGTCGACGAGGCGGCGGTCGCCGCCCTCCGTGCGGACCTTGCCGCCTTCACCGTCGACGCCGTCGAGGCTCTGCTCGGCCCTGTCGCCTCGGCGGCGCTGCAGCGCGGTGAGCCGACCCCGGCACTGCGGGCGACCGCCGGCCCCGACGTCCCGCCCGTCGCGACGCTGGTGCGGGCCTTCCTCCTCGGCGAGGTGGTGACCAGGGCAGACCTCGACCGCGCGCTGCCGACCGCCGGCGCGGCCGGTGCGCTGGCGCTCGGGCTCGTCGCCCGGGCCGACGACGTGCACGAGCGCGAAGCGGCGGCGCTCGGCCGTGACGGGCGCGAGTCGGCACCGTCGGACGCGGCGCCGCCGGCGTCAGCGCACGGCTCGTCTCGGCCGGAAGGGCTCCGCCCCCTCGTCGACCTGCGCCCGTGGACGGCGGTCGACGGTGCCGACGAGACGACGTGGTGGGTCGCCTCCGACCTCGGCGAGCTGGCGACCGGCGGTCCGCTGGGCACCGACCACGTGCTGGGCATCGGCGGTGCGTCGGTGACGCTCGCCGCCGCCACGGTCCCCACGCGGCTCGACCGGGTGCTGGACCTCGGTACCGGCTGCGGCGTGCAGGCGCTGCACGCCTCGCGGCACGCGCGGCACGTGACCGCGACGGACGTGTCCGACCGGGCGCTGGCGTTCGCGGCGTTCAACCTCGCGCTGGCCGGTCTCGACCCGTCCCGGGTGGACCTGCGCCGCGGCTCGCTGCTCGAGCCGGTCGCCGGCGAGGTGTTCGACCTGGTGGTGAGCAACCCGCCGTTCGTCATCACGCCGCGCATGCCGGACGTGCCCGTGTACGAGTACCGCGACGGCGGTCGCGCCGGCGACTCCCTGGTCGAGGAGCTGGTCACCGGGGTCGGCAGCGTGCTGGCGCCCGGCGGCGTCGCCCAGCTGCTGGCCAACTGGGAGGTGCACGGGCAGGCCGACTGGACCGAGCGGATCGGTGCCTGGGTGGACGCCTCGGGCCTGGACGCGTGGGTGGTGCAGCGCGAGCTGCTCGACCCGGCCCAGTACGCCGAGACCTGGATCCGCGACGCCGGCACCACGGCCGCGGCCGACCGGATCGCGTGGCGGTCGCTGTACGGCGCCTGGCTCGACGACCTGGCGTCCCGGGACGTCACGGCGATCGGCTTCGGCATCGTGACCCTGCGCCGGCCGTCGGCGGCCGACGAGCACCGGCCCCGGCTCCGCCGGCTCGAGGAGCTGACCAACGCTCTGCCGGGCCCCGTCGGTCCGGCCGTCGCCGCCGGCCTGGCCGCCCAAGACTGGCTCGCCGCCCGCGACGACGAGGCGTTCGTCGCGGAGCACCTCGTCGTCGCCCCCGACGTCACCGAGGAGCGGCACCTGGTGCCGGGGGAGTCCGACCCCCGCGTGGTGCTGCTACGGCAGGGCGGCGGGTTCGGTCGCGCGGTGCAGGTGGGCACGGCCGTGGCCGGGCTGGTGGGGGCGTGCGACGGCGAGCTCAGCGTCGGCACGCTGGTGGGAGCGCTGGGAGCGCTGCTGGACCGGTCCGCGGAGGACGTCGCCCGAGAGGTGCTGCCGACCGCTCGCGGCCTGGTGGCCGACGGGTTCCTGCTGCCTGCCTGAGCGGCAGGGCGCCGGCGCGGGTCCGCGTCGCGACGCCCGCCGGCCACGCACCCCGGGGGCCCGGGCCGTCCGGACACCCGAGCGCCCTCTGGACGCTCGTCCAGTCACCGACTGTCTCGATCAGGTCACGGGTTTGTTCGCGCGCTTGACGTTATCTGCCTCGCCGCGCATTCTTGTCGAAGCGCTTCGCGGAAGCGCTTCGAACGAAGGGGTTCGCCGTGGCGACGATGCAGGACGTGGCCGATCTGGCCCATGTCTCGCTGAGCACCGTGTCGTACACGCTCACGGGCAAGCGCCCCGTCTCGGCCGCAACCCGCGCCCGCGTCGAGCAGGCGATGGCCCAGCTCGACTTCCGCCGTGACCCCGTCGCCCGCGCGCTCGCCTCGCGCCGCACCCATGTGCTCGCCCTCGCCTACCCGGTGTACGGGGTCTCGCTCGGCGCCACCCTGAACGAGATCGTCCAGGGGGCCGTCGAGGCGGCCCGCGAGGCGGAGTACGAGCTGGTGCTGTGGCCGGTCAGCAGCAGCGAGCCCGAGGTGCTGCGGGAGCTCGCGGCGGGCCGCACCGCCGACGGTGTGCTGCTGATGGAGGTCGCTCTGGACGACCCTCGTATCGAGGCCGTCGAGAGCCAGGGCCTCGCGTGCGCGCTGATCGGTCGCTCGGCCGACCCGGCCGACCGGGTGTGGGTCGACATCGACTTCGAGGAGAGCCTCAAGGTGGCGGTGGACCACCTGGCAGGCCAGGGCCACACGCACATCGCGTTCGTCAACCGCTCGCAGGCGGACCTCGACGCCGGCTACGGCCCGTCGGTCCGGGCGCTGCGCGCCTACGAGGAGTCGATGGCGCAGCGCGGGCTTGCACCGGTGAGCACGCCGTGCGACGTCAACCCGGGGGCCGGTCGTCGAGCCACCACCGCCCTGCTCGCCGAGCACCCCGAGCTGACCGCCGTGATCGTGATGAACGAGCTTGCGCTGTTCGGCGTCGCCTCCGCCCTGCGCGAGGCCGGGCGCTCCGTCCCCCGTGACGTGTCCGTGGTGGGTATCGCCATCTCCGGCGAGATCAGCGACATGTACGACCACCCGCTCACCTATCTCGCCGCACCGGGCCCTGACCAGGGCCGACGTGCGGTGCACGGCCTGCTCGAGGTCCTCGACGGCCGCCCAGCCCCGGCCGGGGTCAACCTGCCCTGCACCTTGCAGGTCCGGGAGACGTCCGGTCCGGTCACCCGGCTCACCACCCCCTGACGAGCCGCACCGCTCCATCCCACCCGCTGCTCGATGCCGAGCCGCACGACGGAAGGAAAGTCATGATCCGTTCGACCCGCCTGAAGGTGGTCGCCGCGACCGCCCTCGCGGCCCTCTCCCTGGCCGCCTGCTCGTCCGGGGGCAGCTCGTCCTCCAGCTCGAGCGCCGCCGCCGGTGGCACCGCCAACCCGACCACCCTCACGTTCTGGCACTACGAGGGCGACGACTCGGCGATGACGCAGGGCTGGAACGCCGCCATCAAGGAGTTCGAGGCGGCCAACCCTGGCGTCACCGTCAAGGTCGAGAAGCAGACGTTCGAGCAGCTGCAGAAGAACGCCAAGATCGTGCTGGCCGGCAACGACGTGCCGGACGTCATGGAGTACAACAAGGGCAACGCGACCGCCGGCCAGCTGGCCTCGCAGGGCCTGCTCACCGACCTGAGCGCCGACGCCACGAAGTACGGCTGGGACTCCAAGCTCTCGTCGTCCGTGCAGACCACCGCCAAGTACGACGAGAACGGGCTGATGGGCTCCGGCAAGTGGTACGGCGTCCCCAGCTACGGCGAGTACGTCACCGTCTTCTACAACAAGGACATGTTCGACAAGTACGGGATCTCCGTGCCGACGACCTTCGCCGACTTCGAGAAGGCCCTGGCGACGTTCAAGCAGAACGGTGTGACCCCGCTGGCCGAGGCCGGCGCCGAGTACCCGCTCGGCCAGCTGTGGTACGAGCTGGTGCTGAACAAGGCCGACCGTTCCTTCGTCGACAACTTCGAGCTGTTCAAGGGCAACGTGGACTTCACGTCCGGCCCGCTGCTGGACGGCACCAACACCCTCGCCGACTGGGTGTCCAAGGGCTACGTCTCCAAGGACTCCTCCGGTCTGAAGGCCGAGGACATGGGCACCGCGTTCATCGCCGGCAAGTACCCGATCATGGTCTCCGGCTCGTGGTGGTTCGGCCGCCTGAACAAGGAGGTCACCTCCTTCAAGCTCGGCCAGTTCACCTTCCCCGGCAACAAGCTGAACCCGGGCTCGTCGGGCAACCTGCTGGTGATCCCGAAGAACTCGAAGAACGCCGCGCTCGCCGCCAAGTTCATCGACGCAACGCTGGGCAAGACCTCGCAGGACACCATGGCCAAGCTCGGTGGTCTGCCGGTCGCCGGTGACTCGTCCGTGATCACGGACCCGAACACCAAGACCCTGCAGGACAACTTCGACTCCGTGGTGAAGAGCGACGGTCTCGCGTTCTACCCCGACTGGCCGGTCGCCGGCTTCTACGACCAGCTGGTCAGCTTCGGCCAGACGGTGGTCAACGGCTCGAAGGCCCCGGCCGACGCGCTGAAGGACCTCGGCACGTTCTACGACTCCGGTCGCAAGGACCTGACCGGCAAGTGAGGTGACCTCGTCGGGCCCCGGACGGAACCCGGGGCCCGACGAGGAGCCCACCTGCGCTGACACACCCGACGACCCGGACCAGGAGATCCCTCATGTCGGTACAGACGCCCCGCGTCCACCGCGCCGCACGCCGGCGCCAGGCGGTCTACTGGCTCTACCTGCTGCCCGGTGTCATCGCGCTGACGGCCGTGATCATCGTGCCGTTCGGCCTGAACGTGTTCTACAGCCTGCACCGGTGGAAGGGCGGCCTGTCGCCCATGCACTGGTACGGGTTCGGCAACTACACCGACCTGCTGCACGACGCGGCGTTCTGGAGCTCGTTCCGCAACTCCGTCTGGATGATCGTCGCGATGGTGATCGTCCCGACGCTGATCGGCCTGATCCTGGCGGCGGTGCTGTTCGACTACATCGGCAAGAACGTCGGCAACCGGACCGCCAGCTTCCTGCGGGCGACGTACTACCTGCCGCAGATCATGCCGGTGGCCGTCGCGGGCATCGTCTGGAACTGGATCTTCAACGCCGAGACGGGGTCGCTGAACGCGATGCTGCACAGCATCGGCGTCGCGCACCCGCCCAACTGGCTGGGCAGCCCGTCGACGGCGCTGCCCGCGGTGATGCTGGTGCTGGTCTGGATCCAGATCGGCTACCCGACCGTGATCTTCATGTCGGCCCTGCAGCGGGTGGACCCCGAGCTGTACGAGGCCGCCGAGCTGGACGGCGCCGGCTGGTTCCGCCGGTTCCGCGCGATCACCATCCCGCAGATCAAGCCCGAGACCTTCGTCATCACGCTGACCTGCACCATCGCGGCGCTGAAGGTGTTCGCGCCGATCTACGTGCTGACCCGCGGCGGTCCCGAGCTGTCGACCCTGGTGCCGTCGTACTACTCGTTCCTCAACTTCTTCGACAAGTCCAAGGTCGGCTACGGCGCCGCCGTCGCCACCGTCCTGACGCTGGTGATCGTCGTGGTCGCAGCCGTCATCCAGCTGCTGCAGAACCGCTCCGCCCGCAGGGACGAGGAGGGTGTCCGATGACCACGATCGCGCAGGCGCCGACCGAGGTCGCCGCACCCGTCAAGGCCACCCGCACGGGCGACCGTCACCACCGTGGCGCCCTGCGCTGGGTGGTGCTGGTCGGCTGCGCCGTCGTCGCGGTGCTGATGCTGGCGCCGTTCGTGCTGATGCTGATCAACGCGTTCAAGTCGCCCGCCGACTACTCGACGCACGGCCCGCTGAGCCTGCCCACCAACCTGTACTTCACGGGCCTGACGAAGTTCTGGACCACCGTCGACTTCCCGGTGAAGCTGTGGAACTCGATCTGGACGTCCGCCGCGGTGTCGGTGCTGGGCACCGGCCTGTCGCTGCTGACCGCCTACGCGATCGGCATCGGCCGGGTGCGGGGCCGCGCCTGGCTGGTGGCGGTGTTCCTGCTGGCCAACATGCTGCCGCAGGAGGTGCTGCTGTACCCGCTGTACACGATGGCGCAGAAGGTGGGCCTGAACAACAGCGGCTGGTCGATCGTCATCATCTTCACGGTGATCCAGTCGGCATTCGGCACGTACCTTCTCGCGAGCGTCCTGGGCACGTTCCCCAAGGCATTGCTGGAGGCGGCGGCGCTCGACGGCGCGAACAGCTGGCGCGTGCTGTGGCGGGTGGTGTTCCCCATCGTCCGGCCGACGCTCGCGGTGCTGATGATCTTCTTCTTCATCTGGACGTGGAACGAGTTCTTCATCCCGCTGGTGATGCTCACCACGCCGGCCTCGCAGACCGTGCCGATCGCGCTGAGCTCGCTGCAGGGCGACCGCCTGCTCGACGTGCCGACGCTGAACGCCGGCGCCCTGGTGTCCCTGCTTCCCACCCTCCTGTTCTTCCTGTTCTTCCAGCGCACGCTCACCCGTGGGGTGACCGCCGGCGCGGTGAAGTAGCACCCGACCCGCGAAGGAATTCCCTGCGATGAAGTTCACCAACGGCTACTGGATGGACCGCGACGGGTTCACCCTGATCCGCCCCGCCGAGGTGCGGGACGTCGTCGCCGACCCGGAGGCCGGCACGCTGACCGTGTACGGCACGGCGAAGCGGATCCGCACCCGCGGCGACACGCTCAACCTCCCGCTGATCACCGTCACGTACTCGGCGCCGGCGCCCGGCGTGGTCCGGGTGCGGATCGCCCACTTCGACGGGGGAGTGGAGCGCCGTCCCGGCTTCGCGATCGCCGGTCAGCCGGGCTTCGTCCCGCAGGTGCGGGTGGACGACGAGGTCGGCGAGCTGGTCTCCGGCGAGCTGACGGTGCGGGTGCGCCGCGGCCCCGGCTGGCTGGTCGAGTTCCGGTCCGGCGGTCGGTTGCTCACCTCGTCCGCCAACCGCTCGGTGGGCGCAGCGACGGCGCCCGACGGCACGACCTACGTGCACGAGCAGCTGACCCTGGCCGCCGGCGAGCTGGTGTACGGCCTGGGCGAGCGGTTCGGGCCGGTGGTGAAGAACGGCCAGACCGTCGACATCTGGAACCTCGACGGCGGCACGTCCTCGGAGCAGGCGTACAAGAACGTGCCGTTCTACCTGACGTCCCGCGGGTACGGCGTGCTGGTGGACCACCCCGAGAAGGTCTCGTTCGAGGTCGCCTCGGAGATGGTGGAGCGCACGCAGTTCTCGGTCCCGGGCCAGGTGCTCGAGTACCTGGTGATCGACGGCCCGACGCCCAAGGACGTGCTGCGCCGGTACACGGCGCTGACCGGCCGGCCGGCGCGCGTGCCCGCCTGGTCCTTCGGCCTGTGGCTGACCACGTCGTTCACCACCGAGTACGACGAGAAGACGGTCAGCTCGTTCATCGACGGGATGGCCGAGCGGGAGCTGCCGCTGTCGGTGTTCCACTTCGACTGCTTCTGGATGCGCGAGTTCCACTGGACCGACTTCGTGTGGGACCCGGCGACGTTCCCCGACCCCGAGGGGATGCTCACCCGCCTGAAGGCGAAGGGCCTGCGCATCTGCGTCTGGATCAACCCGTACATCGCCCAGCGCTCCCGGCTGTTCGAGGAGGGCAAGGCCAAGGGCTACCTGCTGCGCAACACCGACGGCAGCGTCTGGCAGTGGGACCTGTGGCAGGCCGGCATGGCGCTGGTCGACTTCACCAACCCGGCGGCGGCCGACTGGTACGCCGGCGAGCTGCGCACCCTGCTGGGCCAGGGCGTCGACTGCTTCAAGACGGACTTCGGCGAGCGCGTCCCCACCGAGGGCGTCGCGTGGTTCGACGGCTCCGAGCCGGACCGGATGCACAACTACTACACGCACCTCTACAACCAGACGGTGTTCGACGTGCTGCGCGACGTGCGCGGCGAGGGTGACGCGGTGCTGTTCGCCCGGTCGGCGACCGTCGGCGGCCAGCAGTACCCGGTGCACTGGGGCGGCGACAACGACTCCTCGCTCGCCTCGATGGCGGAGACGCTGCGCGGCGGCCTGTCGCTCGGCCTGTCCGGCTTCGGGTACTGGTCGCACGACATCGGCGGGTTCGAGGGCACGCCCGACCCGCTGGTGTTCAAGCGGTGGTTGGCGTTCGGCCTGCTGTCGTCGCACTCCCGCCTGCACGGCTCCGGCTCGGTCCGGGTCCCGTGGGCGTTCGACGACGAGGCCGTCGACATCACGCGGCGGTTCACCCACCTCAAGCTCTCGCTGATGCCGTACCTCGGCCGGGTGGCCGAGGAGGCGCACACCGACGGCATCCCGATGCTGCGGCACATGCTGCTGGAGTTCGGCGACGACCGGTCGGCGTTCACCGCCGAGACGCAGTACATGCTGGGCGACAGCCTGCTGGTGGCGCCCGTGCTCTCCCCGGACGGCGTCGCCGAGGTGTACGTGCCGGAGGGCACCTGGACCTCGCTCCTGGACGGCTCAACGGTGACCGGCCCGCGCTGGGTGAACCAGGTGCACGGCCTCGACTCGCTGCCCGTGCTGGTGCGGCCCGGCACCGTGCTGCCGGTCGGCGCGGTCACCGACCGGCCGGACTACGACTGGGCGGACGGCGTCACGCTTCGCGCCTTCGAGCTGGCCGACGGCGACCGGCGCGAGGTGGTGGTCCCGTCGTCGACCGGCGGGGCGGCGACCACCTTCGTCGTGCGCCGCGAGGGCGACCGGCTGCTGGCCGAGGGGCCCGCGGACGTCGCGTGGCGGCTGCAGGTCGCTGACCTGGTCGTCGACGCCGCCGACGGGCGCGCGGAGCTGCCGCTCGACTGACCCCTCGACCCGACCCCGACGCCGAACCCGACCAAGGCCGTTCGGCCTGACCACCGTGGGCGGCGCACCCCCGACGCCGCCCCCGGGCCCAGAGCCCGGCGTGAGCAGACCCCCCTCACGCCGGGCTCTGCTGCGTCCACCGGGCACCGCCCACGCAGCATTCACAGGCTGGTCACAGCCGGGATCGGCAGCGCGTCCAGCAGCCGTCCCTAGCGTCGCTCGTGAACATCGGCACACGACGTGAGGACGACATGCGCAAGCGGTGGAGGTCGGCGCGCCCGGCTGGGCGGGTGCTCGCGGTGGTGCTGCTGGCCGTCGTGCTGGCGGCCGGCGGTACGGGCATCTGGTGGTTCGCGGGACGCGACGCCGCCTCGGCCGCGACGACGGCGACCACCACCACGCGCGACGTGGCGGCGAGCCTGACCACGATGCAGAAGTCGGTCTCCGGCACCGGCACGTTGACGCCCAAGGTGAACCAGACGGTGAACTTCGCGGTCAGCGGCACGGTCACCGCCGTGAACGTGGCCGCCGGGGCGACCGTCACCGCCGGGCAGGCGCTGGCCACCGTCGACACCCTGCAGCTCAACGCGGACCTGCTGTCCGCGAAGGCGACGCTCGCCAGCGACCAGGCCAAGCTGGCCGACCTCCAGGCCGCCTCGACCGGCACCGCCGCGCAGGTGGCGCAGATCGCGGCCGCGTCGGCCCAGGTGGCCGTCGCCCAGTCGCAGGTGGACAGCGCGACGACCGCGCTGGGCGAGGCGACCCTCACCGCACCGGTCGCCGGCCTGGTGACCAGCGTGAACGTGGTCGTCGGGCAGAAGGTGACCGGCTCGGCGTCCGGCACGACGAGCACCAGCGGCAGCGGGTCGACCGGCACGTCGGGCTCCTCCGGCTCCTCCGGTTCGGCCGGGTCGGCCGGCGGCGGGCAGGGCGGCGCGGGGTCGTCCGGGGGCTCCTCGTCGTCCGGGTCCTCCGCCTCCTCGTCGAGCGCGGAGTTCACCATCGTCGGCACGGACGCCTACCAGGTGTCCGTCGGGGTCAGCGACAGCGACATCGCCAAGGTGGCCGTCGGCGACCAGGTCGAGATGACGTCGACCAGCCTGTCCGGCACGGTGTTCGGCACGGTGTCGTCCATCGGGCTGCTGTCCACGTCGTCCGGCGTGGCGAGCTACCCCGTGGTGGTCGACGTGACCGGCGACGTGAGCAAGCTGCACGACGGCATCTCGGTGACCGCCGCGATCGTCTACGAGCGGCGCGCGAACGTGCTCGCCGTCCCGACCGCCGCCGTCACCACCGCCAACGGCACGAGCACCGTGCAGAAGGTGGACGCCGAGGGCGCCGTGCAGACCGTCGAGGTGCAGGTGGGCGAGACGTCCGGGCAGCTGACCGAGATCACGTCCGGGCTCTCCGAGGGCGACCTGGTGCGCGAGGTCGTGTACACCCGCACGGGGTCCGGCACGGGCACCCAGCGCGGGTACGGCGGGTACACCGGGACCGGTGGCACCCGGGGCTACGGCAACGGCGGCACGGGGCAGTTCCCGGGCGGCTTCCCTGGTCAGGGCGGTCAGGGCGGTCAGGCGGGCCAGGGCGGCCAGCAGGCGGGCACGACGGGGAGCCGGACGAATGGCTGACGGCAGCCCGCGGCACGGCGGCACGGCTCCGCTGGACGGCGTGCTCCCGATCGGCGCTCCGACGGCGGTGCAGGAGCGGTTCGCCGAGCACGCCGCGACCCCGGTGATCGAGCTGGCAGGCGTGAGCAAGACGTACACCACCGGCAGCATCACGTTCGAGGCGCTGCGCGGGGTCGACCTGCGGATCGACCAGGGCGAGTACGTGGCGATCATGGGCCCGTCCGGCTCCGGCAAGTCGACGCTGATGAACATCCTCGGCTGCCTGGACGTGCTCACCACCGGTGCCTACCGGCTGGCCGGCGAGGACGTCTCCGAGCTCGACGAGGTGGAGCTGGCGCACATCCGCAACCGCCGGATCGGGTTCGTCTTCCAGCAGTTCAACCTGCTGCCGGCGCTGTCCGCCTGGCGCAACGTCGAGCTCCCGCTGATCTACGCCGGGGTGCCGTCCGCGGAGCGCAAGGCCCGCGCGATGGACGCGCTCGCGCGCGTCGGCCTGGCCGACCGCACCGCCAACCGGCCCGGCGAGCTGTCCGGCGGCCAGCAGCAGCGGGTCGCGGTGGCACGTGCCCTGGTCAGCGACCCGGACCTGATCCTGGCCGACGAGCCGACGGGCAACCTCGACTCCGTCTCCACCGCCGACGTGCTGGGCCTGTTCGACGAGCTGCACGCCGCCGGCCGCACGGTGGTGCTGATCACCCACGAGCTCGAGGTCGCCCAGCGCGCCCGCCGCATGGTGCGGGTGCGCGACGGCCGGGTGCTGTCCGACACCGATCCCGACGATCGCGCGGCCGCCCACGTCGCCGAGGGCGAGGGGGCGGCGCGATGACCTGGACCCAGACGCTGCACACCGCCTGGTCGGCGGTCCGCTCGCACACCCTGCGCTCGACGCTGACCATCCTGGGCATCCTCATCGGCATCGCCGCGGTGATCCTCACCGTCGGCCTCGGCCTCGGCTCGCAGAAGGACGTGTCGGCGCGGATCAACTCCCTCGGCTCCAACCTGCTGATCGTCACGCCGGGCAGCAGCACCAGCACCACCGGCGTCCGCGGCGGCTTCGGCTCCAACACCACGCTGAAGCGGTCCGACGCCGTCGCCCTGACGTCGAAGGACAACGCCCCGGACATCGCCGCGGTCGCCCCCGAGAAGTCGACCCAGCTGTCGCTGGTCAACGGCACCACCAACTGGACCACCACCGTCACCGGCACCACGGCGTCGTGGCTGGGGGTCCGGGCGCGGCAGCTGTCCGCCGGGCAGTTCATCACCGACGCGCAGGACACCGCCCGCGCCGACGTGGTGGTCCTCGGCGCCGACACGGCCACGCAGCTGTACGGCACCACCAACGCGGTGGGCCGCACAGTGACCATCAACAACGTCGAGTTCACCGTGATCGGGGTGCTGTCCACCGCCGGGTCGAGCGGGAACACGAGCCTCGACGACCTCGCGGTGGTGCCCCTGTCCACCGCGGCGGAGCAGCTGGTCGGCGGCAGCACCCGCGACGCCGTCTCCCGCATCTACATCGAGGCGGCGTCGGCCCAGCAGCTGTCCGGGGCCTCGCAGGAGGCGACCCAGCTGCTGCTCAACCTGCACTCGATCACCACCGCGTCCAGCGCGGACTTCACGGTCTCCTCGCAGGAGTCGCTGGTGTCGACCGCCACCGCGGTGGCCCGCACGCTCACCGTGCTGCTGACCGGAATCGCGGCGCTGTCCCTGCTGGTCGGCGGCATCGGCGTGATGAACATCATGCTGGTGTCGGTCACCGAGCGAACCCGGGAGATCGGCCTGCGCAAGGCGCTCGGCGCCCCGCCGTGGGCCATCCGCCGGCAGTTCCTGGTCGAGGCGTCGATCCTCGGCCTGGCCGGCGGTCTGCTCGGCTGCCTGCTGGGCGTGGTGTCGGCCAACACGCTGCCCAAGCTGCTGAACAGCACCATCGTCGTGTCCGGCGTCGCCGTCGCCGGCTCGGTGGTGGTCGCCGTCGCCATCGGGCTCGTCTTCGGGGTCTACCCCGCCACGCGGGCCGCCCGGCTCGCACCCATCGACGCGCTGCGCTCGGAGTGATCACCGTGCAGCGCGCCCGTACCAGCACCATCCCCACCTCGAGGAGCTCTGCCATGTCGTCGTCCCGTCCCACGGCTGCCCGGCTGCACCGCGCCTGGGCCCTCCCGCTCGGCGCCGTCGTGGTCCTCACCCTCGCCGCCTGCGGCGGCGGTGCCGCCAACGCGAAGGCCCCCGCGGCCCCCGCGGCGTCGGCCTCGGCCGGCGCTCGGTCCGGCTCGGGCGGCGGCGCCGCCCAGCAGGACCGGGGCGGGGTGCGCGGCACCATCGCGGCCGTCACCGGCCAGGTGATGCAGCTGCAGGACACGTCCAGCCAGACGGCCGTCGCGTGGACCTCCAGCACCGTCATCAGCCAGCAGGTCGCCGGCAGCCTGGCGGACGTCACGCCGGGGGTGTGCATCCTGGCGACCACGGCGTCGTCCGGCACCGCGACGGCGTCCACGTCCGGCGCGGCGACCTTTGTCACCATCACCCAGCCGGTCGACGGCGCGTGCGCGGCTGGCTTCGGCGGGGCGGCGGGGGCGCCCGGTGGTGGCATGCCGACCGGCGCCCCACGCTCCGGTACCCGGCCCAGCGGTGCCCCGACGGGCGGCGCGGGCGGCTTCGCCCGGCCGGTCGACGGCCTGGTCACGGGCGTGTCCGGGAGCACGATCACGGTGCAGACGACCACGCGTGCCGCGGGCACCTCCGGCACCGCGACCCCCGGCACGGCCAGCCCTGGCACGACGACCGGCACCGCCACCGTGACGGTCGACTCGGCGACGACGTACCGCACCACCAGGACGGCGGACGCGTCGGTCATCGTCGTCGGCCAGTGCGCCACGGCCCGCGGCCAGGCGGACACCTCCGGCAAGGTGACGGCGACCAGCATCGTCGTGTCCCCGCCGACCAACGGCACGTGCGTGACCGCCAACCGCGGCTTCGGCGGCAACCGCGGCGGCCAGAACGGGCAGCCCCAGCAGGGCGCTCCGGCGGCGGGCTCCAATGCCTGAGCGGACCACCGTGCGACGGCGCCGCGCTCGTGGGCGCCGGGTCGCGGCGCTCGCGGCGGCCGGCGCCGTGGTGCTGACGATCGCCGGCGGGGGAGTGGCCCTGGCCATGTCCCGGCAGTCGGAGACGCGCTACACCACGGCGACGGCCAAGCTGGGCTCGGTCACGCAGACCGTGTCGGCCGTCGGGACCGTCGCCTCGGCCACCCGCCGCGACGTCGCGTTCCCCGTCGCGGGGACGGTCGCGTCCGTGGCGGTGGGCGTCGGCCAGACGGTGACGGCCGGTCAGACGTTGGCCACCCTCGACCCGACCGCGCTGCAGAACGCCGTGGACGCGGCGACCACCACGCTCCAGACGGCCCAGCAGCAGCTGCAGACCGACCTGGACTCGCAGACCAGCGCGGCCTCGACGACCTCCTCGGCGTCGTCCGGCGGCAGCTCGACCGGTGCCGCCACCGCGACGTCGTCCGCCGCAGCCGGTGCGTCGTCGGGCGCCGCGGCCGGCTCGGCCTCCGGTTCCGCCTCCGGCTCCGGGACCGGCTCGTCCGCCGGTGCCGGCTCGTCCGGTGCGTCGTCGGCTGTCGCCACAGCCCTCGCCGGCGTGCAGAAGGCCCAGCAGGCCCTGCTCACCGCGTACGACGCCGCCGACACGGCGCTGAAGGCGAGCACCACCGCGCTGCAGGACGCCCAGACGGCCTGCGCCGCGGTGACGCCGTCCCCGACGCCCACCCCCACCGCGACCCCCAGCCCGACGCCCAGCCCGACGGCATCGGCCTCCCCGACGCCCACCGCGACGCCCAGCCCCACCGCGAGCCCGAGCGCCACGGCCACGCCGACGCCCACCCCGACCGTCACCCCGACGCCCACGCCGAGCCCGACCGCCACGACCACGTCGCTGGTCACCAGCGGCACGCCACCCACGGCGGCGCAGCTGCAGGCGTGCCAGACGGCTCTCGTCGCGGTCGGCACCGCGCAGACCACCACCGGCACCGCGCAGACGGCCGTCGGCACGGCGGCGCAGGCCCTGGACAAGGCGGTCGGCGCGCTGCAGAAGGCGGTCACCGCCTCGGCCGGCACGTCCGGTCCCGGTACGTCGGGCCCGTCGGCCGGCACCGGCTCGGCGGGCAGCAGCACCCGCACGTCGTCCGGCACCGGCTCGTCGACCACCGGCACGTCCGGCTCGTCGTCGGCCGCCCGCACGTCCACCGGCGCGTCCGGCGCGGGGACCACCACCGTCGCGAGCGCGGCGGACATCCTCTCCGACCGGGCGGCGATCGACTCGGCGCAGTCCAAGCTCGACATCGCCGACCAGAACCTGTCCCTGGTCACGCTGACGTCGCCGATCGCCGGCACGGTGGCGGCCGTGAGCCTGTCGGTCGGCAGCAGCGTCGCGGCGCAGTCCACGTCCGCCGTCGTCACGGTGGTCGGCACCGACGGGTTCGTCGTGAGCACCACCGTCCCGCTCGCCTCGATCGACGCGGTGAAGGTGGGGCAGACGGTCGCGATCACCGTGCCGTCCACCACGGCGACGCTGGCCGGCACGGTCAGCAGCATCGGGGTGCTGGACGTCTCGTCGACCTCGACCCCGTCCTACGCCGTCACCGTCGCCGTCAGCCCGACCACCGAGAAGCTGTACGGGGGCTCGTCCGCCCAGCTGGTGATCACGGTGGCCGGCACCGGCCAGGTGCTCACCGTCCCCACCTCCGCGGTGCACGTCGACGGCCAGACGGCGACGGTGCAGGTGCTGGACAACGGCGTTGCCAAGACCGTGACCGTGCAGCGCGGTGCGGTCGGCTCGGAGCTGACGCAGATCACCTCGGGCCTGACCGAGGGCCAGAAGGTCGTGCTCGCGGACCTCTCGGTCCCCATGGTCAGCAGCACCCGCTCCTCGTCGTCCACCGGCCTGCTGTCCGGCGGCAACGGGGGTGCCAACCGGCAGTTCGCCGGCACCCTCAACGGCCCGCCTGCCGGCGGCGTACGGCCGGGCGGCTGATCCGGGTCGGCCCGGGTCTGCGGGCCGACCCTGCCTGACGACGCGGCGACTTGTCGGCGCCGTCGTCGTCCCGGTGCCGATCGCGCGTTGCCCCGGCGCGCGGTCGGCACCGACCATCGGCGGGCCCAACTAGGCTCGGCGCGGACGGCCGGAGCACCCGGTCGCGACGGGGGAGGCCGGGCATGAACGAGGGCACCGACCGGGCGGACGACGAGCGGGCGCAGCGCGCCCACGTGCTGGTCGTCGGCGGCGGCGTGATGGGCGGCACGCTGGTGGAGGCGCTGCTCGCGGCGGGCTGGTCCCCGCGCGACGTCGAGGTGGCGGAGCGGGACGTCGCCCGCTCCGAGGACCTGCACCGTCGGCTCGGCGTCCTGACCGCAGCCTCCACGGAGCACGCGGCCGCCCGTGCCGACGTCGTCCTGGTCGCCGTCAAGCCCGACGTGGTGGGCGACGTGCTCACCACCATCGGCCCGGCGCTGCGCGGCGGTGCCCCGGTCATCAGCGTCGCCGCCGGCCTGCCGCTCGCCTTCTACGAGCAGCGGCTGCCCACCGGCACCCCGGTGATCCGCGTGATGCCCAACACGCCGGCGGTGGTCGGCAAGGGTGCCGCGGCGCTCGCCGCCGGTTCGGCGGCCACCGAACGGCACCTGGCGCTCGCCGAGACGATCCTGCGTCCCACCGGCCTGGTGGTGCGGGTGCCCGAGAAGCAGCTCGACGCCGTCACGGCGATCTCCGGCTCCGGCCCGGCGTACGCCTTCTACCTGATCGACGCGATGGCGGAGGCCGGGGTGCTGCTCGGCCTGCCCCGTGACCTGGCGACCCGCCTCGCGGTCGCGACCGTCGAAGGGTCCGCCGCGCTCGCCGCACAGAGCGGCGACCACCCGGTGGTGCTGCGCGAGCGCGTCTCGTCGCCGGGCGGCACCACGGTCGCCGCCGTCGCGCAGCTGGACGCCCACGGGGTACGTGCCGGTGTGGTCGCAGCCGCCCGGGCGGCGTACGAGCGCTCCCGCGAGCTGGGTTCGGCCCAGTCCGCCTCGCCGCGGCACTGACGGCGCGCCCCGTGCCGAACGTCCCCGCCGCCGTGCCGACGTCCCGCGCCGCCAACCCGCGCCCACCCGCGATGAGCGACGTGGCTGTGGTCGCGGGGGTCTCCCACCAGACCGTCTCGCGCGTGCTCAACGACCACCCGAGCGTCCGGCCCGAGACCCGCGCCCGGGTGCTGGCCGCCATCGCCGAGCTCGGGTACCGGCGCAACAGCGCCGCGCGAGCGCTGGTCACCCGGCGCACCGGTGTCCTGGGCGTCGTCGCGCCCGCCAGCACGCTGTTCGGCCCCACCAGCACGCTGGTCGGCCTGCAGGAGTCCGCCCGGCTGGTCGGTGCGGTGGTGGCGGTGGCGATGCTGCGCAGCTTCGACGCCGACTCGATGCACCAGGCGGTCGAGCAGTTCCTCACCCAGGGCGTCGAGGGTCTCGCGGTGATCGCGCCCAACACCGAGGTGATGCGGGTCCTCGAGCAGGCGCCGACCTCGCTCCCCGTGGTGATCGTCTCCTCCGGCGACCTCGGCACGGAGGCGGAGCACCTGCACCAGGTGGCCGTCGACCAGCGCGGGGGCGGTCGTCTGGCCACGTCGCACCTGCTCGCGCAGGGCTATGGCGAGGTGGTGCACGTCGCGGGGCCGCAGGACTGGTTCGACGCCCAGGAGCGGCTCGCGGGCTGGCGCGACGCGTGCCGGTCGGCGGGGATCGAACCGGGTGCGCCCATCGAGCCGCCGGCGCCGATGGAGTCCGGCTGGTCGGCCGCGCACGGAGCAGCGGTGGGCCGACGGCTGGTCAAGGAGGGGTTGCCGCGGGCCGTCTTCGCCGCCAACGACCAGCTGGCCATCGGGCTGCTGCACGCGTTCTGGGAGGCGGGCGTCCGGGTGCCCGACGACGTGGCGGTGGCGGGTTTCGACGACGAGGCGGGCGCCGCGTACACGATCCCGGCCCTGACCACCGTCCGGCAGGACCTGGCGGCGCTCGGCGCACGCGCGGTCCGCGTGCTGATGGGGGCGACGGCGGGCAGCCCGCCGACCGTGGGCATCATCCCCGCGCACCTCGTCGTGCGCGCCTCCTCCCTGCGCCGGCCCTGAGGCCGGAAAGCCCTCCTCACCAGGCGGCTTGGCACCAGACCATGTGAGCGCTAACATCCTCCACGACCGATCGTGAAGGAGCGGACCAATGGTGGTCGTGCCCAACGCCGCGCGTGCCCACGCCGCAGCCCCCGACGTGACGAGCGTCTCCCGTGAGGCCGTCACCTCAGGACGTACCTCGCTCGGCATCGAGCTCGGCTCCACGCGCATCAAGGCGTGCCTGATCGGCCCGGACCACACGCCGATCGCCAACGGCAGCCACGACTGGGAGAACCAGCTGGTCGACGGCGTGTGGACGTACTCGCTCGAGGACGTCTGGGCCGGCCTGCAGGCGGCGGTGGCGGACCTGTTCGCGGACGTGCAGCGGCAGTACGGCGTGCGCCCGACGACCTTCGGGGCCATCGGCGTCTCCGCGATGATGCACGGCTACCTGGCGTTCGACTCCGAGGACCGGCTGCTGGTGCCGTTCCGGACGTGGCGCAACACGTCGACCGGCCGCGCCGCCGGCGAGCTGACCGAGCTGCTGGGCCACAACATCCCGCTGCGCTGGTCGATCGCCCACCTGTACCAGGCGGTGCTCGACGACGAGCCCCACGTCCCCGACGTCCGCTTCGTCACCACGCTCGCCGGCTACGTGCACTGGCAGCTGACCGGCCGCCGCGTGCTCGGCGTCGGCGACGCCTCGGGCATGTTCCCGATCGACCCCGCCACCCGGGGCTACGACAAGGACATGCTGGCGGCGGTCGACGGTCTGCTCGCCACGCACCGCGGGCTCGAGCCCGGCCTGGCCCTCGACGCCCTGCTGCCGCAGGTGCTCTGCGCCGGCGAGGAGGCGGGCAACCTCACCCCGGAGGGTGCCGCGCTGCTCGACCCGACCGGCAGCCTGCGTGCCGGCATCCCGCTGTGCCCGCCGGAGGGCGACGCCGGCACCGGCATGGTCGCCACCAGCTCCGTCGCACCCCGCACCGGCAACGTCAGCGCCGGCACCTCGATCTTCGCGATGGTGGTGCTCGAGCGGCCGCTGGCGCACGTGCACCACGAGCTCGACGTGGTCACCACGCCCGCCGGCGACCCGGTGGCGATGGTGCACTGCAACAACGGCGCCAGCGAGCTGGACGCCTGGGTGGGCCTGTTCCGCGAGTTCGCGCTGCGCTCGGGGCACGGGTCCTCGTCCGACGAGGTGTTCGGCACCCTGTTCCGCGCCGCGCTCGAGGGCGAGGCGGACGGTGGCGGCCTGCTGGCCTACAACTACCTCGCCGGCGAGCCGGTCACCGGCCTGGAGTCCGGCCGGCCGCTCGTCGTGCGCACGCCGGGCAGCAGCCTGACGCTGCCGACGTTCATGCGCGCCAGCATCTACGGCGCCTTCGCCACGCTCAGCCTCGGCATGCGCGTGCTCGCGGCCGAGGGCGTCGGCCTCGACGCGATGTTCGCCCACGGGGGCGTGTTCCGCACCGCCGGCGTCGCCCAGCGGTTCCTGGCCGCGGCGATCGGCGCGCCGGTGGCCGTCGGTCGCACCGCCGGTGAGGGCGGTGCGTGGGGCATCGCCGTGCTGGCCGCCTACCTGACCTCCGGTGCGGAGCAGGACCTCGGCGAGTACCTGCGGACCCGCGTGTTCGCCGGTGCGGACCTCGACGTCGTCGAGCCGGACGCGGCCGACGTGGCCGGGTTCGCCGCCTACCTCGACCGCTACCAGGCCGGGCTCGCCGTCGAGCGCGCCGCGACGCTGGCCCTCTGACCCCCGCGACCCAGGAGCCGTCACCGATGACCGTCCGACCCCTGTCCGAGTACTCGGCCGCCGTGCGCGCCGAGGTCGAGCGCACCCGTGAAGTGGTCGCCCGGCTGCACGCCGAGCTGCCGCGCTGGGAGCTGGTCGTGTGGACGGCGGGCAACGTCTCGCAGCGCGTCCCGGTGGAGGACGGCGAGGACCTGCTGGTGATCAAGCCCTCGGGCGTCACCTACGACGAGCTGACGCCGGAGTCGATGGTCGTCTGCGACCTGGACGGCAACCTCGTCGACGGCACCCGCCAGCCCTCGTCGGACACGGCCGCGCACGCCTACGTGTACCGGCACATGCCGAACGTCGGCGGCGTGGTGCACACGCACTCGACGTACGCGACGGCGTGGGCCGCCCGCGGCGAGGCGGTGCCGTGCGTGCTGACGATGATGGCCGACGAGTTCGGCGGCCCCATCCCGGTCGGCCCGTTCGCCCTGATCGGCGACGACTCGATCGGCCGCGGCATCGTCGACACCCTGTCCGGCTCCCGCAGCCGGGCCGTGCTGATGCAGAACCACGGCCCCTTCACCATCGGCCGCGACGCCAAGGACGCCGTCAAGGCGGCCGTCATGGTCGAGGAGGTCGCCCGCACGGTGCACCTGTCCCGCCAGCTGGGCGACCTGATCCCGATCGACCAGCGCCACATCGACGCGCTGTACGCCCGCTACCAGAACGTCTACGGCCAGGGCGACAGCGCCCCGGTCTCCACCGGTTCCGCACTCGACGAGGAGTCCCGAGCATGAGCAAGCCGTACGCCGACCGCGAGGTCTGGTTCCTGACCGGGAGCCAGGGCCTGTACGGCGAGGAGACGCTGCGCCAGGTGGCGGAGCAGTCGCAGGAGGTCGCCCGCACCCTCGACGCGAGCGACGACGTGCCGGCCACGATCGTCTGGAAGCCGGTGCTGACGGACTCCGCCGCGATCCGCCGGGCGATGCTCGACGCGAACAGCCGAGACGACGTCCTCGGCGTCATCACCTGGATGCACACGTTCTCCCCGGCCAAGATGTGGATCGCCGGCCTCGACGTGCTGAGCAAGCCCCTGCTGCACCTGCACACCCAGGCGAACGTCGAGCTGCCGTGGGACGGCATCGACTTCGACTTCATGAACCTCAACCAGGCCGCGCACGGCGACCGGGAGTACGGCTACGCGCTGGCCCGTCTCGGCGTCGCCCGCACCACCGTCGTCGGCCACGCCTCGAACCCGGCCGTCACCGGGCGCGTCGGCACCTGGGTGCGCGGTGCCGCCGGCTGGGCCGCCACGCACGAGCTGCGGCTGGCGCGGTTCGGCGACAACATGCGCAACGTCGCCGTCACCGAGGGCGACAAGACCGAGGCGGAGCACGTCTTCGGCGTCAGCGTGAACACGTGGGGCGTCAACGACCTCGTCGCCGCGGTGGACGCGGTCGAGGACGCGACGGTCGACTCCCTGGTCGCGGAGTACGAGGACCTGTACGACGTGGTCCCGGAGCTGCGCAAGGGCGGCGAGCGGCACGAGTCCCTGCGGTACGCGGCGCGGCAGGAGGCGGCGCTCGAGGCGTTCCTCGGGGAGCTGGGCGCCAAGGCGTTCACGACGAACTTCGAGGACCTCGGCGCGCTGCGCCAGCTCCCGGGCATCGCCGTGCAGCGCCTGATGGCCAAGGGCTACGGCTTCGGCGCCGAGGGCGACTGGAAGACGGCGGTCCTGGTCCGGGCCGCCAAGGTGATGGGCGCCGGCCTGCCCGGTGGCGCGTCGCTGATGGAGGACTACACCTACGACCTGACCCCGGGCGACGAGCGCATCCTCGGTGCGCACATGCTCGAGGTCTGCCCGTCGCTGACCACCTCGACGCCGAAGGTCGAGATCCACCCGCTCGGCATCGGCGGCAAGGAGGACCCGGTCCGCATGGTGTTCGACGCCGACCCCGGCGTCGGCGTCGTGGTGTCCCTCGCGGACATGCGGGACCGGTTCCGCCTGACCGCCAACGTCGTCGACCTGGTGGAGCACCCGGCGCTGCCGAACCTGCCGGTCGCCCGGGCCGTCTGGAAGCCGCGCCCGGACTTCACCACGTCGGCGGAGGCCTGGCTGACCGCCGGCGGGGCGCACCACACCGTGCTGTCCACGGCCGCCGGCGTCGACGCCTTCGAGGTGTTCGCCACCATCGCGCGCACCGAGCTGCTCGTCATCGACGAGGCCACCACGGCCCGCGGGTTCCGCGACCAGGTGCGCTTCAACGCCGCGTATTACCGCCTGGCGCAGCGAATCTAGCTGTTACCCAAATGTGACTCCACGGCCTTGGGAAATCGCAGATGTGAGCGCTAACCTGGACCACGAGAACACGTGACGCCGGAGGTTTACCTTCGTCCGTCTGAGCACCACAGACGCAGTACCCGCGGCCATATCGTCGTATGGCCGTGAATCTCAACGAGGAGATCATCGATGCACGTCAAGCGCATCGCTGCCATTGCGGCAGCATTCACCCTGTCCCTGACGATGGCCGCGTGCAGCGGCGGCGGCGCGGGCTCCACCTCGGGTTCCACCGCCGGCAGCACCGCCGGTGGCGGCGCCGCCACCAAGGGCGACCTGATCGGCGTCGCGATGCCGACCAAGTCCTCCGAGCGCTGGATCAACGACGGCAACAACGTCAAGAGCCAGCTCGAGGCCCTGGGCTACAAGGTCGACCTGCAGTACGCCGAGGACGACATCCCCACCCAGGTGAACCAGATCGACACGATGATCACCAAGGGCGCCAAGGTCCTGATCGTCGCCTCGATCGACGGCACGGCCCTCACCAGCCAGCTCGAGCAGGCCCACTCCAACGGCATCAAGGTCATCGCGTACGACCGCCTGATCCGCAACTCGGCGAACGTGGACTACTACACGACGTTCGACAACTTCAAGGTCGGCGTGCAGCAGGCCACCTCGCTGCTGACCGGCCTGGGCGTCCTCGACGCCTCGGGCAAGGACGCCGGCAAGACCGGCCCGCTCAACATCGAGCTGTTCGCCGGCTCGCCGGACGACAACAACGCGACGTTCTTCTACAACGGCGCGATGAGCATCCTCAAGCCGTACATCGACAAGAAGGTCCTGGTCGTCAAGTCCGGCCAGACCGACTTCAAGACCATCGCCACGCTGCGGTGGGACCCGGCCACGGCGCAGTCCCGCATGGAGAACCTGCTGACGTCCACCTACGCGGACGGCTCGAAGGTCGCCGGCGTGCTGTCCCCGTACGACGGTCTGTCGATCGGCATCCTCGGCGCCCTCAAGGGCGTCGGCTACGGCACGGCGAGCCAGCCGTACCCGATCGTGACCGGTCAGGACGCCGAGGCGGCCTCGGTCAAGTCGATCATCAAGGGCGAGCAGTACTCGACCATCTACAAGGACACCCGTGAGCTGGCCAAGGTCACGGTTGCCATGACCGACGCGATCCTCAAGGGTCAGGAGCCGAAGGTCACCGACACCAAGACCTACGACAACGGCGTCAAGGTGGTCCCGTCCTACCTGCTCGAGTCGCAGATCATCACGAAGGACAACTACAAGAAGGTCCTCGTCGACGGTGGCTACTACACCGAGGCGCAGCTGAGCTGACGTCCCGCCACGATCAGCAGCGCGGCGCCCCGCCGGTCCTTCCGGCGGGGCGCCGCCCCGAGACAGCAGGATCGGTTGGGCACATGAGTGACGACATCCTCCAGATGCGTGGCATCACCAAGACGTTCCCCGGAGTCAAGGCGCTCCAGGACGTGAACCTCACGGTCGCGCGGGCCGAGATCCACGCGATCTGCGGAGAGAACGGCGCCGGCAAGTCGACGCTGATGAAGGTGCTCTCGGGCGTCTACCCGTACGGGGACTACGAGGGCGAGATCTACTTCGACGGCGAGCTGTGCAAGTTCAACAGCATCCGCGCGAGCGAGCAGCGCGGGATCGTCATCATCCACCAGGAGCTCGCGCTCAACCCGCTGCTGTCGATCGCAGAGAACATCTTCGTCGGCAACGAGCTGTCGCAGCGTGGCTTCATCGACTGGAACAAGACGAACGCCGAGGCCGCGCGCCTCATGGCGCGAGTCGGCCTGACCGAGAACCCGACCACCCGCATCGCGGACATCGGGGTCGGCAAGCAGCAGCTGGTGGAGATCGCCAAGGCGCTCTCCAAGGAGGTCAAGCTCCTCATCCTGGACGAGCCCACGTCGGCGCTGAACGACGCGGACTCCGAGCACCTGCTCAACCTGCTCCGGCAGCTCAAGGAGCAGGGCATCACCTCGATCATGATCTCCCACAAGCTCAACGAGATCGCCGAGATCGCCGACTCCACGACGGTCATCCGGGACGGCCGGACCATCGAGACGCTCGACATGAAGCGCGACGAGGTCACGGAGGACCGGATCATCCGCGGCATGGTGGGTCGCGACCTCGAGCACCGGTTCCCGGAGCACACGCCGACCATCGGCGAGGAGGTCCTCCGGGTCGAGGACTGGACCGTGCACCACCCGATCCAGCACGAGCGGGTCGTTGTCGACCACGCCTCCCTGAACGTGCGGCGCGGCGAGATCGTCGGCCTGGCCGGTCTGATGGGTGCGGGCCGCACCGAGCTGGCGATGAGCGTGTTCGGCCGGGCCTACGGCGCCGACATCTCGGGCCGGGTGATCAAGGACGGCAAGGAGCTGCGCCTGCACACCGTGCCGGACGCGATCGCCGCCGGCATCGCGTACGCCACGGAGGACCGCAAGCGCTACGGCCTCAACCTGATCGAGACGATCAAGCAGAACATCTCGGTCGCCGCCCTCGGCAAGGTGTCCCGCCGCGGCTGGGTCAACGACAACGAGGAGACCAAGGTCGCGCAGGACTCGCGCGTCTCGATGAACATCAAGGCCCCCTCGGTCCTGGCGCTCGCCGGCAAGCTGTCCGGCGGCAACCAGCAGAAGGTCGTGCTGAGCAAGTGGATCTTCGCCGACCCTGACGTGCTGATCCTCGACGAGCCGACGCGCGGCATCGACGTGGGCGCCAAGTACGAGATCTACACGATCATCAATCGCCTCGCGGACGCCGGGAAGGCGGTGCTGTTCATCTCCTCCGAGCTGCCCGAGCTCCTGGGCATGTGCGATCGCATCTATGCGATGAGCGCCGGCCGGATCACCGGTGTGGTGCCGCGCGAGCAGGCGACCCAGGAATCCCTCATGCAGCTCATGACCAAGGTAAAGGACTGACGCCGATGGGCGCGCTCGCCGGGGTGAAGGACGCCTTCACCAAGAACTTCCGCCAGAGCGGGATCTATCTCGCATTCGTTGCGATCATCATCCTGTTCTACTTCCTGACGGACGGCGTTCTCCTGACGCCGCAGAACGTCACGAACATCGTCGTCCAGAACTCCTACATCCTGATCCTGGCCATCGGCATGGTCATCGTGATCATCGCCGGCCACATCGACCTGTCGGTCGGCTCGGTGGTGGCGTTCACCGGCGCCGTCGCCGGTGTGGTCACCGTCCGGCACGGCATGCCGTGGTGGATCGGTGTTGTCGCGGCCCTGGTGGTCGGCGCGCTGGTGGGCGCCTGGCAGGGCTACTGGGTGGCGTTCGTCGGCATCCCGGCCTTCATCGTCACGCTGGCCGGCATGCTCCTGTTCCGCGGCGCCACGATGGTGACGCTGGGCAACACGCAGATCTCGCCGTTCCCGGACGACTTCCGCAACATCGCGTCCGGCTACCTCAACGGGGTGATGGGCGGCAACGGGTTCGACGCGTTCACCCTGCTGCTCGGCGCCCTCGGCGTGATCGGCTACGCCTTCAGCCAGTGGCGCAAGCGGCGTGCCCGCATCGCCTACCAGCAGGACGTCGAGTCGATGCCGCTGTTCATCGGCCAGATCGTCATCATGGGCGCGGTCGTCATGGCGTTCGCGTGGGAGCTGGCCAACTACAAGGGCCTCCCGATCGTGCTGATCATCCTGGCGGCGCTGATCCTCGTGTACGCGGCCGTCACCAAGAACAGCGTCTTCGGCCGCCACGTGTTCATGATCGGCGGCAACCTGAACGCGGCCACCCTGTCCGGCATCAAGGTCAAGTGGGTCAACTTCTGGATCTTCGTCAACATGGGCGTGCTGTCCGCGCTCGCCGGCCTGGTGTTCACGGCCCGTCTGAACCTGGCCAACCCGAAGGCCGGTACCGGCTTCGAGCTGGACGCCATCGCCGCCGCGTTCATCGGCGGTGCGGCGGTGACCGGCGGTGTCGGCACCGTGGTCGGCACCATCGCCGGTGGCCTGATCATCGGTGTGATGAACAACGGCATGTCGATCATGGGCGTGGGCATCGACTACCAGCAGGCCATCAAGGGCCTGGTGCTGCTGATGGCCGTCGCGTTCGACGTGTACAACAAGCGGCGGGCCGGCGTCAGCCGCTGACCTGCGCAGCTCCACCGCCGGGCACAGCCCGCCCGGCGCCGACGACCCGCCCTCCGGCACCTCGGAGGGCGGGTCGTCGGCTGTCCGCAGTCCCTACGCTGGGGCCGTGGCGGGACGAGCGCGGGCGGCCGACGGCGCCGCGGGCGCGGTCGGAGGCGGCGAGGACCAGGCCCGGCCGCGCGGCCGCCGGCCCGCGGGCTCGGACACCCGGGGCGACATCGTCGCCGCGGCCCGGGCGGAGCTGGCCCAGCGTGGGTACGACGGCGCGTCGGTCCGGTCGGTGGCGCGTCGCGCCGGGGTGGACCCGGCGCTGGTGCGGCACTACTTCGAGGACAAGGCCGAGCTGTTCGCCGCAGCGATGGTGCCGACGGGGGTCGAACCGGCACAGGTGGTCGGGCAGCTGCTGGAGGGCGGGCTCGACGGGCTCGGTGAACGGCTTGCCCGGGCGGTGCTCGAGGTGTGGGAGGACGAGCACGGCGAGCGGTTCCGGGTCCTGTTCGGTGCCCTGGGCTCCAGCGAGCCGCACGTGCAGGCGATGGCGCAGTTCCTCGGCCGGCAGGTGTTCGCGCGCGTCGTGGCCGCGCTGCCGACGCCGGACGCCGACCTGCGGATGGCGCTGGCCGCCTCTCATGTGGTCGGTGTGCTCATCGCTCGCCACGTGCTGCAGCTCCCGGAGATCGCCGGGATGGGCACCGACCGGCTGGCGGCGCTCGTCGGACCGGCGCTGCAGGGCTACCTGACCGGACCCCTCGCGGATGTCCGGTCACCCGATCGGCCCACGGCGCCCCTTGCGGGCGCGCACACGGAGGAGGACTATTCCTCACATGAGGAATAACGAGCACGGCGGCGGACGGCCCGTCGCCGTCGAGGTGCGCGGGCTCCGGGTGGTCCGGGTCGGCAACGTGGTGCTCGACGGCCTGGACCTCACCGTCCCGGCCGGTGAGGTCGTCGGGCTGCTCGGACCCAGCGGCAGCGGCAAGACGACGCTGATGCGCTCGATCGTCGGCGCGCAGGTCGTGGCAGGCGGCACCGTCACGGTGCTCGGGCGGCCCGCCGGGTCCCCGCCGCTGCGCCGCGAGGTCGCCTACGTCACCCAGGCGCCCAGCGTGTACGCGGACCTGACGGTCGGGGAGAACCTCCACTATGCAGGCTCGCTGCTGGGGGCGCCGGAGTCCGACCCCGCGCGGGTGCTCGACGAGGTGGGGCTGACCGGGTTCGAGCGGCGCCTCACCGGGACGCTGTCCGGCGGGGAGCTGTCCCGGGTCTCGCTGGCGGTCGCGCTGCTGAACACCCCGGCGCTGCTGGTGCTCGACGAGCCGACGGTCGGGCTGGACCCGGTGCTGCGGCGGGACCTGTGGAGCCTGTTCGGGCGGTTGCGGGACGCCGGGCGGTCCCTGCTGGTGTCCAGCCACGTGATGGACGAGGCGGCCCGCTGCGACCGGCTGGTGCTGATGCGCAACGGTGCGGTGCTGGCCGACGGCACGCTCGCCGAGCTGCTCGCCGAGACGGGTGCGGCGGACGCCGAGGGCGCCTTCCTCAGCCTCGTCGACCGGGCGAACGCCGGGGACGGGTCGGTGGCCGCATGAGCCCGCGCCTGACGGCTGCGACGACCGGCCGCGTGCTGCGCCAGCTGCGGCACGACCCCCGGACGATCGCGCTGATCCTCGTGCTGCCCTGCCTGCTGCTGGGCCTGATCGCGTGGATGTTCCACGGCACCGACGTGCTCGACAGGTTCGGGCCGATGCTGGTGGGCCTGTTCCCGTTGATCGTGATGTTCCTGGTCACGTCCGTGGCGACGCTGCGCGAGCGGACCTCCGGCACCCTCGAACGGCTGATGACCCTGCCGATCGGCCGCGGCGACTTCGTCATCGGGTACGCGATCGCGTTCGCCGTGCTCGCCCTGGTGCAGTCGCTGGTGGTCACCGGGTTCGCCGTGTGGGTGTGCGGGATGGACGTCAAGGGTCCGTTCCTGCTGATGGTGCTGGTCGCGGTGCTCGACGCGGTGCTGGGCTGCGCGCTCGGCCTGGCCGCCTCGGCGGTGGCCCGCACCGAGTTCCAGGCCGTGCAGCTGATGCCGGCGATCATCTTCCCGCAGCTGATCACGGCCGGCCTGCTGATGCCGCGCGCACACATGCCGACCCTGCTCGAGTGGCTGTCCCGCGTGCTTCCGCTGACCTACGGCGTCGAGGCGATGCAGCGGATCGCCTTCGGCGACGGCTGGTCGAAGGTGAGCGGGGACGTCGGCGTGATCGCCCTGTTCATCGTCGGCTCGCTGCTGCTGGGCATCAGCACGCTGCGCCGGCGCACGGCCTGAGCGCCGGCCGGACGACGCGCCGGCCCGACGCCGCCTCGGCCTAGCGGGTCGCCTCGAGCCGGGCCAGCTGCTCCGCCACGTCGTAGTCCGCCGACGGCCAGTGCAGGTCCAGGTCCTCGAGCGCGTCCAGCACCAGCTGCGAGACCGCCAGCCGGGCGAACCACTTGCGGTCGGCCGGCACGACGTGCCACGGGCAGTCCGGGGTCGAGGTCCGGTCGAACATCACCTGGTAGGCCTCCTGGTAGTCGTCCCAGCGCGCCCGGGTGTCCACGTCGCCCGGGTTGAACTTCCAGTGCTTGTCGGACCGCTCCAGGCGCTCGTGCAGCCGCCGGTACTGCTCCCCGTGGGAGATCATCAGCGCCACCTTGATCACCTGCGTGCCGGCCTTGGCAAGCTCGGACTCGAAGTCGACGATCTCGTCGTACCGCCGTTCGATCACGTCCCGTGGCGCGAGCTCATTCACCCGGGCGACCAGCACGTCCTCGTACTGCGACCGGTCGAAGACGCCGATCTTCCCCGCCGGCGGGAGCGCCCGGCGGATGCGCCACAGGTAGTCGTGCCGGCGCTCCTCGGCCGTCGGGACGCCGAACGAGTGCAGCGCGACGCCCTGCGGGTCGACCATCCCCATCACGTGCCGCACGATCCCGCCCTTGCCGGCGGTGTCCAGGCCCTGCAGCACCAGCAGGATCGAGCGCGTGCCGCCGGTGCGCCCCTCGGCGAACAGCCGCTCCTGCAGGTCGGACATCCGCTCGCCGATGGCGCGGGTGATCGCGGCGCCGGTCTTCTTGCCGTCGCCGAACCCGGGTGTGCCGCGCGTGTCGAGGTCCGCCAGCCGGAACCGCGGGTGCACCGCCAGGGCCTCCGCCGCCTTGGTCGACCAGCCGTCCGCCACCATCGCCGTCCCCTTCCGTGTGGTCTGCCGCGCGGGCCCGGGTCGTCGCGGTGGTGCCGCGCGTGCCTCGGACCGTCGTCACGTGGCACGGATCCTCGTCCTGCGCCGCCGGTGGCGCGACCGGTCCGCCCCGGATGCGTGGACGCTGGATCGACACCGGCGCCCCGCGGTGCAACCGTGAACCCATGACCTCGCTGTCCCGCACCACGACGGTCGCTCGGGTGGTGTGGTCCACCGAGCTGCTGGCGTACGACTTCGGCCCCGGCCACCCGATGACCAGCGAGCGGATCGACCTGACCATCGCGCTCGCGGCCGGCCTGGATTTGCTCGACCAGCCGGACGTCGAGGTGGTCGGTGCCGAGCCCGCCTCCGACGCGCTGCTGACCACGGTGCACGAGCCGGCGTACGTCGCCGCGGTGCACGCCGCCGCCGAGCAGGGGCTGCCCGACCTCGCCCGGGGTCTGGGGACGTCCGACGACCCGATCTTCCCGCTGATGCACACGGCCGCCGCCAGCATGGTCACCGGGTCGGTCGACGCCGCGCTCTCCGTGTGGGCGGGTGACGTGCAGCACGCGGTCAACGTGGGCGGCGGTCTGCACCACGCCATGCCCGGTGCCGCCTCGGGCTTCTGCGTGTACAACGACGCCGCGCTGGCGATCCGGGCGCTGCTGGACGCCGGGGCGGCCCGCGTGGCGTACGTCGACATCGACGCCCACCACGGGGACGGTGTGCAGGCCGCCTTCTGGGACGACCCGCGGGTGCTGACCATCTCGCTGCACGAGACCGGCCACGCCCTGTTCCCGGGCACCGGCTGGGCGAGCGAGATCGGCGGGCCCCACGCGCTCGGCACGGCCGTCAACGTCGCGCTGCCGTCCCGGACGGGCGACGCGGGCTGGCTGCGGGCGATCGACGCGGTGGTGCCGCCCGTGGTGCGGGAGTTCGCGCCGGACGTGCTGGTGACCCAGCACGGGTGCGACACGCACGTGTCCGACCCGCTGACCACCCTGCGCACGTCCGTGGACGGTCAGCGGCGTGCCGCGGAGCTGCTGCACGACCTGGCGCACGAGCTGGTGGATGGCCGGTGGCTCGCCCTGGGCGGTGGGGGTTACGCGATGGCCGACGTGGTGCCGCGGGTCTGGTCGCACCTGATCGCCACGGCGACGCATCGGTCGGTCCCTCCGGACACCGCACTGCCGGAGGACTGGGTGACCATCGTGGAGGCTCGCTACGGCCCCCTGTCGACCCACCGGATGACGGACGGTCAGCCCGCGACGTTCCGCCCGTGGTCGGCCGGCTACGACCCGGCGGACGACGTCGACCGAGCCATCCGGGCGACGCGGGCGGAGGTGTTCCCGCACCTCGGGCTGGACGTCGACTACGCATGATTTCGGTCACATCAGACCCTTCGGTCACCCCTTTCCCACCCGTCCCACCAGCCACTACGCTGTGCGCCGAGCACCCGGCGTCGTCGGGCTCGTCCCGCGGCGACACCCGGCCGCGACCGTTCCCCGGGCGCGCGCCCGAGAGAGAGCAGACATGAGCGAGCAGTCCGGCCGGGTGCGGTTCCTCACGGTGCTCGAGGTGGCCGAGGTCATGCGCGTGTCGAAGATGACGGTGTACCGGCTGCTGCACTCGGGCGAGCTGCCCGGGGTGCGCGTCGGACGCTCCTTCCGCGTGCCGCAGGACGCGCTGGACGCCTACCTGCGCTCGTCCGCCACGGCGTTCGTGGACGACGAGGGCTCGGCCCGGCGCGAGGACCGCCGGTCCTCCTGAACGGCCCGGCGCGGTCGTCGGTGGAGCCGGTCGCCCGGCACTGTCGGCCGGCCCTGTCGGCCGGACCCGTCAGCCGGACCTGTCAGCCGGGTCGGTCCGCGCGTCGCGCCGCCCCGCGCCGAGGGCGTAAGGTAGGCGACCGGACTTTCCTGCGTGGGCGCCTCGGTTGATCCAGTGCGTCCGTCCCGCGCCGATCGACCAAACCGAGGCCCGTGCGGGCCGACCGAAGCGAGTGAGGACCACATGGGCTCCGTCATCAAGAAGCGCCGCAAGCGGATGGCCAAGAAGAAGCACCGCAAGCTGCTGCGCAAGACGCGCCACCAGCGTCGCAACAAGAAGTGACCGCCGCGCCGCCCGTCCGGGTGGCGCCGCACCCGACGGGCCCGGTCTCGCGACCGGGCCTTCGTCGTTCCTGCCGCTAGAGCGGGCGCTCCAGCACGTAGTCGTCCTCGACCCGGCTGCCGACCTGGAAGTGCTTGGTGCCCACCACGGCGAACCCGTGCCGGGCGTAGAACCGCTGTGCCCGGTCGTTGAGCTGGTTCACGCCGAGCCACACGCCGGCCGCGCCGGTGCCGCGGGCAGCCTCGAGGGTCGCCGCCATCAGCCGGCTCGACACCCCGGAACCGTGGTGGTCCGGGTGCACGTAGCACTTCGACAGCTCGACGGCGGGGGACAGGGTCAGCGCGGCGCGCACGTCGGGATCGGCCGGCGTCGCCTGCACCAGCATCGTGTAGCCCAGCAGGGCGCCGGTGGGGTAGTCGGCGACCAGCAGCACCCGCGAGGGGTCGGCGGCGTAGCCGGCGAACCGCTCGGCGGACAGGTGCTGCGCGAGGAACGCCTGCTGGTCGGCGGGGGTGGAGCCGGGCGGGCAGGCAAGCGGGAACGTGACGGCCGCGAGCTCGGCGAGTGCGTCGGCGTCCTCGGTCTGCGCGGTGCGCACGCGGACGGGAGCCCCCGTCGAGCGCTGCCCGTCCCACCGTGCGCCGCGGGCCCCCTCGTCGAGCGCTCCCCGCTCGGGCCGACCCGTCGGCTGCCCGGCGGTCACGGGCGGTCCGCCAGGGACCGCCGGACGGCTCGGGCCACCAGCCCGGCGACCCACGCCAGCCCGGCGAGGCTGGCGGCGTTGATGCTGCGGCGGGTGGCCCGGCGACGGGCGCGGAACTCGCGGACCGGCCAGCCGACCTCCGCGGCGTGGCGGCGCAGCCGACGGTCCGGGTTGATGGCGAACGGATGGCCCACCAGCGACAGGATCGGCACGTCGTGCGCCGAGTCGCCGTAGGCGTACGACGACGCGAGGTCGATGCCCTCCCGCTCGGCGAGCGCCCGCACGGCGGCCGCCTTCGCCTCGCCGTGCAGCAGGTCGCCCACCAGCCGGCCGGTGTAGAAGCCGTCGCGGTGCTCGGCGACCGTGCCCAGCGCCCCGGTCGCGTCGAGGCGACGGGCGATCAGCTCGCCGACCTCGACGGGGGTAGCGGTGACGAGCCACACGGCGTGCCCGGCCGCGACGTGCTCGTCGAGCAGCCGTCGGGTGCCGGGGTAGATGCGCAGGGTCAGCACCTCGTCGTAGACGTCCTCCGCGATCACCGCGACCTCGGCGACGGAGTGCCCCCGCATGATCGCCAGCGCCTCGGAGCGCAGCTCGTCGATCTGCTGCTTGTTCTCGCCGAACACGAGGTAGCGCGCCTGGTGCAGGGCGAACCGGACGATGTCGAACCGCCGGAAGAACCCGCGCCGGTACAGGCCGACCGCGAGGTGGAAGGCGCTCGCACCCCGGATGATCGTGTTGTCGACGTCGAAGAACGCCCCGACGCAACCGTGCGGCGGTGCACCGGGGCCGACGACCGCCTCGCGCACCGCTGCGCGTCCCGCCCGTTCGTCGTCCTCGGGGACGGCCGCGGCGGGAATGGTCGGGGTGGGGCTGGCCGGCGCGGGGCGGGCGGCGCCGGACGCAACGCCATCGGGAGCGGGGCGTTGATCACTCGAACGGGTGACGGGCGTGTGGCCCTCGTCCGGCGCCGTCACGTCGGACGGTTCGGTCGTCGGGGCCACCCTGCCACTGTAGCCAGGCGGTCGGTGCCGTCCGTTCCGGGGGTCGTCAGGGGCGTCGGGTCCGTCGCCGACACGGCGTCCGCCCGTCGCCGCCGCCCGCGCACCCGGGGGCAGTACCTCGACCGGTGCGCCGCCTACGGTGGGTCCGTGAGCTCTCCCCGGGTGGTGCTGTACGGACGTGTCGGGTGCCACCTGTGCGTCGAGGCGCGTGCGGTGGTGGCGCACGTCTGCGCACGCACCGGCACCGAGTGGACCGAGGTGGACGTGGACGACGCGCCGCCGGCGGGCGGCCGCGACCTGCTCGAGGAGTACGGCGAGCTGGTGCCGGTGGTCGAGGTGGACGGTGCCCGGCACGCGTGGTGGCACGTGGACGGCGAGGCGCTGCGCCGGGCGCTGGTCGGACGCTGAGGCGGTCGGTGGCGGCTCGCCCGGTGCAGGCCCTGGTCAGCGCCTGGTCGGCGCCCTAGCCTCGGTCCGGTGACACCGGTGCGCGCCCGCCCCCAGGTGCCGCCGGCCACCGTCGCCCGGCTCCCTGCCTACCTGCGCACGCTCGACGTGCTGGCGGCCGAGGGGCACCTGCTGACGTCGTCGGAGGAGCTGGCCACCCGTGCCGGCGTGCAGCCCGCGCTGCTGCGCAAGGACCTGTCGTTCCTCGGCACCTACGGTCGCCGAGGCGTCGGGTACGAGGTGCCGCACCTGCGGGAGCAGATCGGACGGGTGCTGGGCATGGCGGTGCCGCAGCGACTCGTCGTGGTCGGCGTCGGGAACCTCGGACGCGCCCTGGCCGGCTACGCCGGGATCGCGCAGCGCGGCTTCACGCTGGTCGGTCTGGTCGACGTGGCGCCGGACGTGGTCGGCACGGTGGTGGCGGGGCTGCCGGTACGGCCGCTCGAGGCGCTGGCCGAGCTGGTCGCGGTGCAGGGCGCGACGATCGGCGTGATCACCACCCCGCCGTCGGCCGCCCAGCACGTCGCCGACCTGCTGGTGGCTGCCGGTGTGACCGGCATCCTGACCTTCGCCCCCGCGGTGCTGCACGTCCCCGACGACGTGGACGTGCGGTCGGTGGACGTCGCCTCGGAGCTGCAGATCCTCGCGTTCCACGGGCACGGGCGGCGCCGGGCGGTCGACGGCGAGGGGGCGTGAGCCGGGGTACGACGAGGCCCGGCCCGCACGTGGCGGACCGGGCCGGGTCGTGGCGCCGGGGCGCGGCCCCAGACGCTGGCGCTGACGCCGCCTCGAGCCGAGACTCAGGCCTGCTTGATCACCGACACGTCGAGGTCGACGCGCACCTTGTCGGCCACCAGCACGCCGCCGGCCTCGAGGGCCGCGTTCCAGGTGAGGCCGAAGTCCTTGCGGGAGATGGTGGTGGTCGCCTCGCCGCCGGCGCGGAGGTTGCCGAACGGGTCCGTCGCGGTGCCGTTGAACTCGGTGGCGAGCTCGACGCGCTGCGTCACTCCGTGGATGGTCAGGTCGCCCGCGATCTCGTAGGTGCTGCCGCCGGCCTGGCGGATCTCGGTGGAGACGAAGGTCCACTGGCCGAACTTCTCCACGTCGAAGAAGTCGCCGCTCTTGAGGTGACCGTCGCGGTTCGCGTCGCCGGTGCTGACCGTGCTCGGGTCCAGCGTGGCCGTCACGCGCGACTCGGCCAGGGACTCGCCGAGCACGATCTCGCCGGACACGATCGCGACGGTGCCGCGGACCTTGGAGATGCCGGCGTGGCGCACGGTGAAGCTCGCCTCGCTGTGCGACGGGTCGATGGTCCAGGTGCCGGTGGCGAGACCCTGCGGGATGGCGGTGGTGGTCATGGGAGTCCTCCGTGGCCGTGTCCGGCCGGGTTGGTTGAACGGTCAACTGATTCGTTGAACTTTCTACTACACTCGGACGTCGGATGCAAGGGGCGCACCGACAGGTGGACCCCGGTGGGCGAGCAGCACGGGACGGGAGCGGGACGGTGACGTCGAGCGGCGAGCAGACGGAGCGGGCCACACGGTGGCTGTCGACGGAGCAGCAGCGGCACTGGCGCGCGTTCCGCAACGGTGTCGCCCTGCTGATGGACGCCCTGGGCCGCGAGCTCGAGGACGAGAGCGGCTTCTCTCTGCACGAGTACGAGGTGCTGGTCCGACTGTCGGAGGCGCCGGACCGCCGGATGCGGATGTCCGAGCTGGCGAGCGGCATCGGCCATTCCCGCAGCCGCCTCACCCACACCATCGCACGGATGGAGGCGGCCGGCCTGGTGCAGCGGCGGACGTGCTCCTCCGACCTGCGGGGCGTGGACTGCGCGCTGACCGACACCGGGTTCCAGCGGCTGGTGGAGGCGGCACCGGGCCACGTGGAGAGCGTGCGGGCGCACCTGGTCGACGTGCTGAGCGACGAGCAGCTCGCCGCGCTCGGGGAGGCGATGGCCGTCGTCGAGCACCGGCTGCGGGAGACGCCCGAGCGCTGAGCAGCACACCCGGCCGGCGCGCCGAGGCGGGGCAATACCCCCAGCGCGGGCTGCGACACTAGGCCCATGGTCGCGACCACGGTCCATCTGCTGCGCCACGGCGAGGTGCACAACCCCGAGGGGGTCCTCTACGGCCGTCTGCCGGGCTACCGCCTGTCCGACGCGGGCGCGCGGATGGCGCAGGTGGTGGCCGACTACCTGGCCGGTGTCGAGGCGGGCAGCGGGCCCGACGCGGACCCGGCGCTCGAGGCCGGCGGCGTGCGGCGCGACGTGACGGTGGTGGTCGCCTCCCCGCTGCAGCGGGCGCAGGAGACGGCGGCGCCGGTCGCCGCGGCGTTCGGGCTGCCGATCGGCAGCGACCCCCGTCTGCTCGAGGCGGAGAACCACTTCCAGGGCTTGACGTTCGGCGTCGGCGACGGGTCGCTGCGGCACGTGCGGCACTGGCCCTACCTGCGCAACCCGTTCCGCCCGTCGTGGGGGGAGCCGTACACGCAGCAGGTGGAGCGGATGCTCGCGGCGGTCGCCGATGCGCGGGCGGCCGCCCGTGGGCACGAGGCGGTGCTGGTCAGCCACCAGCTGCCGATCTGGATCACCCGGATGGCGCTCGAGGGCCGGCGGCTGTGGCACGACCCGCGCCGACGGCAGTGCGCCCTCGGCTCGTTGACCTCGTTGCGGTTCGAGGGCGACACGCTGGTCGGCATCGGGTACTGCGAGCCCGCGGCGGCGCTGCTGGCCGGTGCCTCCACGGTGGCGGGGGCGTGATGGCGCGGCTGCACGGACGCCGGTGGCGCGCGCCCCTGGCGGCTGCGCTGGGGCTGGCCGTCGTCCTGGGCACCGCAGCGTGCGGGGGAACGGCGCGTCCCGCGAGCCACCCGTCCGACGTGGTCGACCAGGGCTACCGGTCCGGGGACGGCAGCACGACGATCTGGCCCGTCGGCCAGCGCAAGGGCCCGGTGACGCTGTCCGGGACGGACTACAGCGGCGCCACGCAGGACGTGAGCGCGTGGCGGGGTGACGTCGTGCTGCTGAACACCTGGTACGCGGCCTGCCCGCCGTGCCGTGCCGAGGCACCGACCCTCGTCGCGCTGGCCAACGAGGACGCCGCCAAGGGACTGAAGGTGCTCGGCATCAACGGCACCGATGCCGCGGGGGCGGCCGATGCCTTCGTCCGCCAGTTCTCCGTCCCGTACCCGACGATCCAGGACACGGGCGGCTCGGCGATCGCGGCCCTGCAGGGCGTGGTGCCGGTGAACGCGGTACCGACCACCGTGCTGCTCGACCGGCAGGGGAAGGTGGCGGCCCGCATCCTAGGGCTGGCCGACCCCTCGACGCTGCGCACGCTGGTCGACTCGCTGCTGGCGGAACCGGGTGGGTCTGCCGCAACCCCGGGCGCGACCTCGGGACCGAGCGCCTCGACGACCGCCGGGGCGGCGGGATGAGCATGGCTGCCGGCATCGGCGACGCGTTCGGCCAGGCGGTCGCCAGCGGCTCGCTGCTGCTCGCGGTCCCGGTGGCGCTGCTGGCGGGTGTGGTGAGCTTCGCGTCGCCGTGCGTGCTGCCGCTGGTGCCGGGGTACCTCGGCTACCTCGGCAGCGCTCTCGGGGTGACGACCCGGCCGACGGCCCTGCTCGCCGGTGTGCCGGGTGCGCCCGGTGCCGGCGGGGCGGCGTCGGCCTCTGTCGACGAGCGGGCCGACGAGCGCGCCGGCGAGCGGGCGGAAGCACGGGCCGGCCGGCGGCGGCTGCTGGCCGGCGTCGGGCTGTTCGTCGCGGGGTTCACCGTGGTGTTCGTCGCCTTCGGTGCGCTGGCCGGCACGGTCGGCGCGGCGCTGCTGCACTGGCAGGGGCCGATCTCGCGCGTGCTCGGCGTCGTCGTCGCGCTGCTCGGGCTCGCCTTCCTGGGCTTCGTGCCGTTCCTGCAGCAGGAGCGGCGGATGCACCTCGCTCCGCGGGCCGGCATCTGGGCCGCGCCGATCCTCGGCCTGACGTTCGGCCTGGGCTGGACGCCCTGCATCGGGCCGACGCTCGCGGCGATCCTCGCCCTGTCCCTCGGCGACGGCTCGGCCGCGCGCGGCGCGGTGCTGGCGGCGGTGTTCTGCGCGGGGCTCGGGCTGCCGTTCCTCCTGGTCGCGCTGGGCGTGGAGCGGATGAGCCGGGCGATGGCGCTGGTGCGCCGGCACCGGGTGGCGGTGACCCGCATCGGCGGTGGGCTGCTGGTGGTGCTGGGCCTGGCGATGGTCACGGGCGTGTGGAGCACGTGGGCGGGCTGGCTGCAGGGCCTGCTGACCGGGACGAACGGCTTCGTGCCGGTGGTCTGAGGCACGGTCGGGCACGGTCGGGCGCGCGCCGCACAGGTGCGCGGGGGAGGGTTTCGAGCAGGTTCGGGCAGGGTTCGAGCGGCCCCGCGGGTTCGGACGACGAACCGGCGGGCCGGACGAGAGGTGGCGATGAGCGGGTACCGGCCGGAAGGTCTGCACGACACGTTCGTGCCGGAGCACGACGCGGACGCGGCCGAGCCGGTGCTGCCCGCGCAGGACGGCGCGGCGGAGGCGCCGGCGCCGGGCTCGCCCACCCTCCCGGGGCTGGGTCCGGTCGGCTGGCTGCGCTGGGCGTGGCGGCAGCTGACCAGCATGCGGGTCGCGCTGCTGCTCCTGGTGCTGCTCGCGGTCGCCGCCGTCCCCGGGACGCTGGTGCCGCAGCGCGCGCAGAGCCCGGAGAAGGTCGCCACCTTCCTCACCGACCACCCGGCACTCGGCCCGTTCCTCGACCGGATCGGGATGTTCGACACCTACACGTCGGTGTGGTTCTCGGCGATCTACCTGCTGCTGTTCATCTCGCTGGTCGGCTGCATCCTGCCGCGGACCCGCGCCCACGTGACGGCGCTGCGCGGTCGGCCACCGCGCACCCCCCGGCGGCTGACGCGGTTCCCGGCGCAGGGCACCGGCACCAGCGGTGACCAGCCGCAGGTGGTCGTCGAGCGTGCCGCGCGCGTGCTGCGCCGCGGCAGGTGGCTGCCGTTCTGGCCGGCCTACCGCGTGGACGTGCACGACGAGGGCGCCGGCACGTGGTCGGTGTCCGCCGAGCGCGGCTACCTGCGCGAGACGGGCAACCTGCTGTTCCACCTCGCCCTGGTCGGGCTGCTCGTGTCGGTGGCGACCGGCCAGGTGCTGCACTACCGCGGCCAGGTGCTGGTGGTGCAGGGCCACGGCTTCGCCAACGCCGAGGTGGCGTACTCGCCGTTCGAGCACGGGCGGTTCTACTCGTCCTCGTCCCTGGTGCCGTTCACCCTCAAGCTGGACCAGCTGGACGCCCGCTTCGACCCGGAGACGGACGCCGCCCGTGACTTCACCGCCCACGTGACCGTGACGGCGCCGGGCGGCGGGTCGTCCACCGACACGATCAAGGTGAACCACCCGCTGATGGTCGGCGGGGCGAACGTGTACCTGATGGGCAACGGCTACGCGCCGGACGTCACGGTGAAGGACGCGTCCGGCTCGGTGGCCTTCGCGGGGCCGGTGCCGTTCCTGCCGCAGGACACCGTCTACACCTCGCGCGGCGTGATCAAGGTGCCGGACGTGTCCGGCGGGCAGAAGCAGATCGGCCTGGTCGGGTTCCTGCTGCCGACCGGCAAGGAGGTCGCCCCGGGGGTGTGGCGGTCGGTCAGCCCGCAGTCGGACGACCCGGTGCTGGTGCTGTCCGTCTGGTCGGGCAACCTCGGGCTGGACACCGGGGTGCCGCAGAACGTGTACCTGCTGGACCAGAGCCGCATGACGCAGTCGGTGGACAGCGCGGGCAAGCCCGTGACCTTGTACGTGCACCCGGGCCAGACGGTGCAGCTGCCCGACGGCCTGGGCTCGTTCACGTTCAACGGCCTGCCGCGGTACGTCGCGCTCGACCTGCGGCACGACCCGGCGCTGGCGTTCGTGCTGACGTTCGCCCTCCTGGCGCTCGCGGGCCTCGCGGCCTCCCTGTTCGCGCCCCGGCGCCGCATCTGGCTGCGTGCTGCACGGGACCAAGGTCCTACTACAGTGGTCAGCGCCGCGGGTCTTGCCCGGGGTGACGACATCGGGCTGCAGCCGGAGCTGGACCGCGTGCTCGCCGCGACGCTGGGCCGTCACGAGGGGCCCGGAGAGGACACGCCATGACGACCGGGGACCTGAGCACGCTGCTGGTGTGGGCGGCGACGACCGCCTTCACCATCGCGTGGATCGCCTACACGGTGGACCTGGCCGGCATCGTCGAGGCGGGGCAGCGGCGGGCCGGTCAGCGGCGTACCTCGACGAGCCCCGCTCGTGCGGTCCCGGCGGGCGTCGCGGTCACGGCCGGTGCGCCGGTGGCCGTCGGGGCGGCCGGGCTGGTCAGCGGTGCGAGCGCGGACGCGGTGCCGCCGGCGACGGTCGCCGCCGGCGGCCCGGACGACAACCGCGTGACGGCTGCGGCCGACGCCGGCGCTCCCGACGGCCCCGACGGCCCCGACGGACGGTCGGCGCGCAGCGAGGGCATCGCCCGCTCGACGACGTACCTCGGCACGGCCCTGCTGATCGCCGGCATCGTGATGCGCGGCGTCGCGGCGGGCCGCTGGCCCACCGCCAACATGTACGAGTTCACGCTGGTCGGCGTGCTGGTCGCCTCCGTGGTGCTGACGCTGGTGCAGCGTCGCCGCGTGATCGCGTTCGTCGGCGTCGTCGTGCTCGGCATCACCGTGCTGGCGCTCGCCGCCGACCTGCTGCTGTTCTACGTCAAGGCCGAGGCGGTGCAGCCGGCGCTGCAGAGCTACTGGCTGGTGATCCACGTCGGCGTCGCGATCTCCGCGACCGGTGTGTTCACCGTCGCCTTCGCCGCCTCCGCCCTGCAGCTGCTCTCGGCAGCCCGTGAGGAGGGGCGCTCGCACCTGACCGGCTCGTGGGGTGCGGTGGACGGGCTGCGCCGGCCGGTCGCCGGCTGGCGCGTCACCGGCCCGCGGTTCGCGTGGCTGAAGCAGGTGCCGGGTCCGCGCAACCTCGAGGCGCTGTCCTTCCGGCTGAACGCCGTCGGCTTCGTGCTGTGGACGTTCACCCTGATCGGCGGGGCGATCTGGGCCGAGCACGCCTGGGGCCGGTACTGGAACTGGGACCCCAAGGAGATCGGCACCTTCGTCGCCTGGGTGGTGTACGCGGCCTACCTGCACGCCCGCACCACCCGCGGCTGGAACGGTCGGCGGGCGGCGTACCTGGTGTTCGCCGGGTACGCGGTGGTGATCGCCAACTTCACGCTGGTGAACCTCTTCGTCTCCGGCCTGCACTCCTACTCCGGGCTCAAGTAGCGCCACCTACGCTGGATCCGTGCCCGTCGTCGTCTACTCCGTCCTGCGCGTCGCCCTCCTGGTGCTCAGCTGGCTGCTGCTGACCTGGGCCGGCCTGCACCCGCTCGCGGCGCTGCTGGTCGCGGCCTTCGTCGCGTGGGGGCTGTCCTACGTGGCGCTCGGCGGCCCTCGCGACGCCGCGGCTCGGTACCTCGCCGAGCGCGCTGCCGTGCGTGCCGCGCACGCCGGGCGGCCGATGCTCTCGCCGCACGCGCGGGAGGACGCGGACGTGGAGGACGCCGCGGTGGACGCGGCACTCGGCGACACGGTTGTCGGTGACGCGGTGGTCGGCGACGGGGTCGGCGACGCTGCACCCCGGACCGCCCCCGATGACGACGCCGACGAGCGGCCGGCCGACGGGGACCGACGCGCCGAGCCGGGCAGCGCTCAGAGCGCCAGCGCGAGCCCCAGCAGCATGCCGTAGCCGAGCTGCAGCAGACCGGTGCCGGCCAGCACCGGCACCAGCGCGCGTCCGCGCGCGCCGACCAGCACGGTGACCGCCAGCGCGACGGCGGCCGGGAACAGGGCCAGCACCATCAGCGCCCAGCCCGAGGCGAACGCGCAGCCCGCCCCGAGCAGCACCGGCAGCATCACCAGCAGGGCGTACGCGCGCCGGGCACGGTGGTCGCCCAGCCGCACGGCCAGCGTCCGCTTGCCGGACACGGCGTCGGTGGGGATGTCCCGCAGGTTGTTCACCATCAGCAGCGCGCACGCCAGCAGCCCGACGCCGACCGCGCCGAGCCAGGAGGGCCAGGTCAGCCCGTCGGCCTGCGTGTACGTGGTGCCCAGCGTGGCCACCAGGCCGAAGAAGACGAACACGCCGACCTCGCCGAGGCCCCGGTAGCCGTACGGCCGCCGCCCCCCGGTGTAGCCCCACGCCGCGAGCACGCACAGCACGCCGACGGCCAGCAGCCACCAGTGACCGCTCAGGGCGACCAGCGCCAGACCGAGCACCCCGGCGACGCCGAACGCCCCGAACGCCCCCAGCTTCACGTGTCCTGGCCGCGCCGCTCCGGAGGCGGTCAGGCGCATCGGTCCCACCCGGTCGACGTCGGTGCCGCGCACGCCGTCGGAGTAGTCGTTGGCGTAGTTGACGCCCACCTGGAGCGCGAGCGCGACGCCCGCCGCGAGCAGCGCGCGGACCAGCGAGACGGAGTGGCTCTGCGCTGCGGCCCCGGTGCCGACGAGCACCGGTGCGACCGCCGCGGGCAGCGTGCGTGGGCGCGCGCCGGCGACCCATTCCGTCCAGGTGGCCATGCGCCGAGCCTACGGTGCGGCCCGGGGCGCCTCTGTCGGCGCCGGTCGGGGCGGGTCAGCGCGGGTGGCTGCCGGGCGGGCCTGTCGGGGCTGGTCAGCGCGGGTCGGTGCGGTTCTCGGCCCCTGCCGAGGTCGACGCGAGCGCGGCGGCGGCCCGGCGGTCGGGCTTCCCCGGCCCGCGCAGCGGCAGGGCGGGGACGACGACGACCCGCCGTGGCGCCGCCGCCGCGCCGAGCCGGTCGGCCACGTGCCGTCTGAGGTCGGCGAGCGGCGGGGGACCGTCCGGCCCGACGACCAGCACGGCGACGACCGCCTGCCCCCACTCGGCGTCCGGCACCCCGACGACGCAGGCCTCGCGGATGCCCGGCAGGCCGGTCAGGAGGTCCTCCACCGGACCGGGCGCCACGTTCACCCCCCCGGTGACCAGCACGTCGTCGGCGCGGCCGGTCACCGTGAGCACGCCGTCGGCGAGCCGACCGAGGTCGCCGGTGCGCAGCCACCGCCGGCCGTCGGCGTCCACCGTGAACGTCTCGGCGTCCAGGTCGGGCCGACCGCGGTAGCCGACGGCCAGCACCGGACCGGCCAGCCACACGCGCCCGGTCTCGTCCAGCCGGACGTCCACACCGTCCAGCGGACGGCCGTCGTACACGCAGCCGCCGCAGGTCTCCGTCATGCCGTAGGTGGTCACCACCCGCACCCCGGCCTCGCGCGCGCGGTCCAGCAGGCTGCCGGCCGTGGCCGCGCCGCCGACCAGCACGGCGTCGAACCGGCGCAGCGCTGCGGTGCCGGCGGCGTCGTCCAGCAGCCGCACCAGCTGCGTGGGGACCAGCGACGTGTACCAGGGACCGGCGGGGGACGTCCCCACGGCGGCGGTCACCGCGGCGGCGAAGCGGTCGGCCCGGAACGGGCCCGGCGGCAGCACGGTCGGTCCGGTTCCTGCGAGCACGGAGCGCACCAGCACCTGCAGGCCGGCGATGTGGTCGACGGGCAGGGCGAGCAGCCAACGACCTGGGCCGGCGAGCCGCTCGGCGGTCGCGTCCGCCGAGGCGCGCAGCGCCGTCGCCGACAGCAGCACGCCGCGCGGGGCGCCGGTGGAGCCGGAGGTCCGCACCACCAGGACGACGTCGTCGGCCACACCGTCGTCGGAGCTGCCGCCGTCGGACCCGTCGCCGTCGGACCCACCGCCGTCGGACCCCTCGGCGACGGGCAGGACCGCCGGTCCGTCGTCCTCGAGCGCCGCCCGCAGCGCTCCCACCAGGACGTCCGCCCGCGCGGGCAGCACGCGGACGGCTCGGGACATGCCGCCACTGTAGGTGCGCACCAGGGGCCACCTCGTCGGCGGAACCTGGTGCGACGCGACCGCGGACCGACCCGCCGGGGCGGTCGTCCACCGTAGAGTGTCGGCCGTCCCGTCCCGAGGAGCTGCCGTGCCTGACGCCGTCCACGCCGTGCCCGTCCGGAGCGGGGACGCCGCACGCCCGCTCGAGCGCCGCACCGGCACGTTGCCCCGGCTGCTCGCCGCCGCCTCGACCGTCGCCGTGCTGGCGGCCCTGGCCGCCTGCTCCAACGGCGGCCCCGGACCGTCCCGGAGCACGCCGGGGGACGTCACCGTCGGACCGAGCGTCGGCGTGCAGAAGCAGGCGGCCCCCACGGCCACCGTGCCGGCACGCTGGCCGCTGACCGGCGTCGCCGGCGCGGTGGCGAACCGGCCGGCGCTCGCCGTCAAGATCGAGAACTCCCGCGAGGCGCGCCCGCAGACCGGCCTCGACCAGGCCGACATGGTGTGGGAGGAGGTCGTCGAGGGCGGCATCACCCGCTTCGCGGCGGTGTTCGACTCGCAGGTGCCGGCCGAGGTGGGACCGGTGCGGTCCGTGCGGCCGATGGACTCGACGATCCTCGCGCCGATGCACGGCCTCATCGCGTTCTCCGGCGGTCAGCCGGGCTTCGTGCAGATGCTCTCCGACGCCGGGCTGCAGCTCTTCTCGCAGGACAGGGGTGCCCCCGGCTTCGCCCGCAAGCCCGGTGTCGCACCGGCACCGCACAACGTGTACGGCACACCGGCCACGTGGTGGTCCAACGCCGATGCGCAGCACCAGGCGCCGCCCGCACCGCAGTTCGTCATCGCACGGCAGGCGTCCGCCGCCTCGGCCGTGGTCGGCGGGACCCCGGTTGGCGCCGTGCGGATCACGATGAGCGGCTACTCGCAGCCGTCGTGGACCTGGGACGCGGCCAGCGGCACGTGGCTGCGCTCGGAGGGGTCTGCCCCGGCGGTCGTGCGGTCCGGCGCGCGGCTCGCGGCCACCAACGTGGTGGTGCTGCGGGTCACGCTGCGGGACACGGGCACCAGGGACCCGGCGGGCAACCCCGTGCCGGAGACGGTACTGACGGGATCGGGCGAGGCGCTCGTCGCGACCGGTGGCAAGACCGTCCCCGGCACATGGACCAAGGGGGACAAGCCCGACGTCCTCAAGCTCACAGGCGCGGACGGTCAGCCCCTCTCGCTAGCCCCCGGGAGCACGTGGATCGAGATGGTGCCGACCAACGGGTCGGTCACCGCGGGCTGAGCCGGGTCAAGGCACGTGGCCGCCGATCCCGCGCTCGAGGAGTTCGAAGCGCACCGCGCTCGGCTGTTCGGCATCGCCTACCGGATGCTGGGCTCGGCCGCCGATGCCGACGACGTGCTGCAGGACGCCTGGCTGCGCTGGCAGGCGGTGGACCGGTCAGCGGTGCAGGCTCCCGCGGCCTTCCTCGCCCGGACCGTCACCAACCTCTGCCTGACGGCGCTGACGTCGGCCAGGGCCCGTCGTGAGGTCTACGTGGGTCCGTGGCTGCCCGAGCCGGTGCTGACCGGACCGGCCGGCACGGACCTCGGACCGCTCGACCAGGCCGAGCAGCGGGACAGCGTGTCGTTCGCCCTGCTCACGGTGCTCGAGCGGCTGTCCCCGCCGGAGCGGGCGGCCTACGTGCTCCGGGAGGCCTTCGCCTACAGCGCGGCCGAGGTCGCGGAGCTGATCGGCACGTCGGAGGCCAACGTGCGCCAGCTGCACGCGCGGGCCCGGCGCCGCGTCTCCGGGGCGGGTGCGGCGCCGCGCGAGGCGGATCCGGCTCGCCTGCGCGAGCTGGTCGAGACGTCCCTCGACGCGTCCCGTGGCGGCGACCTGGCCGCGCTCGAGGCGCTGCTCAGCGAGGACGTCGTCGCGCGTGCCGACGGCGGTGGCGTCGTCAGCGCCGGACGCCGTCCCGTGGAGGGCCGCGAGAAGGTGGCCCGCTACGTCACCGGCGTGGTGGACCGCTTCGCCGGCGGGCTGCAGCGGGCGCTCGTCGAGGTCAACGGCGTGCCGGCGGCGGCCTTCACCGACGGCACGAGCCTCCGGGCCGTGCTGGTGGTGCAGACGCGCGACGGCCGGGTGTCGGCGCTGGACCTGGTGCTGAACCCGGACAAGCTCGCCCACGCCGAGCGGCAGCTGTCACGGATCGGAGCGCTGCCTGGTCGTGAGGGGTGACGAGAGGAGCACACCCATGACGACCACCCTGGTCACCGGCGCGACCGGCACGCTCGGCACCCCCACCGTCCTCCGGCTGCGCGCCGCCGGGCACGACGTCCGCGCCCTCAGCCGGCGCACCGGCCGGGGGCTGACGACCGGCGACCTGGTCACCGGTGCCGGGGTGGACCGGGCGCTCGCCGGGGTCGACACCGTGGTGCACCTGGCGACCGCCCCGCGCGGGAAGGGCGACGTGGAGGCGGCGCGGACGCTGCTGAGGGCGGCCGCCGATGCGCGCGTGCAGCACCTGGTGCTGATCTCGATCGTGGGGATCGACGGCATCCCGCTGGCCTACTACCGGGACAAGGTAGTGATCGAGCGGCTGGTGCGCGAGTCCGGGGTGCCGTTCACCATCCTGCGGGCCACCCAGTTCCACGGTTTCGTGGAGGCCCTGTTCACGGGTCAGCGCGCGCTGCCCGTCGTCGTCGCCCCGGCGTTCGCCGTGCAGCCGATCGCGGCCGAGGAGGTCGCGGACCGGCTCGTGGAGCTCGCGTCCGACCGGCCGGCCGGACGGGTCCCGGACATCGGCGGTCCCGAGCAGCGCACCGTGCCGGAGCTGGCGCGGCTGTGGCGCGGCGCCGTGGGCGGCCGTCGTCCCGTGCTGCCCTTCGTGCTGCCCGGGAAGACGTTCGCCGGCTACCGCTCCGGCGCAGGGCTCGTGCCGGGTACGCCCTACGGCCGCGTCACGTTCGCCGACCACCTGGCGGCACGCACGGCGGCACGGCGCTGAGGTCCGGGCCGCCCCGCCGGGCTGCACGCCCGGCAGGGCGGTTCCCGGCGCGGGCGGTGCCCGGCGAGGGTCGGCGACCGGTGGAAGCCTCCCTCAGAACGCGTACGGGAACGCGGACCAGTCGGGGTCACGGTGCTGCAGGAACGCGTCGCGGCCCTCGACGGCCTCGTCGCTGCCGTACGCCAACCGGGTCGCCTCACCGGCGAAGACCTGCTGACCGGCCAGCCCGTCGTCGGCCAGGTTGAACGCGAACTTCAGCATCCGGATGGCCTGCGGCGACTTGGTGGCGATGATCCGTGCGTACTCCAGGCCCGCCGCCTCGATGTCGTCGTGCGCGACGACGTCGTTGACCGCACCCCACTCGTAGGCCTGCTGCGCCGAGTACTCCCGGGCGAGGAAGAAGATCTCCCGGGCGCGCTTCTGCCCGACCTGCCGCGCCAGCAGAGCCGAGCCGTAGCCGGCGTCGAACGAGCCGACGTTCGCATCCGTCTGCATGAAGCGGGCGTGCTCGCGGCTGGCGACCGTCAGGTCGGCCACCACGTGCAGCGAGTGCCCACCGCCGGCCGCCCAGCCGTTGACCAGGGCGACCACCACCTTGGGCATCGTGCGGATCAGGCGCTGCACCTCGAGGATGTGCAGCCGCCCGGCCCGCGCGGGGTCCACGGTCGCCGCGGTGTCGCCGTCGGCGTACCGGTACCCGTCGCGGCCGCGCACCCGCTGGTCGCCGCCGGAGCAGAACGCCCAGCCGCCGTCCTTGGGGCTCGGCCCGTTGCCGGTCAGCAGCACGGTGCCGACGTCGGAGGTCATGCGCGCGTGGTCGAGCACCGCGTACAGCTCGTCCACCGTGTGCGGGCGGAAGGCGTTGCGCACCTCGGGCCGGTGGAAGGCCACCCGCACCACCGGCAGGTCGCGCTGGCCGTCGGCCTGCCGCGCGACCCCGCGGTGGTACGTGATGTCGGTCAGCTGCTCGAAGCCCGGCACGGCGCGCCACCGGGACGGGTCGAAGGTCGCCGAGACGGCGGCGGGCTCGGGCGTCAGGGGCTGCAGGGCGACGGCGGGGGTCACGCCCGTCACCTTAGGCCGGGCCGTACGCCTCGAGATCGGGTGCCTAAGGTGGCGGACGTGCCCGCCCCCAGAGACCTCGTCGTCTGGTCCCTCCCCATGCGCACCCGGTTCCGCGGGCTGACGTCCCGGGACGGCGCGCTGGTGCGTGGCGACGCGGGCTGGGGGGAGTTCAGCCCCTTCTGGGACTACGACGACGCCGAGTCCCGCCGCTGGTGGCTTGCGGCGCGGGAGGCGGCCGACCAGGGCTGGCCGGCACCGCTGCGCGACCGCATCCCGGTGAACGTCACCGTCCCGGCGGTGGACGCGGCCACGGCCCACCGCATCGTGCGGGAGTCCGGCGGCTGCACGACCGCCAAGGTGAAGGTCGCCGAGCCGGGGCAGCCGCCCGCCGACGACGAGGCGCGGCTCGAGGCGGTGCGCGACGCGCTCGGTCCGGACGGTGCCATCCGGGTGGACGCCAACACCGCCTGGGACGTGGACACCGCGGCCGCGCGGCTGACCGCGCTGGACCGTGCCGCCGGCGGCCTGCAGTACGCCGAGCAGCCGGTGCGCACGGTGGACGAGCTCGCGGCGCTGCGCCGCCGGACCCACGTGCCGGTGGCGGCCGACGAGTCGGTGCGCCGGGCGGCCGACCCCCTGGAGGTCGCCCGTCGGCACGCCGCCGACGTGGTGGTGCTCAAGGTGCAGCCCCTCGGCGGCGTGCGGGCGTGCCTGCGGCTGGCCGAGCAGCTGGACCTGCCGGTGGTGGTGTCCTCCGCGCTGGAGTCCTCCGTCGGGCTCGCCGCCGGCCTCGCGCTCGCGGCGGCCCTGCCGGAGCTGCCGTACGCCTGCGGCCTGGCGACGGCGGCGCTGCTCACGCACGACCTGGTCACGGAACCGCTGCTGCCGCGCGACGGGGCGATCGACGTGCGCCGGCCGCTGCCCGAGCCGGACCTGCTGGCGGCCGCCGCGGCGGCGCCCGACCTCGACGCCCGGTGGCGGGAGCGGGTCGCCCGCGTGGCAGGAGCGGTCCCGGCTCCTCGGGCATGATGGCGGCCGTGACCACCCCGTCGACCAACCCGTCGACCACCGCCGCCCGCGTGCTCGTCCAGGCGCTGGCGGCGCTCGGCGTGCGCGACGTCGTGCTGGCACCCGGCTCGCGGAGCGCACCGCTCGCGTTCGCGCTCGCCGCGGCCGCGCTGCCGGACGACGAGCGGCCGCAGCACGCCCCGGCGCTGCGCCTGCACGTGCGGGTCGACGAGCGGGATGCCGCGTTCCTCGCCCTCGGGATGGCCAAGGCCTCGCCCTGGAGCGACGTGCCGACGGGACCCGGTGACGGCCGTCCGGCGATGGCGCGGCCGGTGGCCGTGGTCACCACGTCCGGCACCGCCGTCGCGAACCTGCACCCCGCGGTCCTCGAGGCTCACCACGCCGGCGTCCCGCTGCTGCTGCTGACGGCCGACCGGCCGCACGAGCTGCGCGGCACCGGTGCCAACCAGACCACCGAGCAGCCCGGGATGTTCGGCTCGGCCGTCCGGCTCGCGGCGGACGTCCCGGCGCCGACCGGACGTCCCGACGAGGACCGCGACCTGCGGGCGCTCACGGCCAGGGCCGTCGCCGCCGCGACGGGCGCCCGCACCGGCACCCCGGGGCCGGTGCACCTCGACCTGGCCTTCCGCGAGCCCCTGGTGCCGTCGCCGGACGACGAGGGCTGGCCGACGCCGTCCACCGCGGGGCTCAGCGTCGTCGAGCCCGTCGGAGGGTGGTCCGCAGCTGCGGGTGCCCCGCTCCCGGCGCTGACCGCCGCGATCCCGGCCGTCGTCGACCCCGCAGCCGCCCGGCGCCGGCGCTCCCGTGGGCCGGTGCCGACCGTCGTCGTGGCCGGCGACGGCGCCGGCCCGGCCGCACGCCAGCTCGCGGAGGCCGCCGGCTGGCCGCTGCTCGCGGAGCCGTCGTCCGGTGCGCGTGCCGGCTCGCGCGCGCTGACCACGTACCGCCTGCTGCTGGACGACGAACGGCTGGGCGGCGAGGTCCGCCGCGTGGTGGTGCTCGGCCGGCCGACCCTGTCGCGGCCGGTGCAGCGGCTGCTCGCGGACCCGGACGTCGAGGTGGCCGTCATCGCCCCGCGCGGGGCGCCCTGGCCGGACGCCGCCCGCAACGCCGCAGCGGTGCTGCCCGAGGTCCCGGCGCGCTGGCGTCGCTCCGGTGCACCCCAGGGCTGGTGGGACGCATGGCGCGCGGCCGACCAGGCGGCGCTCGCCGTGCTGGACCGCCTGCTCGGGGTGGACGACGCGGCGACGGCGGGCCGGCGAGGCCGTTCGTCGGCCCGGCTGAGCGGTCCCGCGGTGGCGCGGGCCGTCGCGGCCGCGAGCTCTCCGGCGGACGTGCTGGTGGCGGGCTCGTCCAACCCCGTGCGCGACCTCGACCTGGTGGCGCGCTGGGAGACGGCACCGCTGGTGCTGGCCAACCGCGGCCTCGCGGGCATCGACGGCACCATCTCCACCGCGGCGGGGACCGCGCTCGCCCTGCCCGCGCGCCGCGTGCGCGCGTACGTGGGCGACCTGACGTTCCTGCACGACGTCGGCGGCCTGCTCAGGGGACCCGGAGAGCCGTCGCTGGACCTGCAGGTGGTGGTGGCGAACGACGACGGCGGATCGGTGTTCAGCACCCTCGAGCCGGGCGCGCCGGCGCATGCGGCGGTGTTCGAGCGGGTGTTCGGCACGCCGCACGGCGCCGACCTCGCGGCGCTGTGCGCCGGGTACGGGGTGCGGCACACGCGGGTGAGCGACCTGGACGGCCTCCTCCCGGCGCTGGCGGCGCCGGGGACCGGGCTCAGCGTCGTGGAGGTGCGGGTGGACCGCGCCGGCCGTCGGGCGCTCGGCGAGCGCATCGCCGCCGAGATCGCCGAGGCCGTCCGGGAGCTGCTCTCCAGCTGAGCTGTGGGTGCCGTGCGGCAGGATCGTCGCCGGACACATGCCGAACTCGCAGCGGATTCCCAGGTTCGGTGGAGGCTCTCTCCAGCGCGAGGACGTCTCATGGTCGTGACAAGGAGGGGACCCATGACCACCACTGATTCGCCCGGACCCGACGGGACCGACCGGCCCGAGGGTGCGCAGCAGCCGCCGGCGGACCAGGGACCGCAGGGGACGGCCGACGCAGGCCAGGAGCCCTCGGCCCAGCCGGAGCACCCGCAGGCCGCGGACACGCAGGCGCTGCCCGTCGAGCACCCCACGCAGCCGCTGCCCACCTCGGCGCAGCAGCCCGCGGCACCGACGGCGCAGCAGCCCACGGCGCCGCAGGCGCCGGTTCCGCCGCAGGCCGGCCACACCTACCCGATCCGCAGCTACGGCGGGTACCCCGGTCAGCCGGGCCAGCAGCCGTACGGCGGCCCCGGTCAGCCCGGCCAGCAGCCGTACCCGCCCGTCGCAGGCCGGCCCTACGCCCAGCCGTACGGCGCCCAGCCGTACCCGGGCCAGGCGCCGGGCCAGCCGTACGGAGGCCAGCCGTACCCCGGCCAGCCCTACCCCGGTCAGGCGTACCCCGGCCAGCCCTACCCGCCGCAGGGCACCCAGGGCCAGCCGTACGCCGGTTACGACCCGTACGCCGGTCCCGGTCAGCCGACCGGCACGGCGGAGGCGGCCGAGGTCGACCCGAACGCCCCTCGCGGCAGCGCGCCGCGGCGGCGGTGGCTGCCCCTGGTCGCGACGCTGGTCGTGGTGCTGCTCCTCGCCATCGGCGCGGTCGCCGTGGCGTCGCGCAGCGGTTCGCGCAGCACGGCGGGCGGCGGATCGCACCCGGCCTCGCTGGCGACCATCGGGCACTCGGGCTCCAGCTCCGTGCCGGTGTCCGGCTCCAGCTCCCAGAACCCGAACTGGCCGGCGGTGGTGCAGGCGGTGCACTCGTCCGTGGTGGCGATCTCCGTCACCACCGCCTCGGGTCAGGCCGAGGGGTCGGGCGTGATCATCGACTCCAAGGCGCACGTCCTCACCAACGACCACGTCGTCTCCGGAGCCCAGAACAACACCGTCCAGGTGACGCTCGACGACGGTCGGCTGTTCGAGGCCACGGTCGTCGGCACCGACCCGACCACCGACCTGGCCGTGGTGCAGCTGAAGAACGCGCCGAACGACCTGACCGTCGCCCAGTTCGGCGACTCGGACAAGGTGGCCGTCGGCCAGGCTGTGATGGCGGTCGGCAACCCGCTCGGCCTCGCCAACACCGTCACCACGGGCATCGTGTCCGCCGTCGACCGTCCGGTGTCCACCTCCGAGTCCGGCGGCCAGCCGGTGGTGACCAACGCCATCCAGATCGACGCCGCGATCAACCCGGGCAACTCCGGCGGACCGCTGTTCGACGCGCAGGGTCAGGTGATCGGCATCACCTCGTCGATCGCCACCACGTCCAGCCAGTCAGGCTCGATCGGTCTCGGCTTCGCCATCCCGGTGAACCTGATGAAGAACATCGCGGCACAGCTGATCGACTCCGGATCGGCGAAGCACGCCTTCCTCGGGGTGGGCCTCAAGGACGGCACCGCGACGGCGGACGGCGTCACGCGCCGCGGCGCCGCGGTGCTTTCGGTGACCCCCGGCTCCCCAGCGGCGAACGCCGGCATCCAGAACGGTGACGTGATCGTCGCGATCGACAACAACCCGACGGGCGGGGCCGAGTCGCTCACCGCCTTCGTCCGGGCGATGACCTCGGGTCAGCAGGCGACCTTGACGGTGGTCCGCGGCGGCAAGGCGATGGAGGTCAAGGTGACGCTGGCCACCAAGAAGGAGACGGCCACGCAGAACGGCTCCGGGTCCAACGGGTCCAGCGGGTCGAACGGCTCGAACGGGTCGACCGCGCCCGGCAACCTCAGCCCCGAGCAGCTGTGGCAGTGGCTGCAGCAGCAGCAGGGCGGCGGCAACGGCGGGAGCAGCCCCAACCAGGGCTGACGAGCGCCCAGCACGACGGACGGGCCGGCCCCGGGGTTCAGCACCCGGGGCCGGCCCGTCGTCGTCCGATCCTCGTCCGCCCTGGCGGTGGTCAGTCCGAGCCGAGCGCCCAGCGCATCGGCACCAGCTTCGCCTCGGACTCCGCCAGCTCGGCGGCCGGGTCGGACGCCGCCACCACACCGCAACCGGCGAAGAGCCGCACCCGCCGCGGGTCGTCCGGGTCCACCCGCCCGGACCGCAGCGCGATGCCCCACTCGCCGTCGCCGTCGGCACCGAACCAGCCCACCGGGCCGGCGTACCGGCCCCGGTCCATCCCCTCGATGCGCCGGATCAGCGCCCCGGCTGCCTGCGTCGGCGTGCCGCACACCGCGGCGGTCGGGTGCAGGGCGGCGGCCAGCGCCAAGGACGACGGGTGCGGACGTCCGTCGGCCGGTGTCGCCAGCACGCCGGTCACGTCGGACGCGAGGTGCAGCACGTTCGGCAGCGACAGGACGAACGGCACGTCGGGCACGTTGCTCGACGAGCAGAACGGTGCCAGTGCCCGGGCCACCGAGGCGACGGCGTACTCGTGCTCCTCGAGGTCCTTCGAGGAGTGCGCGAGGATGGCCGCGCGCGCCATGTCCGCCGCGTCGTCCCCGGTGCGCCGGATCGTGCCGGCCAGCACGCGGGAGGTGACCAGCCCCTGGTCGGAGCGCACCAGCAGCTCGGGGGTCGCCCCCACCATGCCGTCGACGCTGAACGTCCAGCAGGAGGTGTAGCGGCGGGCCAGCCGCTGCAGCAGCCAGCGCACGTCCACGGGCTCCTCGGTGGTCGCCTCGACGTCCCGTGCGAGCACCACCTTGTCCACCTCGCCGGCGCGGATCGCGGCGACGCCGGCGCTGACGACATCCGGCCACTCCTGCGCCGGCACCGCACCCTCGGCATACGTCACCGCCCCGGGGGACCGAGGTGCCGCACCGGCACCCTCCGCCGCGACGTCGGCCAACCGCGGTGCCGCGCCGAGGTGCCCGCCGGTCGTCAGCGTGGTCAGCCAGGCCCGCCCGTCCCGTCGACCCACCACCACCTGCGGCACCACCACCACGCCGCCGGCGGGGGAGTCGTCGTCGAAGGCGAACGAGCCGAACGCGACCGGACCGGTCCCCGGCAGCCGCACCTCGTCCCGCACCACGGCGTGCGCCAGCACCTGGTGCCAGGCGCGCTCGGCGGCGGCGAACCGGTCGGGCCCGTGCACCTCCAGGCGCATCGCCTCGCCCCACGCCACCAGCCCGTCGCCGCGCCGCACCCAGGCGAGCGGTGCCTCCGCGGGCAGCAGCCCCAGCAGGTCGGCCGCCCGATCGGCGAGGTCGCCGGCGGCGGACGGCGCCCCGAGCCCGGACCCGGGCGGCTGCGCCAGGTCGTCGAGCGGGACGGTCCGCACCACCAGCGGGAGGGACGGCGCGGACGGCGCCGAGGACGTGATGCTCATCGCCCGTCAGCGTAGGTGCTGGCGCACCGCACCCGCGCACGGGGGCCCGAGGCCCCGACGCCGAGGTCGGGCCACGACCACCACGCCTCGCGCCGCCGGTCCCGTCAGCCGGACCTGCGACGATGTCCCCATGCCTCGTGCCAGCCTGGACAAGCAGACCCACGACGTCGCGGCGATGTTCGACGCCGTCGCGCACCGCTACGACCTGACCAACGACGTGCTGTCGATGGGTCAGGACCGGCTGTGGCGGCGCGCGACGCTCGACGCGGTCGGGGCGCAGCGGGGCGACACGGTGCTCGACCTGGCCGCCGGCACCGGCACCTCCGCGGAGCCGCTCGCCGACCGCGGGGTGCGCGTGGTGGCGTGCGACCTGTCGCTCGGCATGCTGACCGAGGGCCGCCGCCGCCGTCCCGACCTCGCGTTCGTCAACGGTGACGCCCTGGCCCTGCCGTTCGCCGACGGCTCGTTCGACGCGGTGACGATGTCGTTCGGGCTGCGCAACGTCCCGGACGTCGACACCGCGCTCGCGGAGCTGCTGCGCGTCACCCGGCCGGGCGGCCGGCTGGTGGTCTGCGAGTTCAGCCGCCCGACCAACCCGGTGTTCCGGACGGTCTACACGCAGTACCTGGTCCGGGCGCTGCCCAGGGTCGCGGCGGCCGTCGCCAAGGAGTCCGACGCCTACACGTACCTGGCCGACACGATCCAGGCGTGGCCGGACCAGGCGACCCTCGGCCGGCAGATCAAGCGTGCCGGCTGGTCGAAGGTGGCGTACCGCAACCTCTCGGGGGGCATCGTGGCGCTGCATCGGGCGACCCGGCCGGAGGACGCATCGTGACCGTTCCTGCCGCGGACGGAGCCTCGACACCGACCGCCTCCGGACCGCGTCACCGCAGGTAGAGACGGGTATCCGGGACCACCGTCCCGCTCCGGACCCTCAAGTAAGCCAAGCCTTCGCAGACATGCCCAGAGGCGCTGGTTACACTCGCCGGGGGTCGCACGTGAACATCGTCACAAGATGGGGACTTCGTGGTGGACGCAGCACACGATGACGCAGACGTCGTCGTCGTCGGCGCCGGTCCAGCGGGTTCCTCGACGGCCTTCTGGGCGGCCTCGGCCGGGCTCGACGTGCTGCTCGTCGACAAGGCGACCTTCCCCCGCGACAAGGTCTGCGGCGACGGCCTGACGCCCCGCGCCGTCGCCGAGCTGGTGCGCATGGGCGTGCCGCTGCGCGAGCAGGACGGCTGGATCCGCAACCGCGGCCTGCGCGTGCACGGCGGGGGCCACACCATCGAGCTGGCGTGGCCGGAGCTGTCCAGCTACCCGTCCTACGGCCTCGCCAAGGCGCGCACCAGCCTCGACGCGCTGCTGGTGGACCACGCCCGCGCCGCCGGTGCCAAGGTCCTCGAGGGCACGCGGGTCACCGGCCCGCTGCACGACGAGCGGACCGGCCGCGTCGTCGGCGTCACCGCCCGTACCGCGGACGGGAGCGAGACCACGTACCGCGCGCCGGTCGTCGTCGCCGCCGACGGCGTCTCGTCCCGCCTGGCCACCGCGCTCGGTCGCACCACCCGGCCGGACCGCCCCATGGGGGTGGCCGTCCGCACCTACTTCCGCTCCCCCCGCCACGACGACCCGTGGATGGAGTCCCACCTCGAGCTGTGGGACGGCGAGCCCGGTCGCAGCAACCTCATGCCGGGCTACGGCTGGATCTTCGCCCTCGGCGACGGGACCGTGAACGTCGGGCTCGGCTCGGTCAGCTCCACCAACGCCGCCACCAAGGTGGACTACAAGGCGCTGTTCGCCACCTGGATGGCCAACACCCCGCCCGAGTGGGAGCTCACCCCCGACAACCAGCTCGGTCCCGTGCGCGGCGCTGCCCTGCCGATGGGCTTCAACCGCGGTCCGCTGTACGGCAACGGCGTGCTGCTGGCCGGCGACGCCGCCGGCATGGTCAGCCCGTTCAACGGCGAGGGCATCGCCTACGGCCTGCAGGCGGGTCGCGTGGCGGCCGACGCGATCGCGCAGGGGCTCGCCCGGGGCTCGGCCGCGGGGCGCGAGCGCGCGCTCGCCTCGTACCAGTCCCGCATGAAGGACGACCTCGGCGGGTACTACACGCTGGGGCGTACGTTCGTCCGGCTGATCGAGCACCCCGAGGTCATGCGCGTCTGCACGCGTTACGGTCTGCCCCGGCCGCTCGTCATGCGCTTCACGCTCAAGCTGCTCTCGGACTGCTACGAGCCGCACGGCGGCGACGTGGTGGACCGCGTCATCGCCGGGCTGGCGAGGATGGCCCCGGCAGCATGAACCACCGTCTTTCCGCACATCCCGCACGGCATCTCGCACGGCCCCGGTCGAGGAGGGCTCACCGATGAACAACCCCTACGTCCCGCTGCTGTGGATGATGGCGATCGCCGCCGTCATGGCGCTCGGCGGCGTCGGAGCCTCCGCGATCCTGGGCCCCAAGCGGTACAACCGCGCGAAGCTCGAGGCCTACGAGTGCGGCATCCAGCCCACCCCGCACGCGGTCGGCGGCGGCCGGTTCCCGGTGAAGTACTACCTGGTCGCGATGACGTTCATCATCTTCGACATCGAGGTGGTGTTCCTCTACCCCTGGGCCGTGACGTTCACCGAGCTCGCGATGTTCGGGCTGATCGCGATGCTCGGCTTCCTCGCCCTGATCACGGTGCCGTTCGTCTACGAGTGGCGGCGGGGCGGGTTCGAGTGGGACTGACGGCCGCCCCGGCGGGTACGCGAGGCATGCGGACGACGACGAGCTCAACGAGAACGGAGGCCTGAGATGGGTCTGGAGGAGGGCGCACCCCAGGGGTTCCTGCTGACGTCCGTCGAGACGCTCGTCGGGTACTTCCGCAAGGCGTCGCTGTGGCCGGTGACGTTCGGCCTGGCCTGCTGCGCGATCGAGATGATGGCGACCGGCGGTCCGCGGTTCGACATCTCCCGGTTCGGCATGGAGGTGTTCCGGGCCTCGCCGCGGCAGTCGGACCTGATGATCGTCGCCGGCCGGGTCAGCCAGAAGATGGCCCCGGTGGTGCGGCAGGTCTACGACCAGATGCCCGAGCCGAAGTGGGTGCTGTCGATGGGCGTGTGCGCCTCGTCGGGCGGCATGTTCAACAACTACGCGATCGTGCAGGGTGTCGACCACATCGTGCCCGTGGACATCTACCTGCCCGGCTGCCCGCCTCGCCCGGAGATGCTGATCCACTCGATCCTGGCGCTGCACGAGCAGATCCAGAACTCCCCGCTCGGCGTGGACCGCAAGCAGGCGGCCGCCGCCGCCGAGCGCGCCGCGCTGGAGGCCACGCCCACCTCCCACATGACGGGCCTGCTGCGATGACGCCCCCGAAGAAGAAGGACGCCACCGGTCGGTCCGAGGTCGGCACGACCCCGCCGGACACCCGCGCACCCGTCGAGACGCCGAAGGACGCGACGCGCGACGAGCCCGCGAGCCCCGCGCCGACGGGTGAGAAGGCCGACGCCGCGAACGCTGCGAAGCCGGGGGAGGCCACCACCCCGGCGGCTGCCGCCGCGCAGTCGACCTCCGCCGCGGCCGCCGAGGTCGGTGCTGCCAACATCCCGGCCACCACGGTCGCCGTCCCCGCCGGCACACCGACCCTCGAGGTCGTCGACGTGCGGCACGGCATGTTCGGCGTGCACGGCTCGGGCGACACCTCCGGCTACGGCGGCCTGGTCGCCACGGTGGCGCTCCCCGGCCCGAGCGAGCGGCCGTACGGCGGCTGGTTCGACGAGGTGGTCGACGTGCTGACCGAGGTGCTCGACGAGTCCGGCACCGGCTTCGCGAACGCCGTCGAGAGCGTTGTCGTCGACCGCGGCGAGCTGACGCTGAACGTCGCCCGCGAGCACGTGCACGAGGTGGCCCAGGCGCTGCGCGACGACCCCGACCTGCGGTTCGAGATCAGCCTCGGCGTCAGCGGCGTGCACTACCCGCACGACGAGGGCCGCGAGCTGCACGCCGTGTACCACGTGGTGTCGGTGACCCACGGCCGCCGCCTCCGCTTCGAGGTCGCGGCCCCGGACGCCGACCCGCACATCCCGTCGACCGTCGACGTGTACCCGGCCAACGACTGGCACGAGCGCGAGACGTTCGACTTCTTCGGCATCGTCTTCGACGGCCACCCGGCGCTCGCACGCATCGAGATGCCGGACGACTGGCCGGGCCACCCGCAGCGCAAGGACTACCCGCTCGGTGGCATCCCGGTCGAGTACAAGGGCGCGACAACCCCGCCCCCGGACCAGCGGAGGTCGTACACGTGAGCACCCAGGCACCGCACCGGCCGGGCGTCCCGCACGCCACCGGCCACATCGTCGACGACCAGACCGCCGGCATCCCCACCTTCGAGGCGTCCGGCGGCGACTGGTCGGACATCGCCGAGGAGGCTGCTCGCCTCGGCGAGGAGCGCATCGTCGTCAACATGGGCCCCCAGCACCCGTCGACCCACGGCGTGCTCCGGCTGATGCTCGAGATCGAGGGCGAGACGGTCACCGAGGCCCGTGCGGGCATCGGCTACCTGCACACGGGCATCGAGAAGAACATGGAGTTCCGCACCTGGACCCAGGGCGTGACCTTCTGCACCCGGATGGACTACCTCGCGCCCCTGTTCCAGGAGGCCGCGTTCTGCCTGGCCACCGAGAAGCTGCTCGGCATCACGGACGACGTGCCGGAGAAGGCCTCCGTCATCCGCGTGATGATGATGGAGCTGAACCGGATCGCGTCCCACCTGGTCTGTCTCGGCACCGGCGGCAACGAGCTCGGCGCCACGACGATCATGACGCTGGGCTTCCAGGCCCGCGAGGAGATCCTGCAGATCTTCGAGCTGATCACGGGCCTGCGGATGAACCACGCGTACATCCGTCCGGGCGGTGTGGTGCAGGACGTCCCGCCCGGGTCGATCGACACCATCCGCGAGGCGCTGGTCGGCGTGCGGCACTACCTCGGTCAGCTGCAGAAGCTGATGCTGGCCAACCCGATCCTCAAGGCGCGGCTAGTCGGCGTCGGCTACCTCAACCTCGCCGGCTGCACGGCGCTCGCGCTGACCGGCCCCGTGCTGCGGTCCGCCGGCCTGCCGTACGACGTGCGCAAGGCGGCCCCGTACAGCGGGTACGAGACGTACGACTTCGACGTGCCGACCGGCACGGGCGCCGACGCCTGGGACCGGATGATCGTCCGGTTCGAGGAGTGCTGGCAGTCGATCCACATCGTCGAGCAGACGCTCGAGCGGCTGCAGAAGCTGGGCCAGGCACCGGTGATGGTCGCCGACAAGAAGATCGCGTGGCCCGCGCAGCTCGCCATCGGCACCGACGGCATGGGCAACTCGCTGGACCACATCAAGGAGATCATGGGCACCTCGATGGAGGCCCTGATCCACCACTTCAAGCTGGTCACCGAGGGCTTCCGGGTCCCCGCCGGGCAGGCCTTCGTGTCGGTGGAGCACCCCCGCGGCGAGCTGGGCTGCCACGTCGTCTCCGACGGCGGCACGCGGCCGTACCGGGCCCACTTCCGGGACCCGTCGTTCAACAACCTGCAGGCGGTCTCGGTGATGTGCGAGGGCGGCAACCTGGCCGACGTCGTCGTCTCCGTCGCCTCGCTCGACCCCGTGCTGGGAGGGGTGGACCGCTGATGTCCGCAGACACGACCGGCCCCGTGCCGGGCCAGGTGACGGGCCAGGTCACAGGCCGCGTCCACGGCCAGGCGCACCGCGCCGGGTACGACGAGGAGACCCGCGCCCGGCTCGCCGCCGAGTCGGCGCAGATCATGGCCCGCTACCCGCAGCAGCGCTCGGCGCTGCTGCCGATGCTGCACCTGGTGCAGGCCGAGGACGGGTACGTCAGCCCCCGCGGCATCGCGTTCTGCGCGCAGCAGCTCGGGATCAGCACCGCCGAGGTGTCGGCCGTCGCGACCTTCTACACGCAGTACAAGCGGCACCCCAACGGCGACTACACCGTCGGCGTCTGCACCAACACGCTGTGCGCCGTGATGGGCGGCGACGCGATCTGGGAGGAGCTCGAGGAGCACCTCGGCGTCGGGCACGACGAGACGACGGACGACGGTGCGATCACGCTCGAGCGCATCGAGTGCAACGCGGCCTGCGACTACGCCCCCGTGGTGATGGTCAACTGGGAGTTCTTCGACAACCAGACCCCGGCCTCCGCCGTCGAGCTGGTCGACACGATCCAGGCCGGCCGCCCCGTGCACCCGACCCGTGGTGCCGACACCGTGGTGCCGTTCCGCGAGATGAGCCGCGTGCTCGCCGGTTTCCCGGACGGGCGTGCGGACGAAGGCGTCGGCGCGGGACCCGCCACCCTGGTCGGCCTCGAGGTCGCCCACGAGCACGGCTGGGCCGCGGCGCCGTTCGGCGACGAGAAGGGCGCACGCCGCCCGTCCGAGGCGAAGGAGTCCTGATGACCACCCTGACCCCCGTGCTCAGCGCCCACTGGGACGCCGACAAGTCCTGGACCATGGCCACCTACGAGAAGAACGGCGGCTACAAGGGCCTGCGTGCCGCGCTGGCGATGGAGCCGTCCGCGGTGATCGCCGCGGTGAAGGACTCGGGCCTGCGCGGCCGCGGCGGCGCCGGCTTCCCCACCGGCATGAAGTGGAGCTTCCTGCCGGCGCCCGACGGCGGTCCGCGCTACCTCGTCGTCAACGCCGACGAGTCCGAGCCGGGCACCTGCAAGGACATCCCGCTGATGCTGGCCAGCCCGCAGGAGCTGATCGAGGGCATCGCCATCACGTCGTACGCGATCGGCTGCCACCACGCGTTCGTCTACGTGCGCGGCGAGGTGCTGCACGTCGCGCGCCGGCTGCACCAGGCGGTCGCCGAGGCCTACGCCAAGGGCTACCTCGGCAAGAACGTCATGGGGTCCGGCTTCGACCTCGAGGTGACGGTCCACTCCGGTGCCGGCGCCTACATCTGCGGCGAGGAGACGGCCCTGCTCGACTCGCTCGAGGGCCTGCGCGGTCAGCCGCGGCTGAAGCCGCCGTTCCCGGCGGTCGCCGGTCTGTACGCCCGCCCGACGGTGGTGAACAACGTCGAGACGATCGCGTCGGTGCCGGGCATCCTGCGCGGCGGTGCCTCGTGGTTCACCGCGATGGGCACCGAGCGGAGCACCGGTCACGGTCTGTTCAGCCTGTCCGGGCACGTGCAGCGGCCCGGCCAGTACGAGGCGCCGCTCGGCATCACCCTGCGCGAGCTGCTCGACCTGGCCGGTGGCGTCCGCGAGGGTCACCAGCTCAAGTTCTGGACGCCGGGCGGTTCGTCGACGCCGATCTTCACCGCCGAGCACCTCGACGTGCCGCTCGACTACGAGTCGGTCGGCAAGGCGGGCTCGATGCTCGGCACCCGCGCGCTGCAGATCTTCGACGAGACCACCTCGGTGGTGCGCGCCGTCACGCGGTGGACCGCGTTCTACAAGCACGAGTCCTGCGGCAAGTGCACGCCGTGCCGCGAGGGCACCTACTGGCTGCTCCAGGTGCTCCAGCGCCTCGAGGCCGGCCAGGGTGCCGAGGGCGACATCGAGCTGCTGCTCGACCAGTGCGACAACATCCTCGGCCGCGCCTTCTGCGCGCTCGGTGACGGTGCGACCAGCCCGATCACCAGCGCCGTGAAGTACTTCCGCGAGGAGTTCGAGGCCGGTATGCACACCCCGGCCGACGTCCTGTTCCCCCCGGAGCGCAGCTCCCTGTTCGCGTACACGCCGCGTCCCCGCAAGGCGCAGCTGGCGGGAGTGCACTGATGACCGTGACCTCATCCCGTACGGATGCGGCGACGCCGCTGGTGCCGCAGGCACCGGCCGCCGTGCCGGCCGTCCCCGCGGCGACCGTGACGTTCAGCATCGACGGCATCCAGACCACCGTGCCCAAGGGCACCCTGGTGATCCGCGCCGCCGAGGAGCTGGGCATCGCGATCCCGCGGTTCTGCGACCACCCGCTGCTCGCGCCCGTCGGCGCCTGCCGGCAGTGCCTGGTCGAGGTCTGGGCACCCGGCCGTGACGGCAACCTGTCCAAGATGCCGAAGCCGCAGCCGTCGTGCGCGCTCGAGGCGACACCGGGCATGCAGGTCAAGACGCAGCACACCTCCGCCGAGGCCGACAAGGCCCAGCACGGCGTGATGGAGTTCCTGCTGATCAACCACCCGCTGGACTGCCCGGTCTGCGACAAGGGCGGCGAGTGCCCCCTGCAGAACCAGGCGATGAGCAACGGCCGCGCGACCAGCCGGTTCATCGACGTCAAGCGGACGTACCCCAAGCCGATCAACGTCTCGACGCAGATCCTGCTCGACCGCGAGCGCTGCATCCTGTGCCAGCGCTGCACGCGGTTCTCCGAGGAGGTCGCGGGCGACCCGTTCATCGACCTGCAGATGCGCGGTGCCGTGCAGCAGATCGGCACGTTCGACACGCACGTGCTCGACTTCGCCGGCGAGGCTCCGGCCGGACCGGCCACCCTGGACGTCAGCGGCAAGCCGTTCTCGTCGTACTTCTCCGGCAACACGGTGCAGATCTGCCCGGTCGGCGCCCTGACCTCGGCGGCGTACCGGTTCCGCTCCCGCCCGTTCGACCTGGTGTCCACGCCGAGCATCGCCGAGCACGACTCCAACGGGTCGGCGATCCGCATCGACCACCGCCGCGGCGTGGTGCTGCGCCGGCAGGCCGGGGACGACCCGGCGGTGAACCAGGAGTTCATCACCGACAAGGACCGTTTCGCGTTCACCTGGCAGGTGGCCGCCGACCGGCTGACCACCCCGCTGGTGCGCCGCGACGGCGAGCTGGAGCCGGTCAGCTGGCAGGAGGCGCTCGACGTCGCCGCCGATGGGCTGGCCGCGGCGCAGCGTGCCGCCGGCACCGCCCACGGTGTCGCCGTGCTCCCCGGTGGGCGCGTCACGCTCGAGGACGCGTACGCCTACTCGAAGTTCGCACGGACCGTGCTGGGCACCAACGACGTGGACCACCGCGCCCGCCCGCACTCGGCGGAGGAGGAGCAGTTCCTCGCCCACGCGGTCGCCGGTCGCACGCTCGAGGTGACGTTCTCCGACCTGGCCGTCGCCCCCGCGGTGCTGCTGGCCGGGCTGGAGGCCGAGGAGGAGGGCGGCATCCTGTTCGTCCGCCTCCGCCAGGCGGTCCGGGCCCGCAAGCAGCGCGTGCTGTCGGTGGCGCCCTTCGCGACCCGCGGTCTCGAGCGGCTGTCCGGCACGCTGCTGCCGGCTGCGCCCGGCACCGAGGCCGAGGTGCTGGACGGTCTGGTCGCCGGCTCGTCCGACTCCCTGCTGTCCGACGCGGCCGCCGCGCTGACCGCCCCGGGAGCCGTGGTGCTGGTCGGTGAGCGGCTCGCCGGTGCACCCGGCGCCCTTTCCGCCGCCCTGCGGCTGGCCGAGCGGACCGGCGCCAAGCTCGCGTGGGTGCCGCGCCGTGCCGGTGAGCGCGGTGCGGTCGAGGCCGGCACGCTGCCGGGTCTGCTGCCCGGCGGACGTCCGGTGGACGACTCGGCGGCCCGCGTCGACCTCGCCGCCGTCTGGGGCGTCGACGGCCTGCCCGCCGAGCGCGGCCGGTCGCTGACGGAGATCCTCGCTGCGGCCGAGGCCGGGCTGCTCGGCGGCCTCGTCGTCGGCGGTCTCGAGCTCGCGGACCTGCCCGACCCGGCGCAGGCGCGCCGGGCGCTGGAGGCGGTCCCGTTCGTCGTGTCGCTCGAGGTGCGCGCCTCCGAGGTGACGGCGCTGGCGGACGTGGTCCTGCCGGTCGCCCCGCCGGTGGAGAAGGCCGGCACGTTCGTCACGTGGGAGGGCCGTCCGCGGCCGTTCCCGCAGGCGCTGGCCAGCCACCAGATGGCGGACCACCGCGTGCTCGACCTGCTGGCCGACGCGCTCGGCGAGCCGCTCGGGCTGCAGACCGTCGCCGCCGTGCACGCCGAGCTGGACCAGCTCGGCGGCTGGGACGGCGCCCGGGTCCCGGCCCCCGCCGTCGACGCCGCGCAGCCTCCGGCCGTGCCCGACGGGTCGGCCGTGCTGGCCACCTGGCACCAGCTGGTCGACGCCGGCCGGCTGCAGACGGGTGAGCCGTTCCTGGCCGGCACCGCCAAGCGGCCGGCCGCCCGCGTGTCCGCCGCCACGGCCGCCGCGACCGGCGTGGCGGACGGCGGGTCGTTGACCGTCGCCACGCAGGCCGGGAGCATCACGCTGCCGGTCCTGGTCACCGACATGCCGGACCGGGTGGTCTGGCTGCCGACCAACTCGGTCGGCAGCGCGGTGCGGGACGCGCTGGGGGCGGACGCCGGAGCGGTGGTGCGCCTGAGCGCCGCCGCGCCGGACATCGTCGACGGGGTCACCGCCGACGCGACGGGTGAAGGGGTCACGGCGTGAACGCGCTCAGCGTGGCAGCGGCCGTCGGCGGTGCGCCGACCGGTGCCGACTTCAGTCACGACACGTGGTGGATCTGGGCGATCAAGGCCGTCGCGATCCTCGTGTTCATGCTGCTGTCGGTGCTGTTCGCCATCTGGTTCGAGCGCCGCGTGGTCGGCCGCATGCAGGTGCGCCCCGGCCCCAACGTGCACGGCCCGTTCGGTCTGCTGCAGTCGCTCGCGGACGCGATGAAGCTCCTGGTCAAGGAGGACATCGACGTCTCGGCGGCCGACAAGATCGTCTACCTGGTCGCGCCGATGATCGCGGTGTTCTGCTCGCTGCTCACCTACGCGGTGATCCCGATGGGTCCCCAGGTCAGCATGTTCGGCCACAGCACGCCGCTGCAGCTGACGGACTTCCCGGTGGCGACGCTCTACATCCTCGCGTGCGCCTCCGTCGGCGTGTACGGCATCGTGCTCGGCGGCTGGTCGTCCAACTCGACCTACCCGCTGCTCGGCTCGGTCCGCTCCACCGCCCAGGTGATCAGCTACGAGCTCGCCATGGGCCTGTCGCTGGTCAGCGTGTTCGTGCTCGCCGGCTCGATGTCCACGTCGCAGATCGTCGACTCGCAGATCCGCGTGTGGTGGTTCCTGCCGCTGCTGCCGGCGTTCGTCATCTACGTGATCTCGATGGTCGGCGAGACCAACCGCCTGCCGTTCGACCTCCCCGAGGCCGAGGGCGAGCTGGTGGGCGGTTACACCACCGAGTACTCCTCGATGAAGTTCGCCTGGTTCTTCCTCGCCGAGTACATCAACATGCTCAACGTCTCGGCCGTCGCCACCACGCTGTTCCTCGGCGGCTGGCGCGCACCGTGGCCGCTGACGGCGATCGACCACGGGGTGCTCAACACCGGCTGGTGGCCGCTGCTGTGGTTCCTCGCCAAGGTCTGGCTGCTGATGTTCTTCTTCGTCTGGGTGCGCGGCACGCTGCTGCGGTTCCGGTACGACCAGTTCATGAAGCTCGGCTGGAAGGTGCTGATCCCGTCCGCCCTGGTGTGGGTGGTGTGCGTGGCCGTCGTCCAGGGCGTGCGCCAGTTCACCCACCTGCAGCTGAGCACGCTGCTGTACGTGCTCGCCGGGCTGGTGGTCGTCGGGCTGATCGTGTCGTTCCTCATCCCGGAGAAGAAGCCCGAGCAGCGCGCCGCACCGGTCAAGGAGTTCGACCCGTACGCCGACGGCTACCCCGTCCCGCCGCTGCCCGGTCAGGTGCTGCCGCCCTCGCCGCGCGCCCAGCGCCGGATGGCCGTGCAGACGGCGACGGACGCGACCGCCCCCCAGGTGACGCAGGAGGTGCCACGTGGCTGAGCCCACCAGGCCGACGCCGAAGAAGCCGACGCCGAAGAAGCAGAGCGGGACGAGCGCGACCGGCACGACGCCGGTCGCCCGCCCGTCGGCCACCCCGGCCCGTCGACCCGCCGGCACGCCGGCGACCAAGCCCGCCGCGGGCCGCGAGGTCGGCGCCCCGGCCCAGGGCTACACATCTCGGATGCCGGGGTCGACGGGCCTGCAGGCCGCGCTCGCGCCGGTCGCCGGGTTCGGTGTCACGCTGGCCAACCTGTTCCGGCCCACGGTGACGGAGCAGTACCCGTCGGAGAAGATCCCGCCGAAGCCGCGGTTCCACGGCCGTCACCAGCTCAACCGCTACGCGGACGGCCTGGAGAAGTGCATCGGCTGCGAGCTGTGCGCGTGGGCGTGCCCGGCGGACGCGATCTACGTCGAGGCCGCGGACAACACCCCCGACGAGCAGTACTCGCCGGGCGAGCGGTACGGCCGCGTCTACCAGATCAACTACCTGCGCTGCATCCTGTGCGGCCTCTGCATCGAGGCCTGCCCGACGCGGGCGCTGACCATGACCAACGACTTCGAGCTCGCGGGACCGACCCGCGCCGGGCTCATCTGGGAGAAGGAGGACCTGCTCGCGCCGCTGCGCAACGGGATGCTCTCCTCCCCCCACCCGATGGTGGAGGGCACCACGGACACCGACTACTACAACGGCGCCGTCACCGGTCCGACCGAGCAGCAGGAGGCGTGGGTGACCGAGCACCGGCCCGACGACCCGTCGCTGCCGGCCAACGTCGCCAAGGGTGTGCCGCCGGCACCCCGCGGCGCGACGGCGCAGGCGCAGGCGGACCTCACGGCGGCGGCGACCCGGCAGGGCACCCGATGAGCGCGCTGGTTGCCCTCGTCCCCGCCTCGCTGACGGCCGCCGGGGTCACGACGACGGGTGAGGCGATCCTGTTCTGGACCCTCGGCCCGATCATGGTGATCGCCGCTCTCGGCCTGCTGTTCGCCCGCAAGGCGGTGCACGCGGCCCTGTCGGTCGTCGTGGTGATGATCAGCCTGGCGTTCCTCTACGTCGCGCAGGACGCGGTGTTCCTCGGGGTCGTCCAGGTTGTCGTCTACACCGGCGCCGTGATGATGCTGTTCCTCTTCGTGCTGATGCTGGTCGGCGTCGACACCTCCGACTCGCTGGTGGAGACGCTGCGCGGGCAGCGGGTCACCGCGCTGCTCGGCGGGATCGGCCTGGTGGTGGTGCTGGCCGGCGTCGTGGGTCGCGCGACCTACGGACCTGCGAAGGGTCTGACCTCGGCGAACGCCGACTCGAACCCCGTCGAGCTCGCGCGGATCGTCTTCGGCCAGTACGTCTTCGCCTTCGAGGTGGTCGGCGCCCTGCTGGTCACCGCGGCGCTGGGCGCCCTGGTGCTGACGCACCGCCGCCGCCTGACGGCCCGCGTGACGCAGAAGGAGCGGGCCGACGCCCGCGTCCGCAACGGTCACACGCTGACGCCGCTGCCCGCCCCCGGCGTGTACGCCCGGCACAACGCGATGGACGTGCCGGCGCTCGGCGCCGACGGGCAGCCGCTCGACATCTCCGTCCCGCGCGTGCTGCGCGTGCGTGGCCAGGAGGCCGACGCCGCCGAGTACGCCGCGCGCATCGACCGGGTGCTCGCGGGCGGCTGGGCGTCCGGTGGCGGCGCGTTCACCTCGGCGACCCAGATCGGCCCGGTCGGCGGTACCACGCCGCCCGAGGCGGCGGACCACGAGGCGGCCGTCGTCGGCGCACCCGTGCCCGGGGTGCACGCCCCGAGCGGACCGCAGGACGCCGGCGACGCGACCGTGCAGGACCAGCGGACGGAGCCCAAGCCGTGAGCCTGACCCACTACCTCGTCCTCGCGGCGATCCTGTTCTCCATCGGCGCCCTGACGGTGCTGCTGCGACGCAACTCGATCATCGTGTTCATGGGCGTCGAGCTGATGCTCAACGCGAGCAACCTCGCGCTGGTGACGTTCGCCCGGCTGCACGGCAACCTGACGGGCCAGGTGCTGGCCTTCTTCGTCATGGTGGTCGCCGCCGCCGAGGTTGTCGTCGGGCTCGCCATCATCGTCGCGATCTTCCGCACCCGGCGCTCCGCGTCGGTCGACGACGTCAACCTGCTGAAGAGCTGAGGGCCGGCACGTGCATCTGTTGACCGAACTGGTCGCCTCCGCCTCCCCGGTGGACGGCGGCTCCGTCTCCTACGCATCGCTGCTGGTGGGCCTTCCCCTGGCGTCCGCCGCGGTGCTGCTCCTGCTGGGGCGGCGGGCCGACCGCTGGGGCCACTGGGTGGGCGTGCTCGCCTCCGGCGCCGCCTTCCTGCTCGGCCTCGTCGCGTTCGTCACGGTGCTGGGCCGTCCCGCCGACCAGCGCGTGCTCGACGTCAAGCTCGGCACCTGGATCGACGCCGGCTCGTTCCACCTGAACGCCGGCCTGCGCGTCGACCCGCTGTCGCTGACGTTCGTGCTGCTGGTGACGTTCGTCGGCACGCTTATCCACGTCTACTCCGTGGCCTACATGGAGCACGACGTCGACCGCCGCCGGTTCTTCGCCTACCTCAACCTCTTCGTCGCGGCGATGCTGCTGCTGGTGCTGGCGGACTCGTACCTGCTGCTGTTCGTCGGCTGGGAGGGCGTCGGTCTGGCGTCGTACCTGCTGATCAGCTTCTGGAACTACCGCCTCGACTACGCGGTGGCCGGCAAGAAGGCGTTCGTCGCCAACCGCATCGGCGACCTGGGCCTGATCATCGGCATGGGCATGATCTTCGCCAAGGTCGGCGCGCTGGACTTCACCACGGTGCACGCCGCGGCGGCGTCCGGGTCGAAGGACACCGCGCTGTGGACGGGCGTCGGCCTGATGCTGCTGCTCGCCGCGTGCGGCAAGTCGGCGCAGTTCCCGCTGCAGTCCTGGCTGGGCGACGCGATGGCCGGCCCGACGCCGGTGTCCGCGCTGATCCACGCCGCGACGATGGTCACGGCCGGCGTCTACCTGGTGGTCCGGTCCAACGCGATCTTCGACGCCGCGCCCACCGCCCGGCTCGTCGTGACCATCGTCGGCGCGATCAGCCTGCTGTTCGGCGCGATCGTCGGCTGCGCGAAGGACGACATCAAGAAGGCGCTGGCGGCCTCGACGATGTCCCAGATCGGCTACATGATCCTGGCGGCCGGACTCGGCCCCGTCGGCTACGCGTTCGCGATCCTGCACCTGGTGACGCACGGCTTCTTCAAGGCCGGCATGTTCCTCGGTGCCGGTTCCGTGATGCACGCGATGGACGACCAGACGGACATGCGGTTCTTCGGCGGTCTCGCGCGCTCGATGAAGATCACCTGGCTGACGTTCATGGCCGGTGCGCTGGCGATCGTCGGGATGTTCCCGTTCTCCGGCTTCTTCTCCAAGGACCCGATCATCGAGGCGGCGTTCGTCCCGACCGACGGGCAGCCGTGGCGCGCCTGGCTGTTCGGCACGGTGGCGCTGCTCGGCGCGGCGATCACGGCCTTCTACATCGCGCGGCTGTTCTTCATGACCTTCGAGGGCACCAAGCGGTGGACCGACAAGGCCGACGGCAGCCACCAGCACCCGCACGAGGCCCCGGCCCTGATGACGGTGCCGATGATCATCCTGGCGGTCGGCTCGGTTGCCCTCGGCGGCATCTTGGCCACCGGCTCGCGGTTCACGCACTGGCTGGAGCCGTCGGTCGGCGCCACCGACCACGCCGAGCCGGTGATCCCCGCGCCGGTGCTGATCGCGCTGAGCCTGCTGGTCGTCGTGATCGGCGTCGTCATCGCCTGGCGCCGGTACGCGGTCGCCGCGGTGCCCACCACGCCGCCGCTCGGCACCACCCTCACGCGGGCCGCCCGCAAGGACCTGTACCAGGACGTCGTCAACGACGGCGTGCTGGTGGTCCCCGGCCAGGTGCTCACCCGCTCCCTCGTGTACGGGGACCGGGCCCTGGTGGACGGCGCCGTGTCCGGCCTCGCCAAGGGGACGGTCGCCTCCGGCGACCTCGCCCGCCGTCCACAGACCGGCTACGTCCGCTCCTACGCCTCGACGATGCTCCTGGGCCTGGTCGCCCTGGTGGTCGTCGTCCTGGCCCTGCAGAGCTGACGGGAGAGCAGCGACCGATGTCTTCCTTCCCCTGGCTCACCGTCCTGGTGCTGCTGCCCCTGGTCGGCGCCGTCGTGCTGTGGGTGCTGCCCGCCGCGCCACGCAACGTCGTCCGGCCGGTGGCGCTCGCCTTCGCGATCGCCGAGCTGGTGCTGACCGGCCTGGCGTTCCTCGCCTTCGACACCCACCGTGCCGGCGAGTACCAGCTGACCGAGGTGCACAGCTGGATCCCGGCGTTCGGCGTCTCCTACGCGGTCGGCGTCAACGGCGTCGCGCTCGCGCTGATCGGCATGTCGGTGCTGCTCGTGCCGCTGGTGGTGCTCGCCGCCTGGCACGAGCAGGGCAGCACGACGTCCGCGTCGAACAGCCTGCGTCGCTACCTCGCGCTGGTGCTCGCGCTCGAGGCGTTCGTCGTCGCGGTGTTCGCCGCGCGCGACGTGTTCCTCTTCTACATCCTGTTCGAGGCGATGCTGATCCCGGTCTACTTCATGATCGGCAGCTACGGCGGGCCCCGACGGCGCTACGCCGCGGTGAAGTTCCTGCTGTACTCACTCGCCGGTGGGCTGGTCATGCTGGTCGGCGTCATCGCGCTGTACCTCAAGGGCCCCGGCGGGCCGCAGGGCTTCCTCACGCAGAACCTCGTCGGCCTGCACCTGGACCCCACCACCGAGCGGCTGCTGTTCGTCGCGTTCTTCGTCGCGTTCGCCATCAAGGCGCCGATGTTCCCGGTGCACACCTGGCTGCCCGACGCCGCCGAGCAGGCACCCGCCGGCACCTCGACGCTGCTGGTCGGCGTGCTGGACAAGGTCGGCACCTTCGGGATGCTGACGCTGTGCCTGCCGCTCTTCCCGAACGCCTCGCGCTGGGCCGCCCCGGTGGTGATCGTCCTGGCGGTGGTGTCCATCCTGTACGGCGCCCTGCTGGCGATCGGCCAGCGTGACCTGCTCCGGCTGGTGGCGTACACGTCGGTGTCGCACTTCGGCTTCATCGTGCTCGGCATCTTCGCCTTCACGTCGACGTCCGTCGCGGGGTCGTCGTTCTACATGGTCAACCACGGGTTCAGCACCGGCGCCCTGTTCCTGCTCGCCGGGTTCCTGATCTCGCGCCGCGGGTCGCAGCGGATCGACGACTTCGGCGGGCTGCAGCGGGTCACCCCGGTGCTCGCGGGCCTGTTCCTGGTGGTCGGCCTCTCGGCGCTCGCGCTGCCCGGCCTGTCGCCGTTCGTCAGCGAGTTCCTGGTGCTGGTCGGCAGCTTCCCGGCGGTGCCCGCCGCCGCGGTCGTCGCCAGCATCGGCGTGGTGCTCGCCGCGCTCTACATCCTGTGGACCTACCAGCGGATGTTCACCGGTCCCGTGCGGCCCGGTCTGGACACCATGAAGGACGTCAGCAGCGTGGAGCGGTGGGCGATCGGCCCGCTTGTCGCCGTCATGCTGGTGCTCGGCTTCGTGCCCGGGCCCGCGCTGAACCTGGTCCGCCCAGCCGCGCAGACCACCGTGCAGAACGTCGGCGTCGCCGACCTGCCGGCCGTCGCATCCGAAGGGACCGCCAAGTGATCGCCGCTGCCTTCACCGCGCCGAGCGTTGCCTGGACGGCGCTCGCCCCGGTGGTCGTCGTGCTGGGGGCCGCCGTGGTCGGTGTGCTGGTCGAGGCCTTCGTGCCCGACCGCCTCCGCCGCACCACCCAGGTCGCTCTCGCGATCGCCGCCACGGCCGGTGCGCTGGTCGCCGTCGTCGCCCTGTGGGGCGGGGTGCACCGCTCCGGCGGCACCGTCGTGCTCGGCGGTTCGCTGCTGGTGGACGGCCCGACCCTGGTGCTGTGGGCCACCCTGGCGCTGCTCGGCCTGCTGTCCGTGCTGGTGGTCGCCGACCGCACCCAGACCGGCGAGGACTCGTTCGCGCCGCTCGCCGCGGCCGTCCCCGGCTCGGAGTACGAGGAGCAGGCCCGCCGCGCGGGGCTGTCGCAGACCGAGGTCTACCCGCTGACGCTCTTCGCCCTCGGCGGGATGATGGTGTTCCCGGCCGCCGGTGACCTGCTGACGCTGTTCGTCGCGCTCGAGGTGCTGTCGCTGCCGCTCTACCTGCTGTCCGGCATGGCGCGCCGCCGCCGTCTCCTCTCGCAGGAGGCGTCGATGAAGTACTTCCTGCTCGGCGCCTTCGCGTCGGCGCTCCTGCTGTTCGGCATCGTGCTGCTGTACGGCTACAGCGGCTCGATCCGGTACGCCGACATCACCGCGGCGACGGGCACCCCGGGCGGGACCGAGGGGCTGCTGCTGGTCGGTACCGTGCTGCTGTTCGCGGGCCTGCTGTTCAAGGTCGGTGCGGTGCCGTTCCACATGTGGACCCCGGACGTCTACCAGGGCGCCCCGACGCCCATCACGGGCTTCATGGCCGCGTGCACCAAGGTCGCGGCGTTCGGCGCGATTCTGCGGATCGTCTACGCGATGCTGCCCGGGATGGCGTGGGACCTCGGCGCCCTGCTGTGGATCGTCGCGATCGCCACCATGGTGGTCGGCACGGTCGCCGGCCTGGTGCAGAACGACGTGAAGCGGCTGCTCGCCTACTCCTCGATCGCGCACGCGGGCTTCGTGCTCACCGGCGTGGTCGCCCTGCACCAGCGCGGCATCACGGGCGTGCTGTTCTACCTGGTCGCGTACGGCCTGGCGACCATCGGCGCGTTCGCGATCGTCTCGCTGGTGCGGGAGCGCAGCGGCGACTCGATCACGGGCGAGGCGACGGCGCTGTCCCAGTGGGCCGGCCTGGGCCGGTCGCACCCGGTGCTGGCGCTGACCTTCACGCTGTTCCTGCTGTCCTTCGCGGGCATCCCGCTGACGGCGGGGTTCATGGGGAAGTTCGCGGTGTTCTCCGCGGCGGTGGCCGGCGGTGCCTGGCCCCTGGCGCTGATCGGCGTGCTCGCCTCGGCGGCGGCCGCGTTCTTCTACGTCCGGATCATCGTGCTGATGTTCTTCACGGCGGCGCACGAGGAGACGGCCGAGGCGGCGGTCGAGGACGGCGCCGTCGCGGGCGGGGACGCCGTGCCCGCGGACGCGTCCGACGAGCTGGCGGACGTCGCCGGCGGCGGAACCGCCACGGCGGTCGCGGTCGCCCCGACGCTCACCGAGCGGGCCACCGCGACGGTCGTCGTCCGGTCCGAGGGCTTCGCGGCGGTCGCGATCGCGGTCTGCGCCGTCGGCACCGTGCTGCTCGGCGTGTTCCCCACCCCGGTGCTCGACCTGGTCGACGCGGTGGCGCGGTTCCTGCAGTGACGGCTGTCCGCCGCTGCGCCGCCACCGGGTCCGGAAGATAGGTTCATCCCGTGACGACGACGACGGCCTTCGCCCTCGCCGACCCCGAGCTCTCCGCACGACTCACGGAGCGGCTCGGCACGGTCGAGGCGCGCCTGCGTGAGGCGGTGGCGACCACCGACCTCCTGGTCGGCGCCACCAGCACGCACCTGGTCTCCGCCGGCGGCAAACGGCTGCGTCCCCTGCTCACGCTGCTGACGGCGGAGCTCGGCGACCCCGACCGCTCGCAGGTGATCGACGGCGCCGTGGTGGTCGAGCTGACCCACCTGGCGTCGCTGTACCACGACGACGTGATGGACGACGCTCCGCTGCGCCGCGGCGCCCCCGCCGCCCACGAGGTGTGGGGCAACTCGATCGCGATCCTCACGGGTGACCTGCTGTTCGCCCGGGCGTCGCAGGTGGTCGCGCACCTCGGGCAGCCGGCGCTGACCCTGCAGGCGGACACGTTCGTCCGGCTCTGCATGGGGCAGATGCACGAGACGGTCGGGCCGGCGACGGGTGAGGACCCGGTCGAGCACTACCTGCAGGTGCTCGCCGACAAGACGGCGTCGCTGATCGCGACCTCGGCGCAGTTCGGCGCGATGCTGTCCGGCTGCTCGCCGGAGGTGGTCGCGACCGTGGGCCGGTTCGGCGAGCTGATCGGCCTGGCGTTCCAGCTGGCCGACGACGTGCTGGACCTGACCTCCGACGGGTCGCTCAGCGGCAAGACCCCCGGTACCGACCTGCGGGAGGGCGTGCCGACCATGCCGGTGCTGCTGCTGCGCGCGCGGGCGGCGGGTCCCGACGCCACCGACGAGGACCGTGCGGCCGTGGCCCTGCTGGACTCCGACCTGTCGGACGACGACCGGCTGGCCGCCGCCGTGGCGACCCTCGGCCGGCACCCGGTCGTGGAGGAGACGCGGCAGCGCGCCGTCGCCGTGGCGCGTGCCGCCGTGGCCGAGCTCGCACCTCTGCCGGACGGCCCCGTCAAGGAGTCCCTGGTGCAGTTCGCCGACGCGCTGGTGGACCGCGCGGCCTGACCCCTCCTGCGCCGGTCCGGGCGCCGCTGCGGCGGGTACCGGGGGTGGAGGAGCGGCCCCGGCGGGCACCGTCACGGTCCGGTCATCGGGTGGTCAGCGCTCCGCCCGGCCCTCGCTATGCTGACCGACGTCCACCTGGTCGTCGTCGGAGAAGACCGCATGAGCGCAGCTGACCCGGCGCCCCGGCAGGGCGGTCCGACGGTGCGGGTGGGCGCCGCGAGCCACCGTGGCGGTCGCCTGGACAACGAGGACTCGTACCGCGCCGGTGACGGCGTGTACCTGGTAGCCGACGGCATGGGTGGGCACGAGGCGGGCGAGGTGGCCAGCGCGACGGCCGTCGAGTCGCTGGGCAGCCTGACGGGCGGCACCCCCGACGAGGACGACGTGCGCGCGGCGGTGCGCACGGCGCACGAGCGGGTGCGTGCCCTGCCGGTCGGTGGTGAGCGGCGCCCCGGGACGACGGTGTCCGGTGTGGTGCTGAGCGAGCGCGACGGGTTGCCGTGCTGGCTGGTGCTCAACGTCGGCGACTCCCGCACCTACCGGATGGTGGGCGGCGTCCTCGAGCAGCTGACCACCGACCACTCGCGCGTGGCGGAGCTGGTGGCGACCGGGTTCCTCGACCCGCAGGACGTGTCCCGGCACCCCGAGCGGCACGTGGTGACGCGCGTCCTCGGCGGTGGCTCTCCGGACGTCGAGCCGGACGTGTTCGCGCTCGCCGTCAGCCCCACGGAGCGCATCGTCGTGTGCAGCGACGGGCTGTCCGAGGCGCTGCCGGACGCCCGGATCCAGGCGGAGCTGCGGGCGCACCCCGAGGCGCAGCGGGCGGCGGACGCCCTGGTCGCGGCGGCGCTGGCGGTCGGCGCCCGGGACAACGTCACGGTCGTCGTCGTCGACGTCGTCGGCTGAGCCCCTGCCGGCGGCCCTCGTGGTCGCCCTGCCCGCAGGGGGCTCAGCGCTCCGCGACCGCCTCGCAGTCCCCGCTCGCGTCCACGGCCGCACGAGCCTCGAGCACCTGCGTCCGCCGGTGCCGCAGACCGTCCGCCGCCAGCATCACCAGGGCCACCCACACGAGCCCGAAACCCCACCACCGCGCGGGCGGCATGTGCTCGTGCAGCAGCAGCACGCCGGTGAGGAACTGCAGCACGGGCGTCAGGTACTGCAGCAGCCCGATCACGGACAGCGGCAGCCGGCGGGCGGCGCTGTTGAACAGCAGCAGCGGGACGGCCGTCACCACGCCGGCGGAGGCGAGCGCCGCGGCGTGCCAGCCGCCGTGGCCGGTGAACGAGCCGGTGCCGGCCACCTGCAGCCACACCAGGTAGCCGGCGGCGACCGGGGTGAGCACCAGCGTCTCGGCTGCCAGGCCCGGCAGGGCGCCGACCGACCGGCCCACCTGCTTCTTGATCAGCCCGTACAGCGCGAAGCTCGCCGTCAGGGACAGGGCGATCCACGGCACCCGTCCGTAGCCGACGGTGATCACCACGACCGCGGCCGCGCCGAACGCCAGCGCCGCCCACTGCACCCGGCGCAGCCGCTCCCGCAGCACCAGCACGGCGAGGCCGACGGTCACCAGCGGGTTGATGAAGTAGCCGAGCGCGTCGTCCACCACCTGGTCGGTGAGGATGCCGTAGACGAACACCAGCCAGTTGATCGCCAGCAGCACCGCGGCGACCCCGAGGGTGGCCAGCGTGCGCGGTCGGCGCAGCAGCTCGGCGAACGGGCGCCAGCTGCGGGTGGCGACCAGCAGCAGCAGGCAGAAGAGGAGTGACCACACCACTCGGTGGGCGATGATCTCCACCGCGCCGGACGGCTGCAGCAGCGGGAAGTAGAGCGGCAGGCCGCCCCACAGCAGGTAGGCACCGATGCCGGCAGCCAGGCCGCCCCGGCCGGGCCGGGCTGCGGGGGCGGCCCCGTCGGTCGGGGCAGGGATCGTCCGCTCGTCGGCCACCGGCTGACTGTAGGTCGTGCCACCCACGCGGGCACCGTGCGTCCGTCCGCATGCGAGACGTGCTGGCGGGCGCCGAGGGGGTCCCGCCTAGACTGGCCGGCAGCTAGCGAACCCCCTCGCGGAAGGTCCCTTCGTCCCGTGACCACCACGCCCTTGCGCGTCGCCGTCGTCGGCGCCGGGCCCGCCGGTATCTACGCGTCCGACATCCTCGCCCGCTCGGGCCTGGACGTCAGCATCGACCTGATCGAGCGGCTGCCGGCCCCGTTCGGGCTGGTGCGCTACGGCGTCGCCCCGGACCACCCCCGCATCAAGCAGATCATCGTCGCCCTGCACAAGGTGCTGGAGCGCGGGGACATCCGGCTGCTCGCGGACGTCGACTACGGCACCGACCTGACGCTCGACGACCTGCGGCAGCACTACGACGCCGTCATCTTCGCCACCGGCGCCATCCGGGACGCCGGCCTGCGCGTCCCCGGCGTCGACCTGGTCGGCTCGTACGGTGCCGCCGACTTCGTCTCCTGGTACGACGGCCACCCGGACGTGCCGCGCACCTGGCCGCTCGAGGCCCGCGAGGTCGCAGTGATCGGTGCCGGCAACGTCGCGCTCGACGTGGCTCGGATCCTCGCCAAGCACCCGGAGGACCTGCTGCCGACGGAGGTGCCGCCCAACGTCTACGAGGGCCTGCTGGCCAGCCCCGTGACGGACGTGCACGTGTTCGCCCGCCGCGGTCCGGCTCAGGTCAAGTTCTCGCCGCTGGAGCTGCGGGAGCTGGGTCACGTGCCGGACGTCGACGTGATCGTCTACCCCGAGGACTTCGACTTCGACGAGGGGTCGATGGCGGCGATCCACTCGTCGAACCAGACGAAGCAGGTGGTCAAGACCCTCACCGACTGGACCCTCAGGGAGCCGGAGGACCTGACGGCGAGCCGCCGCATCCACCTGCACTTCCTGCAGCGGCCGGTCGAGGTGCTGGGGGAGGGCGGCCACGTCGTCGGGCTCCGCACCGAGCGCACGGCGCTGAACGGCGACGGCAACGTCACCGGCACCGGCCGCACCACCGACTGGCCCGTGCAGGCCGTCTACCGGGCCGTCGGCTACTTCGGCTCGCCGCTGCCGGAGCTGCCGTTCGACGAGGTCGGCGGGGTCATCCCCAACCGCGAGGGTCGGGTGGTGGACGACGGCGGCGACGCGCTGCCGGGCCTGTACACCACCGGCTGGATCAAGCGCGGGCCCGTCGGCCTGATCGGGCACACCAAGTCGGACGCGACGGAGACCATCGCGCACCTGCGCGAGGACGCCGAGGCGGGGCTGCTGCCGCCGGCGACGGAGCGGGACCCGCAGGCCGTCACCAAGCTGCTCGACGAGCGCGGTGTCGATGCGATCGAGTGGTCCGGGTGGCAGCTGCTGGACGCGTACGAGCGGGCGCTCGGCGAGGTGCAGGGGCGCGAGCGGGTCAAGGTCGTGCCTCGCGAGGAGATGGTGGACGTGTCGTTGGGCCGCCGCGGCTGACCCGCTCCGGGCCACTCGGAGCGTGCCGGGAACGCCCCGAGCGGAGCGGGCGTTGTCAGGCACAGGACGCCGGTACGCGTCGGCCCGCAGGGGCCGCCCGGCGCCGTGCACGGATCAGGAGCTCGACGCGACCATGAGTCATCGGCATTTCAACGGTCTGAAGACCACCGCGCTGTTCGGCGGCATGTGGGCGCTGCTGCTCGGCATCGGCTGGCTGCTGGGCCGAGGCACGCCGCGCTTCCTCCTGCTGTTCACCGCGATCGGCCTGCTGAGCACCGCGTACAGCTACTGGGCCTCTGACAAGATCGCCATCCGTGCGATGCGGGCGCGCCCGGTCAGCGAGCTCGAGCAGCCGGGCATGTACCGGATCGTGCGGGAGCTGTCGACCAAGGCCCGGCAGCCGATGCCGCGGCTGTACGTCTCGCCCACCTCGTCGCCGAACGCCTTCGCGACCGGGCGCGACCCGGCGCACGCGGCCGTCTGCTGCACGGAGGGCATCCTCGGGATGCTCGACGAGCGCGAGCTGCGCGGCGTGCTGGGCCACGAGCTGATGCACGTCTACAACCGCGACATCCTCACGTCCTCGGTCGCCGCCGCCGTGGCCGGCGTCATCACGTCGCTGGCGCAGTTCGCGCTGTTCTTCGGCGGCGGATCCGACCGGGACCGCGGCGGCAACCCGATCGCGGGCCTGGTGATGGTGGTGCTGGCGCCGCTCGCCGCCACGATGATCCAGCTGGCGATCAGCCGGACCCGCGAGTACGACGCGGACGAGGACGGCTCGTCGCTCACCGGCGACCCGCTGGCGCTCGCATCGGCCCTGCGCAAGCTCGAGGTCGGCACCAACGCCCGTCCGCTGCCGCAGGAGCAGAAGCTCGTGGACGTCTCGCACCTGATGATCGCCAACCCGTTCCGCGGCGCCGGCGTGGCGAAGATGTTCGCCACCCACCCGCCGATGGCCGAGCGGATCGCCCGGCTCGAGGCGATGGCGGGCAACCAGGGCCCGATCACCCGGTACTGAGCCGGCGCGCGCGGCGCCAGGGCCGGGCTGGGAGGCGGCCGGGGCGCGGGTGTCGGACCCGACCGGCAGACTGCCGCCCATGGACCCCAAGGACGCCCTGCGGCACTACCTGGACGAGCAGCGCACCAGCCTGGTCGGCAAGCTCGACGGGCTCGACGAGTACGCGGTCCGGCGCCCGCTGACACCGACCGGCACCAACCTGCTCGGGCTCGTCAAGCACGTCGCCTGGATCCAGCTGGGCTACTTCACCACCGTGTTCGGCCGGCCGCCGGGGCGGGTGGCGCCGTACGACCGCGAGGGCGGCAACCCGGACGACGACATGTGGGCGCAGGCCGACGAGTCCCGGGACGAGATCCTCGAGCTGCACCGGTACTCCGCGCAGCAGGCGGACGCGACGCTCGCCGAGCTGCCGCTGGACGTCCCCGGCGTGGTGCCGTGGTGGCGGCCCGGCCACCAGGAGGTGACCCTGCACCGGATCGCGGTGCACGTGATCGTCGACACGTCCCGGCACGCCGGCCAGGCGGACATCCTGCGCGAGACGCTCGACGGGCGTGTCGGCATGAAGCCGGACGACCCGAACATCCCCGGGCGCACGCCGCAGGAGTGGGCGGAGTACTGCGGCCGCATCGAGGCAGCCGCCCGGACCGTCAGCCGGCCTGCCGCCCGTCTGACGGGAGAGCCCCGCGGGCTCAGCGGTAGTTGACGAACTGCAGGGCGGCGTCCACGTCCGCGCCCTTGAGCAGGGCGATCGTCGCCTGCAGGTCGTCCCGGCTCTTGGCCGAGACGCGCAGCTCGTCGCCCTGGATCTGCGTCTTGACCCCCTTGGGCCCCTCGTCGCGCACCAGCTTGGCCAGCTGCTTGGCGACCTCCGAGGACAGGCCCTCCTTGATCGACGTGACCAGGCGGTACTCCTTGCCGGACGGCTTCGGCTCGCCGTCGCCGAGGTCCAGCGACTTCAGCGAGATGCCGCGCTTGATCAGCTTGGTCTCGAAGACGTCGAGCACCGCCCGGACCCGGTCGGCCGAGTTGGCGACCAGCACGATGGTCTCGCCGCTCCAGGCGATCGAGGCGCCGACGCCCTTGAAGTCGTACCGCTGGGCGATCTCCTTCGCCGCCTGGTTGAGCGCGTTGTCGACCTCCTGCCGGTCGACCTTGCTCACCACGTCGAACGACGACTCGCTCGCCATGCCTGTGCCTCCCTCGCGCCACCGGGGCGCCGTCGTCGTCCACCCCTGGCACGGGTGGCCCTCGCGAGTTGCTATCCTTCCATCCGCGCGTTCGCGTCGGCTCGCCCGGACGGTCCTTCGGGATCAGGGTGGGCGTCGGGGACGGGTTGGCCGAGGCGGGTTACCCGAGTGGCCAAAGGGGGCTGACTGTAAATCAGCTGGCAACGCCTACGGGGGTTCGAATCCCTCACCCGCCACGCACGGACGGGGCGTCTTCTCCGCGGAGAGGGCGCCCCGTCCGCATGTTGGAGCTCGCCCGTCGGACGCGGCCGGACCGGCACTCCCCGCCGCCGCGGTGGACGTCAGACCGGGGCCGACCGGGCTGCGTGGCGCGGTGCTCGCCGGGTGCACCCGCGATTTCGCCGCCCCCGGCCCGCCGTGTACTCTGATCCGCGCCGCCCCGATAGCTCAGTCGGCAGAGCGTCTCCATGGTAAGGAGAAGGTCAAGGGTTCGATTCCCTTTCGGGGCTCTCTGGTGTGTTGCCGGTCAAGTCGCCTCGGCGGCTGGCCGCACCACCGGCGCGGCGGGGTAGCTCAGGTGGTTAGAGCACACGGCTCATAATCGTGGTGTCGCGGGTTCGAGTCCCGCTCCCGCTACAGCACGGCAGGCCCGGAGTTCCTCGGAACCCGGGCCCTTGTCGTCTCTCCGGGTCAGAGCCCGAGCCGCTCCGCGATCGCCCGCAACGCCGGCAGCACGTCGCCGGCGGCCGGCACCACCTGGACGCACACGTGGTCGGCACCCGCGTCGAGGTGCTCACGGACCGCCGTCGCCAGGGCTGCACCGTCACCGTGCCGGACGATCGCGTCCACCAGGCGGTCGCTGCCGCCGTCGGCGACGTCGGACTCCGAGAACCCGCCCCGCCGCATGGTGCTGACGTAGTTGACCATGCCGAGGTAGGACCGCAGGAAGTCGCGGGCGTCGCGCCGCGCGGCCTCCACCTCCGTCCCGAGGACCACGGTCTGCTCGGGCGCCACCAGCGCTGCCGGTCCGAGCGCGGCGCGCGCCTGCGCCGTCTGCGGCGGGATGGTCAGGTACGGGTGCGTCCCGGCGCTGCGCTCACCGGCGAGCGCCAGCATCCGCGGACCGAGGGCGGACAGCACCCGGCGGTCGGCCGGGACGCCGTGCGCGTCGAGCACGTCGAGGTAGTGCGCCATCGCGTCGAGCGGTCGCTCCCGCTGGGGCGTCGCCTCGCGGTGGCCCGAACCGATGCCGAGCAGCAGACGGCCGGGGTGGCGGCGCTCGATGCGGTGGAAGGAGTCGGCGAGCTCCTCGGCGCCCGACCTCCAGATGTTCACCACCCCGGTGGCGACCGTCAGCGACGCCGTGGCGTCGAGGAACCGCTCGGCCGCCTGCAGGTCCGCAGCCGGGCTGCCACCCAGCCAGAGCGTCCGGTAGCCGAGATCCTCGATCTGCACGACGACGTCCGTGTCGAGGCCGCCGACGCGGTGCCACACGCCTACGGTGCCGAGCCGGTCACTCCATCCCATCGCGGCCTCCCACCGTCGTGCGTCGGCCTGCTCAGCCGGTGGTCCAGGTCAGTGGTCCCGGTCAGCCGGTGATGCAGGCGCCCGAGGGAACCGTCGCGCTGAGGCCCGGGGCGCGCGCCACGACGGGCAGCAGCTCCGCGGGCGTCATCGCGTACGCCAGGTCCGGGTTGGAGTCGGAGCGGGCGAACACGATGCCCGCCACCTTCCCGTCGGTGGTCAGCAGCGGTCCGCCGGAGTTGCCGGGCCGGACCACCGCGGCCAGCGCGTAGATCTCCCGCTCGGAGTCGCCCTGCCCGTGGATGTCCGGCACCTTGGCGGTGCTCACCGCCAGCACGCGGGCACCGCCGGACGTCAACGGGCCGCCGTAGGGGTAGCCCTGGACCACCGCGACGGCGTCGCGAGCCAGCGTCGGCACGATGGGCAGCGGCGCGACGCCCAGGTGGTCGACCGCGATCACCGCCAGGTCGTTCACCGGGTCGAGGTAGACCACGCGCCCCACCTTCGCGCGCTGCCCGGGCAGCTCCACCACGGGCTTGTCCACCCCGGCGACGACGTGCGCGTTGGTCACCAGCCGGTCCGTGGCCACCACGAACCCCGATCCGCTGGAGCTGATGCCGCACGCGTAGGCGGTGCCCTGGATGCGGGCCACGGCCTTGGACGCCTGCGCCAGCTGGGCCGTGGACAGGTCGACCGACGGCACCGTGGGCGACGGCTGCGGCCCCAGCAGGTCGCCGAGCTGCGGCAGGCCGGAGTGCAGCACGGCGCCGCGCAGCTGCGCCATGGTGCGGGTCACGGGGGCGGGCGTCAGGCGGTCGATCGTGCCGAGCACCGACGACGAGGCGATCGCGGGCGCCAGCACCGGGACGCCGGTCGCGGCGATCGCCGACCCGACGAACGCCATCGCCAGCGCCATCACGACGACGCTGGCGACCGCGCCGAGCAGCCGGTCGACCACCGCCAGCCGCGTCCGGTCGACCCCTCGGCGCAGCGCGTGCCCGATGCGCGCGCCGACCGACGACCCGAGCAGCGGCAGCAGGACGGCGGTCAGGACGACGAGCGCGGCGCGCCAACGGGCCGGCGCCCAGTCGTTGACCAGGGGCACCACCCAGTACGCGGCGGCACCGCCGGCGACCAGGCCGAGCAGCCCGCCGAGCGTGGCCAGCAGGCCGCGGCCGAAGCCCCCCAGCAGCGTGGCGAGGAGGATCAGCGCGAGCACGAGGTCGAGGAGCATCGGCGACATCTTCTCCCGACGGGCGCCCGACGGCGTGGGACGCGCTCTCGGCACCGCGGAGCGGGCCACGTCGGACGCCGTCACCGCAGAGAGTCAGGGCGTCGGCCGAGGGCCCTGCCATGCCGTAACATTGACGGGTCCAGCGTGCGGGTACGCCGCCGCTGTCAGCTTCCCGGCCGCTCGTCGTGCGTCGGGTAACCACGCGAGAGGGTGGCAGCACCATGGCCAGCAAGAGCCAGGACATCCGTCCGAAGATCACGCTCGCCTGCACCGAGTGCAAGGAGCGCAACTACATCACCAAGAAGAACCGGCGGAACGACCCCGACCGCCTCGAGCTGAAGAAGTACTGCCCGCGCGACGGTCGGCACACCGTCCACCGCGAGACCCGCTGACCTTCGTGCCCGTCGACGCGTCGTACGCCGGTCGGGTGTACCCGGCCGGCCCGGTGTACGAGGTCGGCCGGGAGAAGCTCGCGGAGTTCGCCGAGGCGGTGGGCGCCGACCACCCCGCCTACACCGACCCGGCAGCCGCGCAGGCGCTCGGCCACCCGGACGTGGTGGCCCCGCCGACGTTCGCCGTGGTGATCGCCCAGCGGGCCGAGGCGCAGTACGTGCGCGACCCCGCCGCCGGCGTCGACTTCAGCCGCGTGGTGCACGCGGACGAGCGCTTCACCCACCACCGCCCGATCCACGCGGGCGACCGCCTGGTGACGACGCTGCACGTCGACTCGATCACCGAGCGCGCCGGGCTGGCGATGGTGACCACGCGGGCGGAGATCGCGGCCGAGGACGGCGAGGCCGTCGCGACGGTCGTCTCCACGCTCGCGGTGCGGCCGGAGGAGGGCTGATGGCGCTGCCGGTGCTCGCCGACCTCGCGGTCGGCCAGGAGGTCGCCCGCGGCACGCGGACCGTCGACCGGTCCCGGCTGGTGCGGTACGCCGGTGCGAGCGGTGACTTCAACCCGATCCATTGGAACGAGCGGTTCGCCGCCTCGGTGGGCCTGCCCGGCGTGATCGCGCACGGCATGTGGACCATGGGGTCCGCCGTCGGCGTCGTCGTCGACTGGCTGGGCGACCCGGGCGCGGTGCTCGACTACCAGGTGCGGTTCACCCGCCCGATCCCGGTGCCGGACCCCGGCGAGGCCGAGGTCGAGGTGGTCGCGACGGTGGGTGCGCTCGACGCCGAGGCTGGGACGGCGCGCATCGACCTGCAGGTCAGCGCCCTGGGCACCCGGGTGCTCGGCAAGGCGCAGGTGCTGGTGCGGCTGGGCTGAGGCCCCGCGGACGTCAGACCGTCGGTGTCGGTCCCGCCGTGGTGCCCCACACCAGCTCGACCGGCAGGTCCAGCGACTGCGGCGACTCGCCCTCGAGCAGCCTCGCGACCTCCCGCCCGACGGCCCGGCCCTTCTCGGCCAGCGGCTGCGCGACGGAGGTCAGCACGTCCGGCTTGAACCACGGCAGGTCCAGCCCGTCGAACCCGACGACGGAGACGTCCTGCGGCACCTGAAGGCCGAGCTCACGGGCGCCCAGCACGACACCGGCCGCGAGCAGGTCGGACTGGCACACGACGGCGGTCGGCCGGTCCGGGCCGGCCAGCAGCGCGCGCGCCGCGCTGGCGCCGTGCTCGACCAGCGAGGCGGGCGTCTCCCAGATGGCGACGGGCTGCACACCGGCGTCGAAGACGCCGTCGAGCCGCCGGCGGGTGAGCTCCCACTCCAGGGCGTCGAGCCGGGCGGCGTCGACCAGCCCCTCGGAGCGGTCGTTGGTGAACGGCAGGGTCACCGTGGCGATGCGCGTGTGGCCGAGGCCCACCAGCTGGCGCGTGACGTCCGCGATGCCGGCGCGGTCCGCGATGCCGATCACGGAGATGTCGGGATGGCGGCTGCCCTCGACCAGCACGGTCGGGATGCCGCGGCGGCGCAGCGCGCTCAGCACCGGGTCGTCCGTGGTGCCACCCCACATCATCACCGCGACGTCCATCGCCGCGAGCTCCACCAGCGGGTCCACCGGCGGGTCCGTCGGGTCGTGCGGGCCGGCGATCAGCAGGACGCCCAGCCCCATCGGTCCCAGCGTGCTGGTGATGCCGTCGAGCACCTGGATGGACACGGGGTCCCGGAACGCGCGACGCAGCGCGTCGCCGACGATCACGCCGACGATCCCGGAGCGTCCGCGGCGCAGCTGCCGGCCGAGCGGGTTGGGGCCGGCGTAGCCGAGCGCCTGCGCGGCGTCGAGCACCCGCTGCCGGGTGGCCGCCGCGATCGGTCCGGCACCGGAGAACGCCAGCGAGGCGGTGGACACCGAGACGCCGGCGGAGGCCGCGACGTCGGCGAGCGTGGGCCGCTGGGAGGACAGGGCGCTCTCCTTCTCGTCGGTCGCCTGCCGGGGCGTCGGTCGGCCGGGCAGATGGGGCCGCTGGTGCACCGCGGTTCGCCGGTCACCGAGGCGGCCACCTGGTTGACGTCGGTCAGCGTACCGGCCAAAATGGCGCCCGTCCTCAAATCGATTCGACAACCTTCGTCCGTTCCGATCGAATCGATTCGACCACTCGCGGCGCCGGACCCGTCCCTCGTCGTCGTCACCTGGAGTCCTCGCTGTGCTGCTCGCCCGCCGATCCCGGACCGGCCCCGTGCCTCGAGCGCGCCTGCTGCTGATCGGCTGCTACGTGCTGATGGGCCTGATGACGTCCGGCTGGCTGGCGCGCATCCCGGCGGTCCGTGACCAGCTGCACCTGTCCACCGCCACCCTGGGTGCGCTGCTGCTGGTCGGATCCGTCGGCGCCCTGCTGACCGTCATGGCGTCCGGCGTGCTGGTGCAGCGCATCGGCAGCAGACGGTCGCTGGTGCTGTCCACCGGGGTGCTCGGCGCGGGCTACGCGCTGATGGGCATCGGCCCCGGCGCCGGCTCGGCGGCCGTGCTCGCGGTGGGCATCTTCCTCAACGGCGTCGGTGTGTCGCTCGCCAACATGGTGTTCAACCTCGAGTCCGCCCGCATCGAACGGGCGATGGGCCGCACCGTGATCCCGCACTTCCACGCCGGCTTCTCGGTGGGCGCCGTCGCGGGCTCGGCGGCCGGCGCGCTCGCCTCGCGGCTCGGCATCTCCGTCACGGCGCAGCTGACGGCGGTCGCCGCGGTGGCGGTGGTCTGGCGGCTGGCGTCCGTGCGTGGCGTCGTGCTCGACCCCGCGGCCGAGGAGCTGGCCGCCGCTCTGCGTCCGGTGCCAGGGACGAGCGGTGGACGCCTCCGGTGCGTGCTCTCGGCGTGGACCGAACGGCGCACCGTGCTGATCGGGGTGGTGGTGCTGGCGGCATCGTTGTCCGAGGGCTCAGCGAACACCTGGCTGTCCCTGGCCGTGGTGGACGGCTTCCGCAGGCCGGAGTCGATGGGCGGTGTGGTGCTCGGCCTGTTCGTGGCCGCCATGACCGTGGTCCGGCTGCTCGGCACGCGGTTGATCGACCGGTTCGGCCGGGTGGCCGTGCTGCGGACCTCGGGGCTCGTGTCCCTCGTCGGGCTGCTGACGTTCGGTCTCGCACCGTCCCTGCCGCTGGCCTGCGTCGGTGTGGTCGCCTGGGGCTTCGGTGCCGCGCTCGCCGTGCCGATCGGCATCGCGGCCGCCTCCGACGACCCCCGGCGGGCGGCTGCCCGCGTCGCGCTCGTCTCCACGTTCGCGTCGGGCGCCTCGATCGCGGCACCGCCCCTGCTGGGCCTCGCCGCGGAGACGATGGGCGCGCGCCACATGCTGCTGCTCGTCGTCGTCGCCATGGTGGCCAGCGTCTCGGTCTCCCGACACGTCGCCCGGCTGCGCGCACCGGGACCGGCGGCGGTGCCGACCGCGCGTCCCGCACCGACCGTCGAGCTGCTGACGGCCGTGGAGCCGTCCGTCACAGGGCTGCCGACCGCTGCCGCCGCGGTACCCGAGCCCGCCGGCTCACGTTGACCGCAGCCTGGTCACTGCTGCGCCGATGCGTGAGGATGCCCGAGACCCCCGTGGAGAGCTGACGATGAGCACCCCTGCACCCGACCGTTCGGTCCGCGCCGCGTCGTGGGCGGTCGCGGCCGTGTTCACGCTCAGCGGCGTGAACTTCGCCAGCTGGGCGTCGCGCATGCCCGCCATCCGTGACGGCCTGGGGTTCTCGCCCGACCGGATGGGCCTGCTGCTGCTGGTCGCCTCCGTCGGCTCGCTGCTGTCGCTGCCGCTGTCCGGCATGGTGGTCGAGCGGCTCGGTGCGCGACGCACGGTGATGACCTTCGCGGTGGTGAACGCGCTGGGCTTCCTGCTGTCGTCGGTCGGCGTGCAGCAGCGGCTGGTGCCGCTGGTGGTCGCTGGGCTGGTCCTGGTGGGCGTGGGTGCCGGCGTCTGGGACGCCTCGATGAACCTCGAGGGCGCCCTGGTGGAGCAGCGGCTGGGCCGCACGGTGATGCCGCGGTACCACGCCGGCTTCTCGTTCGGGACGATGGCCGCTGCCGGGGTGGCGGCCGTCGCGGCCGAGGCGCACGTGCCGGTCGTGGCGCACCTGCCGGCCGTGATGGTGGTGAGCACGGTGCTCGTCGCCGTGGCGGTGCGCCGGTTCCTGCCGACCGGCCACGCGGACCACCTCCTGCACCCGGAGCCGCCGACGGACGCCGTGCCGGATGCCGAGGTCGCCGGTCCGACGGCCGGGTCCCGGGCGGCGACCGCCGTCGTCGAGCAGCACGTCGACCTCGCCGCCGACCCGGCGGTCAGCACCCCGCGCGGCGCCCGCGGCGCGCTCGCGGCCTGGGCGGAGCCCCGCACCCTGCTCGTCGGGCTGGTGGTGCTCGCCGCCGCGCTCACGGAGGGGGCGGCCAACGACTGGGCCAGCCTGTCGGTGGTCGACGGGTTCCGCACCAGCCACGCGGTCGGGGCGCTGGCGTTCGGGATCTTCGTCACGGCGATGACGGCCATGCGGATGTTCGGAACCCCGTTGCTGGACCGGTTCGGGCGCGTGGCGGTGCTGCGGCTGTGCGCCGGGCTGGCGCTGGTGGGCCTCGCCGTCTTCGGCCTGGTCGGGCCGTTGTGGCTGGCGATGGTGGGCATCGTCGCGTGGGGCATGGGTGCGGCGCTCGGCTTCCCGGTCGGCATGAGCGCGGCCGCCGACGACCCGCGGCGTGCTCCGGCGCGGGTGAGCGTCGTGTCCACCATCGGGTACTCCGCGTTCCTCGGCGGCCCGCCGCTGCTCGGGCTCCTGGCGCAGCACGTCGGCTACCGGCACGCGCTGCTGGCGATCCTGGTGCCCGTCGCGCTGAGCCTGGCCGTGATGGGCGCCGCGGCACCCCTGCATCGCGACCGGGCCCAGCGCGACGGCGCCCCGCACGACCAGGCCCAGCGCGACCAGGCCCAGCGCGACCGGGCTTAGCCTGGCCGGGTGACCGCCGAGCCGACCACCACCTCCGCCAGCGAGCCCGCGCAGGACGGTCCGGCAACGGTGCCGACGCTGGCGGACCTGACCACCCTGCGCGTCGGTGGCCCCGCCGCCCGTTATGTGGAGACGGCCACCGAGGCGGAGCTGATCGACGCCGTGCGGACCGCGGACGAGGCCGGCGAGCCGCTGCTGGTCGTCGGTGGTGGCTCCAACCTCCTGGTGGCCGACGAGGGGGTCGACGGTGTCGTCGTGCGCGACGTCCGCACCGGCATCGAGGTCCCGGACCACTCCGCGTGCGCCGGTGTGACCTACCAGCTGCCGGCCGGGCAGCCCTGGGACGAGGTCGTCGCGTTCGCCGGTGAGCACCGGCTGTACGGGATCGAGGCCCTGTCCGGCATCCCCGGCTCGGTCGGGGCCGCACCGGTGCAGAACATCGGGGCCTACGGGCAGGAGGTCGCCCAGACGGTCGCCAGCGTGCGCACGTGGGACCGGGCGCGCGGCCGGGTCCGCACGCTCGCCCTGTCCGACCTGCAGCTGTCCTACCGCAGCTCGCTGCTCAAGCGGTCCATGCGGGCGGCGCCGTCCGACGAGGACCCGGGGGCGCCGTGGTGGCCCACCCCCCGCTACGTCGTGCTCGACGTCACGCTCCAGCTGCGGCAGGGCTCGCTGTCGGCACCCATCGCCTACGCCGAGCTGGCGCGAACGCTCGGTGTCGAGCTCGGTCAGCGGGCACCCCTCGCAGAGGTGCGGGCGGCGGTGCTGAGCCTGCGTGCCGGCAAGGGCATGGTGCTGGACCGGGGCGACCACGACACGTGGAGCGCCGGGTCGTTCTTCACCAACCCGCTGCTGACGCCCGAGCAGGCCGCGCAGCTGCCGCCGGACGCCCCACGGTTCCCGCTTCCCGACGACGGCGCGCGGGACGGCGTGCCCGGCGGCGTCAAGACGAGCGCCGCGTGGCTGATCGACCACGCCGGCTTCGCCAAGGGGTTCGGTGACGGTCCCGCGAGGCTCTCGGGCAAGCACGTGCTGGCGCTGACCAACCGTGGCGGCGCGACGGCTGCGGACCTGCTGGCGCTGGCGCGCACCGTCCGGGACGGTGTGGCACGGCGTTTCGGCGTGGTGCTGGAGCCGGAGCCGGTGCTGGTGGGCGCTGCGCTCTGACCGGCTCTGACCGGCTCTGACCGCCGGGCGGGTCAGCCCGCCGGCGCCGCAAGCCAGTCGTCCACGCCGGCCAGCAGCCGGTCCTTCGTGGCGGCCGACGCGCGGCTGGCCAGGATCGACCCCCGAGCCAGCTGGGCCAGCTCGGCGTCGCTGAACCCGTGCACCTCGCGGGCCGTCCGGTACTGCTCCACCAGCCGTGACCGGAACAGCAGCGGGTCGTCCGCGCCGAGCGCCACCTGCGCGCCGGCCTCCGCCAGGACCCGCAGCGGCACGTCGGCCGACGTGGCGTAGATGCCGAGCGAGACGTTGGACGCCGGGCACACCTCCAGCGCCACGCCGGACTCGAGCACCCGCTCCAGCACCGCGGGGTCCTCGACGGACCGCACGCCGTGCCCCAGCCGGTCCGGCTCGAGCTGGTCCAGCACCTGGTCGACGTGGGTCGGCCCCAGCAGCTCACCGCCGTGCGGCACCGAGGCGAGGCCCGCGTGGCGGGCGATGGCGAACGCGGGCGCGAACGCCGAGGTGTCACCCCGGCGCTCGTCGTTCGACAGCCCGAACCCCACCACCTCGCCCGGCCCCTCACCGGCGTGCCGGGCGGCCAGCCGGGCCAGGGTGCGGGCGTCGAGCGGGTGGCGCAGCCGCGACGCGGCGACCACCACGGCCACCTCGACGCCGTGCCGGACGGAGGCCGCCCGGGCCTCGTCGAGCACGATCTCCAGGGCGGGGGTCACCCCGCCGACGAACGGCGCGTACGACGTGGGGTCCACCTGGATCTCGAGGCGTCCCGAGCCCTCAGCGGCATCGTCCGCGGCCGCCTCGTCGACGATCCGCCGCATGTCTGCCTCGGAGCGCACGCACGCGCGCGCCGCGTCGTAGAGCCGCTGGAACCGGAACCAGCCGCGCTCGTCGGCCGGCACGTGGACGCGCTCGCCCTCCTGCAGCAGGTCGGGCAGGACGATGCCGCGGCGGGCCGCCATGTCCGTCAGGGTGGCCGAGCGCATCGACCCGGTGAAGTGCAGGTGCAGGTGCGCCTTGGGCAGGGCCCGCAGGTCGCGCCCGCTCTCGGTGCTCAGCGGGCCTCCAGCATGCCCGTCACCCTACGTGGCGCCCGCCGTCGGGGCGGACGCAGGTCAGGCACCCGGCAGGATGCCGCGCTCGATCGCCACCGTGACGGCACGCGTCCGGTCGTCGACACCGAGCTTGGCGAAGGCGCGCAGCAGGTGCGTCTTCACGGTCGCCTCGGTGATGTACAGCTCGCGTCCGATGGCCACGTTCGACAGCCCCCGGGCCACCAGCGCCAGCACCTCCTGCTCACGGGCCGTCAGCCGCTCGTCGCCGCCGCGCAGCTGCTGCACCAGCCGGCGGGCGACGGAGGGGGAGAGCGCCGACTCGCCGCGGGCGGCGGCGCGCAGACCGGCGACGAGCTGGTCGCGCGGGGTGTCCTTCAGCAGGTACCCGGTCGCGCCGGCCTCGACGGCCCGCAGGATGTCGGTGTCCGTCTCGTAGGTGGTCAGCACCAGCACGTGCACGCCGGGCACCTCCCGCGCGATGCGGGCGGTCGCCTCGGCACCGTCCATCCGCGGCATCCGCAGGTCCATCAGCACCAGGTCCGGCCGAAGTCCGGTGGCGAGCGCGACGGCCTCCTCACCGTCGGCCGCCTCGCCGACCACCTCCAGGTCGGGCTCGACGGCCAGCATGCCGGCCAGCCCCGAGCGCACCACCGGGTGGTCGTCGGCGATGAGCACGCGGATCATCGAGCACCCCCGGCAGCCGCTCCCGCGGACCCGCTGCGACCCGCGTCCCGCCCACCGTCCGCCTGCGCGCCGGTCGTCCCGGTCGGCACCGTCACTGCCACCCGCGTCCCTCCCGCCGGTCCCGGCTCCACCTGCAGCGACCCGCCGCCGTCGTGCGCGCGTTCGCGCATGCCCCGCAACCCGTTGCCCTCGGTGGTGCCCGGCGGCAGTCCCCGGCCGTCGTCCTCCACCTCGAGCCGCACCACGTCGTCGGCCCGCACCAGCCGGAGCGTCACGCTGCGCGCGGCAGCGTGCCTGCGGATGTTCGCCAGAGCCTCCTGCGCCGAGCGCAGCAGCACCACCTGCGCCTCCCGCGGCAGGTCGTCACCGGCGGTGTGGTCGCCTGACAGCTGTACGTGCACGTCGGCCTCCGCCGAGAACCGCTCCGCGAGCCGCAGCAGGGCCTCGCCGAGCGAGGCGTCCTGCAGCCCGGCCGGTCCGAAGGCCGCGACCAGGCTGCGCGCCTCGGCGAGGTTGTCCCGTGCGACCTGCTCGATCTGGGTCACCCGCGTCCGCGCCGCCTCCGGCCGACCGCGGTCCAGCTCCGCCTGCGTGGTCTGGGCGAGCATCACCACGGAGGTGAACCCCTGGGCGAGCGTGTCGTGGATCTCCTGGGCCAGCCGCTGCCGCTCGGCCACCACACCCGCCGCGTGGTGGGTCGCCGCCAGCTCGGCCTGGGCCGCCTCGAGGCGGCGCAGCAGCTCGGCCCGCTCCTCGCTCTGCTCCGCGGTCATCGTGATCCACAGGCCAAGCACGATGCTGAACACCAGGCTCGCCAGCATCTGGGCGGCGAAGCCGACCAGCTCGTCGCGCCAGCCGCGGGCCGCGACGGTAGCCGCCGCGATCACCACCACGGTCAGGCCGGTGCACCACAGCGCCCCGCGCAGCCGGCTGCGGCTGAAGAACCAGATCTGCGTGTACGCGACGAACAGCAGGACGAATCCCGCGCTGGTGAGCGCCGTGCAGACGGCGGTCAGCGGGAGCAGCAGCGCCAGGTAGGCGTCGGCACGGCGCGGGTGGTGCCCGTCCATCGCCCCACGGCCCACCAGCACGTACGCGGCGACCAGCGCGACGATGACCGCGAGCGCCCACCACGTCCGCGAACCGGTGGTCCCCGGGATGACGATCGCCACGGCGGCCACCGCGGTCAGCGCGAAGAACAGAGCGTCCCAGCCGCTGAGCCGGCGCACCGCGCGGTCCAGCCGTTCGGCGACCGTCGTCGGCCTGCTGTCGTGCGGGTGCGGCGCCTGCGCGGGCATGGGCCGACCCTCCCACAGCGCCCGGGCCCAGGTGGACGCCATCGACCGCGGCGCCACGGCAGGCGCAACCGAGGGTGCCACCCGGGGCGACGCCGAGGCCTGGCCGGTCCGCACGTCGCGCGGTCCGGCCAGGCCGTCAGCAGGGTGCACGTTCACCCGTCGTCCCGGCGCAGCCACCGGAACCGCCGCCCGCCCAGCACCAGCCCGGCCACCAGCCAGGCGGCCAGCACGCCGGCGGTCAGCCCGTGCTGCCACGAGCCGGAGGGCTCCATGCTCAGCGCGCCGTCCGGCAGGAACACCGAGCGCATGCCCTGCGCCATCCACTTCAGCGGGAACACCGACGCGACGTCCTGCATCCACGTCGGCAGCTGGTCGTACTGGAAGAACACCCCGGAGACGAACTGCAGCACCAGCACGATCGGCACCACCACGGCGCTCGCGGACCGCCCGGACCTCGGCACCGAGGAGAACGCGACCCCGCACACCGACCCGGTCGCCGTACCCAGCACGAACACCCAGGCGAAGGTCAGCCACCGGCCGGCGTCGCTCGGCAGCGGCACGTCCCACAGCAGGGCGGCGGCGCCGATCAGCAACGCGGTCTGCAGCAGGGCCGTCACCAGCACCTGCCCGACCTTGCCGAGGAAGTACGACGCGGCCGGCAGGGGAGTGCCGCGCAGGCGCTTGAGGGCGCCCTCGTCGCGCTCGACGGCGACGAACGTCGCCAGGTTCTGGAAGCTCGACAGCATCACGCCGGTCGCCACCATGCCGGGCAGGAAGTACTGGGCGAAGCTGACCGGTCCGACGGTGCCGCCGTCCCGCCCGAACACCGTCGCGAAGATGCCGAGCATCACCACCGGGTACAGGAAGATGAACGCCACCGCGTCGCGCTCCCGGGCGTAGGCCCGCAGCTCGTACCCGGCACGGACCAGGCCGAGGCGCAGCACGCCCGGCAGGGGAGGGGTGACGACGGCCGACCCACGGTCGGTCGGCACGGGCAGCGCGGTCATCGCCGGGCCCCCGTCCGCTCCGCACCCGCGCGGCCGACGAGCACGGGCGACGCGTCACCCGGACCAGCCCCCGCACCAGCCGCGTCGGCGGCGCCCACCAGCCCGAGGTACACGTCCTCGAGCGTCGGGCGGACCACCTGCAGCCCCGGCACCTCGTCGAGCCCCTCCGCGGCGAACCGCGTGGTCAGCTCGGCGACCGTCCGGGTCGGGGTGTCGGTGGCGACCTCCTGCAGCTCGCCGTCACGCAGCCAGCGCACCCGTGCGCGGTGCGCCTGCCGACCACCCAGCGTGTGCGGTGCACCCTCGGCCACCACGTGGCCGGCGCTCACCACGACGACGCGGTCCGCCAGCTGCTCGGCCTCGTCCATGTAGTGGGTGGTCAGCAGGATCGTCGTCCCGCCGTCGCGCAGGCCCTTGACCAGGTCCCAGAACGCCCGGCGTGCCTCCGGGTCGAACCCCGTGGTCGGCTCGTCGAGGAACAGCAGCTCCGGGCGTCCGACGACGCCGAGCGCGACGTCCAGCCGCCGCCGCTGCCCGCCGGAGAGCTGACGCGCCCGCGTCCGCCGCCGGTCCTCCAGGCCCACCGCCGCGATCAGCTCGTCGACGTCCCGCGGCCGGGGGTAGTACGCCGCGAACTGCCGCACCAGCTCCTCGACGGTGGCCTCGGCCAGGTCGTTGACGCTCTGCAGCACGATGCCGACGCGTGAGCGCCACGCCCGGTCCGCCGTCTGCGGGTCCGCGCCGAGCACCCGCACCTCGCCGGCGTCCCGGTGCCGGTAGCCCTCGAGGATCTCGACGGTGGTCGTCTTGCCTGCGCCGTTCGGCCCGAGCACCGCCACCACCTCGCCGGTGTCGACGTGCAGGCTCACCCCGTCGACGGCGTGCTTGTCCCCGTAGCTCTTGTGCAGCCCGACCACGTCGACCGCGCGGCTGCCGATGTCTCTCGCCATGACCACCAGCGTGGTCGACGAGCCCCACCTGCCGCGACGGCCGGGTCACCGCCCTGCGCGTCCACCGATCGGTGGACGGGTGGGTCCGTCGTGGTGGGGCGCGCGCGCCNGTGGTGGTGCGCGGCGAGCGCCCGCCCGCCGCGCACCACGGGGATCAGCTGGCCTCGCCCAGCAGGGACACGATCCGTCCGACGCCCTCCACCAGGTCGTCGTCGCCGAGCGCGTACGACAGCCGCAGGTACCCCGACGGCCCGAACGCCTCGCCGGGCACCACCGCGACCTCGACCTGGTCCAGGATCAGCGCCGCCAGCTCGGCCGAGGTCGCCGGCGTGACGCCCCGGATTGTCCGGCCGAGCACGCCCTTCACCGACGGGTACGCGTAGAACGCGCCCTGGGGGGCCGGGATCCGCACACCGTCGATCTGCTCGAGCATCGACACCATCGTCCGGCGCCGCCGGTCGAAGGCGGACCGCATCGCCTCGACCGCCGACAGGTCCCCGGTCAGCGCCGCCATCGCCGCCCGCTGCGACACGTTCGCCACGTTCGACGTCAGGTGCGACTGCAGGTTGGTGGCGGCCTTGACCACGTCCGACGGGCCGATCAGCCACCCGACCCGCCAGCCGGTCATCGCGTAGGTCTTCGCGACGCCGTTGAGCACGATCGCCGTCTCGGCGAGCTCGGGCACCACGCGGACGATCGGGGTGAACACCGAGTGGTCGTAGGTCAGGTGCTCGTAGATCTCGTCGGTGATCACCCAGATGCCGTGCTCCAGCGCCCAGCGCCCGATCTCCTCGGTCTGCTCGGGGGAGTACACGGCGCCGGTCGGGTTGGAGGGCGAGCAGAACAGCAGCGCCTTGGTCCGCTCGGTCCGGGCCGCCTCGAGCTGCTCGACCGTGACCAGGTAGCCGGCGTCCGTGTCGGCGAACACCTCCACCGGCACGCCGCCCGCCAGGCGGATCGCCTCGGGGTAGGTGGTCCAGTACGGCGCGGGCAGCAGCACCTCGTCGCCGGGGTCGACGATCGTCGCGAACGCCTGGAACACGGCCTGCTTGCCGCCGTTGGTCACCAGCACGTCCGCCGCGCGAACCTCGTAGCCGGAGTCGCGCAGCGTCTTGGCCGCGATCGCCTCGCGCAGCTCGGGCAGGCCCGCGGCGGGCGTGTACCGGTGGTTGCGCGGGTCGGCGGCCGCGGCGATCGCCGCGTCGACGATGGGCTGCGGCGTCGGGAAGTCCGGCTCACCGGCGCCGAAGCCGATCACGGGCCGGCCGGCGGCCTTGAGCGCCTTGGCGCGGGCGTCGACGGCGAGGGTGGCGGACTCGGCGATGGCGCCGACCCGGGCGGACACGCGAGGGCGGGGGGACGAGGTCTGCTGGCTCACCGGGCCATCATCGCGCGGACCGGGGGCAGTTCGACCGGGCGTCCACGGTCGCGTACAGTGGACCCCCGGCGGTTGACGTCCGTCATGATCAGTTGCGCCCTCGGCGGGAACCGATCGCACGTGCTGGACGTCGAACGACCGTAGGGCAGTGGCGCAATTGGTAGCGCAGCGGTCTCCAAAACCGCAGGTTGCAGGTTCGAGTCCTGTCTGCCCTGCGCAAGCGGTCATCCGATCGCGAGCAGGTCTGCCGGACGGTCCAGCGGGTCACGCCGGCACCGCAGCCGTCAGGTCCCTCCGGGACGTGACGCGCGACGGGTGTCCGGCTCGGCGCCGGCGACGTCCGTCATGAGAGGGAGAGGCCAGACGTGAGCGAACCCGCACCCGCGGCCGCATCCGAGGGCAAGGCGCCGCGCCGCAGCACGGCACCGAGCACTCGTGCCGGCGCGGAGCGTCGTGGGCTCTTCGCCCGCATCGCCCTGTTCTGGCGCCAGGTGGTCGCCGAGCTCAAGAAGGTGGTCTGGCCCACCCGCTCCGAGCTGGGCACCTACACGATGGTCGTGATCGCGTTCGTCGTGATCGTGATGGCCTTCATCACGGTCGTCGACTTCGGCGCCGGCCAGCTCACCTTCTGGGTGTTCGGCGGCTGACCGCCCACCGGGACCCGTGAGGTCCCGTCAGTTCGTCCCCGAGCAGGAAGCAGGTTCGCACGTGTCGCAGGAGTCGCCGCAGCCCACCCCGGGCGCCGAGGCCGAGCTCGAGGACGCCCTCGAGTCGGTCGAGGCCGTCGAGGGGACGTCGGACGTGGCTCCGTCCAGCACGGACGTGGACGAGGCGCCCGAGGACGAGGTCCAGCAGGACGAGCTCGAGCAGGACGAGGTCGCGGAGTCCGACGAGGACCTGGCCTCAGACGAGGACGAGCCGGACCCCGACGAGGACCCCGTCGCGGCCTTCAAGGCCAAGCTCCGCCGGCTCCCGGGTGACTGGTACGTCATCCACTCGTACGCGGGCTACGAGAACCGGGTGAAGACGAACCTCGAGAACCGCACCCAGAGCCTCAACATGGAGGACTTCATCTACCAGGTGGAGGTCCCCATGGAGGAGGTCGTGGAGATCAAGAACGCGCAGCGCAAGGTCGTCAAGCGCGTCCGGATCCCCGGCTACGTCCTGGTGCGCATGGACCTGACCGACGAGTCGTGGGGCGCCGTGCGCCACACCCCCGGGGTCACCGGCTTCGTCGGCCACACCCACCAGCCCGTGCCGCTGACGCAGTCCGAGGTCTTCTCGATGCTCGCCCCGAGCATCCAGCCGGCGACCCCCGCCGCGGCGAAGGCCGCGAAGGCTGCCGCGCCGGTGCAGGTCGACTTCACCGTCGGCGAGTCGGTCACCGTCACCGACGGCGGCCCGTTCGACACGCTGCCGGCGACGATCTCCGAGATCAACCCCGAGAACCAGAAGCTCAAGGTGCTCGTCTCGCTGTTCGGCCGCGAGACCCCGGTGGAGCTGTCCTTCAGCCAGGTCTCCAAGATCTGACCCCACCCCCTGATCCCGCCGGGCGGCGCTTGCCGCGCGGCAGTGCAACCGGGTCATCGCCCACGGCGTCGGCCCACGACAAGAACGGACTGCAATGCCCCCGAAGAAGAAGGTCACCGGCCTCATCAAGCTCCAGATCAACGCTGGTGCTGCTACCCCCGCCCCGCCCATCGGCCCGGCGCTCGGTCAGCACGGCGTGAACATCATGGAGTTCTGCAAGGCCTACAACGCGGCGACCGAGTCGCAGCGCGGCAACGTCATCCCGGTCGAGATCACGGTGTACGAGGACCGCTCGTTCACCTTCGTCACCAAGACCCCGCCGGCCGCCGAGCTGATCAAGAAGGCCGCCGGTGTGGCCAAGGGCTCCCCGACGCCGCACACCACCAAGGTGGCCACCCTGACCAACGCCCAGGTCCGTGAGATCGCCAGCACCAAGCTGGAGGACCTCAACGCGAACGACCTGGACGCCGCCGCGAAGATCATCGCCGGCACCGCCCGCTCGATGGGCATCCGCGTCGAGGGCTGAGCCCCCGGCACGTCACACCAGTGGCAGGGCCCTGTGCGGCCCGTCGACCACGACTGCTGAACAAGGAGAAGCAGATGGCCAAGCACAGCAAGAAGTACCGCGCCGCTCTCGAGAAGATCGAGGCCGGTCGCATCTACAGCCCGCTCGAGGCGGTGCGCCTGGCGAAGGAGACGTCGACGACGTCCTACCCGTCCACGGTCGAGGTCGCGTTCCGCCTCGGTGTCGACCCGCGCAAGGCGGACCAGATGGTCCGTGGAACGGTGAACCTGCCGAACGGCACCGGCAAGACGGCCCGCGTCGTCGTGTTCGCCGTCGGTGGGCGTGCCGAGCAGGCGCGTGCCGCAGGCGCCGACGAGGTCGGTGGCGACGAGCTGATCGAGAAGGTCGCCGGTGGCTACACCGACTTCGACGCCGCCGTGGCGACGCCGGACCTGATGGGCAAGGTCGGCCGTCTGGGCAAGGTGCTGGGTCCCCGTGGCCTGATGCCGAACCCGAAGACCGGCACGGTGACGATGGACGTGGCCAAGGCCGTGTCCGACATCAAGGGCGGCAAGATCGAGTTCCGCGTGGACCGTCACGCGAACCTGAACTTCATCATCGGCAAGACGTCGTTCACCGACGTGCAACTGGTGGAGAACTACGCCGCGGCGCTCGAGGAGATCCTCCGGCTCAAGCCGGCCGCCTCGAAGGGTCGGTACATCTCCAAGGCGACGATGTCGACGACGAACGGCCCGGGCATCCCGCTCGACCAGAACAAGACGCGTCGGCTCACGGAGGAGGACGCGGCCTGACGGTCGCCCTCCCCGCAGCACGAACGAAGGCCCGGTCCGCAAGGACCGGGCCTTCGTCGTTCCCGGGCGGCCCTCCGCCCGCCCGGGGCGCCCGCCGCGTGGCGGCAGGCGGTGCTCGTGGTGGCGGAACGACCTCCCCCTGCGGGGCCGTTCGGCCACCACGACGGTCAGCGCGGGCGGCGGCGCGGTGCGAGCGTCATCGACGCCGGCTCTGCCGCAGGCCTGCCATCCAGCCCTCCCAGAACGCCCGGCGCAGCCGAAGCGTGGCGACCGCTCGTGCACGGACGGCCGGGTCGGCGGCCCAGACTCCGGAGGCCTCGGTGAACGGCTCGGTGAACGGTTCCGTGACGGTGGCGGCGACCGGTTCGGTGAAGGGCTCCGTGAACGGTTCGGTGAACGGCTGGGCGGCTGCGTCGGAGACCGGCTCGGTGAAGGGTTCGGTGAACGGCTCGGCCGCTGCCTCGGTGAACGGTTCCGTGAAGGGCTCGGTGAACGGCTCGGTGAAGGGCTCCGTGAACGGCTCGGTGAACGGCTGAGCCGCTGCCTCCGTGAACGGCTCGGTGAAGGGTTCCGTGAACGGTTCGGTGAACGGCTGGGCCGCTGCCTCGGTGAACGGTTCCGTGAACGGCTCGGTGAACGGCTCGGTCGCGGCCTCCGGCCGCACGGCCGAGGTCACGTCCTCTCCGGTCGGCGCGGCGCCGACCCGGTCGGTCGGCCCCGCACCCGGGCCTCCGGTCCGCATGCCGTCCGTGGCCGCGCCGACTCGTGGTGCCGTCGGACGCGCTCCGACCCCGTCACCCATCCCGAAGGCCGCCTCGATCGGCGGCAGCAGGACGTCCCGCCGGATGGACGCCACCAGCCGCGCCTGCGCAGCGCGTCGTGCGGCGGTCGCGGCGACCGATGCGGGTGTGGCCACCTGGACCCCGAGCGTCGCCAGGACCACGTCGATGGGGCTGGACACGGCGAAGCTGCCGTCGTCCTCGGCGGACCAGTGCAGCCCGACCACCCGGCCCTGCAGGTCGACCACCGCCGAGCCGGAGTCGCCGCCGGCGGAGAACCGCGAGGTGCCGGGCGCAGGTTCGATCCGCAGCTGGTCGCGCAGGATCTTCGGGCCCGTGCCGGGGCCGAAGTCGACCTTGACGGTCAGGTCGGTCGAGGCGACCACGCCGGACGTCAGCCCCGTGGTGCGGCCGTGCTTGCGGACGGCTGTGCCGACCTCCGCGTACGCCCAGCCCGTCACGGCTCCGATGCCGACGACGGCGGGTGTCCACCGCGCACCGGGCGCCAGGGCCACCACGGCCGCGTCGACACGTTCCGTCAGCACGCCGCGCGCCAGCGAGCCGAACCGGTCCGCCGGGGACCCGCCGTCGGCGACCGCCGGCTGCACCCAGACGCTGCCGACGTCCTCGAGGCCGTCGCCGGCGGCGACGTGCCAGTTCGTCAGGGCCAGCGTGCGGTCGGTCCCGGGCTCGGTCACCAGCAGCCCGAGCGTGCCGTTCACCGAGCGGAGCCTCGCGCCCTCGTCGGACGGCAGCGTGACGGGGTCCAGGGGGCCGATCGACATGCCGCCGGCGAGGGGTCGGAACCGTTCCGGGCTGACCGGCGGGGTCGCCGTCGGCTCGAGCCCGACGTGATGCACCACGACGTCGGTCGGCACGCCCTCGATCTGCTCGGGGATGCGCTCCCCGGGGCCGAGCTCGTCGGCGCCGCGCTTCACCTCGACGTGGACCACGATCGCCAGCACGCCGGAGCGTCGGCCACCGGTGAGCTTCTCCGCGATGTCGACACCGACGACGCCGGGCCGGGCGAGCAGCGCGTCCTCCGCTGCGCGCTTCACCGGCCGCACCTCGGCGCGCCCCGGCGGCTCGGCGGCCGCTGACGGCGGAGGAGCGACGGTCGGCGACGGGCTCGAGGGCACTGGTCGCTCCGGTGCGGTCATCGGGTACGCACTCCTCATGGCTCAGGCGCGGCGCGGGTGCGCCACGCGATCGACAGGAGCATCCCGCGGCGTGCCAGATACAGGGCCTTCTCGCCGGAGGGATCGCCGGGCCGGTGTATCTGCGTGCGACGGTGCTGCTCCTGACCCTCGACGCGGCTGGACGCGGGGGACGTCGACGCCGTCGCGAGCGGGCACCGCGACGGGCCGGAGGTCCCTTGCGTCCTTGTCTGGGTTGTCCGGGTCGTCCTAGTCTGCACGGCAGGGGCGGCCACCCGCCGAGGACACGTGCGAGGGGTCGATGATGAGTGACGAGGTGGTGGGACCGGTCGAGGCCGGGCTCCGCGACCAGGAGCAAGGGCTCGCGCTGCGCGCGGCGCACGCCGTGCTGGCCTATCGCGCCGGTGACCGTGCCCCCCTCGCCGAGCTCGTCGAGGTGATGACACCCCTGCTGTGGCACACGGTGCGCGCGCAGGGTGCGGATCCCGAGCAGGCTCAGGACGTCGTCCAGAACGTCTGGCTCACGCTGGTGCGCGACATCGAGACGATCCGCGACCCCCGCGCGACGCTGCAGTGGATGCTCGTCACCGCGCGCCGGGCGGCATGGCGGACGGTGCGCCGCAGCCGCGACGAGCTGGTGCGCCAGCAGCAGGACGAGACGGTGACGGACTGGCTCGCCGCCCCCCTGGACCAGCTGCCCGACGTCGTCGCCGTGCGCGACGAGCGCGACCGGGCGCTGTGGCGGCACGTGCGGGAGCTGCCCGAGCGCTGCCGGCAGCTGCTCGGGCTGGTGGCGACGGTCGACCGACCCGACTACGCCGTCGTGTCGCGCTCCCTCGGGATGCCGGTCGGGAGCATCGGGCCGACGCGCGGCCGCTGCCTGGCCAAGCTCCGCCAGGCACTCACCTCCGATCCCACGTGGAGCCTGGTGTGAACGCCGACGGCCGCGAGCTCGAGGCCCTCGCCGACGCCCCGCTCGACGAGCTCGACCTCGAGGTGCTGCGCCGGCTCGACGCCCTGGTCGACGCGGTCGACCCCGTCCCGGCGGGCCTGGTGGAACGGATCGGCATCGCGCTGACCGTCGAGGCCCTGCACGCGGAGGTCGCCGAGCTGCACCTGGTCGGCGAGGCCGCGGGTGCGGTACGCGCCGACGAGACCAGCATCGAGGCCGGCACCATCACGTTCACCACCGACGTGCTGACGGTGATGGTGTCCGTGCACCCGGAGGGGGACCGGTTGCGGGTGGACGGCTGGGCCGCCCCGGCGGGACTGCTGACGGTCGAGCTGCACCAGCACGGCGACGTCGTCGTGACCAGCTCGAACGCGGACGGCAGGTTCTCCTTCTCGGACGTGGAGCGGGGACCGGCGAGATTCGTCCTGCGCCGTCCGGCCGAGCCCACCGTGCCGATCGTGACCCCGCAGATCGAGCTGTAGCCGGATGTGCCCCACCGGTGCCCCGGCGCAGGCCGGGTCGCCGGACCTGGCGGAGCTGACGCTGCGCGTGCGCGAGGCGGAACGGGAGAACGCCGAAGGGCGGCCGGCGCGAGCCCGCCGTCGTCTGCTCCCGGTGCTGCGGACGCTCGACGCCGTTCCGGACCGGGACCCGGACGTGGTGCGCGTGCGCGCATGGGCGTTGATGGAGCTGGCCCGCAGCGAGTTCGAGACGCAGGGCAGCGCCGACGCCACGGTCCAGCGGCTCGACGAGATGGTGGAGGCCCAGGCCACCCAGCGGTCGCAGGCGTCCGGCGCCGGGTGGCCGGGCCTGCGTCCCGCGGTGGCCGGCCTGCATGGTCTGCTCGCGCTGCGCGCGGGCCGGCTCGACGAGGCGCTGACCTGGCTGGACACCGCTGTGACGCACATCGCCGACGCCGAGCCGCTGGACGCCTGCCGCATGCTGCTCAACCGCGGCGTCGTCCATGCCGAGCGTCGCGAGCTCGGGCAGGCGCGCGCGGACTACGCCGAGTGCGCCCGGCGGGCGCGGGCCGAGGGGTTCGCCCGCCTGCAGTTCAAGGCGGAGCACAACCGCGGTCACCTGGAGCTCTACGCCGGGCGGCTGCCGCAGGCGCTGGCGCGAATGGAGGCGGCCGCCCGCACGATGCCGGGGCAGTGGCCGATCGCGCTCCTCGACCGCGCCCTGGTGCTGCTCGAGGCCGGCCTGGTCCAGGTCGCGGACCGCACCTTCGCCGAGGCGGCCGCCCAGTTTGCGGACCAGCACCTGCCGCACGACGTGGGGGAGTGCGAGCTGGGCCGGGCGGAGTGCGCCGCCGTGCGGGGCGACTCGGCGGCGGCTCGGCAGCACGCGGCTGTGGCGCGGCACCTCTTCCGCCGCAGGGGCGACGAGACGTGGGTGGTGCGCGCGACGCTCGGGGAGCTGCAGGCGGACGCGGCTCTCCTGGCCGCGGCACCTGAGCGTGATGCCGCGCTGCGCCGACGGTGGGCCTCGGTGTCGCGCCGGGCCGCTCGCGTCGAGGAGCTGTGCCGGCAGACCGGGCGACCGCTGTGGGCGCTGAGTGCCGCGTGCCTGCGGGTCGAGGCCGATCTCGCGCGCGGTGCCTGCGACGATCCGGCGGCGACGCTCGAGCTGCTCGGCCCCGTGCCGGTCGAGGCGCCGATCGCGGTACGGCTCCAGGCGCGCCGTGTCCGAGCCCTCCTCCAGCTCGCGGCGGGCCGACGCGAGGCCGCGGTCCGCGACGTGCGCGCCGGCCAGCGGGACCTGCGCGTGCACCGGGCCCGGTTCGGCTCTCTCGACCTGCGCACGGCCGGCGCGGTGCACGGCACCGCCCTGGCCGACCTCGACCTCCAGCTCGCAACGGCCACCGGCCGCCCGGGATCGGTGCTGGACGCCGTGGAGCGGGTCCGCGCGGTGATCGGCGGCACACCGCGGGTCACGCCGCCGGAGGATCCCGTCACCGCGACCCTGCTCACGGAGCTGCGCCAGCTGGTCGCCGAGAACCGCAACCTCCAGGGCCGTCCGGCCAGCGACCCCGGACGTGACCGGCTGCTGGCCGACAGCCGTCGCCTGCAGCACGAGATCCTGGCGCGCTCGTGGCACGAGCAGGGTCGTCTGGCGGACGACCGTGCGGCTCGTTCGGCGGAGGTCCGGCGCGCGCTGTCCGACCACCCCGGTGCGGTCCTGGTGGACGTGGTCGAGCACCGCGGCGAGGTGCTCGGGGTGCGCGCCGATGGCTCGGGCCTGCGTCTCCGCAGGCTCGGCGATGCCGCGCCGTTGCGGGAGCACGTGCACCGGGTGCACGCGGACCTGGAGGTGCTCGCCAACCCGCTCGTCCCGCGCGACCTGCGGGGGGCGGCAGCCCGGTCCCTGGGCGAGGGGCTCGAGGCGCTGCAGCGCACGCTGGGCGCGATCGTCGACGAGGGCGGTGCGGAGCTGGTCGTCGTCGCCGGCGGGTGGCTCGGCCTGGTGCCGTGGGCGATGCTGCCGGCACGGCGTGGTCTGCCGACGGTGGTGGCGCCCTCGGTGCGCCACTGGCTCACCCACGCGGGCGCAGCGCCGCGCCGTCCGGAACGGGTGACAGCCGCCGCGGGACCGGGCCTGGTGCACGGTGAGGACGAGGCCCGCCGGGTCGCCGGTCTGTGGCCGGCCGCCAGCGCGCTGGTCGGGGAGCAGGCGACCGTCGGCCGGATGGTCGAGCTGCTCGGGTCCCCGGGGATCGTGCACCTGGCCGCCCACGGCCGGCACGAGCCGGACAACCCGCTGTTCTCCTCGGTCCGCCTGGCAGACGGTCCGCTGTTCGCGCACGAGCTCGACGGCGGTGGCAGCCCGCCGCACCTGGTGGTCCTCTCGTCGTGCGAGGTCGGACGTACGAGCGTGCGCGCCGGCGGCGAGGCGCTCGGCATGGCGAGCGTGCTGCTGCGGACGGGTGTCGGTGCCGTGGTCGCCGCGACGGCGCCGCTGCCCGACGACACGGCGATACGGGTGATGACGCGGGCGCACCAGCTGCTCCGCGACGGGGAGGCGATCGCCCCTGCTCTGGCCCGGGCCACGGCCGAGGACCTGGCCGTCACCGGTCAGCACGTCCCCCTGCAGGTGTTCGGCGCCCCCGTCTGAACCCCGCGCCACCCGGTCGGCCGACCGGGATTTGGCTGTCACCGAACCGTGCCGTACCGTTGACGCGCCCAAGACCGCCGGTCGTCGGCTCGTCGTGCCCGCCCCGCGGGACCGACCCGTCGTCCGAAGTCCCGCTCACGCGGAGACCGGCGCAGGTGAGTGTTCCCGGTCCCGCGCCGTCGTGCGCGCAGTCCGTCCGAGCCCCGCGCCTGCGCCGGGGCTCGTCGTGCGTCTGGAGACCGGCGGCACCACCATCGGAAGGATCGTCATGGCGAGGCCGGACAAGGCAGCCGCGGTCGCTGAGCTCACGGAGCAGTTCCGTGGGTCGAACGCGGCCCTGCTGACCGAGTACCGCGGGCTCACCGTCGCGCAGCTCAAGTCGCTGCGTAAGGCGCTCAGCGGTAACGCGAACTACGCCGTGGTGAAGAACACGCTGACCGCGATCGCGGCCAGGGACGCCGGGCTCGAGGGCTTTGCGGACGAGCTGAAGGGCCCGTCCGCCATCGCCTTCGTCACCGGTGACCCGGTTGCGACCGCCAAGGGTCTGCGTGACTTCGCCAAGGCGAACCCCGCCCTGGTCATCAAGGGGGGCGTGCTCGACGGCCGCTCCCTGACCGCGGCGGACGTCACCAAGCTCGCGGACCTCGAGTCCCGCGAGGTTCTGCTGGCCAAGGCGGCCGGCGCGATGAAGGCCAAGCTCTACCAGGCCGCTTACCTGTTCACGGCGCCGGCGGCCCAGGCCGTCCGCACCGTCGAGGCCCTGCGCGCCAAGCGCGACGAGTCCGAGCAGTCCGCGGCCTGAGCTTCCGCTCCGGCCGTACCCCGTAATCCCAGCATCACCGCCGGTCGCCGCGACCGGCGGGCCCACACGGAAGGAACCGCCACCATGGCGAAGCTGTCCACCGCCGAGCTCATCGACGCGTTCAAGGAGCTCACGCTCATCGAGCTGTCCGAGTTCGTCAAGGCGTTCGAGGAGACCTTCGAGGTCACCGCCGCCGCCCCCGTCGCCGTCGCGTCCGCGCCGGCCGCCGGTGGCGCCGCCGAGGCCGAGGAGGTCGAGGAGAAGACCTCCTTCGACGTCGTCCTCGAGACCGTCGGCGACAAGAAGATCCAGGTCATCAAGGAGGTGCGCGCCCTGACGAGCCTCGGCCTGAAGGAGGCCAAGGACCTCGTCGACGGCGCCCCGAAGCCGGTTCTCGAGGGTGTCAACAAGGAGGCCGCGGACAAGGCCGTCGCCGCCCTCGAGGGCGCTGGCGCGACCGTCTCGGTCAAGTGAGCCCCTCGGCGGTCGCGCGCTGACGCGGCCGCCGACAGCACGAGGGCCCGTCCCCGCACCGGGGGCGGGCCCTCGTCGTGCCCGGCGTTCCTGTCCACCGATCGAGGGGCGCCTGCGGCGACGCGGACCGTCGTGTGCCATCATGGGCGCGGCGACACCGGACCGGGCCTCATGGCTCACCGGGTCGCACCCGTCGGGCTCGCCCGCCGGGAGCACGACGAGTGAGCGTGCGGGACAGCGGGGGGACGGCAACGGCGCCGGCATCGGTGTCCTGAGGTCCACGGCCGATCGGGTCGGGGGCGTGGTGGTCGGTCGCGGGGCAGCGACCGGAGAGTGTACGAGGGAGTGCGCGGCTGGACGGCGCGCGCCGAAGCGAGTATGCTCGCGCTTTGCGCTGGCCTGTGTCCGCGATCCCGTATAACCCGAGCCTTCCTTTCGTCGTTCGTGCGCGACGCCGGGTGGTTCCGAGGCCGGGGGGTCGTATCTCGCCGGGACCGGCGCAGCGTGCACTCGATCCGCAGGGAAGGACCCCTCTTGGCTGCCTCGCGCACCCCTTCTGCACCCTCCGCCGACGCCATCGCCACTCGCACCGCTTCTCGCCGCATCTCCTTCGCCAGGATCTCCGAGCCTCTCGAGGTGCCGGACCTGCTCGGGCTGCAGACCGAGAGCTTCGACTGGCTGCTCGGCAACGAGCGCTGGCAGGCCCGGGTGGCCGCCGCGCTCGAGACGGGACGTCAGGACGTCCCGCAGACCGCCGGTCTGGAGGAGATCTTCGAGGAGATCTCCCCGATCGAGGACTTCGGCGGTTCGATGTCTCTCTCCTTCCGCGAGCACCGCTTCGAGCCGGCGAAGTACACGGCCGACGAGTGCAAGGAGAAGGACTTCACCTTCGCCGCACCGCTGTTCGTCACGGCGGAGTTCGTCAACTACACGACTGGTGAGATCAAGAGCCAGACCGTGTTCATGGGCGACTTCCCGCTGATGACCGACAAGGGCACGTTCATCATCAACGGCACCGAGCGTGTCGTCGTCTCCCAGCTGGTCCGCTCGCCGGGCGTGTACTTCGAGCGCGTCGCCGACAAGACCAGCGACAAGGACGTCCTAACCGCGAAGATGATCCCGAGCCGCGGGGCCTGGCTCGAGTTCGAGATCGACAAGCGCGACAACGTCGGTGTGCGCGTCGACCGCAAGCGCAAGCAGAACGCCACCGTGCTGCTCAAGGCGCTCGGCATGACGGACTCCGAGATCCGTGCCGAGTTCGCGGACTTCCCGGCCGTGCTCGACACGCTGGACAAGGACCACGTGCAGACGCAGGACGAGTCCCTGCTCGACCTGTACCGCAAGATCCGCCCGGGCGAGCCGCCGACGGTCGAGGCCGGCCGTGCGCTGCTGGACAACTTCTACTTCAACCCCAAGCGCTACGACCTGGCGAAGGTCGGCCGCTACAAGCTGAACAAGAAGCTGGGCCGCGACGCCGCGCTGAGCGACTCGGTGCTGTCCCGCGAGGACATCGTCGCCACGATCAAGTACCTGGCCAGCCTGCACATCGACCGCACCTCGATGGCGGGCGTGCGCAACGGTGAGGCGATCGAGGTCCGCGTCGAGACGGACGACATCGACCACTTCGGCAACCGGCGCATCCGCGCCGTCGGCGAGCTGATCCAGAACCAGGTCCGCACGGGCCTGTCCCGGATGGAGCGCGTCGTCCGCGAGCGGATGACCACCCAGGACGTCGAGGCGATCACGCCGCAGACCCTGATCAACATCCGGCCGGTCGTCGCCTCCATCAAGGAGTTCTTCGGCACCAGCCAGCTGTCGCAGTTCATGGACCAGAACAACCCGCTCGCCGGGCTGACGCACAAGCGGCGTCTGTCGGCCCTGGGCCCGGGTGGTCTGTCCCGCGACCGCGCCGGCATGGAGGTCCGTGACGTCCACCCGTCGCACTACGGCCGCATGTGCCCGATCGAGACCCCCGAGGGTCCGAACATCGGTCTGATCGGCTCGCTCGCGACCTACGGCCGGATCAACCCGTTCGGCTTCGTGGAGACCCCGTACCGCAAGGTCGTCAACGGTGTCGTCACGGACGAGGTGCACTACCTCACCGCCGACGACGAGGACCGCCACGTCATCGCGCAGGCCAACGCCGAGCTGAAGGCGGACAACACGTTCGCCGAGGAGCGCGTGCTGGTCCGCGTCAAGGGCGGCGAGATCGAGTACGTCGCCGGCGAGAACGTCGACTACATGGACGTCTCCCCGCGGCAGATGGTCTCCGTCGCCACGGCGCTGATCCCGTTCCTCGAGCACGACGACGCCAACCGTGCCCTCATGGGCGCGAACATGCAGCGCCAGGCCGTGCCGCTGGTCCGTTCCGAGGCGCCGCTGGTCGGCACCGGCATGGAGTGGCGTGCGGCGGTCGACGCGGGCGACGTCATCGTCTCCGAGAAGCCGGGTGTGGTCTCCGAGGTCTCGGCCGACCTGATCACCATCGCGCACGACGACGCCACCACCGGCTCCTACCGCGTGGCCAAGTTCCGTCGTTCCAACCAGGGCACGAGCTACAACCAGCGCGTCCTGGTCAACGAGGGCGACCGCGTCGAGGCCGGCTCCGTGCTGGCCGACGGCCCGGCGACCGACGGCGGCGAGCTCGCGCTCGGTCGCAACCTGCTGGTCGCGTTCATGTCGTGGGAGGGCCACAACTACGAGGACGCGATCATCCTGAGCCAGCGCCTGGTGCAGGAGGACGTGCTCTCCTCGATCCACATCGAGGAGCACGAGGTCGACGCCCGCGACACCAAGCTGGGCCCCGAGGAGATCACGCGGGACATCCCGAACGTCTCCGAGGAGGTGCTGGCCGACCTCGACGAGCGGGGCATCATCCGCATCGGCGCCGAGGTCAACGCCGGCGACATCCTGGTCGGCAAGGTCACCCCCAAGGGCGAGACCGAGCTGACCCCGGAGGAGCGCCTGCTGCGCGCGATCTTCGGCGAGAAGGCCCGCGAGGTCCGCGACACGTCCCTGAAGGTGCCGCACGGCGAGTCCGGCACGGTCATCGAGGTGCGGACCTTCAACCGCGAGGACGGCGACGAGCTGCCCGCCGGCGTGAACGAGCTGGTCCGGGTGTACATCGCCCAGCGCCGCAAGATCACCGCCGGTGACAAGCTGGCCGGTCGTCACGGCAACAAGGGCGTCATCTCGATCATCCTGCCCCCCGAGGACATGCCGTTCCTCGAGGACGGGACGCCGGTCGACATCGTCCTGAACCCGATGGGTGTGCCCGGCCGCATGAACGTCGGCCAGGTGCTCGAGGTCCACCTCGGGTGGATCGCCAAGCAGGGCTGGGACATCTCGCTCGCGGAGGGCGACGTGCAGTGGCGGGACGAGGTCCCGGCCATCGCCGCCAAGTCGGCTCCCGGCACCCCGGTCGCCACCCCCGTGTTCGACGGCGTCCCGGAGCAGACCCTCACCGGCCTGCTCGGCGCCACGCTGCCGAACCGCGACGGCGAGCGCATGGTCGGCCACGACGGCAAGGCCCGGCTGTTCGACGGCCGCTCCGGCGAGCCGTTCCCGGACCCGGTGGCCGTCGGCTACATGTACATCCTCAAGCTGCACCACCTGGTCGACGACAAGATCCACGCCCGTTCGACCGGTCCGTACTCGATGATCACGCAGCAGCCTCTGGGCGGTAAGGCCCAGTTCGGTGGCCAGCGGTTCGGCGAGATGGAGGTGTGGGCGCTCGAGGCGTACGGCGCCGCGTACACGCTGCAGGAGCTGCTCACCATCAAGTCCGACGACGTCCCGGGCCGCGTGAAGGTCTACGAGGCGATCGTCAAGGGCGAGAACATCCCCGACTCGGGCATCCCCGAGTCGTTCAAGGTGCTGCTGAAGGAGATGCAGTCGCTCTGCCTGAACGTCGAGGTGCTGTCCAGCGACGGCGTCTCCATCGACATGAAGGAGAACGACGACGAGGTCTACCGCGCGGCGGAGGAGCTCGGCATCGACCTGTCCCGGCGCCCCAACGCGAGCAGCGTCGAAGAGATCTGACGACGAGCCCGGTGCGGGCCCCTGCCCGGGGGCCCGCACCGTCAGCCCGCACCCCTTGCACCATTCCGTCCGTCGGCCCGCACAGCGCGAGGCCGGCATGCGAAGGAAGTAGGACCCCTTGCTCGACGTCAACGTCTTCGACGAGCTGCGCATCGGCCTGGCCACGGCCGACGACATCCGTGCCTGGTCGCACGGTGAGGTGAAGAAGCCCGAGACCATCAACTACCGGACCCTGAAGCCGGAGAAGGATGGCCTGTTCTGCGAGAAGATCTTCGGTCCCACCCGGGACTGGGAGTGCTACTGCGGCAAGTACAAGCGCGTGCGCTTCAAGGGCATCATCTGCGAGCGCTGCGGCGTCGAGGTGACCCGGTCCAAGGTGCGCCGTGAGCGCATGGGCCACATCGAGCTGGCCGCCCCCGTGACGCACATCTGGTTCTTCAAGGGTGTCCCGTCGCGCCTGGGCTACCTGCTCGACCTCGCGCCGAAGGACCTGGAGAAGGTCATCTACTTCGCCGCCTACATGATCACGTGGGTGGACGAGGACGGCCGTGCCGAGGACCTCCCGAACCTCCAGAACGAGATCGACCTGGAGAAGAAGGAGATCGCGGACCGCCGCGACAACGACATCAACACCCGCGCGGCCAAGCTCGAGGCCGACCTGGCCGAGCTCGAGGCCGAGGGTGCCAAGGCGGACGCCCGCCGCAAGGTGCGCGACTCCGCCGAGCGCGAGATGGCGCAGCTGCGCAAGCGTGCCGACACCGAGCTCGAGCGCCTCGAGACCGTCTGGGACCGGTTCAAGAACCTCAAGGTCGCGGACCTCGAGGGCGACGAGATGCTCTACCGGCAGCTGCAGGACCGGTACGGCAACTACTTCGAGGGCTCGATGGGCGCCCAGGCGATCAAGAAGCGCCTGGAGGCCTTCGACCTCGACGCCGAGGCCGCGTCGCTGCGCGAGACGATCCGCGTGGGCAAGGGCCAGCGCAAGACGCGTGCCCTCAAGCGCCTCAAGGTCGTCAACGCGTTCCTGACGACCAACAACTCGCCGACCGGCATGGTGCTGGACGCGGTCCCGGTCATCCCGCCGGACCTGCGTCCCATGGTCCAGCTCGACGGTGGCCGGTTCGCCACCTCCGACCTGAACGACCTGTACCGCCGCGTGATCAACCGGAACAACCGCCTCAAGCGGCTGCTCGACCTCGGCGCGCCCGAGATCATCGTCAACAACGAGAAGCGGATGCTCCAGGAGGCCGTCGACTCGCTGTTCGACAACGGCCGCCGCGGCCGTCCGGTGACGGGTCCGGGCAACCGCCCGCTCAAGTCCATCTCGGACATGCTCAAGGGCAAGCAGGGTCGGTTCCGCCAGAACCTGCTCGGCAAGCGCGTCGACTACTCCGGCCGTTCGGTCATCGTCGTCGGTCCGCAGCTCAAGCTGCACCAGTGCGGCCTGCCCAAGCAGATGGCGCTCGAGCTGTTCAAGCCGTTCGTCATGAAGCGGCTGGTCGACCTCAACCACGCGCAGAACATCAAGAGCGCCAAGCGCATGGTCGAGCGTGCCCGCCCGGTCGTGTGGGACGTGCTCGAGGAGGTCATCACCGAGCACCCCGTGCTGCTGAACCGTGCGCCCACGCTGCACCGTCTCGGCATCCAGGCGTTCGAGCCCCAGCTGGTCGAGGGCAAGGCGATCCACCTGCACCCGCTCGTCTGCGGCGCGTTCAACGCCGACTTCGACGGCGACCAGATGGCCGTGCACCTGCCGCTGAGCGCCGAGGCGCAGGCCGAGGCCCGCATCCTCATGCTGTCCAGCAACAACATCCTCAAGCCGTCGGACGGCCGTCCGGTGACCATGCCGACCCAGGACATGATCATCGGCCTGTACCACCTGACGTCCGACCGGCCGGGTGCCAAGGGCGAGGGCCGCGCGTTCAGCTCGGTGTCCGAGGCGATCATGGCCTTCGACCAGGGCACGCTCGACCTCAACGCGGTCGTGAAGATCCGCATGGACGGCCTGGTCCTCGACGAGGAGCGGGTGCCCGAGGGCTGGACGCAGGGCGAGCCCCTGGTGTTCGAGACCACCCTCGGCCGTGCGCTGTTCAACGACCTGGTCCCGGTGGACTACCCGTACGAGAACGGCGTCGTCGACAAGAAGCGCCTCTCGGCCATCGTCAACGACCTGGCCGAGCGGTACCCGAAGGTCGAGGTCGCCGCGTCGCTCGACGCCCTGAAGGAGGCCGGCTTCCGCTGGGCCACCCGCTCGGGCGTGACCATCGCCATCTCCGACGTCGCCACGCCGACGGAGAAGAAGGCGATCCTCGAGGAGAACGAGGCGCGCGCCGCCAAGGTGCAGGGCCAGTACGACAAGGGTCTGATCACGGACGACGAGCGTCGTCAGGAGCTCATCAACATCTGGACCGAGGCGACCGACAAGGTCGCCAAGGCGATGCAGGCGAACTTCCCGGCGCGCAACACCGTCTACCGCATGGTGGGTTCGGGTGCTCGAGGCAACTGGATGCAGGTCCGGCAGATCGCCGGCATGCGTGGTCTGGTGGCCAACCCGAAGGGCGAGATCATCCCTCGGCCCATCAAGGCGAACTACCGCGAGGGCCTGTCGGTCCTGGAGTACTTCATCGCGACGCACGGTGCCCGCAAGGGTCTGGCGGACACCGCTCTGCGGACCGCCGACTCGGGCTACCTCACGCGTCGTCTGGTGGACGTGTCGCAGGACGTCATCGTCCGCGAGCTGGACTGCGGCACCGAGCGCGGCCTGACCATGCCGATCGGGGTGGACGCCGGCGACGGCACTCTGCGCCGGCACGACAAGGTGGAGACCTCGGTCTTCTCGCGCACGCTGGCCACCGACATCGAGATCGACGGCGAGGTCATCGGCCACGCCGGTGACGACGTCGGCGACGTGCTGCTCGACCGGCTGCTCGAGGCGGGCGTCACCGAGCTCAAGGTGCGCTCCGTGCTCACCTGCGAGTCGCGGGTCGGCACGTGCGCCAAGTGCTACGGCCGTTCGCTCGCCACCGGCAAGCTCGTCGACATCGGCGAGGCGGTCGGCATCATCGCCGCCCAGTCGATCGGTGAGCCCGGCACGCAGCTGACGATGCGTACGTTCCACACCGGTGGTGTCGCCTCGGCGGAGGACATCACGCAGGGTCTGCCGCGTGTCCAGGAGCTCTTCGAGGCCCGCACCCCCAAGGGTGAGGCGCCGATCGCGGAGTTCTCGGGCCGCATCGCGATCGAGGAGGGCGACCGGTCCCGCCGGATCGTCCTGACGCCGGACGACGGGTCGGAGGAGATCTCCATCCCGGTGACCAAGCGTCAGCGCCTGCTGGTCGCGGACGGGGACCACGTCTCCGTCGGCACCCAGCTGGTCCTGGGTGCCGTCGACCCCAAGAAGGTGCTGCGCATCCTCGGCCCGCGGGCTACGCAGAAGCACCTGGTGGACGAGGTCCAGGAGGTCTACCGCTCGCAGGGCGTGGACATCCACGACAAGCACATCGAGGTCATCGTCCGGCAGATGCTGCGCCGGGTGACCGTCCTCGACTCGGGCGACACCGACCTGCTGCCGGGCGAGCTGTCCGAGCGTGGGCGCTTCGAGGACGCGAACCGCAAGGCCGTGTCCGAGGGTGGCCAGCCGGCGTCCGGCCGTCCGGAGCTGATGGGCATCACCAAGGCGTCGCTGGCCACGGACTCGTGGCTGTCGGCGGCCTCCTTCCAGGAGACCACCAAGGTGCTGACCGAGGCTGCGATGTCGAGCCGGTCGGACCCGCTGCTCGGCCTGAAGGAGAACGTCATCCTCGGCAAGCTGATCCCCGCCGGCACCGGGCTCGCCCGGTACCGGGACATCGCGGTGGAGCCGACCGAGGAGGCGAAGGCCGAGCTCTACCCGGCCTTCGGCTACGACGAGATCGACTTCCCGGCCCTCGGCATGGGGACCGGCGACGCGATCCCGCTCGAGGACATCGACTTCGGCGACTACCGCTGACGTCGATCGCATCGCCCGAGGGGCCTGCCGGTTCGCCGGTGGGCCCCTCGGCGCACCTGCACGGTGCCGGCCCTGCCGGCACGTCGTCCCACGTGCTGCTTTGACGCCTGTTCGGCCGCCAGGTAGCCTGGGACACCGTGCCCGCGTCGTCGGGCCCTTGTGCGTGCACGCATCGCGCCGCTGATTCGGACCAGCTCCGAGGCGGTGGCAGCGGCACCGGGTGACAGCCCGACCGTCACGACCGACCAGGACCCCGTCCTGGTCCGCGCCGCGGAGGACCGGGTCGACACGCCCGGGCGCGGGGGTCGGTGCGGGACGCTAGACCAGCCGGGGTAGTCGCGCGACGAGCGTCGATCCGGGAACCTGCCGGCCGTCCTGGGTGACGGGTCCGGTCGACCAGAGATCCATCGACAGACGGAGACGCAGTGCCCACGATCCAGCAGCTGGTCCGCAAGGGCCGGCAGGCGAAGACGAACAAGTCGAAGACGCCTGCCCTCAAGGGCTCCCCCCAGCGACGCGGTGTGTGCACCCGCGTCTACACCACGACCCCGAAGAAGCCGAACTCGGCCCTGCGCAAGGTGGCGCGCGTGCGCCTGTCCTCGCAGGTCGAGGTGACGGCCTACATCCCGGGCGTCGGCCACAACCTGCAGGAGCACTCGATCGTGCTGGTGCGCGGCGGCCGTGTGAAGGACCTTCCCGGCGTCCGCTACAAGATCGTCCGTGGTGCCCTCGACACGCAGGGCGTCAAGAACCGCAAGCAGGCGCGCTCCCGCTACGGCGCGAAGAAGGGCTGAGTCCAATGCCTCGCAAGGGTCCGGCCCCCCGTCGGCCGCTCGTCGTCGACCCGGTCTACGGGTCTCCCGTCGTCACCCAGCTCATCAACAAGGTGCTGCTGGACGGCAAGAAGACCGTCGCTGAGTCCATCGTGTACGGCGCCCTCGAGGGCGTCCGCGAGAAGACCTCCGGCGACCCCGTCGTCGTGCTGAAGCGCGCGCTCGACAACGTGCGCCCCGCGCTCGAGGTCAAGTCCCGTCGTGTCGGCGGTGCCACCTACCAGGTCCCGGTCGAGGTGCGCCCGGTGCGCGCCACCACCCTGGCCCTGCGCTGGCTCACCGACTTCTCCCGCGCCCGTCGCGAGAAGACGATGACCGAGCGCCTCATGAACGAGATCCTGGACGCATCGAACGGCCTCGGTGCCGCGGTCAAGCGCCGCGAGGACATGCACAAGATGGCCGAGTCCAACCGCGCCTTCGCGCACTACCGCTGGTAACAACCGGCGGGTCGGGGGGCGGCGGCCCACGTGGCTGCCGCCCCGCCCGACCACCCGAGCCAACCGACAAGGGGCGTACACAACGTGGCACTCGACGTGCTCACCGACCTGACCAAGGTCCGCAACATCGGCATCATGGCGCACATCGATGCCGGCAAGACCACCACGACCGAGCGGATCCTGTACTACACAGGCATCACGTACAAGATCGGTGAGGTCCACGAGGGCGCCGCCACGATGGACTGGATGGAGCAGGAGCAGGAGCGCGGCATCACCATCACGTCCGCCGCGACGACCTGCTTCTGGAAGAACAACCAGATCAACATCATCGACACCCCTGGCCACGTCGACTTCACCGTCGAGGTGGAGCGTTCGCTGCGCGTGCTCGACGGCGCGGTGGCGGTGTTCGACGGCAAGGAGGGCGTGGAGCCCCAGTCGGAGACGGTGTGGCGCCAGGCCGACAAGTACGACGTGCCGCGCATCTGCTTCGTCAACAAGATGGACAAGCTCGGCGCCGACTTCTACTTCACGGTCAAGACGATCGTCGACCGCCTGAAGGCCCGCCCGCTGGTCATCCAGCTGCCGATCGGCTCGGAGAGCCAGTTCATCGGTGTCGTCGACCTGGTCGAGAACCGCGCGCTGGTGTGGCGCGGCGAGACGGCGCTCGGCGAGAAGTACGACGTCGAGGAGATCCCGGCCGACCTGGTCGAGCGCGCGGAGCAGTACCGCGCCGAGCTGATCGAGGCCGTCGCCGAGACCGACGAGGAGCTGCTGGAGAAGTACCTCTCCGGCGAGGAGCTCACCGTCGCCGAGATCAAGGCGGGCATCCGCAAGCTGACGATCTCGTCCGAGGCGTACCCGGTGCTGTGCGGGTCGGCGTTCAAGAACAAGGGCGTGCAGCCCATGCTCGACGCCGTCATCGACTACCTGCCGTCGCCGCTGGACGTCCCCTCGATCGAGGGTCACGACGTCAAGGACGAGTCGGTCGTCATCGAGCGTCACGCCGACGCGACGGAGCCGTTCTCCGCGCTCGCGTTCAAGGTCGCCGCGCACCCGTTCTTCGGCAAGCTCACCTACGTCCGGGTGTACTCCGGCAAGGTGGCGCAGGGGGCCCAGGTGCTCAACTCGACCAAGGGCAAGAAGGAGCGCATCGGGAAGCTGTTCCAGATGCACTCCAACAAGGAGAACCCGGTCGACGAGGCCCAGGCCGGCCACATCTACGCGTTCATCGGCCTGAAGGACGTCACCACCGGTGACACCCTCTCCGACCCGAGCTCGCCGGTGGTCCTGGAGTCCATGACCTTTCCCGAGCCCGTCATCGACGTGGCGATCGAGCCGAAGACGAAGGCTGACCAGGAGAAGCTGTCCACGGCCATCCAGAAGCTCGCCGAGGAGGACCCGACGTTCCGGGTGCGCCTGGACGACGAGACCGGCCAGACCGTCATCGGCGGCATGGGCGAGCTCCACCTCGACATCCTCGTCGACCGCATGCGTCGCGAGTTCAAGGTCGAGGCGAACGTCGGCAAGCCGCAGGTGGCGTACCGCGAGACCATTCGCCGCAAGGTGGACAAGATCGAGTACGTCCACAAGAAGCAGACCGGCGGTTCGGGCCAGTACGCCAAGGTCCAGCTGTCCTTCGAGCCGCTGGACACCGCCGAGGGCGAGGTCTACGAGTTCCAGAACGCCGTCACCGGTGGTCGCATCCCGCGCGAGTACATCCCGTCGGTCGACCAGGGCATCCAGAGCGCCATGCAGCAGGGCGTGCTGGCCGGCTTCCCGATGGTCGGCGTCAAGGCGATCCTGCTCGACGGTGCCTACCACGAGGTCGACTCGTCCGAGATGGCCTTCAAGATCGCCGGTTCGATGGTCCTGAAGGAGGCTGCGCGCAAGGCCGACCCGGCCCTGCTCGAGCCGATCATGGCCGTCGAGGTGCGTACGCCCGAGGAGTACATGGGCGACGTGATCGGCGACCTGAACTCCCGCCGCGGCATGATCCAGTCGATGGAGGACGCCACCGGCGTGAAGGTCGTGCGTGCGCACGTCCCGCTCTCGGAGATGTTCGGGTACGTCGGCGACCTGCGGTCGAAGACCCAGGGTCGTGCGGTGTACTCGATGCAGTTCGACAGCTACGCCGAGGTTCCTCGCAACGTGGCCGAAGAGATCATCAAGAAGACCCGGGGCGAGTGAGTCCCGAGGGTCGACCCCTCGCAGTACCAGCAACACACCCGACCCGGAGGACCGCACGCTCGTCGGCTACCGTTCGTAGGCGACGACGGGCAATCTCTACCAAGTCCTGAGGAGGACACCCAGTGGGCAAGGCGAAGTTCGAGCGGACCAAGCCGCACGTCAACATCGGGACCATCGGTCACGTCGACCACGGCAAGACGACGCTGACCGCCGCGATCTCGAAGGTGCTGCACGACAAGCACCCGGACCTGAACCCCTTCACGCCGTTCGACGAGATCGACAAGGCGCCGGAGGAGAAGCAGCGCGGTATCACCATCAACATCGCGCACGTCGAGTACCAGACCGACAAGCGCCACTACGCGCACGTCGACGCCCCTGGGCACGCCGACTACATCAAGAACATGATCACGGGTGCGGCGCAGATGGACGGCGCCATCCTGGTGGTCGCCGCCACCGACGGCCCGATGGCCCAGACGCGTGAGCACGTGCTGCTCGCCCGTCAGGTCGGCGTCCCCTACCTGCTGGTCGCGCTGAACAAGTCCGACATGGTGGACGACGAGGAGATCCTCGAGCTCGTCGAGGTCGAGGTGCGCGAGCTCCTCTCCTCGCAGGGCTTCCCGGGCGACGACGTCCCGGTGATCCGCGTCTCCGCGCTGAAGGCGCTCGAGGGCGACCCGCAGTGGGTCAAGTCCGTCGAGGACCTGCTGGACGCCGTCGACGAGAACGTGCCGGACCCGGTGCGCGACATCGACAAGCCGTTCCTCATGCCGATCGAGGACGTCTTCACCATCACCGGCCGCGGCACCGTCGTGACCGGTCGTGTGGAGCGCGGTCGCCTCAAGGTGAACGAGGAGGTCGAGATCGTCGGTATCAAGGAGAAGTCGATCAAGACCACGGTCACCGGCGTGGAGATGTTCCGCAAGACCCTGGACTACGCCGAGGCCGGCGACAACACGGGTCTGCTGCTCCGCGGCACCAAGCGCGAGGAGGTGGAGCGTGGCCAGGTCGTCGTGAAGCCGGGCTCGATCACCCCGCACACCCAGTTCGAGGGCCAGGTCTACATCCTCGCCAAGGACGAGGGTGGCCGTCACAACCCGTTCTACTCGAACTACCGTCCGCAGTTCTACTTCCGGACCACGGACGTCACCGGCGTCATCACGCTGCCCGAGGGCACCGAGATGGTCATGCCCGGCGACAACACCGAGATCAGCGTCCAGCTGATCCAGCCCATCGCCATGGAGGAGGGCCTCGGCTTCGCCATCCGTGAGGGTGGCCGGACCGTCGGCTCGGGCCGGGTCATCAAGATCATCAAGTGATCACCGCCCCTCGGGGCTGATCGACGCAGAGGGCCCGGGTGCGCACGCCGCACCCGGGCCCTTCTGTCGTCCGGTGCCGGTCCGCGGGAGATCGTCGGGCGTCCGGGGTCGTCGCTCCGGCGTCCGCGTCCGGGCTGCTCCGCGTGTGACGCAGTCGGTGCCCATCCGGGTTTGGTCAATCGGGTGAGCGTCTGGCAGACTGTCGGGGTTGCCCGCTGGGGTGTGGTGCGTTCGCGCGCCGCAGACGTGCGGGCGCGACGACGTGGAGAGCCCACGGACCCCGGGGTCACCCGGCGGTGAGGGGCTCGACCGCAACCACTGACCTAGCACCTGACGGTGCGCAGCGCGAGAGTGTGTCGCTCAATGCGACACGCCCGAGTGCGGGGGTCGGACAGACCGGTTTCGAAGAGAGAGAAGTAGACGACGCCATGGCGGGACAGAAGATCCGCATCCGGCTCAAGTCCTACGACCACGAGGTCATCGACAGCTCGGCGCGCAAGATCGTCGACACGGTGACCCGAGCTGGTGCGCAGGTCGTGGGCCCGGTGCCGCTGCCGACGGAGAAGAACGTCTTCTGCGTCATCCGGTCGCCCCACAAGTACAAGGACAGCCGCGAGCACTTCGAGATGCGCACGCACAAGCGGCTGATCGACATCATCGACCCCACGCCGAAGGCCGTCGACTCGCTCATGCGTCTCGACCTGCCTGCGGACGTGAACATCGAGATCAAGCTCTGATCGCTGGGAAGGACTGATCTTCATGGCAACCCAGCAGACCGCTCGCCCGGTCACGGCGCTGCTCGGCACCAAGCTCGGCATGACTCAGGTGTGGGACGAGGCAGGCCGCCTCGTCCCCGTCACGGTCGTCGAGGTCGGTACGAACGTCGTGACGCAGGTGCGCTCCGCTGAGGCCGACGGCTACGTCGCGGTGCAGCTGGCCTACGGCCAGATCGACCCGCGCAAGGTCACCAAGCCGCTCAAGGGCCACTTCGAGAAGGCCGGGGTCACCCCCCGCCGGCACGTGGCCGAGATCCGCACGGCGGACGCCGCCGACTACTCGGTCGGCCAGGAGCTGACCGCGACCGCCTTCGAGGCGGGCCAGTCGGTGGACGTCTCCGGCACCACCAAGGGCAAGGGCACCGCCGGTGTGATGAAGCGTCACGGCTTCAAGGGCGTCAGCGCTTCCCACGGTTCGCACCGCAACCACCGCAAGCCCGGCTCGATCGGCGGGGCGTCCACCCCGTCGCGCGTCTTCAAGGGCATGCGGATGGCCGGCCGGATGGGCAACGCCCGTCAGACCGTTCAGAACCTGACCGTGCACGCGGTCGACGCCGAGAGGGGTCTGCTGCTCGTCAAGGGCGCCGTCCCCGGCCCCAAGGGCGGCGTGGTCCTCGTGCGTACCGCTGTGAAGGGTGCGTGACCACGATGAGTGACACGCTGACCGTCGACGTCCTGGACGCCGAGGGCAACAAGGCCGGTACGGCCGACCTGCCCGGCGCCGTCTTCGACGTGCAGACCAACATCCCGCTGATCCACCAGGTCGTCGTCGCGCAGCTCGCTGCGGCGCGCCAGGGCACGCACTCCACGAAGACTCGTGGCGAGGTGTCCGGTGGCGGCAAGAAGCCGTACAAGCAGAAGGGCACCGGCCGCGCCCGTCAGGGCTCGACGCGTGCACCGCAGTTCGCCGGCGGTGGCGTCGTCCACGGCCCGACGCCGCGCGACTACAGCCAGCGGACCCCGAAGAAGATGAAGGCCGCGGCGCTCCGTGGTGCTCTCTCGGACCGCGCCCGTGCCGGCCGCGTGCACGTCGTCTCCGGGTTCGCCCCGGGCGAGGCGCCGTCGACCAAGGCCGCCATCAAGGTGCTCGACAACCTGTCGGGTCGCAAGAACGTCCTGGTGGTCGTCGAGCGGGCGGACGAGATCACGTGGAAGTCGCTGCGCAACGTCGAGCGGGTGCACCTGCTGGTCGCTGACCAGCTGAACACCTACGACGTGCTCGTCAGCGACGACGTGGTGTTCACGCAGGGTGCGCTCGACGCGTTCCTCGCCGGCACCTCGGCCGCCAAGGAGGAGACCAAGTGAGCACCGTCGGCAAGGACCCGCGCGACATCCTGATCGCCCCGGTGGTCTCGGAGAAGAGCTACGGCCTGCTCGACGAGGGCAAGTACACGTTCCTCGTCGACCCGCGGGCCAACAAGACCGAGATCAAGATCGCCGTCGAGCAGGTGTTCGGCGTCAAGGTCGACTCGGTCAACACCGCCAACCGGCAGGGCAAGGCCCGCCGGACCCGGTTCGGCATCGGCCGTCGCAAGGCCACGAAGCGTGCGATCGTCACCCTCCGCGAGGGCTCGATCGACATCTTCGGCGGACCGGTCGGCTGAGCGGCCCGAGAGGACTACTGACATGGGAATCCGTAAGTACAAGCCGACGACGCCGGGCCGTCGTGGCTCGAGCGTGGCCGACTTCGTCGAGCTGACGCGGTCCGAGCCGGAGAAGTCGCTGGTCCGTCCGCTGACCAAGTCGGGCGGTCGCAACTCGACCGGCCGCGTGACCACCCGCCACCACGGCGGCGGCCACAAGCGGGCGTACCGGGTGATCGACTTCCGTCGCCACGACAAGGACGGCGTGCCGGCCAAGGTCGCGCACATCGAGTACGACCCCAACCGCACGGCGCGCATCGCGCTCCTGCACTACGCCGACGGCGAGAAGCGCTACATCCTCGCGCCGAACCGGCTGAACCAGGGCGACCTCGTCGAGGCCGGTGCCACGGCGGACATCAAGCCGGGCAACAACCTGCCGCTGCGCAACATCCCCACCGGCACGATCATCCACGCCATCGAGCTGCGGCCCGGCGGCGGTGCGAAGATCGCCCGCTCCGCGGGTGCCTCGGTGCAGCTCGTCGCCAAGGACGGGCCGTACGCCCAGCTGCGCATGCCGTCCGGTGAGATCCGCAACGTCGACCTGCGCTGCCGCGCGACGATCGGCGAGGTCGGCAACGCCGAGCAGTCGAACATCAACTGGGGCAAGGCCGGCCGCATGCGCTGGAAGGGCAAGCGCCCGACCGTCCGTGGTGTCGCGATGAACCCGATCGACCACCCGCACGGTGGTGGAGAGGGCAAGACGTCCGGTGGCCGTCACCCGGTCAGCCCCTGGGGCCAGCCCGAGGGTCGTACCCGTCGTCCGAACAAGCCGAGCGACAAGCTCATCGTGCGCCGTCGGCGCACCGGCAAGAAGCGCTGATAGGAGCCTGAGATGCCACGCAGCCTGAAGAAGGGCCCGTTCGTCGACGGCCACCTGCAGAAGAAGGTCGACGTCCAGAACACGGCGGGCACGAAGAACGTCATCAAGACGTGGTCGCGCCGCTCGGTCATCACGCCCGAGTTCCTCGGCCACACCTTCGCCGTGCACGACGGCCGCAAGCACACGCCGGTGTTCGTCACCGAGTCGATGGTCGGCCACAAGCTCGGCGAGTTCGCCCCCACGCGGACGTTCCGCGGCCACGAGAAGGACGACCGGAAGGGCCGTCGCCGCTGACCCCCGGGTCGGTGACGACGCCCTGACGGCGCAGACAGAAGGCAGGACAGCGATGGAAGCCATGGCGAAGGCGCGGTTCGTCCGCGTCACGCCCCAGAAGGCCCGGCGCGTCGTGGACCTCGTCCGTGGCAAGCAGGCCAGCGAGGCGGTGGCCGTGCTGCGGTTCGCCCCGCAGGTCGCGGCACAGCCGGTCCTCAAGACCGTGGAGTCGGCGATCGCGAACGCGGTCGAGGGCGCCAAGCGAGCGAGCACGCGGCTCGACGAGGCGAACCTCTACGTCTCCGAGATCTTCGTGGACGAGGGCCCGACGATGAAGCGGTTCCGGCCGCGCGCGCAGGGTCGTGCCGGCCGCATCCTCAAGCGCACGAGCCACATCACCGTGGTGGTCGCCGAGCGCGAGCAGGCGACGGCACAGAGCACGAAGGGACGGGCCCGATAGTGGGACAGAAGGTCAACCCGCTCGGGTACCGCCTGGGCATCACGACCGACCACCGCTCGCGGTGGTTCGCCGACTCGACCAAGACCGGTCAGCGCTACCGCGACTACGTGCGCGAGGACGTGCAGATCCGCAAGCTGATGTCGACGGGCCTCGAGCGCGCCGGCATCGCCAAGGTCGAGATCGAGCGCACCCGTGACCGGGTTCGCGTCGACATCCACACCGCCCGCCCGGGCATCGTCATCGGGCGTCGTGGCGCGGAGGCCGACCGCATCCGCGGCGAGCTGGAGAAGCTCACCGGCAAGCAGGTGCAGCTCAACATCCTCGAGGTCAAGAACGCCGAGATCGAGGCGCAGCTGGTCGCGCAGGGCATCGCCGAGCAGCTCGCCAGCCGCGTGTCGTTCCGTCGCGCCATGCGCAAGGGCATCCAGTCCGCCCAGCGCGCCGGTGCGAAGGGCATCCGCGTGCAGGTCTCCGGCCGCCTCGGCGGTGCGGAGATGAGCCGCACGGAGTTCTACCGCGAGGGTCGGGTGCCGCTGCACACGCTGCGCGCCAACATCGACTACGGCTTCCACGAGGCCCGCACCACCTTCGGCCGCATCGGCGTGAAGGTCTGGGTCTACAAGGGCGACATGACCGAGAAGGAGTTCGCCCGCGAGCAGGCGACGGCGGCTCCCCGCCCGTCGCGTGGTCCGCGTGGCGACCGGGGCGACCGTCCCGAGCGCGGCCCGCGTGCCGGTGCTCGTCGGCCGGAGCGTTCCGAGCAGTCGGACGCGCCCTCGTCGGACACCACCCCTGAGACCGGAACGGAGGCCTGAGCCGTGCTCGTCCCGCGCAGGCTGAAGCACCGCAAGCAGCACCACCCCGGGCGCTCCGGCGCCGCGACCGGTGGCACCTCCATCGCCTTCGGCGACTTCGGCATCCAGGCTCTCGAGCCCGCCTACGTCACCAACCGGCAGATCGAGGCTGCTCGTATCGCCATGACCCGCCACATCAAGCGTGGCGGCAAGGTCTGGATCAACGTGTACCCGGACCGGCCGCTCACCAAGAAGCCCGCCGAGACCCGCATGGGTTCCGGCAAGGGTTCGCCGGAGTGGTGGATCGCCAACGTCAAGCCCGGCCGGGTGCTCTTCGAGCTGGCCGGGGTCCCCGAGGAGCTCGCTCGTGAGGCCATGCGCCGCGCGCAGCACAAGCTCCCGATGAAGACCCGTTTCCTGGTCCGCGAGGGAGGTGCCAGCTGATGGCCGTCGGAACCAAGGACCTCGCGCCGAGCGAGCTGGACGGCTACGACGACGAGCGTCTCGTCGCCGAGCTGAAGAAGGCCAAGGAGGAGCTGTTCAACCTCCGCTTCCAGTCGGCCACGGGCCAGCTGGAGAGCCACGGTCGGCTCAAGGCCGTCCGCCGCGACATCGCCCGGATCTACACGATCCTGCGCGAGCGCGAGCTCGGCATCCGGACCGCCCCGAGCCCGAGCGAGTGAGGATCGCATGAGCACCAAGAACGAGTCGACGACGGCGACGTCCGAGCACCGCGCGTACCGCAAGACGCGCCGGGGCTACGTCGTCAGCGACAAGATGGAGAAGACCGTCGTGGTCGAGGTCGAGGACCGGGTCAAGCACCCGCTCTACGGCAAGGTCATGCGACGTACGAGCAAGGTGAAGGCGCACGACGAGCTCAGCTCGGCGGGCATCGGCGACCTCGTGCTCATCATGGAGACGCGTCCGCTGTCGGCCACCAAGCGGTGGCGCGTGGTCGAGGTCCTCGAGAAGGCCAAGTAGGCAGACAGGCAGTTGCCCACGGGCGGACCCCGGTCCGCGACGTGTGCACCACGGCAACTATCCGTTCGGCCAGGCTCGTCCGTCCGGGAGACCGGGCGGCGAGAACCCGCCAGACGACAGGAGCAGGTAGATGATCCAGCAGGAGACGCGGCTGCGCGTCGCCGACAACACGGGTGCCAAGGAGATCTTGTGCATCCGTGTGCTCGGCGGGTCCGGTCGCCGCTACGCCGGCATCGGTGACGTCATCGTCGCCACGGTGAAGGACGCGATCCCGGGCGGGAACGTGAAGAAGGGCGACGTCGTCAAGGCGGTCGTCGTCCGCACCCGCAAGGAGCGCCGTCGCGCCGACGGTTCGTACATCAAGTTCGACGAGAACGCGGCGGTGATCCTGAAGAACGACGGGGAGCCCCGTGGCACCCGCATCTTCGGTCCGGTCGGTCGCGAGCTCCGCGACAAGAAGTTCATGAAGATCATCTCGCTGGCGCCGGAGGTGCTCTGACCATGGCCAAGATCAAGAAGGGCGACCTCGTCGTCGTCATCTCGGGCCGGGACAAGGGCCAGCAGGGTCGCGTCCTGGAGGTTCTCGTCGAGACCCAGCGCGTGGTCGTCGAGGGCGTGCAGCGGGTGACCAAGCACGTCAAGGCCGGCCAGACCCAGCGCGGCACCCGGACCGGTGGCATCGAGACCGTCGAGGCTCCCATCCACATCAGCAACGTGATGCTGGTCGACCCGGAGACCAAGAAGGGCACCCGGGTGGGCTACCGCACCGAGCAGGTCGAGCGTGACGGTCGCACCCGTACGGTCCGCGTCCGCGTGGCCAAGCGCTCCGGTAAGGACATCTGATGACGCAGACCACCATCGACGCGCCGGCACAGCCGCGGCTGAAGGCGCGCTACAACGCCGAGATCCGTGACGCGCTGCTCAAGCAGTTCGGCCACGAGAACGTCAACCAGGTCGCGCGCCTCGTCAAGGTCGTCGTGAACATGGGCGTCGGCGAGGCCGCGCGGGACTCCAAGCTGATCGACGGAGCCGTCCGCGACCTCACCGCCATCACCGGCCAGAAGCCGCAGGTGACCAAGTCCCGCACCTCGATCGCGCAGTTCAAGCTGCGCGAGGGGATGCCGATCGGCGCGCACGTCACGCTGCGCGGCGACCGGGCCTGGGAGTTCCTGGACCGCCTGCTGTCGATCGCGCTGCCGCGCATCCGCGACTTCCGCGGGCTGTCGGCCAAGCAGTTCGACGGTCACGGCAACTACACGTTCGGTCTGACCGAGCAGTCGGTGTTCCACGAGATCGACCAGGACAACATCGACCGCGTGCGCGGCATGGACATCACGGTCGTCACCACGGCCACCACGGACGACGAGGGACGCGCGTTCCTCAAGGCCCTCGGCTTCCCGTTCAAGGAGGACTGACATGGCGAAGACCGCCCTCGTCAACAAGGCGAACGCCACGCCGAAGTTCGGTGTGCGTGGATACAACCGCTGCCAGCGCTGCGGCCGCCCCCGCTCGGTGTACCGCAAGTTCGGCCTGTGCCGGATCTGCGTGCGCGAGATGGCGCACCGCGGCGAGCTGCCCGGCGTCACCAAGAGCAGCTGGTAACGAACCCTGTAGGAGACAGACGTCGGTAGGTCCCGGTCCCGCAACGGCGGGACCGGGATACCCCGGCGAGAGAGGGGCGACGCCCCATGACCATGACCGACCCGATCGCCGACTTCCTGACGCGGCTGCGCAACGCCAACTCCGCGCACCACGACTCGGTGAGCATCCCGTTCTCGAAGCTGAAGTCGCACATCGCCGAGATCCTGCAGGCCGAGGGCTACATCGCCGGCTGGACCGTCGAGGACGCCGAGGTGGGCAAGAACCTCGTCGTGACCCTGAAGTACGGCCCGCACCGCGAGCGTGCGCTGGCCGGCGTCAAGCGCGTGTCCAAGCCGGGCCTGCGCGTGTACGCCAAGTCGACCAACCTGCCGAAGGTGCTCGGCGGCCTGGGCGTGGCGATCCTGTCCACGTCGTCCGGGCTGCTGACGGACAAGCAGGCCGCCAAGAAGGGCGTGGGTGGGGAAGTCCTCGCCTACGTCTGGTAACGACAGAGACGGAGAGGAGAAGCCCATGTCTCGTATCGGCAGGATCCCCGTCCCGGTCCCGGCCGGCGTCCAGGTCGACATCGACGGCGCCGTGGTGACCGTCAACGGTCCCAAGGGTTCGCTGGTCCACACCGTAGCGGCGCCCATCCAGGTGGCGCGCGACGACGCCGGCGCCCTCGTGGTGTCCCGGCCTGACGACGAGCGCGCGTCGCGCTCGCTGCACGGCCTCACCCGCACGCTCCTGGCCAACATGGTCGTCGGCGTGACGGACGGCTACAGCAAGAAGCTCGAGATCGTCGGTACCGGGTACCGCGTGCAGGCCAAGGGCTCGAACCTCGAGTTCGCCCTGGGCTTCAGCCACCCGGTCACGGTCGAGCCTCCGGATGGCATCACCTTCTCGGTCGAGACCCCCACCAAGTTCACGGTGACGGGCATCGACAAGCAGCAGGTGGGCGAGGTCGCCGCGAACATCCGCAAGATCCGCAAGCCCGAGCCGTACAAGGGCAAGGGCGTCAAGTACGCGGACGAGGTCGTGCGGCGCAAGGTCGGAAAGGCTGGGAAGTAAGCCATGGCGATCAGCATCAAGGGCAAGGGCAAGGCGATCGCGCGCAAGCGCCGTCACCTGCGCCTGCGCAAGAAGGTCGTCGGCACGGCCGCACGTCCGCGCCTCGTCGTCACCCGCTCCACGCGTCACATCACGGCCCAGGTCGTGGACGACGCCGTGGGCCGGACGCTCGTCTCCGCGTCGACCCTCGAGGTCGACCTCCGCGGCGCCGAGGGCGACAAGTCGGCCAAGGCCCGCAAGGTCGGCGAGCTCATCGCCGAGCGCGCGAAGGCCGCCGGCATCGAGGCCGTCGTGTTCGACCGCGGCGGCAACAAGTACCACGGTCGCGTGGCCGCGGTCGCCGACGGTGCCCGCGAGGGAGGCCTGACGCTGTGACCACGACGCACGTCCAGACGAAGAAGAGGATCCACTGATGGCTGCACCTGCACGCAGCAACACCGGTGCCCAGGGTGGCGCCGGCGGCGACCGCCGCGATGGTGGCCGCCGGGACGGCGGCCGTCGGCAGGACGCCGCTGAGAAGAGCGCGTTCGTCGAGCGCGTCGTGACGATCAACCGTGTGGCCAAGGTCGTCAAGGGTGGTCGTCGCTTCAGCTTCACCGCGCTCGTCGTGGTGGGCGACGGCGACGGCACCGTCGGCGTCGGCTACGGCAAGGCCAAGGAGGTGCCCGCGGCGATCGCCAAGGGTGTCGAGGAGGCGAAGAAGAACTTCTTCCGCGTCCCGCGCATCCAGGGCACCATCCCGCACCCCGTCCAGGGTGAGGCCGCTGCCGGTGTCGTCTTCCTGCGTCCCGCTTCGCCGGGTACCGGTGTGATCGCCGGTGGTCCGGTGCGCGCGGTGCTGGAGTGCGCCGGCATCCACGACGTGCTGAGCAAGTCGCTCGGGTCGTCCAACTCCATCAACATCGTGCACGCGACCGTTGCCGCCCTGCGCGGCCTCGAGGAGCCGGCCGCCGTGGCAGCACGCCGCGGGCTCCCCCTCGAGCACGTCGTGCCGGCCCCGCTCCTGCGGGCGCAGGCCGCCGGTCGTGCCGCTGCGACGGCTGCGAAGGTCGGTGCGTGATGGCACGACTCAAGGTGACCCAGACCAGGTCCGCCATCGGCGGCAAGCAGAACCAGCGCGACACGCTGCGCACCCTGGGCCTGAAGCGGATCGGTGATGTGGTCGTCAAGGAGGACCGTCCCGAGATCCGCGGCATGGTCCGCACGGTGACGCACCTCGTCGCGGTCGAGGAGGTCGAGTGACCATGGCCGACGAGAAGAAGGCTGACGAGACGACCGAGGCGAAGGCCCCGGCGAAGAAGGCTGCGGCGGCGAAGGCCGCCCCTGCCAAGGCGTCGAAGGCAGCGGCTGAGAAGCCCGCTGCCGAGAAGCCGGCTGCTGCCAAGGCGGAGAAGGCGACCAAGGCCGAGAAGACCGAGAAGGTCGCCAAGGCTCCGGCGAAGGCCAAGGCCACGCCTGCGGTCTCGGCCGCGGCGAAGGAGGCGGCCGAGGCCGCCGCCGTCCCCGGCGCGGGTGGCACGCTGCGCGTGCACCACCTGCGGCCGGCCCCGGGCGCGAAGACCGCCAAGACCCGTGTGGGTCGTGGTGAGGCGTCCAAGGGCAAGTCCGCCGGTCGCGGCACCAAGGGCACGAAGGCCCGGTACCAGGTGCCCGAGCGGTTCGAGGGTGGCCAGATGCCGATGCACATGCGCCTTCCCAAGCTGCGCGGGTTCACCAACCCGTTCCGTGTCGAGTACCAGGTGGTCAACCTCGACCGCCTCTCGGAGCTCTACCCGGACGGGGGCGACGTCACCGTCGCGGACCTGGTGGCCAAGGGCGCTGTCCGCAAGGGCAAGCCGGTCAAGGTGCTCGGCGACGGTGAGCTGACGGTCAAGGTCTCCGTGGCCGTGGACGCTCTGTCCGCGTCCGCGAAGGACAAGATCGTCGCTGCCGGCGGGACCGTCGCGCAGGACTGATTCGATCCGGAACGGGGCCGGTGGCGAGACCCTCGCTCACCGGCCCCGTTCCGGCACCCTGGGCCATCCGTTAGGGTTCCCCAGGTGCCTGCGACGCGTCGCAGGCGGCCCGGCCGGAGTGCTCCGGCCGGACGAGATGCCGCCGACGGGCGGTGCCAGGAGGACAGGTGCTCAGCGCATTCGTGCGGGCGTTCCGTACGCCCGACCTGCGGCGCAAGCTGCTCTTCACCATCGCGATCATGGTGGTGTTCCGGATCGGGTCGTTCCTCCCGACGCCCGGGGTGTCGTACCCCAACGTCCAGGCCTGCATCAAGCAGACGGCCAGCAACGACCTGCTCGGCATCGTCAACCTGTTCAGCGGCGGAGCCCTGCTCCAGCTGTCGGTGTTCTCGCTCGGGATCATGCCCTACATCACCGCGAGCATCATCGTGCAGCTGCTGCGCGTGGTGATCCCCAAGTTCGAGGAGCTGTACCAGGAGGGCCAGGCGGGTCAGTCGCGGCTCACCCAGTACACCCGGTACCTCACCATCGGCCTGGCGATCCTGCAGTCGACGACGATCATCGCGGTCGCCCGGTCCGGCAACCTGTTCCAGGGCTGCACGCAGAGCGTGATCCCCAACAGCAGCTGGGTGACCATGCTCGTCATGGTCATCACGATGACCGCCGGTACCGGCCTGATCATGTGGCTCGGCGAGCTCATCACGGAGCGTGGCGTCGGCAACGGCATGTCCCTGCTGATCTTCACCTCGATCGCCGCGCGGTTCCCCTCGAACATGTGGTCGATCGCCGGCGGCAACGGCGGCGTGAGCAAGTTCATCGTGGTGCTCGCGATCATCGTGCTGGTCATCGCGCTCGTCGTCTTCGTCGAGCAGTCCCAGCGGCGCATCCCGGTGCAGTACGCCAAGCGGATGGTCGGCCGGAAGATGTACGGCGGCTCCAGCACGTACATCCCGATCAAGATCAACATGTCGGGCGTGATCCCGATCATCTTCGCGTCGTCGCTGCTGCAGGTGCCGGTGCTGCTGGCCCAGTTCGGCAACCAGACGACCGGCTGGGTGAAGTGGGTCGGCAAGTACCTCGCCAGTTCCAGTGCCCCCTTGCACATGGTGATCTACACGCTGCTGATCATCTTCTTCTGCTACTTCTACACGGCCATCACGTTCAACCCGGACGAGGTCGCCGACAACATGAAGAAGTACGGCGGCTTCATCCCCGGCATCCGTGCGGGACGTCCGACGGCCGAGTACCTCGACTACGTGATCACCCGCATCACGGCTCCCGGCTCGATCTACCTGGCCTTCGTGGCGCTGGTGCCGACCGTGGCGTTCGCCCTGATGAAGGTCGGCGGCAACATCCCCTTCGGCGGGTCGTCGATCCTGATCATCGTGGGCGTCGGTCTGGAGACGGTGAAGCAGATCGAGTCCCAGCTGCAGCAGCGGCACTACGAAGGGTTCCTGCGGTGAGCGTCCGCCTGGTCCTGTTCGGTCCTCCCGGTGCCGGCAAGGGCACGCAGGCCGCGCGCATCTGCGACAAGCTCGGCGTCCCCGCGATCTCCACGGGCGACATCTTCCGCAGCAACATCAAGGGCGGGACCGAGCTCGGGCGACGGGTCGTGGAGTACACCTCCGTGGGCGCGCTGGTCCCGGACGAGCTGACGGACGAGCTGGTCCGTGCCCGCCTCGCGGAGCCCGACGCGGCCGAGGGCTTCCTGCTCGACGGGTACCCGCGGAACCTCGCCCAGGTCGATGCGCTCGACGCGATCCTCGCCGACGCCGGCCGGGCTCTCGACGTGGTCGTGGAGATCACCGCCGATGCCGAGGTCGTCGTGGAGCGTCTGCTGAAGCGCGCCCAGATCGAGGGTCGGGTGGACGACACGGAGGACGTGATCCGCCACAGGCTCGACGTCTACGCCGACCAGACCGCGCCGCTGTCGGGCGTGTACGCCGAGCGTGGGCTGCTGGTGCGGGTCGACGGGCTCGGCGAGATCGACGAGGTGACCGACCGCCTGCTCGCGGCGATCGAGCCCGCGCTGCATCACTGACCGGCGTGGCCGGCCGGGAGCGGATCGAGCTGAAGTCGCTCGACGAGGTATGCGCCATGCGGCGCGCGGGGCTCGTCGTCGCGGCGGCGCTGGCGGAGGTGCGGGCCGCGCTCGTACCCGGTGCGACCACGGCCCAGCTCGACGCCGTGGCGGCACGGGTGATCGCCTCGTCGGGTGCCACGCCGTCCTTCCTCGGGTACGAGGGGTATCCGGCGACGATCTGCGTCTCGGTGAACGACGAGGTGGTCCACAGCATCCCGGGGGAGCGGGTGGTCCGCTCGGGCGACCTCGTGTCCGTCGACTGCGGCGCGATCGTGGACGGATGGCACGGCGACAGCGCCTTCAGCACGGTGGTCGGCGAGGGCGATCCTGCCGACGAGGCGCTGGTCGCGACGACCGAGGCGGCGATGTGGGCCGGCATCGCCGCTCTTGCCGGCGGGGACCGCATCGGTGTGGTCGGGGAGGCCGTGGAGAACCTGGTCGACTCGGGTCCGGTGCGCTACGGGATCGTGCAGGACTACGTCGGGCACGGCATCGGCACCGCGATGCACCAGCCACCCGACGTGCCGAACTATCGGTTTCGACCGAGGGGGCACCGGGTGACGCCCGGCATGGTGCTGGCCGTCGAGCCGATGCTGACGCGCGGTTCGGGTGACACGCACGAGCTCGCCGACGGGTGGACGGTGGTGACGGACGACGGGTCCCGGGCCGCGCACTGGGAGCACACCGTCGCGGTGCTGGAGGGGGCGCTCTGGGTGCTCACGGCCGAGGACGGCGGCGCGGCCCGTCTCGGCGAGCGGGGAGTGCGGACCGCGACGCCGGGCTGAGAGCGCCGAGCTGGATCACCTGATCGGGTGGCATTCCCGTTGAGGCTGGTCAGGGCTGTGGATTGCCCACATCGGTCCGGTATGTCCGATATGGTCGCTCGCGCGGGAAGGATCCCGCCACGGGCCAGGGGGCGCGAGCGCGTGCGTCACGCACGCAGCGGCACTGGTGCTCGCGTTCCCCGGCAGGTGCCTCAGCGCTGACGCCTGCCCGCATCGATGGGTGGACCATGCTGCGCAGTTCTCGTCATGGAAGCTCCGTCCCCCGCCGCGGCCTCAGAGCTGCAGCGGCCGTGCTCACCGGGACGGTGATGATGATCGGCCTCGCCACGGGTGCGTCGGCCGCGGCCAGCTGTGTGGACGCGGGCGGTGGGGGGCAGGACGAGTCCCAGGGAGTCCCTGCGCATCCGTTCCCCCCGCGTGGTGGCACGCATGCCGCACCCGCGACCGCGACCGGCGCGTACGTCTACCGCAAGCGCGACGCCAGCCGGCCCGCGTCCTGGAAGAACTCCACGCAGCAGTACCTGGTGGCGACCTGGTCGGGCGCCGAGTACCGCCCGGTGACGCTCGACCAGGTTCGGACCGCGCTGGCCGTGGCGGGTGTCGAGCTGTGCGGCTCCGGCTGGGCGGTGCAGGAGGACCAGGCGTACGGCACGGAGTCGTTGTTCACCGACACCCCGGCGCCGAGCTACCCGAAGATGACCATCGGCTGGCCACCGATCTTCGCCGCGCAGCACTGGACCCTGGACAAGCTCGTCGAGGTCCCTGCGTGCGCCTCGGCCACAGCCGTCCCGACCCCGACGCCGACCACCACGCCGAAGGCGCCCGCCGCACCCGTCGTCGTCCCGACCGAGACGCCCGGACCGGTCGAGACGATCCCCACCGTCGGCCCGAGCCGTGCGGCCACGACCGCGCCCACGGCGTCCGCGAGCGCGACAGTCGCTCCGGCGGCGACCCCGAGTGCCACGGCTGCACCGGTCGCGACGCCGAAGCCGAGCGCTTCTTCCTCGCGGGACGTCGTCGACGTCGTGCTGTCCGCGCCGGACTCCACCCAGAGCGCCAGCCCACAGGTCGTCAGCGCCGTGCTGGCAGCCGAGGACCGCACCGGCTCGTTGGCGCAGACCGGTGCGGCGCCGATCGGTGTCGCAGTCGCAGCGGTCGTGCTCGTGGCAGCAGGCGTGCTTCTGCTGGTGCTCCGCCGTCGCGGCGCGATGCGATGAGGCCGGCGGCGCCGCACCTCTCCTGACGCAGGTGCGCGGCGCGCCACCGGTCCGTGCCCGACGGCCGTGGCGCGCCGCCGACGTACCCGGCACCCGGATGTCGCGGGCGGGTGTGCCGGGGCTCTCACCGGGCCGGTTTCCCGGGGTGCGGCCGATGGCGTAGGATCGCCCGTTGGGTGTGCGTCATCCTGCGCTGCGGCGTGGGCGGGCAAGGTCGTCATCCCCCGCCCTGTCTGGACGGGGAGACCGGCAGCACCCTCCACGATGGCACGAGTCGCCGGGGCGTCAGCTCTGGCGGGTCGCGTGTCGTGGGTCGACACGTACGGACCGACAGGCAGCGGAGGACATGGCAAAGAAGGACGGTGTCATCGAGATCGAGGGCTCGGTGGTCGAGGCTCTGCCGAACGCGATGTTCCGCGTCGAGCTGAGCAACGGGCACAAGGTTCTCGCCCACATCTCGGGCAAGATGCGTCAGCACTACATCCGGATCCTCCCCGAGGACCGCGTCGTGGTGGAGCTGAGCCCGTACGACCTGTCCCGCGGGCGCATCGTCTACCGCTACAAGTAATCACCACTCGACCACGCCGTCTCACCTGCGAGGGTGCCCGGCGGCGGAGGGAACCATGAAGGTCAAGCCGAGCGTCAAGAAGATCTGCGACAAGTGCAAGGTGATCCGCCGGCACGGTCGCGTCATGGTGATCTGCGAGAACCAGCGCCACAAGCAGCGCCAGGGCTGAGCAGCCACCAGCACCACCCCGGGTCCCGGTGACGGGACCCGATCAGCGCACCGCCGCACCGGTCGCCGTCGTGCAGACGTCGGCACCGGTGACACCCCCGGCTCGGAGGCCGGGGCCCGCAGGCTCGCGGGAGGACGGTGCGGCAGACCTCCGACGAAGTTGCAGGAGCCACCAGGCACATGGCACGTCTCATCGGCGTCGACCTCCCCCGCGAGAAGCGGCTCGAGGTTGCGCTCACCTACATCTACGGGGTCGGCCGCACGCGTGCGACCGAGACCCTGAAGGCGACCGGCATCAGCCCGGACGTCCGCGTCAAGGACCTCGGGGACGCGGAGCTCGTCGCTCTGCGCGACTACCTCGAGGGCAACTACAAGCTCGAGGGTGACCTGCGGCGCGAGGTCGCCGCCGACATCCGCCGCAAGGTCGAGATCGGCTGCTACCAGGGGCTGCGCCACCGCCGCGGCCTGCCGGTGCGTGGTCAGCGCACCAAGACCAACGCCCGCACCCGCAAGGGCCCCAAGCGCACCGTCGCCGGCAAGAAGAAGGCCGGGCGCAAGTAGCCCGCCCGTCGTCGGACGACCCGCAGACCCCGAGAGAAGAAGCAGATGCCCCCCAAGACCCGCACCAGCTCCGTGCGCAAGCCGCGCCGCAAGGAGAAGAAGAACGTCTCCCACGGCCAGGCGCACATCAAGAGCACCTTCAACAACACGATCGTCTCCATCACCGACCCGTCCGGCGCCGTGATCGCCTGGGCGTCGGGCGGCGACGTCGGCTTCAAGGGCTCGCGCAAGTCGACCCCGTTCGCCGCGGGCCTGGCGGCCGAGGCCGCCGCGCGCAAGGCGCAGGAGCACGGCATGCGCAAGGTCGACGTGTTCGTCAAGGGTCCCGGCTCCGGCCGTGAGACCGCGATCCGCTCGCTGCAGTCGGCGGGCCTCGAGGTCGGCTCGATCCAGGACGTGACGCCGCAGGCCCACAACGGCTGCCGTCCGCCGAAGCGCCGTCGCGTCTGAGCTCGATCGCACCGGTCCGTGCCCTGTCGCACGGACCGGTGCGCCGACCGCGCCGGTGGACCGAGACCGCGCGCGGTCATTGCACGTCACTGCGGAGCGTCATATGGCGGACGCCCGCTGAGAGGAACCCCACCGTGCTGATCGCACAGCGCCCCACCCTGACCGAAGAGGTCATCTCGGAGCACCGCTCGCGGTTCTCCATCGAGCCGCTGGAGCCGGGCTTCGGCTACACGCTCGGCAACTCCCTGCGCCGGACGCTCCTGTCGTCCATCCCGGGTGCGGCCGTGACCAGCATCCGCATCGACGGCGTGCTGCACGAGTTCTCCACCGTGCCGGGGGTCAAGGAGGACGTCACCGAGCTGATCCTCAACATCAAGAACCTGGTCGTCTCCTCCGAGAACGACGAGCCGGTGGTCATGTACCTGCGCAAGCAGGGTGCCGGTCAGGTGACCGCGGCGGACATCGTCCCGCCGGCCGGTGTCGAGGTGCACAACCCCGAGCTGCACCTGGCGACGCTGAACGACAAGGGCAAGCTCGAGATCGAGCTGACCGTCGAGCGTGGCCGTGGCTACGTCTCCGCCAGCCAGAACAAGTCGTTCGACACCGAGATCGGCCGGATCCCCGTCGACTCGATCTACTCGCCGGTGCTCAAGGTGACCTACAAGGTCGAGGCGACCCGCGTCGAGCAGCGCACCGACTTCGACAAGCTGATCGTGGACGTCGAGACCAAGCCGGCGATCAGCCCGCGCGACGCGCTGGCCTCCGCCGGCAAGACGCTGGTCGAGCTGTTCGGGCTGGCCCGCGAGCTCAACGTCGAGGCCGAGGGCATCGAGATCGGCCCGTCGCCGACGGACGCCGCGCTCGCCGCCGACCTGGCGCTGCCGATCGAGGACCTCCAGCTGACCATCCGGTCGTACAACTGCCTCAAGCGCGAGGGCATCCACACGGTGGGCGAGCTCGTCGCACGGTCCGAGGCCGACCTGCTCGACATCCGCAACTTCGGTGCGAAGTCCATCACCGAGGTCAAGGAGAAGCTGGCCGAGCTGGGACTGAGCCTGAAGGACAGCCCGATCGACTTCGACGCGACGGCCGGTGCCGGCTACTACGCCGACGACGAGGTCGACTTCAGCGAGGACGAGCAGTACTGACGCCGGGGAACGCGCCGGCCCGTCGCTCGACGGGCCGCGCGCGTCGACCATCACCAGAACTCAAGGAGTAGAGACCATGCCCACGCCCACCAAGGGACCCCGGCTCGGTGGCGGACCGGCTCACGAGCGGCTGATCCTCGCGAACCTCGCGACGCAGCTGTTCGAGCACCAGCGTGTCACGACGACGGAGGCCAAGGCCAAGCGCCTGCGCCCCCTCGCCGAGCGGCTCATCACGTTCGCCAAGCGCGGCGACCTGCACGCCCGTCGTCGGGTGATGACGGTCGTCAAGGACAAGGGCGTCGTGCACGTCCTGTTCACGGAGATCGCACCCGCGGTCGCCGAGCGTCAGGGTGGCTACACGCGCATCACCAAGATCGGCGCCCGCAAGGGTGACAACGCGCCGATGGCGGTCATCGAGCTGGTGCTCGAGCCGCTCTCGCCGAAGCAGGCCGTCGTGAAGGAGGCGACGCGCGCGACCGCCAAGGCGGCACCCGCGGCCGCGCCGGTCGCCGCCGCTCCGGTCGAGGAGAGCGAGACCCCGGTCGAGGAGTCCGCGGCTGTCGCCGAGGAGACCCCGAACGAGCCTGCCGCCGACACGGCCGCCGACGACGCCCCCGAGAGCGACGCCGACAAGGCCTGATCCGCAGCACCGCAGCACCACACGAGAGCCCGGGACATCCGCAGAGGGGATGTCCCGGGCTCTCCTGCGTCCGCCGGCTGAACCTGGGCACCGCGGTGACGGACGGCCTAGCGTCGGGCCGTGACCGAGAGGGACCGGGAGCGGTCGGCGTCGGCAGGGGCCGAGCCGCGGCGGTCGACGGTGCCGGTCGTGCTGGTGCACGGGCTGCGCACGTCCCGCACCATGTGGCGGGTCCAGGTCGAGGCGCTGGAGCGGTCGGGTCGCACGGCGGTGGCGGTCGACCTGCCCGGGCACGGCGTGCGGCGCGGGGAACGGTTCAGCGTCGAGGCGGCGGACGAGACGCTGGTGCGCGCCGTCGACGACGTCGGGGGCCGCGCGCTCGTGGTCGGGCTGTCGCTCGGTGGCTACGTGGCGATCGCGCACGCCGCGCGACACCCGGAGCAGGTGGTCGGCCTGGTCGCCGCGTCCTGCTGCACGCGCCCGTGGCCGCCGCTGGTGGACGCCTGGGCGGTTGCGGCGAGCGTGATCGCCCGGCTGCCGGACGCGGGCGCACGCCTGAACCAGGTGCTCGTCGAGCGGATGCTCCCACCCGCGGGCGCGGCCGACTCGGGTGCCGGCGGGTTCGCCCTCGAGGTGATGGGCGACGTCCTGCACGCGATGCGGTCGGCGCGGCCGCTGGAGGACCTGGCTCGGGTCGACGCACCCGTGTGGCTGGTCAACGGTCGGTTCGACCACTTCCGCGGTGAGGAGCGCGCCTTCCTGCGTGCGTGCCGGCACGGTCGGCTGGTGGTCGTTCCCGGCGCGACGCACCTGGTCAGCCTGGTGCGTCCGACGCGGTTCACCCGGGTGCTGCTCGAGGCGGTCGCCGAGGTCGAGAGCGTCCTCGAGGGAGCGGTGCCGCGCGGCGTCGGACCGACGTCAGAGGGTCAGCGACCAGGCGCGGACGCCGCCGACGATGCCCGCCTGGTTGGGCACCACGACGACGTCGTCACCGAGCCGGTCCAGCACCTGCGGTGAGATGTGGCGGGAGTTGCCGCCACCGAGGTAGAGCCGGTCCCACCAGAACACCGGCCGGAAGCCCTCGACGACGTGCCGCACCCGGCGCGACCACAGCGCGTCGCCGAGCCGGGCCCGTTCCGGCTGGCCGATGTACGAGTCGTACGTGGTGCTGCGGCGCAGCGGCGCATGGGACAGCTCGAGGTGGGGCGCCAGTCTGCCGCCGTCGAACAGTGCGGAGCCGAGCCCGGTGCCGAGGGTGAGCACGAGCTCCACGCCGGTGCCGGACACCACGCCCGCGCCGTGCACCTCCGCGTCGTTCAGCACCAGCGCCGGCACACCGAGGCGGTCCTCGATCAGGGCGCGGATGTCGCAGCCCGCCCAGGCGTCGACCAGCTCGGGCAGCACGGTGCTGCGCGGACCCGACCGGGTGACGTAGTGCGGCGTGGCCACGACGACGCCGTGCCGGATCATGCCCGGCATGCCGACGGTCGCTCGGCTGAACGGGGGAAGGGCGGCACCGAGCTCCGCGACCGTCTGCACCAGCCGGTCCGGGGGGAGGGGGTAGGGCGTCGGCACCCGGACCGGCGGCGCGTGGAGCGTGCCGGCGCCGTCCAGCACCGACGCCTTGATGCCGCCTCCGCCGCAGTCCACGGCGAGGGTGAACGGGTCCGACGGGTTCGCCACCGGACCACGGTAGCGGGGCCCCGTGCGGCTACGGTGTCCGCCGTGACCACCGCCGCGGACCCCGTCGTCCGGCTGCGCCTCGACCTGGCCTACGACGGCACGGGTTTCGCGGGCTGGGCGCGGCAGCCCGCGCTGCGGACGGTGCAGGGCGTGCTGGAGGACGCCCTCGCAACGGTCCTGCGCGCGGCGCCTCGGGGCGAGGCCCTGCCTCGGGTAACGGTGGCCGGTCGAACCGACGCCGGGGTGCACGCCAGAGGACAGGTGGCGCACGTCGACGTCGGTGTGGCGGCGCTGCTGGCGACTCGGGGGCGGTCGGACCGGGACGGCCCGACGGCGCTCGTGGCCCGGCTGGCCGGCGTGCTGCCCGGCGACCTGGTCGTGCATCGCGTGACCGTGGCGCCGAGCGGGTTCGACGCTCGGTTCTCCGCACTGCGACGCCGCTACGTCTACCGCGTCTGCGACGACGCGGCGCTCCGCGACCCGTTGCGCCGCGGTCACGTGCTGTGGCACCGGCGGGCGCTCGACGCCGACGCGATGGCGGCAGCGGCGCGCCCGCTCGTCGGACGCCACGACTTCGCCGCGTTCTGCAAGCCACGGCCGGAGGCCACGACCATCCGCACCCTGGAGCGGTTCGAGTGGAGTCGCGTGACCGGCGGGCCGGACGAGGGCCTGGTGGTCGCCCAGGTGCAGGCGGACGCGTTCTGCCACTCGATGGTGCGGGCGCTCGTCGGCGCGAGCCTCGTCATCGGCGAGGGGCGACGCCCCGCCGGGTGGGCGGCCGAGCTGCTCGCCGGACGTCGGCGCGACGGGGCTGCGGCCGTCGTGCCGCCGCACGGCCTCACGCTCGAGGAGGTGCGCTACCCGCCGGACGCCGAGCTGGCGGAGCGTGCGGTGCAGACCCGGGCGCGGCGCCGGCCGGAGGAAGCCGCCGGCGCCCCCGGCTGCGAGTGCGACTGACCACGCCCGGACGGCACACCGTCAGCGGCGGGGTCCCGTACCGCGCGGCGCGACGATCCGACGAGGTCGCTGACGCGCCCGAGCGGGGCGTGCCGCGACGCCCCGCTCACTCGTGCTCGTCGTCCGCCCGGTACAACGGTTCCTGCTGGTCGGGGTCGGGGATGACGTGCACCGCTGCCTCCTCGGCGCTGGCCGCGCCGCCGGCGACGCCGACGTCGTGCGCGAAGGTGTCGGTCACGCCGGCCTCCACCGCGTCGTCGTCGGCCTCGAGGCGGCCGGCGCGGTACTCCTCGCGGTCGCCGCTCGGGCCCTCCGGCATCTCCCAGACCTCGGGCTCCTCCTGCCGTGCCCGCTGGTCGATCGTCTCCCGGTGCTCCTCCTCCCACGCCGTCTCGCCGTAGTGGGTGCTGCGGCCGCGCTCGGGCGGGGAGTAGCCCTCGTCGAGCAGGTCCTCCACGCCGCGCTCGAGCAGCATGTCCTCGCGCGGGAGCTGGTCGGCGTCACCCTCGGAACCGAGTGCGGCGTCGGTGCTGGTGGCTGGGGTCTCCTCGGTCATGGCTCCACCGTGGCATCCGTCGGCCGGCGGCGCCACGGGTGCGGGGCACCAAGCCCGTGCGGTGCGGGCGCACCGTGCGGCGTCGTGCGCCTGGGGTGCGCCGTCGGCTCAGTCGAGGACCAGCCGCACGGCGATCGTCGCCATGACGGCGGCGACGAGCAGGTCGAGGACCCGCCAGGCACCGGGGCGGGCGAAGAGCGGCCGCAGGTGCACGGCCCCGTAGCCCAGGGCGGTGAACCAGACGACGCTGGCGACTGCAGCGCCGGCGGCGAACTGCCACCGGGCGGCTCCCGCCTGCTGGGCGAGCGCGCCGAGCAGCAGCACGGTGTCGAGGTAGACGTGCGGGTTGAGGAACGTCAGCGCGGCGCTCGTGGCGAGCACCGGGCGTAGGCGTGCGGGGCCCGAGGTGGCGGGGTCGAGGACGCCCGGCCGCACGGCACGTCGCACGGCGTCAGCGGCGAGCCACAGCAGGAAGGCGGCGCCTCCGACGCGCACGGCGGTGAGTGCGGTCGGGTGGGCCTGCACGACGGCGCCGAGCCCGGCGGTACCCAGGGCGATGAGCACGGCGTCGGCCAGGACGCAGAGGACGACGACGGCGCCGATGTGCTCACGGCGCAGGCCCTGCCGCAGCACGAAGGCGTTCTGCGCGCCGATGGCGACGATGAGGGACAGGCCGCTGAGCAGGCCACGGATGGCGATCACGGAGGGACGGTAGGCGGATGCGCTCCGACAGGGAAGTTCAGGTTTCTGCATCATCTGTAGCATTGCTCATGTGTACGACGCCGAGCAGCTGACGACTCTCGCGGCGGTCGTCGCCGAGGGCACGTTCGACGCCGCCGCGCAGACGCTGCACGTGACGCCGAGCGCGGTCAGCCAGCGTGTCCGAGCGCTCGAGCAGCACGCGGGCCAGGTGCTGGTGCTCAGGACGAGGCCGTGCCGCCCGACGGCGGCCGGAGAGGTGCTGGTGCGGCTCGCCGGCCAGCGCGCCGCCCTGGACACGGAGGCGCGGCATGCGCTGGGGCAGCTGGGCGGGCCCGCGGACCGGCTGCCGGTGGCCGTCAACGCCGACTCGCTCGCCACCTGGTTCGTCCAGGTCCTCTCGAGCGTCGGCGACGACGTCACGGTCGAGGTCCACCGGGAGGACCAGGACCGGACGGCTCAGCTGCTCCGGGACGGCACGGTGATGGCCGCGGTGACCGGTGACGGACGGGCGGTGCAGGGCTGCCGCTCGGTACCGCTCGGGTCGGCCCGGTACCGCGCGATGGCATCCGCGTCCTTCGTCGCACGTCACCTGGCCGACGTGCCGCTCGGCGGTTCGCGGGAGCGGCGTCGTCTCGCGCGGGCGCTCGCCACGGCGCCGGCCGTCGCGTTCACCGCGGAGGACGCGTTGCAGCACCGGTTCGTCACGATGCTGGGCGGCGGCGCCGGGCTGCGTCGGGTGCACCACGTCCCGTCCAGCTCGGCGTACGTCTCGGTGATCGCCGCGGGCCTGGGCTGGGGGATGGTGTCCGAGCAGGAGGCCGACCACCTCGCGCCGGCCGGTGTGCTCGTCGACCTCGCTCCCGGCGCGTGGTTGGACGTGTCGCTGTGGTGGCAGCGCTGGGCCATCCGGACCCGGGCGCTCGACGAGCTGTCCGACCGGGTGGTGGAGGTCGCCCGCAGCGCGCTGCGGCAGGCGCCCGTCGCGGTCTGACGGGTCGCCGACGGACGGGTTTTGCCGTGGTGCCGCTCTCAGTTACCCTGGTGTGTCGTTGCGCGTCCCCTGTCGTGCGCCGGTGGCTTCTCACCACCTGGCACCGATGGCTGCACCCGGTGATCCCACTCGCCGGATCGGGATGCCTCGACATACCCGTCACGGGCTGCTCGCTCTGCGAGTCGTCCGCGGCCTCGACATGCATCACTGACCAGAAGGCTCACACCCGTGCGCACGTACACCCCGAAGCCCGGCGACGTCGAGCGGACCTGGTACGTCATCGACGCGACCGATGTCGTCCTGGGCCGCCTGGCCACCCATGTGGCCACGCTGCTGCGTGGCAAGCACAAGCCGACGTTCGCTCCTCACGTCGACGGCGGTGACTTCGTCATCGTCATCAACGCCGAGAAGGTCGCCCTCACCGGCACCAAGCGGGAGACCAAGGTCGCCTACCGGCACTCCGGTTTCCCGGGCGGTCTGACGGCCACCGGTTACACCGAGCTCCTGGCCACGCACCCGGAGCGCGCGATCGAGAAGGCCGTGCGGGGCATGCTGCCCAAGACAACGCTCGGCCGCCAGCAGCTGGGCAAGCTCAAGGTGTACACGGGTCCGGAGCACCCGCACGCCGCGCAGCAGCCGAAGCCCTTCGAGCTCATCCAGGTGGCGCAGCAGGGCTGAGGCCCCGCTGCGACGAACGACGGAACGCGAGGATCCCCGTGGCGGAGACCACAGTCGACTACGACACCGAGGGCGACGACACGCCCACCAGCTACACCTCTGAGACGGCGGCCCCCACAGGGCGTGGCCAGTCCCTGACGGCACCGGGCCAGGCGCTCGGCCGCCGCAAGGAGGCCATCGCCCGCGTCCGCCTGGTGCCCGGCACCGGCACCTGGACGATCAACGGGCGGACGCTCGAGGACTACTTCCCGAACAAGCTGCACCAGCAGCTGGTCAGCTCCCCGCTGAAGGTGGTGGACGTCGAGGGTCGCTTCGACATCATCGCCCGGGTCAGCGGCGGCGGCGTCACCGGCCAGGCCGGCGCCCTGCGCCTCGGCATCGCCCGTGCGCTGAACGCGATCGACGCCGAGCACAACCGCCCGGCACTGAAGAAGGCCGGCTTCCTGACCCGCGACGCGCGCGTCGTGGAGCGCAAGAAGGCCGGTCTGAAGAAGGCCCGCAAGGCTCCGCAGTACTCGAAGCGCTGATCAGGCACTTCGTCACGACGGCCCCGCTGCACCTCGGTGCGCGGGGCCGTCGGCATGCCGGGCCCCGGAGGGGTCCGGCCGACGTTCCGGCCCGCGGCACGATCGCGACCGGTACCGTCCACAAGCAGATGACCGGCCGGCAGACCTCGGGGTCCCGGCACGTGGGGTACGACGACGAGGGGGTCCGCTGATGGGCCGACTGTTCGGGACCGACGGTGTGCGGGGGCTGGCCAACCGCGACGTGACGGCCGAGGTGGCGCTGGACGTCTCCGTGGCGGCCGCGCACGTGCTCGGCACCAAGGGAGCGTTCGCCGGGCACCGGCCGCGCGCGGTGGTCGGCCGGGACTCGCGGGCGTCGGGCGAGTTCCTCGCCGCGGCCGTCTCGGCGGGGCTCGCCTCCGCCGGCGTGGACGTGGACGACGTCGGCCTGCTGCCCACACCCGCGGTGGCCTTCCTGACGGCGGCGACGGGGGTCGACCTGGGCGTCGTGCTGTCCGCCTCGCACAACCCGATGCCGGACAACGGCATCAAGTTCCTCGCTCGAGGCGGGCACAAGCTGGACGACGAGCTCGAGGACGCGATCGAGACCCGGCTCGGCGAGCCGTGGGACCGGCCGGTCGGTGCGGAGGTTGGACGCATCCGGGTGGACACCGGACGCGCCGGGGAGCTGTACGTGGAGCACCTGGTCAGCACCATCACGACCCCGCTGACCGGGTTGCGGATCGCCGTGGACTGCGCGAACGGCGCGGCCAGCGAGGTCGGTCCGGCGGCGCTGCGAGCAGCCGGCGCCGAGGTGCTGGTGATCAACGCCGCGCCCGACGGGCTGAACATCAACGACCGCTGCGGCTCCACGCACCCGGAACAGCTGCAGGCGTTCGTCGTCGCCTCCGGTGCCGACCTCGGCGTCGCGTTCGACGGGGACGCCGACCGCTGCCTGGCGGTCGATGCGAACGGCACCCTGGTCGACGGCGACCAGATCATGGCGGTCATCGCGCTGGCCCTGCGGGACCAGGGCCGCCTTGCGCACGACACCCTGGTCATCACGGTGATGAGCAACCTGGGCCTGCGGCTGGCGATGACCGAGGCGGGCGTCACCACCGTGGACACCGCCGTGGGGGACCGGTACGTGCTCGAGGCGATGCGGGCCGGCGGCTTCAGCCTCGGCGGCGAGCAGTCGGGGCACATCATCCTGGCGGAGCACGCCACCACCGGGGACGGCATCCTGACCGCCCTGCAGCTGGCGTCGCGCGTCGCCGCCTCGGGCCGGCCCCTGGCCGACCTCGCCTCCGTGGTCCGGCGCCTCCCGCAGACGCTCGTCAACGTCTCGGGCGTCGACCGGACGCGGGCAGCCGGCGACGGCCCGCTCGGCGACGCCGTCGCCCGTGCCGAGCGGCTGCTGGGCGGCACCGGCCGTGTGCTGCTGCGGCCGTCCGGCACCGAGCCGCTGGTGCGCGTGATGGTCGAGGCGGCCACCCAGGCCGAGGCCGACCGCGTCGCCGGCGAGCTGGCCGACGTGGTGCGGGAGCGGCTCGCGCTGTGACGGCTTCGGACCGGGCGGCGCGCGACCACGCGCTGCGCGACCACGCCCTGCGCCTGGTCGAGGCGGCTGCTTCGCGCCCGGACGGGCTGGCTCCGATCGTCCGTGCCGGCCACCCGGCCCTGCGGGCCGTGGCGGTCCCTTTCGACGGTCAGCTGTCGGCCACGGAGCTGGCCGCCCTGCTGTCCTTGATGCGTCGGACGATGCGGGCCGCCCCCGGTGTGGGTCTCGCCGCGCCCCAGGTCGGCCTTCCGCTCGCCCTCGCCGTGCTCGAGGACCCCGGGGTCGCCAGCCCCGAGGTCGCCACGGTGCGCGAGCGCCAGCCGCTGGCCCCCCGGGTCCTGGTCAACCCGCGGTACGCGCCCCTGGACGACGAGCGCGTGTCCTTCTACGAGGGGTGCCTGTCGGTGGTGGGCTACCAGGCCGTCGTGGCGCGGCACCGTTCCGTGCGCCTGACCGGCCAGGACGAGCACGGCGAACCGCTCGACGAGGTGGTCGACGGCTGGACCGCGCGCATCGTCCAGCACGAGACCGACCACCTGGCCGGCACGTTGTACCTGGACCGCGCCGAGCTGCGCTCCCTCTCCGCCACGGACGAGCTCGGCGCCCGGTGGGCGGCGGAGCCGCGGCCGGTCACCGCGTCCCGCACGCTCGGCTTCCCGCTGGACTGAACGCTCCCGGAGGCGGTGCCCCGGCCTGTAGCGTGAAGACGGCGGCACGCCCGCCCCGGGGCACGGGCAGTGCCGACCGTCGGCGAGGGGACGTCAGGCGTGCAGGAGTGGGCGTTGGCCCTGGTCGGGTCGCCGTGGGTGTTCGCCGCGCTCTACGCGTTCGCCACCGTGGACGGCTTCTTCCCGCCGATCCCCAGCGAGACCGTGGTGATCGCCCTCGCCTCGCTGTGGGCGTCGCGGGGGAGCCCGCCGCTGCTGCCCGTGATCCTGGTGGCGGCCCTCGGTGCGTTCACGGGCGACCAGATCGCCTACACGATCGGCACCCGGGTGAAGGTCCGCAGCCTGCGCATCTTCGCCCGGCCCAGGGCGCAGCAGGCGCTGGACTGGGCCGAGCGGTCGCTCGCGACCCGTGGGGCGTCGTTCATCATCGCCGCGCGGTACATCCCCGTCGGCCGCGTGGCCGTCAACATGACGGCGGGCGCGCTCCGCTACCGCCGTCGCCGGTTCGTCGGCATCACCGCGCTCGCGGCGGTCACCTGGGCGACCTACTCCTCGCTGATCGGCATCGCGTCCGGCGTGGTGCTGAAGAACCATCCGATGATCGGCCTGGTCGTGGGCGTGGTCGGCGGCCTGGTGATCGGAGCGCTGGTGGACTGGGTGCTCAGCGCATGGGCGCGCCGCCCCGGTGGGTCGAGGTCACGATCCGGCGCCGCCGGCTAACGATCCGGTCTCACTGCGTCAATCGGCGGGATGACCCACCTACCCTCGATCCGGGTCGGCGCCGCGGCTGGGCCTCCGGCACCGCACGTCGTCCGCGGCGGTCCTGCCGGCCGCAGGACGTAGGCAGGGGCAGGACGTGGACCGAGGACGAGGGCGCGCGCAGCGCGGTGCCGCGCGTCCGGTGGCCCTGATCGGTGCGGGTCTCGGGATCGGCACCGTGCTGCTGGTCCTGGTGCTCGGTCAGCGGTCCGACGACGACGCGCTGCGCAGCACCCGGTCGGCCGAGGTCGTGCCGGCAGCCGACTGCCTGGCGCCCGAGGTGCTCGACGCGTTCGGGCTGCGGCTCGACGCGGTTCTCGCCACGGCGGGGGCGCACGAGCCGGCACCGGCGGCCGGTCGGGTCCCGAGCTCCTTCAGCCCGGTCGGTGCGGTGGTGTGCCAGGCCGGTGGCACGCTGCGCGACGGGTCCGGCACCTGGTCGGTGGTCACGGCGACGACGAGGGAGGGCACCGCGACGGCGATCGCGGCCCTGCAGGCCGCCCTGGAAGGTGCCCCGGCGCCGGTGGCGCCGAGCGGGAGGCCGTCCACCTGCTCGACCAGCCCCGCCGACCGGGTGGAGCTGTGGCTGGTGGACTCGATGGGCCGGGCCGTCCGCCCGCAGACGCCGACGGACGGCTGCGGCCGCCCGACGGAGGCGGTGCGGCATGCGCTGGACGCCCTGACGGTGACGGACCAGTCCGATGCGCCGGTCAGCCTGGTCGCGCCGGCGACGCCGGCACCGACGGGTCGCTGAGCCGGACGACGGCTGGCGGCGCGGTCAGAGCTTGCGCAGCCGGACCCGCTGGACGCTGTGGTCAGGGCCCTTGGTCAGCACCAGGGTCGCCCGGCTGCGGGTCGGCAGGATGTTGTCCTCGAGGTTGGGCGCGTTGATCGCGTCCCAGATCCCCTTGGCCATGTCCGTCGCCTCGTCGTCGGACAGGGCGGCGAACCGGTGGAAGTACGAGCTCGGCTGGGTGAACGACGTCTCGCGGAGCCGCAGGAACCGGTCGATGTACCACTTGCGCACGTCGGCGGTCCGCGCGTCCACGTAGATGGAGAAGTCGAAGAAGTCGCTGACCGCGAGGTTCGAGCGGCCGCCCAGAGGGGTCCGGGCCGGCTGCAGCACGTTCAGGCCCTCGACGATCAGCACGTCCGGCCGCCGCACCACCGTCCGGGCGCCCGGCACGATGTCGTAGGTCAGGTGGTCGTACACCGGGGCGCTCACCTCGGGCCGCCCCGCCTTGACGGCGGCGACGAACCGCAGCAGTGCACGGCGGTCGTACGACTCCGGGAAGCCCTTGCGGTCGAGCAGCCGACGCCGCTCGAGCTCGGCGTTCGGGTACAGGAAGCCGTCGGTGGTGACCAGCTCGACGCGCGGCGTGGCGGGCCAGCGGGCCATCAGCTCGCGCAGCAGGCGGGCGGTGGTGGACTTGCCGACGGCGACCGAGCCGGCGACGCCGATGACGAAGGGCGTCAGCCCGGCGTCCTCGTGCAGGAACGTGCTGGTGGCCCGGTGCAGGTGGCGCGTCGCCTCGATGTGCAGGTCCAGGAGGCGCGAGATCGGCCGGTAGATCGCGTCGACCTCCGCGAGGTCGATCGGGTCCCCGAGGCCACGCAGCCGTTGCACGTCGGCGCCGGTCAGGGGCAGCGGGGTCGACTCCGACAGGCGCACCCAGGCCGACCGGTCCAGGTCGACGTACGGCGTGGACGACGCGGCGGTGAGCGGCACGGCCCGATCCTCGCACGCCACCGGAGGCCGGCGAGGACGGCCGGCACCGGTCCGTCGTGGCCCGCCCGTTACCATCGACGCCATGTGCGGAATCGTCGGGTACGTCGGGAGTCGAACGGCCAGCAGCCTTCCCCTCGAGGTGGTGGTCGAGGGCCTCCGGCGGCTCGAGTACCGCGGCTACGACTCCGCCGGGGTCGCCGTCGTGACGGCCGACGGGGAGCTCGACACCCGCAAGAAGGCGGGCAAGCTGGCCAACCTCGTCGAGGAGCTGGACGCCCGTCCGCTGCCCGCCGCGACGGCCGCGATCGGCCACACCCGCTGGGCGACGCACGGCGGTCCGACCGACGTCAACGCCCACCCGCACGTCTCGGGGCGGCTCGCCGTGATCCACAACGGCATCGTCGAGAACTTCGCCACCCTGAAGGCCGAGCTGGTCGAGCAGGGGGTGCAGTTCGCCTCCGAGACCGACACCGAGGTCGTCGCGCACCTGCTGGCCGCCGCCTTCGACCGCACGGGCGACCTGACGACCGCCATGCAGTCGGTCGCGCTGCGGCTGGAGGGCACCTTCACGCTGCTCGCGGTGCACGCCGACCGCCCCGACCTCGTCGTCGGCGCACGGCACGACTCGCCGCTCGTCGTGGGCCTCGGCGCCGGCGAGAACTTCCTCGGCTCGGACGTCGCGGCCTTCATCGCGCACACCCGCGAGGCGCTCGAGCTCGGGCAGGACCAGGTGGTGACCATCACGCCGGACCGGGTCGAGGTGACCGACTTCGCGGGGAACGCCGCGCAGGGCCGCCGGTTCGTCGTCGACTGGGACGCCGCCGCCGCCGAGAAGGGCGGCTTCCGGTCGTTCATGGACAAGGAGATCCACGACCAGCCGCACGCCGTCGCCGACACGCTGCTCGGCCGGACCGACGTGCACGGCCGGCTGGTGCTGGACGAGATGCACATCGACGAGTCGGTGCTGCGTCAGGTGGACAAGATCGTCGTCGTCGCCTGCGGCACCGCGGCCTACGCCGGGCACGTCGCCAAGTACGCCGTCGAGCACTGGTGCCGGATCCCGGTCGAGGTGGAGCTCGCCCACGAGTTCCGCTACCGCGACCCCGTGGTCGACGAGCGGACGCTGGTCGTGGCGATCTCGCAGTCCGGCGAGACGATGGACACGCTGATGGCCGTCCGGCACGCCCGTGAGCAGGGTTCTCGCGTGCTCGCCGTGGTGAACACGCACGGCTCGACGATCCCGCGCGAGTCGGACGCGGTGCTGTACACGCATGCGGGTCCGGAGATCGCCGTCGCGTCGACCAAGGCGTTCCTCGCCCAGATCACCGCGGTGTACCTGCTGGGCCTGTACCTCGCCCAGCTGCGCGGCAACATGTTCCCCGACGAGGTCGGCGCGATCCTCACCGAGCTGCGGGCGATGCCGGACAAGATCCAGCAGGTGCTCGACCGGGCCGACCGGGTGCGGCAGGTGGCGCGGTGGATGGCCGACACGCAGAGCGTGCTGTTCCTTGGCCGGCACGTCGGCTTCCCGGTGGCCCTCGAGGGTGCGCTCAAGCTCAAGGAGATCGCGTACATCCACGCCGAGGGGTTCGCGGCCGGCGAGCTCAAGCACGGACCGATCGCCCTGATCGAGCCCGGTCAGCCCGTGTTCGTCATCGTGCCGAGCCCGCGCAGCCGGCACTCGCTGCACTCGAAGGTCGTCTCCAACATCCAGGAGATCCGGGCGCGCGGCGCGCGCACCCTGGTGATCGCCGAGGACGGCGACGAGGCCGTGCTCCCGTTCGCGGACGAGGTGTTCTCGGTCCCACAGTGCCCGACGCTGCTCGCCCCCCTGCTGACGGTGGTGCCGCTGCAGATCTTCGCCTGCGAGCTGGCCACCGCGAAGGGGCTGGACGTGGACCAGCCGCGGAACCTGGCCAAGTCCGTCACGGTCGAGTGACCGGACGGTGATCGTCGGCGTCGGCATCGACGTGGTGGACGTGCAGCGCCTGGTGGAGGCGTTGCACCGCTCACCCCGGCTCCGCGAGCGGCTGTTCGTCGCCGACGAGCGGTCGATGCCGGAGACCTCCCTGGCGGCGCGGTTCGCCACCAAGGAGGCCCTCGCCAAGGCGCTGGGGGCACCCGCGGGGCTGCACTGGCACGACGCGGTGGTGCGCCGCGTGGCGGGTGCTCAGCCCGTCATCGAGGTGACCGGGACCGTCGCGGCACGGGCCGCCGAGCTGGGGATCGCGCGGTTCCACGTCTCGATCTCGCACGACGCCGGCATCGCGGCCGCCGTCGTCGTCGCCGAGCGCGACTGAGCCGCCAGGTCGTCAGAGGCACGGTCCCACGCTGGGCCGACCGGCAGCCGGCCCGGCGCGTCGACCGACCTCTCAGCGCAGCGCCGGCACGACCTCGCGCTCGAACAGCTCGATGCCCGAGCGGTCGTAGGCCGCCTCGGCGAAGTAGCAGATGGCGTACGTCATGCCGAGCCCCTCGAGCTCGCGCAGCTTCTCGACGATCTGCTCCGGCGTGCCGACCAGCGGGCCGCGGCGCCAGGACTCCGCCTCGTCGGCCGCCTTGGCCGGCACCGTCAGCGCGTAGTGCTCCTCGATCCAGGCGATCCGGTCGTCCACCTCGGCCTGCGTCGACCCGATCACCACGTTGTAGTTGGCCGAGCGCGTGATCTCGTCGAACGGCCGCCCGATCGCCTCGCAGTGGCCGCGCAGGATCTGCGACTTCTGCGCGAAGCCGGCCGGCGCCCCGTCGAAGTTGGTGTAGGACGCGTGCTCGGCCGCGATCCGGAGCGTCACCTTCTCGCCGCCCCCCGCGATCCACAGCGGCGGGCCGTCCAGCTGCAGGGGGAGCGGGGCCAGCATCGCGCCGTCCACCTGGTAGTGCTTCCCGTCGAGGGTCGCGGTGCCGGTGCTCCACAGCTGCTTGAAGATCTGCACGCCCTCGTCGAGCATGCCGAGCCGGTTGCCGGCGGACGGGAAGCCGTAGCCGTACGCCTTCCACTCGTGCTCGTACCAGCCGGCGCCGATGCCCATCTCCACGCGGCCGCCGCTGATCACGTCCGCGGTGGCGGCCACCTTCGCCAGGTAGGCGGGGTTCCGGTACGCCATGCAGGTGCACATCTGGCCCAGTCGGACCCGGGAGGTGCTGGCGGCGAAGGCGCTCATCAGGCTCCACGCCTCGTGCACGGCCTCGCCGTTGGGCTCGGGCACCGAGTGGAAGTGGTCGTAGACCCAGATCGACTCCCAGGTGTCGCCGTCGTCGGCGTGCTGGGCGAGGCCGTGCATCACGGACCAGTGCTCGCGGGGGTCGATGCCGGTGAGGTCCTGCCGCCAGCCCTGGGGGATGAAGAGTCCGAAGCGCATGGTTCGCACGCTACCTGGGGACCCGCGAGGATGGGCGACGTGCTGCTGGCGTGGGGGTCGGACGACGTACGGGCCGCGGAGGAGCCGCTGCTGGCGGCGGGGGTGCCGCTGATGGACCGCGCCGCCTTCGCGCTGGCCACGGTGGTCGCGGCCCGCCTGCGAGAACGGCGGGGCCGGGTCGGTGGCGCGCGGGTGGTCCTGCTGGTCGGTGGCGGCAACAACGGCGGGGACGCGTTGTGGGCGGGCGTGCGGCTGCTGCGCCGGGGGGCCGAGGTCACGGCGCTGCTGGTGTCCGAGCGGGTCCACCCGGAGGGGTCGGTGGCGTTCCGGGAGGCCGGGGGCCGGCTGCGGTCGCTGGACGGGTCGCTGGACGGGTCGTCCGACGGCTCGTCCGTTCGAGTGGCGGCCGCTCTGGCGGCGCAGGCCGACGTGGTGCTCGACGGGATGCTCGGCATCGGGGCGCGGGGCGGCCTGCGTGGCACGGGCGCGGCGCTGGTCACGGCGCTGCAGGAGACCTTCGCGGCGGTGGCGCGGCCGCCCCTGGTGGTGGCGGTCGACGTGCCCTCCGGCATCGGGGTGGACGACGGCAGCGTCCCCGGTCCCGTGCTGACCGCGGACCTCACGGTGACGTTCGGCTGCTTCAAGCCGGGGCTGCTGCTGCCGCCCGCGGCGGCTCTGGCCGGGCGGGTCGACGTGGTGGACATCGGGCTGCGGAACGCCGGCACGCCGGCCGTGGTGCGGCTCGGGGCCGACGACCTCGCGGCGCTGTGGCCCGTGCCCGGCGAAGCGGCCCACAAGTACACCCGCGGGGTGCTCGGCGTGGTGGCCGGCACGCCGCGGTACCCCGGCGCTGCGGTCCTGGTGAGCAGCGCCGCGGTGCTGGCCGGCGTCGGGATGGTCCGGTACGTCGGTGACGTCGGCGATGCGGTGCTCGCCGCGCGGCCCGAGGTGGTCGTCGGGACCGGGAGGGTGCAGGCCTGGGCGGTCGGTCCCGGCATCGACCCCGACGACGAGGTGGCGGCCGCACGCGTGCGGGACGCGGTCGGTGCGGCGGCGGCCGACGACCTCCCTGTCGTCGCGGACGCGGGCGCGCTCGGGCTGCTGCCGGACCGGCTGACCCCGCTGACGGTGCTGACCCCGCACGCCGGGGAGCTGGCGACCCTGCTGGGCGCACGTGGTGAACGGGTCGAGCGTGCGGACGTCGAGCGGGAGCCGCTGCGATGGGCGGTGCGGGCGCAGCAGCTGACCGGCGCCACGGTGCTGCTCAAGGGGGCCGTGACGGTGGTGGCGGGACCGCACGGCGCCCGGTACGCGCAGGCCGAGGCGCCCGCGTGGCTGGCCACCGCCGGTGCGGGCGACGTGCTGACCGGACTGCTCGGCGCCCTGCTCGCCGGCCGTTCGGACGACGTGCGCGCCGACCCGACCCTGGTCGCGGCGCTCGCGGCCGCCGCCGCGTCGGTGCACGGTCGCGCGGCACGGGCGGCGAACCCCGGCGGACCCGTGGCGGCCCTGGCGGTGGCCCAGGCGCTCCCCGGCGTGGTGGCGGGGCTGGTGGCGCCGCACGAGACGGCGGCGGCGGACGCATGACGATCCCGGAGACGTCCCCGCTGCCGTCCGCCCTGGTCGAGCGGGTCCGCGCGCTGCTGGACCGTCCGCCCAGACGATCCGCCGGCGGCACCGAACCGTCCGGCGGTGCGGCGCACCGGCGGCTCCTCGGGATCACGGGTGCACCGGGTGCCGGCAAGTCCACGGTGTCCGCACGGCTGGCCGAGGCGTTCGGCGCGGACTGCGTCGTCGTGCCGATGGACGGCTTCCACCTCGCGCAGACGACGCTCGAGCGGCTGGGGCGGGCGGACCGCAAGGGAGCGCCCGACACGTTCGACGCGGCCGGCTTCGTCGCGCTGCTGCGACGGCTGCGCCGGCCGGTCGACGGCGAGACGGTGTGGGCGCCCGAGTACCGGCGCGAGGCGCACAACGCGATCGCCGGTGCGCTGGCCGTGCCGGCCGACGTCCCGCTGGTGGTCGTCGAGGGCAACTACCTGCTGGTGCGCGAGCACGGGTTCGGGCCGGTGGCCGAGCTGCTGGACGAGACCTGGTACGTCAGGGTCGAGGACGAGGTGCGGCTCGAGCGCCTGGTCGCCCGGCACGTGCGGTTCGGCAAGGCGCCGGACGCCGCACGGACGTGGTCGCTCGGTCCCGACGAGGCCAACGCGCGGCTGATCGCGGCGACGGCCGACCGCGCCGACCTGGTGGTCGACCCCGGCTGACGGGCAGCCTCGGGCCCCTCCGCGGGGCCGGTGAGACACTGACGGCCGTGAGCCGCTTCCCCGCCCGTGCCGTCGTCGACCTGGCCGCGATCCGCGGCAACGTGCGGGCCCTGGCCCAGCACGCCCCCACGGCGCAGGTGATGGCCGTGGTCAAGGCGGACGCCTACGGCCACGGGCTGCTGCCCGTCGCGACGGCCGCCGTCGAGGCCGGTGCGACCTGGCTCGGCACCGCGCAGGTGTCCGAGGCGCTCGCGCTGCGCGCCGCCGGGGTGACCGCGCCCCGCGTGCTGACCTGGCTGTACGCCCCGGGAGCCCCGCTGGGCGAGGCGATCGAGGCGGACGTCGACGTGTCGGTCGCCGCGCCGTGGGCGCTCGACGAGGTGCTGCGTGCCGCCCGTGCCACCGGCCGCACCGCCCGGGTGCACCTGAAGGTCGACACCGGGCTGGGCCGCAACGGCGTGCTGCCGGACCAGCTGCCGGAGCTGACGGCGGCGGCACTGCGAGCCGAGGCGGAGGGCGCCGTCCGCCTGGTCGGCGTGTGGTCCCACTTCGCGTTCGCCGACGAGCCCGACCACCCGACCGTCCGGGCCCAGGAGCAGGTGTTCGCCGACGCGGTGCGCACGGTGGAGGCCGCCGGTGCGCGGCTCGAGGTGCGGCACATCGCCAACTCGGCGGCGACGTTGACGCGGCCGGCTGTGCACTACGACCTGGTCCGCCCCGGGCTGGCCGTGTACGGGCTGTCCCCGGTGCCCCAGCTCGGCGGGCCGGCCGACTTCGGGCTGGTGCCGGCCATGACCCTCGAGGCGGAGCTCGCGACCGTCAAGCGCGTCCCGGCCGGCCAGGGCGTGTCCTACGGGCACCAGTACGTGACCGACCGCGAGACGACGCTCGGTGTGGTTCCGCTGGGGTACGCGGACGGGATCCCCCGGCACGCGTCCGGGTCCGGGGCGCGGCTCGGCGGGCCGGTGCAGGTCGGGCGCCGCACGCTCGGGGTGGCGGGGCGCGTGTGCATGGACCAGTTCGTGCTCGACCTCGGGCCGGAGGCGACGCAGAGAGCGGGGGACCGGGTGGTGCTGTTCGGGACGGGTGCGGACGGAGGTCCGACGGCGGAGGACTGGGCCCGGGCGGCCGGGACCATCAGCTACGAGATCACCACGCGGCTGGGCGTGCGCGTACCGCGTGAGCACGTGGACTCCGTGGCGCGCGCCGGTGTGCCGGCGTGCGACCAGGCGGTCGTCCGATGAGCGGCGAGCTGGCGGGTGTGCCCGGGGCGCCGGGCTCGGGCGGTGCGGCACCGACCGGCTCCGTGCGGCTGCCGGACGCCGAGGCGACCAGGGCCTACGGGCTCGAGCTCGCGGCCGTGCTGCGGCCGGGGGACCTCGTGGTGCTCACCGGTGACCTCGGCGCGGGGAAGACGACCCTGACCCAGGGCATCGGCGCCGGACTGCACGTCCGCGGGCAGGTCGCCTCGCCGACGTTCATCATCGCCCGTGAGCACCCGCCGGTCCCGCAGCCCGACGGCTCCGTCGGGCCCGGGCTGGTGCACGTGGACGCGTACCGGCTGCGGTCCCTCGACGAGGTCGAGGCGCTCGACCTCGACTCGAGCCTGGACGAGTCGGTGACCGTGGTGGAGTGGGGCGAGGGGTGGGTCGAGCCCCTGGCGGAGGACCGGCTGGAGCTGAGCCTGCGGCGTCCGCGCGGGGCGGTGGACCCGACGGCCGACGAGCCGGCGGACGCCGGCGAGCGGGTGCTCACGGTCCGTGCCGTGGGTCCTCGCTGGGCCGGTGTCGCGCTCCCGCGCGTCGGCGTCCTGACCGTCGTGGCAGGCTGATCGCCGTGCCGATCCTCGCCCTGGACACGTCCTCCGCCGTCGCCGTCGCCCTGCTGGCCGACGACGGCACGGTGCTGGCCACCCGGTCCGACTCCGAGCAGCGGCACCATGCCGAGCTGCTCGCGCCGATGGTGCAGCACGTGCTGGCCGATGCCGGTGTCGACCGGACGCAGCTGACCGCGGTCGTGGCCGGCACCGGCCCGGCGCCGTTCACCGGGCTGCGCGTCGGGCTGGTGACGGCCCGGACGATGGCGCTGGCGCTCGACGTCCCGGCGTGGGGAGTGCCCTCGGTCGACGCCCTGGCGGCGACCGCCGCGCGGACGGCGGAGCCTGGAGCCCGCGTGCTGGTGGTGACGGACGCACGCCGCCGGGAGGTGTACTGGGCGGAGTACCGCGTCGACGCCGACCGCGCGGCGGAGCCGATCGGCGGCCCGGACATCGCCGTCCCGGCCACGCTCGTCGAGCGAGGCCGCACCACGGGCGCGCTGGTCGTCGGGCGCGGAGCGTGGCTGCACCACGAGGCGCTCGGGCTGACGGACGAGCAGCCGGACGACCCCGCGCTGCTCGACCCCGACCCCGCCGAGCTGGGCCGGCTGGCGCTGGCCCGCCACGCCGCCGGTCAGCCGCTCGCGACCACCCCGCTCTACCTCCGCCGACCGGACGCCGAGCCGTCCGTCGTGCGCAAGCGGGTCCTCACGTGAGCGCCGTCCCGCCCGACGTCGTCGTGCGGGAGCTGGCCGCGAGCGACCTGCCACGGCTCGAGGTGCTGGAGCGGGACCTGTTCGGTGCGGCTGCGTGGTCGTCGGCGTCGCTCGCGGAGGAGCTGGTCACCGAGGGCAGGTGGTACATCGGCGCCGTCACGCCGACGACCGGGCTGCTGGTCGGGTACGCGGGCCTGTGGTTCGACGGTGAGGACGCCCAGGTGATGACGATCGCGGTGGACTCCCAGCACCAGGACCGGGGCATCGCGCGGACCATGCTGAACCAGCTGGTGGACCACGCCCGGGGGCTGGGCGCCCTGCGCGTGCTGCTCGAGGTGCGGGTCGACAACGACCCGGCGATCCACCTCTACGAGTCGACCGGCTTCCAGCGGCTGGGCCGCCGCCGGGCGTACTACCAGCCGGGCAACATCGACGCCTGGACCATGCTGCTCCCGCTCGTGGCGTCCGAGGAGGCCCGATGAGCAGGGCCGACGTGCTGGTCTCCGCGGAGGCGCTGGCGGCGGCGCTCGCCGACGAGGAACCGCCGGTGCTGCTGGACGTCCGCTGGGCCCTGGGCCGGTCGGACGGGCACGAGCAGTACCTCGCGGCCCATCTGCCGGGCGCCGTCTTCGTCGACCTGGACGCCGAGCTCGCCGCGCCCCCGAGCGCGGCTGCCGGCCGGCACCCGCTCCCGCCGCTGGCCGACCTGGAGGCCGCGGCGCGGCGCTGGGGGCTGCGCGACGGAGCGGCGGTCGTGGTCTACGACGCCACGGGGGGCACCGCGGCAGCGCGGGCGTGGTGGCTGCTGCGGTGGGCGGGCGTGGCCCAGGTCCGGCTGCTCGACGGCGGCCTGTCGGCGTGGACCGCGGCGGGCCTGTCGCTGGAGGCCGGCGAGGTGCTCCCGGAACCGGGGGACGTGGTGCTGCACGCGGGCGGCCTGCCGACGATCGACGCGGACGGCGCGGCAGCCTGGCCCGAGGCCGGCACGCTGCTCGACGCCCGCGCGGCGGAGCGCTACGCCGGCCTGGTCGAGCCGGTCGACCCGCGAGCGGGCCACATCCCCGGCGCCCGCAGCGCACCGACCGCCGACAACCTCGCGCCGGACGGGCGATTCCTCGAGGACGACGCGCTGCTCGCCCGGTTCGCCGCGGTCGGCGTGAAGGGTCCCGTGGCCGTGTACTGCGGCTCGGGCGTGACGGCGGCCCACGAGGTCGCGGCGCTCGCGGCGGTCGGGATCGAGGCGGCCCTGTACCCGGGGTCGTGGTCGCAGTGGTCCTCGGACCCGTCGCGACCGGTGGCCACGTCCTCCGGGGAGACGACCGCCTGACGCGCCTGACCGGGCCGACCGCTCACGTCGGCCCGATCAGGCTGGGGTGCCGTGCCGTGCCGTGGTCCGCGGCCGGCGCTCCTTCAGACCGTGCGCGTCGCCTGGTCCCAGTCGAGCCGCGCGGCGCGCGGGAACGGGTACTGCGCGCCCTCGGCCTGGCCGACGTTGACGACGAACAGCGAGGCCCATCCGGTGCCGGCGAGCAGGTCGTCGTCGATCGCTTGGGCGTCCATCCCGCCCATCGGCCCCGCGGCCAGCCCCGCCGCGCGCAGGGCGAGGATCAGGTAGCCGGCCTGCAGCCACGCGTTGTTGCGCGCCATCTGCTCGCGCATCTGCGGCATCGCCTCGAACGTGTCCACCATCTCGGCGCGGTGCGGCGCGAGCAGCGGCAGGTGCTGGTGGAACCGGGTGTCGGCGGCGAGCAGCAGCGTGACGGGCGCGTCGAGCACGCGCTGCCGGTTGCCCTCGTTCATGTGCGCGGCGAGGCGCGCGCGGGCCTCGGGCGTGCGGACGACGAGCATCCGCAGCGGGGTGACGTTCATCGCGGTCGGGCCCCACTTGGCCAGGTCGTAGGCCGCCTGCAGCTGCGCGTCCGTGACGTCGTCGGCGGTGAAGGCGCCGGCGGTCCGGGCCGCCCGGAACAGCAGGTCGGCGGTGGCTCCGTCGAGGAGGCCGGCGGAGTCCAGCTCGGCGTCGAGGTCCGAGGTGTCCAGCGGTGTGGTGTCGGTGCTCACAACTCGTTGAACATTCAACCGCTCGGGTCACTTCCCGCCACGCGTGTGACCTGCGCCACAGCCGGGCGGATCCCGGGCCCTCGCCTATCCTGTCCTCGTGCCGCTGCCTGGATCCACCGACCCGCTCGTCCTCGGCATCGAGACCTCCTGCGACGAGACCGGTGTGGCCCTCGTCAGCGGGTACGAGCTGCTGGTGGACTCCGTCGCGAGCTCGATGGACGAGCACGCGCGCTTCGGCGGGATCATCCCCGAGATCGCCTCGCGGGCCCACCTCGAGGCGATGATCCCCACCATCCGCCGGGCGCTCGGCACCGCCGGGGTGGGGCTCGAGCAGGTCGACGCGATCGCCGTCACCGCCGGCCCGGGTCTCGTCGGCCCGCTGACCATCGGCGCCTCCGCCGCCAAGGCGCTCGCCGTGGCGCTCGACCGTCCGCTGTACGGCGTCAACCACGTGATCGGCCACGCCGTGGTCGACGAGCTGGTCGACGGACCCTTCCCGGAGCGGGTGCTCGCGCTCGTCGTCTCCGGCGGCCACTCCTCCCTGCTCCGGATCGACGACACCGTCGAGGTGACCGAGCTCGGCTCGACGCTCGACGACGCGGCGGGGGAGGCGTTCGACAAGGTCGGCCGCCTGCTCGGCCTGCCGTACCCGGGCGGTCCGCACATCGATCGGCTGGCGCGCGAGGGCGACCCGGAGGCGATCCGGTTCCCGCGCGGCCTCACCGCGGCGAAGGACCAGGCCGCCCACGCGACCGATTTCTCCTTCTCCGGGCTCAAGACCGCCGTGGCCCGGTGGGTCGAGGCGCGCGAGGACGCCGGGCTCGAGATCCCGCTGCACGACGTGGCCGCGTCGTTCGCCGCCGCGGTCGCCGACGTGCTGACCGCCAAGGCGATCGCCGCCTGCAAGGCCCACGGCGTCGACACGCTGGTGGTCGGCGGCGGTTTCTCGGCGAACTCGCAGCTGCGCGACATGGCCGCGCTGCGCTGCGAGGAGGCCGGCATCACGCTGCGCATCCCGCCCATCCGGTACTGCACGGACAACGGCGCGATGATCGCGGCGCTCGGCTCCGCGCTGGTGCGCCGGGGGCGGCCGGCGTCGTCGCTGGACCTGCCGGTCGACTCGTCCATGCCGCTGACCCAGGTGCTCGTCTAGCGTCGGACGGCGCGGGCCGCTCGGGACGCCACCCCGGGACCGCTACAGCGGTCGTCCGGCCCTGAACTCCTCGACCAGCGCGCGGACCACCGCGCCGAGGTCGCCGGCGTTGCGGCGCGCGACCGCCCGCTGCCGCTGGTACGACGCGCCGCGACGGAGGATGGTGCGGACCTGCTCCAGCTCGGCGCCGCAGCCCAACCGCTCGGCGACGGGCGCGAGGACCTCCAGCCACCGGGTGACCGAGTCGGTCACCAGCTCCTCGTCGCCGGCGGCGTCGGTGATCAGGATCGCGTCCATGCCGTAGCGCGCCGAGCGCCACTTGTTCTCCTGCACGAACCAGGGCTGCAGGGCCGGCAGGGGTTCGCCTTCGTCGAGCAGCTCGGAGAAGTGCTCGACGAAGCAGTGCGTCAGCGCCGAGATGGCCGTGACCTCGAGGAGGTTCGCGGCGCCGTCGGCGATGCGCATCTCGAGCGTGCCGAAGCGCGGGGAGGGCCGGATGTCCCAGCGCACCTCGTCCACCTGGTCGATCACGCCGGTGTGCACCATGTCGCCGACGTACTGCTCGAGCTGCGACCACCGGTCGAACTGGGGCGGCAGGCCGGCCGTCGGCAGCTGCTGGAAGATCAGCGCGCGGTTCGAGGCGTAGCCCGTGTCGGCGCCGGCCCAGAACGGCGACGAGGCGGACAGCGACTGGATGGTGCCGAACACGGTGAGCATCGCGCGGGACAGCGGCAGCACCTTGGCACGGTCCTCCACGCCCACGTGCACGTGCACGCCGTAGATCAGCATCTGACGGCCCCACCACTGGGTGCGGTCGATCAGCGTCGCGTAGCGCTGCTTGTCGGTGACCTTCTGGGTGGCCCAGTGGGCGAACGGGTGCGTGCCGCTGCCCATCAGCTCGATCCGCAGCGGTTCGGCGACGCGCCGCACCTGGTCCAGCGCGACCTGGAGATCCGCGGCGGCCTCCGCGACGGTCCGGCACTTGCCGCTCTGCACCTCGATGGTGTTGAGCAGCAGCTCCTGGCTGATGTTCGGGTGGTCGCTGCCGTCCTCGGCGCTCACGGCCTGCAGGATGGTCTGGGCGGCCTGCCGCAGGTCACCGGAGTCGGCGTCCACCAGGGCGACCTCCCACTCGATGCCGATGGTCGACCGCTCGGACACGGCGAACGGCAGGGGGACGGGTGCCGCCATCAGGGTTCCTCGGGCTCGCCGCCGGAGGCGGCAGGGTCAGACCGGCCGGTGGTCGCCGCGGTCGGGTCGGCGACCGGCTCGACGAGCAGCACCCGCTGCGAACCGCCGACGCGGGTGAGCACCACGGTGGCCTCCGCGTCGCCGCGCAGGTCCAGCTGCCCGCGCAGCTGCTCGGGTGTCACGGCGGTGCCGCGCTTCTTGACGGTGAGCCGACCCACGCCGCGCTCGCGGAGGTAGGTGCGCAGCCGCTTGACGCCGAAGGGCAGGTCGTCCAGGACGCGGTAGGTCGTGGCGACGTCGCTCGGCACCAGCCGGTCGGCGGTGACGTACGCGATGGTGGGGTCCAGCAGCCGGCCGTTCAGGCCCTGCGCGACGGTGCCGACCAGCCCGGCGCGGATCACCGCGCCGTCCGGCTCGTACAGGTAGGTGCCGACGGCGCCCACCGGCGGCCGCTCGTCGTCGTCCGTCCCGCCGGCCAGCGTGTGCGCGCGGCCGTCGCGCAGCACCAGCGCTGACCGTCCGGGGCCCTCGGGTGCCAGGGGGCCGAACCACAGACCCACCTCGACGACGTCGCCGTCGACGGAGACCCACTGGGCGAGCGCGCCGTCGGGCACGAGCCGGTGGGGGAGCCCTGGTCCGAGCTTGAGGCCGACGGCGGGCACCCGGTCACGCAGCGCGAGCAGCGCGTCCAGCGGCGGGGTCCAGTCCGTCGGCTCCCAGCTGCGCCGTCCAGCGGCGCTGCGCCGGGCCGGGTCGGCGTAGACGCCGTCGACGCCCTCCGCCGTGAGGTCGAGCTGCAGACCGTCGCCGTGGCGCACCTGTGCCTCGGGGAAGTGCCGCAGGTTGACCGTCGCGACCGCGGCGGTCACCTCGTCGAGGTCCACCGCCAGCACCTGGATGCCGACGCCCGCCAGCGCCATCGCGTCGGCGCCGATCCCGGTCGTCAGGTCCGCCACCCGGGTCAGCCCGGCGGCGAGGTAGCGCCGCGCATGGTGCGCCGCCACCGGCAGGCGGGTCGCCTGCTCCAGACCGGCCGGTGTGAACAGCATCCCGTCCGCGAAGTCCCCGAACTTGGTGCGCGCCCGCGCGCGCAGGCGTGACTGCGTCAGTGCCGCGGCGACGAGTGCCGGGTCCAGGCCCTCGGCCTGCAGCCGGGTGGACAGGGCCATCACGCGCTGCTCGTCGTACGGTGGCAGCGCGGTGAGCAACGCCCAGCCCTGCTCGCTGAGCAGGAGCGAGAGGCTGGCGGCGTCCATGCGGCGATCCTCGCACGGCGACCGGCGGCGACGCCGCCTGTCGCTGGCACTCGCCTTGACCGAGTGCTAAGGCGTTCCTAGAGTGAGGAGCTGGCACTCTCCCCGTGAGTGTGCCAACCGCACCCAGGTCCCGGCACCGCGACGACGGCGGCTGACGGTGCGGCACTGACCTGCTGAACTACTCACATGCGAAGGGGAGGTCCGCTGTGTCGGTCTCCATCAAGCCCCTCGAGGACCGGATCGTGGTGAAGGCCCTCGAGGCCGAGACCACGACCGCGTCCGGTCTGGTCATCCCGGACAGCGCCAAGGAGAAGCCGCAGGAGGGCGAGGTCCTCGCCGTCGGCCCGGGTCGCATCGACGACAAGGGCAACCGCGTGCCGCTCGACGTCGCGGTCGGTGACAAGGTCATCTACTCCAAGTACGGCGGCACCGAGGTGAAGTACGCGGGCGAGGAGTTCCTCATCCTGTCCGCGCGTGACGTGCTGGCGGTCGTGGGCTGATCCTCGCCCCCCGTCATGAACGAGGGCCCCTCTCCCGGTCGGGAGAGGGGCCCTCGTCGTTCAGGTCCGTGGAACCCGTTCGGGTCCGTGGAACCCGTTCGGGTCCGTGGAGTGCTGAGCTCTCTCAGCCGACGTGCCGGTGGCCCGCCCGCTCGGCCAGCACAGCGGCCCGCTCGTCCTCGGACAGGCCGCCCCACACGCCGTAGGGCTCGCGCACGGCGAGCGACTGCTCGCGGCACTCCTTGATCACCGGGCACGTGGCGCAGATCGCCTTGGCCGCCTCGGCACGCCGGCGGCGGGCGGCGCCCCGCTCGCCCTCAGGGTGGAAGAAGAGGTTCTCGTCGGCGTCGCGGCACGCTCCCTGGAACTGCCACTCCCACAGGTCCATCACCGGACCGGGCAAGCGCGAGATCTCGGCCATCTGGTCGTCCTCCTCGTGTTCTCGGCCTCGTCGGCCGCTGCGTGCGGACCGCCCTGGCGCCGCAACGGGCGGTGCCGGTCGATCGGGTGGTGCTTGGTCACCGTAGCAACCGCGCCATAGGTTGTTCAAGACCCGGTCGAAAGTTCAGCCTCGGTGAAACGATATGGACGCGTGCCCAGGTCCGGTCCGAGTGTCGGTGCAGGCCACGGCATCAGGCGCGGGAGCGCGACCACTGCAGTGCTGAGGGTCCTGCGGCCTGGCACAATCGCGTCATGGCCGAAGACGAGCAGGCCGCGCACCTGGCGCCGGCGCTCACGGTCGCCGCGGTCGCCCGTCGCCTCGGCGTCGCACCGGCGACGCTGCGGACCTGGGACCGCCGTTACGGCCTCGGGCCGTCCGAGCACCCGGCCGGCTCCCACCGTCGGTACGGCGCCGAGGACCTCGCGCGGCTGCTGGTGATGCGGCGGCTCACCATCGACGGCGTCGCACCCGGCGAGGCCGCGCGCATCGCGCTCGCCACCGAGGTCTCCGGCGGTTCGCTCCTGGACGCGGTGCCCGACCGGGTCGCCGTACCGGCGCCGAGCGCGTCCCGGACGCCGGGTCCGGTCGTGGACGCCGCTCTCGCCGGTGACGGCGAGGGGTGCGCGGCGCTGCTGCGGATCGGCGCCGGCGGTGACGTGGTCAGCTGGTGGACCGCCCTGGTGGAGCCGGCGCTCGAGGCGCTGAGCCGCCGGACCGTGATCGACCGCCCCGGCGCCGACGCCGAGACGGTGCTGCGGGCAGCCGCCCTGGGCGCCCTCCGGGACGTGACGCCGGACCACGAGACGACGGGTCAGCCCGTCGTCCTCGTCCTCGTGCCGTCCGGTGCGCCGCGGCCGCTGCTGGCGCACGCGCTGGCGGCGGCGCTCGTCCAGCACGGCGTGGACGCTCGCGTGGTGGGCGGCCCCTTGTCGGGTCGGCACGCCGTGGAGCTGGTCGCGATGACGCGGGCCGGTGCGCTGGTCACCGTGTCTCAGCAGCAGGTGCCGGACCTGGCGCCCGTTGCGCGGCTCGCGGAGGACCGGCCCGAGGTGCCGCACTTCGTGATGGTCCCGGACTCGGCGGCCGAGCTGCTCCCGCTGGGTCGCTCCGTGCACCGCGCGCGGACCTTCACCGGGCTGCTCCACGAGGTGCTGGCGGCGCTCGGCGAGTCGGGGGGAACCTCGAGTCACGGCGGGCGATTTCTCGGGTGATGCCCCGAAGATCCACTCGAACGGGTCACGGACAATTCCGGTTGTCCGCCCTCCACGGGGCAATTCGGCACCGCGCCGTCCAGCAGTTCCTCCGGTGCCGCTAACGTCCAGGTCCAGCGGGCCGATGTATCGGTAAATGCCCAGATGGGTGTCCGTTGCAGGGGAGGGTTACCCGAATGGCTGGCGTGGTGGTGTGCCATGCGTCGGCGTCGGTGCGCGAGCGCCTCGTCGTCGCCTCGATCGGCGTGCCCGTGCTCGCGCCGGTCCGCGCCGCCGCCACCGCGGAGGAGCTGCTGGCGCTCGCCCGCCGGGTCCCGCCCTCGATCGCACTGATCGACGCGCACCTGCCTGGCGTCGGCACCGTCGAGGTCGTCCGCCGGCTCCGGGCGGTCGCCCCGACCACCGCGGTGGTGCTGCTCGCCGGCCCGGACGACGGCGTGGCTCTCGACCGCGCGCTGGCGCTGGGTGCTCGCGGGTTCCTTGCGCCGGAGGTCGGTCGCGCCGAGCTGGCCGCCGTCGCGGCGCACGTGCAGGCCGGGCTCGCGGGTGGTGGCCGGTCCGCCACCGTCCCGCAGCCCGTCTCCGCGAGCCAGGTCGAGTCGGTGCACGACCTCCGTTCGCTGCCACTGGCCCCGGAGGCGCTGGCCTCGGTCGGCGCGCACTCCTCGGGCGACCTCGAGCTGACCCGGCGCGAGGTGCAGGTGCTGGTCGGCATGAGCAACGGCCAGTCCAACGCGCAGATCGGCGCGGAGCTGTTCCTGTCGGAGGACACGGTCAAGACCCACGCCCGGAGGCTGTTCCGCAAGCTCGGCGCCCGGGACCGCGCCCAGGCGGTCGCCATCGGGCTGCGCCGCGGCATCATCCGCTGACCGCTCGGCACCCGGCTCCGCGGGCGGCGGCCGGACCGTCCCGGCGGCCCTGACCGCTGCCAGGGCGCCCGTCCCGGCCCCGTACCATGGACCGATGAGCCGGACAGACGAGCACGACCCGTTCGGCCGCACAGGACTGACGTACGACGACGTCCTGCTGCTGCCCGGGGAGACCGACGTCATCCCCAGCGAGGTCGACACGACCTCGCGTCTCACGCGCCAGATCTCCGTGCGCGTCCCGCTGCTGTCCGCCGCGATGGACACCGTCACCGAGTCGCGGATGGCCGTGGCCATGGCACGGCAGGGCGGCATCGGGGTGCTGCACCGCAACCTGTCGATCGCCGACCAGGCGCACCAGGTGGACCTGGTCAAGCGCTCCGAGTCGGGCATGGTCTCCGACCCCGTGACGGTGGGGCCGGACGCCACGCTCGCCGAGCTGGACCGGCTGTGCGCCACGTACCGGGTGTCCGGCCTGCCGGTGGTGGACGACGAGCGGCACCTGCTGGGGATCATCACCAACCGCGACCTGCGGTTCGTCCCCGCCGCCGAGTTCGAGCAGCGCCGCGTGCGCGAGACCATGACGTCGATGCCGCTGGTCACCGCACCGGTGGGGATCGCCCGCGAGGACGCCGCGGCGCTGCTGGCCAAGCACAAGGTCGAGAAGCTGCCCCTGGTCGACGAGCGGGGCGTGCTGCAGGGCCTGATCACCGTCAAGGACTTCGTGAAGTCCGAGCAGTACCCCGACGCGACCAAGGACGCCGAGGGGCGGCTGGTGGTCGGTGCGGCCATCGGGTTCTTCGGCGACGCGTGGGAGCGGGCGACCGCCCTGGTCGATGCCGGGGTCGACGTGCTGGTGGTGGACACCGCCAACGGGCACGCGCGCCTGATGCTCGACATGGTGCGCCGGCTCAAGGCCGACGCCGCGACGGCGCACGTGCAGGTGATCGGCGGCAACATCGCGACGTACGAGGGGGCGAAGGCCCTGGTCGACGCCGGTGCCGACGCGGTGAAGGTCGGCGTGGGCCCGGGCTCGATCTGCACCACGCGCGTGGTGGCGGGCGTCGGCGTGCCGCAGATCACCGCGATCTACGACGCGGCACGGGCGTGCAAGCCGGCCGGGGTGCCGGTGATCGGCGACGGTGGCCTGCAGTACTCGGGCGACATCGCCAAGGCGCTGGTGGCCGGTGCGGACACCGTGATGCTGGGCTCGCTGCTCGCCGGTTGTGACGAGTCGCCGGGCGACCTCGTGTTCGTCAACGGCAAGCAGTACAAGCACTACCGCGGCATGGGCTCGCTGGGTGCGATGGCCTCCCGCGGCCGGGTCAGCTACTCCAAGGACCGGTACTTCCAGGCGGACGTGCCGTCCGACGAGAAGATCGTCCCGGAGGGCATCGAGGGCCAGGTGCCCTACCGGGGGCCGCTCGGCGCCGTCGCGCACCAGCTGGTCGGCGGGCTGCACCAGTCGATGTTCTACGTCGGTGCGCACACGATCCCGGAGCTGCAGGCCCGCGGGAAGTTCATCCGGATCACGCCGGCGGGCCTGAAGGAGTCGCACCCGCACGACATCCAGATGACGGTCGAGGCGCCGAACTACACCTCGCACTGACCTGCTCGACCCGAACCGGCCGGCGCCCTACCAGAGGGTGCCGGCCGGTTCGCGTGTCGGCCAGACCAGCTCGGCACCCGGGCCGTCGAGACCCTGCTCGGCGCGCCAGGCGTTGAACCCCTCGGCCCAGGCCCGGTGGGCGGACACCTGGTACTCGTGCAGCGTGTCCAGGTCGAGCTCCGCCAGGTGCGGGAAGCGCCCGAGGATCCGCTCGAGCACGTCCAGCGTGGCGACGACGTCCACGTCGGCGCTGTGGAGCGAGCCGGACTCGATGACGCGGTAGAAGCCGCACAGGTCGACCAGCTTGCGCTTTCCTCGCCGGAACCGGTCCTCCGCGCGGTCCAGCACCAGGGGGTCGATCACCGGGCGGGCAGCCTGGCAGAGCCGGTCCGGCAGCGTCGGCAGGCGGTGCCGGCGCAGCTCCGCGTCCAGCAGCCGCAGGTCGAACGACGCGTTGTACGCGACCACCGGGACACCGGCCCGGAACGCCTCCGCCAGCTCGACGGCGATCTCCTCCAGCGCGTCCCGCGGCGGCCTGCCGTGCTCACGGGCGTGCTCGGTGGTGATGCCGTGGATCGCGGCCGCCTCGGCCGGGATGGGGACGCCGGGGTCGATCAGCCACGTGGTGATGCTGGTGCCGGTCGCGTCCCGGCGGACCAGCGCGGCGGTGACGATGCGGTCGCTGTCCACGTCCACACCGGTGGTCTCGGTGTCGAAGCCGAGCAGCGGCCCTTCGCTCCAGCTCGTCGTCATCGTGCCCTCACTGCCTGCCTTCGCTGCCTGACCTCGGTGCTGCACCGACCTCGTCGTACCCCCGCTGCGGCGCCAGGATGGCACCGGCCACCGACACGGCCGTGCTCGGCACGCCGGTAGCCTGGGCCGGTGAGCGAGGTCGAGATCGGACGTGGCAAGCGCGGTCGCCGCGCGTACTCCTTCGACGACGTCGCGGTGGTGCCCTCCCGGCGCACCCGCGACCCGGAGGAGGTCAACGTAGGCTGGCAGATCGACGCCTACCACGTCGACCTGCCGGTGCTCGCCGCGCCGATGGACTCGGTGATGAGCCCCGCAACCGCCGTCGAGCTGGGCCGCCTCGGCGGTCTCGGCGTGCTCGACCTCGAGGGCCTGTGGACGCGGTACGACGACCCCGAGCCGCTGCTCGCCGAGATCGCCACGCTGGACCCGTCCCGGGCGACCGAGCGCATGCAGGAGATCTACTCCCAGCCGATCAAGCCCGAGCTGATCACCGCCCGCCTGCAGGAGGTGCGCGCCGCCGGGGTCACCGTGGCGGGGGCGCTGTCGCCGCAGCGGACCCAGGAGCACTGGCGCACCGTGGTCGACGCGGGCGTCGACCTGTTCGTCATCCGCGGCACGACCGTCTCGGCCGAGCACGTGTCGGGGCGCGCGGAGCCGCTCAACCTCAAGCGCTTCATCTACGAGCTGGACGTGCCGGTGATCGTCGGCGGGGCGTCGACGTACACCGCCGCGCTGCACCTGATGCGCACGGGCGCCGCGGGCGTGCTGGTGGGGTTCGGCGGGGGAGCTGCGCACACCACGCGCGTGTCGCTGGGCATCCACGCCCCGATGGCGACGGCCGTGGCGGACGTCGCCGCCGCCCGGCGCGACTACCTCGACGAGTCCGGCGGTCGGTACGTGCACGTGATCGCCGACGGCGGCGTGGGCCGTTCCGGCGACCTCGTGAAGGCGATCGCCTGCGGTGCGGACGCGGTGATGCTCGGTGCCGCGCTGGCCCGCGCCACGCAGGCGCCGGGCCGCGGCTGGCACTGGGGACCGGAGGCGCACCACCCGGACCTGCCGCGCGGTGAGCGGGTCGAGGTCGGCACCGCCGGCACCCTCGAGCAGATCCTGTTCGGCCCGGGCCGGACGGCCGACGGCACGCTGAACCTGATCGGCGCCCTGCGCCGGGCGATGGCCACCACCGGCTACTCGGACCTCAAGGAGTTCCAGCGCGTGGAGGTCGTCGTCTCCCCGTACCAGCCCCGCTGAGCGGGTCCGCGAGACCTCCCGTCGGAGCCCGGTGCGCACCTCCTGCGCACCGGGCTCCGCCATGTTCGGGCGTGGACCGCCGGGGTGGGGCGGCGCGTGCCCGGTTGGGTGGGAACACGGGCCTCACCTGCGAAAATGACCGTTCGGATGCCCGTTTCACGCGTGAACCGATGTGGTGATGCCGCCGGTTGAGTCCGGATGTGCTTGACATCTGTCCGAGTGGACATCATGCTCTGACGTCGCGGGCACTGCCGCCCGGTCGAGTCGACGGAGACCGATGTACGCACCCGAGCGACACCAGCAGATCCTCACCCGTGCGCGGGCCGAGGGTCGGGTGGACGTCGCCTCGTTGGCGCTCGACCTGGACGTGACGCCGGAGACCGTGCGGCGCGACCTGACCGCCATCGAGCGGCTGGGCCTGCTGCGCCGGGTGCACGGCGGCGCGGTTGCCGTGGAGCGCCTGGGCTTCGAGCCCGGTCTCGCCGACCGCGAACGCGTGATGTCCGCCCAGAAGGAGCGGATCGCCAAGGCCGCCCTGGACGAGCTGCCGGACGGCGGCGCGATCATCCTCGACGCCGGCACCACCACGATCCGGCTGGCCGCGATGCTGCCGACCGACCGGGACCTGACGGTGGTGACGCACGGCCTGCCGATCGTCACGGTGCTGGCCGGACGGCCCAACATCACGGTGCACCTGGTGGGCGGCACGGTGCGCGGCCGCACGCTGGCCGCCGTCGGCTCCTGGGCGCTGGCGGCGCTGACCCAGATCCACGCCGACGTCGTGTTCCTCGGCACCAACGGCGTGACCGTCGAGCGCGGCCTGACCACGCCGGACCTGGCGGAGGCCCAGGTCAAGCGTGCGCTCGTGGCCGCCGCCCGACGCGTCGTGGTCCTCGCGGACCACACAAAGCTCGGCGTCTCCGACTTCGCCCTGGTCGCTCCCCTGTCCGCGGTGGACGTGCTCGTCACGGACACCGACGCGGCACCCGAGCTGGTGGACGAGATCGAGGCAGCCGGACCTCGGGTGGTGCGCGCATGACCGCGCTGCCCGTCCGCCCGCACCCCGCCCGGAGCGTGGGCACCACGAACGAAGGAGAACGATGAAGGTCTTCCGCTTCTACGCCCCGGGCGACGTGCGCATCGAGGAGTCGCCCGAGCCGCAGGTCGCCGCCGGCGAGGTGAAGATCCGGGTGCGCGCCTGCTCGATGTGCGGCACGGACGTGAAGATCGCGACGGCCGGCCACCAGCGCATGCAGCCGCCGCGGGTCATGGGCCACGAGATCGCCGGCGAGATCGTCGAGGTCGGCGAGGGCGTCACCGGCTGGGCCGCGGGTGACCGCGTGCAGGTGATCGCCGCCATCCCGTGCGGCAAGTGCGAGTTCTGCACGGCGGGCCTGATGACCATCTGCCCGAACCAGCTGTCGATGGGCTACGACTTCGACGGCGGGTTCGCGCCGTACATGATCGTGCCGCCGCAGGTGCTCGCGGTGGACGGCCTCAACCGCATCCCCGACGGCGTCTCGTTCGCCGAGGCGTCGGTCAGCGAGCCGTTCGCCTGCGCGATCAACGCGCAGGAGCTCGCCGACACGCACGAGGGCGACGTGGTCGTCGTCGTCGGCTCCGGCCCCATCGGCTGCCTGCACGTGCGGCTGGCCCGGGCCCGCGGCGCGGCGAAGGTGTTCCTCGTCGAGCTCAGCCGCGAGCGCCTCGACCTCGCCGCCGAGATCGTCAAGCCGGACGCCGCGATCTGCTCGGCCGAGACCGACCCGGTGCAGGCCGTGCTCGACCTGACCGACGGCAAGGGCGCGAGCCTCGTCATCACGGCCGCCGCCTCCGGTGCGGCCCAGGAGCAGGGTCTGCGCATGCTGGCCCCGCGCGGCCGGATCAGCCTGTTCGGCGGCCTGCCCAAGGACAAGCCGACGATCACCCTGGACTCCAACCTCGTGCACTACCGCGAGCTGACGATCTGGGGCGCCAACGGGTCGAGCCCTGCGCACAACAAGCAGGCCCTCGCCCACATCGCCGACGGCAGCGTGCCGGTGGCGGACCTCATCACCCACCGGCTGCCGCTGGACCAGATCCGCGACGGCCTCGACGTCGTCCGGAACGGGACGGGCATCAAGGTCACGATCGAGCCGTGAGGCCGTGACCGCCGGGCGGTCGGCCGACGGCCGCCCGGCACCAGTCCCGGGGTGCAGGGGCCCCGGGGAGCAGGGCGCGATCAATGAAGATCCCTCAGTGCCGGACCCGGGCGAGAGCCCGACCGACCGTCACACCGAACGGAGAGTGAGCGGGATGTCCGCTAGTGCGGCAGCCGTCCCCACCGTGCGCCGGGGCAAGAGCGCACAGGTCAGGGTCCAGCGGTTCGGGGCCTTCCTGACCTCCATGATCATGCCGAACCTCCCGGCGTTCCTCGCCTGGGGCCTGATCACCACCCTCTTCATCGCCGCCGGCTGGACGCCCAACGGCATCCTCGGCGGGTTCGGCAACGCCGACGCGATGAGCTGGCAGGGTGCCGCCACGGCGCTGGCCCAGGCCAAGGACGGCACGACGTTCCACCAGTACGTGGGCCTGGTCGGCCCGATGATCACGTACCTCCTCCCGCTGCTGATCGCGAACGCGGGCGGCCGGATCGTCTACAAGGACCGCGGTGCCGTTGTCGCCTCGATCGTCGCCGTCGGCATGATCGTGGGCTCCACGGTGCCGATGTTCCTCGGCGCCATGATCGTCGGCCCGGCCTCCGCCTGGGTGATGAAGAAGATCGACTCCATCTGGGCCGGCAAGATCCGTCCCGGCTTCGAGATGCTGGTCGACATGTTCTCCGCCGGCATCGCCGGCGCGGCCATGGCCGTCGGTGCGTTCTTCCTGTTCGCGCCGGTGATCACCTCGGTCAGCAAGGCCCTGGGCCACGTCGTCGACGCGATGGCGTCCCACCAGCTGCTCCCGCTGATGAGCCTGATCGTCGAGCCGGCGAAGGTGCTGTTCCTCAACAACGCGATCGGCAACGGCGTGCTGGTGCCGCTCGGCGCGCAGCAGGTCACCCAGCACGGTCAGTCGCTGCTGTTCCTGGTCGAGGCGAACCCCGGCCCGGGCTTCGGCATCCTGCTCGCCTACACGCTGCTCGGTGTCGGCGTCGCCAAGAGCTCGGCTCCCGGCGCGATCATCATCCAGTTCTTCGGCGGCATCCACGAGGTGTACTTCCCGTTCGTGCTGATGAAGCCGATGCTGATCATCGCCGCGATCCTCGGCGGCGCGACCGGCGTGGCGACCAACGTGGTGTTCGGTTCCGGCCTGCGTGGTCCGGCGGCACCCGGGTCGATCATCGCGGTGCTCGCGGCGACCCCGCGGGGCAGCTACCTCGGCGTCATCCTGTCCGTGGTCCTGTCCGCCGCGGTGTCCTTCGTCGTGGCGGCCGTGATCCTGCGGGCGCAGCGGCGCCGCGACCTCGAGCTCGGTGAGAGCGGCGACCTGTCCGCCGCGATCGCCCAGACCGAGGCGAACAAGGGCAAGTCCAGCAGCGCGCTGGGCTCTCTGTCCGGTGCGGCCACGGCGGACGCCGCCGGGTCCACCCTGGTCGGCACCCGGCCGATCCACTCGATCATCTTCGCGTGCGACGCCGGCATGGGCTCGAGCGCGATGGGGGCGAGCATCCTGCGCGACAAGCTGCGCAAGGCCGGGCTGAGCGACATCTCCGTGGTCAACAAGGCGGTGGCGAACCTGGAGGACGGCGCCGACATCGTGATCAGCCAGAGCGAGCTGACCGACCGCGCACGTCGGCACGCGCCGACCTCCCGGCACCTGTCCGTCGACAACTTCCTGGCCAGCCCCGTCTACGACGACGTGGTGGCGGAGGCGAAGGCGGCGGCCGCCACGGCCGGCGACAGGAGCGCCTCGTGACGGACGTCCTCACCCGGGACCTCGTCGTGGTGCCGGGCACGGCCCGGACCAAGGACGAGGCCATCCGGGAGGCCGGTGAGCTCCTGGTCAGCGCCGGAGCCGTCACACCGGCCTACGTGGAGGCGATGGCCGAGCGGGAGAGGTCCATGTCGACGTACATGGGCAGCTTCCTGGCCATCCCGCACGGGACGGACGAGAGCAAGGGGCAGATCGTCCGGTCGGCCCTGTGCCTGGTCCGGTACGACGAGCCGATCGAGTGGGGCCCGGACAAGCCCGTGCGGGTCGTGGTGGGCATCGCCGGTGTCGGCGACGAGCACCTGGCGATCCTGTCCAAGATCGCCCTGGTGTTCGCCGACCCCGAGCAGGCGGCACGCGTGCTCGAGGTGAAGGACGCCGACGAGCTGTACGAGCTCATCTCCTCGGTGAACGAGGCCTGACGGGCCCGTGCCGTCGGTTCCCGGGCTGGTGACGCGGCCCGGGAGCCGAGGGGCGAAGGGCGCCGCGGTCGTGGTGCGGAGACCACTCCAGAAGGTCTCCGCACCGCGCCCGCGGCGCCCTTCGCCATGCCCGGTCGCGGTGGCGGCACGGCCGGAGCCGGTGGCGCGCTCGTCTGGCGCGAGCGCCGTCCGCGCGGGACGCTCGGCGTGTGCCGGGACGTGCGCGGACGCACGGCGTGGATGCGATCCCACAGGCCCGGACATCGGGGGCGTCGACAATGTCCGATCAGCGCGACCGAATGGGACCGAGGTCCCGTTATCGGACCGACCGGTGCCCGATCGGACCCGGCTATGTCCGAGTCTGCTTGCTTGGGGTTGACATCCGGCGCCGTGGGCGAGAGTCTCACTGGCACGGACGCGGCGCAGGGCCCGTCCGGCCTGAGGACGACGGAGTCACCGTGTACGCACCGGAGCGGCACCAGCAGATCCTGGCGCGGGCGCGCAGCGAGGGGCGCGTCGACGTCGCCTCGCTGGCGATCGAGCTCGACGTCACGCCCGAGACCGTGCGCCGCGACCTGACCGCGCTCGAGCGGCACGGCCTGGTGCGCCGGGTGCACGGCGGCGCGATCCCGGTCGAGCGCCTCGGCTTCGAGCCCGGCATCGCGGACCGCGAGGGCGTCCTCTCCGGAGAGAAGGAGCGCATCGCCAAGGCGGCGCTCGACGAGCTGCCCGACGGGGGCGCGATCATCCTCGACGCCGGCACCACCACGGTGCGGCTCGCCGAGCTGCTCCCGGGCGACCGGGAGCTGACGGTGGTGACCCACGCGCTGCCGGTCGCCACGGTGCTCGCCACGCGGCAGGGCATCACGTTGCACCTGGTCGGCGGCACGGTGCGGGGCCGCACGCTCGCCGCCGTCGGCACCTGGGCGCTGCGGGACCTGGGCGACATCCACGCCGACGTCGCCTTCCTCGGCACCAACGGGATCAGCGTCGAGCACGGGCTGACCACCCCGGACCTGGCCGAGGCGTCCGTGAAGCGGGCGCTGGTGGCCGCCGCGCGGCGGACGGTGGTGCTGGCCGACCACACCAAGGTGGGCCGGGCCGACTTCGTCCACGTCGCCCCGATCGGTGCCGTCGACACCCTGATCACCGACGCCGGCGTGGACGCCGAGCTCGCCGAGGAGCTGGAGTCGGCCGGACTGAGGGTGGTGCGCGCATGATCGTCACGCTGACCCCCAACCCGAGCCTGGACCGGGCCCTGGACGTCGACCGCCTGGAGGTCGGCGAGGTCAACCGCGCGCACGCCGCGCACGTGCACCCCGGCGGCAAGGGCATCAACGTGTCGCGCGTGCTCGCCCGGCAGGGCGTCGAGACCCGCGCGGTGCTGCCGGTGGGCGGTGCCGACGGCGACTACCTGGTGCGCCTGCTGCACGAGCACCAGGTGCCGGCCGTGCCGGTGCCGATCGCGGGGGACACCCGCACCAACCTGACGCTGGTCGACTCGCGCGGCACCACCACCAAGGTCAACGCGCCCGGTCCGCAGCTGTCCGCCGCCGAGGTCGACGCGGTGCTCGCGGCGGTCGAGGCGCAGCTGGCCACCCGGCCGGCCGCCCTGGTCGCCGCCGGCAGCCTGCCGGCGGGTGCGGGGGAGTCGTTCTTCGTCCGGCTGGCGGGCCTGGCGGCCCGGTACAGCGTGCCGCTGGTGCTCGACACCTCCGGCACCCCGTTCACGCGCGCCGTGCGCGCCGGTGGTCTGTGCCTGGTCAAGCCGAACGACGAGGAGCTGGCGGACCTGGTGGGCCGCGAGCTGAGCACGGTCGGCGACGTCACCGAGGCCGCGCGCGAGGTGATGTCCGCCGGCACCAAGGCCGTGCTGGTCAGCCTCGGCGCCCACGGCGCGCTGCTGGTGCTGGCGGACGGCACGTGGTGGGCCGGTGGGCCCGCCCTGGTGCCGCTGTCCACCGTCGGCGCGGGCGACACCACCCTCGCCGGCTACCTGGGCGCCACCGGCACCCCGGCCGAGCGGCTGCGTGCCGCGGTGGCATGGGGACGGGCCGCCGTGATGATGCCGGGCACCGCTGTCCCGGACCCCGCCGACGTCGACGTGGAGGCCGTCCACGTCATCGAGAACCCGGATCCCCGCCTCGCACTGAAGGAGCTGTGACGTGAGCACCTCGTTGATCACCCCCGACCTCGTCGCCGTCGACGTGGTCGCCACCGACCGGGACGACGTCGTCCGCCAGCTCATCGACAAGCTGGTGGCGGCGGGCCGCGTGACCGACGCCGACGGCTTCGCCGCCGACGTCAAGGCACGTGAGGCGCAGATGGCCACCGGCATGCCCGGCGGCATCGGCCTGCCGCACGCCCGGTCCCAGTACGTCACCACCCCCAGCCTCGCGCTGGGCAAGGTGCCGGGCGGCGTGGACTTCGGTGCCCCCGACGGGCCCGCGACCCTGGTCTTCCTCATCGCGGCGCCCGCGTCCGGTGACGCCGACCACCTGAAGATCCTGGCGGCGCTCGCGCGCCGCCTGGTGCACCCGGAGTTCCGGCAGTCGCTGACCGACGCGCCGGACGCCGCCACCGTTGCCGAGATCATCACCCGAGAGGTGGTTCCCGCATGAAGTTCGTCGCCGTGTCGTCATGCCCCACGGGCATCGCGCACACCTACATGGCCGCTGAGGCCCTCGAGCAGGCCGGCAAGGCGGCCGGCCACGAGGTCCACGTCGAGACGCAGGGTGCCGCGGGTTCCGTCCCGCTGGACCCGGCGCTCATCGCCGAGGCGGACGGCGTCATCTACGCCGCCGACCTGGACGTGCAGGGCAAGGAGCGGTTCGCCGGCAAGCCGATCACGGACGTCGGCGTGAAGAAGGCGGTGCACGACGCGCCCGGCGTGATCGCGCAGGCCGTCGCTGCGGTCGAGGCGGCCCGCGCCGCGGGCACCGCACCCGCCGCTGGGGCCGCACCGGTCCCGGTCGCGGTAGCACCGGCCCGTACGGTCGGGGTGGGTCACCGCATCCGGCAGTACCTGATGACCGGCGTGTCGTACATGATCCCGTTCGTCGCCGCCGGCGGCATCCTCATCGCGATCGGCTTCCTGATCGCGACCGTGGCGTGGCCGTCCAACGGCGCCATCGAGGTCACCAAGGTGGTGGACGGCACCAACGGTGCGGCGTTCGCCAAGTGGATCGCCGACGGGTTCTCGTTCACCTCCGGGCAGTCGTGGGCCGTGCTGCTGTTCTGGATCGGGAAGTGGGCCTTCGCCTTCCTGGTCCCGGCGCTGTCGGCGTACATCGCCTACGGCATCGCCGACCGTCCGGGCATCGTGCCCGGCATGGTGGGCGGCTTCGCGGCCGGCCTGGTCGGCGCCGGGTTCCTCGGCGGCATCGTCACCGGCTTCCTCGGCGGCTTCCTCGCGCTGTGGATCTCCCGCTGGAAGGTGCCCAAGGGCGTGCGGGGCGTGATGCCCGTCGTGGTGATCCCGCTGCTGTCCGTCGCCGTGGTCGGCGTGCTGACCGCCCTGGTGATCGGCCCGCCGATGAAGGCGCTGAACGACGGGCTCTCGAGCTGGCTGTCCAGCCTGTCCGGCGGCAGCGCGGTGCTGCTCGGCGTGATCCTGGGCCTGATGATGTGCTTCGACCTCGGCGGACCGCTGAACAAGGTGGCGTACGTCTTCGCCACCACCGGTCTGGCCAACGCCGCCAGCACGTCGGCCGCCCCGGCGAAGGTGATGGCCGCCGTGATGGCCGCGGGCATGGTCCCGCCGCTGGCCGTCGCGCTGGCCACCGCCGTCCGTCCGGCGCTGTGGACGGAGAACGAGCGGGAGTCCGGCAAGTCCGCCTGGCTCCTCGGCCTGTCCTTCATCTCCGAGGGCGCCATCCCGTTCGCTGCGGCCGACCCGCTGCGGATGATCCCGTCGTTCATGCTCGGCGGCGCCGTGACCGGTGGCCTGGTGATGGCCTTCGGCAGCGGTCAGCTGGCCCCGCACGGCGGCATCTGGGTGCTGGCCCTGATCAGCAAGCCGCTGCTGTTCCTGCTCGCCCTGGTGGTCGGCACCGTGGTGTCCGCCCTGGCGGTGATGGCGATGAAGCGGCTCGGGCAGGGTTCCGACGCGGAGCTCGCCGACGAGGCGGTCACCCGTCCGGTGGTCGCCCGGGCGGCGTGAGCAGCATCGCAGTGACGACGACGACGTTGGACGACCTGACGAAAGGCGATTGACGACATGGCAGAACGAACTGTCACCGTGGCGTCCCGGGTGGGGCTGCACGCCCGTCCCGCGATGCTCTTCACGCAGGCGGTGGCCGCCGGCGGCACCCCCGTCACCATCGCCACCGAGGGCGGGCTGCCGGTGGACGCGTCGAGCATCCTGCTGGTGATGTCGCTCGGCGTGCCGTGCGGTGCCCAGGTGACCCTGGCAGCCGAGGGACCGAAGGCGGACGAGGTGCTCGACGGCCTCGTCGACCTGCTCTCCCGCGACCTGGACGCACCCGAGGCGACGTCGTGACCGCGGCGGTGGGGGCCGCGTCCGGTGCCGTGCTGCACGGCGTCGGCGTCGGCCGTCGGACCGCCGTCGGCCCCGTCGTGCAGGTGCGCCCGGCACCGGCCCCCGCCGCCGACGCGCCGCTGCTGGTGGACGGTGCACCGGCCGGCCCGGAGCAGGTGCGCGCCGCGGTGGGGCAGGCGTTCACGGACGTCGCGGACGCCCTGCAGGCCCAGTCCGACCGCTCGTCCGGCACCGTCAAGGAGGTGCTGGCCGCCACCGCGCAGATGGCGGCCGACCCGGCGCTGCGCACCGGCGTGCTCGCCCGGCTCGACGCCGGCGAGCCGCCGGTCGCGGCGATCGACGCCGTGGTGGACAAGTTCGCCGCGATGTTCGAGCAGGCGGGCGGGTACCTCGCCGAGCGCGTCACCGACCTGCGGTCGGTGCGTGACCGGGTGGTGGCCCGCGCGATGGGGCTGCCGGCACCCGGTGTCCCCGAGCTGACCAGGCCGTCCGTGGTGGTCGCCCGCGACCTCGCACCGGCGGACACGGCGGCGCTCGACCTGGCGAACGTGCTGGCGATCGTCACCGAGCTGGGCGGCCCGACCGGCCACACCGCGATCATCGCGGGCCAGCTGGGCCTGCCGTGCCTGGTCCGGGTCACCGGTGCGACCGAGCTGCCCGAGGGCGTCGAGGTCGCCGTCGACTCGGCGACGTCCACCGTGACGGTCGACCCGGACGACGAGCTGCGGGCGGCGCTGGCGCGCCGGGCGGCGACCGAGCGCGTGTTCGAGGAGGACACCGCACCGGGCGCCACGGCCGACGGTCACCCCGTGCAGCTGCTCGCCAACATCGGCACGGCCGAGGACGCCCAGCGCGTGGCCCCGCAGCCGGTGCAGGGCGTCGGCCTGTTCCGCACCGAGGTGCTGTTCCTCGAGCGGTCCACGGCGCCGACCCGCAAGGAGCAGGCGGAGACCTACGCCGTCGTCCTGCGGGCGCTCGGCGAGCGCAAGGTGGTGGTCCGCACGCTCGACGCCGGTGCGGACAAGCCGCTGACCTTCGCCACGCAGCCCGACGAGGAGAACCCGGCGCTCGGCGTGCGGGGATACCGCCAGGTGCGCACGCACCCGGAGCTGCTCGACACCCAGCTGGCGGCGCTCGCCGATGCCCAGCGGGAGACGGGCACCACCCCCTGGGTGATGGCGCCGATGATCGCCACGGTGGACGAGGCCCGGGAGTTCGCGGCACGGGCGCGTGCCGCGGGGGTCGCGACGGTCGGCGTGATGGTGGAGGTGCCCTCGGCCGCGCTGCGGGCCGAGCAGCTGCTCGCGGAGGTGGACTTCGTCTCCCTCGGCACCAACGACCTCGCGCAGTACACGATGGCCACCGACCGGCTGCGCGGTGAGCTGGCCGACCTGCTCGACCCGTGGCAGCCGGCCGTGCTCGACCTGGTCGCCACCACGGCTCGGGCCGGGGTGACGCTCGGCAAGCCGGTCGGGGTGTGCGGCGAGTCGGCGGCCGACCCGTTGATGGCGCTGGTCCTGGTGGGTCTTGGCGTCACGAGCCTGTCGATGTCGGCAGGTGCCGTGCCGGCCGTGCGGTACGCCGTGCGGCACCACACGCTGGAGCGGTGCCGCGAGATGGCGGCGGCGGCGCTCGCGGCGCGGTCGGCCGAGGAGGGCCGGGCGGCCGTGGTCGGGCTGCTGGTCGACGAGGTGCGCGCGACGCTGGGCTGAGCGCACGACGGGGTGGGGCGGGCGCCGACGGCGACCGCCCCACCTGCGTTCCGCACCCGAGTGCGTCCGGCTGCGCCCGACGGCGCCGGCTCCACCGACTCTGCCCGCATGGGCTCCGACAGGCGGCGGACGTACGCTGACGCGATGGCGCACGAAGCAGGGCAGCCGGACCCGGCACACGCCCAGCTGCACGACCCGGAGACGGACCCGCTCGCCACCTACGTGCTCGAGCCGGACGACCTGCGCACGCTGCTGGCCAGGGTGGTCGCCGGCCCCGGCCACGCCGTCCACGTCGCGCACGCGCCGTTCACCGGCGCACCGATCGCCGCCGTCCCGCTGTCCCGGCCGGAGGACGTGGTGCACGCCGTCCGGACCGCCCGTGCCGCCCAGCGGCTGTGGTCCGCCGCCCCGCTCCGGGAGCGCACGGCGGTGCTGCTGCGGCTGCACGACCTGCTGCTCGAACGGCAGAGCGACGTGCTCGACCTGATCCAGGTGGAGACGGGCAAGGCGCGGACCCACGCCTTCGAGGAGGTCGCGGACGTCGCCAACGTGGCGCGGCACTACGCCGTCCGCGCCCGCTCGTACCTGGCCACCCGGCACGCCGCCGGGCTGCTGCCCGGGCTGACGTCCACCCGGGTGGTGCGGCACCCGATCGGGGTGGTCGGCGTGGTGGCGCCCTGGAACGTGCCGCTGACCATGGCCCTGGGCGATGCGCTGCCGGCCCTGGTCGCGGGCAACGCCGTGGTGCTGCGCCCCGACCCGCAGACGACGCTGACGGCGCTGTGGGCCGCGGAGCTGCTGGAGGACGCGGGCCTGCCGGTCGGCGTGCTGCAGGTGGTCACCGGCGGGCCGGACATCGGCTCGGCGGTGGTCGACGCGGCCGATGCCGTCGTCTTCACCGGCTCCACCGGCGCCGGTCGCACGGTCGCCGCGCAGGCCGGGCGGCGCCTGGTGCCTGCGACGCTCGAGCTCGGCGGCAAGAACGCCCTCTACGTCGCCGAGGACGTGCACGTGGACGTCACGGCCGCCGGGGTGGTGCGCGCCGCCTTCGCGGGCACGGGCCAGATCTGCGTGAGCGTCGAGCGCGTGTACGTGCACCGCGCCGTGTGGGACGAGCTCGTGCCGGCGTTCGTCGCCCGGACGCGTGCGCTGCGGCTGGGTGCGGGGCTGGACTACCGGTCGGACGTCGGGTCGCTGACGTCGGCGAGCCAGCTCGCGCGGGTGGTCGAGCACGTCGAGGACGCCGTCGGCCAGGGTGCACGGGTGCTGACCGGCGGGCACGAGCGACCGGACCTCGGCCCCTACTTCTACGAGCCGACGGTGCTGACCGACGTCCCGGCCACGGCCCTGCTGTGCCGCGAGGAGACCTTCGGTCCGGTGGTGGCGCTCAGCCCGGTGTCGTCGGACGACGAAGCGGTCGCCGCGATGAACGACAGCGAGTACGGCCTGAACGCGAGCATCTGGACGGCGTCGGCGCGACGCGGGGCCGCGCTCGCTCGGCGCGTGCGGGCCGGGTCGGTGAACGTCAACGAGGGGTACGTCGCCAGCTGGGCGTCGATGGGGGCGCCGCAGTCCGGCTGGGGACCGTCCGGCCTCGGCGGGCGGCACGGCCCGGAGGGGCTGTGGCTGCACACGCGGCAGCAGACCATCGCCGTGCAGCGGGGGACGCACGGCGTGCTGGGTCCGTGGGGCGGCCCGACGCTGGGGCTCGAGCGGCTGTTCGGGCTGGGGCACGAGCTCTGGCCGGTCGTCTACACCCAGGCGCTGCGGGCCATGCGGACGGTGCGGCTGCCGTGAGCGCCGCCTGACGCAGCGGTGCCCCGGTCCGACGAGCGGACCGGGGCACCCGTGGGTCGCGGGCCTCAGCGGGCCTCGACCACCGCCAGCGACTGGCGGGCGATGGCGAGCTCCTCGTTGGTGGGGATCACCAGCACGGTGACGGGCGAGCCCTCCGCCGAGATGACCTTCGGGCCACCGCGGCCGGCGTTGCGCTCCGGGTCGAGCACGATGCCGAGCGGCTCGAGCCCCTCGCACACCCGCGCGCGCACCACGTCGTCGTTCTCACCGACGCCGGCGGTGAACGTCAGCACGTCGAGCCGGCCGAGGATCGCGTAGTAGGCGCCGACGTACTTCTTCAGCCGGTGCACGTACACGTCCAGGGCGAGCGCCGCATCGGCGTTCCCGGCCGCGATCAGCTCGTGCAGCGCGCGGAAGTCGTTCTCGCCGGACAGGCCCTTGATCCCCGAGCGCCGGTTGAGCAGGTCGTCGATGTCGTCGATCGACATGCCGGCGTTCCGGTACAGGTGGAAGACGACGGCCGGGTCGATGTCGCCGGACCGCGTGCCCATCACCAGGCCCTCGAGCGGCGTCAGCCCCATCGAGGTGTCCACCGCGTGCCCACCCTTGACGGCCGACGCCGAGGCGCCGTTGCCCAGGTGCAGCACGATCTGGTTCAGCTCGCCGACCGGGCGGTCGAGGTACCGGGCCACCTCCTGCGAGACGTACTGGTGCGACGTGCCGTGGGCGCCGTAGCGGCGCACCTGGTGCGCGGCGGCGACCTTCTTGTCGATCGCGTACGTGGCGGCCTCGGCCGGCAGCTTCTCGAAGAACGCCGTGTCGAACACCGCGACCTGCGGCTCGTCCGGCAGCAGCTGCCGGGCGACCTTGATCCCGGTGATGTGGGCCGGGTTGTGCAGCGGCGCCAGCGGGGACAGGGCGTCGATCTTCTCCACCACGTCGTCGTCGATCAGGGCCGGCGCGTCGAACACCGAGCCGCCCTGCACCACGCGGTGGCCGACGGCCACGACGTTCGACGTGTGGATCGAGGGGCCGACCTCCTCGAACAGGTCGAGGACGATGCGCATGCCGACCGCGTGGTCCGGCACGGGCAGCTCGCGCTTGACCGTCTGGTCGCCGTAGGTGTGCTTGACGTTGCCGGAGCTCTCGCCGATCCGCTCGACGAGGCCCGAGGCGATCGCCGTGCCGGCGTCGGGGTCGACCAGCTGGTACTTGATCGACGACGAGCCGGAGTTGACCACCAGGACTGTGCGGGTGCTCATCGGGTTGCTGCCTCCACGGGGTCGGCTGCCGCGGGCAGCTCGGTGCGGGTGGTGGCCCCGGCGAGCGCCTGGGCCTGGATCGCGGTGATCGCGACGGTGTTGACGATGTCCTGGACCAGGGCGCCGCGGGACAGGTCGTTGACCGGGGCGCGCAGACCCTGCAGCACCGGGCCGATGGCCACGGCGCCGGCGGACCGCTGCACGGCCTTGTAGGTGTTGTTGCCGGTGTTCAGGTCGGGGAAGACGAACACGGTCGCCCGCCCGGCCACCGCCGAGTCCGGCAGCTTCGTCTTGGCCACCGAGGCGTCCACGGCGGCGTCGTACTGGATGGGGCCCTCCACCGACAGGTCGGGGCGGCGCTCGCGGACCAGCGCCGTGGCGGTGCGGACCTTGTCCACGTCCGCCCCGGTGCCGGACTCGCCGGTCGAGTAGGACAGCATCGCGATGCGCGGCTCGATGCCGAACTGCTCGGCGGTCGCCGCCGAGGAGATCGCGATGTCCGCCAGCTGCTCGGCGGTCGGGTCCGGGATCACCGCGCAGTCGGCGTACACCAGCACGCGGTCCTCGAGGCACATCAGGAAGCAGCTGGACACGTTGCTGACGCCCGGGGCCGTCTTGATGATCTCGAACGACGGCTTGATGGTGTGCGCCGTCGTGTGGATCGCACCGGACACCATGCCGTCGGCCAGGCCGAGCTTGACCATCATCGTGCCGAAGTAGGACACCGAGGAGACGATCTCTCGCGCGCGCTCCACCGTCATGCCCTTGTGCTTGCGCAGCTCGGTGTACTCCGCGGCGAACCGCTCGAGCAGCTCGCCGTCCTTCGGGTCGATCACCTGGGCCGCGTCCAGCACCAGGCCCAGCTCGGTGGCCCGGGTCCGGATCGACTGCTCGTCGCCGAGGATCGTCAGGTCCGCGACACCGCGCTGGAGCAAGGTCGAGGCGGCGCGCAGGATGCGGTCGTCGCCACCCTCGGGCAGCACGATGTGCTTGCGGTCGTTGCGGGCCCGGTCCAGCAGCTCGTACTCGAACATCAGCGGGGTGACCACGGCGACGCGCGGGACGTCAAGAGCCCCGAGCAGGGCCGTGCCGTCGACGTGCTGCTCGAACAGCGCGAGCGCGGAGTCGACCTTCCGCTGCGAGTCGCGGCTGAGCCGCCCACGGGTCGCCGCCGCCGCGGAGGCGGACCGGAACGTGCCGAGGTCGGTGCTGATGATCGGCAGCCGGGAGTTCAGGCCGTCCAGCAGCCGGGAGATCACGGGCGCGGGCGTCAGCCCGCCGGTCAGCACGATGCCCGCCAGGTTGGGGAACCCGTCGGCCTGGTGCGCCAGCTGGAGGCCCAGCAGCACGTCGTGCCGGTCGCCGGAGGTGATCACCACGGCACCCGGCTGCAGCCGGTCGAGCAGGTGCTCCACGCTCATCGCGCCGACCAGCAGGTCCAGCACCTCGCGGGACAGCAGCTCCTCGTCGCCGCGGATCAGCGAGCCGCCCACCGCGTCGACCAGCTCGCGCAGGGTCGGGGCCGTCAGCATCGGGTCGTCCGGGATGGCCCAGATCGGCAGCTCGTCCTTGAACTCTGCCCGCACCCCGTCCACGCACGTGGCCGCGCACCGGTTGGCCACCACCGCGACCACCTGGGCGTGGTTCGCCTTCATCTCGGCGATCGCGACCTCCGCGATCTGGTGGATCGCGTCCGGTGCCCGGTTCTTGCCGCTGACCACCAGCACCGCCGGCGCGCCGAGGTTCGCGGCGATGCGGGCGTTGTACGCCAGCTCGGTCGGTCCGGCGACGTCCGTGTAGTCCGTGCCGACGACGACGATCGCGTCGCAGCGGCGCTCCACGTCGTGGTACCGCTGCACGATCTTCGCCAGCGAGCCCTCGGCGTCGTCGAGCACCTGCTCGTACGTGACGCCGATCGCGTCGTCGTACGTCATGTCGATGCCGTCGTGCGCGAGCAGCAGCTCGAGCACGTAGTCCCGCTCCTCGGTGGACCGGGCGACCGGACGGAACACGCCCACCCGCTGCACGGTTCGCGTGAGCAGGTCGACGAGGCCGAGAGCCACCGTGGACTTTCCGGTGTCACCCTCGGGTGAGGCGATGTAGATGCTGCGGGCCACGGTGGGCGTCTCCTGTTTCTTGCGGTTCGTCATGCGACGAGGGGGCCGGAGCGGTCACCCGCTCCGGCCCCCTCACCGACTACTCGTTGTCGCCACCCGTGGACAAGGTCGCGGCGACCTCACCCTCGGCGGCGGCGTCGCCGGCATCCGGCCACACCCAGTCGCGCACCTCGGGGATGTCCTCGCCGTGCTCCCGGGTGTACTGGCGGGCGCGCAGGCGGGCGTCGACCATGCGCTGGCGCAGGCCGGCCTGCGACGCGCGCAGCCAGTGCACCTGGTCGATCACGTCGATCACCAGGTGGTAACGGTCCAGGTCGTTCAGCATCACCATGTCGAAGGGCGTGGTGGTGGTGCCCTCCTCCTTGTACCCGCGCACGTGGATGTTGGCGTGCCCGTTGCGGCGGTACGTGAGGCGGTGGATCAGCCACGGGTAGCCGTGGTAGGCGAAGACGACCGGCCGGTCCGCCGTGAACAGCGTGTCGAAGTCCCGGTCGGACATGCCGTGCGGGTGCTCCCGCTCGTCCTGCAGCCGCATCAGGTCGACGACGTTGACCACGCGCACCTTCAGCACCGGCAGCTCTCGGCGCAGGATGTCCGCCGCGGCCAGCACCTCGAGCGTCGGCACGTCACCGGCGCAGGCCAGCACGACGTCCGGCTCCTCACCGGCGACCTCGGTACCGGCCCACTCCCAGATGCCGAGGCCCCGGGTGGTGTGCTCGATGGCCTCCTGCATCGTGAGGAAGTTGGGCGCGGGCTGCTTGCCGGACACCACCACGTTGACGTACTGCCGGCTCTTGAGGCAGTGGTCGTAGGTGGACAGGAGGGTGTTCGCGTCCGGCGGCAGGTAGACGCGGACGACCTCGGCCTTCTTGTTGACCACGTGGTCGATGAAGCCCGGGTCCTGGTGCGAGAAGCCGTTGTGGTCCTGCCTCCAGACGTGGCTGGACAGCAGGTAGTTCAGGCTGGCGATCGGCCGGCGCCACGGGATGTCGTTGGTGACCTTCAGCCACTTCGCGTGCTGGTTGAACATCGAGTCGACGATGTGGATGAACGCCTCGTACGAGGTGAACAGGCCGTGCCGCCCGGTCAGGAGGTAGCCCTCGAGCCAGCCCTGGCACTGGTGCTCGGACAGCATCTCCATCACACGACCCGCGCGGGCCATGTGCTCGTCGACGTCGGGGGAGATGTACTCGGCGTTCCACTGCTTGTCCGTCACGCCGAACACCGACTGCAGGCGGTTGGACGCCGTCTCGTCCGGGCCGAAGATCCGGAAGTTGTCGGGGTTCCGGCGGATCACCTCGGTGAGGTAGTCGCCGAGCACCCGGGGCGCCTCGGAGAACGAGCCGGCGGGGTGCGGCACGTCGACCGCGAAGTCACGGAAGTCGGGCAGCCGCAGGTCCTTGAGCAGCACGCCGCCGTTCGCGTTCGGGTTGGCGCTCATCCGCAGGTCGCCCTTCGGCGCCAGCGCGCGGATGTTCGCCTCGAGGCGGCCGGTCGCGTCGAACAGCTCCTCGGCGCGGTACGACTTCAGCCACTCCTCGAGCACCTGCAGGTGCTCCGGGGTGTCCCGGGCGCTCGCCAGGGGCACCTGGTGGGCCCGCCACGAGCCGGTGGTCTTCTTGCCGTCGATCTCCGCCGGGCCGGTCCAGCCCTTGGGGGTGCGGAAGACGATCATCGGCCACATCGGCCGGTCGGTGTAGCCGGCAGCGGCACGCTGCTTGATGTCGGCGATCTCGTCGAGCACCTCGTCGAGCAGGGTCGCGAACCGCCGGTGCACCTCCACCATCGGCTCGTCGGCGTCGTAGCCGCCGGTGAACACGTACGGGTGGTGGCCGTAGCCGACCATCAGGTCGTGCAGCTCGTCGTCGCTGATGCGGGCGAGCACCGTGGGGTTGGCGATCTTGTACCCGTTGAGGTGCAGGATCGGCAGCACGACGCCGTCCTGCGCCGGGTTGACGAACTTGTTCGAGTGCCAGCTGGTCGCCAGCGGGCCGGTCTCCGCCTCGCCGTCGCCGACGACCGCGGCGACCAGCAGATCGGGGTTGTCGAACGCCGCGCCGTACGCGTGGGAGAGCGCGTAGCCGAGCTCGCCGCCCTCGTGGATCGAGCCCGGCGTCTCCGGGGCGACGTGCGACGGGATGCCGCCCGGGAAGGAGAACTGGCGGAACAGCTTGCGCAGCCCGTCCTCGTCCTCGGTGATGTTCGTGTAGATCTCGGAGTACGTGCCGTCCAGGTAGGCGCTGGCGACGAGACCGGGGCCCCCGTGGCCCGGGCCGGTGACGTAGATCGTCGACTGCGAGCGCTCCGCGATGGCCCGGTTGAGGTGCGCGTACAGGAAGTTCAGGCCCGGCGTGGTGCCCCAGTGGCCCAGCAGGCGCGGCTTGACGTCGTCCCGGCTGAGCGGCTCGCGCAGCAGCGGGTTGTTCAGCAGGTAGATCTGGCCGACCGACAGGTAGTTGGCGGCACGCCACCACTGGTCGATGCGCTCGAGGGTCGATGCCTCGATCTGGGCGCCCGCCCCGCGGCGCCAGGCCGCAGGCTTCTCCGTCGTCGTGCTCATCGGTGTCTTCCCCTCGTCGACGGCCGGTCTAGGCCGGTCCCGGACCCTAGCCTTGCGTGAGCCGCGGCTCCGAATCCGGGACATCAGGCCCAGGGAGCGCTGTGACAAGGCTCATAACGCCATACAACCCCATGGCGACGGGCAGCGCACCGGTGCGGGCCGCATCGGTTCAGCAGGTACGGCCGAGCGCGCATCTGCCCTGGTCACGGTGCTGCTCCCGAGTGCCGAGGTACCGTGGCACGTGCCCATGAGCCCCCTGCCGAGCGCACCGCCCGGCCCGTCGTCGGACCGCGGTCCGGGACGTGCCGAGCAGGCTTCCGGGCACGCGTCTGCACCGGTCACAGAGCCGACTGGGACGCAGGTCCCAGACGCGGTGGGGACCGACGTCCCGGCACCGTCCGGAGGGGCGGCGCGCTGGTTCCGGGCTGCGGTGACGCCGCGGATGCTCGGGATGCTCGCGCTGCTGCTCCTGGCGGCGGCGGTGTGCGCCCGGCTCGGGGTCTGGCAGCTGGACCGTGCGCAGGTCCGCGGGGCCGCCGCCGAGCAGCGGCACCAGGCGGAGCTGACCACGGCGGCACCCGTCCCGCTCGACCAGGTGATCGCACCGCAGCAGCCGTTCACGGGCGGCATGGTGGGGCGGAAGGTGCAGGTCTCGGGCACCTACGACCCGGCGGGGCAGCTGCAGGTGACCGGACGGGTGGTCGGTGGCCGGCACGGGTCACTGGTGCTCACGCCGCTGCACGTCAGCACCCCGCAGGGCGCGGCCGTGCTCGCCGTCGTCCGGGGGTTCGTGCCCGACGGTGAGCCGCTGCCCGCGGCACCCGGCGGTGCCGTCTCCGTGGTGGGGTACCTGCAGGCGGGGGAGGCTCCCGGAGCGGGGGTGTCCGACGGGCGCACCGAGGCGATCAGCCCGGCGGAGCTCGTCGGGGTGTGGGGCGGACCCACGTGGACCGGGTACGTGGTGCTCGCCTCGTCCGACCCGGCGCAGGGCGACCCGCCGACGGTGCTGCCGCCGCCGACCAGGCGCGGCACCGGGCTGAACCTGCAGAACCTGTCCTACGCCGCGCAGTGGTGGATCTTCGCGGGGTTCGCGCTGCTGCTGTGGTGGCGCATGGTGCGGGACGAGGCGCGCGGCAACCCGTTCGACTAGGGACGCACCGTCAGGCCTCGTGCTGCCACGACCGCCAGAGCGCGGCGTAGTCGCCGCCCGCTGCGACCAGGTCGTCGTGGGCACCGATCTCGCTGACCATCCCGTCCTGCACCACGGCGACCCGGTCCGCGTCGTGCGCGGTGTGCAGGCGGTGCGCGATCGCCACGACCGTCCGCCCGGCGAGGACCGCCGACAGCGACCGCTCCAGGTGCCGTGCGGCCCTCGGGTCCAGCAGCGACGTGGCCTCGTCGAGCACCAGGGTGTGCGGGTCGAGCAGCACGAGCCGCGCCAGGGCGAGCTGCTGCGCCTGGGCCGGGGTCAGCGCGGCACCACCCGAGCCGACCGCGGTGCCGAGACCCTCGGGGAGGGCCTGGACCCAGTCCCACGCGTCGACCGCCCGCAGCGCGTGCTCCAGCGCGTGGTCGTCGGCGTGCTCGGCCGCCAGCCGGAGGTTGTCGGCGACCGAGCCGACGAAGACGTGGTGCTCCTGGGTGACCAGGGCGACGTGCCCGCGCAGCTCGCCGAGCGGGAGGTCGACCAGCGGGACACCGCCCACGGTCACCCGTCCGCCCGTGGGTGGGTGGATGCCGGCGAGCAGGCGTCCCAGCGTGGACTTGCCGGCGCCGGACGGTCCGACGACGGCCAGCCGCTCGCCCGGCACCAGGTCGAGGTCGATCCCGTGCAGCACGTCGTGCCCCTCGCGGTACGCGTACCGCAGGCCCTCGGCAGCGATCCGCTCGTCCGCGGGCTGCTCGCTGCCGGCGGTCCGGTCCGGCGCCACCAGCTGCACGCCGACGATGCGGGCCAGCGCCGTCATGGCGACCTGGATCTCGTCCACCCAGAAGATCAGCTCCCACACGGGCCCGGCCATCTGGTACCCGTACAGGACGATCGACGTGACGGCGCCGAGGCTGACCCGGCCGTCCGCGGCCAGCCATCCGCCCCACAGCAGCACGGCGGCGGGCGCGAGCACGAACGCGAGGTCGACGCCGGGGAAGAGCACCGTGCGCAGGTTCAGCGTGGCGCGCTCCGCACGGAAAGCCTCGTGCAGGTCGGAGCGGACGCGGCGGTGCCGGCGCGGGCCCAGGCTCAGGGCGTCGACCGTCCGGGCACCCTCCACCGACTCGGTGATGGTGCCGTTGAGCGTGGCGTAGGCCGCCGCCTCCCGGACGTAGGCCGGGGTCGCGCGGCGCAGGTACCAGCGCACCACGGTGACCATCCCGGGCACCCCGACGAACAGCGCGAGCGCCACCAGGGGCGACACGAGGACGCAGGCGACCACCGTGAGGGTGATCGACACGACCGCGACGATCACCCGCGGCACCCCGAACCGGACGGCGTGCTGCAGGCGGTTGACGTCGTTGGTGGTCCGGGCGACCAGGTCGCCGGTGCCCGCCCGTTCCACGGTGGACAGCGGAAGCGTGGTGACCGTCTCGACGAACTCCTCGCGCAGCTGGGCGAACACCTGCTCGCCGAACACGATCGAGGCGCGGGTGGCGTACCGGGTCAGGCCCGCCTGGGTCAGCACGGCGACCAGACCGACGGCGACCATCCGGTCGATGAACCCGCCCGTGGTGCCGTGGGTGATCCCGTCGACCACCCGCCCGAGCAGCCACGGTCCGGCGAGTCCGGCCGTGGCGGCCAAACCGTGCAGCACGGCGATGCGCGTCAGCGCGGAGCGGTGCGCGCGCAGCAGCCCGAGGGCGTACGCCCGCACCGTCGGCCCGTCGGCGATGGGGAGCCTCACGCCGCACCTCCCGTCCGCTCCGTACCGCCGGCGGCGGTGGTGCGTTCCTCGTCCAGCCGGCGGCCGACGATCCGTCCGTACCGGTCCGCGACGTCGGCACCCGCCGCACCCGCGAGCAGGTCGTCGTGCCGTCCGCGGGCGACCAGGCGGCCGTCCTCGACCAGCTGCACCTCGTCGACGTGCTCGAGCACCACGGGACTCGCGCTGACGACGAGGGTGGACCGGCCCCGCCTGGCGTCCGCCAGCCGTGCCGCGATCCGCGCCTCCGTGTGGGCGTCGACCGCCGAGGTCGGCTCGACGAGCACCAGGAACTCGGGGTCGGTGAGCAGCGCTCGTGCCAGGGCGACCCGCTGCCGTTGCCCCCCGGACAGCGACCGGCCGCGCTCCGTCAGCTCGCCGTCCAGCCCGCCGGGCAGCGACTCCAGCACGTCGTGGGCGTCGGCGAGCGTCAGCGCGTGGCTCACGTGAGTCCGGTCGGCGACCCCCCGGACGTCCAGCTCGTCGACCAGCGGTCCGGAGAACAGGTGGGGCGTCGCCTCGGCGACGACGATCCGGCGGCGCACCTCCTCCTTGGGCAGGTCGGCCAGTGCGACACCGCCGAGCAGCACCGGTGTCGTGGCCTCCGCCTCGTCGTCGAACCGGCCCATCCGCGTCGCGATCGCCGCGGACTCGTCCGGGTCCGCGCTGACCAGGCCGACCACCTGGCCGGTGTCCACCCGCACGCCGCTCGTCTCGTCCACCAGAGCCACGCCCGGCGCCGGGGCGGCCGCGCTCGCAGGCCGGGCGCCGGAGGCCGGCACCACGCGGAGCACCGCGACCACCTTGGCGGCACCGACGTGCGCCCGGGTCGCGGCCTGCAGCATCATCGTCGCGTTCTGCACCGGCCAGGCGAGGAAGGCCGCGAACCCGTAGGTCGACACCAGCTGGCCGGGCGTGACCGTGCCCGTCAGCGCCAGGTGCGCGCCGAGCCACACCAGCGCCACCACGAACGCTCCGGGGAGCAGCACCTGCAGCCCGTCGAGCCAGGACTGCGTCCCGGCGACGTCCACACCGGCGGCGCGGACCTTCTGGGACTGCTCGCGGTACCGCGCGGTGAACACGTGCTCGCCGCCGATGCCCCGCAGGATGCGCAGACCGGACACCGTGTCGGCACCCAGCGTGGTCAGCCGGCCGGACGCCTCGCGCTGCGCGGCCTGCTTGCGCTGCAGGGGCTTGACGAGCAGCCCGAGCACCGCGGCGACGGTCGGCAGCCCCAGGACCACCACCAGGCCGAGCGGGACGGACACCCGCAGCATCAGCACCGCCACGACCGCGTACGCCACCAGGCTCCCGACGAACCGCCCGGCGTTCGCGTACATCTCACCGATCCGCAGCGAGTCGTTCGCCACCGCGGAGACCACCTCGCCGGTGGGCAGCTCGGCCGTGATCGCGTGGCCGGAGCGCGCCGCGGTGCGTCCGACGAGCTCGGAGGAGGTGAACGCCGCACGCATCCAGCACGTCACGTCGAACCGGTGGCCGATCGCGCTGGCCGCCGCGCTGACCAGGCCGAGCGCGACCAGGCCCGTCACCGCGCGGAACAGGTCCCGCCCGAACCCGTGCGTCAGCCCGCCGTCCACCGCTCGCCCGGTCAGCCAGGGCAGCACCGCCTGGCAGGCGAACGTCAGGATGCCGAGCAGCACGGCGGCGGTCAGGGGACCCGCCTGCTTGCGCGCCAACCAGCCCAGCAGCGGCCAGGGGCCGCTGGTCGGCGGGGTGCCGGGATCGGCGAGGGGCAGCGAGCGCACGGGCGTCCACGTTACGGACAGGTACCGACACGGCTCACGGTGTTTTCGCTCGTCCGGACGGTGGCGGCGGGGCGTGGGAACCGGGCTGGCCGACCTGGCGGCGCTCACCGGGCCGGGACGCCCGCGACGCGCACCTATCCTGGTCGCGTGACGCAGCCCCCGGCCTCCGCGCAGCGCCCGGTCCTCGTCGTCGACTTCGGTGCCCAGTACGCCCAGCTCATCGCGCGTCGCGTCCGTGAGGCGCACGTGTACTCCGAGATCGTGCCGCACACGGCGTCGGTCGAGGCGATGCTGGCCAAGCACCCTGCGGCGATCATCCTGTCCGGCGGTCCCGCCTCGGTGTACGAGCCGGGCGCCCCGTCCGTCGACCCCGCGCTGTTCGAGGCCGGTGTGCCCGTGCTGGGCATCTGCTACGGCTTCCAGGCGATGGCCCACGCCCTCGGCGGGACGGTCGACGCGGGCGCGACGGGCGAGTACGGCCAGACGCGGGCCGACGTGTCCGACGACGGCGTGCTGCTGGACGGCTCGCCCGACGAGCAGCGGGTGTGGATGAGCCACGGCGTCGCGGTGCAGTCCCCGCCAGCCGGGTTCCGCGTGCTGGCCAGCACCGCCGCCGCACCTGTCGCGGCGTTCGAGGACACCGACCGTCGGCTGTTCGGCGTGCAGTGGCACCCCGAGGTGCACCACACGCCGCTCGGCCAGTCGACGCTGGAGAACTTCCTGTACCGCGGTGCCGGCCTGGCCGCCGACTGGAACCCCGAGAACGTGGTCACCGAGCAGGTCGCCGCGATCCGCGCCCAGGTGGGCGACGCGCGCGTGATCTGCGGGCTGTCCGGCGGCGTGGACTCCTCGGTGGCCGCGGCGCTGGTGCAGAAGGCCGTCGGTGACCAGCTGACCTGCGTGTTCGTCGACCACGGGCTGCTCCGCTCCGGCGAGGCCGAGCAGGTGGAGAAGGACTTCGTCGCCGCCACGGGCGTGCGGCTCGAGGTCGTCGACGCGCGCGAGCGGTTCCTGACGGCGCTCGCGGGGGTGTCCGACCCGGAGACCAAGCGCAAGATCATCGGCCGCGAGTTCATCCGCGTGTTCGAGGACGCCGCCCGCGAGGTGGTCGAGGAGGCCGGCGAGTCCGGCGAGCAGGTCCGGTTCCTCGTCCAGGGCACGCTCTACCCCGACGTCGTCGAGTCCGGCGGCGGCGAGGGTGCCGCGAACATCAAGAGCCACCACAACGTCGGCGGCCTGCCGGACGACCTGCAGTTCGAGCTGGTCGAGCCGCTGCGCACGCTGTTCAAGGACGAGGTGCGGGCCGTCGGCCTGGAGCTGGGCGTGCCGGAGGCGATCGTCTGGCGCCAGCCCTTCCCGGGCCCCGGCCTCGGCATCCGCATCGTCGGCGAGGTCACGGCCGAGCGCCTCGACGTGCTCCGTGCCGCCGACGCGATCGCCCGTGAGGAGCTCACGCGCGCGGGCCTCGACCGCGACATCTGGCAGTGCCCCGTGGTGCTGCTGGCCGACGTCCGCTCGGTCGGCGTGCAGGGCGACGAGCGCACGTACGGTCACCCGATCGTGCTGCGACCGGTGTCCAGCGAGGACGCGATGACGGCCGACTGGACGCGGCTGCCCTACGAGGTGCTCGCGACGATCTCCACCCGGATCACCAACGAGGTCCCGGAGGTCAACCGCGTGGTGCTGGACGTGACGAGCAAGCCGCCGGGCACGATCGAGTGGGAGTGAGACGGTGACAGGGACGACGGACTCGACGGGACCGCGCACGGAGCCGACACCTGACCCGACGGCCGCTGCGGCCGTGGACCCGCGGGTGCGGCGCGCGTCCGGTGCGCTGGCCCGGTACCGGGTGATGGCCTACGTCACCGGCTCGATGCTGCTGGTGCTGTGCCTCGAGATGGTGCTCAAGTACGGCTTCCACGTGAACGCGCTGGACTGGGTGCCGCGGCTGCACGGCTTCGTGTACATCGTGTACCTGGTCACCGTGTTCGACCTGTGGTCGGTGATGCGGTGGAAGCTGGGCCGGTTCGTCACCATGGCGGCGGCCGGCGTGGTCCCGGTGATGTCCTTCGTCCTCGAGCGGCGGGTGCACGCCGACGGTCAGGAGCGTCTGGCGACGCTCGGCCGCCGGTGAGCGCGGCAGGCCGTCAGGCACCTCTCGGTTAGCGGGCCCGCGTGCGGATCGTCCACGTCTCCGACTGCTTCCCGCCCCGGACGGGTGGCATCGAGACCCAGGTCAGCGACCTGGCGACCTACCAGGTCGCCGCAGGGCACGAGGTCCACGTGCTGACCGGGACGTTGGGCCCCGACGGCGAGCGGGGCGGCGCGCTGCAGGACGTCCGGGGCGTGCAGGTGCACCGCCTCGGTGCGCGCATGCCCTTCGAGCTGCCGGTGAACCCGCGCGGACCGCACCTGATCACGCAGGCGCTGCGCGCGGTGCAGCCCGACGTCGTGCACGTGCACGCGGGCGTGGTGTCGCCGTTCGCCTACGACGGGGCCCGCCTGGCGATCGCCGCCGGCCTGCCGACGGCGATCACGTGGCACTGCATGCTCGACGGCATCGCGCCCGTGCTGCACCGCGCCGTGCAGCTGTCGCACTGGCGCACGGTGCCGGCGGCGCTGTCGGCGGTGAGCTCGGCGGCCGCCGAGCGCGTCTCGGCGGTGTTCGAGGGACAGCCCGTCGACGTGCTGCCCAACGGTGTCGACCTGGACCGGTGGGCGCCGCGCGGCGACCCCGACCGGGCCGACCGACCGGGGGAGCGCGGGCCGCTGCGGCTGGTCGCCACCATGCGGCTCGCGCCGCGCAAGCGTGCGGTTCCGCTGGTCAGAGCGGTGGCGGAGGCTGCACGGCGGCTGCCGCCCGACCGGCTCCGGCTCACCGTCCTCGGCTCGGGGCCGGCCCGGGGGGCCGTGCAGGCCGCCGTCGAGGACAGCGGTCTGGAGCACCTGGTGGACCTGCGCGGACAGGTGCCGCGGGAGCAGGTGCGGGCGACGTACGAGGACGCGGACGTGTTCCTCGCCCCCGCCCAGCTCGAGGCGTTCGGCATCGCCGCGCTCGAGGCGCGGGCCGCCGGCCTTGTGGTGGTGGCACGCCGGGGGACGGGGATCGCGGAGTTCGTCGTCGACGGCGTCGACGGGCTGCTGGTGGAGGACGACGACGACATGGCGATGGCGATCGTGCGGCTCGCCCGGGACGGCGCACTGCTGGACCGGATGGCGGCCCACAACCGGTCCCGGCGACCCGATTTCGGATGGCAGCGGGTGCTCCGCGCCGCCGAGGTGGAGTACGAGCGCGCCCGCTCGCTCGTCGGCACGCACTGACGCTCCGTCGCCCCGTCCGGGGGCTGCCCGACCCCGTGCAAGGGGGGTCATGGGACGAGATCTGTCGACAAAGGGTGCCCTGACCTGCGGCGCTACATTCCGCGGGACCTGGGTCCCAGCCAGGTGCCTCCACCAGCAGCGACGCTTTCTCTCGAGCACAGACGCTCACCGAGGGCCGGATCTCGCCGGGCCTCGCCAGCTGCAGAGATTCACCAACGAATCGGGGAGACCATGTCCACCACCCTCAGCGAGCGCACCGGGACCGCCAGGGTCCTGGGCCTCATCGTTCTGATCTTCGGCGCCATCTTCATCGTCGCCGGCGGCGTCACGTGGGGCGCCGTGTCGGCGAACCTGGCCGACGAGAAGATCACCGTCTCGCCCGACGCCTCGGCCTTCGGTGGCCAGGACGTCAACTCGCCGTGGACGGCGTTCTCGCAGGCGATGATCATCCGCCACCACGCCCTGACGGCCAGCAACGACAAGACGTACGCCGAGCTCGGCGCCATGATCTCGGCCAAGCAGGCCGACCTCAAGGCCGCCGGCAAGTCCACTGACGAGATCGCCAAGGACGCCGACGTCGTCAAGCTGCAGGGCCAGCGCACCACCGTGATGAACGGCTCGTTCCTCCGCGCCTCGCTGTTCACCTCGGTGATCGCCTTCGGTGTCGCGCTCTTCGCGGTCGGCGTCGGCGTCGTGTTCGCCCTGATCGGCTGGACCCTGATGAAGCTGTCGCGGCCCGCCGCGGTGGCCACGGCGGCGGCTCGCGAGCCTGTCACCGTCTGACCTGCTCAGCACGCACGGTCCCACAGAACGAGGGACGGTCGACCAACCGGTCGACCGTCCCTCGTTCTTTCGTCCCTCATCACCCTGCTGACCTGCTGCTCGGCCGGGTCGGCCCACCGTCTCCGGCCCTCCGGGCCGACCCGACCGCCTCGCGGTGCACGTCCGCGGCGCGCCCTCCTGCGCGTCGGTTCAGGCCCGCCCGTCCCGCCGGTGCGGCCGGCGGAGCGCCACGACGAGCGAGCCGACCAGCAGCGCGACTCCCGCGCCGGCGAGCAGCACGATCAGTGCGAGCCCGCCGTCGATCCGGGCGCCCCAGGCGAACGAGACGATCCCGATGCCGACGACCGCCACCACCAGGCCCCACACCACCGTCCCGACCCGCAGCTCCGGCCCGGCCGGTGTGGCGGGCGCCGCTGCCGGAGCCGGTGCCGGAGCGGGTGCCGGCGTGGGTGCGGACGCCGGCGTGGGTGCTGGTGCCGCGGTCGGCCGCGGGGGTGCCGCCGTCTCGCTCGCCGCCGTCGACCGCGGCGCGTCCGCGCTCTCGCGGGACGTCGCGACCGTCTCCTCGGCGATCGGCAGCGGCCGGGTGGTCCCTGCGCTGTCCTGGTCCAGGGTGGCGGTGTCGACCGCCGGCTCGGCCTCGTCCGCCGCGACCGGCTCGATCGCCCGGGTGGGCGTCTCGTCGTCCGCCGCGGGCAGCGGGCGGGTGTCGTCGGTGCTCATCACTGCTCCTCGATGGTCAGGTCGCCGGTGCCCATGCTGATCCGCAGGTGCAGCTGCGACGTGCCGCTGGACGCGGCCTGGTTGGCGAAGTTGCGCTGGGAGATGCCGACGCCGTTCGCCTGGTCGGTGCCGCCGTCGAGCCGCCAGCTGACGGAGCCGGCGCCGAGGTCGACCGTCGCCGTGACGGCCGTGCCGTGCGGCACCACCACGGTGTAGTTGCCCACCGCGAGCCACAGCGGCACCTCGAGGGTGCTGGCGTCCATCGGCACCGAGCTGAGGTCGATGCGCGTGTTCCCGACGCCGGCGCGCACACCGCGTGCGGCCTCGGCGCGGTCGGACACCGTGACGGTGGACGACCCGTTGACCTGCTGCGCGTGCGACAGACCCGGTGAGGTCCAGTCGCTGCGCTCGCCGAGCGCGGCCGGTCCGGCGATCAGGACCGCGATGATGGCGACGGCGGTCAGCCCGCCGCTGCGTCGTCCCCGCAGCCCGACCGCGATGGTCGCCAGGCCGGCGAGCACCACGGTCACCCCCGCCGCCGTGGCGACGACCGGTCCCGTGAAGTCGGTGGTGCGCTGCGCGATCAGCAGGCCGGCGAGCGTCAGCAGGCCGAGCGCCACCACGCTGCCCACCCACGGCAGACCGGCGGAGCGCCGGACCGGCGAGGGGTACACGGGTGTGGCCGTCGCGACGGGGCGCGGCGGGACGGGTCCCGGGGAGTACGGAGCCTGCGGCGGGTAGCCGGGACGGCCGGACGGCGCTGCCGAGCCGGGGTACGGCCCGTAGGGGCCGGGCGGCGGGTAGGCGCCGGGGCCACCGGGCTGGCCGGTCGTCGGGGTCTGGGGTGCGGCGCCGTAGGCAGCGGGTGCCGGCATCTGCGCGGCCGGGCGGTAGCCGGCTGCGGCCGCAGAGGTGGTCGACGCCGTGCCGGGCACCGGGGGCACGGGTGCTCCGGGCGGCACCGGGCCGCCCGGGAACGGGCCGTAGGGCGTCGGTGGGCGCGGCGTGGTGGTCCGGTGGGATGCGGCGGTCGCGACCAGCACGACGGCGCCCACCACGGCGGCCACCCAGAACAGGCCCTGGATCCAGCCGGGGACGTGGCCGTCGAAGCCGAAGTAGGAGCCGCGTCCCAGCCCGACGAGCAGCATCACCAGTGCGCCGAGCAGCGCGATGTCCGGGTGCCCCAGCGTCAGGCCCTCGAGGTGGATGCGGCCGTCCCGCTGCTCCGGCAGCAGGGCCCAGCCGACGGCGTAGAGCACCAGGCCGAAGCCGCCCAGCAGCACGGTGACGGCGACGATGCCGCGCACCAGCAGCGGGTCGACGCCGAACCGGGCGGCCAGGCCGCCGCACACGCCGCCGATCCAGCGGTCGTCGGAACGGTAGAGCCCGGTGCGGCGGATCGCCGCGAAGAACCCCGCCGGTGGGGCGGGCGCCGGCCCGGGTGCCGGCGTCGGGGAGGTCGGGTTGTCCATGTCCCGATCGTCCGCCGGGGTGTCCCGCCGCCACCATCGGGTGGCCCCCTGAGCGCACCCTGAACCGCCCCTGATCCTGCCCCGGCGGCTGCCCTCACCAGCACCCGGACGTGTCACGATCGACCTGTGTGGACCGCTCCCGTGCCGCCTCCTGCGCCGCCGCGCCTGCCGTGGCGGCGCCCGGCCCAGGGCCGTCGGCTGGCCGGGGTGGCCATCGGGCTGGCCGTGCACCTCGGCATCTCGGTCCGCCTGGTGCGGGTCCTCTTCGTGGTGCTCACGCCCGTGCTCGGCGTCGGACCGCTGCTCTACGGGTTCTGGTGGCTGACGGTCCCGGAGGGCGACCCCGCCGAGGCGGCCGAGGCCGCGCGGCCCGCGGCGTTCGCCCGGCTGGCGCGCCGGCAGGGCACCGACGGCACCCCCAGCCGCCTCCCGGTGACGGACGTGGCCGTCGGCGTGCTGCTGATGGCGGGCGCGGCCGCGCTGCTGCTCGCCCGGCAGCAGGGGTCGCTCGGGCTGCAGTGGGTGCTGCCGGCGATGCTCGTCGCGGCCGGTCTGGTGCTCGCGTGGAGCCAGCTGGACGCCGTGCAGCGCGGACGGCTGCGGGAGCGCGCCGGTGGTCGCGTGCCCGTCAGCGTGCTGCGCCTGGTCGGCGGCGTGGTGCTGGCCGGCGTCGGGGTGCTGCTGCTGGTGGGTGGCGCAACCGGGCAGGGGATCGCGCCCGGTGTGCTGCTGCAGGCGGTGGTCGCGGCGGTCGCCGTGCTGGCCGGCGTCGGGCTGGTGCTCGCGCCGTGGTGGCTGCGGCTGTGGCGCGAGCTGGGGGACGAGCGTGCCGCCCGGGCTCGTGAGGCGGAGCGGGCGGACATGGCCGCGCACCTGCACGACTCCGTGCTGCAGACCCTCGCGCTGATCCGGGCCCGGTCGGACGAGCCTGCCGAGGTCGCCCGCATGGCCCGCGCCCAGGAGCGGGAGCTGCGCGAGTGGCTCTACGACGACCGACCGGCCCCCGGCACGTCGCTTGCGGCGGCCCTGCGCGCGGTGGTCGCCGAGGTGGAGGACTCCCGCTCGGGGCCGGGCGGTGAGCCCGTCGCGGTCGACACCGTCGTGGTCGGCGACCGGGTGCCCGACGAGGGGACCGACGCCCTGCTCGCCGCGAGCCGGGAGGCCCTGGTCAACGCCGTGGTGCACGGCCGCCCGCCGGTCTCGCTCTACCTCGAGGTCCGTCCGGACGAGGTCGAGGTGTTCGTCCGCGACCACGGCGACGGGTTCGACGTCGACGCGATCGGTCCCGACCGGTTCGGCGTGCGGGAGTCCATCATGGGGCGCGTGCACAGGCGCGGCGGCACGGCGACGGTGACCAGCCGGCCGGACCGCGGCACGGAGGTGCACCTGCTGCTCCCCGTCGGCGCCGCGGTCGTCCCGCCCGTGGTGGCGCGGCCGGCGGCGGACGGTGACGGACGGGCGGAGAGGACGGAGGTGGCCCGATGACGACGAGCGCGGTGCGCCCACCGGTGGACGTGGTGCTGGTGGACGACCACCACATGTTCCGCACCGGCGTGCGTGCGTCCCTGGACGAGCGTGTCGACGTGGTGGGCGAGGCCGACTGCGTCGACGAGGCCGTCGAGGTGATCCACCGGCTGCGGCCGCCCGTCGTGCTGCTCGACGTGCACCTGCCCGGGGGTGACGGCGGTGGCGGTGCCGAGGTGATCCGCCGGTGCGCGGACCTGCTCGCGGGCACCCGCTTCCTCGCGCTGTCGGTGTCCGACGCCGCCGAGGACGTCGTCGGTGTGATCCGCGTCGGCGCGCGCGGCTACGTCACCAAAGCGATCAGCGGTCCGGACCTGACCGACGCCGTGCTGCGCGTGGCCGGCGGCGATGCCGTCTTCTCCCCGCGGCTGGCCGGCTTCGTGCTCGACGCGTTCGGCACGGCGGCGGGCGACGTGGCCACGGGCGACGACGAGCTCGACCGCCTGTCGGCACGCGAGCGCGAGGTGATGCGGCTGATCGCGCGCGGCTACTCCTACCGGGAGGTGGCCGGCGAGCTGTTCATCTCGGTGAAGACGGTCGAGACCCACGTCTCGGCGGTGCTGCGCAAGCTGCAGCTGTCCAGCCGCTACGAGCTGACCCGGTGGGCGGCGGCGCGTCGGCTGCTCTGAGACGCGCCGCACGGGGCCGTCTCGTAGGGTCGCGCCATGACCGTCGTCGCTGGTGTCCTCATCGTGCTGCACCTGATCGGCTGGGCCATCGTGCTCGGCGGCGCCCTGGTGAGCCTCCGGCCGCCGCGCATCCCCACCGGGATGCTGCACGGCGCGCTGACCGCCCTGGTCACCGGTCTGATCCTCGCGTTCCTGCTCACGTCCGGCGCATGGAAGCCCGACGAGCACTTCAGCAACGCCAAGCTGGGCGTCAAGCTGGTCGTCGCCCTGATCGTCACCGGGCTGGTGGCGTGGGGCGGCCGGCGCAAGGACAAGGGCGTGCCGCGCTGGCTGGTGCTGACCATCGGCGGCCTGACGGCGTTCAACGTCGCGGTGGCGGTGCTCTGGCAGTAGCCCCGACGGGATGACGATCGGCGCGGCCGGGGAGCTGACCTGGCTCGTTGGCGCGCTGGTCGCGGTCGGCCTGGTGGGCACCGTGGTGCAGGTGCTGCCCGGCGCCCTGCTGGTCGGCGCGGCGGTCGCGGGATGGGGCGCGCTGACCGGTGGGCCGCGCGGCTGGACGGTCACCGTGGTCGCGGTGCTGCTCACCGCGGCCGGGCAGGTGCTGAAGTACCTGCTCGCCGGGCGGCAGCTGCGGCGCGGGGGAGTGCCGCGATCGGCCCTCGTGTGGGGCGGGGTGCTCGGCGTGGTCGGGTTCGTCGTCGTCCCGGTCGTCGGGGTGGTGCTCGGGTTCGTGCTCGGCGTCTACCTGGCGGAGCGGCTGCGGCTGCGGTCGCATGCAGCGGCCTGGCGCGCGACCGGCGTCGCCCTGCGCGCAGCCGGGCTGACGGTGCTCGTGGAGCTGACGGCGGCGCTCCTCGTCGCGGGCGTCTGGGTGGTGGCGCTGGTCACCCGCTGAGGAGGCCCGCCGCGCCCAGGTGTGTGGGTCCGCTCGCCTACCCTGGTAGGGCCATGACGTCGCTGTTCGAGAACCTGTCCCTGCCCCTCCCCGGGTCGGTCCGCGGCACCCCCGCGTCCGGCTCCGTCCGGCCCACGCACGTCGGGGAGTCCTCGGGCCTGCCGGTGGTGCTGCCGCCCCGGGAGGACGAGCGCGCCGGGGCGGCGACGGGCGCGGGGGCGCCCGAGGGCGCGGACGACGACCGTGCGCGTGCGCGCGAGCAGGCGCAGGCGCGCGACGAGGCCCGTGCCCACGAGCTGCTCGAGGGCCTGAACCCGCAGCAGCGCGCGGCCGTGCTGCACGAGGGCGGTCCGCTGCTGATCGTCGCGGGCGCCGGCTCCGGCAAGACGCGGGTGCTGACCCACCGGATCGCGCACCTGCTGGCCACGCACCACGCCCGGCCGGGGGAGATCCTCGCGATCACCTTCACCAACAAGGCCGCCGCCGAGATGCGTGAGCGCGTCGAGGCCCTGGTCGGCCCCTCGGCGCAGCGGATGTGGGTGTCCACCTTCCACTCGGCGTGCGTGCGCATCCTGCGCCGCGAGGCCACCACGCTCGGCCTGCGCTCCTCGTTCTCCATCTACGACTCGGCGGACTCGCAGCGCCTGCTGACGCTGGTCGCGCGCGAGCTCGACCTGGATCCCAAGCGCTACCCGGCCAAGGCGCTCGCGGCCAAGATCAGCAACCTCAAGGACGAGCTGGTCGACCCCGAGACGTTCGCGGCGACCAGCGGCCAGGGCGCCGCCAACGACTTCGACACCGCGCTCGCGCAGGTCTACAGCCGCTACCAGCAGCGCCTCCGGCAGGCCAGTGCGCTCGACTTCGACGACCTGATCATGACCACGGTCAGCCTGCTGCAGGCGTTCCCGGCGGTTGCCGAGCACTACCGCCGCCGGTTCCGGCACGTGCTGGTGGACGAGTACCAGGACACCAACCACGCGCAGTACGTGCTGGTCAAGGAGCTGGTCGGCGACGGCTCGGACGGCGTGCCGCGCGGCGAGCTGACGGTCGTGGGCGACGCCGACCAGTCGATCTACGCGTTCCGTGGCGCCAACATCCGCAACATCCTCGAGTTCGAGGCGGACTACCCGGACGCCAGCACCATCCTGCTCGAGCAGAACTACCGCTCCACGCAGACGATCCTCTCCGCGGCCAACGCGGTGATCTCCCGCAACCCCGGCCGCAAGCCCAAGCGGCTGTGGACGGACGCCGGTGCCGGCCCGCAGATCGTCGCGTACGTCGCGGACGACGAGCGCGAGGAGGCCCGGTTCGTCGCCGAGGAGATCGACCGCCTCGGCGACACCGCCGACGTGCGGCCCGGTGACGTCGCGATCTTCTACCGGGCCAACGCGCAGTCCCGCGCGATCGAGGAGGTGCTGGTCCGCGTCGGCCTGCCCTACAAGGTGGTCGGCGGCACGCGGTTCTACGAGCGCCGCGAGATCAAGGACGCGATCGCGTACCTGCGCGCGATCGCCAACCCGGACGACGACGTGAACACCCGCCGCATCCTCAACGTGCCCAAGCGCGGGCTGGGGGAGCGGTCCGAGGCGATGGTGGCCGCCTTCGCCGAGCGGGAGCGGATCAGCTTCGGGGCCGCGCTCGAGCGGCTCGACGAGGTGCCGGGACTGGGCACACGCGCGGTCACCGGCCTCACGGCCTTCCGGGAGCTGCTGGGCGGCCTGCGGGAGCTGGCGGCCGACGCCGGTCCGGCGACGGTGCTCGGCGCGGTGCTGGACCGCAGCGGCTACCTGGCGGAGCTGCGGGCGTCGGACGACCCGCAGGACGGCTCGCGGGTGGACAACCTCGCCGAGCTGCACGCGGTGGCCACGGAGTTCGAGCAGGGGGATCCCGACGGGGACCTCGCCGACTTCCTCGAGCGCGTGTCCCTGGTGGCGGACTCCGACCAGATCCCGACGCCGGACGGCGGCGACGAGGGCACGGGCCCCGACCAGGGCGTCGTCACGCTGATGACGCTGCACACCGCCAAGGGCCTGGAGTTCCCGGTGGTGTTCCTCACCGGCCTCGAGGACGGCACGTTCCCGCACCTGCGGTCGCTGTCCGACCCGGACCAGCTCGCGGAGGAGCGCCGGCTCGCGTACGTCGGGCTGACGCGTGCCCGGCAGCGGCTGTACATCTCGCGCGCCGCGGTCCGCACCGCCTGGGGCGTGCCGAACGAGTTCCCGCCGAGCCGGTTCCTCGAGGACCTCCCGGACGAGCTGATCGACTGGCGGCGGCGCGAGTCGTCGACGTCGCGGATCCGCGGCGGCTGGGGGTCCGGTTTCGGCAGCGGAGGCGGACGGGGCTCGTCCTGGTCCGACGGCCCACGGGGCTCCTCGGGCGGCGGGTCGGGATCGCGCACCGAGCGCGCCCCGCTGCCGTCCACCGGCGCGTCCTTCGGCTCGGCCAAGCCGCGGCCGGAGGGGGCGATCCCGGCGCTGGCCGTCGGCGACCGCGTGACGCACGACGCCTACGGCCTCGGCTCCGTCGTGGCGCTCGAGGGCGCCGGTCCCAACGCGGTGGTCAAGGTCGACTTCGGCTCGGCCGGCACCAAGCGGCTGCTGCTGCGGTTCTCGCCCGTGACCAAGCTGTAGCCCTCAGGCGCCGGCTGCGCGGTCGGTGTACGGCAGCACCACCTCGGTCCGCGGCTCGGGCACCCCCGGCTCGTCGAGGTAGGACTCCCACGGAGCTCCCGCGGGTTCCGCGCCGGCCTCGCTCACCGACCGCAGCAGCAGCTCGTACGCCGCGGCGACCGTGTCGTAGCTGCCGCGGTGCACCACGCTCACCGCCGGTCCGCCGGGCAGCGTGCGCGGCGCCACCCGGCCCTGCGCCACCACCGGCGCGTCCACCGGGAAGCCGGCCTCGACATCGAACGTGCCGTCACCGACGGGCACGTACCGGCCGAACGGCATGCCGGCGACGTGCCGGCCCTGCGCCGCGACGGTCGCCATCACCTCGCCGAACGCACCACCCAGGAACCCCGGCAGCTGTTCGGTCGTCATCCGCCCGCACACCACCGCCACCTGCTGCTCCGCGCGCACCTCACGCGCGATCTCCTCGGTCGTCATGGCTCCAGCGTCCCGCTGAGCCGGGTCGCCGTCGAGATGGTGCGTCACGAGCTGCGGCGTGGTGCAGAGGTCCTGATGGCGGTCCTATACAACGATGTACGATCCGACGGCGCGGCGTCGTGCGGTCCGGTGCGCGCAGCGTCTGCCACCCTGTGGCGGACGGGTGGGCGGGCGACGGGAGAGGGTGACGTGATGAGCCGTGCAGGTCGCACGGGCGGTGTGACGATGCACGACGTCGCCGCCCGGGCGGGTGTGTCCATCAAGACGGTCTCCAACGTGCTCAACGAGTACCCGTACATCCGCCCTGCCACGCGCGAGCGGGTCGAGCAGGCGATCGCGGACCTCGGATACCAGGTCAACCTCAGCGCGAGGAACCTGCGCCGCGGGTCCACCGGCATCATCGGCCTCGCCCTGCCGGAGCTGCGGCTGCCGTACTTCGCCGAGCTCGCCGACTCGGTGATCCGCGCCGCCGAGAGCGCGGGCCTGACGGTGCTGATCGAGCAGACCGGTGCCGAGCGCGCCCGGGAGCTCGCCGTCCTGACCAGCGCGCAGCGGCAGCTGACCGACGGGCTGCTCTACTCGCCCCTTGCGCTCGACCTCGGCGACCTGACGTCCTTGGAGCTGGACTTCCCCATGGTGCTGCTCGGCGAACGGATCTTCGGCGCGCGAGCGGACCACGTGACGATGGCCAACGTCGAGGCAGCCCGAGCCGCTACGGAGCACCTGATCGGGCGCGGCCGACGCCGCATCGCCGTCGTCGGCGCGCACCTCGGCGAGTCGTCGGGCTCGGCCGCCCTCCGGCTCGAGGGCTATCGAGCCGCGCTCGAGGGCGCCGGCCTGCCGTACGACCCGGCGCTGGTGGGGGAGGCCGGCCTCTGGCACCGCGCCACGGGTGCCGATGCGATGAACCGGCTGCTCGACGCCGGTGCGCCGATCGACGGGGTGTTCGCGATGAACGACGCGCTCGCGCTCGGTGTGCTGCACGCCTTGCACGACCGGGGGATCGAGGTGCCGGGCGAGGTGGCGGTGATCGGCTTCGACGACATCGAGGAGGCGCAGTACTCCACACCAACCCTGTCGTCGATCGCGCCGGGCCGCGAGCAGATCGCCCAGACGGCAGTCGGTCTGCTCAGGGAGCGGATCGAGCGCGGCGACGCGGCGGGCCCCCCACGCACGATCGTCGCGGACTACGTGGTTGTCGCGCGGGAGTCGACCCGCAGCTGAGCGGTGGAGATCAGTGGGACCGGGACATCGTGTCCGTTCTGTGACTTGTCATCCGGTCGACAGGTTCTCTATCGTTGTACTACAACGTTGCAGGGCGCGCGTCGCGCCTCGACGTGTCGGCCGGCGCAGTCGCCGGTACCTGACTCGGATCAAGGAGGATTCGGATGCGGAAGTCCTTGCTCGCAAGGTGGGTCGCCCTGCCCGCGGCGGCAGCCCTCGCACTGCTCACGGCCTGCAGCAGCGGAGGCAGCAGCGCCTCGTCCACAGCGTCGGCCGCAGCGGCCGGCTCGTGCACCAACACCATCCAGAAGCCGTCGGCCAAGAAGGTGACGGTCTGGGCCTGGTACCCGGCGTTCGACAAGGTGGTGGACCAGTTCAACTCGACCCACGACGACGTCCAGATCTGCTGGACCAACGCGGGTCAGGGGAACGACGAGTACACCAAGTTCTCCACCGCCATCGAGGCGAAGTCGGGTGCGCCGGACGTCATCATGCTCGAGGCGGAGGTGCTGTCGAGCTTCACGATTCGTAACGCGCTCGTCGACCTCTCGTCGTACGGTGCCGCGGACGTCGCCAAGGACTACACGGCAGGTGCGTGGAAGGACGTCTCCAGCGGTTCGCACGTCTACGCGATCCCGGTCGACGGCGGACCGATGGGCATGCTCTACCGCGCGGACATCTTCGCCAAGTACAACGTCCCGGTCCCCACGACCTGGGACGAGTTCGCCACCGCGGCCCAGAAGCTCAGGGACGCGGGCTACAAGGGGTACATCACCAACTTCCCGACCAACGGCCGGGCGTTCAACCAGGCGCTGTTCTCGCAGGTCGGCTCGACGCCCTTCACGTACGACTCCACCAAGCCCACGGATGTCGGCATCAAGGCGAACGACGACAACGCCAAGAAGGTCCTGAGCTACTGGAAGGGCCTGCTCGACAAGAAGCTCGTCGCCGCCGACGACGCCTTCACCACCGACTACAACACCAAGCTCGTCGACGGTACGTACGCCGTCTACCTGGCGGCGGCGTGGGGCCCGGGCTACCTCAAGGGCCTGTCCGGGAGCGACGCGAGCGCGCAGTGGAAGGCGGCGCCCATCCCGCAGTGGGACGCCTCCAGCCCCGTCCAGATCAACTGGGGTGGGTCAACCTTCGCGGTGACCAGCCAGGCGAAGGACAAGGCCGCCGCCGCTGAGGTGGCGAAGGGTGTCTTCAACACGGAAGCGGCGTGGAAGATCGGTATCGAGCAGGGCGCCCTGTTCCCACTGTGGAAGCCGATCCTCGACTCGGACTACTTCAAGAACCTCGCGTACCCGTTCTTCGGTGGTCAGCAGATCAACAAGGACGTGTTCCTCACCGCGGCCGCCGGCTACAAGGGCTTCACGTTCAGCCCGTTCCAGAACTACGCGTTCGACCAGCAGACTCAGCAGCTGTACGACATGGCGCAGGGTAAGCAGGACGCCTCGACCGCGCTGGACAACCTGCAGAACAGCCTCGTGCAGTACGCCAAGCAGCAGGGCTTCAAGGTCAGCAACTGAGGTCCTCGTCCCGGGGTCGGCGCGTCGTCCGCGCGCCGACCCCGGGCCTGGCGGAAGGAAGGTCCATGAGCACCATCACGTCCACCGCACCGCAGCGCAGCGCGACGACGGCCCGGGGTGCGGCGAGCTCGATCGAGACGAACAGGCAGCGCTGGGGCTGGCTCTTCGTGACACCGTTCACCGTCATCTTCCTGGCATTCCTCGTGGCGCCCATCGCGTACGCGTTCTGGATGAGCCTGCGGTCGAAGACTCTCGCCACCGGCGACCGCTTCGTGGGCCTCGGCAACTACGCGAGGGCCTTCACCGACCCGCTGTTCCTGCACGGTCTCGAGCGCGTCGCGCTGTACGCGATCGTCATGGTGCCGGTGCAGATCGTGGTCGCCCTCGTCGCGGCGCTCGTGCTCGACACGCTGACGACGCGCCTGTCCAAGTTCTCCCGGCTGATGATCTTCGTGCCCTATGCGGTGCCCGCCATGATCGGTGCGCTGATGTGGGGGTTCCTCTACAGCCCCCGGTTCGGGCCCGCCAACGACATCCTCGCCCTGGTGGGTCTGCACGCCCCGAGCTTCCTGGCGCAGAACATGATCTTCGCCAGCCTCGTCAACATCGTGACCTGGCAGTGGTCGGGCTACTACATGGTGGTCATCTACGCGGCCCTGCGTTCCGTGGATCCGTCGATCTACGAGGCGGCGCGCATCGACGGTGCCAGCGGATGGCAGATCTCGACGCGCATCAAGGTGCCGATGATCTCCAGCTCGATGGTGATGGTCGTGGTGTTCTCGCTCATCGGCACGCTGCAGTTCTTCACCGAGCCGCAGGTGCTGCGCTCCATCGCGCAGGGCGCGATCCCGCCCGACTACACGCCCAACATGTACGCGTACTCGCTGGCGTTCTCCTACAGCCAGTTCAACTACGCGTCCACCATCGCCTTCGCGCTCGGGGTCGTCGTCTTCATCGGCTCCTACTTCTTCCTCTTCCTGACGCGCAAGCAGAGCGGACTGCAGTCATGACCACGAGCCTTCGTCAGCCGACTGCCCGGCACCAGGACGCGGACGTCGCCGCCAACGTCGCCCGGCGCAGCCCGCGGCTGGGTTCGCACCTCTTCCTGCTGGTCCTCGTCCTCTACTTCATCCTCCCGCTGTGGTGGCTGGTGGTCGCCGCGACCAAGAGCAACTCCGGTCTCTTCACCGGCGCGCACGGCCCCCTGTGGTTCGACTCGCACCTGAACCTGCTGGACAACCTGCGTGGCCTGGGGCAGCACCAGGGCGGCATCTACTGGCGGTGGCTCGCCAACTCGTTCGTCTACGCGCTGTCCGGTGGCATCGGCGCCACGGTGCTTGCCATCCTCGCCGGCTACGGGTTCGCCAAGTACCGGTTCCGCGGACGCAACCTGTACTTCTCGGTGCTCCTGGGCTCGGTGATGGTGCCGCTCACCGCGCTGGTGATCCCGACGTTCGTGCTGCTGAGCCGGGTGGGCCTGGTGAACACGATGTGGGCCGTCATCCTGCCGTCGCTGCTGTCCCCGCTCGGCGTGTACCTGATGCGCGTGTACACGCAGGACGCGGTGCCGGACGAGATGCTCGACGCCGCGCGCGTGGACGGTGCGGGCGAGCTGCGGGTGTTCGCCCAGGTGGCCCTGCCCCTCCTGCGGCCGGCGATCGTGACGGTGCTCCTGCTGACCGTCGTGGCGACGTGGAACAACTTCTTCCTGCCGCTCGCCATGGTCCAGAACCCGCAGCTGCTCCCCGTCACCGTCGGCCTGAACAACTGGCAGGCGTTGTCGAACGCCGGTGCCGGCGGCGAGCAGGTGTGGAACCTCATCACCACGGGAGCGCTGGTCTCCGTCCTCCCGCTGATCATCGCGTTCCTCAGCCTGCAGAAGTACTGGCAGGGCGGCCTGTCGCTCGGCTCGATCAAGTAGTGCGACGGCACGGCGCCCGCCAGGGCGGCACCGTGCCGGCGCGGTTCCCTCGCACGTCACCACGAACCAGGAGCTCCACCCGCATGTTCACTGCCACCCTCACCCTCGACCCGGCGTTCCGCGTCGGCCCGGTCCGCCGCCGCACCTTCGGCTCGTTCGTCGAGCACCTCGGTCGCTGCGTGTACACCGGCATCCACGACCCGTCCCACCCGACGGCGGACGCGGACGGCTTCCGCAAGGACGTCATCGAGCTGACGCGCGAGCTCGGCGTCTCGACCGTGCGCTACCCGGGCGGGAACTTCGTGTCCGGGTACCGGTGGGAGGACGGCATCGGACCGGTGGAGGGCCGCCCGCGGCGACTGGATCTCGCCTGGCACTCGACCGAGCCGAACCTCGTCGGCGTGGACGAGTTCATGCGGTGGGCCGCCGCCGCGGACGTCGAGCCGATGATGGCGGTGAACCTCGGCACCCGGGGTATCCAGGAGGCGCTGGACGTTCTCGAGTACTGCAACGTCGCGGGTGGGACCGCTCTGTCCGACCTGCGGCGGGCCAACGGTGCGGCCGCGCCGTACAAGGTGAAGATGTGGTGCCTGGGCAACGAGATGGACGGCCCCTGGCAGATCGGTCACAAGACCGCCCACGAGTACGGCCGGCTGGCGGCGGAGACCGCGCGGGCCATGCGGATGATCGACCCGGACCTGGAGCTGGTGGCCAGCGGGTCGTCGGGGGTCGGGATGCCGACCTTCGGCGAGTGGGAGCAGACGGTGCTCACCGAGGCCTACGAGCAGGTCGACATGATCTCGGCCCACGCCTACTACTGCGAGCAGGACGGCGACCTCGGCTCGTTCCTCGCGTCGGCGCTCGACATGGACCACTTCATCACGTCGGTCGCGGCCACGGCGGACGCCGTCCGCGCCCACAAGAAGCTGTCCAAGCGCATCGCGATCTCGTTCGACGAGTGGAACGTCTGGTACCAGCACCGGGCCGAGTCCCAGCCGCCGACCGGCGACGACTGGCCGGTGGCGCCCGTCCTGCTGGAGGACCGCTACAACGTGGCGGACGCGGTGGTGGTCGGCAGCCTGCTGATCAGCCTGCTGCGGCACACCGACCGGGTCGCGGCCGCCAGCCTCGCCCAGCTGGTCAACGTGATCGCGCCGATCATGACGGAGCCGGGCGGCCGGTCGTGGAAGCAGACGATCTTCCACCCGTTCGCGCAGGCGTCGTCCGCCGCCCTCGGCGACGTGCTGCAGGTGGCGATCGACGTGCCGACGTACGAGACGGCGAAGTTCGGGGACGCCCCCCTGGTCGATGCGGTCGCGACCCACGATCCCGAGACGGGTGCCGTGGCGCTGTTCGCCGTCAACCGCTCGACGACGCAGGAGGGCCGCCTCGAGGTGGACCTGCGCTCGATCCCGGGCCTGCAGCTCACGTCCGCGAGCACGCTGTCCAACCCCGACCACACCTGGCAGGCGACGGCGGACGACGACAGCAGCGTGGCGCCTCGCTCGAACGCGACCGCCGCGGTGCGGGACGGACGGCTCAGCCTGACGGTGCCGCCGGTGTCCTGGAACGTGGTCCGGCTGGGACTGTGACCCGGCCCCACCCGCTGGCTCTCCGGTGCCTGTGACCCGGCAGGTGGCGACGTCCGGCCCCAACCCTGGACGTCGTCACCTGCTGGCAGCCGCGCTGCTGCTGGCGGTCGTCCTGCTGACCGCCGGTTGCGTGGCGTCCGGGGCGGGCCCGGCGACGGCGACGAGCGCCGCCGGGCCCGCCGCCGAGGCGCTGGACCTGCACGGCGACCTGCACACCCACGACCCCGCGCTGGTGGCCGGGACCGGCAAGCAGCCCTGGTACGTCTTCTCGACGGGCGACGTGCACGTGGGGCTCGGTGCTCCGCAGGTCCGCCGGTCGACGGACGGTGGACGCACCTGGACGTACGTCGGCACCGTGTGGGACGCCGCGACACGTCCGCAGTGGGTGTACCAGCGGGTCAAGGGCGTGCAGAACTTCTGGGCACCGGAGGTCGTCGAGCACGACGGCACGTACTACCTCTACTACGCGGCGTCGACGTTCGGTTCCAACACCTCGGTGATCGGGCTCACCACCAACACGACGCTCGACCCGGCGGACCCGGCCTACCACTGGGTGGACCGGGGCGAGGTGTGGCACTCCACGGCCGGCCAGAGCAGCGACAACGCGATCGACCCCGGTGTCGTGACCGATGCGTCGGGCACGCCCTGGATGGCGTACGGCTCCTTCTGGAGCGGCATCCGGCTGCTGCAGCTGCAGTGGCCGTCCGGCAAGCCGGCGCCGGGCGCCAGCCCGACCACGATCGCGAGCCGCCTCGGCCCACCCGACGCGATCGAGGCCGGCTACCTGGTGCACCGTGGCCGCTGGTACTACCTCTTCGTCTCGCGGGACAGCTGCTGCCGAGGGACCGCGTCCACGTACAACATCGCGGTGGCTCGGTCGACCGACGTGCGGGGTCCGTACATCGGCCGCACCGGGACCCCGGCGACGCTCGACGGTGCGACGCCGCTGCTCGGTACCACCGGGACGATGGTCGGCCCGGGCGGGCAGTCGTACTCGAACGGGTACCTGGCCTTCCACTACTACGACGCGACGGCCGGCGGCGACTTTAGGCTGGCGATCCGCAAGCTGGCGTGGACGGACGACGGGTGGCCGGTGGCGACCACGGCGGCGGAGCAGGCCGGCACCGCCGCGAGCGCCGGACCGTCACCACGGCCCTGACGCGGCCGGTGCGGGGCGGTCTCAGCCGACCAGCACGCCGGCCGGCCCGTCGTCCGGCTCGGCCCACGCCCGTCGGACCGCCCGCCGGACCTCCTCCGGTGCCAGCCCGAGGCCGAGCAGTACCTGGTGCGCCGGCACGTCCTCGAGACGCACGGCCGCGAGCAGCAGGTGGCCGGTGTCGATCCGCCGGTGCCCGGCTGCGACCGCCTCGCGCAGGGTGGTCTCGAGCAGCTTCTTGGCGGTGGTGTCGAAGGGGACGTGCGTGCCTCGTCGGCCGCCCCGGCCGGGTGCGGGCCGGTCGAGCGCACCGACACCGAACAGCCGCTCGGCCCGGGCGCGGACGGCCTCGAGGTCGATGCCGAGCGCCGCGAGGGCGTCCGCGTCGAGCCCGGTGCTGCTGCGGCGCCGCACCGCGGCGTCGACGTCGGCCGGCCGGATGCCGAGCGAGGCGAGCGCGCGGGAGGCGGCCGACCCCTCGGTCCGCACCGCGCCGGCCAGCAGGTGCTGGGTGCCGATCCGGTCGGCGTGCAGCTCGCGCGCGAGCTCCTGCGCCTGCACCACGGCGGTGCGGGCGTCCTGCGTGAACCTCTCGAACATCAGCCCAACCTCTTCCCGTACTTCTGGTGGACGGCCTGCCGGGACACGCCCAGGGCGGCGGCGACCTGCTGCCACGACCAGCCGAGCCGCCGCGCACGCTCCACCTGCAGCGCCTCGAGGCGGTCGGCGAGCTCACGCAGCGCCCCGACGGCGGCCAGGCCGCTCGCCGGGTCGTCGGAGGTCGCCCTGTCGAGCAACGTGTCGGTCATGGGCGTCAACCTAGATTGACGTTCGACGCTCTGTCAAGGCGGCTTGACGCCTCTGGAGGCAGATGCAGCTCGGCGGCCACCACCCCCCGCCCGGCGCGTCGAACGAATCTCTCGATGTCGAGAAATCGCCGGTCCCCGGCTAGAGTCGCCACCGGTGCGCACGTCGCCTACACCGACGTGCGGGATGAGCGAGAGGACGCGCCGGCGTGGACCTGTTCGAGTACCAGGCACGGGACCTGTTCGAGAAGCACGGGGTACCGGTCCTGCCGGGCATCGTCGCGACGACGCCCGCGGAGGCGCGGGCCGCAGCCGAGCGGCTGCTCGGCGAGAGCGGTGGCGTCGTCGTCGTGAAGGCCCAGGTGAAGGTGGGTGGCCGCGGCAAGGCCGGCGGCGTCAAGCTCGCCCGGTCGGCCGACGAGGCCGAGCAGGTCGCCGGCCAGATCCTCGGCATGGACATCAAGGGCCACACCGTGCGCCGCGTGATGGTGGCCGCGGGAGCCCGCATCGCCAGCGAGTACTACGTGTCGCTGCTGCTGGACCGGGCCAACCGCCGGTACCTGGCGATGGCGTCCGTCGAGGGCGGCATGGAGATCGAGCAGCTCGCCGTCGAGCGCCCGCAGGCCCTCGCCCGCGTCGCCGTCGACCCGCGCACCGGCATCGACCGCACCAAGGCCGAGGAGATCGTCCGGGCCGCCGACTTCGACCAGCAGGTGGCCGGTCAGGTCGTGGACGTGCTCGAGCGGCTGTGGGCGGTCTACCGCGACGAGGACGCGACGCTGGTCGAGGTCAACCCGCTGGTGCTGACCGAGGACGGCGACGTGATCGCGCTCGACGGCAAGGTGTCGCTGGACGCCAACGCCGACTTCCGGCACCCGGACCACGCCGAGCTCGAGGACAAGGCCGCAGCCGACCCGCTCGAGGCGCGCGCCAAGGAGAAGGGCCTGAACTACGTCAAGCTCGACGGTCAGGTCGGCATCATCGGCAACGGCGCCGGCCTGGTGATGAGCACGCTCGACGTGGTCGCCTACGCCGGTGAGGGCCACGGCGGCGTCAAGCCCGCCAACTTCCTCGACATCGGCGGCGGCGCCTCGGCGCAGGTGATGGCTGACGGGCTGGACATCATCCTGTCCGACCCGCAGGTCAAGGCCGTCTTCGTCAACGTGTTCGGCGGCATCACCGCGTGCGACGAGGTCGCGCGAGGCATCGTCGCGGCCCTGGGCATCCTCGGCGACGAGGCGTCCAAGCCGCTGGTGGTCCGCCTCGACGGCAACAACGTCGCCGAGGGCCGCCGGATCCTCACCGAGGCGGCGCACCCGCTGGTGACGCTGGCCGACACGATGGACGGCGGCGCGGACGACGCGGCCCGCCTGGCCTCGACGGCCGCCTGAGCCACCCGACGACGAGAGAGACGAACAGCCATGGCCATCTTCCTCACCGCTGCGTCGCGGGTGATCGTGCAGGGCATGACCGGGTCCGAGGGGACCAAGCACACCACCCGGATGCTCGCGTCCGGCACGCAGGTGGTCGGCGGCGTGAACCCGCGCAAGGCCGGCACCACCGTGACGTTCCCCACCGGTGACGTCCCCGTCTTCGGGACGGTCGCCGAGGCTGTCGCCGAGACGGGTGCCGACGTGTCCGTCGTCTTCGTCCCGCCGGCCTTCACCAAGGACGCGGTGATCGAGGCGGTCGACGCCCGGGTGCCGCTGGTCGTCGTCATCACCGAGGGCGTCCCGGTGGCGGACACCGCCGCGTTCTTCGCCTACGCGCAGGACAACGGCGTGCGGGTGATCGGCCCCAACTGCCCCGGCCTGATCAGCCCCGGGCAGTCGAACGTCGGCATCATCCCGGCGGACATCACCGGTCCCGGCCGCATCGGGCTGGTGTCCAAGTCCGGCACGCTGACGTACCAGATGATGTACGAGCTGCGTGACCTGGGCTTCTCCACGGCCATCGGCATCGGCGGCGACCCGATCATCGGCACGACGCACATCGACGCGCTCGCCGCGTTCGAGGAGGACCCGGACACCGAGGCGATCGTGATGATCGGCGAGATCGGCGGCGACGCCGAGGAGCGTGCCGCCGCGTACATCCGCGACCACGTCACCAAGCCGGTGGTCGGCTACGTCGCCGGGTTCACCGCACCGGAGGGCCGCACCATGGGCCACGCCGGTGCCATCGTCTCCGGCTCGTCGGGCACCGCGCAGGCCAAGAAGGAGGCCCTCGAGGCCGCCGGGGTCAAGGTCGGCAAGACGCCGTCCGAGACCGCCGCGCTGGTCCGCGCGCTGCTGTCCTGAGCCCGCGGAGGCGTCGCGCGCGCTGCGGCGGGCGCGACGGCGCCGGGTCGCGCCGTGAGCGACTCGCCGGACGTGCCTGCCGGACGGCACGCGGTGGTCGGCCGACCATGGGCGCGTGAGCCTGCGCACCGACCCCGCCATCCGCCGCGCGCCGCGGACGACCCGCGGACGTGCCGGTGACCTGGCGCTGGCCGTCGATCTCGGCAGCGCGCTCGACGGCGCCCCGCGGTGGGTCGCAGGCGTCCTCGCCGCCCTGCAGGGTGCCCTGCTGTCGTGGCTGGTCATCGTGGTCCCGTCGGTCGCCGCGTTCGTGGCGACCTCCGCCGACCCGGCGAACGACGGCGTGCCATGGGTGCGCGCCGTCGGGGTCGGCACCGCGGTCTGGCTGCTCGGGCACGGCGTCACGGTCAGCGTCGGGGCGATCACGGTCGGCCTGGTGCCGCTGGGCGTGACCGCGCTCGCGGTGTACACCTGCCACGCCTCGGCCCGGCGGTCGGGCGCGGCGAGCTGGTCCTCCTCGCTGTCCGGGATGGCGACCTACGTGGTGGTCGTGGCCGGGATGGCCGCGCTGACGCCCGCGGCGCGCGGTGGGCTGCCGCGCGCCCTGCTGGGCGGGGCGGTGGTCGCGCTGCTCGGGCTCGGCACGGGGGTGATGCGCAAGAGCGACGCGCCGACGTGGGCGCGGCTCGCGCAGCCGCTGACCCGTCGGCTGCCACCCGTGCTGCGCGCGGCGCTCGGCACGGGCCTGCTCACCGTCGCGCTGCTCGCGGTGGTGTCGAGCCTGGTGACGTGCGGGTGGCTGCTGGACGGGCGGACTCAGGTGGCGTCCGTGGTCGGCGGGCTGAACCTCGACGTGATCGGCGGCGTCGTGCTCGCCGTGGTCCAGCTCGGCTACCTGCCGAACATCGTGGTCTGGGCGCTGACGTGGGTCTCCGGGGTCGGCTTCTCCGTCGGTGCGGGGTCCCGGTTCGCGCCCGACGCCGTCGTCCCCGGATCGCTCCCGGCCGTCCCGCTGCTCGGCATGCTGCCCGCCGAGACGGTGCACGGAATCGCGGCCGCGGTGCTGCCGCTGGTGCTCGCCCTGGTCGGCGTGCTGGCCGGACTGGTGCTGCACCGCGGGTGGTCCGCGCGGCGGTGGTGGCACCCGGCCGCGGCGGCGGGGCTGCTCGCGGGGGTGGTCGCGGTGCTGGTCGCGCTCGTGGTGACGGCCGCGAGCGGGGCGGCGGGCCCGGGCCGGATGGCCGTCGTCGGAGCGGAGGGCTGGCTGGTCGGCCTGCGGGTGGGGCTCTGGGTGTGGGTCGGTGCCGCGGTCACGACGACGCTGAGCGCCCCTGTGGTCCGCGCAGCCGTGCGGCACCTGGTGCACAGGCGGGCGGCCGACCCGTGGGTGCCGGACGATACCGAGCTCGGCGGGGCCTGAGCGCTCGCGCTCGGCCGTCGGCCGTCAGGGGAGGTGCACCGACCCCTGCTGCGGCAGGAGCGCCGCGCACGAGTAGTGGGCCTGCACGGTGAGCGCCGACTGCTCGCACCGGTACGACTCGGCACCGGCGGCCCAGTAGGCGGCCAGCATCAGCGAGACCGCCACGCTGCCGACGCCCACCACCAGCAGCAGGGTGGTCAGCACCGAGGCAGGCCCCCGCACCCGTGCCCGGGACATCAGCAGCATGGTCCGTCCCACCACGCCCGTGCCGAGCAGCGCGAACGGCAGCGCGAGCAGCCCCCAGGGCAGCGGCAGCAGCTGGACCAGGAGCGCCGCGAGCACCAGGGCGGCGCCGAAGCGCATGCCCGCGGCGATCCGCGACAGCTGCGCGGGGCTGACCGGCGGCGGCACCTCCTGCTGACCGGGACCGTGCCCGACGCCAGGCCGGTCGGCGGGACGGACACCCGGCCAGGGTGCCGGTGCCTGCCCGTCCGGACCATGGAACGGTCCGCTGGACGGGCCGTGCCCGGGACCGGTCACGCCGTGCCGCCCGTCGGGAGCGCCGCGGTCGGCCGGCGCCTCGTCGCCGCGGGGCCGGTCGTCCGGCGGGGCGTACGGGTTGCTCACACCTCATTGTCCCCCGGGCCGTCGACGGGGACGTCGGGCGTCCGTCGGCGCCCGGTTAGGGTTCCCCCGTGACCGCCGCTCCCGGCCCCACCCCTCCCGGCCCGACCCCGCCCGCACCGTCCACCCGCACCGCGGGGCGCGTCGTCGTGCTGGTCTCCGGCACCGGCTCGACGCTCGACGCCCTGCTGGCCGCGCACTCCGACCCGGCGTACGGCGCGCGCGTCGTCGCCGTCGTCTCCGACCGGCACGGCGTCAGGGCGCTCGAGCGCGCGCGGGAGGCCGGGGTGGCCACGGCCGTGGTGGCCCCGGCGGACTTCGCGGACCGTGCGGCGTGGGACCGCGCCCTCGCCGAGACGGTCCGGGTGTTCACCCCGGACCTGGTGGTCCTCGCCGGGTTCATGCGGCTGGTCGGCCAGGCGTTCCTGGCCGAGCACGGTGGCCGGACGCTCAACACGCACCCCGCGCTGCTGCCGGCCTTCCCCGGTGCGCACGCGGTCCGGGACGCCCTCGCGCACGGCGTCAAGGTCAGCGGCTGCTCGGTGATCGTGGTCGACGAGGGCGTCGACTCGGGCCCGATCGTCGCGCAGTCGGCGGTGCCGGTGCTCGAGGGGGACGACGAGGCGACGCTGCACGAGCGCATCAAGACCGTCGAGCGGGAGCTGCTGGTCGACGTCGTCGGGCGGGTGGTCCGGGAGGGAGTCAGCGTCGAGGGCCGTCACGTGCGGCTCGGCGGTGCCCCGGTCGCCGGATAGCATGGCCTCGGCCGTGACTGGCGAACCGAGGTGGATCACCACCGGGGAGCGGCCGCACCACCGTCGTCCGTGCACCGTCCGCCTGGGTGCCCGGGTCCGCCCCGCGCCGTGACCGCGGCGCCCTGACCCGGGAGAGTGCTCGATGTCCCAGCAGCCCAGCCAGTCCACCCCCGCAACCCCGACCGGCGACGGTCGCCGCCCCGTCCGCCGTGCGCTCGTCTCCGTCTACGACAAGACGGGCCTCGTCGAGCTCGCCACCGCACTGCACGCGGCCGGGGTCGAGCTGGTGTCCACCGGCTCGACGGCCGCGACGATCGCCGGCGCCGGCGTCCCGGTCACCCGCGTCGAGGAGCTGACGGGCTTCCCCGAGTGCCTCGACGGCCGCGTCAAGACCCTGCACCCGCGGGTGCACGCCGGGATCCTCGCCGACACCCGCCGCCCGGAGCACCTGGCCCAGCTCGAGGACCTCGGCGTGGCCCCGTTCGAGCTGGTGGTCGTCAACCTGTACCCGTTCACCGCGACCGTCGCCTCGGGCGCGTCCGTCGACGAGTGCGTCGAGCAGATCGACATCGGCGGCCCCTCGATGGTCCGGGCCGCCGCGAAGAACCACCCGAGCGTCGCCGTCGTCGTCGACCCGTCCGGCTACCCCGCGGTGGTCGAGGCCGTCGCGGCCGGCGGTTTCACGCTGGCGCAGCGCACCCGGCTCGCCGCGGAGGCGTTCGTGCACACCGCCACCTACGACGTGGCGGTCGCCTCCTGGATGGGCAACGTCGCCACCAGCACCGACGAGGTCGAGGGTCAGCACACCGGCTTCCCGGCATGGGTCGGCGGCACGTGGACGCGCTCGGCGGTGCTCCGGTACGGCGAGAACCCGCACCAGGCCGCGGCGCTGTACACCGCCGGCGACGGTGCGCGGGGGCTGGCCCAGGCGACCCAGCTGCACGGCAAGGCGATGAGCTACAACAACTACGTCGACGCCGACGCGGCCTGGCGTGCGGCGCACGACCACGGCGACCAGCCCACCGTCGCGATCATCAAGCACGCCAACCCGTGCGGCATCGCCGTCGGCACCGACGTGGCGGACGCCCACGCCAAGGCCCACGCGTGCGACCCGGTGTCGGCGTTCGGCGGTGTGATCGCCGCGAACGTGCCGATCACCCTGGCGGCGGCTCAGCAGATCGCGCCGGTGTTCACCGAGGTGGTGCTGGCGCCGGCCTTCGACGACGACGCCCTCGAGCTGCTGTCCCAGAAGAAGAACGTGCGCCTCCTGGTCGTGGACACCCCGCCGGCCGCCCGCCTCGAGCAGCGCTCGATCAGCGGTGGCCTGCTCGTGCAGCAGGCGGACCGGATCGACGCCGCGGGCGACGACCCGACCACGTGGACGCTCGCCGCGGGCGACGCCGCCGACGCCGCCACGCTGGCCGACCTCGCGTTCGCCTGGCGCGCCGTCCGGGCGGTGAAGTCGAACGCGATCCTGCTCGCCGCCGACGGCGCCTCGGTCGGGGTCGGGATGGGGCAGGTCAACCGCGTGGACTCGTGCCGGCTGGCCGTCGAGCGTGCCGACGCGGACGGTCAGGCGCGGGCGCGCGGTTCGGTCGCCGCGTCGGACGCCTTCTTCCCGTTCGCCGACGGCCTCCAGGTGCTGCTGGACGCCGGGGTGCGCGCCGTCGTGCAGCCGGGCGGCTCCGTGCGTGACCCCGAGGTGATCGAGGCGGCGACGGCGGCCGGCGTCACCCTGTACCTGACGGGGACGCGGCACTTCGCCCACTGACGGGCACCGTCCGGGACCGTGCAGACGGCGGTCCCGGACGAGCCCGTCCCGTGACGGTGCCTGCCGCAGCTGTCGCGGCAGCCGTCAGCGCGCGCTGGGGACGATCGCCGCCAGCACGCCGAGGACCAGGGCGAACGCAGTCAGGGTCAGCACGTCGAGAGCGCGTGAGCGCACGGCCAACGCGTTCGGTCCGGGGGCCGGGCGGACGGCCCGCACGACGGCGCACACCAGCAGCTGCAGCGCGAGCAGACCCGCCGCCGCGCGGGTGCCGAGCAGCAGGGCGGCGACCACCACGAGGACGACCCCGAGCACCACCAGCAGGACCGAACGGGGCAGGCGAGGCCGGCGCCGGGCGACCAGCGGGACGGCTCCGGTTGCAGGCGACGGCGAGGACGCAGCCGTCGGTGGCACCGCGCCGGGGGTGCTCATCGAGGTGCCCCCTGCGTCGATCCGGGGCCATGTGGACGCGGTGGCGGACGGGGTGCGGGGTGCGCCACCGGAGGTCGGTGCGCCCGTCGGCGCACGACCGACCGCATGCTCAGCGCCCATCCGTGCCTCCCTCTCGGCAGACTACCGTGGCCCGGTGCGCAGCAACCCGGCCGCCCGTGACGTCCTGGTGGTCGGCGCCGGGCTGGCCGCCACGCGCACCGTGGCCGAGCTGCGCACCGCCGGGTTCGACGGCCACATCCACGTGCTCGGTGCCGAGGGCGTGCCGCCGTACGACCGGCCGCCGCTGTCCAAGCACCTGCTCGACCGCACCGCACCTGCCTGGCTGACCGACGAGCTCGGGGTGGACGTCGCGGCCCTGGCCGACCGCGTCGAGCTGGACCGACCCGCGCGCGCCCTGCTGCTCGACGAGCCCGGACGGCCCGGTGTCGCCACGGACACCGGCCCGGTGCGCGCCGACCACGTCGTGCTCGCGACGGGCGCCCATGCCGTCCGCCCTCCGGCCTGGCCCTCTGCCCGCACGCTGCACACCGCAGCCGACGCCGACCGGCTGCGTGCCGCGCTCGCGGCCGGTGGGCCGCTGGTGGTGATCGGCGCGGGCTGGATCGGTGCCGAGGTGGCCGGTGTGGTGGCGGCGGCCGGCACGCCCGTGACCGTCGTCGAGGCGGCACCCGCTCCGCTGAGCGGCGCGCTGGGCGCCCGGGTCGGGGCGTTGACGGTGCCCTGGTACGCAGCCGCGGGCGTCGAGCTGGTCACGCGGGCGCCGGTCGCGGCGGTGGAGGACGGTGGCGTGCGGCTCGGTGACGGCCGTCGGCTGACGGCCGGCACGGTGCTCGCCGCGGTGGGCGCTCGGCCCGCCACCGGGTGGCTCGGCGACACCGTGCCTCGGGACGCGTCCGGCGCCGTGCGGGTGGACGAGCGGTACCGGGTCCTGGCCGGCCGGGAGCCGGTCCCGGGCCTGTGGGCGGTCGGAGACGTGGCCTTGCGCCGGTCAGCCAGGCACGGCTGGGTGCCCGGCGGCCACTGGGAGGCGGCGTTGCGCGGGCCCGAGGCCCTGGCGCGCCACCTGGTGGCGACGGACGGCACCGCGGTCGCCGCGACCGTCGAGCCACCCACCCACGACCCCGCGCCGGAGGTGTTCTCCACCCAGCTGGGCCACGACGTGGTGCTGCTCGGCCAGCCCGGCGCCGCGGACGAGGTCGTCGTCCGCGGCGACCCCACGGCGTCCACCGGCTGGAGCGTCCTCTGGCTCGCCGGCGACCGTGTCACCGCAGTCCTGGTCGTCGACCGGCACCGGGAGGTCGGTCCCGCACGGCGTGCGTTCGGCGGTGCCGAGCTGCCGCGCGTCGACGTCGCGGCCGCCGCGGACCCGGATGTGCCGCTGCGCACCCTGCTCAGCGCGACGCCCGCCGGCTGAGCTCCCGGAGCGGGAGGCAGACGGCGGGCGTCGACGGGGTGCGAAGGTCCCTTACTGCACGACGAGGATCTCTTCCTCGTCCTCCTCGCCGAACAGGTCGTCCTCGATCGGCTCGCGCGCGAAGGCCCGGTACAGCAGGCCGGACACGGCGGCACCCAGCAGCGGAGCCACCCAGAACAGCCAGACCTGCTTGAGCGCCCAGCCCTCGGAGAAGATCGCCGTCGCGAGCGACCGCGCCGGGTTCACCGACGCGTTGGTGATCGGCAGCAGCACCAGGATGACGGCGGACAGCGTCAGACCCACCGCGAACGGGACGTGCTGCAGGTTGGCGCGACGGTCCGTGGCGCCGAGGATCACGGCGACGAAGATGGCCGTGCCGACCGCCTCGGCCAGCAGCGCGGCGCCGACGCCGAACGTGACGTCGGACGTGATCTGGTTCTGCGCCAGCACGTGCGCCAGCGGGGAGTGGATGCCGTAGCCGGTGGAGACCGTGCTGAACAGGGCGCGGACGCCGCCGGTCTGGTGCCCCAGGATCTGCGGCAGACCGCTCGGCACCGTCAGGAACAGCACGGCCGCGCCGAGCGCGCCGCCGACCACCTGGGCCAGCCAGTAGGGCAGCACGTCGGCCCAGCGGGTGCGGCCGGCCACCGCCGCACCGAGGGTCACCGCGGGGTTGAAGTGCCCGCCGGAGACCCGGCCGAACGCGATGATGCCGGCCAGCACGGCGATGCCGAAGGCCAGCGCGACCGCCAGGGTGCCGCCGACGCCGCTGAAGGCGGAGTACAGGGCGACGCCGACGCCGGCGAACACCAGCACGAACGTGCCGAGCGCCTCGGCGCCGAGCTTGGCGGCCAGCGAGGGCCCCTCGACGTAGGTCTCGACGTCCTCGTCGAGCACCAGCTCGCCGTCGGCGGTGACGTCGGCCAGCTCCTCGGGCTCCGACACGGGCTCGGGGTGGGTGCCGGCCGGGACGGCCTCGGTCTCGACGGGTGCGTCGGACGCGGTCGCGGCCGTGATGTCGGCGGGGTCGGGCTTCTGCTGGGACATGGTCGTCCTGTCGTGAGTACGGGTGGAGATCGGGGATCGGCCCCCAGCATGCCAGCCGGTGCTGTGGCGCGTCAGAGGCCGGCGCCGGGACCCGCGCCGCGAGATCTCTCGATGTCGAGTAATCTGGCGCGCGGCACCCAGCGGTGCCGGTCCCGGCCCACAGGAGAGCCCGCATCATGGCGAAGATCAGCGTCGTCGGTCCGGTCGTCGAGCTCGACGGCGACGAGATGACCCGGATCATCTGGCAGTTCATCAAGGACCGCCTGATCCACCCGTACCTCGACGTCGACCTCCTCTACTACGACCTGTCGATCCAGCACCGGGACGCCACGGACGACCAGGTGACCATCGACGCGGCGCACGCCATCGCCGAGCACGGCGTCGGCGTCAAGTGCGCGACGATCACGCCCGACGAGGCCCGCGTCGCGGAGTTCGGCCTGAAGAAGATGTGGAAGAGCCCCAACGGGACCATCCGCAACATCCTCGGCGGCGTCGTCTTCCGCGAGCCGATCATCATCAGCAACATCCCGCGCCTGGTCCCGGGCTGGACCAAGCCGATCGTCATCGGTCGTCACGCCTTCGGCGACCAGTACCGCGCCACCGACTTCGTCGTCCCGGGCGCCGGCACGCTGACGATGACGTTCACGCCGGCGGACGGCTCCGCGCCGATCAGCCACGACGTCGTCGTCTACCCCGAGGCCGGGGGCGTGGCGATGGGCATGTACAACTTCACCGAGTCGATCAAGGACTTCGCGCGCGCGTCCTTCGCGTACGGCCTGCAGCGCGGCTACCCGGTGTACCTGTCGACCAAGAACACGATCCTCAAGGCGTACGACGGTCAGTTCAAGGACCTGTTCGCCGAGGTGTTCGAGACCGAGTACAAGGCGCAGTTCGACGCCGCCGGCCTCACCTACGAGCACCGCCTGATCGACGACATGGTCGCCTCGGCCCTGAAGTGGGAGGGCGGCTACGTCTGGGCCTGCAAGAACTACGACGGCGACGTGCAGTCCGACACGGTGGCGCAGGGCTTCGGCTCGCTCGGCCTGATGACCTCCGTGCTGATGACGCCCGACGGCAAGACGGTCGAGGCGGAGGCCGCCCACGGCACCGTCACGCGGCACTACCGCCAGCACCAGGCCGGCAAGCCGACGTCCACCAACCCGATCGCCTCGATCTACGCGTGGACCGGTGGCCTCAAGCACCGCGGCTCGCTCGACGGCACGCCCGAGGTGACGCGCTTCGCGGAGACCCTCGAGGACGTCGTCATCAAGACCGTCGAGTCGGGTGCGATGACCAAGGACCTCGCCTCGCTCGTCGGGCCGAAGCAGCCCTGGCTGACCACCGAGGAGTTCCTCGCCCAGCTCGACGAGAACCTCGCCGCTCGCCTCGCCTGAGGCGCCCGGCACCAGCAGCACCACCCGGCGGCCGGCCGCCGCGCGATCGATTCGAAGGAGAACGAACGTGTCCGCACCCACCCCCGTGCACGTGACGGTGACCGGCGCGGCCGGCCAGATCGGCTACGCGCTGCTGTTCCGGATCGCCTCCGGCCAGCTGCTCGGCCCCGACACCCCCGTCCGGCTGCACCTGCTCGAGATCCCGCAGGCCGTCAAGGCGGCCGAGGGCGTCGCGCTCGAGCTGGAGGACTGCGCGTTCCCGCTGCTCGCGGGCACGGACATCCACGACGACGCGACGGCGGCGTTCGACGGCGTCCAGGTGGCGCTGCTCGTCGGCGCCCGCCCGCGCACCGCGGGCATGGAACGCGGCGACCTGCTCACCGCGAACGGTGGGATCTTCGGACCGCAGGGCGCCGCGATCAACGCCGGTGCGGCGGATGACGTGCGCGTCCTCGTCGTCGGCAACCCCGCGAACACCAACGCGTACATCGCGCAGCAGCACGCGCCCGACGTCCCGGCCGACCGCTTCACCGCGATGACGCGTCTGGACCACAACCGCGCGGTCGCGCAGCTCGCCGCCCGCACCGGTGCAGCCGTGTCGGACGTCGCTCGGCTGACCATCTGGGGCAACCACTCCGCCACCCAGTACCCGGACATCACCCAGGCGACCATCGGCGGCCGCCCGGCTCCCGAGGTGGTCGGCGACGAGACCTGGGTCCGCGAGACGTTCATCCCGACGGTGGCCAAGCGCGGTGCGGCGATCATCGAGGCGCGCGGCGCCTCGTCGGCGGCGTCGGCCGCCAACGCCGCGATCGACCACGTCCACACCTGGGTGCACGGCACCCCGGCGGGGGACTGGACCTCGGCCGGCGTGGTGTCCGACGGCTCCTACGGCGTCCCCGAGGGGCTGGTCTCCTCGTTCCCCGTCACGGCGGCCGACGGACGCTTCACCATCGTGCCTGACCTGCGGCTCGACGCCTTCTCGCGGGAGCGGCTGGCCGCCTCGGTCGCCGAGCTGGAGGAGGAGCGGGCCCAGGTCCGCGCCCTCGGCCTGGTCTGATCCGCACCGTCCTCGTCCCCACCTCGCCCCGGTCGGCCGCCGCGCCTGCCGGGGCGAGGTCTTGACCATCGGTGGTTTGATTCACCCTGAAACCGCCCGGGCAGGCCCGGTGCGCCGACCAACCGGCGCCCCCTCCGGCGCGGCGCGGCGCGGCGGGAGGGCGAGGACGATGTCGGGGTCGCAGTCCGCCCTGCGAGGGGCGAACCGCGCGCTGATCGTCGACGCCGTCCGCCGTTTCGGCGGCCTGACCCAGGTGGAGCTCGCCGGCACCACCGGCCTGTCCGCGGCGACGGTGTCCAACATCGTCAAGGAGCTGCTCGGCGCCGGCGTCGTCGAGGTCCGCACCACGGTGCGCAGCGGTCGCCGTGCCCAGCTGGTCACGCTCGCGCACCGCACCGGCGTGGCTGTCGGCGTCCACATCGGCCTGCGGCACCTGCGCATCTCGCTGGCGGACGCCTCCCACGAGGTGCTGGCGGACCAGACGCTGCCGCTGCCTCCCGAGCACCGTGCGGACACCAGCCTGGACCGTGCCGCCCTGCTGATCGTCGACCTGCTCGAGCGCGTCGGGTCCGCCCTGGACGAGGTGCTCGGCATCGGCATCGCCCTCCCGGCGCCGGTCGACGTCGCCACCGGCACCATCTCCGTCCCCGGCATCATGCGCGGCTGGGACGACGTGTCCGTGGGCTACGTGATGTCGAAGCGGCTGAACCGACCGGTGTTCGTGGACAACGACGCCAACCTGGGCGCTCTGGCCGAGAGCCGCATCGGCGCCTCCCGCGGCTACCAGGACTCGGTGTACGTGCGTGCCTCGTACGGCGTCGGTGGCGGCATCGTCATCGGCGGCCAGGTCCACCGCGGGTTCGCCGGCACCGCGGGGGAGATCGGCCACGTGCAGGTCGACGCGGGCGGCGACATCTGCCTGTGCGGCAGCCGCGGGTGCCTCAACACGGTGGTCGGCGCGCAGGCTCTGCTCGCCCCGCTGCGCGCGAGCCACGGCACGTTGGCGCTCCGCGACGTGATCGCCCAGGCGCTGAGCGGTGACCCCGGCTGCCGCCAGATCGTCGCCGACGCCGGTGCCACCATCGGCGCCGTCGTCGCCGGCCTCGGCATGGCCGTCAACCCGCAGTGCGTCGTGGTGGGCGGCGAGCTGGCCGAGACGGGGGAGATCCTGCTCGGACCCATGCGCGAGGCGATCCGCCGCCGGGTGCTGCTGAACCAGATCGCACCCCTCGAGGTGGTGCCCGCCGACCTCGGCGCCAACGCCGAGGTGATGGGTGCCCTCCTGCTCGTGCTGTCGTCGACCGATCTGTTGGTGAGGGCGGTCGAGGACGAGCCGGTCGGACGCTGGGGGGTTGGTTGACTGTGGACGTCCGCACCGATTCACTGACGGGACGTATGACCGACGAGGAGCAGGAGAGCATGACGGCGACGACGCCCGACATCCGCCCACCCCTGCTGTCGATGCAGGGAGTGACCAAGCGGTTCGGTGCCGTCGAGGCGCTGATCGGCGTCGACTTCGAGGTGCACGCGCACGAGGTCGTCGCGCTCGTCGGCGACAACGGTGCGGGCAAGTCGACCCTGGCGAAGATCATCGCCGGTGTGCTGCGTCCCGACGCCGGCCTGGTCGAGCTCGACGGCGAGCCGGCCAGCATCACGTCCGCCAAGGCGGCCCGCGAGCTCGGGATCGCGACCGTGTTCCAGGACCTCGCGCTGTGCGAGAACCTCGACGTGACGGCCAACATCTTCCTGGGCCAGGAGGTGCGCGCGTCCGGCGGCTGGCTGGCCGAGGAGCGCATGGAGCAGACGGCGCGGCGCATCCTGCAGCAGATCACCGCAGGCATCCCGTCGGTGCACTCGCCGCTGCGCACGCTGTCGGGCGGCCAGCGCCAGGCCGTGGCCATCGCGCGGACGCTGGTCGGGCAGCCCCGGCTCGTCGTGCTCGACGAGCCGACCGCGGCGCTGTCCGTCGCGCAGACCGCCGAGGTGCTGACGCACATCGAGAGGCTGCGCGACCTCGGCCTCGGCGTCGTGCTGATCAGCCACAACATGACCGACGTCCGTTCGGTGTCGGACCGCATCGAGGTCCTGCGCCACGGGCGCAACAACGGCTCGTTCGACACGGCGAGCACCAGCTACGAGGCGATCATCGCCGCGATCACCGGTGCCTCGTCGAACCGGCCGGTGTCTCACCTGCGCTCCGTCATCTAGCCGCAGGCCGTCCCCCCAGGGCTGAACGGTCAGCGAGCCGACCGCAGCCGGTCGACGAGCTCGAGCAGGTCGGCCTCCTCCTGCGTGTCGTGGGTCTCGACCTCCACGAGCTTGTCGCGGCTCGTGGCCCCGCGCACCAGGCGCACCCTGCGGGTGGGGACGCCCAGGGCGTCGGCGACGGCGCCGAGGGCGGCATCCGTCGCCTTGCCGTCGACCGCGCGCTCGTGCACGGCCACCACGAGCCGACCCGCGTGCTCGCCTCCGACGCCCGCCCGGGACGAGCCAGGGCGCACGCGGATCTCCAGACGCATGACCCAGATGGTGCCGCACCGAGGCCGCGGCGGGTGAACTTCCCGGGGCTGTCCCTAGCGTTCAAGAAGTGATGACAAGAAGCGAGTCGTCCCCTGTGCTGCGTGAAGTCGGGCGGATCCGGACGTGAAGACTCGGGCGGAGTCGGGGCGAGCCGATGGCAACGGATGCCAATGTCACGGCGAGGTCACGATGCGGTGAGGGTACGGACACGGCCTTGCGTTCATGAGTTGACGCGATGGGGTGCCCTGCCTAGTGTCTGTCCGGACCCGCGGGGTCGCGGTGTGCAGTGTGGCACGAGGAGCGTGAAATGACGGACGGCCCAGTCATCCTGGAGATGCGGTCGATCACCAAGGTGTTCCCGGGGGTCCGGGCCCTGGACCGGGTGAGCATGCAGGTTCGTGCCGGGGAGATCCACGCGATCTGCGGGGAGAACGGTGCGGGCAAGTCGACTCTGATGAAGGTGCTCTCGGGGGTGTACCCCTACGGCACCTACGAGGGTGAGATCAACTACCTCGGCGAAGAGGTCCGCTTCAAGGACATCAAGTCCAGCGAGCACGCCGGGATCGTGATCATCCACCAGGAGCTCGCGCTCATCCCCGAGCTCTCGATCACCGAGAACATCTTCCTGGGCAACGAGGTCAAGGGCTCGCTCGGCATCGACTGGGCCGAGGCCCGTCGCCGCGCGGTCGACCTGCTGGCGCGCGTCGGCCTGGACGAGTCACCCGACGAGGTGATCAAGAACATCGGCGTGGGCAAGCAGCAGCTCGTCGAGATCGCCAAGGCGCTCTCCAAGAACGTGAAGCTGCTCATCCTCGACGAGCCGACGTCGGCACTGAACGAGGACGACTCGGCGCACCTGCTGGACCTGCTGCGCGGCCTGCGTTCCCGCGGGCTGACCAGCATCATGATCTCCCACAAGCTCAACGAGATCGCGGCGATCGCCGACTCGATCACGATCATCCGTGACGGCAAGTCGGTCGAGACGCTGGACGTCGGCGCCGGTGGCGTCGACGAGGACCGGATCATCCGCGGGATGGTCGGTCGGTCCCTCGAGGCGCGGTTCCCGGAGCACACGCCGAACATCGGCTCCACGTTCTTCGAGGTGCGCGACTGGACGGTCGAGCACCCGCAGGTGCCGGGGCGGCTGGTCTGCAAGGGCTCGAACTTCCATGTCCGTCGCGGCGAGATCGTCGGCTTCGCCGGCATCATGGGCGCCGGCCGCACCGAGCTCGCTCGGTCGCTGTTCGGCCGTTCCTACGGGCGCTACCTCGGTGGTCAGATCTTCATCGAGGGGCGGCCCGTGACGATCCACACGGTGCAGCAGGCGATCGACCACAAGGTCGCCTACGTCCCGGAGGACCGCAAGGCGCTCGGACTCAACCTGCTCGACACGATCCAGGACACCGTCGTGGCGGCGGACCTGCGGCGCATCTCCAAGCGCTCGGTGATCGACTCGGACGCGGCGTTCCTGGCCGCGGAGCGGTACCGCAAGGCGCTGAACGTCAAGGCGAACTCGGTGACCGAGGGTGTGGTCAAGCTCTCCGGCGGCAACCAGCAGAAGGTGCTGCTCGGCAAGTGGATGTTCCCGGAGCCGGACCTGCTGATCCTGGACGAGCCGACCCGAGGCATCGACGTCGGTGCGAAGTTCGAGATCTACGGTCTGATCAACCGCCTCGCCGACGCAGGCAAGGGCGTGGTCGTCATCTCGTCCGAGCTGCCTGAGCTGCTCGGCCTCTGCGACCGCATCTACACGATCTTCGAGGGCGCCATCACCGGCGTCGTCGACCGGGCGGATGCCACGCAGGAGTCCCTCATGCGCCTCATGACCGGCGCGGCTTCGGCCGCCACCCACTGAAGCCCTACCGGCACGAAGGAATCTCGACGATGAAGTCTCTCAAGCAGCTGTTCAGCGGCGGCGCGCGCCAGTTCGGAATGGTGTTCGCGCTCGCGGCGCTGATCGCGATCTTCCAGTTCACGACGGGTGGCAAGGTCCTCACGTCGACCAACGCCCAGAACATCATCAACGGCAACGCCTACGTGCTGATCCTGGCCATCGGCATGGTGCTGGTGATCATCGCCGGGCACATCGACCTGTCGGTCGGGTCGGTCGCGGCGGTCGTGGGCATCGTGGTGGCGCTCGCGATCCGCGACTGGGGCATCCCGTGGTGGCTCGGGGTGCTCCTCGGTCTGGCGGTCGGCGCCCTGATCGGTGCCTGGCAAGGCGCCTGGGTCGCCTACGTCGGCATCCCCGGCTTCATCACCACGCTGGCCGGCATGATGCTGTTCCGCGGCGCCAACCAGTACATCGGCAAGTCGAACACCATCCCGGTGCCCAACCAGATCCAGTACCTCGGCGCGGGCTACCTGCCCGAGTGGGGCCCCAACACCGGTCTGAACAACTCGACGCTGCTGCTCGGCGTGCTCGCGATCGTGTTCACCGTCTGGGTGGAGTTCCGTCGGCGCAGCAAGGCCGCCAAGCTCAACGGCGCCCAGATGCCGGTCATGGTGTCGGTCATCCGGACCGTGCTCATCGTGGCGCTGCTCGGCTACGTGACCTGGCTGTTCGGCTCCGGCCGCCCCGGCACGTCCTTCCCGGTCTCCGGCGTCATCCTCGTGGTGCTGGTGATCGTCTACCACTTCATCTCGGCGCGGACCATCACCGGTCGCCACGTGTACGCGGTCGGTGGCAACCGGGCCGCAGCGGCCCTGTCCGGCGTGAACATCAAGCGGACCAACTTCGTCGTGATGATGAACATGTCCCTGCTCTCGGCCCTGGCCGGCATCGTGTTCATCGGTCGCTCCACCGCCTCGGGCCCGTTCGACGGCACCGGCTGGGAGCTCGACGCGATCGCCGCCGTGTTCATCGGTGGTGCGGCGGTCTCCGGCGGTGTCGGCACCGTCGTCGGGTCGATGATCGGTGGTCTTGTGATGGCCGTGCTGAACAACGGCCTTCAGCTGATGGGTGTCGGCTCGGACCGCACGCAGATCATCAAGGGCCTGGTGCTGCTCGCCGCTGTGGCGTTCGACGTCTACAACAAGGTCCAGGGTCGGCCGTCGATCATCGGCACCCTCTTCCGCAACCGGCGCAACGACATCGTCGCGCCCGGAACCTCCGAGCAGCCCTCCGTACCGGTCAGCGCCGGCGAGACCGCCGCTCGGGGCTAGCCCTCCACAGATTTCCGCTGTTACACCCGCACCCAATGACGGGTGCCCGACAAGAAAGCGATATCCCATGAAGAAGTTCGCAGTCGCGGCCATCGCGGTCGGCGCCGCCGGGGCCTTGGTGCTCACCGGTTGCTCGTCCAACTCGCGTTCCACCGCGGCCTCCTCGGCCGGCTCCAGCGCCGCTGCCAAGGGCTTCGCTGCCGACGCGACCATCGGTGTCGCCCTGCCGCAGAAGACCTCGGAGAACTGGGTCCTCGCCGAGAGCCTGTTCAACGACGACCTCAAGGCCGCCGGCTTCAAGCCGCTCGTCCAGTTCGCCAACGGCGGCGTGACCGAGCAGCAGAACCAGATCTCCTCGATGGTGGAGCAGAAGGCCAAGGTCATCGTCGTCGGCGCCATCGACGGTTCGCAGCTCGGCAGCCAGCTGAAGGACGCCAAGTCCTCCGGCGCGACGATCATCGCCTACGACCGCCTGCTGAAGAACACCGACGCGGTGGACCTGTACATCGCGTTCGACAACTACAAGGTCGGCCAGCTGCAGGGCCAGGCCCTGCTGGACGGCCTCAAGGCGCGCAAGGGCAACGGCCCCTACAACATCGAGCTCATCGCCGGTTCGCCCGACGACGCGAACTCCGCCCCGTTCTTCAACGGTGCGATGTCCGTGCTCGAGCCGAAGATCAAGGACGGCACGCTCGTCGTGCCCTCCGGCCAGACCACGATCGAGCAGGTCTCGACCCAGGGCTGGAAGGCTGAGAACGCCCAGAAGCGCATGGACACGATCCTGGCGGGCACCTACACGGACAAGAAGCTCGACGGCATCCTGTCCCCGAACGACACCCTCGGCCGTGCTGCGATGACCTCGGTCAAGCAGGCCGGCAAGGACCTGCCGGTCGTCACCGGTCAGGACTCCGAGGTCGAGTCCGTGAAGTCCATCATGGCTGGTGAGCAGTACTCCACCATCTACAAGGACACCCGCGAGCTGGTCAAGCAGACCGTCCAGACGATCAAGGACCTGCAGGCCGGCAAGGACGCTCAGGTGAACGACACCAAGTCCTACAACAACGGTGTCAAGGTCGTCCCGGCCTACCTGCTGACCCCGGTCATCGTGACCAAGGCGAACGCGGCCCAGGTCTACGCGAACGACCCGACGCTGGCCCCGCTGACCAAGTAGTTCCGTCAGCACAGCACGCCACGAGGGCCCCGCACCGGAAGGTGCGGGGCCCTCGTGGCGTGTCCGAGCAGCTCGGACCGGCGCGGGCAGCTCGGGCGAGCGCCAGCAGCTCGGACCGACGCGAGGAGCTCCGGCGGGCGGGGGGCTCAGCGGAAGACGATGGTGCGGCCGCCGTCCAGCAGCACCCGGTGCTCGGCGTGCCAGCGGACGGCACGGGCCAGCGCACGACGTTCGACGTCCTGACCGAGGCGCACCATGTCGGTGATCGTGCGGTTGTGGTCCACCCGCTCGACGTCCTGCTCGATGATCGGCCCCTCGTCCAGCGCCGCGGTCACGTAGTGCGCCGTCGCTCCGATCAGCTTGACGCCGCGGGCGTGCGCCTGGGCGTACGGGCGGGCGCCCTTGAACGACGGCAGGAACGAGTGGTGGATGTTGATCACCCGGCCGGGCAGCCGTCGGCACAGGTCGTCCGACAGCACCTGCATGTAGCGGGCCAGCACGACCAGCTCGACGTCGAGCTGGTCGACCAGCTCGAGCAGCCGCGCCTCGGCCTGCGCCTTGGTGTCGGGGCTGACCGGCAGGTGATGGAAGGCGATGTCGTAGAACTCGGCGAGCGGGCGCAGCACCTCGTGGTTGGACACGACGGCCACGATGTCGATCGGCAGGCTCTCCGACCGCTGGCGGAAGGCGAGGTCGTTCAGGCAGTGCGCCGCGGTGGAGACCATGACCAGGGTCCGGACCGGTCGACCGGCGACGTCGAGCTCCCAGGTGAGGTCGAACCGCTCCGCCAACGCGGCCAGCGCCGTCTCCAGCGACTCCCGCGACGCCGCTGCCGTCACCTGCACGCGCATGAAGAACAGACCCGAGTCGGCGTCCCCGAACTGCTGCGACTCGGTGATGTTGCCTCCGTGCTCGGCCAGCAGGCCGGCGACCGCGGCGACGATGCCCGGACGGTCGGGGCAGGACAGGGTCAGCACCCACGCGGTGGCGTCGGTGTCTGTGGTGGGGGACACGAGGCCCGAGAGTAGTGCGGTCGGTGCCGGGCCTGGGACGATGGCCGCATGACGGCCGACGACATCGAGATCCGCCTCGTCACCGCGGAGGACGCCGGCGAGCTGCTGACGCTGCGCCGGGCTGCGTTCGTGACGGAGGCGCAGCTCGCCAACGACCCCTTCATCCCGCCGCTGACGCAGACGCTCAAGGAGCTGCGAGCGGACCTGTCCGCACCGGGTGTGATCACCGTCGGCATGTGGCAGCGGCACCGGCTGGTCGGCTCGATCCGGGTGCTGGTCGAGGGGTCGAAGGCGACGCTCGGCCGCTTCGCGGTCGCGCCCGACCAGCAGGGCAAGGGCGTCGGCACGCACCTGCTCGACGCCGTGGCGACGTTCCTGCCGGACGGCATCAGCGAGGTGTGGATCTTCACCGCGCGCGACTCCGTGCAGAACATCGCGATGTACACGCGGCGGGGCTACGAGTACCAGCACGACCGCACGGCCGGGGACCTGACCTACGCCTACCTGCGCCGGTTCCTGGGTCGGGACCCCGGCGAGGAGCTGGAGCCCGCCGACGACGGTGCCGCTACCGAGGACTGACGCCGCACGGTTCGGCGAGCCGCGGGGACTCGGCGGCTGAGCCCGGGGCGGGCGCTCTGCCCCGGACGACCGGTGCCCGCAGGCGTGCGACGACGGCGGCGGTCGACGGCTGACCGACCAGCACGGCGGCCAGCACGGTGATCGTGCCGACCACCTGGAGCGGGCCGAGCCGCTCGCCGCCCAGCAGCAGCCCGAGCGTGACGCCGGTGACCGGGTTCAGGAGTCCGAGCAGGCCGACGGCGGAGGCCGGAAGGCGGCGCAGGCCCGAGAACCAGGCCAGGTAGGCCAGCGCCGTGGCGACCAGCGTCACGTATCCGACGGCGAGGAGGGCCTCGGGTCCCAACCTCGGCGGCGGCCCCTCCCCGAGCAGGGCCGCCGGGGTCAGCAGCAGGCCGCCGCCCACCAGCTGCCAGGCGGTGGAGCTGACGACGTCCACGTCGTCGCGCCAGCGCGTCGCCAGGCCGTAGCCGACCGATGACATGACCATCGCACTGACCGACGCCGCGATGCCGAGCGGGTCGGGGCGCGCGGCGCCCGTGGTCAGCATCGCCACGACGCCCGCGACGCCGAGGGCGGCGCCGACCAGGGCGGCGCGGGTCGGGTGCTGGCCGAGCAGCGGCCGGGCGACCAGCATGAGCACGAAGGGCGACGTCGCCATGACGGTCGAGGCGGTGCTGGTCTCCAGCCGCTGCGAGGCGACGTACACGAGCACGAAGAACACGCTCGTGTTGAGCAGGCCCAGCACGGCGGAGCGCCACCACCACCGGCCGCGCGGCAACCGGCGGGCGACGAGGAGCAGCAGCAGGCCGGCCGGGAGTGCGCGCAGCGCCGAGCCCCACAGCGGGAGCTGGGCCGGCAGTGCGTGCCGTGTGACGAAGTAGGTGGCGCCCCACGCGACGGGGGCGACCGCGGTGGTGGCGGAGGCGCGCCAGTTACCTTCCATGGAAGGGATAGTATCTGACCGGGAAGATATACGCTGGGCGGCATGGCGGACGACGGGGTACCGGGCCCGGATCGCATCGACCTGCTGCGGTCTGCCTGGGAGCGGGAGCGGCCGGACCTCGACGTCAGCCCCCAGGGGGTGGTCACCCGCCTGCACCGGGTGGCGAACCACCTGACCGACCGGCTCGTGGAGGTCTACCGGAGGCACGGCCTGGGCGAGGGCGACTTCGACGTGCTCGCCACGTTGCGGCGCGGGGGAGCGCCGTTCGAGCGGAGCGCCGGCGACCTCGCGGAGCACACGCTGGTGACCACCGGCGGGATGACCAAGCGGATCGACCGGCTGGAGCGGGCCGGGCTCGTCGAACGTCGTCGCGACGCGCACGACGGCCGCGGGCGGGTGGTCGCGCTGACCGCGCGGGGCCGCGAGGTGATCGACGCCGCCTACACCGAGCACATCGCGAACGAGCACCGGCTGGTGGCGATGATCGGCGACGAGCGGGCCGGGCAGCTGGAGCAGATCCTGCGGGTGTGGCTGGCGGCGCTCGAGGAGCCGCCCGCGCACGACTGACCGGGCCCGGTGCGATCGTGGCCGGTCGTCCTGAGACGGTCGGCGGTCCTGAGACGGTCGGCGGTCCTGAGACCGGCGGTGGTCCTGAGACCGGCGGTGGTCCTGAGACGGGCTGGCGGCGGGCGACGGACCCGTTGGTAGTCTTGGCGGGTCGCGACTGGCGCAACGGGTGGGTCACCACCGGGGAGCGACGCAGCAGCAGGACCAGCGGGTCGGACGCCTGGGCCCCCGGTCACCCACCACCACGGTGCGGGGTGCCCGTCGCCGGCCGCCGCCCACCGCTGACTGCGAACGGAGCGCCACCATGACCGATCTGATGGATCAGTCCATCGCCGAGCTCGACCCCGACATCGCCGCCGTCCTGGACGGTGAGCTCGCCCGGCAGCAGGGCACGCTGGAGATGATCGCCAGCGAGAACTTCGTCCCCCGCGCGGTGCTGCAGGCGCAGGGGTCGGTGCTGACCAACAAGTACGCCGAGGGCTACCCCGGCAAGCGGTACTACGGCGGCTGCGAGCAGGTCGACATCGCCGAGACCATCGCGATCGACCGCGCCAAGGCGCTGTTCGGTGCCGAGCACGCCAACGTGCAGCCGCACTCGGGCGCGACGGCCAACGCGGCCGTGCTGCACGCGCTGGCCACCCCGGGTGACCGGATCCTCGGCCTCCAGCTGGCCCACGGCGGTCACCTGACGCACGGCATGAAGATCAACTTCTCCGGCCGGCTGTACGACGTCGCGGCGTACGGGGTGGACCCCGAGTCGTTCCTGATCACCCCCGAGGCGGTGCGTGAGGCCGCGCTCAAGCACCGTCCGGCCGTCATCATCGGCGGCTGGTCGGCGTACCCGCGGCACCTGGACTTCGCGGCGTTCCGCGAGATCGCCGACGAGGTGGGCGCCAAGCTCTGGGTGGACATGGCGCACTTCGCCGGCCTCGTCGCCGCCGGGCTGCACCCGTCGCCCGTCCCGTACTCCGACGTCGTCTCGTCGACCGTGCACAAGACGATCGGCGGCCCGCGCTCGGGCTTCATCCTGTCGCGCGAGGAGTATGCGAAGAAGATCGACTCGGCAGTCTTCCCCGGTCAGCAGGGCGGCCCGCTGATGCACGTGGTGGCCGCGAAGGCCGTCGCGTTCAAGATCGCCGGCACCCCGGAGTTCGTCGACCGCCAGCAGCGCACCCTCGAGGGCGCCAAGATCATCGCCGAGCGCCTGTCGGCGGCGGACGTGCGGGACGCCGGGGTCTCGGTGCTCACCGGCGGCACGGACGTGCACCTGGTGCTGGTGGACCTGCGGAACTCGCCGCTGGACGGCCAGCAGGCCGAGGACCTCCTGCACGACGCAGGCATCACCGTGAACCGCAACGCCGTGCCGTTCGACCCGCGCCCCCCGCGCGTCACCTCCGGCCTGCGCATCGGCACGCCGGCGCTCGCCACGCGCGGGTTCGGTGCGGCCGAGTTCACCGAGGTGGCGGACGTCATCGCCACCGCGCTGGTGGACGGCGCCGGCGCGGACATCGACGCGCTGCGGGCACGGGTCGCCAAGCTGACCGAGGCGTTCCCGCTGTACGCCGGCCTGAAGCAGTACTGATGACGGCACGGCTGCTGGACGGCACCGCGACCGCGGCTGCCATCAAGGACGAGCTCACCTCCCGGGTCGCCGCGCTGGCGGCCCGGGGGCTGCGTCCCGGGCTCGGCACGCTGCTGGTCGGGGACGACCCCGGGTCGCGGCTCTACGTCGAGGGCAAGCACCGCGACTGTGCGCAGGTCGGCATCGCGTCGCTCCGTGAGGACCTGCCGGCGGACGCCACGCAGGAGCAGATCGAGGCGGCGGTCACGAGGCTGAACGAGGACCCGGACTGCACCGGGTTCATCGTGCAGCTGCCGCTTCCCAAGGGCATCGACACGCACCGCGTGCTGGAGCTGATCGACCCGGCGAAGGACGCCGACGGGCTGCACCCCACCAACCTCGGCCGGCTGGTGCTGCGCGTGAACGAGCCGGTGACGTCACCGCTGCCGTGCACGCCGCGCGGCATCGTCGAGCTGCTGACCCGGCACGGGGTCGACCTGCGCGGGGCGGACGTGGTGGTCGTCGGCCGCGGGGTGACCGTCGGGCGGTCGATCGGGCTGCTGCTCACGCGCCGGGAGCTCAACGCCACGGTGACGCTGACCCACACCGGGACGGCGGACCTGGCGGCGCACACGCGCAACGCCGACGTCGTGGTCGCCGCGGCGGGGGTGCCGGGCATCGTGACGGCGGACATGGTGCGGCCCGGTGCCGTCGTGGTGGACGTCGGGGTCTCGCGGGTGACCGACCCGGCGACGGGCCGGTCGCCTGTGGTGGGCGACGTGGACCCGGCGGTGCGCGAGGTGGCGGCGTGGGTGTCGCCCAACCCCGGCGGCGTCGGGCCGATGACCCGGGCGATGCTGCTCACCAACGTGGTCGAGGCCGCGGAGCGCATCCTCGCCTGAGCGCGTGGCCGGCAGTGGGCGGGTGCCGCGTCCGACCCGGGGCCCACCCGGCCCGCGCCCGCGATGAGATCGCGTGGTGCGGACGGTCGGTACGGCTGACGGTGCCCGCAGGGGGTGCCGGGGACGGGGTCGGTCATGACGACGGTTCGCTCGCACCTGTGGTTCGACGACCAGGCGCTCCCGGCGGCGCAGCACTACGCCGCGCTGCTGCCGGACACGAGGGTCACCTCGGTGGTGCAGGCGCCGGCGGGCACACCCGGTGTGACGGACGGTGCGCCGTTCATCGTCGAGCTCGAGCTGGTCGGCGTGCCGTTCACGTTCCTGAACGGCGGTCCCGCCCTCCGGCTCGACGCGGCCTTCTCCGTGCTCCTGCAGGTGGACACCCAGGAGGAGGTCGACCGGTACTGGGACGCGCTGACCGCCGACGGCGGGCAGCCGGGTCAGTGCGGGTGGCTCGTCGACCGGTTCGGCGTGTCGTGGCAGGTGGTGCCCGCCGGGCTGACGCGCGTGATGAGCGGGTCGGACGCCGCCGGCGTCGCCCGCGCGATGGCCGTCATGCTCACGATGTCGAAGCTCGAGGTGGATCCGCTCGAGGCGGCCTACGCCGGTCGCTGACCGGGTCGAGATGTCGGCGGTGTCGGGCACGATGTCCCGGTGCTGAGCGTCGCCACCGTCAACGTCAACGGCATCCGTGCCGCCTTCCGCCGCGGCATGGGTCAGTGGCTGGACAAGCGCCAGCCGGACGTGCTGCTGCTGCAGGAGGTCCGCGGGTCGGACGAGATCCTCGCGGACCACCTCGACCCGGCCGGGTGGGACCTCGCGCACGAGGCGGGGGCCGCGAAGGGCCGGGCCGGTGTGGCGATCGCGTCGCGGTTGCCGATGACGGCCGTCCGCGTCGGGCTCGGGACAGGGGCGACGGGCGACGCCGGACGGTGGGTCGAGGCGGACGTCACGCTGCCGGACGGGCGGACGCTGACCGTCGTCTCGGTGTACCTGCACTCCGCGACGGTGGGCACGCCGTCGCTGGAGGAGAAGTACGCGTTCTGCGAGCACGTCGGTGCACGGCTGCGGGAGCTGGCGCAGGCGGGCGGGCTCGCCGTGGTCGGGGGCGACCTGAACATCGCCCACCGCGAGGTGGACATCAAGAACTGGAAGGGCAACCTGGCGAACGCCGGCTTCCTGCCGCAGGAGCGGGCGTACCTGGACCACTGGTTCGACGAGCTCGGCTGGCACGACCTCGGACGTGAGCTCGGTGGCGAGGGACCCGGTCCGTACACCTGGTGGTCCTGGCGGGGCAAGGCGTTCGACAACGACGCCGGGTGGCGGATCGACTACCAGCTCGCGTCCGCACCGCTGGCCGAGGTGGCCGTGGCGGCGACCGTGGACCGTGCGCCGTCGTACGCCGAGCGGTTCAGCGACCACGCCCCCCTGGTCGTCGAGTTCGACGCCTGAGCCATCTGAAGGGCATCACCGGCCACGGCCGCGGGAGCGGTGCGCTCCGTGCTCCCGTCAGCGGCCGACGGGGGAGAGCCCGAGCGAGCGGCCGGCCAGGCCGCGGGGCCGGACCGCCAGCCGCTTGGCGATGTCGGTGAGCACCTGGGCGGCGGCCGTCTCGGGGTTCGCTGCGACCACCGGGGTCCCGCCGTCGCCCGCCTCGCGCAGCGACACGTCGAGCGGCACCTGACCCAGCAGGGGCACGTCCGTACCGGTGATGCGGGACAGGCTCTCGGCGACCCGAGCGCCGCCGCCGGCACCGAACAGCTCGAACCGGGTGCCGTCCGGCTGCTCCAGCCAGGACATGTTCTCCACGACGCCGATCACCCGCTGCCGCGTCTGCACCGCGACGGCACCGGCACGCTCGGCGACCTCGGCCGCGGCGACCTGCGGGGTGGTGACCACCACCAGCTCGGATGCCGGCAGCAGCTGGGCCACGGAGATCGCGATGTCACCCGTCCCGGGCGGGAGGTCCAGCAGCAGCACGTCGAGGTCGCCCCAGAACACGTCGGCGAGGAACTGCTGCAGGGCCCGGTGCAGCATCGGCCCGCGCCACACCACGGGCTGGCCGGGGGCGACGAACTGGCCGATCGACACCACCTTGACGCCGTTCGCCTCGGGCGGCAGGAGCATGTCGTCCACCTGCGTGGGCGGGCGGTCGGCACCGAGCATGCGCGGCAGCGAGAAGCCGTAGATGTCCGCGTCGACCACACCGACGGACAGCCCCTGGCGGGCCATCGCCACCGCGAGGTTGGCCGTGACGGAGGACTTGCCGACGCCACCCTTGCCGGACGCCACCGCGATCACCCTGGTCAGCGAACCGGGCTGGGCGAACGGGATGACGGGCTCGCCGGCCCCGCCGCGCAGCCGGGAGCGCAGCTCGGCACGCTGCTCGGCCGTCATCGACCCGAGCTGGACCACCACCTCGTCGACGCCCGGCACGGCGGCGACCGCGGCCGTGACGTCCCGCTGCAGCGTGTCCTTCAGCGGGCAGCCCGGCACGGTGAGGTCGATGCCGACCACGGCGCGGCCGCCGTCGAGCTCGACGGAGCGCACCATGCCGAGCTCTGTGATCGGCCGGTGGATCTCCGGGTCCTGCACCCGCGCCAGCGCTGCCCGGATCGCCTCTTCGAGACCGCCGGGGGCGGGAGACGTGGCGGTGGGCGGGGTGTCGGTCGGCATGGGGCAATCGTAGGTGCGGCGACCGGGCCGTCATCTGTGACCCTCGTCGCCTCCTGGGTCTGCGACGGCCCGGGCGTCAGGCGCTGGGTGGCGCGCTCCGGTCGGTGCCGCCGCTCGTGGTCGCCACGACGTCGGCGTCGCGGTCCTCGGTCAGGTCCTCCAGCAGGGCCCGGAGCTCGGAGCGCACGAAGTCTCGGGTGGCGACCTCCGACAGCGCGATGCGCAGCGCCGCCATCTCGCGGGCGAGGAACTCGGTGTCCGCCAGGCTCCGCTCCGCCTGCTGCCGGTCCTGCTCGAGCGCGACGCGGTCGCGGTCGTCCTGCCGGTTCTGGGCGAGCAGGATCAGCGGCGCCGCGTACGACGCCTGAACCGAGAAGCAGAGGTTGAGCAGGATGAACGGGTACGGGTCCCAGTGGCCGACCAGCCCGACGACGTTGAGGAAGATCCAGACGATGATGAACCCGGTCATGTAGAGCAGGAAGCGCCCGGTGCCCATGAACCGGGCGAACGCCTCCGCACCACGGCCGATGGCATCGGGGTCGAGCGCAGGCCGCCAGGTGCGACCCTGCTCGCGCGGGGTGTCCAGCCGACGCTCAGCCATGCTGGGCACCCGTCGTCTCGTCGTCGACCTCGCGCCAGTCCTCCGGCAGCAGGTGGTCCAGCACGTCGTCCACGGACACCGCACCGAGCAGCCGCCGCTCGGCGTCGACCACCGGGAGCACCAGCAGGTTGTAGGTGGCGAGCTCACGGGTGACCCTCAGCAGCGGCGCGTCGGCCGTCACCGGTTCGAGGTCGGTGTCGACGATGGCTCCGATCGGCTGGTGCGGCGGTTCGCGCAGCATGCGCTGCAGGTGCACGACGCCGATGAACCGGCCCGTCGGCGTCTCCAGCGGTGGGCGTGCGACGAACACGACCGAGGCGAGGGCCGGGTTGAGGTCCTGCCGTCGCACGTGCGCGAGCGCCGCGGCGATCGGCGTCTCGGGGCCCAGGATCACCGGTTCGGTGGTCATCAGGCCGCCGGCGGTGTTGTCCTCGTAGGCGAGCAGCCGGCGGACGTCCCGCGCCTCCTCCGGCTGCATGAGGCCCAGCAGCTCCGCCTGCTGCGCGTCCGGCAGCTCGCCGAGCAGGTCTGCCGCGTCGTCGGGCTGCATCGCCTCGAGCACGTCCGCCGCCCGCGTCAGGTCCAGGACCTGCAGGATCTCGACCTGGTCGTCCTCCGGCAGCTCCTCGAGCACGTCCGCGAGGCGCTCGTCGTCCAGCGCCGCGGCGACCTCGAGCCGACGTGCGGTGGTGAGGTCGTGCAGCGCGTCGGCGAGGTCGGCGGGCTTCAGGTCGGCGTACTGCGCGAGGAGCAGCCCGGCGCCCTGGGCGTCCGTCGAACGGTCGAGGCCCCGGACCTGGTCGGCGCCGACGAGCATCGTCTCGCCACGGCGGCGCAGCAGCCCGCCGCTGGGTCGTGGGCGCCGGACGAACAGCTGGGTGGCCAACCAGTCGCCGTTGCGCTGCCGTTCGATCGCGACGTCCTCGATCAGCACCGTGCCCGAACCGTCGACCAGGTCCACCGTCCGGTCCAGCAGCTCCCCGACGACCAGCGTCTCGGCGGCGCGCTGCTCGAAGCGGCGCATGTTGAGCAGGCCGGTGGAGATCACCTGTCCGGGGTCGATCGCGGTCACCCGGGTCAGCGGCAGGAAGATGCGCCGGCGCCCCGGCACCTCGACGACCAGTCCGACCGCGCGCGCCGCCCCCTTCGGGCGCACCAGCACGACGACGTCGCGGACCCGGCCGACGTGGTCCCCGAGGGGGTCGAACACCATGGTGCCCGCGAGCCGTGCGACGAAGACGCGTGTCCCGGCGGCGCTCACGCAGGTGAGCCTAAGCGGTGCGCCTCCCGCCGGCACCGGGCGCCACCAGGCTGCCCTAGGCACATCGCCGCAGCGTGGGCCAGGATCGACGCATGTCGTTCACCCGTCCGAACCGGACCCCGAGCACACCGACGCTGCCCAAGGGGGAGACCGTCGCGTCCTACGGCACCTACCTCGAGGCGCAGCGGGCGGTGGACCACCTCGCCGACTCGCAGTTCCCGGTGCAGAACGTGACGATCGTCGGCACCGACCTGCAGATGGTGGAGCGGGTGCTGCGGCGGCTGTCGTACCCGTCGGTGGCGCTCGGCGGGTTCGCCTCCGGCGCCTGGTTCGGGCTGTTCGTGGGGCTGATCCTCACGATGTTCTCGTCGAGCGCCTCGAGCCTGTTCCTGCCGGCGATCCTGTTCGGCGGGGCGTTCGGGCTGCTGTTCTCGGTGATCACGTACTCGTTCTCGCGCGGCCGCCGCGACTTCACCTCGTCGAGCCAGATCGTCGCGACGTCGTACTCCGTGCTGTGCGCTGCGGAGCACGCCGGCAAGGCGCGCCAGCTGCTCGCGTCGATCGGCGGGGTCCGCTCCGGCTGGCCGGACCGCACCCCGGAGCCCAGCCGGCCGATGGGACCCCCGCCCTCGGACCCCACCGCCACCTACCCGGGACCGGCGCGGCCCGACGTGCCACCGGTCGCGCCGCCTGCACCGCCGGTGCCGCCCGCCTCGCCGACGGGTCCGTCGGCTCCGCCGCGTGCGGGTGAGCCGACGGGACCGTCCGGACCGGGTGAGCCGACCGGACCGGGTGAGCCGACCGGACCGGGTGGGCCGACGACCTGACCGGCCGGCTCAGGCCAGCAGGCCGGCCATCCACGCCTCCACGGCGTCGGGGTCGCGGGGCAGGGCCCCGGACAGGTTCTCGGCACCGTCCGCGATCACCAGCACGTCGTCCTCGATGCGGACCCCGATGCCGCGCAGCTCCTCGGGGACGAGCAGGTCGTCCGACTTGAAGTACAGGCCCGGCTCGATGGTGAACACCATCCCGGCCCGGACGACGCCGTCGAGGTACATCTCGACGCGCGCCTGCGCGCAGTCGTGGACGTCGATGCCGAGGTGGTGGCTGGTGCCGTGCACCATCCAGCGGCGGTGGAACTGGGCGTCCGGCCGCAGCGACTCGGCGGCGCCGACCGGCAGCAGCCCCCAGGAGGCGAGGCGGTCGGCGATCACCTCCATCGCGGCGCCGTGCACCTCCCGGAACCGGATGCCCGGTCGCACGACGGCGAACGCGGCATCGGCCGCGTCGAGCACCGCCTGGTAGACCTTGCGCTGCGCGTCCGTGAAGCGGCCGTCGACCGGCAGCGTGCGCGTGACGTCGGCGGTGTAGAGCGAGTCGATCTCGACGCCGGCGTCGAGCAGCAGCAGCTGGCCGGGGCGCACCGTGCCGTCGTTGTCGGTCCAGTGCAGCGTGGTCGCGTGCTCGCCGGCGGCGGCGATCGTCGCGTAGCCGACGTCGTTGCCCTCCTGCCGCGCGTGCCCGATGAACGTGCCCTCGACCACGCGCTCGCCGCGCCGGTGCGCGGTGGCCGCGGGCAGCTGCCGCACCACCTTCTCGAACCCGGCGATCGTCGTGGCGACGGCCTCGCGCATCTGCTCGACCTCGTGCGCGTCCTTGACCAGGCGCAGCTCGGACAGCGCCTCGGCCAGCCGCTCGTCGCGCCGCTTGCCCGCGGCCTCGTCGGCGCGGATCTCCTCGACGATCTGCGACACGGCCTCGTCGACGTCCGGAACCACGGCCAGCAGGACGCCGTCGGCGCCGGCGTCCTTGGCGAGCGCGTCGCGCAGGTCGTCGAGGTGGGCCGTGGGGATGCCGGTCAGCGTGGCCATGTCCTCGAGGGTCGGCCGGGCGCCCACCCAGAACTCGCCGCGCGCGCTGTCGGCGAAGAACTCCTCGCTGTCCCGGCCGGACAGGGGGCGCAGGTACAGCACGGGCCGGTGGCTCCCGCCGCTCTCCCCGGTGCCGTCCTCGACCGGGTGCAGCACGAGCACGGCCTCCGGCTCCTGCTCCATGCCGAGCCCGGTCAGGTGGGCGAACGCGGCGTGCGGGCGGAAGCGGAAGTCGGTGTCGTTCGACCGGAGCTGGGGGCGGCCCGCGGGGACGACGAGGCGCTGGTCGGCGAAGTCGGCGGCCAGCGCCGTGCGGCGCGCCGGGGTGAGGTCTGCGACGGCGGAGCGAGTCACCGTGCCGGCCGCGCGGGGAGCCCAGCCGGACGTGACGAACCGGAGGAACTCCGCCGACGACGGCCGCAGCGAACGGTTGCCGCCGCGGTCCTGGAGCGGCTGGTCGGCGGAGTGGTCAGCGGGAGTCGTCGTCTCTGGGGTCAGGTCCTCGGTCACCCGACCAGTTTCCCACCGGCGTCCCACCGACCGTGTCGTCCGACGACGCTGCACGGAGGCGTGCGACCAGCTCGCACGCGTCGTCGGGCGTCACCCGGCCGATCGCCTGCCTGTCCAGCAGGATCGCCGGCGGGCGGTCGCACATGCCGATGCAGTTGGCCCAGGCGAGGGTGACCAGGCCGTCGTCCGTCGTCTCGCCGAACCGGATGCCGAGCTCGTTCTCCAGCCGCTCGGCGATCGCCCCCATGCCCGCCATCGCGCAGGAGATCGTCCGGCACAGGTGGACGACGTGCCGGCCCGTCGGCTCGGTGCCGAGGAAGTGGTAGAAGGTCACCACGCCCTGGACCTCCACCGGGGGCAGGCCGAGGCGGTCGGCTACCACCTGCATGGCGACGTCGCTGATCTGGCGTCGCTGCTCGCGCAGCGCCTCCAGGATCGGCAGCAGGGAGCTGCGTCGGGCGCCGTGCTGCGCCACCAGCCGGTCGATCGCGCCGACCAGGTCGGCCTCACGCTCCAGCACGTCGGCCGGGATGCCGGTCATCGGGACGCCTCCCGTCCGGTCCTCGTCACGCCCGCGGTGATGAAGCTGCCGCGCGGCGTGTACGTGGTGTGCAGCAGGTGGTGGGCCGTCGGCCCGTTGGGGCCGTCGGCGAGCAGCTCGTCGTACAGCCGCAGCACCGCGGGGTTCTCGTGGCTCTTGCGTGCGCGGCCCGTCTCCCCGTAATGGGCGTCCTCCGCGTAGATGGCCCTGGCACGCGCGGCCCGGATCGTCGCATCGGTGGGCACCGGCTGGCCGCCGCCGCCCAGGCAGCCGCCCGGGCAGCCCATGAACTCGATGAAGTGGCAGCGGCTGAACAGGCCGCCGGCGGCGATGTCTTCCATCACCTTCCGGGCGTTGCCCGTCCCGTGCACCACTCCCAGCCGCAGCGTCACGCCGCGCAGCCAGTCGAGGTCCGGGATCTTCCCCGCGAGGATCGCCGGAACCGGTCCCAGCTGGTCGGGGAGCGTGATCTCGGTGTAGCGCGTGTCCTCGAAGCCGCGGACCGGCGTGATGTCGGCGTGGTCGAACAGCTCCTCGACCGGCCGCCCGGTGACCAGCTCGACGACGGTCCGTAGCGCGGCCTCCATCACCCCGCCGGTCGCCCCGAAGATCACGCCGGACCCGGACGCCGTGCCGAACGGGTCGTCGAAGTCCGACTCCGGCAGGTCGGGCAGCCGGATCCCGCACTCGCGGATCATCCGGGCCAGCTCGCGCGTGGTCAGCGAGACGTCGACGTCGCGGTAGCCCGAGTCGGCCATCTCCGGCCGGGCCGCCTCGAACTTCTTCGCCGTGCAGGGCATCAGCGACACGGACACGACGTCCGCCGGGTCCACCCCTGCGCGCGCGGCGTAGAAGCCCTTGATCACAGCGCCGAACATCTGCTGCGGGCTCTTGCAGCTGGACAGGTTGGGTATGGCGTCGGGGTACCGGTGCTCGAGGTACTTGATCCAACCCGGGCTGCACGAGGTGAACTGCGGCAGCGGCCGGCTGTGGTCGTCGAGGACGAGGTTCTCGTACAGGCGGAGCAGCAGCTCCGTGCCCTCCTCGATGATCGTCAGGTCGGCGGCGAAGTTGGTGTCGAACACCTTGTCGAACCCGATGCCGCGCAGCGCCGTGTTCAGCTGCCACGTCACGGGCGTCCCCGGCGGCAGGCCGAACTCCTCACCCATCGCGGCGCGCGGCGCCGGTGCCGTCTGGATCACCACGTGCTTGGTCGGGTCCTCGATCGCGCGCCACACCAGCTCGGTGTCGTCGTGCTCCTGCAGGGCGCCCGTGGGGCAGCGGTCGATGCACTGGCCGCAGTTGATGCACACCACGTCGGAGATCGGCAGCGTCAGGTACGGCGACATGGTCGTCGAGCTGCCGCGGCCGATCACGCCGAGGGCACCGACGCCCTGCACCTGTGCGCACGTGCGGATGCAGCGGGTGCAGTGCACGCACTTGTTCATGTCCCGCACGATCGACGGGCCCACCAGGTCGAACGGGCGCGTCGGCTCCGTCTGCCGGCCGAACCGGTAGTGGTCGGAGCCGTACTCGGCGGCCAGGTCCTGCAGCTCGCAGGCGCCGTTGCGGCCGCACGTCTGGCAGGAGCCGTAGTGCTCGGCGAGCATCAGGTCGACCACGGTCTGGCGGGCCTGGCGCACGCGGCGGCTGTAGGTGCGGATCTCGACGGGTTCGGTGATCGGGTACGCGCACGACGCCTGCAGGGCGCGCTGGCCGACCACCTCGACGAGGCAGACCCGGCAGATGCCGACGTCCGGCAGGTCCGGGTGGTGGCACAGGGTGGGGATGCGGCGGCCCGCGAGGTGGGCGGCGTCGAGGATCGACGAGCCGACGGGGACGTCGACGGGGACACCGTCGACGACGACCCGCACGGTGTCCGTGCTCGTCGCGGTGCCGGGTGTCGTGGTGGTGGTCATCGTCGTCCCCTCACCGTGCGCCGGCCGGGATGTGGCTGAGCATCTCCTGCTCCAGGCTTCTGACCAGGGACAGGAACACGTTCGGTGCGGCCTGCCCCAGCCCGCACTTGGACGCGATCTGCATGGTGCCGCCCAGGCTGACCAGGTCGGCCAGCTCCTGCCGCGTGCACTCGCCACGGCGCAGCCGACGGATGCCCTCGAGCAGCTTCAGGCTGCCGACCCGGCACGGGGTGCACTGGCCGCACGACTCGTTGACGAAGAACCACTGCAGGTTCTCGGCCACCTCGAGCAGGTCCCGCCAGGGCCCGAGGACGATGACGGCGCCGCCGGTGGACACGTCCTCGTAGCTGATCGCCCGGCCGAAGTCACGACGCGGCACGCACGTGCCGGCCGCGCCGCCGACGATCACCGCCTTGGCGTCCGCACCACCAGCCGCCTCCAGGACGGTGGCGATCGGCACGCCGAGCGGGAACTCGTAGATGCCGGGGTGCTGCACGTCGCCGGACACGCTGAGCAGCTTGGGGCCGGTGGACCGGTCGGTGCCGATCGCCGCGAACCAGTCCGCGCCGCGCGCGAGGATCGCCGCCGTCCAGGCGAAGGTCTCGACGTTGTTCACCACGGTGGGCGCCCCGTTGTACCCGCGCACCACCGGGAACGGCGGGCGGCTGCGCGCCTCGCCCCGACGTCCCTCGAGGCTCTCGATCAGCGCCGTCTCCTCGCCGCAGACGTACGCCCCGGCGCCGAGGAACACCCGCACGTCGAAGGAGAAGCCGGAGCCCAGCACGTCGTCGCCGAGCAGCCCGGCCTCCCGCCGTCGGGCGAGGCACGCCTCGAGGGCGTCGAGCAGGTAGACGTACTCGCCGCGCAGGTAGCAGATGCCCTCGTGCGCGCCGATCGCGTAGGCCGCGATCGTCATGCCCTCGAACACCAGGTCCGGCAGCTCGTCCAGCAGCACGCGGTCCTTGAACGTGGACGGCTCGCCCTCGTCGGCGTTGCACACGACGTAGCGCACGCCGTCCGGCGCCGGAGCACCGGCGGCGAGGGTCCACTTGCGACCGGTGGGGAAACCGGCGCCGCCGCGGCCCTTGATGCCCGAGTCCGTGACGGTCGCCACCACCCCCGCCGGGTCGAGCGCCAGGGCGGCTCGCAGGCCGGCGTCGGGTTCGATCGACGCCAGGGTCAGGGGGGTGCGGATGCTCACAGGTGCCACCGCCTCGCGCTCGGAGCGCCAGGCGCACCGCGCGGCTACCTCGGCGCGCCTCACGCTGTGACGTCCTCAGTCCACGCCCCATCGCGCGCGGTGCGCGTGGTCCGAACGTCCCTTGTGGGACGGCGGAGCGGCAGCGTCCCGGCCGATCGGCACCACGACAGGGCGGAGGCGTCGGATCCGGGCACTACCGTGTCCGCGTGACCCCGTCCGACGTGCGCATCGACCTCCACACGCACTCGTCGGCATCGGACGGGACGGGCTCTCCGTCGCAGGTGGTCCGCGACGCGCGGGCGGCGGGCCTGGACGTGGTGGGCCTGACGGACCACGACACGACGACCGGCTGGGCCGAGGCGGCGCACGAGGCGGAGCGCGCGGGCGTCGCGCTGGTGCGGGGCACCGAGGTGTCGGCGATCGCGGGGGGTGTCAGCGTGCACCTGCTCAGCTACCTGCAGGACCCGACGGCGCCGGCGCTCGCCGACGTGCTGGCCCGCACGCGGGACTCCCGGGAGCACCGGGCGGAGCGGATGGTGGCACGGCTCGCCGCCGGCGGCGTGCCGGTGACCTGGGCCGACGTGCTGCTGCAGGCGAAGGACGCGGTGGCCGTCGGCCGGCCGCACATCGCCGACGCGCTGGTGGAGCTGGGCATCGTGCCCGACCGGTCCACCGCCTTCGTCGACCTGCTGTCCGCCCGGGGTCCGTACTACGTCGGCTACGCCGCGCCGACCGCCGTCGACGCGGTACGGGCGGTCGTCGCTGCCGGTGGGGTGCCGGTGTTCGCGCACCCCGGTGCCGACGGCCGCGGCCGGGTGGTGGCGGACGACGTCATCGAGGAGCTGGCCGAGGCGGGCCTGGTGGCGCTCGAGGTGGACCACCGGGACCACAGCCCGGCGCAGCGCGACCGCCTGCGGGCGCTGGCGAACCGACTCGGGCTGCTGGTCACCGGGTCGAGCGACTACCACGGTGCCGGCAAGCCGAACGTGCTGGGGGAGAACCTCACCGACCCGGCGGTGCTGGCCGCGATCGAGGAGCGGGGGAGCATGCCGGTGGTCCGGCCGTGAGGGCCGTGCTGAACGTCCAGCTGCTGCTGTCGGCGTTCGTCACGCTGTTCGTGATCATGGACCCGCCCGGGACCGTGCCGATCTTCCTGGTGCTGACCGGCGCGATGAACCGCGCGCAGCGGGTGCGGGCGGCACGGCAGGCGATCCTCGTGGCCTTCGGCGTGATCGTCGGGTTCGCGCTGTTCGGCCAGCAGCTGCTGACGTACCTGCACGTCTCGCTGCCCGCCCTGCAGGCGGCGGGCGGTCTGCTGCTGCTGGTGGTGGCGATGGAGCTGCTCACCGGCAAGATGGACGACGAGCCTGCCCCGGACGTCGCCCGCGGCAACATCGCCATGGTGCCGCTGGGCACCCCGCTGCTGGCCGGTCCCGGCGCGATCGTCGCGACGATGGTGTTCGCGCAGCAGGCGCGCACCGCAGGCGACTGGATCGCCATCGCGCTGGCCGTGGTCGGCGTGCACATCTGCCTCTACCTGGCGATGCGGTTCGCCAACGCGATCCACCGGGTGCTCGGTGACTCGGGGACCATGCTGGTCAGCCGGATCGCCGGTCTGCTGCTCGCGGCGATCGCGGCGCAGCTGCTCGCGGACGCCGTGCTCACGTTCGCCCGGCAGGTCTGACCGGACCCTGCGTCCGACCGACGGGCGCGTCCCGCTGCAGCCCCGAGGACGACGGGCCGCCGCCGCACCCGAAGGTGCGAGCGACGGCCCGTTCGTCGTTCCGGACGCGGTTCCGGGCTCAGCCCTCGGAGCCGGCCTCCGCCGCGGCGCCCGCGGCGCCCTCGACCGGGCGGCCGCCACGCGTGCGCCGACGGTTGCGCGACCGACGCTTGCGCGTCTCGTCGGCGGACGTCGCCTCGCCGCTCACCGGGGCTGCGCCCTCAGTGGCAGGTGCGGCGTCCGACGTGCGGGTGCGCTCGTCGTCACCCCGTCCCTGCGACCGGCCCTCGGACCGGCCCTCGGACCGGCCGCCGGAGCGCGGCCGGCTCCGCTCGCCGCGACCACCCTGAGGACCGTCGCCACGGCCACCGCGGCCGCGAGGTCCGTCGTGCTTCGGTGCACCGCCGTGCTTGCCGGTCTCACCCAGGTCCTCGAGCACCTCCGCCGCCAGCCCCTCGCGGGTCTGCTGCGACTTCGGCAGCCGTCCGGTGATGCCCTCGGGGACGTCGAGGTCCTCGCGCACGTGCGCCGAGGAGGAGTAGGTCTCCACCGGCTCGGGGATGCCGAGCTCGAGCGCCTTGTCGATCAGGCCCCAGCGCGGCACGTCGTCCCAGTCGACGAAGGTCACCGCGGTGCCCTTGTGCCCCGCGCGGCCGGTGCGGCCGGTGCGGTGCAGGTAGATCTTCTCGTCCTCGGGGCACTGGTAGTTGATGACGTGCGTGACGTCCTCGACGTCGATGCCACGGGCCGCGACGTCGGTCGCGACCAGCACGTCGACCTTGCCGTGGCGGAAGGCGCGCAGCGCCTGCTCCCGGGCACCCTGGCCGAGGTCCCCGTGGATGGCGCCGGCGGCGAAGCCGCGCTCGTTCAGCTCGTCCGCCACCTTGGCGGCGGTCCGCTTGGTCCGCGCGAAGACGATGGTCAGGCCACGGCCGCGGGCCTGCAGGATCCGCGCGAGCAGCTCCACCTTGTCCAGCGCGTGGGCGCGGTAGGCGACCTGGTGGATGTTCTTGACGGTCTTGGAGTCGTCGTCCGGGTCGCTGGCGCGGATGTGCGTCGGCTGGCTCATGTAACGGCGGGCCATCGCGACGACGGCGCCCGGCATGGTGGCCGAGAACAGCATGGTGTGGCGGCTGGCGGAGGTGGCGCCGAGCAGCCGCTCGACGTCGGGGAGGAAGCCGAGGTCCAGCATCTCGTCGGCCTCGTCCAGCACCACCGTGCGGGCGTGGGACAGGATCAGGCTGCGCTGCGTGAGCAGGTCGATCATGCGGCCGGGGGTGCCGACGACCACCTCGGCACCGCGGGCGAGCGCCTCGACCTGCGGCTCGTAGGCACGGCCGCCGTACACCTGCACGATGCGGACCTTGCGGGTCGCGGCCGCCATCGCGAGGTCGCCGGCCACCTGGACGGCCAGCTCGCGGGTGGGGACGACGACGAGCGCCTGCGGCTTGCCGGGCGCGGTCAGGTCGGCGTAGCCGTCCTCGTCGGGCGCGATCACGTGCTCGAGGAGCGGGATGCCGAAGCCGAGGGTCTTGCCGGTGCCCGTCTTCGCCTGGCCGATGATGTCGTGGCCGGCCAGCGCGACCGGCAGGGTCATCGCCTGGATCGGGAACGGGTGCGTGATGCCGTGCGACGCGAGCGCGGCGACGGTCTCGGGGCGGATGTCGAAGTCGGCGAACGAGGCGTCGACGGCCTGCACGGAGGAGGACGCGCGGGAGTAGGCGCCGACGGGCGTCGCCACGGCGTCCGCGGCGGTGAGCATGGTGTCAGCCGGCTGCTGATCGGTGGTGGTCACGTGGACTCTTCACTGCGAAGGGTGGCGGCGGGCGGCGGCCAGGGCGGCCACGGCGTGTCGCCTGGCACCCCGGACGCGGCGGCGGCGCCACGCGGGTTGGCCGGCAGCCGATCGTGAATTCCGCCTCACGCACGACGTCCGGTCCGTGCGGACCGGTGCCAGGGAGGTGGGCCACCTCGCAGGGGTGGACCCGAGATGCAAGACGACCGGGCAACCGATGTACGGGCGCGAGTCTACCGGACCTCCGTGGCGCCGCCCGGTGCGCCGGGCGTTACCCTCCAAGGATGACCGCCGACGCAGCCGTCCCCGCCCCGCAGACGTCCGCCGCGGCGTCCGCCGCGACCCAGGCCGCCGACGCCGGGACCCAGGCCGCCGACGCGGTGGAGCTGCTGGGCCTCGTCGCACAGGTGGCGCACACCGAGTTCGTCCGCCTCGCCGCCGACTCCCAGGCGGCGCCCTCGATCGAGCAGCGCCTGGCACTGAGCCGGTGCGCCGCCGAGTGCGTCCAGGGGCGTGACCGGGTGCTCGACCGGATCGCCGAGCTCGGTGGCGACCCGGTGGCGGCGATGGCGCGCCACGAGCACGTGATGGACGACTTCGACGCCCGGACGGCGCCGGGGTCGTGGTGGGAGCGACTGCTGACCGCCTACGTCGGCTACGGCGTCGCCGACGACTTCTGCCGGCTCGCCGCCGAGGGGCTGGACGAGCGCTCGCGCACCCTCGTCCTCGAGGTGCTCGGTGCGGGATCGCCCGCCGAGCTGGCGGCCGCGGAGCTGGACGCCGCGTCCGCGCAGGACACGGTGCTGGCTGCTCGGCTGGCGCTGTGGGGCCGGCGTCTGGTCGGTGAGTCGCTCAGCGTGGTGCAGCGGCTGCTGGCGCAGCGGCCCGCGCTGGAGCGGCTGCTGCACGCGGCGCGCAGCAGGCACGGGGCGGAGTCCGCGGAGGCGGAGCCGACGACGACGAACGCACGGCCCCGGGCCGGTGAGAGCGCCGCGGTGCTCGGTGAGCTGACGGCCGAGCACACCCGGCGGATGAACCGGCTGCGCCTCACCGCCTGAGCGGGTCGGCGCAGCCGTCGTGCGCCGACGTCAGATGGTGCCGAAGCCGACCCGCGGCCGGGACTCCGCGCCGATCTCGACGTACCCGAGGCTCGCGGTCGGCACGATGACCCGTCGTCCCTTGCTGTCCACCAGCTCCAGCGCCGCCTTGCCGGCAAGCGCGGCGGCGACGGCGGCGGCGACCTCGTCCGACGTCTGGTCGGACTCGAGCGTGATCTCCCGGGGCAGGTTCTGCACGCCGATCGTGATGTCCACCGTTCCTCCTCCTGTCCGGTGCGGGAGCCCACCGTCGTCGTCCCCGTCGTCGTCCCCCTCGCGGGGTGGGACCGGGCGGGGTGGCCTCCCAGGGCGCTGACGCGCCACCACCGGTCGATCCTAGGTGGTGGCGGGAGAGGGGCCCGGGTCGGCGGCCTCGGCCGGCTCGGCACCGTGGGTCGCCGCGTCCGTCGTCCCGGCCCTGGTCGGCGCCGTGCTCCCGGCGGGCCGCGACACGTCCGTGATCAGGCCGCCCACACCGCCCCACGCCAGCCGGGAGACGAGGTCCGTGGTCGCCTCCGCCGTCAGCGTGCCGGCATGGCGCAGGCGGTGCACCGCCGCTCCCTGCGCCATCGTCACCAGGGCGGCGGACACGGTCGCGGCCTCCGCAGGCCCGAGGCCCGCGGCCTGCTGCAATGCCTCGGCGATGCGCGTCCCGGTGGAGACGGAGGCCCGCTCGACCCGGGCCCGGACGCCGGGGTCGCGGGTGACGTCGGACTCGAAGAGCAGGCTGGACGCCTCGCCCGCGACCTCGACGAAGGAGATGTACGCCCGCACGATGGCGGCGACGACGTCGCGACCGTCCGTCGCCTGGCCGTGCTGCACCGGTTCGAGGGCGCGGTCCATGGTGGTCAGCAGGTCCTCGCCGCAGGCGTCCACCACCGCCAGGTAGAGGTCGAGCTTGGACGGGAAGTGCCGGTACAGCACCGGCTTGCTGACCAGCGCGCGGTCGGCGATGTCGTCCATCGACACGTGGTGGTAGCCCTCGCTGGCGAACAGCTGCTGCGCGATGGTCAGCAGCTGGTCGCGGCGCTGGTCGCGGCGCATCCGCGGACCCGCGGCGCGGCCCGCCGGCAGTGCCGGCACGGAGGCGGCCGAGTCCCCGTCGACGGGCGGGACGGCGCTCATCCGGTGATGGTAGCCAGCGCACGGCCGGGCGACCCGGTGGGAGCCGGGTGAGCGTGCCGGCGGGAGGTGCTCGGCGCCGGTCAGCGCGGCCGACCCGGATCGGCTGCGGCGGCGGTGCGTCGGCATGTCGGTGGGACGTGGTGGGATCTGGCCGTGCCCGACAGCCCACCCCCTCCGGTGCTCCGCGCACCGGCGGACGTCGGCAGGTCGGGTGCCCGTGGGACGTCCGGCACGGCGGCCGGCCGATCGGGCACGTCCGCTGCGGGTACGGTGCTGGCGCGGCCGACGCTGGCCGACGTGCCGCAGGAAGGTCCCGGCAGGCCGGTCACGCTCGACGACGCCCAGCGTGCGGCGGTCGACGCGGTGGCGGGCGGCGAGCGTGCCCTGCTCGTGCTCGGCGCGCCCGGTACCGGCAAGACGACCGTCGCGCTGGAGGCGGTGGTCGAGGCGGCCCGGCGCGGGGCCCGGGCCGACGACGTGCTGGTGCTGGCGGCGAGCCGCCGGCTCGCGGCTGACCTGCGCGACCGGCTCGCGGCCCGCTGGCCGCACACCGCGGGACGTCCGCTGGTGCAGACGCCGGCCGCGGTGGCGTTCGCGGTGCTGCGGGCACGCGCGGTGGCGCTCGGCGAGCCGCCGCCCGCGCTGGTGTCCGGGGCCGAGCAGGACCTGGTCCTCGCCGAGCTCCTCGCCGGCCACGCCGAGGGCGACGGGGCCGAGGTCGGGTGGCCGGCCGACGTACCCGTCGAGGCGCTCGGGCGGCGGGCGTTCCGCGACGAGCTGCGCGACCTGCTGATGCGTGCCGCGGAGCGCGGGCTGGCGCCCGAGGAGCTGGCCGCGCTCGGCAGGCGACACGAACGGCCGGAGTGGTGCGCCGCGGCGCGGGTCTACGAGGAGTACCTCGCGGTGATGGCGCTGCGCACGTCGACCCCGGACGTCGGTGCCCGGCTCGACCCTGCCGTCGTCGTCGACGAGGCGGTGCGCGCGCTCGAGTCGTGGGCGGAGGAGGTGCCCCGCGTGCCACCGCCGCGGTGGGGTCTCGTCGTCGTCGACGACCACCAGGAGTCGACCGCCGCGACCGCCCGGCTGCTGCGCGTGCTGGCGCAGGACGGTGCCCGGCTGCTGCTGCTCGCCGACCCCGACGCCGCGGTGCAGACGTTCCGGGGGGCGGACCCGGCGCTGGTGTCCCGAGCCGCGGTCGCCGGTGACGGTCCGGGGGAGCTGGACGCGCGCGTGCTGGCCCTGACGACGGCGTGGCGGCAGGGGGGTGCCCTTCGTGCGGTGACGGCCCGGGTCGCCGAGCGGGTCGGCACGGTCGGCACCGCGCAGCACCGACGTGCGGCCGCCCCGCCGGCGGCACCGGTCGGCTCGGTGCGGGTGGCGGTGCTGCCGAGCGAGGCGCAGGAGGCGGCGCTGGTGGCTCACGCGCTGCGCAGCGCGCGGCTGGAGGAGGGGCTCGGCTGGGACCGGATGGCGGTGGTGGCGCGGTCCGGGGACGGTGTCACGCGGCTGCGTCGTGCGCTGGCGGCGGCCGGCGTTCCGGTCAGCGTGCTCGGGTCGCAGGTCGCGCTGCGCGACGAGCCCGCCGTGCGCCCCCTGCTCGACGCGATGGGGGTCGCCTGCGGCGTGGCATCGCTCGACGCGCCGCTGGCCGCTCGGCTGCTGTGCTCGCCGCTGATCGGGCTCGATGCCGTGGGCCTGCGACGGGTCCGGCGCGCCCTGCGCGCCGTCGAGCTGGCCGGCGGCGGCGGCCGCAGCAGCGACGCGCTGCTGGTCGAGGCCGCGGCGGAGCAGACGAGGACCGCGGGGCTGCCCCCGACGGCCGCCGGCCCGTTGCGGCGGCTGGCCTCCGTGCTGGCCGCGGGTCGCGACGCGGCGCTGCGCGACGGCGCGGATGCGCAGGGGGTGCTGTGGGCGGTGTGGGACGCCGCGCGGGTCGCCGAGACGTGGCGGCGGGCGGCCCTGTCAGGTGGCGCCTCGGGACAGCGGGCGGACCGGGACCTCGATGCCGTGCTGGCCCTGTTCCGCGCGGCCGAGACGTTCGTCGACCGGAACCCGCAGGCGCCGCCGGGCGCGTTCGTCACGTGGCTGGAGGGGCAGGACCTGCCCGTCGACTCGCTGGCGGCGCGCGGCCGGCACCAGGCGGTCAGCGTGCTGACCCCCGCGGGCGCGGCCGGCCGCGAGTGGGACGTGGTGGCGGTCACCGGCGTGCAGGAGGGTGTGTGGCCCGACCTGCGGCTGCGGGACAGCATGCTCGGCGCCGCGGCGCTGGTGGACCTGCTCGACGGGCGTGCCGGGGCGTCGGACGGTCGTGGCGACCCGGTGCAGGCACGGGCGGCGGTGCTGGCGGACGAGCTGCGCTCGTTCACGGTCGCGTGCTCGCGCGCGCGCCGACGGCTGCTGGTCACGGCCGTCGCGGACACGGACCAGCAGCCCTCGCCCTTCCTCGACCTGGTCCAGCCGCCCGAGTCGGAGGACGGGGCCGAGCGTCGCACCACCGCACCGGCGCCGCTCGACCTGCGCGGGCTGGTGGCGTCGCTGCGGGCGTCGCTCGTCGCCTCGGTCGCGGACGGGCACCCGGACCGGGCCGCCGCACGCACGCTCGCGCGTCTGGCGGCCGCCGGCGTCGAGGGCGCCGACCCGGCGGAGTGGGCGGGGCTCGCGGAGCCGTCGTCGGACGCGCCGCTGTGGGACGAGGACACCCGCGTTCCCGTCTCGCCGTCGCGCATCGAGGCGGCGCAACGTTGCACGCTGCGCTGGGCGCTGGAGGCGGCGGGCGGCACACCCGCCGACTCGGGCCAGCAGACGCTCGGCACGCTGGTGCACGCCATCGCGCAGGAGCTGCCCCGCGGCACCAGGACCGAGCTGAGGGAGGCGCTCGACCGCCGGTGGTCCGAGCTGGGGCTCGGTGACGGCTGGCCGGCGCGTGCGGCGCGGCGGCGTGCCGAGCAGATGGTGGACCGCCTGGCCGACTACGTGCAGACGGCGGGGGAGCCGCTGCTGGTCGAGGCGGAGTTCACCCTGACCACCGAGCGGGCCCTGGTGCGAGGCTCGGCCGACCGGGTGGAGCGGGCTGCCGACGGTGCGGTGCGGGTGATCGACCTCAAGACGGGTCGTACGCCGCCGCCGCAGTCCGAGGCCGAGGCGAACCCCCAGCTGGCCGCCTACCAGCTGGCGGTGGAGAACGGCGCGTTCGCGGAGCTGGCCCCCGGCACCTCCAGCGCCGACGCGCGGCTGGTGTACCTGGGCAGCGGCAAGAAGGCGGCCCAGCGGGTGCAGCCGCCGATAGGCCCGGAGGCGGACGGCCCGAGCTGGGCCCGGACGATGATCGACGAGGTGGCCGGTGCGATGGCGGCCGCGCGGTTCCCCGCGACGCACAATGCGATGTGCGACCGGTGCCCGGTGCGCCGCTCGTGCCCGCTGCGCGACGAGGGTCAGCAGGTGGTGGCCGGATGAGCGTGCTGTCCGCGGTGCAGATCGCCGCGCTGCTGAACAAGGAACCGCCGACGCCGGAGCAGCAGCGGGTGATCGAGTCGCCGTTGCGCCCGGCGCTGGTCGTGGCCGGGGCGGGGTCCGGCAAGACGGAGACGATGGCAGCCCGCGTCGTCTGGCTGCTGGCCAACGGCCTGGTGGCGCCCGAGCAGGTCCTCGGGCTCACCTTCACCCGGAAGGCGGCCGGTGAGCTCGAGGACCGCGTCCGTCGGCGGCTGCGGGCGCTGGTGCGCAGCGCCCGGTCGGCACGGCTGGAGCTGCCCGGTGCGGAGCTGCTCGGCCTGCACGACCCCGACGACCCCCTCGGTGCCCTCAGCCGGCCGACCGTCTCGACGTACCACGCCTACGCCGCGGGGCTGGTCGGCGAGCACGCCCTTCGCCTCGGCCTCGAGCCCGGCGCCCGGCTGCTGGGCGAGGCGGCGCAGTGGCAGCTGGCGGCCGACGTCGTCGAGTCGTGGTCCGGCGACCTCGACACGGACAAGGCGACGTCCACCGTGGTGGACGCGGTGCTCGAGCTGTCCGGCGCGCTGGACGAGCACCTGGTGACGGTGGTGGACGCCCGGCGCGGGATCGAGCGGATCGTCGACGGCCTGACGTCGACGCCCGCCGGCGACCCGCCGCGGCCGCTGAAGCAGGAGCTCCGCACCCTGATCGGCTCGCTGCAGGAGCGGCTGCGGCTGCTCGACGTGGTGGCCGCCTACCGGGACCGCAAGCGCGCCGGAGACGTCATCGACTTCGGCGACCAGGTCGCGCTGGCCGCCAGGCTGGCCGGTGAGGTGCCGGCCGTCGCGAGCGCCGAACGGGACCGGTACCGCGTGGTGCTGCTCGACGAGTACCAGGACACGTCCCACGCCCAGCTGGAGCTGCTGCGAGCCCTCTTCGGCGACGGCCACCCCGTGATGGCGGTCGGGGACCCGCACCAGTCCATCTACGGCTGGCGCGGCGCCAGTGCGGGCGGTCTGGAACGGTTCCCGACCTCGTTCCCGGTGGTGGACGACGACGGCCGGCGGCCGGCCGACGTGCACCAGCTCTCCACGTCGTGGCGCAACGACCGGGCGATCCTCGACGCGGCGAACCTCGTGGCGGGTCCGCTGCGGGCCGCCGCCGCGGCTCGCGTGCACCCCGTGGAGGTCCCGGTGCTCGGCGCCCGGCCCGGCGCGGGGCCCGGTCACGTGGCGGCGCTGATGTGCGCCACGGTGGAGGAGGAGGCGTCGGCGGTCGCACGGTTCGTCGCCGAGCGGTGGCGTCCCGCGAGCCAGGACGGCCGTCGCGTCAGCGCCGCCGTGCTGTGCCGCAAGCGGTCGCAGTTCGAGGTGCTGGCACCCGCCCTGCGGGCGGCAGGGCTGCCGGTCGAGGTGGTCGGCCTCGGGGGGCTGCTCTCCACCCCCGAGGTGGTCGACCTGGTCGCGGCGCTGCAGGCGGCCCACGACCCGTCGCGCGGAGACGCGCTGATGCGGCTGCTCACCGGGGCGCGCACCCGGCTCGGTGCCGCGGACCTGCACGCGCTCGCGGCCTGGGCGCGCGAGCTCGCCGCCCGCGGTCCGGGCAGGTCGCGGTCCACCGACGACGGCTCTCGCGAGCACGACGTGGTGGACGAGCGCAGCATCGTCGACGCGCTCGACGACCTACCCGCACCGGGTTGGCGCAGCCATGACGGGCGCGTGCTGACCGACGTCGGTCGGACCCGCCTGGCGCGCCTCGCCACCGTGCTGCGTGACGTCCGCCGGCACACCTACCTGCCGCTCCCGGAGCTGGTGGCGGAGACGGAACGCCTGCTCGGCCTCGACATCGAGGTGGCGTCCCGACCGGGCGTCGGCCCCGCCCGTGCCCGCCTGCACCTCGACTCGTTCGCCCGGGTGGCCGGCGAGTTCGCCCGCTCCGCGGAGCTGCCCACGCTCGGCGGCTTCCTCGCCTGGCTGGAGGCGGCCGACGCGCGCGAGGACGGTCTCGAGCTGCCCGTGAGCGAGCCGGACCCGGACGCCGTCCAGCTGATCACCGTGCACGCCGCCAAGGGGCTGGAGTGGGACGTGGTCGCCGTGCCCGGCCTGGTGGACGGTGTGCTTCCCGTGCTGGCGAGCGGGGCCGACGGGCCGACGAGCTCGGGCTGGCTGACGGGGCTCGGCACGCTGCCGTACCCGCTGCGAGGTGACCGGGACGACCTCCCCGCCTTCCGCTACGCCGGCGCCGCGAGCCCGCAGGACCTGGACCGACGGCGGCTGGACTTCCGGCTGGACGCCGGCCGGCACGAGCTGGCCGAGGAGCGGCGGCTCGCCTACGTCGCGCTGACCCGTGCGCGGACGGACCTGCTGCTGACGGGTGCCTGGTGGGGCACCGCGACCCGACCACGGGCCGTGTCCCCCTTCCTCGCCGAGCTGCTCGAGGCGGGGGCGGTCTCGGAGGCCGGCTGGGAGGCGCCGCCCGAGGTGGGCGCGGCCAACCCGCGTGACGACGTGGTGGCCACCACGCAGTGGCCCGGCGACCCGTTCGGGGACGACGGTCGGCGACGCGCTGCGCTGGAGGAGGCGGCGGGCGCCGTGCGCGCCGCCGCCCAGGTCGCCGGCGGGCCGGACGGTGCCGGCACTGCCTGGGACCTGCTCGCCGACCGGCTGCTCGCCGAGCGGTCCGCCGCTCGGGAGCCGGACGGGCCCGTGGAGCTGCCGTCGCACCTGTCCGCGTCGGCGCTGGTGCGCCTCGACGCCGACGCGACCGGCTTCGCCGCCGAGCTGCGCCGCCCGGTCCCGTCGGCCCCGGCCCCGCAGGCCCGCCGCGGCACGGCCTTCCACGCCTGGGTCGAGGGCTGGTTCGGGGCTGCCTCGCTGGTGGACCTCGATGCGCTACCCGGTGCCGACGACGACTCGGTCGCGGTCGACGCCGACCTCGCGGCGCTGCGTGCGGCGTTCCTGCGCTCCCCGTGGGCGTACCGGACGCCGGTGGCGGTCGAGGTGGACGTGCAGACGTCGGTGGACGGCTACGTGCTGCGCAGCCGCATCGACGCGGTGTTCCCGGACCCGGACGCACCCGGTGACCCGCACGCCGTGGTGGTGGTCGACTGGAAGACGGGAGCGCCGCCGACCGACCCGGCCGAGCGGGCGCACCGCGAGCTGCAGCTGGCGGTGTACCGGCTCGCGTGGTCGCGGTGGACGGGAACGCCGCTGGAGTCGGTGCGTGCGGCGTTCTGCTACGTCGGTGCGGAGCGGACGGTGTGGCCGGAGCGACTGCTGGACGAGGAGGAGATCGCCGCGATGCTCCGCGGTGTCACCGTGTGACGAGCCGGTCGGCCCTAGACCGCCTCGGCGGCCTGCTCCTGCTCCTCCTGCATGCGAAGGTGCTCCTCGAGGTCCAGGAGCATCGCGACCGCATCGGCCACCACCTCGTCGTCGTGCGAGCGCACGCCCACCAGCAGCCAGCGTGCCAGCGCCAGCTCACCGGCCAGCAGCGCGCGCTCGGCGAGGTGCGGGTCGATCAGCTCGGTGCGCCGCAGCTGGTAGGCCTCGAGGATCGAGTCCACCGCGTCCTGCGGTGCGGCGACCAGCAGCCACGCGAGGTCGTCGGCCGGGTCGGCCACCATCGCCTCGCCCCAGTCGAGGACCCCGCTGACGTCGTCGTCGGCGACCAGGACGTGCTCGCTGGTCAGGTCGCCGTGCACCACCGTGGGCCGGAACCGCCACAGCGACACGTCCTCGAGCTTCGCCTCCCACCGGCGCAGCAGGCTCGCGGGGACCTTGCCCGTGCGCGCCGCCTCGTCGACCTCCGCCTGCCGTCGCTCCCGGTACGCCCCCGCCTCGTAGACGGGCATCCCGGCGTCCTCGACCACCGAGGTCGGCAGCTCGTGCAGCGCACCGATCGCCCGGCCCAGCGAGGCGGCGAGACCGGGACCGGGCCGCAGCGACTCCAGGCGCAGCGGGCGGCCCTTGACCAGCGGGTGCACGCAGGCGCGGCCGCCCTCCGGCAGGTGCGCGAAGCCTTCCGGACGGGGCACGTCGAACGGCAGCGCACCCGCGTCGACCTGCGCACCGAGGCGCTCGAGCAGCGCGACCTCGGCCTCGAGCGCCGCCCCGGACGCGGCCCCGACGGGGCAGCGCACCACCCAGCGGCGCGAGGCGGAGTCGATCACCATCGCCACGTCGAACTCGGAGCCGCCGCTCAGCGGTCGGCGCACGTCGACCGCGTCGAGGCCGGGGACCGCGACGGTCGCGAGGGCTGCGAGAGCGAGGGGCGAGCGAGGCACGTGGTCAGAGTAGGTCGGGTTCGTGGTGGTGCCGGGCGGCTGGCGCGGCGTGTCCGGCGTCGGCGGTACGCGAGGTCGTGCGACCCGGCGGTGGGCCGGGGGACCGCAGCCGGCAGCCCGGGCACGGACCGATCGCCGCGTACGGTCGGCGCATGATCTCCGACGACCTGCCCCTCTCGCGCGCCTCGGTCGACCGCACCGCGGTCGCCCGTGCCGACGAGGAGCTGATCAGGCGAGCCCGGGCGGACGGGCGCACCCGGGTGCTCCTGGTCCGGGACGGCTCGGTGGTGATGCGCACGCCTTCCGGGGATGCCGACCCCCTGGTCGGTGAGGGGTGGGGCCGTCGCGCAGGCGGCACGGTGCGGGTGGCGTTCCTGGACCCCGGCACGGCCGAGGCGGTGGCCCGAGCGGCCGACGCCGCACCGCGCGACGCCGAGCCGGCTGACGCGGCACCGCCCGGCACCGCACCCGCTGACCCGGAGCCGGCGGACGCCGAGCCCGGCGACGGCGGCTGGCTGTTCCTCGGCCGGGACGACGACGGCGACGTCCTCGCCCGCCGCGTCCGGCCGGAGCACAGCGCCCCGCGGTCCGGAGCACCCTCCGACGTGCTGGTGCACCGGCCCCGCCGGGACAGCGGTGCGGCCGCGGACGCCGCGATCGCGGCGAGCAGCGGCCTGACGAACGGCACCTCGTCGTCGCCGTCCACGTCCTCGGGTTCGACGTCGTCGACGGTCTCGTCGTCCGCCGCCCATACGGCACCCACCTCCCCGTCGGACGTCGACGCCGAACCCGTGCCCGAGCCCCTCCCGGGCTTGCGCTGGGTCGCCCTGCGCGCGATCGGTGCCGAGCTGTCCGACGCCGACGCCGGCCTGGCGACCACCGCCGTCGCGCTCGACGCGTGGCACGCCCGGCACCCGCGCTGCCCGCGCTGCGGGGCGCCGACGACGAGCACGGCAGCCGGCTGGACCCGCCGGTGCACGGTCGACGGCTCGGAGCACTACCCGCGCACGGACCCCGCCGTGATCATGGCGGTGGTGGACGACTCGGACCGGCTGCTCCTCGGTCACGCCGCCGCCTGGGCACCGCACCGGTTCTCCACGCTCGCGGGCTTCGTCGAGGCGGGCGAGTCGATCGAGCACGCGGTCCGTCGCGAGGTGGCGGAGGAGACGACCGTCCTGGTGGGCGACGTCGCGTACGTCGGCAGCCAGCCGTGGCCGTTCCCCGCGTCGCTGATGCTGGGCTTCCGCGCCCGCGCCCTGAGCACCGACGTGGTGGTCGACGGGGTCGAGCTCACCGAGGCCCGCTGGTTCAGCCGCGACGAGCTCGCGGCCGCCGTCGCCACCGGTGACCTGGTGCTGCCCAGCCCGGCGTCCATCGCGCACGCCCTGATCGAGGACTGGTACGGCGGCCCGGTGCCGACCTCGGACTGAGGGCCGCCCCGGTCGTCAGACGCCCAGCCGCTCCCGCACCTGGGCCAGCGACGGGTTGGTGGCGGCGGAGCCGTCGGGGAAGACGACGGTCGGCACCGTCCGGTTGCCCTCGTTGACCGACTCGACGAAGGCGGCGGCGTCCGGCACCTGCTCGACGTCCACCTCGGAGTAGTCGATCCCGGCGGCGTCGAGCTGGCTCTTGAGCCGGCGGCAGTACCCGCACCACGTGGTGGTGTACATGGTCAGCGGCTGCTGCGGGATCTCGGACGTCCGGGTGTCGCTCATGGGTCCTCTGGGTCCTCGTCGGTTCGTCGTGCTGCGTCTCGTGCTGCATGGTGGTCCGTGCAGCCGCCGATCGTGGTCGCTGTGCCGCGGTCGCTCTGCCGGCCCTCGGGCGCAACGCCGCACCACGGTGCCGTGTTCCCGCCGTCCACCGGTCGGCCGCCACCGTGTCGGTGCCGGCTGGGAGGATGTGCCCGATGTCCGCCGACGACCTGCTGGCCGCGCTCGACCCCGAGCAGCGTGCCGTCGCCACCGCCCTGACGGGGCCGGTGTGCGTGCTCGCGGGCGCCGGCACGGGCAAGACCAGGGCGATCACGCACCGCATCGCCTACGGCGTGCGCACCGGGCAGTACCGGCCGGCCGGGGTGCTCGCCGTGACGTTCACCGCGCGCGCAGCGGGGGAGATGCGGCTGCGGCTGCGCGCCCTCGGCGCCGGCGGCGTGCAGGCGCGTACGTTCCACGCGGCGGCGCTGCGGCAGCTCGGCTTCTTCTGGCCCCGCGTGGTGGGGGGTGCCCCGCCCCGGCTGCTCGAGCAGAAGGCGCCCGTGGTGGCGGACGCGGCCCGCCGGGCCGAGCTCGAGGGCGTCGACCGGCTCGCGATCCGTGACCTCGCCGCGGAGATCGAGTGGGCGAAGGTCAGCCTGGTCCCGTCCGACGACTACGTCGCCGCGGCGCGTGCCGCCCGGAGGCCGGCCCCCGGCGGGGTCGACCAGCAGGACGTGCCCCGCCTGATGTCCGCCTACGAGGACGCCAAGGAGGCACGGGGCGTCATCGACTTCGAGGACGTGCTGCTGCTCACCGCCGCCATGCTGGCCCAGCGTGGCGAGGTCGCCGAGCAGGTGCGCGCCCAGTACCGGCACTTCGTGGTCGACGAGTACCAGGACGTCAGCCCGCTGCAGCAGTACCTGCTGGACCAGTGGCTCGGTGGTCGGCACGACGTGTGCGTGGTCGGCGACCCGAGCCAGACGATCTACTCCTTCGCCGGGGCGAGCCCGCGGCACCTGCTCGAGTTCGCCCAGGCGCACCCGGGGACCACGCAGATCGACCTGGTCCGGGACTACCGCTCCACACCGCAGGTGGTACGGCTGGCCAACGCCGTGCTGGCCTCCGCTCCGAAGCGACCCGGTCACGCCCCGCTGCACCTGGTCGCGCAGCGTCCTGACGGTCCCGCGGTGCAGTGGACGACGTACGCGGACGACGAGGCGGAGGCGGCCGGCGTCGCGCAACGGGTCGCCCGCCTGGTGGCGGCCGGTACGCCGGCGTCCCGCATGGCGGTCCTGTTCCGGACCAACGTGCAGTCGGAGGCCTTCGAGGACTCGCTGTCCCGGCTGGGCATCGGCTACCAGCTGCGCGGCGGCGACCGGTTCTTCTCCCGGCAGGACGTGCGGCAGGCGGTGCTGCTGCTGCGCGGCGCGGCGCGGTCGGCCGACGCGGACGAGCGGATGCCGCAGCTGGTGCGCGACGTGCTGCTCTCCTCCGGGTGGGCGCCGTCACCACCGGCCGAGCGCGGTCAGGTCCGCGAGCGGTGGGACGCGATGCAGGCGCTCGTCGGGCTGGCCGACGAGGTGGCGGCCGCGGCCGAGGGCAGGCCGGCGACCCTCGCGGACCTCGTGGCCGAGCTCGACGAGCGTGCGGCGGCCCAGCAGGCGCCGACCACCGACGGCGTGACGCTGGCGTCCCTGCACGCGGCGAAGGGTCTGGAGTGGGACGTCGTGTTCCTCGTCGGGCTCAGCGAGGGGCTGCTGCCGATCTCCTTGGCGGAGACGGACGCGGCTCGCGAGGAGGAGCGCCGGCTGCTGTACGTCGGGGTGACCCGCGCCCGGGACCGTCTCGAGCTGTCCTGGGCCAAGGCCCGCACCCCGGGGTCGCGGGCGAGCCGCACCCGCTCGCAGTTCCTCGACGCCCTCTGGCCCGCGGGTCGCGAGGCCGGGGCCTCGGACGGCACGGCGTCCGACGAGGATCCCGCAGCGGCCCGTGCCCTCGCACGGCTCCAGCGCTGGCGTGCCGACCGGGCGGCGGCGGACGGCAAGGAGCCGTCGAAGGTGCTGACCGACCGCGTCCTGGCGGAGCTGGCGCGGCACCGCCCGGCCAGCCCCGAGGCACTGACCCGCATCCCCGGCTTCGGTCAGAACCAGCTGGTGCGCTACGGCCGGGACGTGCTCGCCGTGATCGCGGACGCCCTCGCCGAGGGTGTGGCCGTCGACCCCTCGGCGGCCCCTTCGACAATGTCTGGCACGAAGCCCGGAAAAAGGGTTGTGACGTCCACGAAGGCCCCCCTAAGGTGAACGGGTCCTTGTCGGAGGGCGCGACCGTGCAGGTCGCAGCCCGGATCGTGGGAGGAGGTGGCCACTGATGAAGCTGATGCTCGATGCATCCGAGCGTTGCGAGCGCCTGCGCGTGCGCATCCCCGCGGCCACGTCCCGCACGTTCCAGGGGCGCACTGTGCCCGCCGGCCTCTCGACGTACGTCGGCGTCGTCCGTGGCGCCACCACCGATCCCCGTCCCGGGACTCGTATGACCTGATCCGACCGTGAGGTCGGCACAGGCCGCGGAGTCCGGAACTCGGACCCGCGGCCTTTCTCGTCTCTCCGGACGTCCGGTGAGCGCACGGCGCAGGTCCGCACCGTCGCAGCACAACGCTCACCAGCAAGGACGTAGGAGGACATCGTGCGGCTCACCACGCTGCTCGACACCGTGAACAACGGGGGTTCCGGCCCGTGGCCGCCTGGCGCAACCGCGCCCGACACCCTCGACCAGCTCGTCGCCGAGCTGATCCCCTGCCGCTCGAACGACCCGGAGCTGTGGTTCGCCGAGCGGACGGCGGAGGTGGAGCGCGCCAAGGCGCTCTGCCGGACCTGCCCGCTGCTGGACGGCTGCCTCGCCGGTGCGATCGAACGCGCCGAGCCGTGGGGCGTCTGGGGCGGCGAGGTCTTCGTCGCCGGGCAGGTCGTCGCCGTCAAGCGCGGGCGCGGCCGTCCGCGCAAGGAGGCGAAGCCGGCAGCCTGACCCCGGCTCCGCGTGCCGGCCTCGTATCCGGCTCCTCGCGGACGGGATGGCTGGGCGCGCAGGGGGCGCTCAGCCGGCGACGGCAGCAGCACCGTGGGAGGTGCACCCGCAGTCCGGGTGCACCTCCCACGTGCGTGTCCGGGGCAGGACGTCCGGGAGGCCGACCTCGAACGTCGTGCCGATCCGCAGCCGCGTGCGTGCCGGCGGGTCGTCGACCGCCCGGAGCACCGCGGCGGCGGCGAGCCCGGCGCAGACGGCGGCCATCGCACCGACCTCGGCGGCGGGCGGTGCACCGACCAGCTGGGCGACGATCCGCGGCCAGCAGGGGTCGGCGTCGGCGCGGTGCAGGTCCAGGCACCGGAGGCACGGTCCGGTACCCGGCACGACGAGGGGCCCGACGACGGCGTCCGCCTCGCGCACCAGCACGGGCAGGTGCACCGTGCCCGTGCCGAGCAGCAGCTCGCTGCGGGCGGGATCCGCGGCGCCGTGCTCGACCAGGACAACCACGTCCGGCTCGGCGGAGGAGTCGGTGCGGACGTCCGGTGCGATGTCCCGCAGCACGCGGGCCGCGGCCCGCTCCCGCACCGACCCGACGTCGGACCACCGGTAGCCGCACACGCCGACGTCCACCGAGCGCACCGGGCTCGCGTCGTCGACCAGGACGGTGCCGACCCCGGCGGCGGCCAGCGTCCCTGCCGTCGCCAGACCGATCGGCCCCAGCCCCACCACGCCGACGACGGCGGTCCGCCTCGCGTCGACCACCCGGGCGCCGTCGCCGTCCGGTCGCAGCAGCCCGCACACGGTCGCGTCGGCTGCGGCGGGGCCGAGGACGGCGGGCGAGCGGCGGTCCGGCGCCGCCAGGCCGGCGTCGCGCAGCAGCGTGGCGAGCTGGGCGAGCCGCGCTCCGGTGCCGGCGGCCAGCTGGTCGGAGTCGGCACCGGCGCCGAGCGCCAGCACCGCCGCGGTCTCCCGCTCGGTCAACCCGTCGAGGCGAACCGCCCACCGGGGGTCGGTGCCGACCTGGACCTCACCGTCCGTGCGGGTCAGCACGCGCAGCCCGGGCCGCAGCCTCATGGTCCCTCCTCGTCCGCCGTCGGGCGGCCACTGTGCCAGGCGGGGCCGGCACCGGACCGCGGACCGTCCACAGGGGCCGACGGCCGTCCGCAGGGCCGGGGACGCAGGGGGACGACGAAGGGCCGGGGACGACGAAGGGCCGGGGACGACGAAGGGCACCGTCACCCGGTGGTGACGGTGCCCTTCGCTCGGGACGTGAGGGTCAGGCCTTGCCCAGGATCCGGTTCAGCTTGGTGCCGCAGACCGGGCAGATGGCCTTGGCCATCTTGCGACCGGACTCGGAGACGACGACGTCGCCCTCCGCCTGCCGCTTCTCCTTGCACTTCACGCAGTAGAACTCACCCGCGTACGTCTCGGCCATTCAGGTCCCTCCTCGGTGTGGTTCGCCCGACCGGAGCATGCCGGCCGGCGACAGGGTCGGCGCCGTGCCGGCGCGCCCGCGCTCACAGTAGTGGCCAGGCGCTCCGTGCGTGCGGAGCCTGCGCGGCAGCCTGTCGCACCGGGGATCTGCCGTGCTGTCGCCGCGCCGCGCTACGGTGCCGCCTGTGCCGCCCGCGCACGACCCGTCGGTCGAGGTCCGCCGCTCGCGCCGCCGTGCCCGGACGGTGACGGCGTGGCGGGAGGACGGCCGCACCATCGTCGCCATCCCGGCCAGGTTCACCCGGGCGCAGGAGGCCGAGTGGGTGGGCCGGATGGTGGCACGCCTGGCGGCGCAGGAGAAGCGGCGCCGACCGTCCGACGACGAGCTCCTGTCCCGCGCGGCGGACCTGTCGGCGCGGTACCTGGGCGGCCGCGCGGTGCCGTCGTCGGTCCGGTGGTCCACCCAGCAGGGGCGCCGCTGGGGGTCGTGCACGCCGACGGACGGCACGATCCGCATCTCGGACCGCATCCGCGGCATGCCGCGGTGGGTGACGGACTACGTGCTGCTGCACGAGCTGACGCACCTGCTGCACCCCGGGCACGGTCCCGAGTTCTGGGCCGAGCTGGAGCACTACCCGCACACCGAGCGGGCGCGCGGCTTCCTCGAGGGGTACGCGCACGCCGTGGACCGGGAGGGTGTGCGGCCCGCGGCCGTGCCCTCGCCGTCGGGGCCGTGGTCGGACGACGATGCGCCGGACGACGGGCCGGACGGGGTGGACGACGACGTCGAGGAGGACGGTCGACGGGCCTGAGCTGGGGCCGCCGACCCGGCGGACGTCCTGACGGCGCGCCGCCCAGCCAGTGCTGCCGCCCGCTCGGTGACGCCGTGCGAGCCGGTCAGCCCTGCTCGGCGTCCTTCGGCGGCTCCTCACCCAGGATCTCGGCCAGCGCGCGGTCCAGCTCGGCGCCCTCGTCGATCGCGGCCTGCCGCCGGGCGGCGTAGCCGGACGGGTCGTCCAGGTCCGCCGTGGTGGGCATCAGGTCGGGGTGCTGCCAGACGGCGTCGCGCCCGGACTGGCCGCGCTCGGCGTCGATGGCCGCCCACAGGGTGGCGGCGTCGCGCAGCCGTCGGGGGCGCAGCTCGAGGCCGACGAGGCTGGCGAACGTCTGCTCGGCGGGTCCGCCGGACGCGCGTCGGCGGCGCAGCATCTCGCGCAGCGGGACCGCGTGCGGCAGGTGGGGGAGGGCGGCCTGGGCCGTCACCTCGTCCACCCAGCCCTCGACCAGCGCCAGTGAGGTCTCGAGGCGCTCGAGGGCCGCGGCCTGCTCGGGGGTGTTCTGCGGGACGAAGATGCCGCCGGTCAGCGCCTCCTGCAGCGCCTGCGGGTCGGTCGGGTCCACCGAACGGACCGCCTCGCCGAGCTCGTCGGCGTCGATGGCGATGCCGCGTGCATAGGCCTCGACCAGGCCGAACAGGTGCGCGCGCAGCCAGGGGACGTGCGTGAACAGGCGCGTCGCCGCCGCCTCGCGCAGCGCGAGGAACAGGCGCACCTCGTCGGCCGGCACCTCCAGGCCCTCACCGAACTCCGCCACGTTGTGCGGCACCAGCACCGGGACGGGCTGCTCGAGCAGGGGGAGGCCGATGTCCGTGGCGCCGAACACCTCGCGGGACAGGGTGCCGGAGGCCTGCCCGACCTGGAGGCCGAACACCGCCGACCCGAGGCGCCGCAGCAGCTGACCCATGTCGATCGGCCCACCGGTGCCGTCGCCCAGCAGGCCGCTCAGCGCGCCCGGAGGCAGGCCGCCGAACGCCCCGCCGGGTCCGCCGGGCGCCCCGAGCTCCTCGGCGAAACCCTCCGGCAGCGACGAGCCGAGCGCCTGCACCAGGGCGGTGGACAGGGACGACGCGACGGGTTCGGTCAGGGTGCGCCACGTCGGCAGCGTCGCCTCGACCCACTCGGCGCGGCTCCACGCGCGGCCCGTCGCCCCGGTGGGCGGCAGGTCGGTGGCGGCGTCGAGCCACAGCTCGGCCACCGAGAACGCCTGTGCCACCTGGTCGGTCTCGGCGCGGCTGACGGACGGGTCGCCGCCCAGGGAGGCCTGCTGGCGGGCCAGCTCGTGGGCCATCGACCAGTTGACCGGCTCGTCACCGGACTCGGCGAACATCCGCTGCACCTGGCTGAACACCTGCTGCAGGGCGGCGGGGTCCTGCGGCAGGCCCGACCCCGAGGCCATCGCGGCGGGGTCGATGCCCGCCGCGCGCAGCTGGGCGATCGCCTCGTCGGCGGCCGGGCCCAGCATCGAGCGGAGCACCTGCTCCCAGTCGGGCTGCTCACCCGGCACGGCCGGGTCCGGCGTCTGCGGGCTCATGGGTCCTCCTGGACGGTCGGCGGCCGACGCGTCGCACGCACCTGCGTCCGCCGGTCGCGGTCGGTGCGGCTGCCGTCGTGGGATCGCGGCTCCACGGTAACCGCCGCCGTCGCGGCCGAACGAGGGCCGGCACCGCCTGGAGCAGCGGGTTCGCTCACGGCGCAGCGCCGCGTCACCGGTGCGCGTCCCGCGGTCGGGCGGCGGCGCCGGTCGGTACGCGCGGTCCCAGACGCGTGCGCGATGATCGGCGGGTGTTCGCCAGCCCCGAGCCCCGTCCCGACGAGATCGCGCCGGCGCCCGACGAGGGTGCGGCGGCGGCCGTCGAGCCGCGCCGACCCGTCGACCCGCGCTCCGTGCTGCTGTCCGGCGGCATGCTGCTGACGGCCGTGCTGATCGCCGTCGCCGTGGTGATCCCGGTCCCGTACGCCGTGACCAGCCCGGGACCGACGCGCGACGTGCTGGGCTCCCAGAACGGCACGCCGCTGATCCGGATCTCCGGCGCCCAGACGTACCCGTCCACCGGACAGCTGCGGCTGACCACCGTGTCCGGGACCGGGGGGCCGGGGTACCCGTCGTCTCTGTCAGGAGTGCTGCGCGGCTGGTTCGACCCGACGTCCGTCGTCGACCCGGCCGAGGCGGTGGTCCCCAAGGGCCAGACGCAGCAGCAGATCGACGCGGCGAACTCCCAGGAGATGACCAGCTCGCAGGAGAACGCGACGGTCGCGGCGCTGACGCAGCTGGGCTACACCGTCCCGGCGACGCTGACCGTCGCCGGCACGCAGGACGGCACCGACGCCGCGACCAAGCTGCACAAGGGGGACGTGCTGGAGCAGCTGGACGGCACGACGCTGCCGGACTACCAGACGCTGGTGCGCAAGCTCGAGGCCGTGACACCCGGGAGCACGGTCACGCTGACGGTGCGGCGCGACGGTGCCGACCAGCAGGTACCGATCGTGACGTCGAAGCGCCCCGACGGCCGCGCGCTGATCGGGGTGATGATCGACCCGACGTTCACGTTCCCCGTGAAGGTGGACATCAGCATCGACGGGATCGGCGGCCCGAGCGCGGGGACGATGTTCGCCCTCGGCATCGTCGACAAGCTCACCCCGGCCGACGAGGCGAACGGCGCCAAGATCGCCGGCACCGGGACGATGGACGTCACCGGGGAGGTCGGGCCGATCGGCGGCATCCGGCAGAAGCTGGTGGGCGCCCGGCGCGACGGTGCCGACTGGTTCCTGGCACCGGCGTCGAACTGCGACGAGGTGGTGGGTCACGTCCCCGCCGGCCTGCACGTGGTCAAGGTGGCGACGCTGTCCGACGCGGTGGCGGCGATGACCGCGATCGGCAAGGGTGCGGGCGGCTCGTTGCCCACCTGCACGCGCTGACGCGTCAGTCGAGCGTCGAGCGCAGCGCCGCGACCAGGCCGGGGACCACGTCGGGACCGCCGCCCACCTGGTCGTCGGAGTCGTGCGCGCGGGTGCGGACGGCGCACCACGCGGCACCGTCGCGCAGCACGCCGACGGCGATCCGCACGTCCTGCCGGTCCGGGTGGCCCATCAGGTAGGCGACCGCCGCGTCCGGGTCGGCCGGCAGCTGCGCCTCGGCGGCCGGCGGGAGCACCACGCGCTCCACCGTGAGCGCCGCACCGTCCACCGTCGACGGCCAGGACAGCTGGCCCAGCAGCTGCTCGACGTCCTCCGCGGCCGGCAGGCCCTCCTGCTCGACGGAGGTCAGGTGCCAGGGGTTGGTGCGGGCGGCGGCGAGCACCTCCGGCTCGAGCTGGTCGGCGAGCGTCGGTTCGGTGGTCAGCGCCTGCTGGGTGCGCACCAGGGCGAACACCCGGACGGGTGCGTCCCAGCCCGCGCGGGCGACGTGCAGCTCGATCTCCCGGACCGCGGCGGTCAGCGCGGTGCGGGCCGCGACGGAGCCTGCGCCGCTCGTCGTGACGTCGTCGCCTCCTGCCGGTGCGCCGCTTTCGGGAGCGCCGCTCGGGGCCGGTGTCCCGTCGGGCGCGTCGCCCGCTGCCTGGAGTGCGTCCGCCATGGCCTCATCGTCGCATCGGTGTGGGAACCTGGGCCCCGACCGGCGCGTTCACCGGCTGGCCCCTTCGTGGGCCACCCGGCCAGGAGGCCGGACCGCTCACACGACGAGGACCACCGCCGGATGTTCGCCTCACCGCCCCGCCCCCGCCCCCGTCCCGCCCGGCGTCGACGCGGGCCCCTGCTGCCGACCATCGCCATCCTGGCCGGCATCGCGATCGTCGTCGTGATCCTGTCGCACGTGTGGACCGAGGCGCTGTGGTTCAACCAGCTCGGCTACCTGCAGGTGCTGTGGACCGAGTGGGGCACCCGGGGCGTGCTGTTCGTCGTGGGGTTCGCCGTGATGGCCGTCGCGGTGGCAGGCAGCCTGCGGTTCGCGTACCACTCGCGTCCGGTGTACGCACCGTCGACGCCCGAGCAGACGAGCCTCGACCAGTACCGCGAGGCGATCGAGCCGCTGCGCCGGCTGGTGATGCTGGTCGGACCGGTGCTGCTGGGGCTGTTCGCCGGCGGTGCCGCGGCGCAGCGCTGGGACACGGTGCAGCTGGCGATGCACGCGCAGCGCGTCGGCACCACCGACCCGCAGTTCCACCTGGACCTCGGCTTCTACATGTTCACGCTGCCGGTGCTGCGGTTCACGGTGTCGTTCCTGATGGCCGTGGTGATCCTGTCCGGCATCGGCGCGCTGGCGACCCACTACCTGTACGGCGGCCTGCGGCTGGGCCCCGCCGCGAAGGGCAACCGGACCACCCGCGCCGCGCGTGTGCACCTGTCGGTGCTGGCCGCGGTGCTGCTGGTGCTGATCGCCGCGAGCTACTGGCTGGACCGGTACTCGCTGCTGATGAAGAACAGCGCCGGGCAGAAGTTCGCCGGCGCGACCTTCACCGACGTGCACGCGGTGATGCCGTCCAAGGCGATCCTCACCGTCGCCGCCCTCGTCGTCGCCGCGGCGTTCGTCTACTCGGCGATCACCGGCAACTGGCGGCTGCCGGGCATCGGCGTCGCGCTGATGCTGCTGTCCGCCATCGTCGTCGGCGGCATCTACCCGGCGATCGTGCAGCGCTTCCAGGTGCAGCCCAACCAGCAGGACGCCGAGAAGGAGTACATCCAGCGCAACATCGACTCGACGCGGCAGGCGTACGGGCTGAGGGACGTCAAGACGAGCGAGTATCCGGCGAAGGTGACCGCGGAGGCCGGTGCGCTGCGCTCCGACGCCGAGACGACCAACTCGATCCGCCTGCTCGACCCGCAGCTGGTGTCGCCGTCGTTCAAGCAGCTGCAGCAGATCCGCGGGTTCTACGACTTCCCGCAGACGCTGTCGGTGGACCGGTACACGGTCAACGGTCAGAGCCGTGACACCGTGATCGCCGTCCGCGAGCTCGACCTCAACGGGCTGAGCGACTCGCAGCGGAACTGGGTGAACAACACCACCGTGTACACCCACGGGTACGGCGTGGTGGCGGCCTACGGCAACACGCGTGGCGCCAACGGTCAGCCGGCGTTCTGGGAGGGCGGCATCCCGTCCAGCGGTGACATCGGCACCTACGAGCCGCGCATCTACTTCGGCGAGACGTCCCCGCCGTACTCGATCGTCGGCGGTCCCGACGGCTCCACAGGGTGGGAGTTCGACTACCCGGACGACACGGGTGGCTCCGGCTCGCTGAACACGCGGTTCCCGACGCAGACGGTCTCCGCGGGGCCGAGCATCGGCAACCTGTGGAACAAGATCATGTACTCGATCAAGTTCGGGGACGAGCAGATCCTGTTCTCCAACCGCGTCACCCCGCAGTCGCAGATCCTCTACGACCGCAACCCGCGGGACCGGGTGGCCAAGGTGGCGCCCTACCTCGAGCTGGACGGCCGGGTGTACCCGGCGGTGATCGACGGCCGCGTGAAGTGGATCATCGACGGCTACACCACCTCGGACCAGTACCCGTACAGCGCCAGCCAGTCGCTCTCGGACGCGACCACCGACTCGGTCACCCAGACCAGCTCCAACGTGCAGGCGCTGCAGCCGAAGACGGTGAACTACATCCGCAACTCGGTGAAGGCGACGGTCGACGCGTACGACGGGTCGGTGGACCTGTACACCTGGGACACGCAGGACCCGGTGCTCAAGGCGTGGTCGAAGGTGTTCCCCACGTCGGTCAAGCCGATGTCGGACATCAGCGGTGCGCTGATGAGCCACATCCGGTACCCGGAGGACCTGTTCAAGGTGCAGCGCACGCTGCTGGCCAAGTACCACGTGACGGACGCCGGGCAGTTCTTCTCCGGCAACGACTTCTGGGCCAACCCGCTGGACCCGACCACCACCACCGAGAAGGTCGACCAGCCGCCGTACTACCTGACCCTGCAGATGCCGGACCAGAAGTCGGCGAACTTCTCGCTGATGTCGACGTTCATCCCGGCCGGCTCCACCGCGCGTGAGGTGCTGACGGGATACCTGGCGGCGGACGCCGAGGCGGGCAACGTCGCCGGCAAACCGTCGCCGGACTACGGCACGTTGCGGCTGCTGACGCTGCCGCGCGACTCGACGGTGCCCGGACCGGGACAGGCCAACTCGGCCTTCACGGCGGACGCCACCGTGTCGAACGAGCTGAACATCCTGGGCCGCGGCGACTCGTCGGTGCTGCGCGGCAACCTGCTGACGCTGCCGGTGGGCGGGGGACTGCTCTACGTGCAGCCCGTGTACGTGCAGGCGTCGAGCGGCACCACGTTCCCGCTGCTGCAGCGCGTGCTGGTGTCGTTCGGCAACAAGATCGGGTTCGCCGAGACGCTGGACGAGGCGCTGAACCAGGTGTTCGGCGGCAACTCCGGCGCCCAGGCCGGTGACGCCGGGTCCGGTGGGACGCCGAGCCCGTCGCCGAGCCCCAGCGGCACCCCGTCGCCGGCTCCGTCCGGCACGCCGACGCCGAGCACCAGCCCGACGCCGTCGCCGAGCGGCTCCTCCACCGGTGGGGACGCCACGGCGCGCGCCGACCTGCAGTCGGCGCTGCAGGCGGCCAGCCAGGCGATGAAGGACGGTCAGGCGGCGCTCGCGGCGAACGACTTCGCGGCGTACGGCGCGGCGCAGTCCCGGCTGGACGCGGCGATCCAGGCCGCGATCGACGCGCAGGCGCGGCTGGGCAGCTGACATGGGCAGCTGACGCGGGTGGCCGACGAGGGTCGCTGAGGGCCAGGTGAGGGTGGGTGCGCCACGTGCGCCCCCACCCTCACCTCGTTCAGGAGGCGCCCGGCTGCACCGCCTGGACCGAGATGAGGTGCTGCACGTCGGACCGGCACGCCGTCAGGCCGCTGGCCGAGACGAACAGCGCGTCCTTCTGGCCCGGCGGGTAGACGCGCAGCCCGTCCGCCGGTACGGGGTTGCACGCCGCGGCGTCGTAGTTCTGCGCGTTGGCGATCCGCATCGGGACGTGCGCGGCCGCGCCGGGCGCCAGGGTGACGAGGGTGTGCGAGCCGGTGTCGTCGCGGTCCGCCGCGGCACCGAGCTGGGTGCCGTTGCCGCCGCCGACGAACGAGACGCCCGGCCAGCCCTGCAGGGTGCAGGTGTCGCTGCCGGTGTTGGTCAGCACCAGCACGGGCATGGTGCTGCCCGCCGCGGCACCACCCGGCACCAGCGACGCCGACAGGTGCGCGGACGTGCAGCCGCCGGGGGCCGACCCGGTACCCGACGCCGCTGTCGTCGAGGCGGTCGGGGTCGACGGTGCCCTGCCGCCGGTCGCGCTGCTCGGGACGGGCGTGCTGCTGCTGCCGCTGCCGGCCGGCGTTCCCGGTGCGGTGCCGGTGGGGCCGGCTGATCCCGGCGTGGTGCCGCCGCTGCACCCGGCCAGGGCGATCGCGAGAGCAGCCGGGGCCAGGCTCGCGAGCAGACGACGGCCGGCCGGCCGTCGGCGGGGAGATGTCATGGTGCGAGTCTGGGCGCCCGGGGACGGCCGTTCAACGGTGGCGCGCGCCGCAGCCGGTGCAGCCGCCGGAGAGGCCTCGCGGCTCCCCTCGATGGTCCGCTCCGGCGGCCTCCGGTGAGCGTTCGTGCAGTGTTCACCCGCGCGCCTGCGCGGCCGCGGGGCGGTGGTCGTCGTGCCGCCGTACCATCCGGCCGTGACCGACGACTGCAGCCGGCCGTGATCGACGACGATCTCGGCCCCGGCCGGACCTCCACGCCGCCCGCCCGTGCCCCGCGCCTGACCACCGGCCGGGTGCTCGCCTGGGCTGCCTGGGACTGGGGGTCGGCGGCGTTCAACGCCGTGGTGACCACGTTCGTGTTCACCGTCTGGCTGACCTCGAAGGTGTTCGTCGAGCCGGGGGCCGACGTCACCGCCACCACGGCGCTGCACTCGCAGTGGCTGGGCTGGGGGCTGACCGTCGCGGGCATCCTGGTGGCGCTGCTCGCGCCGGCGCTCGGCGCGCTCTCGGACGCGTCCGGCCGGCGCAAGGTGTGGCTCGGCGCGAACACGGCGGTGACGGTGGCCGCGATGGCGGCCATGGTGCTGGTGCACCCGCACGACGGCGCCCGGTCCCACGCCGTGCTGCTCGGCGTGGTGCTGCTGGCGGCCGGGAACGTGTTCTTCGAGCTGGCGTCGGTGGCGTACAACGCGCTGCTGCTGCAGATCACCACGCCCGCCACGGTGGGCCGGGTCAGCGGCATCGGCTGGGGCTCGGGGTACGTCGGCGGGATCGTGCTGCTGATCGTGCTGTTCGTGGGGTTCATCAACCCCGACGTCGGCTGGTTCGGCGTGACGTCGGCCGACGGCTGGAACATCCGCGCGGCGGTCGCGGTGTCCGCCGTCTGGATGGCGGTGTTCGCCGTCCCCGTGCTGGTCGCCGTGCCGGAGCACGCCCGCCCCGACCCGCGCGCGATCGGCGCGCTCGGCGCGTACCGCAAGCTCGGTCACGACGTCGCGCACCTGTGGCGCACCCGCCGGTCGACGCTGGGGTACCTGGTGGCCAGCGCGGTGTACCGGGACGGGCTGGCGGGGGTGTTCACGTTCGGTGCCGTGCTCGCCTCCGGCACGTTCGGGTTCACGTCCTCGCAGGTGATCGTGTTCGCCATCGCCGCGAACGTGGTGGCCGGGATCAGCACGATCGGCGCCGGCTGGTTGGACGACCGGTTCGGGCCGCGGCGCGTGATCACGGTGTCCCTCGTCGTGCTGGTGCTCGCGGCCGTCGCGGTGTTCGTGCTGCACGACCAGGGGCAGACGGCGTTCTGGGTGGCCGGCCTGGTGCTGTCGTCGTGCGTCGGCCCCACCCAGTCCGCCAGCCGCGGGCTCCTGGCGCGCCTGACGGACGCGGGTCGCGAGGCCGAGGCCTTCGGGCTGTACGCCACCACCGGCCGGGCGGCGAGCTTCCTGGCGCCGATGGCGTTCTCGCTGGCCATCGCCTGGGGCGGCGCCCAGTACTGGGGCATCCTCGGCATCGTGGTGGTGCTGGCGCTGGGCCTCGGGCTGCTGCTGCTGGTGCGGTTCCCGCGCGGACGCGGGGTGGACGGCCGGCACGACGTCGCGGTGCGCGACGTCCCGACGGCCGGCGAGCGGGCGTGACATGAGGCTGCGGACGCTGCTGTGGTCGCCGGCGATGGACGCGGCGGCGGGCGGCCTGCACTGGGTGGACGACGAGCAGCTGGACGGCTTCGTCGCCACCCGGCTGCCCGCCGGGCCGCCAGCGCCGGGGCGCCCGCTCGCCTCCGCGGCCGCGGGTCGGACCGACCCCGTGCTGACCGTCGTCCGGCGCGCTCCGGCCGGCCGGCTGCACCGCGGGCGACCGCCGCGCGGGGTGGTGGTCCACCTGCACGGCTACAACGACTACTTCTTCGCCGAGCACCTCGCCGCCGCCGTCGAGGACGCCGGCTGGGCGTTCCTCGCGGTCGACGTGCGCCGGGCGGGCCGGTCGTGGCGGCCGGAGGAGGTGCCGCACTACCTGGACGACGTGCGGGAGCAGGCCGCCGACCTCGGCGCCGCCGTCGCGGTGGCCCGCGGGCTGCACCCCGCGGTGCCGGTGGCGGTGCACGCGCATTCGATGGGTGGCCTGGTCGCGGCGCTGTGGGCGCACGCGCACCGGGTGCACGGCGGCCCCGACGCGCTGGTGCTGAACAGCCCGTTCCTCGCGCTGGGACGGTCGTGGATGCCGCGCGTGACCGACCGGGTGCTGCGCGTGCTGGCGCGCACGGCGCCGCTGACCGTCGTCTCCTCGGGGCCGTCGGTGTACGCGAGCCATCTGCTGGTGGCCAACGGTGGGCGGTGGGAGTTCGACACCACCCTCAAGCGGCCGGACGGCGTGCCGGTCCGGGCGGGCTGGCTCGCGGCCGTGCTGTCGGCGCAGGCGCGCGTGTCGCGGGGGCTGGAGATCGGCTGCCCGGTGCTGGTGGGGCACGCCGCGATGTCCGGCCCCGACCGCGCCGACAACCCGGCGCTGGACGAGCAGGACACCGTGCTGGACGTGCGGGCGATCAGCCGCCGGGCGCCCGGTCTGGGTCGGGACGTCACGGTGCGGTCGTTCCCCGGCGCGGTGCACGACCTGGCGCTGTCGGCGGAGGCGCCGCGGGCGGCCTACCTCGCCGCGATGACCCGGTTCCTCGACGAACGGGCGCGCCGGTGACGGCGACCGGCTACCTCGCGGACCCGAGCGGGTTCGTCGCGCTGGCGCACCGCGGGTTCTCCCGGGAGGGGCTGGAGAACTCTCTGGCGGCCTTCGCGTCAGCCGTCGACCTGGGGTTCCGCTACGTGGAGACGGACGCGCACGCGACGAGCGACGGCGTGGCGGTCGCGCTGCACGACGAGACGCTGGACCGCACCACCGATGCGCACGGGCGCGTGCGGGACCTGCCGTGGTCCCGCGTGCGAGAGGCGCGGATCGGCGGTGCCGAGCCGGTGCCGCTGCTCGAGGACGTGCTCGGGCTGAGTCCCGACCTGCGGGTGAACATCGACGTGAAGGCGGCGTCGGCCGTGGCGCCCGTCGTGGCGGCGGTGGAGCGGACGGCGGCGCACGACCGGGTGTGCATCGCGTCGTTCTCGGTGCGGCGCCGGCTGGCGACGCTGGCCGGGCTGTCCCGGCCGGTGGCGACGTCCGCGGCGACCAGCGAGGTGGCGGCGTTCGTCGTCGGCGCGCGCACCGGGCTGCCGGCCGGCGGGCTGCGGCGCGCGGTGCGGTCGGTGGACTGCCTGCAGGTGCCGGTGGCGCAGGGTCGCGTGACGGTGGTGGACCGGAGGACGGTGGCAGCGGCGCACCGGGCCGGTCTGCAGGTGCACGTGTGGACGGTGAACGAGCCGGAGGAGATGCGGCGGCTGCTCGAGCTGGGGGTGGACGGCCTGGTCAGCGACCGGGCGGACCTGCTGGCGCAGGTGCTGCGGGAGCGAGGGGTGTGGGCATGAGGGTGATCGGGCACCGAGGCAACAGCTCCGTGGCGCCGCAGAACACGCTGGCGGCGTTCGAGGCGGCGTGCGCGGCGGGGGTCGACGCGATCGAGCTGGACGTGCAGCTGACGGCCGACGGGCACGCCGTGGTGATCCACGACGACGAGGTGGACGCCACCACCGGCGGCTCCGGCCGGGTGGACACGCTGACCCTGGACCAGGTGCGCGCCCTGGACGCCGGCTCGTGGTTCGCCCCCGCCTACGCAGGTCAGCGGGTGCCGGTGCTGGACGAGGTGGTCGATCTGCTGGTGCGCCACCCCCGCACAGACCTGCTGCTGGAGCTCAAGGGCGTGTGGACGGCCGACCGCGTGCGGCTGCTGCTCGGCCCGCTCGCCGAGGCGGGGCTGCTGCCGCGCGTCGTCGGACAGAGCTTCGAGCCCGACAGCGTCGCCGCCCTGCGCGAGGTGGCCCCGCAGCTGCACCGCGGGCTGCTGGTGGAGGACCTGCCGCTGGGCCCGGACGGCGCACCGCACCTGGCGGCGCTCGACGCGCTCTGCTCGCGGCTCGGGGTGATGACGTGCAACCCCGACGGTCGGCTGCTGCAGACGCACCCCGACCTGGTCGAGGCGCAGCACGCCGCCGGTCGGCAGGTGATGGCGTGGACGCTCGACGAGCCGTGGATGTGGGCCGAGGCCCAGGCGCTGGGGGTGGACGCCGTGATCACCAACCGCCCGGACCGGCTGCGCGGGTGGCTGGCCGCCCGGGCGGGGGAGCGCTGATGGTCCGCAGCATCCGCTACGACGTCTATGGCGGACCGGAGGTGCTCCGGCTGGTCGAGGGCCCGGACCCGGTGGCCGGGCCCGGTCAGCTGCGCGTCCGCGTGACGGCCGCCGGGCTGAACCCGGCGGACTGGAAGGCGTTCGGGGGCCTGTTCGCCCGCGGGCCGGCGCCGGACGGCTCCCGCGGCGTGGGGCACGACGTGTCGGGGGTGGTGGACCAGGTCGGTGCGGGGGTCGACCGGTTCGCGGTCGGCGATGCCGTGTGCGCACAGGTGTCCGAGGGTGCGCTGGCGGACGTGCTGGTGCTGGACGTCACCGATGCGGTGCTGCCGGTGCCCGAGGGGGTCGACCCGGTGGTGGCCGGTGCGCTCCAGGTGGCGAGCCGGGCGGCCGTGGCCGGCCTCGCGGCGGTGGGTGTGGGACCCGGCGACGTGCTGCTGCTCAGTGCCGCCGCCGGCGGCGTGGGGCTGATCGCCGCTCAGCTGGCGGTGGACCTCGGCGTGCAGGTGGTCGGCGTGGCCGGCGAGGCGAACCACCCGCTGCTGCGCGACCTCGGCGTGGTGCCCGTGACACACGGCGACGGGCTCGTCGACCGGGTGCGCGCCGCGGCACCGGGTCCGGTGACCGCCGTGCTGGACCTGCACGGGGCGGAGTACGTGACGGCCGGCATCGAGCTCGGCGTGCCGGTGGAGCGGATCGCCTCGATCGCCGCACCGCCGGACCGGCTCCAGGGCGCCGTCTCCACCGGTGGCGCGCACGCGACGTCGCAGGACGTGGCGCACGTGCTCGACCTGGTGGCCGCCGGACGGGTGCGCGTGCCGATCGCGGGCCGCTACCCGCTGGAGCTGGACGCCGTGCGGCAGGCGTACGCGCGGCTGCGTGACGGTCACGTGCAGGGCAAGCTCGTCGTCACGCCCGCGGGCTGACCCCCAGCTGCCAGGCCTGCGACGCCTGCAGCGCGCCGTGCAGCACGTGCGGCGGGATGTTCGGGTTGGCGATCGCCAGCATCGTCAGCCCGTGCACCTCGCCCCACAGCGCGAGCGCCTGGATGAACGGGTCGGTGTCGGTGGACAGCTTGCCCGCGAGCCGGCACCGCACCACGTTGTCGACCAGCTCCGCGAGACCGTTGCTGGCGTCCGACTGCCGCTGCTCCCCGGCGATCGCCCAGCTGGGGCGGTCGAACAGCACGCGGTACTCGCCCGGGTTGGCCAGTCCCCACTCGAGGTAGGCGGTGCCGCGGGCGGCGAGCTCCTCGAGCGGGTCGGTGATGGTGCGGACCTGCAGCTGCAGGCCGGACATGAACTCGCGCATCACGCCGTCGCAGACCTCGCTGAGCAGCTCGTCCTTGGTGGCGAAGTAGTGGTACAGCGACGGCGGCGTGCACGCCGCCCGTGCGCAGACACGCGCGATGCTGACGAGGCGGGGGTCGCGTCCCTCGATCAGCAGCTGTCGCGTGGCCTCGAGGATGCGGCTCCGCAGCCCTCCGGAGTCCTGACCCGTGCCCACCACCCGAGCAGGGTAGCCGTGCGCACGGGCCCCTCCGACCCCATCCGGTCGCTCAGCGTGGCGGCGCCTCGAGGTGCACGGCCTTGAGCCTGGTCATCGCCGCGAGCAGGTCCGGGCCGTACCCGGCACCCTGTCCGCTGTCCCGGCGCGGGTCCGCCGAACCGCCCGGCGCGCCGCCGAAGACGGCGTTCACCTTGACCGTGCCGACGTCGAGCCGGTCCGCCGCACGTAGCGCGTGCTCGAGGCTGCCGGTCAGCACCGTGGCCGCCAGGCCGTAGCGCCCGCTGCCCGCCCACGCCAGCGCGGTGTCGAAGTCGGGCGCCCGCCGCACGGCCGCCACCGGCCCGAACGTCTCGGTGGCCAGCACGTCCATCTCCTCGGTGCAGCCGTCCAGCACCGTGGCCGGGTACCACGCGCCGGGCCGGTCCAGCCGGCGTCCACCGGCGAGGCACCGGGCGCCGGCCGCGACCGCTGCGTCGACGTGCGCCGCCACCACCGCGAGCTGCAGCTCGTCGACCAGCGGCCCCAGCTCGGTGCCGTCGTCGTCCGGGTCGCCCGTCGTCCGGGCGTCGGCCAGCCGCACCAGCTCGTCGAGCACCGCGTCCGCCACGCGCTCGTGCACGTAGACCCGCTCCACCGACGTGCACAGCTGGCCGGTGTTGGTGAACGCGCCGAGGGCGATCTGCGCCGCGGCCCAGGCCGGGTCCACGTCCTCGTCGACCACCAGCGCGTCCTTGCCGCCGTTCTCCAGCAGCAGCCGGGCGCCGCGGGCGCCCGCCACCGCGGCGATCGCCCGGCCGGTGGCCGAGCTGCCGATGTGCGCCACGAGAGCGATCCGCGGGTCCGCGACGAGGGCCGCCCCGGTGGACCCGTCGCCCGCGAGCACCTGGAGCACGCCCGCCGGCAGGTGCTCGGCGACCAGCCGGCCCAGCAGCCACCCGGCGTGCGGGCTGCGCTCCGAGGGCTTGTGCACCACGGTGTTGCCGGTCACCAGGGCGGCCGCGAGCAGGCCGGCCGCCGCCGGCAGCGGGTCGTTCCACGGCGTCAGCACGGCGACCACGCCGTGGGGCTCGCGGCGCACCACGTCGAGCGCCGCCGGTGCACCCGCCAGCGTGCGACCGGCCGGTCCGAGACCCGTGGTGGCCGCCTCGGTCAGCAGGTCCGCCGCGACCTCGGCGGACTCGACGGACGTGCGCAGCAGCCGGCCGGTGTCGGCGGTCAGGGCGGCGCCCAGCTGGTCGGCGTGCTCCCGGATCGCGGCCGCGGCGGCGGTCAGGCAGGCGGCCCGGTCCGCCGGTGAGGTGTGCCGCCAACCGTCGAACGCGGCGGCCGCCCCGGCGACGGCGGCGGCCACCTCGTCGTCGTCCGCGGCCGTCACCGACCCCGTCGGGGACCCGTCCACGGGGGAGGTCCGAGCGAGCCGCCGGGACCCTCGGGCCGGCACCGCGGCACCGTCCAGCCAGTGCTCGGCGAGGGTGGCCGGCCGCCGGACCGCCGCGGCGGCCGGCGTAGACGTGCTGGTCAGGGCGTCGTCGAGGGTGGTCATCTCGTCTCCGATCAGGTCATCCCGGGACAGAGGGGAAGCGGTTCGAGGTGCGAGTCGCGGAGAAGCGACTCACCCTGGCTGGGCGGGGGCAGACCGGACGGCGCCCCCACCGAGGACGACTCTCGCTCACACCGGAAAGGTCGGCCACTGATGCGAATCCTGGGGATCAACGCGATCTACCACGACCCGTCGGCAGCCCTCGTCGTGGACGGCACCGTCGTCGCCGCGGCCGAGGAGGAGCGGTTCAGCCGCCGCAAGCACGGCAAGCGGCCGGTGCCGTTCTCGGCGTGGGAGCTGCCCGAGCTGTCGATGCGCTGGGTGCTCGAGGCCGGGGGGATCCGCCCGGAGGACGTCGACGTGGTCGCCTACAGCTTCGACCCCGCGCTGTCGAAGTCGGCCGAGGACCTGGGCCTGCACGACCCCTGGGACCACCTGCGCACCACGTACGCCGAGCACGTCGCCGGGTTCCTGCACAGCACCCTGCCGGGCATCGACGAGGGCAAGCTGCGGTACGTCCCGCACCACGTGGCCCACGCCGCCTCGGCGGCCCTGGCGTCCCCGTTCCCGACCAGCAGCGTGCTGGTGCTCGACGGCCGCGGCGAGCGCGCCTCCCACCTGGCCGGCCGGTACGAGGACGGCCGCATCGAGGTGTTCACCACCCAGGAGCTGCCGCACTCGCTGGGCCTGCTGTACGAGTCGCTGACGGAGCACCTCGGGTTCCTGCGCTCGTCGGACGAGTACAAGGTGATGGCCCTCGCGTCCTACGGCGAGCCCCGGTTCCTGGACGAGCTGCGTCAGATCGTGCGGACGACCGGTGACGGCGGGTTCGTGGCGCCGGTGCCGGACTGGTCGCGGTGGGCGCCGGCGCGGGTGGACGACGGCACGTGGGGCGGCGCGCACGCCGACCTCGCCGCCTCCGTGCAGGCACGCCTCGAGGAGGTGCTCGTCGAGCTGGCGCGCTGGCTGCACGAGCGCACCGGCGACACGGCGCTGACCATGGCGGGCGGCATCGCGCTGAACTGCGTGGCGAACTCCCGGATCTGGCGGGAGAGCGGGTTCGAGCAGGTGTGGGTGCAGCCGGCCGCGGGCGACGCCGGCACGTCGCTGGGCGCCGCGCTCCAGGTCGCGGCCGAGCTTGGTGAGCCGGTCCGGCCGATGCCGGGCGCCGCGCTAGGCCGCGAGTGGTCGGACGACGAGCTGGCGGCGAAGCTGCGCACCGCCAAGGTGCCGTTCAGCACGCCGGACGACCTGGCGGCCGAGGTGGCCGACGTGCTGGCGTCCAACGGCGTGGTCGCCTGGTTCGACGGGCGCAGCGAGTTCGGCCCGAGGGCCCTCGGCCACCGGTCCCTGCTGGCGCACCCCGGGTTCGCCGAGAACCTGGAGCGGCTCAACGACGTCAAGGGCCGCGAGCAGTTCCGGCCGGTGGCGCCGATGGTGCTGCAGGACCGCGCCGCCGAGATCTTCTCCGACGGACCGATCCCCAGCCCGTACATGCTGTTCGTGCACCGTGTGGACGCCGGGTGGGTCGATCGCATCCCTGCCGCCGTGCACGTCGACGGCACCGCCCGCATCCAGACGGTCGACCCCGCCACCCAGCCGCGGCTGGGGGCCACGCTGCGCGAGTTCGAGCAGCGCACCGGACTGCCGGTGGTGATCAACACGAGCCTGAACACGGCCGGACGGCCGATGGTGGACGACCCGCGCGACGCCCTGGAGCTGTTCGGCTCGGCACCGGTGGACCTGCTGGTGCTCGGCCCGCACCTGGTGCGGCGGTCGGAGGTGTTCGCGCAGCACGACGGGGTGCAGGCGTGAACGGCGACGGCACGCCGCCCTCGCGCGACGGGCGGACGGTCCACCCCAGCTGGGCGGTGGTGATCCCCACCGTGGGTCGGCCGTCGCTGCACGCCCTGCTGACCGACCTCGCGGCGCAGGTCTTCGCCGGGGACCCACCCGCTCAGGTGGTCGTCGTCGACGACCGCCCGCTGGCCGACGACGCGCCGCTCGCCCTGCCCGGCCCGGCGGGGCAGCTGCCCGCACCGGTGCTGCTCCGGACCGGCGGACGCGGCCCGGCCGCCGCCCGCAACGCCGGGTGGCGCACGGTCCGCACGGACTGGGTGCTGTTCCTGGACGACGACGTGCGGCTGCCGTCCGGCTGGGGCGAGGCGTTCCTGGCGGACCTGCGGTCGGCCGACGCGCAGGCGACCGTCGCCGGGACGCAGGCGCGGCTGCACGTGCCGCTGCCGGCCGACCGGCCGCCGACCGACTGGGAGCGCAACACCGCCGGTCTCGAGCACGCCCGCTGGGCGACGGCCGACATGGCGTACCGCCGCACGGCGCTCGCGGGGGTCGAGGGGTTCGACGAGCGCTTCCCGCGCGCCTACCGGGAGGACGCCGACCTGGCGCTGCGCGTGCGGCAGGGCGGCTGGGAGCTGGTGGTCGGCGACCGGGTGACGCACCACCCGGTGCGGCCGGCCGACGACGGCGTGAGCGTGCGGGTGCAGGCCGGTGCGCGCGACGACGTGCTGATGCGGGCGCTGCACGGACCCGGCTGGCGCGACCTGGCGGAGACCGGCCGTGGGCGCTTCGCGTGGCACGCCGCCACGGTGGGCGCCGCGGCTGCCGCGACGGCGGCCCTCGCCGCCCGGCGTCACCGGACCGCCGCGCTGGCCGGCCTGGCCTCGGCGGCGCTGACCGCCGACTTCCTGCGCGTCCGGCTGTCCGGCGGTCCCCGTCCGGGGGACACCGGGTGGGTGCCGGAGTGGCGCCGCATGGCGTGGACCTCCGCCGTGATCCCGTTCGCCGCCGTCCGGCACCGGGTGGCCGGGGAGCTGGCGGTGCGCGGTGACGACGTGCCGCCGTGGCGGCCGCCGGTGCGCGCGGTGCTGTTCGACCGCGACGGCACGCTGGTGGAGGACGTCCCCTACAACAGCAACCCGGACGCCGTGCAGCCGGTACCGGGCGCCCGCGAGGCGCTCGACGCCCTGCGCGCCGCCGGCGTGCTGGTCGGCATGGTGACCAACCAGTCCGGCGTCGGCCGCGGGCTGCTGACGGCGGCGCAGCTGGACGCCGTCCAGCGGCGCGTCGTCGAGCTGCTGGGTCCGTTCGACACCGTGGTGGTCTGCCCGCACCGCCCCGAGGCGGGGTGCACGTGCCGCAAGCCCGGTGCCGGCTTGGTGCTCGAGGCGGCCCACCGGCTCGGCGTGGCGCCCTGGGAGTGCGCCGTGGTGGGCGACATCGGCACGGACGTCGCCGCCGCTGTCGCGGCGGGGGCCCGTGCCGTGCTGGTGCCGACGCCGGTGACCCTGCCGGAGGAGGTGCAGCACGCCGAGGACGTGGCGGAGGACCTGCGTGGCGCCATCCGGCTGCTGCGCCCCGACGTTCCGCTGGCCCGGCACCTGGCGGTGACCCGATGAGCCGGCTGCTGGCCGTCCGCCTCGACAGCGACGGCGACGTGCTGCTCACCGGACCGGCCGTCCGCGCACTCGGCACGTTCGCCGACCACGTCGACCTGCTCGTCTCGCCCACGGGTGCCCAGGCGGCGCGGCTGCTGCCCGGTGTCGACCAGGTGCACGTGTTCGACGCCCCGTGGAGCGGCTTCGCGCCGCCGCCGGTGGACACCGTGGCCGTGGACGCCCTGGTCAACGCGCTGCGCGCCGCGCGGTACGACCGAGCCGTCGTCTTCACCTCGTTCCACCAGAGCCCGCTGCCCACCGCGCTGCTGCTCCGCCTGGCCGGCATCGGCTGGATCGCGGCCACCAGCGAGGACTACCCGGGCTCGCTGCTCGACGTCCGCCACCACCGGCCCGCCGGGCTGCACGAGGTGGAGGCGGCGCTGGACCTGGCACGCGCGGCCGGCGGCGCGCTGGCGCCGGACGACGACGGCGCGCTCGCGGTGCGGCACCCGTTGCCGGACGTCTCCGCGCTGCTGCCGGTGCGCCCCTACGTGGTGCTGCACCCGGGCGCCTCGGTGCCGTCGCGAGCCCCTGCGCCGCAGCACGCTGCCCGACTGGTCGGCGCGCTGACCGCCGCGGGCCGGCACGTGGTGGTCACCGGTGGGCCGGGGGAGCGGGACCTCGCCGCCACGGTCGCCGCCGGCGCGGCCGACCCGGCCGAGGTGACCGAACTCTCCGGCCGCACCGACCTCGCCCAGCTGGCCGCGGTGCTGTCCGGTGCCGACGCCGTGGTGGTGGGCAACACGGGCCCGGCGCACCTCGCGGCCGCCGTCGGCACCCGCGTGGTGTCGCTGTTCGCGCCCGTGGTGCCGGCCGACCGGTGGGCGCCGTGGGGTGTCCCGACCGTGCTGCTCGGCGACCAGGACGCCCCGTGCGCCGGTTCCCGGGCGCGGCAGTGCCCGGTACCCGGCCACCCGTGCCTGGACGTCGATCCGGACGCCGTGGTGCGGGCGGTCGACGCGCTCGCGGGCGCGCCGCTGCCGCTGACGGCGCTGACCGAGCTGACCCGGCTGACGGGGATGAGCCGGCTGACCGGGCCGACCGAGGAGGTGCACGCATGAGGGTTCTCGCCTGGCACGTGCACGGCTCGTGGATGACGTCGTTCGTCCAGGGTCCGCACGACTACGTGGTCCCGGTGGACGACGAGCGGTCGCCCGACGGCCGCGGCCGCGCGCAGTCGTGGGACTGGCCGGCCTCCGTCCGGGAGGTGCACGTCGACGCGCTGCGCGACGAGCTGGTGGACGTCGTCGTGCTGCAGCGACCCACCGAGCTCGAGCTGCTGGAGCGGTGGACCGGCCTCCGGGCCGGTGTCGACGTGCCGGCCGTGTACGTCGAGCACAACACGCCCGCGGGCCATGCCGTGACGACGCGGCACCACCTCGCGGACCGCACCGACGTCCCGCTGGTCCACGTCACCCCGTTCAACGCCCTGACCTGGGACAACGGGTCCGCGCCGGTCACCGTGATCGAGCACGGCATCCCCGACCCGGGCCCGCTGTGGACCGGGGAGCGCGAGCGGGTGGCCGCCGTGGTGAACGAGCCGGTGCGCCGCTGGCGGGTGGCCGGCACCGACGTGCTGCTGGACGTGGCGGCCCGCCTGCCGGTGGAGGTGTACGGCATGGGCACGGCGCCGCTGGCGGAGCGGGAGCCGTCCCTCGTGGGCCACCTGCACGACCTGCCGCAGGCCCAGCTCCATGCCGCGATGGCCGGCGCCCGCGCCTACCTGCACCCGTACCGCTGGACCAGCCTGGGCCTGTCGCTGATCGAGGCGATGACCCTCGGCATGCCCGTCGCAGCGCTGGCCACCACCGCGGCACCCGAGGCGGTGCCGCCCGACGCCGGCGTGGTCAGCGCCGACCCCGCCGTGCTGGTCGCCGCCCTGCAGCGGTGGCTGGCCGACCCGGCGGAGGCCCGCGACCGCGGCGCCGCCGCCCGAACGTTCGCGCTGGACCGGTTCGGTCTCGCGCGCTTCCTGTCCGACTGGGACCACCTGCTGAAGGGGGTGACGGGATGAGGATCGCGATGGTGTCCGAGCACGCGAGCCCGCTCGCGGTGATCGGGGGAGTGGACGCCGGCGGGCAGAACGTGCACGTCGCGGCGCTGTCCGGCGCACTGGTCGAGGCCGGTCACACGGTGACCGTCTACACGCGCCGGGACGACGCGACCTCGCCCGAGCGCGTGCAGATGGAGCCGGGCGTCGAGGTGGTGCACGTCCCCGCCGGACCGCCGCAGGAGGTGCCGAAGGACGAGCTGCTGCCCTACATGCGCGAGTTCGGGCTGTGGTTGGCCGACGACTGGGCCCGCCACGGCGCCCCGGACGTGGTGCACGGCCACTTCTGGATGTCCGGCCTGGCCGCCGTCCAGGCCGCCGCCGGTACCGGCGTGCCCGTCGCGCAGACGTTCCACGCCCTTGGCAGCGTGAAGCGTCGCCACCAGCGGGACAAGGACACCAGCCCCGCCGGCCGCGTCGAGGCCGAGGCGACCATCGGCCGCCGGGTCGACGCCGTGATCGCCACCTGCACGGACGAGGTGACCGAGCTGGTGCGCCTCGGCGTGCCGGACACCGGCATCCGCGTGGTGCCGTGCGGGGTGGACGTCGCGCACTTCCGCCCGGTGCCCGCCAGCACCACCCTGCCGCCGCAGCGCCAGCCCTACCGGCTGCTCAGCATCGGCCGGCTGGTGGAGCGCAAGGGCGTGGACACCGCCATCGAGGCGCTGGTGGACGTCCCCGGTGCCGAGCTGCTGATCGCCGGCGGCCCGGACCAGGCGCACCTCGACGAGGACCCGGAGGCGGTCCGCCTGGTGGCGCTGGCACAACGGCTCGGCGTCGCGGACCGCGTCCAGCTCCTGGGCCGGGTCAGCCACGCGGACGTGCCGGGCGTGATCTCGGCCGTCGACGCCGTGGTGGCCACGCCCTGGTACGAGCCGTTCGGCATCGTGCCGCTCGAGGCCGCCGCCTGCGGCGTCCCGCTGGTCGGCAGCGCCGTCGGCGGCCTGCTCGACTCCGTGGTGGACGGCGTGACGGGCCTGCTGGTGCCGCCGCGGGACCCGTCGGCCCTGGCTGCGGCGTTGCGCCGGCTGCTGCCGGACGCCGGGCTGCGCCGCTCGTTGGGCCGGGCGGCCCGTCGTCGGGCGCTCACCCGCTACTCATGGACCCGGGTGGCGCAGGACACCGAGCTCGTCTACCAGTCGATGCTCGCCCAGGCCGGCTGGTCGCAGGCGTGGGGCCAGCAGGGTTGGTCCGGGCAAGCCTGGTCCGCTGGCGAGGGGGTGGCCGGATGACCGCGCGCAGCTGGATCGACGAGCACGACGAGGAGCTGCGCCGCGCGCTGCGCGGCCTGCGCCGGCAGTCGTCGACCCTGGAGAGCTGGGGCGCCACGTTGGCCGACCGCCTCTCGTCCGGCGGCCGGCTGCTGGCGGCCGGCAACGGCGGCAGCGCGGCGGAGGCCCAGCACCTGACCTCCGAGCTGGTGGGCCGGTTCCTCGGCGAGCGCCGCCCGCTGTCCGCCATCTGCCTGTCTGCGGAGACGTCGTCGGTGACCGCCCTGGTCAACGACTACGGCGTGGCCGAGATGTTCGCGCGTCAGGTGGAGGCCCATGCCCGGCCCGGCGACGTGCTGGTGCTGATGTCCACGTCCGGCCGCAGCCCCAACGTGCTGCACGCCGCGCAGCGGGCTCGCGAGGTGGGCGACGTGACGGTGTGGTCGCTGACGGGCCGCGGCCCCAACCCGCTGGCGTCCGCCTCCGACGACGCGCTGTGCGTCGACGCGCCCTCGACGGCCGCCGTCCAGGCCGTGCACCTGGTGGCGGTGCACGCGCTGTGCGCGGCGCTGGACGCCGAGCTGGCCCTCCGGGACGACCGGCCCGAGCTGGAGCCGCAGCCGGCCCCGAACCGGCAGATCGGGATGACGGCATGACGCGACGTCCGCACGTGGTGGTGGTCGGCGACGTGATGCTCGACCGCGACGTCGACGGCACGGTGGAGCGCCTGTCCCCGGACGGCCCCGCGCCGGTGCTCGACGTGACGGGCATCCGGGAGAGCCCCGGCGGTGCCGGTCTCGCGGCGCTGCTCTGCGCCGGTTCCGGCGCTCGTGTCACTCTGGTGGCACCGGTGGCCGTCGACGAGGCCGGTCACCGGCTCACCGCAGGGCTCACCGGCCGGGTGGACCTGCTCGCCCTGCCGCACCAGGGCGCGACCCGCACCAAGACCCGCGTCCGCAGCCAGGCCCAGTCGCTGGTGCGGGTGGACGACGGTGGTCCCGGCACCCCGGGCGCCGTGCCGGTGGACGACGTGGCCGCGGTGCTGGCGCAGGCCGACGCCGTGCTGGTGTCCGACTACGGCGCCGGCACGACGCACGACGAGCACCTGCGCACGCTGCTGACCAGGGCAGCCGCGACCGGTGTGCTGGTGTGGGACCCGCACCCGCGCGGGGGTGCGCCCGTGCCGGGCGCCACGCTGGTCACGCCCAACCTCTCCGAGGCGGCCGGTGCGCTGCGCGGTCGGCCGGAGGCGTCGGCACCGGCGGACGTGCGCGCGTCGGCTCTGCTCGACGTCTGGTCGGCCCGCGGCGTCGCCGTCACGGCCGGTGCGGACGGCGCCTTCGTCGCTACCGGCCGGGACGTCCGCTACGTCCCGGCGCCCGCCGCGTCCGGCGGGGACCCGTGCGGTGCGGGGGACCGGTTCGCGGCCTCCGCCGTCGTGGCGCTCGCCGCCGGTGCGACCGTGACGGACGCCGTCACGGCGGCGGTGCTCGACGCCAGCGAGTGGGTCGAGGCCGGCGGCGCCGAGGCGTTCCGGCGCTCGCACGCCAGGCCGCGGTCGTCGTCAGCGGACGAGGCCGCCGACACCGAGGCGCCCGAGGTCGCGTCGGACGGTGCCGCGGCGTCGCCCGCCCGTCTGCGTCAGACGGCCGCCACGCTCCGCGCCGGAGGCCGCACCCTCGTGGCGACCGGCGGCTGCTTCGACATCGTCCACGCCGGGCACGTCGCCACCCTGCAGGCCGCCCGGCGGCTGGGTGACTCCCTCGTCGTGCTGATGAACTCCGACGACTCCGTCCGGCGCCTCAAAGGTCCCGGCCGTCCGGTGGTGACCGCCGCCGACCGGGCCCGCGTGCTCGCCGCGCTCGACTGCGTGGACGCCGTGCTCGTCTTCGACGAGGACGACCCGCGCGCCGCGCTGGAGCACCTACGCCCCGACGTGTGGGTCAAGGGCGGCGACTACGACGAGCGCCTGCTGCCGGAGGCCGACGTGGTGCAGCGCCACGGCGGCCGCATCGTCCTGCTGCCCTACCTGGACGGCCGCTCCACCACCTCGATCCTGCGCCGCTCCGCGACGCGTCCCGAAGAAGCCCACCCCATGAAGGAGACCGCGTGACCGCGACCGACGTGCAGCCCACCACCCCTCTCCAGCCCCGCGAGCTCGGAACCGTCCTGGTCACAGGCGGTGCCAGCGGACTGGGTGCCGCGGTGGTGGAGGCCGTCCGCGCCGCGGGCGGCACCCCGGTGGTGCTGGACCGCGCCGAGCCGTCGGCCGACGTGCCGCACGTCCAGGTGGACCTGGCGGACCCGACTGCGGCGGCGCAGGCGACCCAGCAGCTGATCGACCAGGTGGGCGACGTGTCCGCCGTCGTGACCGCCGCCGGCATCGACGCGCCCGGCCGCCTGCTCGACATCGACCCCGCCACCTGGGAGAACGTGGTCCGCGTCAACCTGTTCGGCACCGTCGCGGTGATCCGCGCCGCCCTGCCGTCGCTGGAGCGGACCCACGGCACCGTCGTCACGGTCGGCTCCACGCTCGCGCTGCGCGGTTTCAGCGACGCCACCGCCTACTGCGCGTCCAAGTTCGCCGTCCGCGGCTTCACGCACGCGCTCGCGGCCGAGCTCGCCGGGCGCGTCGGCGTCACCCTGCTGATCCCGGGCGGCATGAAGACGGCGTTCTTCGACGGCCGCACGGAGCAGTACCGCCCCGGGCCCGACGCCCAGCTGAACGACCCGGCGGCGACGGCGGGCGCCGTGCTGACCGCGCTGCGGCAGCCTGTGGGGTCAGAGATCAGAGAGATGCTGGTGATGGCGTCGGGGGAGAGCTCCTGGCCGTGAGCGGCGTGGCGCCCGACGACGTCGTGACGACGGCAGTGGCGGCGGGGACTGCTGAGGCGGCCGGGGCTGTCGAGGCTGGATCGGCCGGGCCGTCCGGCGAGGTGCTGGTGCTGCGGGCCCTCGGCCTGGGCGATGCCCTCACCGGTGTCGCCGCGCTGCGTGGCGTCCGACGGGCCTGGCCGGACCGCCGGCTGTGGCTCGCCGGGCCGGTCGGCATCGGCTCCTGGCTGCGGGACCTCGGCGTGGTGGACGAGGTGGTGCCCGCCGCGGGGCTCGACCCGTTGGTGCTGCCGCCGGAACTGGCCCGGGGCGGCCACATCGCGGTGAACCTGCACGGCCGTGGGCCACAGAGCCACGCAGTGCTGGCCGCCACCCGGCCGTCGCGCCTTGTCGCGTTCGCGGCGGAGGGCTTCCCAGAGGGCCCCGTGTGGCGTGCCGACGAGCACGAGGTCGACCGCTGGTGCCGCCTGGTCACCTGGGCGGGCGGCGAGTGCGGCCGCGAGGACCTGCGCCTGACGCTGTCGCCCGGGGCTTCCGACGACGACGCGGGCGCCGTCCTGCTGCACCCGGGTGCGGCATCGGGTTCGCGACGGTGGCCGGCCGACCGCTGGTCGACTGTCACCGCCGCTCTCGCCTGCGAAGGCCGCCGCGTGCTCGTGACAGGCGGTCCCGACGAGGTCGACCTAGCCACGCGCGTCGTGACGGATGCTCGCTCCCAGCTCACCGGGGACTCAGCGCCAGCCGCTCGCCTCATCGAGAGCCGCGCCGGCACCCTCACCATCCCGGCCCTAGCCGATCTCGTTGCTGGTGCGGCCCTACTGATCTGCGGCGACACCGGTGTAGCCCACTTGGCGACAGCCCTCACCACCCCGTCGGTCCTCCTCTTCGGCCCCACCCCGCCACAACAATGGGGCCCTGCCATCGACGAGCACATCCACACCGTCCTCTGGCACGGCGACCCAAGCCACCTCGGTGACCCCCAGGGTTCGGCTACTGACGTTGCATTGGCAGCGGTCAGCGTGGAGCAAGTTCTTGCCGAGATCCGGGGGCCGCGCAGCTCGCCTCCGAGGTAACAAGATGAGCGCTCGCCGCGCCATGCCCGTCCCAAGGCCGGCAAGGTGCTGGAACCTACGGACAAATGGGAAGCAAGGCCCGGGCGATTCGTCGCCGCGACTCGCCACCGAAGATGGGTAGCCGACTCGTCGTCCGGTTGCCCATCGGAATTGTCGGCCGATGCGCATCGCCGGTCGCGCGCCGCACCAAGTTGCGGGTGGCGACACGAGGGTTCGTCAATGCCGTCACATCGGTCTCCGCGCTATGTGCAATCGCATGTCTGCCAGGAGTGCAGGTCAATTCCACGGCCGGTTCCAAGCGCGAGTTAAAGCGTCATGCAGCATGAACTCGTACCTAGTTGTGAACCCAGCACCTGATACCTTCCGAAAGACGAAGTCCGTGTAGGCACCATTCCTAATCCCGATGCCGCCAGTCTCGAACATCTGCTTCAGGAGCAGTTTGATTTGTGGTGGGTCAAGCTCGCCTGCGAGCTCGTCACGCAGATACTGGAAGTCGAAGAACCTGGATGGAGCAGTCCGGAGTGCGTCCCGGAAGCTGCCGATATGCCGCGCATTTCCGGCGGGGAGCACCCCGGCGATATTGTCGAATATCTCGCTGACAAAGTACTGCTCCGTATACGTCTGTACGGCTTGTTTTGCACTCGCTTCGGTCACCTGTCCGTTTCCGCGGTACGCGGACTGCAGGTACCCCATAAGTGCAACCGCGTCCCGCGGCAGGAGGCGAGTGTTGTCCAGCAGAAACTCTGACAGACTGCGGTGTGGCCCGATCGCCACCTCGGTCCTCAGATACTGCGTAACGATGTTTCGGACGTCAGGATGATGGACGCCGGCCTTCGTTGAAAGGAGCTTCCAGAGATGGTTCTTCGCACCAATTCCGCCTGCATTCCAGTCAAGGTGAACAGAGTGTGGCTTCAGCTTGGTGACCTCCGGTCCGGGGAGGACGTCGAGGATGTCGGAGCGCACGGCGGCCACGAGCACAATTGGCAAACTGACGGCTAGCAGTTCTCGATTGAGCGCGTAGAGGGCGGACATTAGTGCGGACAGCGAGGTCCACTCGTCTTCGGCTTCGAAGAAGAACGAGTCAAGCCCGTCCAGAGCGATCGTGTGGGTGCTCTCGGTGCGGACTTCGCTCAATTGCTGACGTATGTATGCGCTCACGTCGAGCGGCGTGACGGCGTCGTTGTCCCATTGGCCCTCAATACCGAGAACCTTCGCGTCGAACTTAACCCTGGTGCTCGCCCAATGAGATACTCGCGATAGCCAATCGCCCGCGATTAGTCCACTAGATCGCAGTCCTCTGACCATCTTTGTGAAGGAGCCCGGGCAACTCAAACCCTGGTCGTTTGTGAGAGATTCGACAATCCGCAACAGCAGTAGAAACTCCCAGGCCGCCTGTGCGCGGGAAGCGCCACTCGACTGGCCGGTGCCAATTTTCGTCACGTCGTTTACAGGGAAAGCGCCGAGGTTCCAATAAGTGAAGAATCGCTGGGGGTCTGGCTCCCATCTGAGGCGAATGGACTCGAGAGCAGCCGACTTACCCGAGCCCTTTGGTCCCAGAATCAACCATGTATGGCGTGACGTAATTCCGTAAACTGCCTCACGATAGTCGTAGTAACCGTCACGCAGGAGTTCCGGCTGCTCTACCGCCTCTTGGCTTGCGTCAAGGTGTCCGAAGTGCAACTGGTTGAACGACGGTATTCCGTTCGGCATACCGGAAGGTTAGGGCCTGGAGCGTGTCCGGCCTGCGGCTGGGCTACCGGCGTGTTGCTCCCACGGGTCCGACGAAGTCGGCGCTGGAGTGGCGTGATCGGGTCGGCGGCCCTCCTTCTTGATCCCTTACGTCGACGTCGCGGGGTTGGCCACCTGGGCTGCTGGGCCAATGCCATCTCTCGGGTCGATGGACGACGCGGCATCGGGAGCCGAGCACCAGCGCCGCCTGCGGGGGCCCGTCTCCGGCCGCCGGAGCGGGCTAGCCCACCGAACGTGAGCGTGGGGATGGTTCCGGAGATGAGTCCGGGACCATCCCCACGCGACGGGGCTGCTGTTAGCGGGCGATCACGGGAAGCTGACCACCTGGCTCGCCACGTCCTTGTTGGCGTCGCTGACCGGCCCGCCGGTGTCGTTCACCACGTGGTCGATGGTGCCCGGCCCGCTGAGGTTGATGGTCAGCAGGTCGTGCAGCCGCACGCCGTCGTTCACGGGCACCTCGAACGCGTGCGACACGTGGATGTCGGGGTTCACGTTCGTGTAGATGTAGCTGCCCATGCCGTACCCCTGGAAGCTCGCAACAGAGTCGGCCACCTTGAACGCGGCATATCCCAGAACGCCGTCGTGCTGGTAGTCGGCCTGCGTCGGCGGGTCGTAGGGCAGCTCGTTCTGGAAGAAGAGCACCTTTCCGCCGTTGCCGTTCCAGATCACGTTGTACTTCTGGAAATGCTCGACAAACAGGCCGGTCGCCGTGACGTCGTCACCGTTGACCACCAGGCCGGTGTTCGAGGTGTTGACGGTCCAGCCCACCGAGCCCGGCACGCCGTGGTCGGCACGCCACACCCACAGGTCGTCGAGGATCGCGTGGTCGGTGTTGACCTCGAGCGCCAGGTCCGCCTTGCCGACGTGCGGGCCACCGATGCGGAAGAAGACGTCCTGCAGAGCGACGGGGTTGGACGCGCCGTCGTGCGGGCGGCCGTTGTTGCCGTTCTTCGAGCCGATCTGCACCAGCACCGGCGAGCTCGTCGCACCGGCGTCGACGGTGATCCCGGCGATGTCGATGCCGGGCACGTCACCGGTGGTCAGCACGGTGTTGCCGTTGGTGGCGGTCAGCGTGGCCATGCCCAGGCCGAGCACCACGGTGTCGGGCCGCTTCACCTTGATGGGGGAGGCGACGTCGTAGACGCCGGGCGTCAGCAGCAGGTTCAGGCCGCGGGCCAGGGCGGCGTTGATGGTGGCGACGGAGTCCGACGGGGTCGCGACGAAGAACTTCGACAGCGGGATCGACGTCCCCGGCGTGTGCCCGTTGGCCCACGTCGTGCCGACGGAGTCGTGCTGCACGGACGGCACGAAGACGTTCCAGCTGCCGGCGGTGTCCGTGTAGACGTACGGCTTCTCCTTGCTCACCGGCGTCTGCGCGAGCGTGGTGTACGCGGCGCCGTTGCCGAAGTCCTGCGCGGGGGCGTTGACGTCACCGGAGAACACCTGGTTCCACACGTAGTTGGACCAGCCGCCGCCCAGGTTGGTGTTGCGCACGTAGAACTGCTGCTGGGAGCCGTTGAGCGCGCCACCCTCCAGGAACGAGTCGGCGACGAACCCGCCGGACGCGTAGTTGGGGTTCTCGCAGTACGGCATGAAGGTCGTGTAGTCCTTCACGTCGACGCGCCGCATGGGTGCGGCCTGCGAGACGGCCCACATCTCGTTGCCGGTGTGGCAGCCGTCGGAGGTGGGCACCACGTGGATGGTCAGGTTGGAGACGGACCGCCAGAAGATGTCCAGCGAGCCGCTGCCGTTCTTGCCGATGGCGGTGACGCCGCCGTTGATGGTGACGGCCGACGGGTCCTGGCCCAGCCCCGCCACCTCGGTGTAGTAGCCGACCGGGATGTCCAGCGGGTCGGTCGCCGAGCCGTACGTGCCCGGCTCGAACAGCAGGGCGTACCGGCCGGTGCCCATCTCGCTGTCGGACTGCTGGGCGTAGATCGCGTCCACGCGGGCCCGGATGTCCGCCGTCGACATCGACGGCGTGAAGACGACGACGTTCGCACCGAGGTCCGTCGCGCTGCCGCCCTGGTGCGGGTCGGCCGCGACTGCCGGCGCCGCGGCCAGTCCGGTGCTCAGCGCCAGACCGAGGAACGTCACCCCCACGACTGCGACTCGGCGCCTGGGAGCGCTCTCTTGACGCAGGTTCTCACCACGTGATCGCACGTGCGACCGCCTTTCCGGCTGGTAAGTAGCAACCATCTGCATTGATGGTGCCGCGGCGCGTGAAGCGCCTCCGGCCAGTATCAGAAAGGCCTCGACCGGTGTCAACGGAAGCGCTCCCACGTGGGATGCGGCGTCAAATCACCGGACGATTAGTTCGCCGGACTGGCAATTTCAGGCGGTGCGGCTCAGCGCCGTGGTGAACCAGTCAACGGTCCGCTCCAGGCCCTCCTCCCAGGCCACCTCCGGCGCCCACCCGAGCACCTCGGTCGCCAGCCCCGTGTCGGGGCGCCGGACCTCCGGGTCGTCCACCGGCCGCGGGATGAAGTCGATGCGCGAACGCGACCCCGTCGCCGCCACCACGTCCTCCGCGATCTGCCGCACGGTGAGCTCCCGCGGGTTGCCGATGTTCATCGGCCCCGGGTGCCCGCTGTCCAGCAGCCCCAGCACGCCGCGCACCAGGTCGTCCACGTAGCAGACCGACCGCGTCTGGCTGCCGTCCCCGGCCACCGTCACCGGCTCGCCGGCCAGCGCCTGCCGGATGAACGTGGGGATCGCCCGCCCGTCGTGCGGGCGCATCCGGGGGCCGTAGGTGTTGAAGATCCGCACGATCGCGGTGTCCACGCCGTGCGCGCTGCGGTACGCGGTGGTCAGCGCCTCGCCGTAGCGCTTGGCCTCGTCGTAGACGCCGCGCGGCCCGACGGGGTTCACGTGACCCCAGTAGTCCTCGCGCTGCGGGTGCACCTGCGGGTCCCCGTACACCTCCGAGGTGGAGGCGATGAGGAACCGCGCGCCCTTGTCCTTCGCCAGGCCCAGCGCGTGACCGGTGCCGATGGACCCGACCTTCAGCGTCTCGATGGGCAGCTGCAGGTAGTCCACCGGCGAGGCGGGGGAGGCGAAGTGCAGCACCGCGTCCACCGGCCCGGGCACGTGCACGAAGTCGGTGACGTCGCAGCGGGTCAGGTGGAACCGCGGGTTGTCGATCAGGTGCGCGACGTTGGCCGGCGAGCCGGTGAGGAAGCTGTCCAGGCACACCACCTCGGCGCCCCGGTCCAGCAGCTCGGTGCACAGGTGGCTGCCCAGGAACCCGGCACCACCGGTGACCACCACCCGGCCCGCACTGCTCACGCCTCGCTGCACCCGCATCCGAACCTCCTCGATCGGCCGACCCGACAACCACCCACGACCGCCGCGCGGCCGGGGGACCCGCAGGCCCGCCCGGCCGCCGCGCGGTCAGAACACCGGCTTGCCGCCGGTCACGCCCAGCACCGTCCCGGACACGTACGACCCGGTGGAGTCCGCCGCCAGGAACACGTACGCCGGCGCCACCTCGGCCGGCATCCCGGCCCTGCCGAGCGGGGTGTCGCTGCCGAACTTCTCCAGCTTCTCGACGGGCTGCGTCGCCGGCTGCAGCGGCGTCCAGATGGGCCCGGGGGCCACCGCGTTCACGCGGATGCCCTTCGGACCGACCTCCGCCGCCAGGTTCACCGTGAAGTTGGTGATGGCGGCTTTGGTCGACGCGTAGTCCAGCAGCGAGGTCGACGGCTGGTACGCCTGGATCGACGTCGTGTTGATGATCGAGGCGCCGCTGCCCAGGTGCTCCAGCGCCGTCTGCGTCACCCAGAACATCGCGTAGAGGTTGGTCCGCATGGTGCGGTCCAGGTCCTCGGTGGTGATGTCCGCCATCGACTCGCGCCGCGCCATCTGGAACCCGGCGTTGTTCACCAGGATGTCCAGCCCGCCGAGCCCGGACACCGCGGTGCGCACCGACTCGCGCGCCTGCTGCTCGTCGGTCAGGTCCGCGGGCACCAGCACGCACGTGCGGCCGGCCTTCTGCACCCAGTCGCGGGTCTCCTCGGCGTCGTCCTGCTCCTCGGGCAGGTACCCGATCGCCACGTCGGCACCCTCGCGGGCGAAGGCGATCGCGACGGCCCGCCCGATGCCGGAGTCGCCGCCGGTGATGAACGCGCGCTTGGCCACCAGCTTGTCCGAGCCGGTGTAGCTCTGCTCGCCGTGGTCCGGGTCGGGGACCATCGGGTCGGTGTGGCCGGGCGGCTGCTGCTGCTGTGCGGGGAAGCCGTCAGCCATCGTCCGACACCCCCTCGCGCAGGTCCCGCGGGTTCAGGTTGTTCGGGTCCGCGTCGGTGTCCTCGTACTCGCCCGACGACTCGTCCCGAGCCGCCGCGCCGGTGCGCGGGTTCATGGTGCCGGGGTCGGCGTCGGTGTCGTCAGGGCCGCGCGTCGAGCCCGGGTCTGCGGAGGTGGTCATGCCTCCACGATCACTCGGCCCGTAGCTCCGCGCATCTGGGGACGAGGGCCCCCGCCGGCACCTCGGGCGGCCCCGGCGAACCGTCGGAAGGCGTCCGCGCAGGCCCCGGCCGCCGGCCGTCCGAATCGTTCCGGATGCGAACCTGTGAAAGCCGGGTGACGATCTTTCCCAGGTGGCTTACCGCCGCCGTCCGCTCAGCGAAGGGAGCTGTCCCATGGCTCTGTGGCTCATTCTCATCATCGTCGGCGTCGTGATGATCGTCCTCGGCGTCGCCGTCACCGCAGCGAAGATCCTGCTGTGGATCGGAATCGCCCTGCTGGTCATCAGCCTGATCGGTTGGCTGGTGGGTCGCGGTCGCTCGACCGTGTAAGCCGGTAGGCCCAATGTGGCGCGCCAGGGGGCGCGACTGCAGAAGGGCGGCGGTGGGGACGTGAACACGTCCCGCCGCCGCCCTTTCACATGTGCGCCTGTTCACAATGTGGGGCCGGCGATTTCCCGCGGCCCGCTCGACCGGCTCAGGCGACCGGCGTCGAACCCTCCCACCCACGCGGGGTGATGTCGGGCCGGTTCGCGTTCCAGTCGGTGGCCAGCAGCGGGGACGAGATCAGCATGTCGGCCGTGGCGACGTTGCAGGCCATCGGCACGTTCCACACCGCGCCGATGCGCAGCAGGGCCTTGACGTCGGGGTCGTGCGGCTGCGGCTCCAGCGGGTCCCAGAAGAAGACGAGCATGTCGATCGCGCCCTCGGCGATCTTGGCGCCGATCTGCTGGTCGCCACCCACCGGGCCGGACAGCAGCCGGGTCACCGGCAGCCCCAGCTCGTACTCGAGCATGGTGCCCGTGGTGCCGGTGGCGTAGAGGTGGTGGTGGGACAGCGTGCCGCGGTTGAACTCCGCCCAGCGCAGCAGCTCCACCTTCTTGTTGTCGTGGGCAACCAGGGCGATGTTGTGCGCGTACCCGGCCATCGTCGTCCTCCTTCGCGTCGCTCCGACCGCCCGCGGGCCGTCCGTCCGTGCGGGCGTGGCCCAACCTAGCGGGCGAGTCGCGGGCCGTCCCCGGTCACCCCTTCCACGGGTTGCCACGCGATACTGCTCGGTGGCCGGTGCCGGTCGGCACCGCGACGGGTTGCGGAAGGGCTGAGATGAGCGACGAGGGTCTGCGGCTGGCCGTGGAGAAGATGCGTGCGGCTGGCGTCGCGCCCGCGGCGGTCGAGGTGTTCGCCGGGTACTACCGCGACCTCGAGGCAGGGGCGACGGGCCTGATCCGCGAGGACGACATCACCCCGCTGCTGGACCCGCCGAGCCTGGACGCCGTCGAGGTGCCGCCGACGGACGCCCGTGACGCCCTGGCCCGCACCGCGATCATCAAGCTCAACGGCGGCCTGGGCACCTCGATGGGCATGGACCGCGCCAAGTCGCTGCTGCCGGTGCGCGAGGGGCTGAGCTTCCTCGACGTGATCGCCCGGCAGGTGCGTACTGCCCGGAGCCGGTACGGCGCCCGCCTGCCGCTGATCCTGATGAACTCGTTCCGCACCCAGCAGGACAGCCTGGACGCGCTGGCGGCCTACCCGGACCTCAAGGTGGGCGAGCTGCCGCTCGACTTCCTGCAGAACCGTGAGCCCAAGCTGCGTGCCGACGACCTGACGCCCGTCTCGTGGCCCGCTGACCCGTCTCTCGAGTGGTGCCCGCCCGGCCACGGCGACCTCTACACGGCCATCGAGGCGTCCGGCGTGCTCGACGCCCTGCTCGACGCCGGTTTCGCCTACGCCTCCGTCTCCAACTCCGACAACCTCGGTGCCGCCCCTGACCCGCGCATCGCCGGCTGGTTCGCCGAGTCGGGCGCCCCCTACGCCGCCGAGCTGTGCCGGCGCACCGCCGCCGACCGCAAGGGCGGCCACCTGGCGATCCGCCGCTCCGACGGCCGGCTGGTGCTGCGCGACACCGCCCAGACGGCGCCGGAGGAGATGGACTACTTCACCGACGAGCACCGGCACCCGTACTTCCACACCAACAACCTGTGGTTCGACCTGGCGGCGCTGCGCCGCACGCTCAACGAGCGGCACGGGGTGCTCGGCCTGCCGATGATCCGCAACTCCAAGACGGTGGACCCGACGGACCCATCGTCACCGCAGGTGATCCAGGTCGAGTCCGCCATGGGCGCCGCGATCGAGGTGTTCGAGGGCGCCACCGCCATCGTCGTCCCGCGTTCCCGCTTCCTGCCGGTGAAGACGACCAACGACCTGCTGCTGCTGCGGTCCGACGCCTACCAGCTGTCCGAGACGGCGACGCTCGACCTGGTCACCGAGCCGGCACCGCTGGTCGACCTCGACTCGACGCACTACAAGACGATCACCGCGTTCGACGCCCACTTCCCAGCCGGTGCACCGTCGCTGCGCGACGCCCGGTCCCTGACGGTGCACGGCGACTGGACGTTCGCCCGCGGCGTCGTCGCCACGGGCGACGTCACGCTGGCCGACGAGGGCACCCCCCGCTACGTGCCGGAGGGCACCCGCCTCGGCGGCTGACGCTCGGGCGCCGGCCGCCGCGGGGCGTACGACTCCGCGGCGGGTCCGGGCCCACCCGCCGCGACCCGCGACGCCACGAACGGGCGTCGCGGGGAAGGCGAGGGTCGGCGAACGTCAGCCCAGGTTGGCGCGCGGGCCCGTGACCAGGGGCCGGCCCTCAGCGCGCCAGGCGGCGGTGCCGCCCCGCAGGCTGAGGGCGTCCAGACCCTGCGCCCGCAGCATGCCGACGACCGAGCGCGCCCGGTTGCCGCTCTCGCAGACGACGTAGACGCGCTCGCGCCGCGGCAGCTCGGTGGTGCGCAGCGGCACGTGGGCCACCGGCAGCAGCCGTGCGCCCGGCACGTGACCGTCGACGTACTCGTGCGGCTCGCGGACGTCGATGACGAGCGCGCCGTCGGCGTGGGCTGCCGCGAAGGCGGCGAGGTCGACCTCGGACACGGTTCCTCCTTGTCGTTGGATACCCCCAGGGGTATACCATAGGTTCTCGACGAGGTAGGAGGGCGCGGTCCGTCGGACCGGTGCCGACTCGCCGGAGACTGGAGGCTCGTCGTGCCACGCAACATGGGTTCCACCGACCGGATCGTGCGAGCGGTCGCGGCCGTCGTCCTGGTGGTCGTCCTGCTGCAGGTCGGAGTCGGCAGCGCGCTCGGCGTGGTGCTGATCGTGCTGGCCGCGCTGCTGGCCGGCACCGCCGCCGTCGGCTTCTGCCCGCTGTACAAGGCCCTGCACCTGTCCACGCGGCCGGCCGACCGCGTGGCGCGCTGAGCGGGATCCCTGATGGCGACCGTCGACCTCACCGCGAGCACGTTCCAGCCCACCGTCGACGCCGAGGGCATCGTCCTGGTCGACTGCTGGGCCTCCTGGTGCGCACCGTGCCGCATGTTCGCCCCGGTGTTCAGCAAGGCCTCCGAGAAGAACCCGGACATCACGTTCGCGAAGCTGGACACCGAGGCCGAGCACGCGCTCGCCGGCCGTCTGGGCATCAGCGCGATCCCGACGCTGATGATCTACCGCGACGGCGTGCTGCTGTTCGAGGACGCGGGCGCGCTGCCCGGTCCGGCCCTCGACGACCTGATCGCCCAGGCGCGCGCGCTCGACATGGACGAGGTGCGCCGGAAGGTGGCCGAGCAGACCCACTGACGTCCTTCCGGTGACGAGGCCCCGGGCCGCACAGCGGCACCGGGGCCCCGTGCTGCCCTAGGTCCGAAGTCCGACGATGTCGGCAGGGGGCCGCCGTACCGTCGCAGCAGAACCCGAACCGGCGCCGGAGCCGGTCCGGAAACAGGCGACGGCGGGCAGCGCGACGACGCGGTGCACGCAGGTCCTGGCCAACGGAGGTCACGGCATGCGCGAGCTCTCGGACGACGACCGCATCACCATCACGGTCAACGGGCGCGAGACCCAGGTGTTCGGCGGGCTGACCATCCTGCAGGCCCTGGACAAGGAGAACATCGAGGTCCCGTCGCTCTGCCACGACATCCGCCTCAAGCGGTCCAACGGCAGCTGCGGCCTGTGCGTCGTCGAGGTGGGGGAGACCAACCCCCGCGACGTGAAGGCCTGCCTGACGCCCGTGCGTCCCGGCATGGTGATCACCACGCACACCCCGCGCCTCGAGGCGTACCGGAAGGTCCGGCTGCAGCAGCTGCTGTGCGACCACAACGCCGACTGCGTCGCCCCGTGCGTGCAGACCTGTCCGGCGAACGTGGACATCCAGACGTACCTGGCGCACGTCGCCGACGGCAACTACGAGGCTGCCGTCCGGGTGATCAAGGACCGCAACCCGTTCCCGTCGGTGTGCGGCCGCGTGTGCCCCCACCCCTGCGAGGCCGAGTGCCGCCGCAGCCTGGTGGACGAGCCCGTCGCGATCAACAACGTCAAGCGGTTCGCCGCCGACTGGGACATGAGCCGCAGCCTGCCGTGGGTGCCGCGGGTCGCCGAGCCGACCGGCAAGCGGCTCGCCGTCATCGGCGCCGGGCCTTCCGGCCTGTCCGCGGCGTACTACGCGGCGATCGCGGGTCACGCGGTCACCGTGTTCGAGAAGCAGGACCGGGCCGGCGGCATGATGCGCTACGGCATCCCGGAGTACCGCCTGCCCAAGCGCACGCTCGACCGTGAGATCGGCGTGATCGAGGCGCTGGGCGTCAGCATCGTCACCGGCAAGGCGCTGGGCGCCCAGCTGCTGCTGGAGGACCTCAAGCGCGACTTCGACGCGGTGTACCTGGCCATCGGCTCATGGCGGGCCACCCCGCTGCGCCTGGACGGCGAGAACCTCGACGGCGTCTGGCTCGGCATCCAGTACCTCGAGGAGGTCACCAAGGGCGTGGACGTGCCGCTGGGCCGCACCGTCGTGGTGATCGGCGGCGGCAACACCGCGATCGACTGCGCCCGCACCGCGCTGCGTGCCGGTGCCGAGAAGGTGCGGCTGCTCTACCGGCGCACCCGGGACGAGATGCCGGCCGAGGCGGCGGAGGTCGAGGCGGCTATCGACGAGGGCGTCGAGATGACGTTCCTCGCCGCGCCGACCCGCATCACGGCCGCCGGTGGCGTCAAGCAGCTGCACTGCCTGCGCATGGAGCTCGGCGAGCCGGACCGTTCCGGCCGGCGGCGTCCCGTGCCGGTCGAGGGCAGCGACACGATCATCGAGGCCGACACCGTGATCGGTGCCATCGGCCAGAGCACCGACACCGGCTTCCTCTACAACGACCTGCCGGTGCGCCTGAACGCCTGGGGCGACATCGACATCGACGGCCGCACCATGGAGTCGTCGGAGTCGAAGATCTTCGCCGGCGGCGACTGCGCCACCGGCCCCGCCACGGTGATCCAGGCGGTCGCCGCCGGTCGGCGTGCCGCCACCGCGATCGACGAGTTCCTGACCCGCGGCTACGTGCGTCCCAGCCAGGACGACTACTCCTGCAGCCGCGGCTCGTTGGAGGACCTGCCGCGCGACGAGTTCGAGGTGCGTGAGCGCCGCGTGCGCGTGCACCCCGACGAGCTGCCGGTGGCCAGCCGCGTCCGCACCTTCGAGGAGGTCGAGCAGACCCTCACGGAGGAGCAGGCCCGTGCCGAGGCGGCGCGCTGCCTGAGCTGCGGCTGCGGCAAGCAGAACGACTGCGACCTGCGCCGCCAGGCCACCGCCCACTCCGTCACGTTCGCCGCACCGCTGCACGTGCGGCCCTACGAGCCGGTGGTGCGCGACCACCCGTTCATCGTCCGGGACAACAACAAGTGCATCAGCTGCGGCCGCTGCGTCGCCGCCTGTGCCGAGATCGAGGGCCCCGGCGTCCTGGCGTTCCAGTTCGAGAACGGGCGCCTGACCGTCGGCACCCACAACGGCCTGCCGCTGAACCAGACCGACTGCGTGTCCTGCGGGCAGTGCGTGCGGGCGTGCCCGTGCGGCGCCCTGGACTACGTGCGCGAGCGCGGCGGGGTGTTCACGGCGATCAACGACCCGACCAAGACGGTGGTCGGCTTCGTCGCCCCCGCCGTCCGCAGCGTGATCGCCGCCGAGTTCGGCATCCCGTTCGACCAGGCGTCGGCGTTCATCGCCGGGATGATGCGCAAGATCGGCTTCGACAAGGCGTTCGACTTCGCCTTCGCCGCCGACCTCACGATCATGGAGGAGACCACCGAGCTGCTCGGTCGGCTGACCGGCGGCGGCGTCACCCCGCTGTTCACGTCCTGCTGCCCGGGCTGGGTGAACCTGGTCGAGCGGCGCTGGCCGGAGATGATCCCGCACCTGTCCAGCTGCAAGTCCCCGCAGCAGATGATGGGCGCGACGGTGAAGCGGCACTACGCGTTCCGCGCCGGGATCGACCTGGACGACCTCTACGTCGTCTCGATCGTGCCGTGCCTGGCCAAGAAGTACGAGGCCGCGCGTCCGGAGTTCGCCCCCGAGGGCATCCGCGACGTGGACGCCGTGCTGACCACCACCGAGTTCCTCGAGATGGCCAAGATGCTCCGGCTGGAGAAGCAGGACATCGAGCCCGGCGAGTTCGACGCGCCGTACTCCCTGGTCAGCGGCGCCGGCGTGCTGTTCGGCGCGTCCGGCGGCGTGGCTGAGGCGGCCCTGCGGATGGCCGTGGAGAAGCTGACCGGCGAACCGCTGGTGGAGGGCCTGGAGTTCGAGGAGGTCCGCGGTTTCGAGGGCTTCAAGGAGGCCACCGTGCAGGCCGGCGACGCCACCGTGCGCGTCGCGGTGATCAGCGGCCTGAACAACGCCGAGCCGCTGGTCCGGCGCATCGTCGCGGGCGAGGACACCGGCTACGACATGGTCGAGGTCATGGCCTGCCCCGGCGGCTGCATCAACGGCGCCGGGCACCCGGTCCCGTCCGAGGTCGGCGTGATGGCGGCCCGGCAGCAGGTGCTGGTGAACATCGACCAGACGTCCCGCTACCGCAAGTCCCAGGAGAACCCGGACGTGCTGCGCCTGTACGAGGAGACCTACGGCGAACCGAACTCCCCGGCGGCGCACCACGCGCTGCACACCGCTTACGAACCGTTCCGGCGCGAGCCGGTGACCACCCCGACCCGGAAGGGCTGAGGCCATGCGCCGCACGTCGCTCGTCGTCCCGCTGCTCGCCGCCGCCGCGCTGCTCGCCGGCTGTGCCGGCGGCACCCAGGCGGCGGCCTCCACCCCGGCCACCACGGTGGCCTCGGCGTCGGCGACGCCTGCGGAGCGCACCACCGTCCGGATCGCCTCGCTCAAGGGCCCCACCACCATGGGCCTGGTCAAGCTGATGAGCGACGCGACCGCCGGCACCACCGCCGAGGACTACAAGGTCACCATGTACAGCACCCCCGACCAGGTGGTGCCGCTGGTGGCGCAGGGGTCGGTGGACGTCGCGCTGCTGCCGTCCAACCTCGCGGCGGTGCTCTACGCCAAGACGAAGGGTGCCGTCCAGGTCGCGGCGGTGAACACGCTCGGCGTGCTCGACGTGGTGGAGAACGGGACGGCGGTGCACGGCCTGGCCGACCTGCGGGGCAAGACCGTGGTGACGTCCGGCAAGGGTGCCTCGCCGGAGTACGTGCTGAACTACCTGCTGCGCCAGGACGGTCTGGTGCCGGGCACCGACGTGAAGGTGGACTACCGGTCGGAGCCGACCGAGGTGGCCGCGGTGCTGGCCGCCACGCCGGGCGCCGTCGGGATGCTGCCGCAGCCCTTCGCCACCGTGCTGACCTCGAGCCACCCGGGCATCCGCACCGTGGTGCAGCTGTCCGACGAGTGGAACAAGGTCACCAGCGGCACGTCGCAGCTGGTCACCGGCGTGCTGGTGGTCCGCAAGGCGTTCGCCACCGAGCACGCCGCGGCGCTCAAGCAGTTCCTGGACGACTACAAGCTGTCCACCACGTTCACCAACGAGCACCCCGACCAGGCGGCGCCACTGATCGTGCAGGCCGGCATCGTGCCGTCCGCCGCGGTGGCGGTCGCCGCGATCCCCGCCAGCCACGTGGTCGACCTGGAAGGTGTCGACCTGCGCAACGCGCTGAGCGGCTACCTCAAGGTCCTGTTCGACGCCGACCCCGCCTCGGTGGGCGGCGCGCTGCCGGGTGATGACTTCTACTACCAGCGCTGAGCGGCCGGTCGCAGCGCGCCCCCGGCGGTCCGGGCGCGCGCTGCGCACCGTCGGCGTGCTGGTGTTCTGGCTCGCCGTGTGGCAGCTGGTCGCTGCCGCGGTCGGTCAGCAGATCGTGCTCGCCTCACCGGTCGAGGTGGTGGGCCGGCTGGCCGAGCTGGTGCGGACCGCGGCGTTCTGGACGACGGCCGGGCACTCGCTGCTGCGGATCGGCGCAGGCTTCGCGATCGGGGCGCTGGTCGCGGTGTGCCTGGCGGCCGTCGCGGCGGGGGTACCCCTGGTCGCGGCGCTGCTCGCGCCGCTGATCAGCACCGTGCGGGCCACGCCGGTGGTCAGCTTCATCATCCTGGTGATCCTGGTGACGGGCACCGGGCGACTGGCGCTGGTGATCTCGGCGCTGATGGTGGTGCCGGTCGTCTACACCAACACCCTCGAGGGGATCGCCCACCGGGACACCGCGCTGCTGGAGATGGCCACGGTGTACCGGGTGCCCCGGCTGCGGCGCGTGCGAGCCATCGACGTGCCGGCCGTCCTGCCGTTCGTCGTCGCCGGCTGCGAGACGGGCGTCGGCCTGGCGTGGAAGAGCGGGATCGCCGCCGAGGTGATCGGGCTGCCGACGGGCAGCATCGGCGAGCGGATGTACCAGGCGAAGATCTTCCTCTCCACGCCGGACCTGTTCGCGTGGACGTTGGTGGTGGTGGCGCTGAGCGTCGCCTTCGAGCGGCTGGTGCGGCTGGCGCTGACCGCCGCGCAGCGGCGCTGGGGTGGTGCGGCATGAGCGGGACCGGCGGGATCGGGCTCCGCGGCGTGACGCGGCGGTTCGGCGAGCACGTGGTGCTCGACCGCCTGGACCTGTCGCTGGCGCCCGGCGGGGTGACGGCCCTGATGGGGCCCAACGGGTCCGGCAAGACGACCGTCGCCCGGCTGCTGCTGGGGCTGGACCGGCCGGACGGCGGGGCGGTGGAGGGTCTGGACGGCCGGCCGCGGTCCGCGGTGTTCCAGGAGGACCGGCTGTGCCCGCAGCTGTCGGCGGTGGACAACGTGCGGCTGGTGCTGGGGCGGGGGGCGGACCGCGGTGCGGTGCTCGAGGCGCTCGCGGCCGTGGGGCTCGACGACGCGACGGTGCACGCACCCGTGCGCGAGCTGTCGGGCGGTCAGCGCCGGCGGGTCGCGATCGTGCGGGCCGTGCTCGCCGACGCCGAGCTGGTGGTGCTCGACGAGCCGTTCACCGGCCTGGACCAGGCCGTGAAGCCGGTGACCATGGCGTGGGTCCGCGACCGGTGCGCCGGGCGGACTGTGCTGCTGGTGACGCACGACGAGCGCGAGGCGGCATGGTTCGACGCGCGGGTGGTGCACCTGGACGGTTCCGTCGGATCGGTGTCCGCCGCGCGCGGCTGACCGGACTGCCGGCCGCCGCACGTCATCCGTCGGCTGCGCCGTCATACGCCCCGGGGTACCGTGCCACACGCCTCGCGGAGTGCAGCGCACGGTGCTTGTCCGGCGAGGCCTCGGACAGGTGCAGCACGACCTCAGCGCGTCGCCCGAGCCGTGCCCCTTGGTCGCGACCGGCACCTAACGTGTGACAGCACTGCACCCCGCCACTCCTGTGCGAAGCGACGGGGTGCGGTGCCTCGCGTCACTCGCCCAGGTAGCGCTCCGTGACGATTCGCTTCATGCAGGGCTGACCGTCATCGTCGATCACGAGGCGGTGGTGGATCTCTCGGACAATCGGCTTGCTGATCATCGTGTCCTCCCAAGGACAGCGAGAGGAAGCGTGCCGCCTGCTGACTCTTCGTCTCAAACGCATCCGCGATTCGGCCGCCTAAGCGTTCACGACTCTAAGGATGTATTACAGTGTCTATACGCACCCCGAACCGGGAAGTTTGGTTGCGCAAGATACCAACGATGGGCCTTCAGGACGACGGCGAGACCTTCGTCTTGGAGGCCTCTCGTCTTCCGTACCCCATCGTACGTCCGGCTGTCGACGCCCCCAAGGCGCACCAAGGGGTCGAGTTACACCGGTGTTCTTCACCCTGTGGAAAACGGCGACTGTCGTCCCATGAATTCCTGTGGATAACTGGCACTGCCGCTGCTCAGGGTGCCTGCGGAGCTCTGTGCATGGACGGTGGACTCCGCATGAGCGGACTTCACGAGTGTGACGTAGATCACACCCGTTCGAGTGAACCGTCCTATAGACGTTGACGCGCTTCAAGGTCTATCGGGGCCGCACGGCGCGCTCTCGTCTCCGGTCCGGGGGCGGCCGACCGGAGGTGGCTGCGACCGTAGAAGTGCGGCTGGTGCTCGGGCGGGGGGCGGACCGCGGTGCGGTGCTCGAGGCGCTTGCGGCGGTGGGGGGCTCGACTACGTGACGGTGCACGCGCCCGTGCGGGAACTGTTGGGCGGTCAGCGCCGGCGGGTCGCGATCGTGCGCCGTGCTCACCGACGCCTGGACGGTTCTGTCGGGTCGGTGTCCGCCGCGCGCGGCTGACCGGACTGCCGGCCGCTGCGCGTCATCCGTCGGCTGCGCCGTCATACGCCGCGGGGTACCGTGCCACACGCCTCGCGCAGTGCGTGGCGTCACCGATCGAGGGGTCGTGCCGATGTCCGGAGTCGTGCTGCACCTGTCCGAGGGCTCGCCGGACAAGCACCGCGCCGTGCTGCGCAACGCGCTGAACCTGCTGCGCGAGCTGGAGCCCGGCACGCCGGTGGAGGTGGTGGTGCACGGCGAGGCGGCCCGGCTCGGCCTGCCTGGGCAGGAGACGGCGTCCGCGCTCGCGGAGGCGTTCGAGGCGGGCATCGGGCTCGCGGTGTGCCGCAACTCGCTGCGCAGCCTGGGGCTGGACGACGACGCGGTGACGCCCGGTGCCGTCGTCGTCCCGTCGGGGGTGGCGCACCTGGTGGCGCGGCAGCGACAGGGCTGGGCGTACCTGCGGCCCTGACGCGCGGCGGGGTCGGCGGCGGGGTCAGTAGCCCCTGCCGCCGTGGGTGAAGAACCACAGCGACGACGTCAGCCACAGGCCGACCAACGCGAGCACCAGCGAGCCGCCGAGCCAGGGGATCAGCCAGCCCGGCGGCCGTCGCAGGCGCAGCGCGAGCATCTTCGCCACGAACACGCCGTAGAGCAGGCACCCGAGCACCGAGTGCACCAGCACCCGCACGCTGTACGTGCCGAAGCCGAGCGACCACGCGCACTGGAACGCCACCGGCAGCGTCAGCAGCACGGCGAGCGCGCCGCCCGACCGGTGCAGCCGGTGCACCCAGGCCGGTGCCGGCTCGGCTCGCTGTCCTGACGAGGCTCGCTGTCCCGACGAGCCACGACCACCGAGCCGGCCGTAGAGGCGCAGGGCGCTGAGCACCTGACCCGCGGCCAGCACCAGCGCGGCGGTGGTCAGCCACGCCTTCATGTGCAGCAGGTCGGTGAACCCGAGCGTCGTCAGCGTCCGGCCGGTCGGCACGTGCAGGCGGGCATAGAGGCCCAGCGCCGACGACACGGCGGCGCCGGCGACGAGGGTGCCGAGCAGCGCCCGCGTCGCGCCACGGCTCGGCGCACCCGTCGTCGCGAGCGCGCCGCGGTCCCGTGCGTCGGTCGTCACCGCGGCGCGGCGCGGTGTGCCTCTCGTCGTCGGCACCGGTCGGTCACTTGGTGGTGATCGGCGTGCCCTGCGGGCTGATCACCCACCAGACACCTTGCACACCCTGGCCGCTCGTCTGGCCCGGCGCGGAGTCCTGGGCCCAGAAGTACAACGGCATGCCCTTGTACGAGACCTGCATCTTGCCGTCGGGCCGCGTCACCGTGCCGAGGAGCGAGGCGTCAACGCCCGTGCCGGCCGTCGGGGTGCCGAGCAGCGGCGGCCATGCGGCCAGGCAGCCGCCGGTGCACGTCGACGTGCCTGGCGAGTCCTTGGTGAACAGGTAGAGGGTGCGGCCGCTGCCGTCCACCAGGATGGTGCCGAGGCTCGAGCTCGCCGTCATCACCGTCGCCGCGGCGGCGGAGGCGGACCCACCGGCCGCCGGTGCGCTCGACGAGGACCCGCCCGAGGCAGCCCCGCCGCCGTACGCGCCGGCACCGCCGCCGGAACCACCTCCGGAGGTCGAACCACTGCCGGTGCTCGAGCTCCCGCAGGCGGCCAGCGTCGCCGTCAGCAGCAGGCTCGCCCCGAGCGTCCAGACGCGGGATCGTGCGGTCATGGCTCCTCCAGGTGGTCGCAGCGGGCCGCCCCTCGGTGGGTGGCCGTCGAGGGTGATACGTGCGCCGTGGGCCCGGGGATTGCGCCGGCCCGCCGTCGTCCCTCCCGCCGCCGCAATCCCTGGAGGCCCCGGCGACGTACCAGAGGACGTGCAGCTCTTCTCCGGTGCCGACCGCACGGCGGACGCCGCGCTGGTCGCCGGCCTCGCGGTGGACGATGACGCCGCCGCCGTCGCGTTCGTGCGGCGCTTCCAGTCCGCCGTGTTCGGCCTGGCCGTGTCGATCACCCACGACCCGGGGCTCGCGCAGGACGTCAGCCAGGAGGTGTTCGTCCGGGCGTGGCGGGCCGCCGGCACCTATGACGTGCGGCGTGCCTCGGTGCTGACCTGGTTGTTGACCATCACCCGCAACGCGGCGATCGACGCGATGCGGGCGCGCCGGCCGATGCCCGTCGACGGCGCGGTGCTCGAGGAGATGATCACGGCGACCCTGCAGGTGCCCGGGCCGGAGGACGAGGTGGTGCGCTCCACCGAGCGGGACGCCGCCGTCGCGCGGCTGCGGGCGCTGCCGCCCGAGCAGGCGCGTGCCGTGGTGCTCGCCGTGATCGGCGGGCGGACGGCCAACGAGATCAGCGTGTCCGAGGGCATCCCTCTCGGCACGGCGAAGACGCGCATCCGGACCGGCCTGCGTCGGGTGCGCGAGGCGATGGAGGCGGACCGTGACTGAGCAGCAGCCGCACCTGGGTGACGAGGCGCTGACGGACCTCGCCCTCGGGCAGGTGGACGAGCGGCTCCGGGACGGCGTGACGCGCCACCTCGGCGGGTGCGAGACGTGCCGCAGCCGGTACGCGGAGATCGCCGATGCCGTGGAGCACGTGCTGGTCGCGGCGCCGCGGGTCGAGCCGCCGGCCGGGTTCTCGCAGCGGGTGCTGGTGGCGACCGGGCTCGGCGGCAGCGTGCCGACTGTGCGGCCCGCGCGGGTCCGTCGGCATCGCGGCCCCTCGCGGCGGACCGCGCTGCTGGTGGCGGCCGCGCTGGTGGTGGGCATCGGCGTCGGTGCCGCCGGCTCGGCGGTGGTCGGACGGGGGACGAGCGCGCAGCAGGTGGCGGTCGGCGCCCCGCTGCGGACCGCCGCAGGCGATGCCGTCGGGTCGGTGCAGCGCAGCTGGTCGGACGCAGGGCAGGTGCTGGTCGTCAGCGTCAGCGGCGGCCACGCGGGAGAGCGGTACTCGTGCTGGCTGGTGCTGGCCGACGGCTCGCGGCGGGCGGCCGGCACGTGGGCGCTCGACGGGTCCGGCGGCGGCAGCTGGGTGGTGCCGTGGCCGCCGACGGGCCAGGTGACGTCGGTGGAGATGGTGGCCGACTCCGGCGCGCGCTGGGCGACCGCGCAGGTCTGAGGGCCGCCGCCGGCGTGGGACGGTCCGGGTCGTCAGACGCGACGAGCCGTCAGACGTTGCGCGGCACGCGGCCCGTCAGGCTGAACAGCCGGCACATGAACCGGTGCCCCGGGTCCGACGCCGGGCCGTACATCAGCGGGCAGCCGCCGTCGATCACCGTGATGCCGTGCGACCGCCCCAGTGCCGTCGCGGTGGCCGAGACGCTGCCCTTGTCCACCGATCGGTGCATCCACACGTGCCCGACGCCGGCGTCCACGGCCTGCCGCATCGTCTCGTCCGCGTGGTCCGGACCCGTAGCGATCACCACCGCGTCCACCCCGCCCGGCACCGAGGCGAGGTCCGGGTAGCAGGGGTCACCCTCCACCGTGGTGGCGTTCGGGTTGACCGCGACGACCTCGTAGCCCTTGTCGCGCAGGGTCTTGTAGACGACGTTCGCGCCGTGGCTGGCCGGCGTCCGGGACACCCCGGTCACCGCGATGCGGCGCTGGGAGAGGAACTCGGCGGCGGCGTCGGCGGTCTTCATCGGGTGCTCCTCGGCAGGGTTCGACGCTGCTGGTGCAGCGGGTGCCCGACCAGCGGACCGCCGGGGCCGGCTCGCGTCCAGGGCCGAAAGGCCCGGTGGGGACCTTCGGTCCGTGGTCCTGACGAGTGCGCGGTGGGACGCTCGAACCAGACAGTGGCCCCGCGGCGGGCCCCGTCGCAGGGCCCGGGGTCGCTGCAGGAGCGCGCCATGTCGACGCTGACGAGGCCCTCGTCGTTCCCCTTCCTCGCGGCCGGTGCGGTGGTCGCCGTCGTCGGCGCGCTGCTGGCCGGGTGCCAGAACCAGACCGCCGGTCCCGGCTCGTCGCCGTCGACCGCCCCGGCTCCCACCGTCACGACGTCCCCCTCGACGCCGAGCATCCCGCCGAGCCCCACACCGATGCCCACCCGGACGTCGACCGTCACGGCGGCTGACGTGCCCGTCTACTTCATGATCGACACCCGCACCGGCCTGCGGCTGATCCCCGAGCGGCACGACCTGACCGGCGAGCCGGTGCGAAGCGCCGTCGAGCGGATGATCGCCGGACCGGACGACCCGGACTACACCAGCCCGTGGAACAAGGCGACCACCGTGCTCGGTGTCACGGCTGGCAACCCCACCGTCGTCGACCTCAGCGCCGACGCCCGGACCGCGTCGATCGGCTCGGCGGGAGCGGCGCTGATGATCCAGCAGCTGGTGCACACGGTGACGGCGGCGACCGGCAACCCGTCCGGCTCGGTGCTGCTGACCGTCGCCGGCCAGCCCGCCGGCGAGCTGTGGGGTGCCGTGGCGTGGACCAGCCCGCAGGTGCGGGAGCCGGCGCTCGACGTGCAGGCCTGGGTGCAGATCGACACACCGCGGCAGGGTGCGACGACGACGTCGCCCGTGACGGTCAGCGGTCAGGCGGCCGTGTTCGAGGCGACCCTGCCGTGGCAGGTGCTGGGGGCGACGGGTGCCGTGGTGCAGTCCGGTGTGGCGCACACCGCCGAGGGCCAGACGTTCGCGCCGTACTCGTTCACCGTCCAGCTGGCGCCGGGGACGTACACGCTGGTCGCCACGGAGGACGACCCGTCCGGTGGCGAGGCGCCGGGGCCGCGGATGAGCGACAGCAAGACGTTCACGGTGCACTGACCGGTGGCGTCGCCGCCCGTCGGCCCCGGCGCACCCGGTGGGTGACGGCGGCGACGGCCGCCACCAGGAGCGGGATCGCCAGACCGCGTCCGGCGTAGGGCACGGCGAGCAGCAGCAGGACCAGCGCGACCACCGCGACCAGGCGGCGCGCGCCGGTCAGCAGGCGGACGGCCGCCGCCGACGCCACCAGGTAGGTCGCCAGGACGAGGACCGACGGGATCACGACGATGCCGTCCGTGCCCCAGCCGAGCAGCGCGGCACCGACGAGACCGACGGCACCGATGGCCGACACCGTCAGCACAGCCCTGGCCGGTGCGCCGTGCCGGTTGCGCCGGGCGAGCGCGGCCGGTGCCCACCCGTCGCGTCCGAGGGCGTACCCGAGGCGCGACACGGACGCGACGTAGGCGTTGGTGGTGCCGACGCAGATCACCACGGCGGCGACCGCGACGACGTGCAGCGCCGACAGGCCCAGGCCCCGCTGCAGGACGGTGCCCAGGGCGATGCGGTCGAGGGCGGGCGCGCCGTAGGCGCGGGTGCCGACGACGGCGAGGGCGACGCCGAGGTACAGGACCGTGACGACCACGACGGTGATCAGCGTCGCGGCGGGCAGCGTGCGGCGGACGTCGCGGAACTCCCCGGACAGGTGCGCGACTGCCTCCCAGCCGGCGAAGGCGAAGAACAGCACCACGACGGCGCGGCCGATGCCGTCGACCCCCGCGGGCGCGAACGGTGTCAGCTCCGCGCGGTGCACCTGCGGCAGCGCCACCAGCACCACCGTGACCAGGATCGCCGCGACGCCGAGCGCCAGCGCCACCTGCACCCGCGCACCGGTCCGCAGCCCGCGCAGGTTGGCCACCACGGCGCAGGCGAGCACGGCGGCGGCGACCGCCGGTGACCAGCGCCGGGAGACCCCGGCCGCGGCCGTCACGTAGTACCCGGCGGTCAGCGCCACGACGGTCTGCCCGACCGACCCCGCGACGAGGTACCACCACCCCGTGATCCCACCGAGCGTGTGCCCGAACGCGGCGGCGGTGAACGTCGCCACCCCGCCGGCGTCGGGGTGGCGGACCGCGAGGGCGGCGAAGGTGAACGCCAGCGCGAGGCCCAGCAGGGCACTGAACCCCCACGCCACCAGGGAGGCCGGGCCGGCGAGCGAGGCGGCCTGCCCGGGTAGCACCAGGACGCCGGCACCGAGCACGGCGCACGCGTACAGGGCGACGCCGTGGGCCAGGCCGATGGTGCCGTCCGTCATACCGCCATCGCACCGGTCCGCCGGCCGTGCTGAGAAGTGGCACCATCGCCGTCATGCGCAACAGAACGGACACGCACCGGGTGGCGCTCGCGGTGATGCCGGGCGCGCCGATCTTCGAGGTCGCCGTGCCGTGCGAGGTGTTCGGCATCCCGCGTCCGGACGTGGTCGACCCCTGGTACCGGCTGGAGGTCTGCGCCACCGAGCCGGGCGCGGCCGTCGGCCCGGGTTTCGTCGTCGGCGGCGACGCCGGGCTGGAGCAGCTGGTGACGGCCGACACGGTGATCGTGCCGGCGTGCACCGACGTCCACGAGCAGCAGCCGGCGGCCCTGGTCGAGGCCGTGCGGGAGGCGCATCGTCGGGGCGCCCGCATCGCGTCGATCTGCTCGGGCGCCTTCGTGCTGGCGCAGACCGGTCTGCTGGACGGGCGCCGGGCGACCACGCACTGGATGCACGCCGACGAGCTGGCGCGCCGCTACCCGCGCGTGCGGGTCGACGCGAGCGTGCTCTACACGCAGGACGACCGCATCCACACCTCGGCCGGCACCGCGGCCGGGATCGACCTGTGCATCGAGCTGGTCCGGCAGGACCACGGCACCGCGGTGGCCAACGAGCTCGCCCGCCGGATGGTCACCCCACCGCACCGGGCCGCCGACCAGGCGCAGTACATGCTGGGCCCGGTGCCGGACGTGGCGGCGTCGACGGTCGCCGACGTCGCGGACTGGGCGCTGCGCCACCTCGGCGAGCCGATCCGGGTGCGCGACCTCGCAGCACGTGCCCACCTGAGCGAGCGGCAGCTGACTCGCCGGTTCCTCGACGTCTACGGGCGCAACCCCGGGCAGTGGCTGGTACGGGAGCGGCTGCGCCGGGCCCAGGAGCTGCTGGAGCGCACCGAGCTGACGGTCGACGCGGTGGCGGCCCGCTGCGGCTTCGGCACGGGGGCCGGACTGCGGGCGGCGTTCAGCCGGCACCTGCACACGTCGCCGAGCGAGTACCGCGCCACCTGGGCGGCATGAGCCGCGCGGGCGGCGTGCGGAGCCGGGAGCGGGATCAGCTCAGCTCGGCGAGCGGTTCCACCGCGGGCACCACGGCGTCGCGCACCCAGGCGTGCAGCGACGTGGCCGGCGGCCGCAGGATGACCGTCTCCACCCCGAGGTCCGCGAACGGTCGCATCGCGTCGACGAACCCGGCCACGTCGCCGTTCAGCAGCTGGTCGCCGCCGTTGAGCACCGTCACCCGGATCTCGGCCGGGTCGCGGCCCACGTCGGCGCAGTGCGCACGGAGCACGTCGAGCTTGTGGGCGACCTCGTCGGGCGTGGCGCCGAACAGGTTGCAGGCGTCGCCGTACTGCGCGACCAGGCGCAGGGTCTTCTTCTCGCCGGAGCCGCCGATCATGATCTCCGGCCGGTGCAGGGGCAGCGGGGAGCACAGCGTGCGGTCCAGCTGGTAGTAGCGACCGGTGTACGGGCCCTCGTCGGACGGGTCCCACATCTGCCGGGCGATCTGCACCGTCTCCTCGAGGCGCTCGAACCGCTCGGACAGCGGCGGGAACGGCACGCCGAGGGCGGCATGCTCCTCCTCGTACCAGGCGGCGCCGATGCCGAGCGCGGCGCGCCCGCCGCTGAGCACGTCGAGGGTGGCGACGATCTTCGCCAGCAGCCCCGGGTACCGGTAGGTCACCCCGGTGACCAGCACGCCCAGCTCCGCGCGCTCGGTGTGCCCCGCGAGGTAGCCCAGGGTCGTGTACGCCTCGAGCATCGGGTCCTCGGCCGGGAACCCGGCGCGCATCATCTGGAAGTAGTGGTCCATCACCGAGATCCAGGCGACGCCGGCCGCGTCCGCCGTCTCGACCGTCCGCGCGAGCTCGCCGCGCAGGTCGGTCGGGGCGACGCTGTCGAACCGCATGAGGTGGATGCCGACGCGCATGGGTGCTCCTCGAGGTACGAGCGGGAAACGGCGAGAGCCGCCAGCAGCACTCTGCACACGGGGCCCCGTCCGGCGTCAAGCGGAAGGGACCTCCGTTTGCTGCACCCGGTCAGTCCGTCTCGACGCGCTCCCAGGTGCGGCCCTGCGCGGACCGCTCCACGGCGGCGAGCACCCGCTGCACCTGCAGCCCGTCCGCGAACGTCGGCTCCGGCTGCTGCCCGGCCGCGATGCCCCGCACCAGGTCGACCACCTGGTGGGTGAACGCGTGCTCGTACCCCAGCCCGTGCCCGGCCGGCCACCAGCTGCCGGTGTACGGGTGCACCGGCTGGGTGACCTGGATGCGCCGGAACCCGGCGGTGCGCGGATCCTCGTGCGCGTCGAAGACCTGCAGGACGTTCATGTCCTCGAAGTCGAACGCCAGTGCGCCGTCCGTGCCGTCGATGTCCAGGCGGATCGAGTTGCGTCGTCCCCACGCGAAGCGCGTCGCCTCGAACGTGGCGAGGGCGCCGTTGCCGAGGCGCCCCATGAACACCGCGGCGTCGTCCACCGTGACGGGCCCCCGGTCGGTGCCGGGGGTCCCGCCCAGCCCGGAGGAGCCGACCGCCACCGGACGCTCGCTGACGAACGTCTCGAGCATCGCCGTCAGCTCGGTCAACCGGTCACCGGTGATGAACTGCGTCAGGTCCACGATGTGCGCGCCGATGTCCCCGAGCGCACCCGATCCGGCCTTCTGCCGGTCGAGCCGCCACGACAGCGGCGCCTCCGGGTCCGCGAGCCAGTCCTGCAGGTACTGGGCGCGCACGTGCCGCACGGTCCCGATGCGCCCCTCGGCCACGAGCTGTCGGGCGAGCTGGATCGCCGGCACCCGCCGATAGCTGTAGCCGACCATCGCCACGACCCCGCGCTCGGCGGCGCGTGCGGCGGCGGCCGTCATCGCCTCCGCCTCCGCCACCGAGTTGGCCAGCGGCTTCTCGCACAGCACGTGCTTGCCGGCCTCGAGCGCGGCGATGGCGATCTCCGCGTGCGTGTCGCCCGGGGTGCAGACGTCCACGAGGTCGACGTCGTCGCGCGCGACGAGCGCCCGCCAGTCCGTCTCGACGTCCGTCCACCCCAGCGTGTCCGCTGCCGCGCGTGCCGCTGCGGCGTGGCGGCCGGCCAGGACCGTCAGCTCCGGCAGCATCGGCAGCTCGAAGAACCGCGGCGCCGTGCGCCAGGCGTGCGAGTGCGCTCGGCCCATGAACGCGTAGCCCACCATCCCGATGCGCAGGCGGGGTCGCTGGGCAGGGGCAGGGGAGTCGTCCGGGTCCATGCGCACATCCTGACCCGGGCGGCGCTCCACCAGGCGCAGCCGGCACCCGTACGCGGCGTGGCGGGACGCCCGTGCCGTCGTCGGGGCCGGGGGTGACCATGGGCGCATGACGAACCTCGAGCAGGCGCCGACCGAGACCGTGTGCGACGGCTCCGGTGCCACGGAGGCCGTGCAGGTCCTCGAGCCGCGCGACGTCCCGCTCGGCGGCATCCGCGCGATGACCGTGCGGCGAACGCTGCCGCAGCGCGCCCGCTCGCTGATCGGCGCATGGTGCTTCCTCGACCACTACGGGCCGGACGACGTGTCGGTGACCGGCGGCATGCGCGTGCCGCCGCACCCGCACACCGGGCTGCAGACGGTCAGCTGGCTGTTCTCCGGCGAGATCGAGCACCGCGACAGCCTCGGGACGCACGTCCTGGTCAGGCCCGGTCAGCTCAACCTGATGACGGCCGGGCACGGCATCAGCCACTCCGAGGACTCGACCTCGCGCACCACCCTGCTGCACGGCGTGCAGCTGTGGACCGCCCTGCCGGCGGTGCACCGCGACACGGCGCCGGCGTTCCAGCACTACGCGCCGCCGGCCCTGCGGCTGGAGGGCGTGACCGTGCGGGTGTTCCTCGGCGCGCTGGCAGGTGAGGTGTCACCGGTGCCGACGTTCTCCCCGTTGCTCGGTGCCGAGCTGCTGCTCGACGCCGGCTCGCAGCACACGTTCGTCGTCGACCCCGACTTCGAGCACGGGGTGCTGGTGGACCGTGGCGAGGTGCAGGTGGCCGGGACGCACGGGGTGGCCGAGCAGCTGCTCTACCTCGCGCCCGGCCGCACGCAGCTGACCGTGGTGGCCGGTGACGCGCCCGTGCGGCTGCTGCTGCTGGGCGGACGGCCGCTGGGGGAGCGGATCGTCATGTGGTGGAACTTCGTCGGGCGCTCGCACGAGGACGTGGTGCGGGCGCGGGCGCAGTGGCAGGCGGAGATCGGCGCCGAACCCGAGGCACACGTGGACCCGGGGGCGGACGACGAGGTCAGCGGTGCGTCGTCCCGCTTCGGCCGCGTCGCCGACCACCCGCACGCACCGCTGCCCGCTCCCGTGCTGCCGCCCCTGCGGCTCGCGCCGCGCGGCTGACCGTGCGCGTTGACCCGCCCCGTTGACCAGCGCGGGCGATCGTCCGACGGCTCAGAGCGGCGCGTCCAGCCAGACGTGCGACGGCGGCAGCAGCGCATCCAGCTCCTCCCAGATCGCCTCCGGCAGCTGCTGCTGCGCCGCGGACACCGTTGCCGCCACCCTCTCGGGGCGGCTCATGCCGACCACCGTGGTGGCGAACCGCGGGTCCCGCAGCGAGAACTGGAGCGCCGCCGTCCGCAGGTCCGTGCCGTGCCGCTCGCACACCTGATGCATCGCGTCGACCGCCTGCAGGATCTCCGGCGGCGCGGGCCGGTATCCGTACCGCGCCGGGTCGGAGCCGCCCGACCCACCGGACCTGCCGCCGGCCAGGATGCCGCCGCCGTACACCGCGGCGTTGATCAGGCCCATCTCGCGCCGCTCGGCCTCGGCCAGCAGGTCCGCGGCGCTGCGGTCCAGCAGCGTCCAGCGGTTGTGCACCAGCAGCACGTCGAACACCCCGAGGGCCAGGTACCGCGCCATCTCCTGCACCCGGCCGCCGGCCAGGCCGATCGAGCCGACCACGCCGGACTCCCGCAGGCTCACCAGGGCGTCCACCGCACCGCCCGGTGCGGTCAGCTCCGCGAACTCGAAGGCCTCCGGGTCGTGCAGGTGCACCAGCGGCAGGTGGTCCAGGCCGAGGCGCTGCATGCTCTCGGCCACCGAGGCGCGCACCCGGTCGCCGGAGTAGTCCCGACCGTCGGCATCGACCTTGGTGATCACCACCACGTCGGCCGGCTTGCCGCCCACCTGCGCCAGCGCCGCGCCGATGCGCCGCTCGCTCTCGCCGTCGCTGTACCCGTTGGACGTGTCGATGGTGCGGATCGGGCTGTCCAGCAGCGCCAGGACCGTCGCGATCCCCTCGTCCCGGCTGACGTCCCGCCCGTACAACGCCGGCATGCTGCCGAGCGGGCTGCCGCCGGCGCACACCGCCGAGACGGTGATGCCCGTGCGGCCCAGAGGGCGCATCCAGTCGGACGACCCTGGACGCGGGACGCCTGACGGCGACGCTGCCGGTGTGGGGCTCTGCGTGGGACCCTGCATGACCGCTCCCGTCCGTGCCTGGCGACCACCGCGGACGCCTGTCAGACCTTCCCATGCGCGCCTGCGCCGTGCCTGCCCGGGTCCGTCGCCCAGCGCCGCGATACTCGCGCCATGCCGGACCTCTTCGAGTACATCCCGCACCCGCACATCGCCCGCCGCCAGCAGGCCGGGCCGCCGAAGGTCGCCGCCGCGGCCGCGCAGGTGCACGGCAGCGGGCTGGTGGGGAGGTTCAACGCCCGGGTCGGTCTGCGGATCACGCTGATCGTCGGCACGATGTGGACCGCGTACGTGTTCACGGTGCTGGCCCTGGTGAGCGCGCCCTCGGCGTTCAAGTCCGGCGACCGGCTGGTGATCGTCGCGTGGATCGCCCAGACGTTCCTGCAGCTGGTGCTGCTGCCCATCATCATCGTGGGCCAGAACGTGCAGGCCGCGGCGGCCGACGAGCGCTCGCTCGCCACCTACAACGACGCGTCGGCGGTGCTGGAGGAGGCGCGGCAGATCCAGGCGCACCTGCTGGCTCAGGACGCGGCGATCCAGCAGATCCTCGCGTCGCTCGCCGCGGGCGAGAAGCCGTCCACGGACGTGCCGACCCCGGACGCGAAGCCGATCCTGGACGCGAAGCCGACTGCGGACGTGCCCGGACCCGATCCGGCGTAGCGCCGCAGGACGCCAGCCGCTACGGCTTCTTGCCTCCCCGGCCGGTCGTCCCGCTGCGGGCGACGAGGTAGTCGCTCAGGACCTGCGCCTGGTTGAGGTGCGGGTCCCGCGCGGAGTAGACGAGGGTCACCACCGGGTGGTCGTGCAGCAGCCGGTGCAGCTCGTCGAGCGTGGGGTTCGCGTCCAGCTCCGCGCGGTAGCGGGCGGTGAACTGGTCGAGGCGGGCGGGGTCGTGGTCCCACCAGGTGCGCAGCTCCGCACTCGGGGCGATCTCCTTGAGCCAGGTGCCGACGGCGGCGCGCTCGCGGCTGACGCCGCGCGGCCAGAGGCGGTCGACCAGCACGCGGTAGCCGTCCTCGGGCGCCGGGTCGTCGTAGACGCGTTTGATCCGTACGACGCCGCTCATGCCAGCCTCCTTCGGGGGCCTTGCGTGATGACGACGGGTGCCGGGCCGGCTCGGGGAGAACCGGACCGGCACCCGTCCGGCTCACACGGCGGCGGCGGCCAGCCGGGTGAGACGCACGTGCCACTCCGTGGGGCCCTCGACGAGGAACTCGACGTCGATCGGCGCGCGCTCGGAGAGCTGGGACAGCATCGGCAGCGGGGCGTGCGGCGCGACGATCACCATCGAGCCGCCCGGGGCGATCGCGTCGAAGGCGCCGAACACCGCGGCGTGGCGGATGGCGTGCGGGATGGTGCGCACGTCGAGCACCGGGACGGCCTCGTCGTGGCCGCCGCAGCCGCAGGAATGGCCGGCGGGCGCGGGGGCGCTGGGCAGGATCTCGATGGGCTCGCTCACGTGGTGCTCCTCGGTGACGTCGCGCCGGGCGCTCCGCCCGGGACAGGGCCGTGTCTCACCCTGAATAGAGAGGACTCTACTCCGACTTATTTGTCGAACGGACCCGTGTCTCGCCACGGTGACGGGGCGCTCTCGCAGGGCTCTCGGGGGGTTCAGGCGGTGTGGCGCCCCGCCCGGCGCACCCGGACGAAGAGCCGCGTGAAGCCGCTGGCGGGGTAGACGGCCAGCTCCGGCTGCTGCTCGGTGTCCAGCTCGATCGAGCGCGTGCGGCGCAGCAGCTCCTCGGTCAGCACGCGCAGCTCGAGCCGGGCCAGCGGGGCACCCGGGCAGACGTGGATCCCCGCGCCGTACAGCAGGTTGTCCGCCGGCGGCCGGTCGAGCCGCAGCTCGTCGGGATCGCCGAACACGGCCTCGTCCCGGTCCGCAGAGGCCCACATCACGGTCAGCCGGTCGCCTGGTGCGAAGTCGTGGCCACCCACGGTGACGTCCCGGGTCACCACGCGGCGGTTGGCCACCAGCGGCGGGTGGATCCGCAGCATCTCGTCCATCGCGGCAGGGATCAGCGACGGGTCGTCGCGCAGCGCCTGCTGCGTCTCCGGTCGGGTGGCGAGCAGGTGCACGACGATGCCGACCGACGCCGCGATGGTGCTCAGCTCGCCGACGGTCCAGTTGCGCAGCGTGGAGACGAGCTCAGCGCCGGTCAGCGGTCGCCCGTCCACCTGGTCGGTCAGCAGCCGCGTCGTCAGGTCGTCCGGCGCCGCGTCGCCGAGCGCCCGCCGCTCGTCGAGCAGACCGGTGATGTAGCCGTCGAAGTCCTCCGCCACGTCCGCCATCGCGCCGCGGTCCCGCGCCAGGGTCGCCGCGCGGTTGCGGGCGGTCCACGCGCGCAGCGGCTCGTGCAGCCGCTCGGGCCAGCCGAGGTAGGCGGACTGGGTGCGCAGGGCCACCTGCTCCGAGAGGTCCGCGACGTCCCACGGCGACCCGTCCCGCGGCAGCTGGCCCAGCAGCTCGGTCACCACCCGGCGGCACTCCGGCTCGAAGGCGTCCACCAGCTCGTCGGTGAAGTACCTGTCGACCATCTGCCGGTACACGGTGTGCTCGGGCGGGTCCATGCCGTCCGGGACGTTCAGGTGCGTGGACACCACGTTGGAGAAGGTCTCGTGGTCCTGCACCACCTGCAGCACGTCGGCGTGGCGGAACAGCGACCAGCCGAGGTACTCGCTGTGCGCGACGGGGCAGCGGCCGCGCATCTCGTCGTACGCGGCGAGCTGGTCCTGCAGGACGGCGGGAGAGCGCGGGTCCCAGTCGTCCTGGGAGCTCGGTTCAGCGGACAAGGGCGCCATCCGTTCGCGGGGCCAGGCGGAGCACGCAGAGCTCCGGTTCGACGAAGGGGGTGAGGCGTACCTGCACACGTTCCCCGTCGAAGGCCCGTTCCGCCAGTCTTTGCGCCAACCCGGTGTGCACCTGGCAGACGATCTCGGGGTAGCGGGACGCGGTCTCGCGGAACGGGCAGGACCTCAGCCGGATCGTGTCGTCGTGCGCCTCGGGGTCGAAGCCGAGCCGCCCGAACACCTCGGAGATTGCGGCGGTGGCCTCGGCAGCCTGACCGGCGGGGTCGGTGCGCGTGGCGGGGTCGGTGCGCGTGGCGGGGTCGATGTGCGTCTCCGGGTCGGTGTCGGCTCGCGCCGCGAGCTGGTCAGCCCACCGCCGGCCCGCCGCCGCCGACTCCCGGTGCGCGGCGGCTCCGCTCGCGGCAAGGGCCTCGGCGAGCGCCTCGATCATCTGGTCCCTCGCGACGTCCGCCGCTGGGCCCACCGCGCGGTAGTGCACGCTGGGCCGCCCGCGCCGGCCGGCATGGCGGGTCACCCGCTCCACGAGACCCGACTGCTCCAGCAGGTCCAGGTGGAATCGGACCGTGGTGACGTGCAGGTCCAGCTCGACGGCGAGCTGCTGGGCCGTCGGAGGCTCCGCTGCCGCGCGGACCGCGTCGAGCACCCGGCGGCGTGCCGGGGAGGCCAGCGCGGCGCTGGTGCTCGCGTCGTCCGCTGCCGTCACGGCTTAGAAACTACCATCGTCCGTTATATTGACCGGATGCCGCGACCGGACCCGACGGACGCCGCTGCGCACGGCGTGGACACCGCCGGCCAGCACCGCCACGAGGTCGACCGCAACCCCTCCGCCGGCGCCCACGTCCACGTCCCCACCGACCAGGTGCCACGTCGCCGCGCCGTGGTGATCACCGTCTCGGACCGGTCCGCAGCCGGGCTGCGCGAGGACCTGTCCGGACCCGCTGCCGCAGAGGCGCTGACGCAGGCCGGCTGGTCGGTGGACGCGCCCCGCGTGGTCCCGGACGGGGCCGAGCCGGTTCGCCTCGCTCTCGAGGAGGCGGTCGCGGAGGGTGCCGACCTGGTGCTGACCCTCGGTGGGACCGGTGTCGGACCGCGGGACCGCACACCGGAGGGGACCCGCGCCGTGCTCGACCTGGAGCTGCCGGGTGTCGCCGAGGTGATCCGTGCCCGAGGTCTGCAGAAGACTCCGACGGCGGCCCTGTCGCGCGCCGTCGCCGGAACGGCCGGACACTCGGTGGTGGTGAACTTGCCCGGTTCGCCCGCCGCCGTCCGCGAGTCTCTGGAGGTGCTGGTGCCCCTGGTGCCCCACGTGCTCGACCAGCTGCGCGGCGGCGACCACTGATGGCGGCGCTCGCGCGCGTCAGCAGCGCACCTCTGGACCTCGCCGAGCACCTGGCCGCCGTGCAGGACCCGGGCTGCGGTGCTGTCGTCACCTTCGTCGGGCAGGTGCGCGACCACGACCCGGGCGCCGACGGCGAGGTGACCGGCATCGAGTACAGCGCTCACCCCGACGCCGAGCGGATCCTGGCGGAGCTCGCGGCGCGAGCCGAGGCAGGCGGGGCCCGGGTGGCCGTCAGCCACCGCATCGGTGCACTGGCCGTGGGTGACCTGGCCCTGGTCGCGTGCGTGGCTACGGCCCACCGCGCGGAGGCGTACGAGGTGTCGCGCGAGCTCGTCGAGCGGATCAAGGCCGAGCTGCCTGTGTGGAAGCGGCAGTCCCAGGCGGACGGCCGCACGTCGTGGGTGGGGATCTGACGTGACGGGGGCTGGGCGGACCGCGGTCCCCGTGACGATCGGAGCGCCCCGACCGGCCCCCGAGGCGATGCCCGGGGCGCCGTCGGGACGACGCGGTGACCCGCTGGTGGACACGTTCGGCCGGGTGCACCGGGACCTGCGCATCTCGTTGACCGACCGGTGCTCGCTGCGGTGCACCTACTGCATGCCGGCCGAGGGCATGGCCTGGCTGGCGGGCCCCAGCATCCTGTCCGCCGACGAGATCGTCCGGGTGGCCCGGGTCTGCGCGGAGGACGGCGTCACCACGTTCCGGTTGACCGGGGGCGAGCCGCTGCTGCGGCCGGACCTGGTGGACCTGGTGCGGCGGCTGTCGGCCCTGCGTGGGCCGTCCGGGGACCCGGTGCAGGTGGCGATGACCACCAACGGCATCCGGCTCGGCGCCGTGCTCGACGACCTGGTCGCGGCAGGTCTGCACCGGCTGAACATCAGCCTGGACACCCTTCGCCCCGACCGTTTCCACGCCCTGACCAGGCGGGACAGGCTCGACGACGTGCTCGAGGGCATCGCCGCGGCGGCGGCCTCCCCGCTCCGGCCGCTCAAGCTCAACGCCGTGGCGATGCGCGGCGTGAACGACGACGAGCTGGTGGACCTGGTCGAGTTCGCAGTCGCGCACGGTGCGCAGATGCGGTTCATCGAGCAGATGCCGCTCGACGCCGGCCACACCTGGGACCGCGGCCGCATGGTGACGCGCGACGAGATGCTGGCGGCGCTGGGGGAGCGGTGGGCGCTGACCCCGCTGCCGGGGCGTGGCGGTGCGCCGGCGGAGACGTTCCTGCTCGACGGCGGTCCCGACCGGGTCGGGGTGATCGCGGCCGTGACGGCGCCGTTCTGCGGCGCGTGCGACCGGCTGCGGCTGACGGCAGACGGTCAGCTGCGCAGCTGCCTGTTCGCCACCTCGGAGCTGGACCTGCGGGCGGTGCTGCGGGATCAGCGGGGCTCGGACGGGCTCCACGACGACGAGCGGACGGACGACGCGCTCGACGCCGTGCTCCGCCGGTGCGTGCACGGCAAGCTGCCCGGCCACGGGATCAACGACCCGGGCTTCCTCCAGCCGGCCCGCGGCATGAACGCCATCGGCGGCTGACCGAAGGCGATCGGGGCCGAACGCTTCGAAGGCTGATCAGCCGCCGGCGAAGGGTGGGAGGACGTCGACCACGGCGCCGGCCGGCACGGGGACGTCGGGGCCGTCGGCGCGCAGGCCGGCGACCAGGAACGAGCAGCGGCCGAGCACCGTGGCGGTGTCGGGGCCGCCTCCGGCGATCAGCGCGTCCACGACGTCCTGCACGGTGCCGGCTGGCAGCTCCAGCTGCTCGGCGCCCACCGCCTCGGCCGCGGCCGCGAACAGTCGGACCGTCGCCGTGGTCGTGGTGGTGCTCACTCGGTGCCCTGCTCGGCGGAGGGCTCGGGGGACGACTCGGCGGCGTGCTCGAGCGCTCGACGCTGCACCAGCGCCGCGAGGCGTTCCAGCTCCTCACCCACCGGCACCCCGGCGGCTGCGGAGCGGCCCACCGCCAGGCCGAGTGCGAAGGTGCTCAGCGGCGCCGCCGGACGCGCCACCCCGTGCGCCACGTCGCGTGCGACGTCCAGCACCGCGTCCACGTTGATCGAGTCCTGGATGCCGAGCAACCCCTGCAGCTCGGCGAGCCAGTCGCCGAGCGCCCCCGCCGGAACCCGTCCGGCCTTGCCGCTGTGCTCCACGGTCGTCCTCCCGCTCGTCGTCCCTCGTTGCTCCCGCGCCGCCCGCCACCACGCCAGGTCGTCCGGGGTGTCCACGTCCCGCGAGACGCCGGCCGCGTCCGTCACCGGTGCGAGCTCCAGCTGTCCCACCACGTCGCCGATCCGCACGCCGCGCCGTCCTCCGAGCGTCGCGGCCGAGGCGGCCGACCGCAACGCCTGCGCCAGCGGCTCCCGCGCGTAGATCCCGGCGAGCCACTGCGGGTGCTCCTCGCCGTCCACCAGCACCACGCCGTCGCCGGCGGTGCCGGACACGTCGCCCCAGCGGTCCAGCAGCAGGCGCACGACGTCGGCGGCGCGCGGCAGGTCGCACGCGAGCAGCAGCACCCAGGGGGCCCCGACCAGGGGCATCGCCGCCTGCACCGCCGCGGCCGGGCCGCCGAACGGCGGGTCCTCGCGGGTGACGCGCACGCGGACGGAGTCCGGCACGTGGGAGGGGGGCGGCCCGACGACGACGGCGTCGGCGATGCCGGCCGCGCCGAGCGCGTCGAGCAGCCGGGCGATCAGCGGTCCGTCGCCGAGATCCAGCTCCGCCTTGGCCGCACCGCCGAGCCGCGACCCCCGCCCGCCCGTCAGCACCACCGCCTGGACGTCAGCGGCGCGAGCGCCGCCGATGCCCCGCGCGGTGACCCCGGCTGGGCCGCCAGCCGCGCCGTCGGCCGTGCCCCCGGCGGTCACTGCTCGCGGCGCCACTCGCCGGACTTCCCGCCGGACTTCGCCTCGAGCCGCACGTCCCCGAACCACACGCCGCGGTCCAGCGCCTTGACCATGTCGACCAGGGCGAGCGCCGCCACCGACACCGCGGTGAACGCCTCCATCTCCACGCCCGTGCGGTCGGCCGTGCGCACGGTCGCGCTGATCCGCACGCCGGCGTCGGTCAGCTCGAGGTCGACGCTGGCGCCGTGCACGCCGATCACGTGCGCGAGCGGCAGCAGCTCGGCGCACCGCTTGGCGCCGGCGATCCCGGCGATGCGGGCGACGGCGAACGCGTCGCCCTTCGGCACGGCGTCGTCGCGCAGCGCGGCGACCACCGTCGGGCTGCAGTGCACGAATCCGCTGGCCGTCGCCGAGCGGACCGTCGGCGTCTTCTCGGTCACGTCGACCATCCGGGCGTGGCCGGCGCCGTCGAGGTGGGTCAGTGCGTCCATGGCTCCTTCTTCGTCCTCAGCGCCGGTCCGTCAGCACGACGTCCACCAGGTCGCCGGCCTGAACCTCATCGGTCTCCGCGGGCACGATCGCATACCCGTCGGCCGCCGCGAGGCTGCCGACCAGGTGCGATGCCGACTCGCGCCGGGCTGCCGGCTCGACGGACCAGCCGTCCGCGGCCGGGGACACGCGGACGGGCAGGTACTGGGTGCGGCCGGCCGGGGTGCGCCACGACGAGGCGGCGCGGGCGCGCACCGGCCCCGGCTGCACGGCCGACGACTCCGCACCCTGCATGGTCAGCAGCGCCGGACGGACGAACACGTGGAACGACACCCACACGCTGACCGGGTTGCCCGGCAGCGCCAGCAGCAGCGCCCCGCCGGGCAGCGTGCCGAACGCCTGCGGCTTGCCCGGCTGCATGGCCACCTTGGTGAACGTGACGTCAGACGAGCCGGTGAACAGCTGCTTCACCGGGTCGAACGCCCCCGCGCTCACCCCGCCGGTCAGGATCACCGCATCGGGCTCCAGGGCGACCGCCCGTTCGAGCGCGGACGCCAGCGCCGCGGGGTCGTCGTGCACCCGCTCGGCGGCGACCACCTCGCCGCCCGCCTCGGCCACCAGCCCGCACACCAGCAGGCTGTTCGAGTCGGGGATGTGCCCGCGCGGGAGCGGCTCTCCCGGCGCCACCAGCTCGCTGCCGGTGGCGATCACGGCGACCCGCGGCGCCCGGGTGACCAGCACGCTGCCGTGGCCGGTGGACGCCAGCGCCGACAGCACCGTGGCCCGCGCCAGCGTGCCGGCGGGGACCACCAGGTCGCCGACGGCCTTGTCCTCACCGGTGCGCCGCACGTGCATGCCGTTGCTCGGTGCGCGCAGCACCGTGACGGTCGGCGGCAGGGCGGCGAGCGTGTCCGTGCGGTCGGTGTGCTCCAGCTGCACGACGGTGTCCGCGTCGGTCGGCAGAGTCGCACCGGTCATGATGCGGACCGCCTGCCCGGCGGTCAGGTGCGGGTCGAGGTCCGAGCCGGCCGGCACGTCGGCGACGACGTCGAGCGTCACGCCGTCGTCGTCTGCGCCGCCGGCCTCGCCCCGGGTCGCCATGCCGGCGACGTCGACATGGCGCAGCGCGTAGCCGTCCATCGCCGAGGCGTCCCACGGCGGGACCGGCACCAGGGCGTGCACGTCCTCGGCGATCCGCCGCCCGGCCGCCTGCGCGAGGGGCACGCGCTCGGCCGGCAGCGTCGGGGTGGCGGCCAGCACGCGCGCCTGGTGCTCGGCGACCGGGACCAGACCGCTCACCGGGCACTCCGTCCGGCAGCCGCGACCTCGGCGCGGATCGCCGTCACCGCCGCCGGCGCCAGCGTCCGGGCCCGGTGGTCCGTGGCCACCAGCAGCTGGACGGCACGTGCCGACCGTGCGCCGACCGCGCAGTACGCGACCAGCAGCCCGGCGGGGTCGGCACCGGCCTCGGTCAGCAGCGCCCGCACCACGTCCGGCCCGTGCCGCGAGGCCTGCACCAGGGCGGACACCGGCACGTTGACCGCGCCCGGCAGCGCGTCGAGAGCGAACTCGGACGGCTCCCGCACGTCGAGCAGCACCGGGGCCGGGTCGGCGGCGGCCAGCGATCGGTACTCGTCCAGCGACAGGTCGCCGGACGCCGTGGCCGCTCGCGCGGGCCCACGCGGATCCCCGGTCGCCCGAGCGGTGAACGGCACAGGGTGCGTCCCGACGGCGAGCCGCTCGGCCGCCACCTGCCGCGACGCGTCCGCAGCCTCCGCCGGTGCGCCCACGACGTCCGTCGGCGCGCTCGCCGCCCGCGGCAGCAGCGGCACCTCACGCACCCGCATGCCCAGCGCGTCCACCACCGCGACGCGGCCCAGCAGCACCTGCCCGGCGCCGATGATCAGCTTGAGCGCCTCGGTGGCCATCATCGAGCCGACCATCCCGCACAGCGCCCCCAGCACGCCCGCCTCGGCGCAGGACGGCACCGACCCCGGCGCAGGCGGCTCGGGGAACAGGTCGCGCAACGTCACGGGCGCCACCCCGGCCGGCGGCCGGGACCAGAACACCGACACCTGGGCGTCGAACCGCAGCACCGACGCCCACACCAGCGGCACCCCGAGCTCGGCGCAGGTGTCCGAGACGAGGTACCGGGTGGCGAAGGTGTCCGTGCCGTCCAGCACCAGGTGGTAGCCGCGCAGCAGGTCGTGGACGTTGGACTCCTCGAGCCGGACGCGATGCGTCTCGACGACGACGTCCCGCGCCAGCTCGGCCAGCCGGCGGGCGGCGCTGTCCACCTTGGGCTCACCGACTGCCGCGCCGTGGATCACCTGACGGTGCAGGTCGGTGAGCGACACGACGTCGTCGTCGACGATGCCGATGGTGCCGACACCCGCCGCCGCGAGGTACAGCAGCGCGGGTGCGCCCAGGCCGCCGGCGCCGATCACCAGCACGCGGGCGGCCGCCAGCCGGCGCTGACCGAGCTCGCCGAGCTCCGGCAACCGGGTCTGCCGAGCAGTGCGCTGCGCCTCGGCGCCGTCGAGCGGCGGGCCGGGCTCGACCAGCGGGGGGAGCGCCACGGCCGGCTGGGATGTGAGCATCGCCTCAGTCTCCTTGCCGTCGTCGCGGCACTCGGCCGGCCGTCAACTTACTACGGTTAGATCCGTGACAAAGAGCCGGCCGGACGCGCGGGCGACGGGCGTTCCCACGGGGCGCGTGCCCCGCGGTCGGCTCGCCGTGCTGGTGCTCGTCCTGGTCGCGGCGCTGTCCGGGCTGGACGCCGCCCTGCTGCGCCTGGGCGTGTCCGCGCCGGTGCACTCGCAAGCGCTCGCGTCGTCCCACGGCATCCTCATGATCTACGGGTTCCTCGGCACCGCCATCATGCTGGAGCGGGCCGTCGCCCTGCAGTCCCAGCCGCGCTCCGGGTGGGCGTACGCGGCCCCGGCGGCCGGCGGGCTCGGGGCGCTGCTGCTCGTCGCCCAGTCCACTCCGCTGCACGTCCCGTGGGGCCGGGCGCTGCCCGGCGGGGCCTGGGTCGCCTCGATGGCCCTGTTCGCGGCGATCTACCTGACCGTGTGGCGGCGGCAGCAGTCGGTCGCGGTACTGGTGCAGCTGGTCGGCGCCGTGGCCGGGCTCGGCGGGGTGGCCCTGTGGGCGCGCGGGTACGAGGTGGCGACGATCGTGCCGTGGTGGGCCGCCCTGATGGTGCTCACCATCGTCGGCGAACGGCTGGAGCTGGCCCGGGTGGCGTTCATGACCTCGGCCACCGAGCCGCGGATCCTCGCCGAGTCCTGCCTGCTGCTGGTCGCCCTGGTCGCCACCGTCGTGACCCCCGCGTGGGGGTACCCGCTGCTCGGGCTGGCGCTCGGCGTGCTGATGGTGGACGTCGGGCTGCACGACGTGGCCCGGCGCACCGTCCGCAGCAGCGGCCTGACCCGGTTCATGGGCGCGTGCATGCTGGCCGGCTACGTGTGGGCGATGGTGCCGGCGCTCGTCTGGATGGTGCACGGACCGGTGCTCTCCGGCTTCGGGTACGACGCGGTGGTGCACGCGCTGACCATCGGGTTCGTCATGTCGATGGTGGTGGCGCACGCCCCGGTCATCGTGCCGGCGGTCGCCCGGCGGCCGCTGCCGTACCACCCGGTGATGTGGGCCGTGTGGGCGATGCTGCACGTCGGGCTGGCGATCCGGCTGGTGGCGGACGCGCGGACGTCGGTCGGCGCGTGGCAGCTCGGCGGCTCCCTCAGCGTGGTGGCGCTGCTCGCCTTCCTGGGCAGCACCGTGGTGCTGGTGACCGTGGGCGGACGACGAGCGCGGGTGGCCCGCACCGACGCGGCCGGCGACGACCGTGAGGTGGTGGCATGACGGGGCTGAGCTCACCTGGGGTGTCCCGGCCGGCCACCCCGGCGCGGCGCCAGACCCGACGGCCCCGGACGGACCGGTGGACCACCGGCTGGCTGCTGGCCACCCTGGCGGTGACCGCCGTCGGGCTGCTGCACCCCGCGGCGCTACCGCAGCCGCTGTGGAGCATGATCCACGTCGGCGCCCTCGGGGTGCTGACCAACGGGATCCTGCAGTGGTCCTGGTACTTCACGCGGGCACTGCTGCACCTGGCGCCCGACGACCTCCGGTCCGGCCGGGACGCCACCGTGCGCAGCGTGGCGTTCAACGTCGTCCTGATCGGCCTGGTCGCGGCGATGTGGACGGCCAGCACGTGGGGCACCGTCACGGCCGCGGGGCTGGTCGGCGTGGTGATCGGCTGGCACGGGCTGGCCCTGCTGCGGGCGGGCCGCACCGCCCTGGCGTCCCGGTTCGCGGTGGTGATCCGGTACTACGTGGTGGCGGCCGGCTTCCTGGTGGTCGGCTGCGTGCTGGCCGGGTTCCTCACCGTCTCGATGTTCGCCCGCACCGCGCCGGCGTGGCTGCTGCATGCCCGCGACGACCTGACGTTGGCGCACGCCCTGGTCAACGTGGGCGGCTGGCTGGGCCTGTCGATCGCCGGGACGCTGGTCACCCTCGGTCCCACGATGCTGCGCACGCGCATGGACCCGCGGGCGGTGGACGACGCGATCGGCGTCCTGCCGTGGGTGGCCGGCGGCGTGCTGCTGGCCGCGACGGCGGCGACGGTCGGGCTGATGCCGGGCATCGGCATCGGCCTGCTGGTGGTGCTCGTCGGTCTGCTGCTCGGCGTGGCGCTCCCGCTGGTGCGTGCCGCGCTGGGCAAGGCGCCGCGCGCCTATGCGACGTGGACCATGACGGCCGGGATCGGCTGGGCGCTGGTCGCCGTGCTGGCCATCGCCGTCAACGCCTTCCGTGCGGCCGACGCGTCCGCGCTGCGCGACGCCGACCTGCCCTGGTTGGCGGTGCTCGGTGCCGGGGGACTGGCGCAGGTGTTCGTCGGCGCGCTGACCTACCTGATGCCCGTGGTGGTGGGTGGCGGTCCGGAGGCCGTCCGCCGGGGCATGGGGGTGCTGGAGACGGTCTGGCCGCTGCGCGTGGTGCTGCGCAGCACCGCCCTGCTGCTGATCGCCGTGACCGGCACCGGGTCCGGCGCGCTGCGCACGGCGTGGTGGCTGCTGGTGCTGGGTGCGTACGCGTTCGACGTGGTCCTGTTCGCGGTCTCGGGTGTCAGGCAGGCAAGGGCGCGACGGGCCGCGGTGGAGAGTCTCGGAGGAGTCGATGTCTGAGCAGCCCCGCCCCACCGGACCCCGGCAGCTGCCGGGCCGCGAGGGCACGCCGACGTCCCGGGCGGCGATGGCCGTGGTCGGCGTGGTGGTCGTGGTCGGTGTCGCGCTGGCCGTGCTGCTCGCGCGGCCGGCGACGGGCCTGGCCGGCGGAGGGATGGCGATGACGGCGGCGGCGACGGCGGGCGCAGCTGGCGCCGGGACGACGACGGTCACCCCGACCGGACGCACGACGGAGGTGACGCTGCACGTCAGCGGCATGTCGTTCACCCCGTCCACCATCCAGGTGCCGGTCGGCGACCGGCTGCGCGTCACGCTGGTCAACAGCGGGGACCAGCGGCACGACCTGGTGTTCGCCAACGGCGCGGCGCTGGAGCCACTGGCGCCCGGTGCCACGGCGGTGCTGGACGTCGGGGTGATCAGCGGCAACCTCGAGGGCTGGTGCTCGCTGCCGGGGCATCGGCAGCTGGGCATGGTGGTGCACGTCGTCGCGGTCGGGACGCCGGCGGCGTCTGCGTCGCCGGGTTCGTCCTCCGGTTCGTCGTCCGGCTCGTCGTACGGCTCAGCCATGCCCGGGATGGGGACCACCGGCGGCACCACCGCCGCGCCCACCATGGCCGACCTGCAGGCCGAGGCCGCCGCGCTCCCCGCCTACCCGGCGCAGCTGCCGCCGCTCGACTCGTCGACCGACCACTCGTACACGTTCACCATCACGCAGCAGCAGGACCCGGTGACCGCCGGCCTGACGCGCGAGGTGTGGACGTACAACGGCACAACGCCGGGCCCGATCCTGCACGGCCGCGTGGGCGACACGTTCCACATCACGCTGGTGAACCACGGGACGATGGGCCACTCGATCGACTTCCACGCCGGCGAGGTGGCCCCGGAGCAGCCGATGCGCACCATCGAGCCTGGTCAGAGCCTCGACTACACGTTCACGGCCGGCCGGGCCGGCATCTGGATGTACCACTGCGCGACCATGCCGATGTCCAGCCACATCGCCAACGGCATGTTCGGGGCGGTCGTCATCGAGCCGGACGGGCTGGAGCAGGTGGACCGCTCCTACGTCGTCGTCCAGTCCGAGCTCTACCTCGGCGCGAACGGTCAGCCGGCGGACGCCACCAAGATCGCCGGGCTGGTGCCCGACGTCGTGGCGTTCAACGGCCGCGCCTTCCAGTACGACGCGCACCCGCTGGCCGCCACGGTTGGCCAGCGCGTGCGCCTGTGGGTGCTCGACGCGGGGCCGAACGCGGCGCTGTCGTTCCACGTCGTCGGCACCCAGTTCGACACCGTCTGGACCGAGGGTGCGTACCGCGTCCACCACGGCACGGCGACCGACGGGACCACCACCGGCAGCACGGGCGCGCAGGTGCTGTCCCTGCTGCCGGCCGAGGGCGGGTTCGTCGAGCTGGTGCCGCCCGCCGCGGGCCGCTACGCCCTGGTCAACCACGAGATGAGCCTGGCGGAGAAGGGCGCGCACGGCGTGCTGCAGGTGACGGGCTGACCGCCCGCCGCCTGACGACCCGCCGCCTGACGACCCGCTGCTGCGCGGCCACCACCGCGGCCGGCGAACCCGTCCTCAGGCGGTGGCGGCGTCCCGCTTGGTCAGGTGCAGCGCGACCGTGCAGTGGTCCGGCCCCGCGAACGGCGTGAGCTCGGCCTCCACGTTGCCGTGCGACACCCGCTGCAGCACCTCGTCGATCAGACCGCGGTGCATCTGGCACACCAGCGGGCTGGGCACCTGGCCCTCGATCCGCAGCGGGCACTGGTGCAGCGTCAGCCGCCCGGGGGTCTCCTCGGACAGGGCGCCGTAGCCCAGGGAGCTGAGCAGCAGCCGCAGCCGGCCGCCGTGCACGTCGATCCGCTGCGGCTCGTCGAGCGGCTGACCGTTCTTGCCGGCGGGCGGCCCGGCCACGTCGACCATGCGCCGGGCCCACCGTGAGCCGATGTCCCGCGCCGCCGCCTCCGGGTCCGGCACCGTGTCGGCCAGGTGGTCCGCGACGGCGGCACAGACGTCCGCGAACTCGCGGGCCAGCGCGGACGGCTGCGCGGGGGCGACCGACCGGTAGGTCCACGACGGCCGGCCGCGGCCGACCGCGGGCCGACGGCCCCGGGCCACCAGGCCGGCGTCGAGCAGCGCCGCCATCGATTCGCGCACGGAGTTCGGGTGCAGGCCCATGCCCACCGCGAGCTCGGTGACGGTGACCGGCTCGGTGTACCGCGCGACCTCGCGCAGCAGGGTGTGCTGGGCGGGGGACAGCGCCTCGAGGGCGCGCATCAGCGTCTGCGGGGTGGTGGGCCCGTCCGGGGCATCGGGCTGGTCGTGCGTGGCGAGGCTGCTCATGTCGGCCGTGATCCTGTCATGCGAGGCGTCCGATCCAAGGATGCGCCCTTTCGCGCCGGGCGCCGGCACGGCGCTCATGCGCCCCGGGACCGGGCGCCGTCGCGGTCGGCGGAGCGCTGCACGGGCGCCCAGCCGCGGCGGCCGGCGGCCGCGGACACCGAGGCGCGCCGGGCGCGGTAGACGATGTAGGGGCGCGTCGGGTACTGCACCGGGATGGTGACGGCGTGCACCAGGCGCGTGAAGGGCCAGATCGCGAACAGCGCGAACCCGGCCAGGACGTGCAGCCGGAACGACAGCGGGACCGCCGTCATCAGCTGCGGCTCCGGCGAGAACGTCAGCACCGAACGGAGCCAGGGGCTGATCGTCTCGCGGTAGTCGTAGCCCTCCGGCCCGCCGAGCACCTGGTTGGCCACGGTCGCCCACGTGCCGAGCGCCACCGGCAGCACCAGCAGCACGTACATCACCTTGTCCCGCGTCGTGGTGGCCAGCGTGACCGACCGCACGGCGAACCGCCGGTACAGCAGCCCGGCCAGGCCGAGCACGGTGGCCAACGCCGCCACCGACCCGCCGATGGTCGCCGTCAGGTGGTAGACGTGCTGCGGGATGCCGACCGCCTCGGTCCACGTCTTCGGCACCAGCAGGCCGACGAAGTGCCCGCCGATCACCGCGAGGAACCCGAGGTGGAACGTCGGCGAGGCGGCCCGCAGGATCGGCTTCTCGTACAGCTGCGAGGAGCGGGTGGTCCAGCCGAACTGGTCGTTGCGCCACCGCCACACCAGCCCGCCGACCAGCAGCGTCAGGCAGATGTAGGGGTAGGCGACCCAGAGCAGGACGTCGGCGGTGGTCACGAGGGGGAGCTCCCGTCAGCGAGGGCGAATGCGGGTGCGAAGGGCATCGCGTCGGCGAAGGCGGACGTGGTGCCGACCATCTCGGCCGGCGGTCCCTGGGTGACCAGGCGCTGGTACCGCTCGTGCGTCGCGGCGTCCACCGGCGGGAGCGTGCGGCACAGCGCGTCGAGCAGGTGCGCGTAGGGGGAGCGGTACCCCCGCAGCGCCGAGCGCATCACCTCGATGCCCTCCTGGTGCGAGGCCAGCAGCTCCAGCACCAGCCGCTCGCCCGTCAGGCCCGACAGCTCCAGCACCAGAGGCAGGTAGTCCGCCAGCTCGTCGCGCACCTGCTCGAAGCCGAGCGCGCGCAGCACCGCCTTGAACCCGAGGATCGCCGCACCCCGCTGCCGGGTGTCGCCCACCGCGTAGTAGGACAGGTACAGCGCACAGCGACGGCGCTGGTCGAACGTGTCGACGTAGTGCTCCGCCATGGCCCGCAGCCCGCTGCGGCCGGCCCACTCGCAGAAGGCCTCCACGTCCTGCTGCACCAGCGGAGGCAGGCCGGCCATCGACTCGCGCGCGGCGCCCAGCGCGGCACCCGTCCGCTCGCCGGGGTAGTCCAGCAGCACGGACACCGTCATGTGCACGGTCCGCAGCTGCTCGGGGGTGCAGACGACGCGCGCGAGCTCCGGCAGCCGCGGGGCGTGCACCATGCGGGCGACCATCAGGCGTCCACCCCCGCGGCGGCCGGCGGGAACAGCCCGGCCTGGGCGGTGTCGCCGCTCCAGTCGAGCAGGTTGACGCGGCCCGGGGTCGGTGCGAGTCCCTCCGCCCCCGCCTTGGCCCGACCGCGGGAGGTGATCCGCAGGCCTGTCCCACCGCCGTGGAACGTCGAGACCGAGCACGCCTCCGGTGCACCCTCACCGGCGCCGACCAGCTCCTCGACCATGCCGGTCACGTCCTCGCCCAGCTCGGCGATGCCGCGCGGCGTCTCCGGGTGCGTGGTGGGGATGACGTACCGGTCGTCGTACTTGGCGATCGCGAGCAGCCGGTACATCGCCTGCACCCGCTCGCCGCTCATGCCGACGGCAGCGGCGATCTCCTCGTTCCCCTCGCGGCCCAGGTCCAGGTCGCGCATGTACGAGCGCATCGCGGCCAGCCGCCGCAGCGACCGCTCCACCGGCCTGGTGTCCCCGGCCGTCAGCAGCCCGGCGAGGTACTCCAGCGGGATGCGCATGGTCGACAGGGCCGTGAGCAGCACCTTGTGGTCCTCGCCGTCGTTGCCGGCGGCGGTCACGCGGTCGACCACCGGGGACAGCGGCGGCACGTACCAGACCATCGGCAGCGTCCGGTACTCCGGGTGCAGCGGCAGCGCCACCTCGTAGGTGTCGATCAGCGCCCAGATCGGGGAGTCCTGGGCGGCCTTGACCCACGAGTCCGGCACACCTTCGGCGCGGGCCGCCGCCACGACGGTCGGGTCGTACGGGTCGAGCAGGATCGAGCGCTGGGCCATGTACAGGTCCTGCGGGTCCTCGACCGAGGCGGCCTCGGTGACGCGGTCCGCGTCGTAGAGCAGCACGCCGAGGTAGCGCAGGCGCCCGACGCAGGTCTCCGAGCACACCGTCGGCTGACCGACCTCGAGGCGCGGGTAGCACAGCGTGCACTTCTCGGCCTTGCCGGTGGTGTGGTTGAAGTAGACCTTCTTGTACGGGCACGACGAGACGCACATCCGCCAGCCGCGGCACCGGTCCTGGTCCACCAGCACGATGCCGTCCTCGGCCCGCTTGTACATCGCGCCGGACGGGCAGGCCGCGACGCAGGTCGGGTTCAGGCAGTGCTCGCAGATCCGCGGCAGGTAGAACATGAAGGTCTGCTCGATCTCGGCGCGGACCTCGGTGCTGATCTTCGCCAGTACCGGGTCCTGCTGCATCGTCTCCGTGGAGCCGCCCAGGTCGTCGTCCCAGTTGGGGCCCCAGCCGATGGTGTCCATCGGCTTGCCGGTCAGCTGGCTGACCGGGCGCGCCACCGGGAAGTCCTTCGAGTCCTTGGGCGCCGAGAGCAGCTTGTCGTACTCGTACGTCCACGGCTCGTAGTAGTCGACGATCTCCGGCAGGTCCGGGTTGGCGAACAGGTTGGCGAACCGGGCGACGCGTCCACCGGACCGCGGCTTGAGCCGGCCGGAGCGGGTGCGCGTCCAGCCCCCCTTCCAGCGGTCCTGGTCCTCCCAGGTGTGCGGGTAGCCGACGCCCGGGCGCGTCTCGACGTTGTTGAACCACATGTACTCGGTGCCGGTGCGGTTGGTCCACGTCTGCTTGCACGTGACCGAGCAGGTGTGGCAGCCGATGCACTTGTCGAGGTTCATCACCATGGCGATCTGGGCCATGACCTTCATCGCGCTTCCCCTTCGCTCGTTCCGAGCTCCGGCGTGCGCTGCTCAGCGACTCTCATCAGAACTGCACCTCCTGCGAGCGCCGGCGGATCAGCGTGACCTCGTCGCGCTGGTTGCCCGTCGGGCCGATGTAGTTGAACGCGTAGCTCTGCTGCGCGTAGCCGCCGATCAGGTGCGTCGGCTTGATCAGCACGCGGGTCAGCGAGTTGTGGATGCCGCCGCGCTTGCCGGAGGTCTCCGAGAGGGGGGTGCCCATGGTCCGTTCCTGCGCGTGGTACATGAACACGGTGCCCTCGGGCATGCGGTGGGAGACGACGGCGCGGGCGACGACGACGCCGTTGCGGTTGGTCGCCTCGATCCAGTCGTTGTCCCGCACCCCGACCTTCTCGGCGTCCGCCGGGCTCATCCACACCACCTGGCCGCCACGGCCGAGCGTGAGCATGTGCAGGTTGTCGAAGTACTGGGAGTGGATCGACCACTTGTTGTGCGGGGTCAGGTAGCGGACCGCCACCTGCGCCTCGCCGCCGGCGGCCGTGCCGAGGTCACCGACGGCGCTCTCCCCGTACAGGTGGTGCAGGTCCAGCGGCGGCCGGAAGATCGGCAGCTGCTCGCCCAGGTCCCGCATCCAGTCGTGGTCCAGGTAGAAGTGCTGGCGGCCGGTGAGCGTGTGGAACGGCCGGGACCGCTCGATGTTCATCACGAAGGCGCTGTACCGGCGGCCGCCGTGCTCGGAGCCCGACCACTCGGGCGACGTCACCACCGGCTGCGGTCCGCCGCGCTGCAGGTCGGCGAACGTGGTGCGCCGGTCCTTGGACCCGTCGGCCAGGTCGGCGAACGCCGTCCCGGTGCGTCGCTCGAGGTCCGCGAACCCCTCCGCCGCCAGCCGCCCGTTGGTGGTGCCGGACAGCGCCAGGATCATGTCCGCCGCCTTGGCGTCGGTGTCGACCAGCGGCCGGCCGGCCGCCACCCCGCCGGCTGCGGTGCCGTTGCGGCGGCCCAGCTCGGCGATCTCCTGGTCCGGGTGGTAGTGCACGCCCTTGGTCACCATGCCGACGCCGTCGGCGAGCGGCCCGATCGCGTCGAACTTGTGCCGGATCGCGGTGTAGTCGCGCTCGATGGTCACCAGCTTGGGCATGGTCACGCCCGGCACCAGGCCCACCACCGAGACGTCCGGGACGACGCCGCCGGGGTTGGCGAGCTCGTCCGGGGTGTCGTGCGAGATGGGTGCCGCGACGACGTCCGTCTGTGTGCCCAGATGGCGCACGGCCATCTGGGAGACCAGGCCCGCCAGCGTCTGGAAGGCCTGGTAGTCGGTCCGGGCCTCCCACGGCGGGTCGATCGCCGCGTCGAACGAGTGCACGAAGGGGTGCATGTCGGTGGACGAGAGGTCGTTCTTCTCGTACCAGGTGGCGGCCGGGAACACGATGTCGGAGTAGAGCGTCGTGGACGTGTTGCGGAAGTCCATGGTCAGCAGCAGGTCGACCTTGCCGACCGCGGCCGCGTCCCGCCACACCATCTGCGCCGGCCGCCGGTCCTCCGGCACCTCGGCGGCCGTCACGGCGCTGTCCGACCCGATCACGTGCCGGTAGAAGAACTCGGCACCCTTGGCCGACGAGCCGAGCAGGTTGGTGCGCCACGACGTGAGCACCCGCGGGAAGTTCTCGGGGTCGTCCGGGTCCTCGCAGGCGAACCGCAGGTCGCCCGACTCGAGCTGGGACACCACCCAGTCCTTCGGGTCGACGCCCGCCTGGCGGGCCTCCTGCCCCAGCAGCAGGGGGGACCGGGAGAACGTCGGGAAGGACGGCATCCAGCCGCGCTTCATCGACTCGACCAGGGTGTCCGCCGTCGTCAGCCCGTCCAGCGAGCCCTCCGCCAGCGGCGACCCGATGCGGGCCACCGGCGTCCCGTCGTACCGCCACTGGTCGGTCAGCAGGTAGAAGAAGCCGGCGGAGATCATCTGCCGGGCCAGCCGCTGCCAGTCCAGCGCGAACGCGTACTGGGCGAACCCGGTGATCGGCCGGACCTTCTCCTGGCCGACGTAGTGCGCCCAGCCGCCGCCGTTGACGCCCTGCGTGGCGCACATCGTCGTCAGCGCCAGGAACGTCCGGTAGATCTCGTCGGAGTGGAAGAAGTGGTTGGTGCCGGCGCCCATCACGATCATCGAGCGGCCGCCGGTGTCGATCGCGTTCTGCGCGAACTCGCGACCGATCCGCTCGGCGGCCGCCGCGGGGACACCGGTCAGCTCCGCCTGCCACGCGGGCGTGCCGGGGGTGGAGGCGTCGTCGTAGCCCGTCGGCCACTCGCCCGGCAGCCCGTCGCGGCGCACCGCGTACTGCGCCAGCAGCAGGTCGTAGACGGTGGTGACGTACTCGCCGTCGGCGACACGCACCGCCGGGACGCCGCGGCGCACCACACCCGCGCCGACCGAACCCTCGCCGGGCCCGCCCGGCAGGTCGAACCGCGGCAGCAGCAGCTCCACCGGCTCGGCGCCCGGCAGGTCCTGCGCCGACAGCACCGGGTCGACGCCGGACAGGTCGAGGTTCCAGCGACCGGCGCCGTCGGGGCCGTAGTGGTCCGCCAGCGTGCCGCCCGGGTCGGCGATGCCGCCCTCGCGGTCCCACACCAGCGGCCGGAACGCGGCGTTCGCCGTGCTCGCCACGTCGGCGTCCCGCACCAGCGGGGACGTCGGGTCGAGGACCCCGCCGGCCGCGACGTCCGTCGCGACCAGGAACTTCCCGGGCACGAACGCGCCGTCGCGCGCCTTCAGCCGCACCAGGAACGGGCTGTCGGTGAACCGCCTCAGGTAGTCGAGGAAGAACGGCGTGCGCTGCCCGACGTGGAACTCGCTCAGGATCACGTGCCCCATCGCGGCCGCCAGCGCACCGTCGGTGCCGGGGGCGATCCGCAGCCACTCGTCGGCGAACTTGGTGTTGTCCGCGTAGTCCGGGGAGACGGCCACCACCTTCTGGCCGTGGTACCGCGCCTCCGTCATGAAGTGCGCGTCCGGCGTGCGGGTGACCGGGATGTTGGAGCCCCACATCACCAGGTAGCCGGCGTTGAACCAGTCGCCGGACTCCGGCACGTCGGTCTGGTCGCCGAACACCTGCGGCGAGGCCATCGGCAGGTCCGCGTACCAGTCGTAGAACGACAGCATGGTGGCGCCGAGCAGCTCGTAGAACCGCGCGCCGGCGCCGTAGGACACCATCGACATCGCGGGGATCACCGAGAAGCCGGCCAGCCGGTCCGGCCCGTACCGCTTGATCGTGTAGACGTGCGCGGCGGCGGCCATCTCGGCCGCCTCGTCCCAGCTCGCCCGGACCAGGCCACCCTTGCCGCGCGCCGACTTGTACGCCCGCGCCTTCTCGGGGTCCTCCACCACGTCCCGCCACGCGAGCACGGGGTCGCGGAGCCGGGCCTTCGCCTCGCGGTAGAGGTCGAGCAGCACGCCGCGCACGTACGGGTACCGGATGCGTGTGGGGGAGTACGTGTACCAGGAGAAGGACGCGCCGCGCGGGCAGCCGCGGGGCTCGTACTCCGGCAGGTCGGGGCCGGTGCTCGGGTAGTCGGTGGCCTGCGACTCCCAGGTGATCACGCCGTCCTTGACGTACACGTTCCACGAGCAGGAGCCCGTGCAGTTCACGCCGTGCGTGGAGCGCACCACCTTGTCGTGGCTCCAGCGGTCCCGGTAGAACCGGTCCGCCTCGCGGCCGCCGGTGAGGAACAGCTGCCGGGCGTCGGGGGACGCCTCGCCGCGGCGGAGGAACGAGCCGAACCGGTAGATCGGCGCGGCCGGGTCGGCGGTGGCGGCTGTCTCCGGTGCGGGGATGGCACGGCCTGCGGGCATGACGGGTCTCCGGTCTGGCGTCGGGACGGAGCCGGACGCCTGTTCACGGTCGGTGGGGTGCGCGGGTGGACCCGGACGGGGTCGTCGGGGATCAGCCCGGGTAGGGCGCCCTCGGCCGTGCGTAGTTGACCCACACCAGGACCGTGCAGATCGCGAAGTAGACGGTCGCGCCGATGAAGAACGACTTCGGCGTGACGGCGGTGAGCGAGACGCCGACGAAGAACGGTCCGAAGGAGGCGATCGCGGCGGTCCAGCCGATCACGCCGCCCGCCTGACGGGGCGGCAGGATCATCGGCATCTGCTTGAAGGTGCCGGCGTTCGCGATGCCGGTGAAGAAGAACATCACCAGCATCGCGAACAGGAACGGCCAGAAGTCGGCTGGCGACCGCGGCGAGAGGTAGACGGCCGCGACCGCGGCAGAGATCACCATCCCGACGCCGCCGACGAACGTCCAGATCGCCCCGCCGAACCGGTCGCACAGCGGTCCCCACATCGCCCGCACCAGCGAGCCGATCAGCGGGGCAAGGAAGGCGAACGTGCCGCCCAGCGGCAGGGTGGAGGCGGCGTAGTGCCCGCCGGTGGCGAACGGCGAGTCCTTGCCGAACGTGTTGTTGATGATCAGCGCCAGCTGGGCGGCGAACCCGGAGAACGCACCGAAGGTCATGATGTAGACGGCGGTCAGCACCCAGGTGTTGCGGTTGCCGAAGATGTCGATCTGCTGGCGGAAGTTCGCCTTGATCGGCACGTCGCGCAGCAGCCAGAACGCCAGGATCGAGGCCAGCACCGTCCACGGGACCAGCACGATCGCCGCGTTGTAGACGTTGAGCACGTGGCCGCTGCGCGCGTGCTGCGTGCCCACCATCTGCAGGCCCCACAGACCGAAGCCCATCACCCACGGGCCGAGGAACTGGATCAGCGAGACGCCGAAGTTGCCCAGCCCGGCCTGCAGCCCGAGGGCGGTGCCAGCCAGCCTCTTGGGGAAGAAGTACCCGGTGGACGGCATGTAGCCGGAGAAGCAGCCGCCGCCGATGCCCGTCAGCGCGGCGAGCACCAGGAGCCACCAGTACGGGGTCTTCGGGTTGCCCACCGCGGAGAACCAGCCGAGCATCGGGACCACCAGCAGGAGCGAGGTGATGCCCACCAGCTTGCGCGTGCCCAGCACCGGCGGCAGGAACATGTAGACGAGCCGGATCAGGCCGCCGGACAGGCCGGGGATCGCGACCAGCCAGTACAGCTGCGGCTTGGTCAGCGTGAAGCCGACCTCGTTCAGCTTGGGCGCGACCGCGCTGACCAGGTACCAGACGCAGAAGGCGATCAGCAGCGAGTACGTGGTCACCGCCAGCGTCCGCCAGGCGATCTTGCTGTCCCAGTGCTTCTCGTCCTCGGGGTTCCAGCCCTCGAGAACCCTGCCTGAGGTGGCCAGCTGAGCCACGCGATCCTCCTCGATCCGCTGCGATCCGTGCGGGGGGAACTTACTACGGGTGCGGCTGTGAAAATATCCTGTCCGCAGGTCGTCGCGCCACGTCCGGCGTGTCGCGGCGCCGACCGACCGTGCGCCCGTCGCCGGCGGACCTCGTCGTCCGCGGCACGGGTGCTCCGTCCAGCCCGTCGCAGAGCCAGTGGGAGAGACATGGTCTACGTGATCGCCGAGCCGTGCATCGACGTGAAGGACCGCGCGTGCGTCGCGGAGTGCCCCGTCGACTGCATCTACGAAGGTGGCCGGTCGCTGTACATCCACCCCGACGAGTGCGTGGACTGCGGCGCCTGCGAACCCGTCTGCCCCGTGCTCGCGATCTACTACGAGGACGACCTGCCGGCCGACTGGCAGGTCTACCAGGACGACAACGCCCGGTTCTTCGCCGAGCCGCTGCCCGGACGGGCCGCGCCGCTCGGGTCGCCCGGCGGTGCGTCGCGGACGGGTCCGACCGGGGTGGACACCCCGCTGGTGGCGGGTTTCGAGAGGAGGCGCGGATGAGCGCACGACGAGGGACGACGGGATGCGGCACGACGGCGCGGGCCCGGTCTGGACGGGCCGCCGCACGCGCCGTCCCGGTGGCCACCGCGGTCGGCCTTCTGCTGACCGCCTGCGCGGGCCCTGGCACCGGGGCGCCCGCCGGCACCGCCTCCGGCGCGCCCACCGGGTCGGCGTCGAGCCGGGCCCCGCTGACCGGCCAGCTCGTGGTGTTCGCGGCCGCCTCGCTGCAGCAGACCTTCACCGCCCTGGGTGACCGGCTGATGGCCCAGAACCCCAGCCTGCACATCATCTTCAACTTCGGTGCGTCGTCCACGCTGGCGCAGCAGCTGGAGCAGGGCGCCCCGGCCGACGTCTTCGCCTCCGCCAACCCCGCGACGATGAAGGCGGCCTCCGCGGTCACCGACCGGCCCGTCACCTTCGCGCACAACTCGCTGGAGATCGTCGTGCCGGCCGGGAACCCCGGTCACGTCACCGGGCTCGCGGACTTCGCCAAGCCGCAGCTGAAGATCGCGCTGTGCGCCGTCGAGGTGCCGTGCGGGTCGGCCGCCGCGACCGCGTTCGCCGCCGCGGGTGTCACCCCGGCGCCGGACACCTACGAGAAGGACGTCACGGCGACGCTGACCAAGGCGGTCCTCGGCGAGGTCGACGCGGCACTGGTGTACCGGACGGACGTGCGGTCCGCGGGCGACAAGGTGCAGGGCATCGACTTCCCGCAGGCGTCCGCCGCCCGCAACGACTACCCGATCGCCACCGTCGCCGGCGCCCGCAACCATGCCGCGGCGCAGGCGTTCGTCGACCTGGTGCTGTCCGCCCAGGGCCAGAAGGTGCTCACCGACGCGGGGTTCGACGCGGCCTGAGAGAGTTCAGGCAGGTCGGCGCCGCCGGCCGGGCACCGCCCGAGAGAGGGGACCCGTGGTGGGGCGCGTCCGACGTCACCGACGCAGCCGTCCGCCCGTGCTGCTGCTGGCGCTCGCCGCCGTCGCCGTGCTGTTCCTCGTCGGACCCTTCGTCGCCCTGCTGGTCACCGCCCCGTGGAGCCGGCTCGGTGGCCTCATCGCCTCCGGCCCGGTGCTGCAGGCACTGTGGCTGTCGTTGCGCACCGCGACGGCCGCCACGGTGCTGTGCCTGCTGCTCGGCGTGCCGCTCGCCTGGGTGCTCGCCCGGACCGCGCTGCCGGGCCGCGGGCTGCTGCGTGCCGTGACCACCATGCCGCTGGTGCTGCCGCCGGTGGTCGGCGGCGTGGCGCTGCTGACGCTGCTGGGCCGCCGCGGCCTGCTGGGGCGGCACCTCGACACCTGGTTCGGCATCACGGTGCCGTTCACGTCCACGGCGGTGGTGATCGCCGAGGCGTTCGTCGCGCTGCCGTTCCTGGTGCTGGCGGTGGACGGCGCGCTGCGCAGCGCCGACGAGCAGTACGAGCAGGCGGCCGCGACGCTCGGTGCGACCCGCTGGTACACGTTCCGGCGCATCACGCTGCCGCTGGTGGCACCCGGCGTGCTGGCGGGTGCGGTGCTGTGCTTCGCGCGGGCGCTCGGCGAGTTCGGGGCCACCATCACCTTCGCCGGCAACTACCCCGGCACCACGCGCACCATGCCGCTGGCGATCTACCTGGCGATGGAGCAGGACCCGGCGCAGGCCGTCGCCCTGTCGCTGGTGCTGATCGGCGTCTCGCTCGCGGTGCTGATCGGCCTGCGCACGCGGTGGCTCTCGGCACTCACCGGCGGTGCCTCATGAGGCTGGAGGCGCGGGTCGTGGTGCGCCGGCCGGCGTTCACGCTGGACCTGGCGCTGACCGTGCAGCCGGGGGAGACGGTCGCGCTGGTCGGCCCCAACGGTGCGGGCAAGTCGACGTTCCTGCAGGCGGTCGCCGGCCTCGTCGCGCTCGACGACGGGCACGTCGTCCTGGGGCCGCACGTGCTCGACGACGTGGCCGACGGCGTGCACGTGCCCACCGAGCTGCGCCGCTGCGGCCTGGTGTTCCAGCACCACCGGGTGTTCCCGCACCTGTCGGCGCTGGAGAACGTCGCCTTCGGGCTGCGTGCCCAGGGCGTGCCGCGTCCGGAGGCTCACGAGCAGGCGCGGCAGTGGCTCGACCGGGTCGGCATGCTGCCCCACGCCGGCCGGAGCGCGGCGCGGCTGTCCGGGGGCCAGGCGCAGGCGGTCGCCCTGGCTCGCACGCTGGCCGCTGAACCGGACGTGCTGCTGCTGGACGAGCCGTTCGCGGCGCTCGACGAGGCCGCGCGGCCGCTGCTGCAGGAGGTGGTCCGCCGGCACGCGTTGGACGGTGAGCGTCCGGTTGTGCTGGTGACCCACGAGCCGGCGGACGCCCGTGCGCTGGCGGACCGGGTGGTGCCGATGGTCGCAGGACGGGTCGCTGCGACGACCTGACGGGTCCCCGCCGGGACCTGTCTCGGTCGAGCGTCCAACTTCACCCTCGATTATCTGGGCACATGTCCAAGATCACATGGGCGACTCCTATACGGACCCCGGTATCGGCCGATCGGTCGACCAAGTGTCGGAAGGTCCGCCGCCCGAAGGGAGCTCGCCATGTCCACCGTCGTGCCTCCGGCGCCCCGCTCGCTGCTCAAGCGGCTGACCGCCGACTCCTCGATCGCCCTGAAGATCGGCCTCTGCCTCGCCCTGCTCGTCCTGCTCGCCGCAGGCCTGACGGGGTTGTCGGTGCAGCGGATGGACTCCCTGAACGTGGAGTCCGGGCGGCTGTACGACAGCACGACGGTGCCGCTGACGGCGATGATCGACCTCCAGCAGCAGTTCGCCGGGGACCGGGTCCGCAACGCGGAGGTGCCCGCGCTGAGCGGTGCTGATCTGACCGGGGTGATCTCGGAGCTGCAGGGCCGGTTCAAGGACACCCAGGCGCTGCTGACCAAGTACGAGCCGATGGCGTCGAGCCCCCAGAGCATCAAGGCCATCGAGACCGAGATGGCCTCATACCAGGCCGACTCCCAGAAGATGTTCGACCTGATGACCACCGGTGACCGCGCCGGCGCGCTCACCTACACGATGGGCGGACTGCGGGACCAGGCCACAGCCGCGAACACGGCGATCGCGGCGGAGGCGGCTGCGCTGACCAAGCTGGCCAAGTCCTTGCATGACACGGGTGCGGCGCAGGCGGCGTCGGCGATCCGGATCATGTGGATCGTCCTGGGCGGGGCGTCGGTGCTGGCGATCGTGCTGGGGATGGCGGTGCTGCGCGGGGTGCTGACGAAGGTCAACGCGGTCAAGGGCGCGCTGGAGGCGATGGCGGTCGGCGACCTGACCCGAGAGCTGGACCTGGACTCGCGTGACGAGGTGGGTCGGATGGCGCAGGCCCTGACGGCGGCGCAGGAGTCGTTGCGGGGGACGTTGAGCGTGGTGGCCGAGACGGCGGCTGCGGTGGCGGCGGCGGCGGAGGAGCTGTCGGCGGCCTCGGGTCAGGTCGCGTCGGGCTCGGAGGAGACGTCGGTGCAGGCGGGGGTGGTGGCGGCGGCGGCGGAGCAGGTGTCGCGCAACGTGCAGGCGGTCGCGGCGGGTGCGGAGCAGATGGGCGCGAGCATCCGGGAGATCGCCCAGTCGGCGACGGAGGCGGCGAAGGTCGCCTCGCAGGCGACGGGGGTGGCGGCGGCGGCGAACGAGTCGGTGGGCCGGCTGGGGGAGTCCAGTGCGGAGATCGGGAACGTGGTCAAGCTGATCACGTCGATCGCGGAGCAGACGAACCTGTTGGCGTTGAACGCGACGATCGAGGCGGCGCGGGCTGGTGAGGCGGGCAAGGGGTTCGCGGTGGTGGCCGGGGAGGTCAAGGACCTGGCGCGGGAGACGGCCAAGGCGACGGAGGACATCGCTCGTCGGGTGGAGACGATCCAGGCGGACACCGCCGGGGCGGTGACCTCGATCGGGCAGATCGGCTCGATCGTGGCGGCGATCAACGATCACCAGATGACGATCGCCTCGGCGGTGGAGGAGCAGACCGCCACGACCAACGAGATGTCCCGTGGGGTGACGGAGGCTGCGACGGGGTCGGGGGAGATCGCGCAGAACATCACCGCGGTCGCCTCCGCGGCCTCGACCAGCTCGCAGGTGCTGGGGCAGATGGGCGACTCCGTCGCCGAGCTGGCCCGCCTCTCGGCCGACCTGCGCACCCGCGTCGCCGCCTTCACCGTCTGACGCGTGAGCGGGACCGCTCCTCCTCTGGTGGCGGACGGCCTCAGCCGTCGGAGGAGGAGTGGTCGTCGGCCCCGTCGGGCGCGCTCTGGGTGACCGTCTGCTGCGGCACGCCGCCCACGCACACCGCGGTGACCTTCGTCTCGGCGCCGGACTGCCGCAGCTCCACCTCGAGGTGGTCCGGCCCGGCGGCGCCCACCTCGACGGTCCAGCCGTCGAGCGGCGTCGCGTACAGCAGCGAGATCACGGCGCCGGTGCACGAGGCCGCGACCGTCCCGCCCGGGACGGTCCAGGTGCGTGCCACCGCGACCGGCGAGTGTGCGGGCGCGGCGGTGCTGAGCGCGGGGCGGGGCGGCGGGGCCGCGGTCACGGGGGCGCTCGGCTCCGGAACGGGCCCGGCGGTGGGGGTGGCTGGGCCGGTGGTGGGTGTCGCCGCCGGCGACGTGGCGGTGCCCACGGCGGCCGCGCGGGCAGCCACCAGCGCCCGGTCCACCTCGGCGCGGGACAGCACCCCTGACCGGGACGTGTCGGTGTCGAGCACGGCGACCGCGCGGCTGGCGATCAGCCCGGTGACGGCGACCCCGACCAGCCACACGGCGGCGGCGATCGCGCCGGCCCGCCGCGGCCCGGAGCCCCCGCCCGCGCCGCCCGCGCGGGGTCGCCGCGGCGGCGTCCACCGCCGGCCGGATCTCGGGCTGCTGCGCGGCACGGTCCATGGTCGCCCACGTCAGGGCCAAGAGAACGTTAAGGCGGCCGCAAGATCCGCTCGGCGGCGCGGCGGGACAGCCGCCGCCGTCCCCCCATGGCCTAGGTTCCGGGATGTGGCGGACGTGCTCATCATCGAGGACGACGTGACGATCCGGACCGCGCTGGTGCGGTCCCTGTCGGCGCGCGCGCACTCCACGATGACCGCACCCAACGCCTTGGAGGGCCTGCAGAGCCTGGTGGACCACCCGCCGGACGTGGTGCTGCTGGACCTCGGGCTGCCGGACCTGGACGGAGCGGCGCTGCTGGCCATGATCCGCGCCGTGTCGCAGGTGCCGGTGATCGTGATCAGCGCGCGCGACGAGGGTGCGGGAATCGTCGCCGTGCTCGACGCGGGTGCCGACGACTACCTGGTCAAGCCCTTCGCGGCCGACCAGCTCGAGGCGCGGATCCGGGCCGTGCTGCGCCGCTCCGACCACGGCCGTCCGGCCGGGCCCCTGGTGGTCGGGGGGCTGGTGATCGACGTGCGGTCCCGGACCGTCACCCTGGACGGCAACGCCCTGGAGCTGAGCCCCAAGGAGTTCGACCTGCTGGCCTACCTGGCCGAGCGCAGCGGCGCGGTGGTCGCGAAGCGGGAGCTGCTGGCCAAGGTGTGGAACCAGCCGTACGGCGGTGCGGACAAGACGGTGGACGTGCACCTGCACTGGCTGCGGCGCAAGCTCGGGGAGACCGCGGAGGAGCCCGTCTACCTGCACCGGGTGCGCGGGGTGGGCGTCAAGCTGGTGCCGCCGTCGTGAGAGGCCTCCTGGTGCGCTACGGCCTGGCGATGACCTCCGTCATGCTCGTCGCCTTCCTGGTGCCGCTCGGGCTGCTTGCGCGTTCGCTCGCCGCCGAGCGGGCGCTGACCGGTGCGCGCCAGGACGCCCAGCAGGTGGCGATGTTCACCGGGGTGGTCGCGCAGGACCCGTCTCGGTTGCAGGCCACCCTGCTCGCCGTGAACGGCGGGGCCCGGCGCACCAGCGTGTTCCTGCCCGACGGCAGCGTCGTCGGCGCGCCGGCGTCGCGCAGCCCGGCCGTCGACCTCGCCACCCTCGGGCGTGCGCTGACCGCGAGGGCCGACGGCGGTGTCGAGGTGCTGCTGCCGGTCGGGGGTCCCGCCGGCACCGCCGTGGTGCGCACCTTCGTACCCGATGCGCTGCTCACCGCCGGCGTGATGCGCGCCTGGAGCGTGCTCGCCCTGGTGGGCGTCGTGCTGCTGGTCGTCACGGCGTTCGCGGGGGACCGGATCGCCGCCCGGCTGTCCCGGTCCGTGCGCGACCTGGCGGACGTCGCCGAACGTCTCGGTTCCGGTGACCTCGGAGCCCGGGTGGCGCCGAGCGGTCCGGCCGAGATCGTGTCGGTGGGCGCGGTGCTGAACGGGCTCGGCGACCGGGTCGCCGGTCTGCTCGCGGACGAGCGCGAGCTGGTCGCCGACCTCTCGCACCGGCTGCGCACCCCCATCACGGCGCTCCGCCTCGACGTCGACCTGCTGGCCGACCCCGGGGAGCGTGCTCGGGTGGGTGCGCACGTCGACGGACTGGTCGCCGCGGTCGACACCGTCATCCACGCCGCCCGCGCCCACGACCCACGGCTGCCGGCGGCGTGCGACGCGGCGGAGGTGGTCCGGGCCCGCGCCACGTTCTGGGGCGTGCTCTCCGTGCACCAGGGCCGTCCGCTGACCGTGGACGTGCCGCCCGGGCCCACTCCGGTCGACGTCGGGGCGGCCGAGCTCGGCGCCGCGCTGGACGTGCTGGTGGACAACGTGCTGCGGCACACGCCTGCCGGGACGGCGCTCGCGCTCACGGTGCACCGCGGCCCCGGGGTCGTCGTGGTGGCTGTCGCGGACGCAGGCCCGGGACTCGCCGACGGCGCCCTCACACAGCGCGGGCGGTCGGGGACCGGCTCCACCGGTCTCGGGGTCGACGTGGCCCGGCGGACTGCCGAGCGCGCGGGCGGGCGGCTCGAGGTCGGACCCGGGCTCGAGGGGCGAGGTGCCCGGTTCGCCCTGGTCCTCCCGTCGGCGTTAACCCACTCTTAGCCACCGGTTGCCGCGGACCTCACGCCGCCGCCCGCACGCTGCTCCTCGACGACGCCGCCCGGGCCGTCGGACGAAGGAGGACCCTCATGCGCTGGACCGTTCGCACCGCACTCGCCGGCACGGCGGGCGTCGCGCTCGTCGGCGCCGGTGTGCTCACCGCCGCCTACGCCGCGACCGGCTCGCCGCAGCCCGCACCCTCGGCGGTCGCCGACCAGCCCGGCGACCCGCAGGTGGCGGCGCTGAACCAGGAGGCGCACGACCTGCAGGAGCAGCTCGCCCGGCTCGAGGCTGCGGCGGCGCAGGTGCCGGCAGCTGCACCGGCGGCCACCACCCCGGCACCCCAGCCGGTCGAGGACGCCCCCGCCCCGGCGCCCGTCGCGGTCGCGGCGCCGCCGCGCGCACCCGAGACGCACGAGCCGGCGGAGCACCCGGAGCACGAGTCCGGGGAGCAGGACGGCTCCGGGTCCGATGACTGACCGCGGCCGTCAGGTGCGGCGCCTCGCGGCCCTCGGGCTGGTCCCGCTGAGCGTGGGCGGGTTCGGTGGCGGCGTCGCCTGGGCGGCGTCCCACGACCCGGCCCCCGTGCCGACCGCACCGCCGGTGCCCGTGGCGTCCGCGACCTCGGACCCGCAGGTGGCCGCCGCCCTCGTGGCGATCCAGGACGCACGGGCCCGGATCGTGGCGCTCCAGGCGACCCTGGACCAGCAGGCTGCAGCTGCGCATGCCGCAGCGGCCGCCCCCGTCGCTCCTGCTGCACCGGCACCGGCCGCGCCCGCCAAGGCGCCGGCGCGCCCGGCGGCACCGGCAGCCGCCGCCGCCCCGGCGCCGGCCGCCCCTCCGGTGCACACGACCACCAAGGCCTCCTGATGACGGCTGGCACCCGGTCCCGCGAACTGAGCACCACGTTCCGATCCATGGCCAGCGACGTCGAGGTGCGGGTCGTCGACCCCGGTCCGGACGCGCCGCGGGCGGTCGAGGCGGCGTGCGCCGCCATCCGGTCCGTCGCCACGCACCTGACCCGGTTCGAGGCGACCTCAGCCCTGTCCAGGGTCAACGCCCGACCGTCGTCCTGGCACGTCGTGCCCGAGGAGCTCGCCGAGGCGGTCGAGGAGGCGGAGCGCGCCCACCGGGCGACGGGTGGACTGTTCGACCCCCGCGTGCTCGACCAGCTGCTGGCCTGGGGGTACGACCGGACGTTCGACGAGGTGGTCGGCGGGACGAGGGGCACGACGGGCTCGACCGGCCCGACGGCCTCGACCGGCGCGGCGGGCTCGGCCGGCGCGTCCAGCACGCCGGGGTCGCGCGGGACTCGACGGCCCTGGCGCCCGACGGTGCTGCCCGGCACCGACCGGCGGCTCGTGCAGCTCGACGGGGCGCCGATCGACCTGGGCGGCATCGGCAAGAGCCTGGCCGTGCGGCGCGCCGCACGGGCGCTCGCCGGGGCCGGCAGTGCGGTGCTGGTGGACGCCGGGGGTGACGAGTGGCTCGGCGGCGCCGGTCCGGACGGCAACGGCTGGATGGTCGGCGTCGAGGACCCGCACGGCGGTGCGGACCCAGTTCTGGTGCTCTCCGTCACCGACCGTGGCTGTGCGACGTCCTCGGTGCGCCGCCGGCACTGGGCGGCGCCGGACGGCACGCCCGTGCACCACCTCGTCGACCCCCGCACCGGCCGTCCCGGCGGCCCAGGGCTGGCCGCGGTGACCGTGCTGCACCCCGACCCGATGTGGGCGGAGGTGTGGAGCAAGACCCTGTTCCTCGCCGGCGGCGTCGAGGTCGAGGCGCAGGCCCACGTCCGCGAGCTCGCCGCCGCGTGGGTGACGGACACCGGTGCGGTCCGCGTGTCGGCCGCGATGGAGCCCTACGTGGTCTGGCGGGCCTCGTGAGCCGGGCGCAGGAGTCCCGTCCGGTGCTGCTGAGCGTGGCCACGGCGGTGCTGGTGCTGGCCACGGCGGCCAGCCTGGCGGCGGCCGGCTCGCTGGCGCTCGACGCGGCTGGCGGACGCATGGCGCACTGGGTGCTCGGGCGGGCCGCGGGCCTGACGTCGTACGTGCTGCTGCTCCTGCTGGTCGGCACCGGCATCGTGCTGGCGCACCCGTGGGCACGCCACCTGCGCCACCCGTCGGCGCGCACCAGACTGGCCCTGCACGCCGGCCTGGCCACGTTCACGCTCGCGTTCACCGTGTTGCACGTGGTGGTGCTGGCCACGGACCCGTGGGCGAAGGTCGGTTGGCTCGGCGCACTGCTGCCCATGGCGGCCGCCTACCGGCCGGTGCCGGTCAGCCTCGGCGTGATCGCCGCGTGGGCGGGGCTCTTCACCGGCCTCACCGCACGGTTCGCGGGCCGGCTGCTGGGCCGGCTGTGGTGGCCGGTGCACAAGGTGGCGGCCGGGCTCCTGGTGCTCGTGTGGGCGCACAGCGTTCTGGCCGGCTCCGACGTGGTCGCGCTGCGCGGTTTCTACGTGGGCACGGGCTGCGCCGTGGTGGCCCTGGCAGTCACCCGGTACACGGCACGCACGCCGGCCGACGAGGTCCGCGAGCTGGCCCGTGACCTGCAGCGGGCACCGTCGCCGACGCTGGCCGACGGCGCGGCGTGGGGCGACGACCTGCGGCCCGGTGCCCGGCCGGAGCCTCGGCAGCACCACGCCGGCCGAGACACGGCTCCGACCCGACCGATCCCCGTGGTGGGGCGCGGGCCGTGGCGATGACGGGCCTGTCAGCGTTCCCGGCGCTGCCCGGGCGCACGGTCGGTGCCCCGGTGGACGGGGCGCGCCGGCTGCTGCTGCGGGACGTGCGGCTGCACCGTTCCGGCCCCGCCGACCCGGTCGAGCCCGTCGCCGCCGAGCCGCTGGACGTGCACCTCGACCGCCTCGGTCCGCGGCCCCTCGGCGACCCCCGGCTGGTCGACCTGCTCGAGGCCGCCGGGCTGACCGGCCACGGCGGCGCGCACGTCGCCGCCGCGCTGCGCTGGCGGGCGGTCGCGGCGGGTGCCGGACCGTTGACGGTGGTGGCCAACGGCGCCGAGAGCGAGCCGGTGGCCGGCAAGGACGGCACGCTGCTGCGCCAGCGCCCGCACCTGGTGCTGGACGGCCTGATGCTGGCGGCCGAGTCGCTGGGCGCCCATCGTGCGGTCGTCTGGCTGCACGGCGACGACGAGGGCGGCCGGCGGGCGCTGCTCGCCGCGCTGGCCGAGCGGCGCTGGAGCGACTCGCGGCTGCCGGTCGAGGTGCTGACGGGCCCGGTGCACTACCTCGCGGGGGAGTCCAGCGCGATCACCCGGGCCGTGCAGGGCGGCCCGGCCCTGCCCACCGTCCGCCGCCGGCCGAGCGACCCCCGGGCGCCGAGGACGCTGGTGCACAACGTCGAGACCCTGGCCCGCCTCGCGCTGCTCGCCCGCGGGCACGCCCCGGCCAGCACCCGGCTGCTGTCGGTGCTCGGTGCGCACCGGGTGGTGGTCGAGGTCGAGCAGGCCACCACGTTCGGTCAGCTGCTCGCCGGCCTGGGCTGGCCCGCGGCACCGCAGGCGGTGCTGCTCGGCGGCTACGGCGGGCTGTGGGCACCGTGGGAACGGATGTCCCACCTGCCGGTGGACGAGCGTGCGCTGCGCGCCGAGGGGCTGACCCTCGGCGCGGGGGTGGTGCTGCCGCTGGCGGCCGGCGCGTGCGGGCTGGGTGCGACGGCCGACCTGGTGGACTACCTCGCCTCGATGAGCGCGCGCCAGTGCGGCCCCTGCCGGTTCGGGCTGCCGGCGCTGGCCGACTCGTGGCGGGCGCTCGCCGAGGGTCGTGACGTCCTCGGGCAGGTGCTCGACGACGCGGGGGCGGTGGAGGGCCGCGGCGCCTGCCACCACCCGGACGGGGCCACCCGGCTGGTCGCGTCCGCAGTGGCGACCTTCGAGGCGGACGTCGCGGCGCACCGAACCGGGCGCCCGTGCGTCGCGGGCGGGTCGGGGCCGTCGTCCGCCGGATGGTCGTCCTGGTTGCCCTCGTCCCCGGTGCCCGCGTCCACCGGGCCGACGCCCGGAGAGCGTCGGTGAGCCGCGATCCCGGCCCGGCGCTGCGGCTGCGCGTGGACCCGGTGGCGTGCGAGGGCGTCGGCCTGTGCGCGCAGGTCGCGGACAGAAGCGTCACGCTGGACCGCTGGGGCTACCCGGTGCTCGCCGCCGAGCTCGAGCCGGGTGCTGCGACGCGCCAGGCGCGCCGAGCCGTACGCGCCTGCCCTCGCAAGGCCTTGTGGCTGGAGAGTGCGGTCCCGGACCGCTGACCCGTGGCGCTCCGGCATCATGGGCCGGTGACCAGCAGCGGCGACGACGACGGTGGTGGCACCTTCTCCGCCGGCGAGGTGCGCACCGCGCGGCTGCTGGTGGCGGCGCAGTTCGTGCTCCTCGGGCTGATCGCACTGCTGCCCCGCGGCTGGGGGTGGCCGGTCCCGGCATGGTTGCGGGTGCTGGGGCTGCTGGGCGTCCTCGCCGGGCTGGTGGTGATGCTGCTGGCCGGCACGGCGCTGGGCCGCGGCCTGACCGCCGTCCCGATCCCCAACGAGCACGCGCAGCTCCGCACCGGCGGCCTGTACCGGATGGTGCGGCACCCGATCTACACCGGCCTCCTGCTCGCCTCGGGCTCGTACGTGGTCGCCACCGGCAGCGGCTGGCGCGCACTGGCGTTCGGCGGTCTGCTCGTGCTGCTCACGGCGAAGGCCCGGTGGGAGGAGGTCCGGCTGGCCCGCCGGTTCGCGGCGTACCCCGAGTACGCGGCCCGCACCCCCCGGTTCGTGCCCCGGTGGCCGCGCCGGTGAGCTCCGTCCACGTGGTCGGCGGCGGCCCGGCCGGGCTGATCGCGGCGGAGCGGTTGGCACAGGCAGGCGTCGGCGTGACCGTGCACGACCGGATGCCCTCGGTGGCCCGCAAGCTGCTGATGGCCGGTCATGGCGGCCTGAACCTGACGCACTCGGAGGCGCTCGACCGGTTCCGGGCGCGCTACGGCCCCGCGGCGGACCGGTTGACGCCGATGCTGGACGCCTTCGGGCCGGACGCGCTGCGCCAGTGGTGCGCCGACCTGGGGGAGCCCACCTTCGTCGGGTCGAGCGGGCGCGTCTTCCCCGCCTCGTTCCGCGCGGTGCCCCTGGTGCGTGCGTGGCTGCGCCGCCTCGCCGAGCTGGGGGTGCGGATCGAGACGCGGACGCGGTGGACGGGCTGGACGCCGGACGGTGACCTGCGGTTCGTCGCCGCCGACGGCGCCACCAGCCAGGTCAACGCCGAGGCGACCCTGCTCGCGCTCGGCGGCGCGTCCTGGCCGCGGCTCGGGTCCGACGCCGCCTGGGTGCCCCTGCTGGCCGAGCGCGGGGTGCTGGTGCGGACCCTGCGGCCGGCGAACGTCGGCCTGCGGGTGGCGCCGTCGGCGGTGTTCGCCGACCGGTTCGCCGGCACCCCGCTCAAGCACGTGGCCCTGACGGTCCCCGGTCGGCCTGGACGCTCGACCGGAGACGCGATGGTCACCGCCACCGGCATCGAGGGCGGCCCGGTCTACGCGCTCGGGGTGCCGGTCCGCGAGGCGCTGGACGCCGACGGCCGGTGCGTGCTCCACGTCGACCTGCGTCCCGACCTGACGGTGCAGGACCTGGCGCAGCGGCTGTCCCGGCGTCGACCCAAGGAGTCGGCACCGTCCTGGCTGCGGCGCAGCATCGGGCTCGACGCCGTCTCGACGGCCCTGCTGTGGGAGGCGGGCGGCGGGCTGCCGACCGACCCGGCCGTGGCGGCGGCCCTGGTCAAGGCCGTACCGGTGGTGGTGACCGGGACCATGCCGATCGACCGGGCGATCTCCACCGCCGGCGGCGTCGCCTGGTCGGAGGTGGACGACCGGCTCATGCTGCACCGCCTGCCCGGCACCTTCGTCGCGGGCGAGATGCTCGACTGGGAGGCGCCGACCGGCGGGTACCTGCTGCAGGCGTGCTTCAGCACCGGGGTGGTCGCGGCGCGCGGGGTGCAGCGCTGGCTCGCCGACCGGGGTCCTGACGGCACCGTCTGACGACGTCCGACCACGGTCCGAGACGAGGCGGGGTTCCGGGCTCGACCGTCGCGGGGCCCCGACCAGGTGCTTCGTCGCAGCTCCGTCACGGCAGGCATGACTGCGCTGCTCGTTCCGGTTGACCGACGCCGGGACCGCACCTACTGTCGAGGCACATCCGGATGTAAAACGTTATCGAACGCCGGTGGCGCCACCTGCGAGACGTCCAGGGGCGCGGCCCTCTGCTGCAAAGGAGCACGCAGTGCGCATCCGTCAACCCTTGCTCGCGGCCGCCCTGGCGGCCGTCGCACTTGTCGCGACGCCCGCCGCCGCGACCGCCTCGGACACCCATCCCGCCGAGGCCGCCGACCACTCCGGGCACGGCGCCCTGAGCACCCAGCCGAGCCTGCGCATCCTCGCGCAGCGCTCCGGCGTCAAGGTCGGCACGGCCGTCAACATGGACCTGTACGGGTCCGACGCGGCCTACACCCGCATCGTCGACCAGCAGTTCAGCACGGTCACCCCCGAGAACGTCATGAAGTGGCAGCTGGTCGAGCCGACCCAGGGCACCTACGACTGGGCGGCCGCGGACCGCCTCGTCGCCGCCGCACGGGACAACCACCAGCTGGTGCGCGGCCACACGCTGGTCTGGCACAGCCAGCTGCCGTCGTGGCTGTCCACCGACGGCACCACCACCACCTTCACGCCGCAGCAGGTGCGCGACCTGCTGCACAAGCACGTGGTCGACGAGGTCAGCCACTTCCGCGGCCAGATCTGGCAGTGGGACGTGGTGAACGAGGCGTTCAACGACGACGGCACGCCGCGCCAGGACATCTTCTCCAAGGCCTACCAGGCGCTCGGCATGAACGGGCTCGACTACATCGCCGACGCCTTCCGGTGGGCCCACCAGGCCGACCCGCACGCGCTGCTGTTCTACAACGACTACAACCTCGAGTTCACCGGGGCGAAGAGCAACGCGGTGTACGCCTTCGTGCAGCAGCTGCAGGCCGCCGGCGTGCCCATCGCGGGCGTGGGCTTCCAGGGCCACCTCGACACCCAGTACGGGTTCCCGGACCTGCAGAACAACCTGCAGCGGTTCGCCGCGCTGGGCCTGAAGGTCGCACTGACCGAGGTGGACGTGCGCACCTTCGTCCAGCCGGACCCGGCCAAGCCGGGGTCGTACACCGACGTCCCGCTGACGCCTGCGCTGCAGGCCACGCAGGAGTCCTACTGGAAGCAGACGCTGCAGGCATGCCTGGCGGTGCGCAGCTGCATCTCCTACACCGTCTGGGGCGTCGCGGACTCCAACTCGTGGATCCCCGGGGTGTTCGCCGGTGAGGGTGCGGCCCTGCTGTTCGACGACAACCTGCAGCCCAAGCCGCAGTACCAGGACCTGCGCCAGGTGCTCTGGACGGCGAGGGCGCCGCACCGCGGCTGAGAACGGCGGGACCGACCCCCGGTCCCGTGCAGGCGAGCGCAGCCGGGTGGGCGCGGGGCCTGAGGCCTCGTGCCCACCCGGCTGCGCGCCGTCGCGGTGGGGAGCGGACGTCGCGGTGGGCGACGCTCAGTCGGCAGGCGGGACGACGACGACCTTGCCGTGCACCTGACCCTCGGCGGCCCGCCGGTGGATCGCCGGCAGCTCGCTGAGCGGCACCCGCTCGGCCACCTCCACGCGCAGCTCACCGCGGTCGACCAGCCGCACCAGCTCGGCGAGCTGCTCCACGTCGGGACGGACGAACACCGTGACGGCCCGCACGTGCCGCTCGTCGTCGCCGGGCGTCGGCATCCAGGCGGTGGTGGAGACGACGGCACCGCCGTCGCGCACCCGCGTCACCAGGGCGTGGAGCTCCGCCGGGTCGATCGGCGCCAGGTTGAGCAGCACGTCGACCGGCTCGGTCACCACGTCCAGCAGCGTCGTCGTCGTGTGGTCCACCACCTCGTCGGCCCCCGCCGCGCTGACGCTCGCGCGGCTGCGCGGGCTGGCCGTCGCGATCACGTACGCGCCGGCCCGCTTGGCCAGCTGCACCGCGTACCCGCCGACAGGGCCGCCGGCGCCGACCACCAGCACCCGCTGACCGGCCACCAGGCCGCCGTCGTCGAACAGCGCCTGCCAGGCCGTCAGCGCCACCGACGGGAACGCCGCGGCGTCGGCCAGCGGGATGGTGGTGGGGGCGTCGACCAGCACGTCGGCCGGGGCGACCACGTACTGGGCCGCCGAACCGTCGGCCGTCATCGGGAGGAAGCCGACGACCTCCTGTCCCACCGTCAGACCCTCCACGCCGTCGCCCACCGCGTCGACCGTGCCGGACACGTCGTACCCGGGCACGTGCGGAAGCGTGACCGGGATCGGGAGGCGGCCGGCCCGGATGTTTCCGTCGGCGGGGTTGAACGCCGACCCCGCGACGGCGATGCGCACCTGGCCCGCGGCCGGCGTCGGCTGCTCCGCGTCCTCGTACCGCAGCACCTCGGGGCCGCCGATCTCGTGGAACCGTACTGCCTTCATGTCGAGCTCCTCAGGACATTGCTTCGAGTTCGAAGCGGATGTCGTCACCGTAACGCTGCTTCGACTTCGTAGCAAGTGTTTCGAGTTCGGAGCGTCGATATGCTGCGGTCGTGGCCTCACCGACCCCGCCCCTGGACCCGACGCAGCTCGGCGCGTACTTCGCGCTGATCGAGACGAGCAGCCTGCTGCGGCACACCGTCGAGCAGCAGCTGCGGGAGGCCGGTGACCTCAGCTACGTGCAGTTCCAGCTGCTCGCCACGCTGGGGGACTCGCCGACGGGGAGCCACCGGATGACCGATCTCGCGGACGGCGTCGTCTACAGCCGCAGCGGCCTGACCTACCAGGCCCAGCTGCTGGAGCAGCGCGGGCTGGTGACACGTGCACCGTCGCCCGACGACGAGCGAGGGGTGACGGTGACGATCACCGACGCCGGTCGCGAGGTGCTCCGGACGGTGTTCCGCGGCCACGTCGCCGTGCTCGACGAGCTGCTGTTCGCACCGCTGTCCCGCGCCGACGTCGAGGCGCTGGCGGACGTGCTGGGCCGCGTGCGCGACCACATGCGCGCGGCGCCGCCGCGCTCGGCGGCGCCGCGAGGGCGCGGCCGCCGGACCACGCGCGGCGTCGGACCGCAGTGAGGTTCGCGCCGTCCGCGACGGCGGAGCGCGATCCCTCGAACCGGCCGAACACCCGGACCAGCACCGCCAGCACCAGGGCGAAGGCGCCGAACCAGACCGGCCGGCTCGCCCACCAGTCGACGCCCCACGGCTCCGGCAGGCGCTCGTGGAGCACCAGCAGATCCAGACCGACCACCGTGAACATCGCCGTCAGGTGCCACAGGTACACGGTCATCGACCGGCCGGCCAGCCAGGCGACCGGCCCTCGTCCGGCACCGCGGGCCCACCGCTCGATCGCGGTGCGCGCCAGGAGGATCGCGCACATCTGCGCGACGGCCTGCGCCACGACGGGAGCCGTCGGCGGGCACAGGTTCGACATCGCCTGGCCGGGCATGCCGACCATGCTGAGCGGGTACGGACCCACGGTGACCAGCACGGCCATGGAGGCGACGGCCAGCACCAGCCCGGTCCACAGCGCGGCGGGCCGCGGGCTGGGGGAGCGGCCCGCGGCACGCTCGTCGGCGTAGGCCAGGCCGGCCAGGAACGGCACGGCCCAGACGAGCAGCACGTTGGCCCAGCCGAGCGGCTGCAGGCCGGCGCCGAACCGCAGCAGGTCCACGGCCAACGGCAGGGCGAGCGCCGCGGCGAGTGCCCGGCCGCGCCACCGGCGCCAGGCGCGCAGCAGCAGCGGTGCGACGCCGACGAGGGCGAGCCAGACGAGCAGGAACCACAGCGGCTGCGGCGCGATGGTCGCCATCCGCCGGAGCGCACCGGCCGGTACCTCGGCGCCCTGCAGTGCGGCGACCGCGACGACCCACGCCACGGCCAGCACGGCCACCGGGCGCGCCACGCCGCGGACGCGCCGACCGAGCTCGCGGGCCCAGCCGGTGCCCGGCATGCCCGCCAACCGGGCCGAGGCGACCGCGCGCGACTGGTGGTACCCGGCCGCTGCGCCTGCGGCGAAGAACAGCAGCGGCAGCACCTGCAGCACCCAGGTGAGGGTCCACGCGGCGCCGTGCGCCAGGGCGTTGCCCACGTGCAGCGACGTGCCGTCCCAGGTCGCGTCGGCCATCAGCCAGTGCAGCGTGACCACCGCGACGGTGCCGAGGGCCCGTACCGCGTCGACGAAGCTGTCGCGTCCGGCGGGGCCCGGCGTGCCGGAGCCCTGTGCTGGCGGGCTCGGTGCGGGACGGATCAGGACGGTGGCCACGGCAGGCTCCCAGGATCGGCTGACGATGCCGTTCCAGCCTTGTGACCAGGCACGACGCCCGGAACGTGGCCGTCCTCCCAGCGTCCGGAAGCTTCCCGCCGTCGTGCTCGGGGGGCCGCCTCAGCCCACGCGGGGGCTGTCCCCCCTCGCCGTCGCGATCAGGCGCCGAGGTACCGCAGCACGGCCAGCACGCGCCGGTGGTCGGCCGCATCGGGCTCCAGGCCCAGCTTGGTGAAGATCGCCGCGACGTTCTTCTCCACGGCGCCGTAGGACAGGTACAGCTGCTCGGCGATCGCGCCGTTGGAGCGGCCCTGCGCCATCAGCTCGAGCACCTCGCGCTCACGTGCCGTCAGGCGGCTCACGCCGTCGTCCCGCGCCGCCGAGGAGCTGAGCAGCTGGCTGACCACCTCGGGGTCGAGCACCGTCTGACCGTCCGCGACGCGGCGCAGCGCGTCGACGAAGTCGCCGACGTCGGCCACGCGGTCCTTCAGCAGGTAGCCGACGCCGCGGGCGTCGCCGGCGAGCAGCCGCGAGGCGTACCTCGTCTCCACGTACTGCGAGAACAGGAGCACGCCCAGCTCCGGATGGGCGGCGCGCAGCGCAAGAGCCGCCCGCAGGCCTTCGTCGGTGTGGTTCGGGGGCATGCGGATGTCGGCGACGACGACGTCCGGCGGTGTCCCGGCGGCCGCCAGGGTGTCGACCTCGCGCACCAGCGTCTCGCCGTCGCCGAGCGCGGCGAGCACCTCGTGACCCCGCCGTGCGAGCAGGGCCACGAGACCGTCGCGCAGGATCACGGAGTCCTCCGCGAGCACCACGCGCAACGGCCGGGTGGCCACCGCACCGTCGGTGGGCGTCACCGCTGGGGGCCGGCCGGCAGGGTCACGGTGACCACCGTAGGGCCGCCCACCGGGCTGGAGAGGTCGAACGTGCCGTCGACGGCGTGCACCCGTTCGACCAGCCCGGCGAGGCCGGTGCGCAGGCCGGTGCCGTCCGCCGGCACCACCACGGCACCGCCGTCCCCGTCGTCGTGCACGCGCAGCCGCAGGCGGTCGGCGTCCCGGTCCACGTCCACCCGCACCACGTGTGCCGCGGAGTGCTTGGCGGCGTTGGTCAGCAGCTCGGCGACCGTGTAGTACGCGATCGACTCCGTCGCCGGTGTCAGCGGTGCACCGCCGGTCACCGCCGGGTCGACGCGCAGCTGCACCGGCATCGCCGACCGGGCGGCGAGCGTCTCCAGCGCAACGGACAGGCCGCTGTCCAGGGCCGGCGGGTGGATGCCGCGGGCGATCTCGCGGAGCTCGGTCAGCGCCTCCTTGGTGGAGGTGTGGGCGGTCGAGAGCAGCTCGGCGGCCAGCGTCGCGTCGCCCGAGCTCAGCTGGTCGCGCGCCTCACCGAGCTGCATGGCGACGGCGACCAGCCGGGCCTGCGTGCCGTCGTGCAGGTCCCGCTCGATGCGCCGCAGCCGGGCGTCCGCGTCCTCGACCGACGCCGCCCGCGACGCCCGCAGCTCCGCCACCCGCTCGCTGGTGCGGGACGGACCGAGCAGGGCCTGCGTCAGCAGCCGGAACAGCAGGGCGAACAGGTGCTGCACCCACGGCCACACCAGGAGCAGCAGCAGGCCGCCGGCCGCGACGAGCACCAGCCGGCCGGGGGTGTCGGCGTACCAACCGGTGCCGAACTGGGCGCCGCGGTGCCAGGTGCCGTCGGCCGCCTGCTGCGCCGGCAGGAACTGGTACCACTCCCAGTACGTCAGTCCGGCGACCGCCCACCCCAGGAACGTGATGCTGGCCACCCACCCGGCGATCGCCACGGGGAACGCGACCAGCATGAACAGCAGCGCGCGCCACCCGTCCAGGTCGCCGAGCATCGCCCAGATGGTGCGCCAGAAGCCGCGCGGCCGGACGAACCGGTGCGGCTCGGCGACCTCCTGGTCGAGCAGCGTCCGCGCGAGTCCCCGGTACATCGCGCCCCAGCCGCGTGCGGCGAGCACCAGCGCGCCCACCAGGCCGAGCCCGACGACGGTCACCACCAGCCCGGCGGCCAGCGACGGCACCAGCACCGCGTAGGCGAACGCGAACGGCGCCAGCAGCAGCACCAGCCACAGGTAGCCGTGCTCGCGCCAGGTGCGGGAGTGGAACGGTGCGGTGAGGAAGTTCGGTCCCGGGCGCTGCTCGCGCGGCCGGACGGCGTCAGGGGTGGCGGACGCCGGCACGCTCATGCTCGTCATGGTCCCAGCGTTCCGGTCCCGGGTGACGCAGGGCAGGGTGCCCGCCGCCGAGCCGGCACGGGGGACAGCCCCCGCCCGCGCGCTCGCCCGCACACCCGCGCGCACACGCGCCCGCGCAGCCGCGGGCCGGTCGACGGGTCAGAGCACCGTCCACGGCGAGCCGGCGAGCAGCACCACGTCGACCGCGGCGACGGCGATGGCGGCGACGAACGGCAGCCGGCTGCGCGGGTGCCGCAGCGAGACGGCGGCACCGGCCCCAGCCACGGCCGCGGCGAGCGCCAGGGTCACCGAGTCCGCGGCCGACACCCCGCCGGCTGGGCCGATGACCAGCAGCACGGTCGCGACGAGCAGGACGGCCGCCGAGCCCACAGCCGTGGGGACGGCCCCGAGCCGGTGCGGCAGGCCGCGCACCCCGGTCGCCGCGTCGTCGAGCAGGTCCGGCAGCACGTTGAGCCCGTGGGCCCCGGTGCCGAGCAGCGCGCCCGCGCCGATCGCCCACCACGCCGCCGTCGGCCGCCCCGGAAGGGCCAGCGCGAGCGCGAGCGGCAGCAGGCCGAACGAGAGGGCGTAGGGCGCCCACGACCAGGCTGTCCGCTTGAGCCGCAGGTTGTACGACCAGGCGGACGCGACTGCCGCCAGGTGGATGAGGCCGGCCGCCCAGCCGAGCAGCAGCGAGAGCACGACGCAGGCCGCAGCCGCACTCAGCGCGGCGATCCGGACGGTCCCGGCCGTGACCCGCCCGGCGGCGACGGGCTTGTCGGTCCGTCCCACCGTGCTGTCGCGGGCCGCGTCCAACCAGTCGTTGGACCAGCCGACGGACAGCTGGCCGGCCAGCACCGCGGCGACGATCAGCACGCTGCGGGCGCCGGCGCCCGCGGTGACCACCAGCACGCCGGCCAGGGCGGACACCGCGGCGGTCGGGCCGGCGTGCGAGGCGAGCAGCAGGTCCACGACGGCGGGGCGTCGCGGGCCCAGCCGCGGGGCGTCGGTGGTCGTCGTGGTGCGCACCGAGCCTCCGTGTGTCCGACCGAACGAGCCTGCGCGCCGCCGGACGCGGCAGGCGCAGCGGCGCCGGGGCGTCGGGCCGGCGTCCGGGTCAGCGTGACACCTCGCGGGCCGGACGGCACGGGCGGGTCTGTGTCGGCCCTGCTCACTGCTGCAGGCGCGGGTCCTGCGTCGGGTCGGCGTACATCGCGGGACAGCCGCTGCGGACCGCCGCCGGGCGCAGCTCGTAGTGCCAGGGCTCGTTGCGGTAGGTCTGGCACAGCCCGTAGGCGGCGCCGTGCCGGGCCAGCCACGACGCGGCGGCGGTGGGCCCGACGTCGACGGCGCCGCCGGAGACGTGCGACGACGTCGTCGGGCCGGCGACCCACCGGGCGGCCTCCGCCGCCGAGCCGTAGGTGGCGACCGCCTGGCTCAGCAGGCGGCTCTGGTACGCGGCGGAGCGCCAGCCGCTGGTGACGTCGAGCCGGACCCCGGCCGCGGCGGCGTCCGCGGCCGCGCGGCGCAGGGCGGCGAGCAGGTCCGGGCGCAGGTTCGCGATACCGGGGTAGCGGGTGTCCGACGGGGTGGCGCCGGCCGGCAGCAGGCCGTCGGCCTGCGTCACGTCCGGCGGAGCGGCGGCCTCGCCGGTGGGGATCGACGACGCTGCCGGGGAGGGGGAGTCGTGGACGGCTGTCGCGGAGGGGGCGTCGTGGACGGCCGACGCCGAGGCCGAGTCGTGGACGAGAGTGCCGACCACGGCTGCACCGGCGACCACCAGGGCCGTGACGCCGACGACCGTCCGCCTCACCCGTCGCGGTCGTCGTACCGCCCGCCGGACTCCCGGTACCGCCGGTCGCGCGCCGCGCACGGCTGGGACTCGTTGCATGCCGCCAGTCCAGGCGCCTGCGCGTTGCCACCCCGTATGCGGTTGCCGATACGCGGACCATAGGTGCGGGCTCGTAGCATCCGGTGGGTGCGTGTGCTGGTCGTCGAGGACGAGCCCTACATGGCCGAGGCGATCCGCGACGGCCTGCGCCTCGAGGCGATCGCCGCGGACCTCGCCGGCGACGGCGACACCGCCCTGGAGCTGCTGAGCGTCAACGCCTACGACATCGCCGTCCTCGACCGCGACATCCCGGGACCGTCCGGCGACCAGGTCGCCGCCAGCATCGTCGCGTCCGGCAGCGGGACCCCGATCCTCATGCTGACCGCCGCGGACCGGCTGGACGACAAGGTGACCGGCTTCGAGCTCGGCGCCGACGACTACCTGACCAAACCGTTCGAGCTGCAGGAGCTGGTGCTGCGGCTGCGGGCCCTCGACCGCCGCCGCGCCCACCTGAGGCCTCCGGTGCGTGAGCTCGCCGGCCTGCGTCTGGACCCGTTCCGGCGCGAGGTCTACCGGGACGGCCGGTACGTGGCGCTGACCCGCAAGCAGTTCGCCGTGCTCGAGGTGCTGCTGGCGGCGGACGGCGGTGTGGTCAGTGCGGAGGAGCTGCTGGAGCGGGCGTGGGACGAGAACGCCGACCCGTTCACCAACGCCGTGCGGATCACGGTCTCGGCCCTGCGCAAGCGGCTCGGCGAGCCGTGGGTGATCGCGACGGTGCCGGGCGTCGGCTACCGCATCGACGCACCACCGGCGGGCGACGCGCGTGGATAGGCGTCCGGGGCTGAGCGTGCGGCTCAAGCTCACCCTCAGCTACGCCGGCTTCCTGATGATCGCCGGGGCGCTGCTGCTCGCCGTGGTCCTGGTGTTCCTGCTGCGCTACGTGCCGGAGAACGCCGTCAGCGTCCCGCGCGAGCTGGTGCCGGGCCGGATCGGCGGTCCGAACCTGTTCATCCCGGGCCGGTCCGACCTGTGGCGGGCGTTCGCGCCCAGGGCCGCCGAGGCCGCCGTCTTCCTCCTGGTGTTCGGCCTGGTCGGCGGCTGGCTGCTGGCCGGCCGCATGCTCGCGCCGCTGACGCGCATCACCGAGGCGACCCGGCTCGCGGCGGCCGGCTCCCTGTCGCACCGGATCCAGCTGCCCGGCTCGGACGACGAGCTGCACGAGCTGGCCGACGCGTTCGACACGATGCTGGCGCGGCTCGAGACGCACGACGCCGAGCAGCGCCGGTTCGCCGCCAACGCCTCCCACGAGCTGCGCACGCCGCTGGCGATCACCCGCACGATGCTCGACGTCGCCCGCAAGGACCCCGACCGCGACACCGACCGGCTGCTGGAGCGGCTGCAGACGGTCAACGCGCGCGCGATCGACCTGACGGAGGCGCTGCTGGTGCTCAGCCGGGCCAACCAGCGGTCGTTCACGCGCGAGCGCGCCGACCTGTCGGTGCTGGCCGAGGAGGCCGCCGAGACGCTGCTGCCGCTAGCGGAGAAGCAGGGCGTCACCGTCACCACGAAGGGCGACGCGGCCGTCACGGTCGGATCGCACGCCCTGCTGCTGCAGCTGGTCACCAACCTGCTGCACAACGCGATCGTGCACAACGTGCCTGGTCAGGGCACCGTGCAGGTCGGCACGGCGGCCCGACCGGGCTGGGTGGTGCTCACCGTCGAGAACACCGGTCCGCGGCTCGCGCCCGAGCTCGTCTCCACCCTGACCGAACCGTTCCAGCGCGGCACCGAGCGGGTGCACGACGACCAGGCGGGCGTCGGCCTGGGCCTGGCGATCGTCGACAGCATCACGCGGGCGCACGACGGGACGTTGACCCTCACGCCGCGGGCCGAGGGCGGCCTGCGCGTGCGGGTGCGGCTGCCGGCCGCACCACCGCCGGTCGGCTGACGCCCGATCGACCGTCCGCGGCGCGCCGGCCGTGGGTCGTCCGTGCGCCGTCCGTGCGCCGTCAGGCCACCGGGAAGTCGAAGTACGTGTCCGGGTAGGGCTCGTCCCGGAGGGTGTAGTGCCACCACTCGCAGGGGTAGCGCTCGAACCCGCAGGCCTCCATCACGGCGCACAGGCACTCCCGGTTCTCCGCCTCGGCCGGCGTGACGCCCGGCGCACCGTGGTGGGACACCGGGTCCATCAGGTCGTGGTCGCCGCCCATCGCGGCGCGCTCGCCCGTGGCCAGGTGGTACAGGGTCAGGTCGACGGTCGCGCCGCGGCTGTGGCCCGAGCGGGCGGCGACGTACCCCTGCGCGACGATCTGGTGCCGCTCGAGGTTGGGGTAGTGCCGTCGCTTGGTGCGGCCGTCCTCGGGGCTGCGCGACCACCGCACGAAGCAGTCGACCGCCCGGCGGGGGCGGTAGCCGTCCCACAGCAGCAGGCCGAACCCGAGCGCGGCGGCACCGGCCTTCGCGTCCGCGAGCGCCGCGCAGAGGGCGCGGGTGCCGACCACGCGGTTGGCGAGGTACCCGTCGACCGGTCTGCCGGTGAAGTTGTCCCACGTGGCGTACTTGGCGTCCCAGCGGATGCCGGGCACCGCCTCGTCGACGAAGACGAAGTCGTCCCTCATCGGGCACCCGCTCCCAGGGCGAGGTCCACGAGCCGGTCGATCACGTCGGTGAGCGGCAGGCCGGCGGCGGCCATCATCCGCGGGTAGCGGCTGTAGGACGTGAGGCCGGGCAGGGTGTTCACCTCGTTGAGCACCACGGTGCCGGCCTGCGTGAGGAACAGGTCGACGCGAGCCAGCCCCGTGCAGCCGAGGGCGCGGTACACGGTCGTGGCGGTCCGTCGGACCAGGTCCCGCGACTCGTCCGGGATGTCGGCCGGCACGATCGGCGTCGAGTTCTCCGAACCCCTCTCCGGCCGGTCCTCCTGGTGGATGCGGAAGAAGCCGTGCGACAGCGCGATCCGGTCCACCTCGCCCACCGCCAGGTCGGCGCCGTTCCCCAGCACGGCGCACCCGACCTCCTGGCCGACGACCGCCGCCTCGACCAGCACCTTCGCGTCGTACCGCCGGGCGGTCCGGACGGCGGCCGGCAGGTCCTCGGGGCGGGAGACCTTGCTGACGCCGAAGGACGACCCGGAGCGGGCCGGTTTGACGAAGACGGGGTACGGCAGAGCCTCCGCGTCGACGCCGTCGTCGGGCCCGACCGTCCGGAAGTCCGGCGTCGCGACCCCGGCGCCGCGCGCGACGACGTAGGTCAGCGACTTGTCCATGCACGCCGCCGAGCTGGCCACGCCGCAGCCGACGTAGGGCACCCCGGACAGCTCGAGCAGCCCCTGCACGGACCCGTCCTCACCGAACCTGCCGTGCAGCACGGGCAGCACCACGTCCAGGTGCACCGTCCGGTACCGGCCGCCCTCCAGCACCAGCAGGCCGCGCACCCCGCGGTCCGGCACCAGCACCGCCGGACTTGCCGGGCGCTCGTCCCAGTCGCCGTCCGGCCCGTCGCACAGCCGCCACGTGCCGGACCGGGTGATGCCGATCCACACCGGCTCGTACCGGTCGGTGTCCAGGGCGGCCGCCACCTCACGGGCCGACCGGACGGAGATGTCGTGCTCGTCCGACATACCGCCGAACAGGATGCCGAGCTGTCGCCTAGGCACGTCGCATCCCCCGGTTCACGCAGTCGAGCAGGCTCTGCTCGACCGTCTCGCGCAGCGCCCGGTCCGTGTAGTACGCGGTGTGCGGGCTGACCAGGACGTTCGGCAGGGACGTCAGCCGCTGCAGCGGGTCGGCGTCCGGCGGCGCCGCCCGGTGGTCGGCGTAGAACAGGCGCTCCTCACCCTCCAGCACGTCCAGGGCCGCGCCGCCGAGGCGGCCGCACTCGAGCGCCTCGACCAGCGCCGCGGTGTCGACCAGCGCGCCGCGACCGGTGTTGACCAGCAGCGCACCGGGCTTCAGCAGCGCGAAGCGCTCGCGGTCGACCAGGTGGTAGGTGTCCGCGGTGAGCGAGGTGTGCAGCGTCAGGACGTCGCTGGCGCGCAGCAGCTGGTCCAGCCGCACGCTCTGGACACCGGGCGTCGGACGCCGGTCGAAGGCGAGCACGTGGCACCCGAAGGCCCGCAGCCGGTCGACCACCGCGGTGCCGATGCGGCCGGTGCCGACCACCCCGACGGTCAGGTCCCGCAGCTCCCGGTGCCGGCCGCCGACGATCCGGTAGTCCTGCGCGTCGACCCGTCGGACGATCCGCCGGGCGTCCCGCACCAGCATGAGGATCAGCATCAGCGTGTAGTCGGCGACGCCGTCCGGTGCGTACGTGACGTTCTGCACGCTCAGGCCGATGCTGCGGGCGGCCGCCACGTCGACGTGATCGAGCCCGATGCTGCGCGTGGACAGGTGCTCCACCCCCGCTCGGCGCAGCGCCACGAGGGTCCGGCTCGCCACCGGCACCCGGTGGTCGATGCTGACGCACCGGTTGCCGTACGCCAGCGCGACGTTCGCCTCGGACAGGGGCTCCGCGGTGACGGTCGGGCGCACTCCGAGCGCGGGCGCGAGCTCCCGGACCAGGGCGGCCTCGTCCGGCGTGCAGCCGTAGACCGTGACGCCCGTGGTGGCGGGAGGCGTCGGTGGCGACGCGGCCGGTGCGGGGTGGTCGACCAGGGCGAGCGCGGGGTGCCGGTGACTCATGACCGGCAGTCAAGGCAGCGGCGTGTTGCCCAGCCGTATGCGGATGCCGATACGTCGGCGATACGCGCCCGGCCCGTCGGGCGTCCGGGGTGTCGTGCCGCGGCGCGTCAGCCCTGGCGGTACGCGACCCCGAACCCACCCCGCGGGTAGTGCCAGCTGACCGCCTCCGGTGCGACAGCCAGGCACGTCCCGCACTCCAGGCACGCCGCCGCGGTGAACCCGACGCTGCCGTCCGGCTCCGCGGTGTACACGTGCGCCGGGCAGATCCGCACCAGCAACGGCGCGGCGCCGGTGCGGCGCACCACGTCCTGGTGCACCTCGATGTGCGGCGTGCCCTCGTCGACGTCGTACTGGTTGCGGGCCAGCCGCTCCGGGACGGTGCCGAGCTGCATCACAACCCCCTCATCGCGGCGACGCCGAGGCCCGCCAGCCGCCGCAGCGGCACGCCGGAGGACGTCACGGCCCGCCGCGCCGTGGTGCGCAGGTGCCTGCGCGGGCTGGTGTCCAGGTCGAACACGCCGTGCATCACGTCGGCGAGCATCGGCCCGACCTTGTCGTACAGCAACGTGCTGTCGAGGAACGCCGGCGCCTTGGCGTACGTCGAGATGTCGGCGCCGACGAAGGAGCGGGACAGCTCGGTCAGGTAGCCGTCCATCGCCGGCTGCGACACGTCGTCGGCCGCCAGCGCCCGGTCCGCCGCCGCGGCGGCCGCGATCGCCGACCCGGCCGCCAGGTCCATGCCGCGCACCGTCATACCGGTGTTCAGCGTGAAGCCGGCGGCGTCGCCGACGACCATCAGGCCCGGCCGGGTCAGGTCGTGGGCCGCCATCGCCGGGCCGTTCTCGATGGTGAGGTGGCAGCCGTACTCGAGCAGCTCGCCGCCCTCCAGCAGCGGGGCGATCGACGGGTGCGCCAGGAACGCGTCGTGGATCGCCGACGTCTGCAGCCCGGACGCCACCAGGTCGTCCAGCCGCAGCACCACGCCGACGGACAGCGACTCGGCGTTGGTGTACAGGAAGCCGCCGCCGGCGACCCCCTGGGTGCAGTCGCCGACCACCGCGTACGCGGCACCCTGGTCACCGCTGACCCCGAACCGCTCGTCGATCACGGCGCGCGGCAGGCCCACCACCGACTTCACGCCGACGGCCAGGTGCTTCGCCGGTTCCGGGCCGCGGATGCCCGCCGACCTGGCCAGGAACGAGTTGACGCCGTCCGCCGCGATGACGATGCGTGCCCGCAGCTCGTCGTCACCGGCCCGCACGCCGACCACCTGCTCGCCGTCCCGCAGCAGCCCGTCCACCCGGATCCCCGGCATCACCATCACGCCGGCGTCCTCGCACTGCCGCGCCAGCCACGCGTCGAGCCGCGCCCGCAGCACGGTCACCGCGTTGACCGGCTCCGCCAGCCGTTGGTCGCGGTAGTCGACGCTGACCGAGGAGGTCGGGTTGAGGAACATGAGGGTGTTGCGGGTGATCCGGCGCTCCACGGGCGCCTGCTCGACGAAGCCGGGGAACACCTGCTCCATCACCCGGCAGTACAGCACCCCGCCGGACAGGTTCTTGGAGCCGGGCTCGGCGCCGCGTTCCAGCAGCACCACCGAGCGGCCGGCCTGCGCGAGGCGGTAGGCCGCCACGCAGCCGGCCACCCCGGCACCCACCACCAGGACGTCGAACACGTCCTCGTCCATCGTCGATCTCCTCGCTCGTCGGGCACGCGGGAAGCGCGGGGCGGGGCCGGCCCGCTCGGGGAGGACGAGACCGGCCCCGCCCCGCCGTCTCAGACGGTGACGAGCTTCTTGATCGTCTCCGCGGCGTGGTCGGCCGCCAGCCAGCCGGAGGTCAGCGCGAAGCCGTTCGCCGAACCGGGGACGGTGAGGATGTACGAGTCGCCGAACAGGCCGCCCGCGTCGCAGCCGACGGAGTACAGGCCGGGGATGGGCTCACCCTCGCCGTTGATGACCTGCATGTTCTCGTTGATCTTGATGCCGCCCATCGTGACCATGATCCCGGGCTCCATCTTGATGGCGTAGAACGGGCCCTCCTGCACCGGGATCAGGTACTTCTCCTTGTGGAACTTGGTGTCCTTGCCCTCGGCGCAGGCCCGGTTGTACGCCGCGACCTCGCTGGTGAGCACCTCCGGGTCGACACCGAGCTGGGGTGCGAGCTCGGCGAGCGTGTCGGCCTTGAAGACCGTGCCGGCGGCGACGTCCGCCTCGAGCTCGGCGGGCAGGTTGACCAGCTTCTCGCCGGTGCGCACGTACACGCCCAGGCCCACCTCGCAGCCGTCGGTGACCAGGTGGTTCACCTGCGCCGTGTCGAGGATCGTCCAGAACATGCTGCCCGGCAGGCCCGCCACCACGTCGCCGGCGTTGCCGAAGTTCAGGCCGCAGATCTCGTTGGTGCAGCGGCGGCCCTCGCGGTTGACCCACAGGTACGGCTGGAAGCCGGCGGTGTTGGTGTGCGACGTGACGGTCTTCCCGCGCATGAACGGGAACAGCAGCATGGTGCCGATCGACGACCAGGGCACGGCGCCGACCTCGAACATCATGGACAGGCCGTCGCCGGTGTTGCCCTCACCGCCGACGTTGATCATCTGGTCGCCGCAGTCCCACGTGGAGAAGCGGTTGATCATCTCGGGGTTCTTGGCGTAGCCGCCGGTGCCGACGATCACGGCCTTCGCGCCGATCCGCACCTGCTCGCCGTCGGCGTCCGTGACGACGATGCCGGTGACGTGGCCGTCGGCCATGAGGATCTTCTGCGCGGCGGTCTGCAGGTAGATCTCCACGCCGAGCTCGCGGGCCCGGGCCTCCATCAGCTCGAGCACGTGGGCCACCTCGCCGCGCGGGATGTGCCACGTCACCAGCTCACCGGGCTGGTCCTCGGCCGTGACGATGACCTCCTCGTACACCGCCCCGAGCTCGCGCATCTTCACGATGGTGGTCGCGGCGTTCTCCACGAACCGGGAGACGATCGCCGCGTCGGCACGCCAGTGGCTGTAGTCCAGGTAGGCGCGGAAGCCCTCGTCCTTGGAGACGTGGATGCCGCGCTTGATCTGCTCGTCGGACTCGAACGCCGCGTGACCCTCCGCGAACGCCGAGGAGCCGCCCAGCTGCGGCATCTTCTCCAGCACCGCGACCGTCAGCCCGTTCTGCGCGGCCTGCACGGCCGCCGACAGCCCGGAGCCGCCGCCACCGACGACGACGACGTCGTACTCGACGTCGAACTGCTCTGACATCTCGTTCTCTTCTCTCGTGGTGTGACTGTGACGTGACCTGTGGTGCGACGAGCGACCGCTACTCGGCGAGGGCGGCGACCAGCGCGGGGACCACCTCGTAGAGGTCGCCCACCACGCCGTAGTCGGCCGTGCGGAAGATGGGAGCTGCCGGGTCGTTGTTCACCGCGGCGACGACCTTCGCGTCGCGCACGCCCTCCAGATGCTGCGGCATCCCGGAGATGCCGAGCGCCAGGTACAGGCGCGGGGCGATGTGCTGGCCGGACCGGCCGACGTACCGCTCCTTGGGCACCCAGCCCAGGTCGTCGGCGACCGGCATCGAGCACGCCAGCTCCGCGCCGAGCGCCGCGAGCAGGCCGTCGAGCAGCGCCAGGTCGTCCTTGGACCGCAGGCCGCGGCCGACGGAGACGACGCGGGCGGCGTCCCGGATGCCGGCGGCGGCACCGGGCAGCGGCTCCCGCTTCACCTGCATCGGTGCGGGCGCCCCGGCGGGCGCCAGGGGAGCGACGGTGGCCGGTGCTGCCGCCGGCGCTGCGTCGTCGGCGTCCTCCAGGACGGCCGCCAGCGGACCGTGCACGGTGAGGGTCTCCACCACGGCGCCGCCGAGGGAGGAACGGTCGACGACCAGCGCGTCTCCCTGCGGTCGCACGGTCAGCACCCGCGTCAGCAGCGCCGCGCCGAGCGGGACGGCCGCGGCCGCCAGCAGGGTGCGCGAGGCGGGGTCGGACGGCGCGAGCACCACGTGCGGCGCCGCGGCGGCCACCTCGGCGGCGAGAGCTGCGGCCCACGCCTCGGCCGGCTGGTCGTCGGCCGTCTCCAGCCACCGGACCTCGTCGGGTGCGGCGGCCGCGGCGGCGTCGGCCAGCTCCCGCGGGCCGACGGCCAGCACGGTGACCCGGCCACCCGCTGCACGTGCCGCGGCGACGGCGCCCTTCAGGTGGGTGCCGGCGGCGGCCAGCAGCCAGGTGTCGTCGCTCATCACAGGACCCCCTCGGCCCGCAGCGCGGCGACCAGCTGCCGCGCGGTCTGTTCCGGTTCTCCCTCGAACACCCTGGTCCGGGCCTGTTCCGGCAGCCGGGTGCCCCCCGGGACCACCGCGGCGGGCAGCGTGTCGACGCCCAGCTCGGCGAGCGTCGTCGTCACCACCGGCCGCTTGCGGGCCGCGAGCTGCTCCTTCATGCCGGGGGTACGGCTCTCCGCACCCTCCGCCGCCACGCCGAGCACGGCCGGGCAGGTCACCACGACGGTCTCCTGCACGTCACCGGCCCGCCGGACCGCCTCGATCCCGGCACCCGACGGTGCGGCGGACACCACGCCCGCCACCACCGGCCAGCCGAGCCGCGCGCCGACGGCGGCCGCGACACCGGGGTGCTCCTCGCTGTCGCCGACCACCACCACGTCGACGTCCGCCACCGACCGGACGCCCGCGGCGATCACCGCGGCCGTGACGCCCTCGTCGTCGGACGCCGGCGCATCGGTCACCCGCACCGCACGGGCGGCGCCGCGGGCGAGCGCCCAGCTGGCGTCCGCGTCGCCGAGCGTCAGCCCGACGACCTCGCCGTCCGGGCCGGCCACCGCCAGGGCCGCGGCGACCGCTGCCGGGTCGTCCTCACCGGCGACGGGCCGGGCGTTGCGCCACTCGACCCCACCGTCCGCGTGCACGATCGCCCCTGCGGCCGACCGGGCCCACGCGTACGCCACCACTGCCCTCATCGACGCCTCTTCGCTCGAGCCGGACGGCGCGCGTCTGCGCGCACCGTGACTGCCTCGAGTCAACCGGCGGGGCGCAGGGGCGGACCAGCACCGACCGGGTACGCCGGGGTAGCCGATCGGCTACCTCTGCCGGGGCCGGTCCACCGGGACCGGGGGCACCGGCGCGCGAGCCGCAGCCCGCGAACAGACCGGCCGGGAGGTGCTAGCGGACGATGCCCTGCCGCACGCCGAACACCGCCACCTGCACCCGGTTCCGCACGTGGAGCTTGGTCATGATGCTGCCGAGGTGCTTCTTCACCGTCGCCTCGGACAGGAACAGCTGCTGGGCGATCTCCTCGTTGGACAGCCCGTCCACCAGGAACCGCAGCACGTCGCGCTCGCGGTGGGTCAGCCGCTCGTGGGCCGGCGGGAGCGGGGTGCCGGAGCCGCCCGGCAGGCCGAACTCGGCGAGCACCCGCGCCGCGATGGTGGACGACATCGCCGCCTCGCCGCGCATCAGCCCCGCGAGGTACTCGTGCAGCCGGTCGGCACGCTCGTCCTTGCTGAGGTACCCGTGCGCGCCGTTGCGCAGCGCCTGGTACACGTCCTCGCCGAGGCTCGACATGGTCAGCATCACCACGCGGACGTCCGGGTCGGCGGCGGTGATCGCCGCGGTCGCCTCGACGCCGCCGACCGGCTCCATCCGCACGTCCATCAGGATCAGCCCGGGCCGCAGGGACCGGGCCAGCCGGATCGCCTCGGCGCCGTCCGCGGCGGTGCCGACCACCACGAAGTCGTCCCACCGGCTGATCAGCGCCGTCAGACCGTCGCGGAACAGCGCGTGGTCGTCCACCACGAGCACGGTCGTCGGCGTCATGACGCCACCCCGACGCGCGACGGCATGGCCGACGACGAGCCCGCGCGGCGCAGCGGCGCCTCCGCGGTGACGAGCGTCCCGCCCGCGGCACCCCGGCCGAACCGCACCACACCGTCCACCTGCTGCATCCGCTCGGACATGATCTGCACGCCGAGCCGGGAGTCCGGCACGGAGGTGGGGTCGAACCCGTTGCCGTCGTCCTCCACCTCGAGGCGGATGCGCGTGGAGGTGGGCAGCAGCCGGACGGTCACGGCCGCGGCGTGCGCGTGCAGGTGCACGTTCGCCAGCGCCTCCTGCAGCACGCGGATCAGCTGGGCCGCCACCGCGAGCGGCACCTGGTCGGCGTCACCGGTGCACTCGAGCGTGACCGGGATGCCGAACTGCCGCTCGAAGTTGTCCAGGTGGCAGCGCACCTGCGCGACGAAGGTGCCCTTGACCATCTCCGCGTCGGCGCGCAGGCCGAGCATCTGGTGCCGCAGGCTGCGGTTGGCGGTGGAGACGAGCTGCTCGAGGTGGTCCACGTCCGCCACCAGCCGGTCCACGTCCCGTGCGGCGGCGTCCAGCTGCATCACCCCGGCGTGCAGCCCGAGGGCGGCGAGCTGCTGGGACAGGTCGACGTGCAGCTCGTCGCTGAGCCGGCGCCGCTCCTCCAGCGCACCGAGCTCGCGCTCCCGTCCGGCGACCTGCCACCGGTACACCGCGTTGCCGAGGATCCGTCCGGCCGCGGCGAGGAACTCCTTGCGGGTCGTCGTCAGCGCCCACGGCCCGTCGAAGCACAGCAGCACGGCGCCCAGGTGCCTGCCGTCGGCGTGGATCGACACCACCACGCCGGACTCGCCGAACCACGCCTTGAAGTCGTCGGGCAGCAGCGCCCACGCGGGGTCGGCCAGGTGGTCGGCCGCGGACACCGGCCACTCCTGCGGGTTGATCCACGGCGGTCGCACGTGCTCGTGCGCCGGCATGGTCGCGAAGTGGGGGCCGAGGGCGTCCCGCGTCTGGTCGTCCGTCACCAGCACCAGCAGGTTGCCGGCCTCGTCCTGCAGGTAGGTCGGCGCCAGGCGGGCGCCCATGATGTCGCGGATGATCTCGACCGCAGCGACGAAGGAGTCGGTGCGGTCCTGCGACCAGATCAACGTGTCGTTGATCCGGACGAGCTCGGCCAGGTACGAGCGCCCGTGACCCATGAGGTCAGGGTAGGGGCGGGTTTCGGCGCGCGGATGGGACCGTCATCCCGCCCGTCAGCTGGTCCGACGGACCTCGTCGAGCGCCGTGCGCAGCGCCCGGACCGACGCCTCGTCCGTCGCCTCCCGCGCCGACGAGCCGGCCTGCGCCAGCGACCCCAGGTCCACCCAGGACGCCTCGACCACCGTCCGCTTCGCCGACGCGTGGACCGCGGCGACGCCCGTCGCCACCACTTCCCGCACCGTGGACGCGTCGATTCCGGACCCCGCCATCACCTGGAGCCGACCGTCGGCCCGCTCCACCAGGCGTTCGAGCTGCGCCAACCCGTCCGCGACCCGGCTGGCGCCGCCCGAGGTCAGCACGCGGTCCACGCCGAGGCCGGCGAGCGCCTCGAGGGCCGGCTCCAGGTCCGTCAGCGTGTCGAACGCCCGGTGGAACGTCACCTCCGCCGACCCGGCGAGCGCCCGGACCTGCTCGACCAACGACGTGTCGATCCGGTCGCCGCGCACCCCGCCGACCACCACGCCGTGCGCGCCGAGGTCGAGGGCCCTGCGCACGTCGTCGAGGATCACCGCGAGCTCGACCTCGCTGTACTCGAACCCCCCGGCACGCGGCCGCACCAGCACGTGCACGGGCCGCCCGGCGGCCACGGCCGCCCGGACCAGCGCGGCCGACGGCGTCAGGCCACCCAGTGCGAGCGCGGTGCACAGCTCGATCCGGTCGGCGCCGCCGGCGACCGCGGCCGCGACGCCCTCGGGGTCCTGCACGGCGATCTCGAGCGCGACGGCCACGGGCGGGCTCCTTCGGGACGGGGACGGACGTGCGCCCATCCTCGCCTCAGACTCGCGACCGGGCCCCGGCGCGTGGCCGAGGCCCGGTCGCGCACCTCAGCCCTCGGCTGCGAGCACGTGCGGCTGACCGGTCGATGCGCTGGTGCCGCCGTCCACGGTCAGCACGGCTCCCGTGACGTAGGCCGCGTCGTCGGACGCGAGGAACAGCACGGCGGGCGCGACGTCCTCCGGCAGCCCGGGGCGACCCAGTGCGATGCGCTCGACGAACGGGGCCAGCTGCTGCGGCGTGCTCGCCAGGCCGGCGGTCATCTCGGTCAGGGTGAACGCGGGCGCGACGGCGTTCACCCGCACACCGCGTTCGCCCCAGTCCAGGGCGAGCGACCGGACGAACCCCGTGACGGCGTGCTTGGTGGCGTTGTAGGCCGCCTGCTGCCAGTCGCCGCGCAGCCCCGAGACCGAGGTGATCGCGACCAGGGTGCCGCCGCCCTCCGCCAGCACCGGCAGCGCGGCCTGGGCCAGGTGGAAGAAGGCGTCGACGTTGGTCGCGCGCAGGCGTTCCCACGCGTCCGGCTCGAGGTCGGTGAGGTCCCCGCCGGCGTAGGCGGCGGCGTTGGAGACGACGACGTCCAGCCGGCCGAACCGCCCGCGCACGGCGTGGACCGCCGCTGCCGCGGCGCCCGGTTCGACGAGGTCACCAGGGACGGTGAGCGTCCTCTCGAGCGGGTAGGGGCGGACGGTGTCCTCCAGGGCGTCGAGCCGTCGGCCGTGGACGGCCACGGAGGCGCCGTTGTCCGCGAAGGCCCGGGCGATGGCGCGCCCGATGCCGCTCCCGCCGCCGGTGACCAGCACCGCCTTGCCGTCGAACGGGTAGGAGTTGGCGGTCATGCGTGGCGCGCCCCGCCCTCGACGTGGATCGTCTCGCCGGAGACGAACCCGGCGCCGAGCAGCCAGAGGACCGCCTCGACGACGTCGTCGCTGGTTCCGGCGCGTCCCGCCAGGTTCGACGCGGCCGCGGCCTCGAGCAGGCCCCGCTTGCCGTCAGGCCCGAGCTCGTCCCACGTGCCGGAGTCGACGATGCCGGGGGAGATCGCGTTGACCCGGATCGGTGCGAGCTCCTTGGCGAGGTGGCGAGCGAGGAAGGACACGGCGCCGTTGGTGATGCCCATGACGGTGTACCCGGCGGCGGGCGCCCAGGCTGCGACGCCGGAGAACAGCACGAACGAGCCGGTCGACGGCATGGTCGGCGCGAGGTGCTTGGCCAGCAGCATGGGCCCGACCACCTTGGCCTCGAGGGCGGCCACCACCCGGTCGTGCTCCAGCTGGGCGACGGGCACGTTGTGGTGCGCCGCGGCGGTGACCACGACGTGGTCCACCCCGCCCAGCTCGGCCGCCGCTGCGGCGACCGTCTCCTCGTCGGCCACGTCCAGCCGGATCGCCCGCGCCCCCGGCAGCCCGGCCGCGACGGCGGCAGCCCGCTGCACGTCCCGGGCACCGATCACCACGCCGGCCCCCGCGGCTGCGGCCGCGCGGGCCACTGCCGCGCCCAGGTGCCGTCCTCCGCCCACCACCAGCACGCTCTGCCCTGCCAGCAGCCGCTGCCCTGCCAGCACGCTCTGCCCTGCCTGCGCCACCTGCGACTCCTCACCTCGTCGGTCCCCGTCGACGAGTCACGGTATGGTTTTGATACCGGTTACTTCAACGAAACCAGGCGGCGATGGGCAAGGCGTACGACGTGATGGCGGCCAGCTGTCCCAGTCGGACCGTGCTGCACCGCATCGGCGCGCGCTGGACCGTCTTCGTGGTCACCGCGCTCGCGGAGCGGCCCATGCGGTTCACGGCCCTCAAGACGCGCATCGAGGGCATCACCCCGAAGGTGCTCGTCGAGACGCTGCGCAGCCTCGAGCAGGACGGGCTGGTCAGCCGCACCGAGCACCCGGCGAACCCGCCGCACGTCGAGTACGCGCTGACGCCGCTCGGCTGGTCGCTGTGGGAGCCGCTCAGCGCCGTGCGCCAGTGGGCGGAGACCCACGTCCCGGAGATCCTCGCCGCGCGTGAGGACGCGGCGACCGTCGACGCGGGTCAGGGCACCAGTCGGTAGCCGACGCCCGGTTCGGTGAGCAGGTGCCGGGGGTGGGCCGGGTCGGGCTCGAGCTTGCGCCGCAGCTGGGCGACGTACACGCGCAGGTAGTGCGTCTGCCGGTCGAGGTGCGGCCCGCGCAGCTCCGTGAGCAGCTCGCGGCGGCCCACCACCTTGCCCACGTTGCGGGCGAGCTGTTCGAGCAGGTGCCACTCGGTGGGCGTGACCCGCACGTCCTCGCCGTCGCGCGTGACGCGGTGGTGCGGGATGTCGACGGTGAAGGTCGCCGTCTCGACCACGGGAGCGGTCTCGGGGACCGCGTGCCGGACCGCCACCCGCAGGCGAGCGAGCAGCTCGTCCATGGTGAACGGCTTGGTCAGGTAGTCGTCGGCGCCGGCATCCAGCGCGGCGACCTTGTCGTCGGCCGTCTGCCGGGCGGACAGCACCACCACCGGCACGCTCGTCCAGCCGCGCAGCGCGTGCAGCACGTCCATGCCGTCGAGGTCGGGCAGCCCCAGGTCCAGCACGACGAGCTCGACGTGGCCGCCGCCGGCGGCGTCCAGCGCGGCGGCTCCGGTGTGGGCGACGACGACGTCGTACCGGTGGGCGCGCAGGGTGATCGCCAGCGCGCGGGCGAGCGCCGGGTCGTCCTCGACCACCAGAACGCGGGTCATGGGGCCTCCAGGGGCAGCGTGACCACCATCGTGAGGCCTCCGCCCGGGGTGTCCTCGGCGTCGAGCGTGCCGCCGTTCGCCTCGACGAAGCCTCGCGCCACGGCGAGCCCCAGGCCCAGGCCGTGACCGCGCGGGTTGTCGCCCAGGCGCTGGAACGCGGTGAACATCGCCGGCTTGTCCTCGTCCGGGACGCCGGGCCCCTGGTCCACCACCCGCAGCACCACCGAGCCCGGAAGCGCACCGGCGACGACGCGCACGGGGCCCGAGGTGTAGCGCAGCGCGTTCTCCACCAGGTTGGCGACGGCACGTTCGAGCAGCCCGGCGTCGGCACGGACCAGGGGCAGGTCCTCGGGGACGTCGATGGTCAGCCGCTCGTCGTCGAGCGGGGCCAGCGCGGTGAGCACCACCTCGTCGAGGGCGACGGGGGTGCGGGCCACGGTGACGGCGCCGGCGTCGAGGCGGCTCATGTCCAGCAGGTTGTCGATCAGCGCCTGCAGCCGGTCGGTGCTGGTGGTCAGGTCGTCCAGCAGGGCGTCCCGGTCGGCCGGCGGGAGCATGTCCCCGCTGCTGGTCAGCGCGGTGACCCCGGCCTTGATCGCCGCCAAGGGGGTGCGCAGGTCGTGGGAGACGGCCGCGAGCAGCGCGGTCCGGGTCGCGGTCCGTTCGCGCTCCAGTCGGGCGGCCTTGGCCTGGGCCTGCAGGGCGTCGCGCTCGAGCGCGGCTGCGGCGTGCACGCCGACCGCGGCGACGACCCGGAGGTCCTCGGCCGACAGCGGACGTCCCCGCAGCGTGACGGCGAGCGTGGGGTGCACGGGGACGAAGGTGACGTCGGCCTCGGACGGGTCGGGGGCCGCCAGCCCTGTGCTGTGCGCGGGCGCCCAGGCGGAGGTCTCGTCCGCACGCGTCAGCAGGGTGACGCCGTCGACGGAGAAGGCCTCGCGCAGCGACGTGAGCATGGCTGGCACCGCGTCGGTGCCGCGGAGCACGGCGGCGGAGGCGGAGGCGAGCGTGTCCGCCTCGCCGCGGGCGCGGACGGCCTGCACGCTGCGCCGGGCGGCGAGGTCCACCACTGCCGAGACGGCGACGGCGACGGCGATCAGGACGGCGATGGCCACGGCGTTCTGCGGCTGCGTGATGGTCAGGGTGCCGACGGGCGGGACGAACAGGTAGTTGCTGAGCAGGCCGCTGAGCACGGCGGCGCACAGCGCCGGGCCCACGCCGCCGACGATCGCGACGCCGACCGTCAGGGCGAGGAACAGCATGAGGACGGTCGGCAGGGAGGTCGCCGCGGCCTGCGCCTGCCGCAGCGCGAGCCCGAGGAGGACGGGCCCCGCGACAGCGAGCGCCCAGGCGGTCGCCACCCGGCGCGCCGACAGTCCCGGCCGGCGAGCCCGGACCGGGCGGCCGCCGCCGGCACGCTCGTGGGTGACCACGAGCACGTCGATGTCGCCGGCGCCCCGGATGACCCGCGGCACCACGCCGGGTGCCAGGCGGCCGAGGGGGCCGCGGCGGCGGGTGGCGCCGAGCAGCACCTGGGTGGCGTTCATCCCGCGGGCGAAGTCGAGGATCGCCGCCCCGACGTCGTCCCCGACGACGTTGTGCCAGGTGCCGCCGAGGCTCTCCGTGAACGTCCGGTGCCGCGCCAGCGCCTCGGGACCGGCACCGGCCAGGCCGTCGCCGCGGGACACGTGCAGCACCAGCAGCTCACCACCGGCCGGGCGGGACGCGATCCGCACCCCCCGGCGCACCAGGGTCTCCGTCTCCGGACCGCCGCTGACGGCGACCACGAGCCGCTCACGGGCGGGCCACAGCTCCGCGATGTCGTGCTCCTCGCGGTAGCGGGCGAGGGCGTCGTCGACCCGGTCGGCGGTCCACAGCAGGGCGAGCTCGCGCAGCGCGGTGAGGTTGCCGGGGCGGAAGTAGTGGGTCAGCGCCGCGTCCACCTTGTCGAGCCGGTAGACGTTGCCGTGCGCCAGCCGGCGGCGCAGCGCCTCCGGGCTCATGTCGACCAGCTCGATCTGGTCGGCGCGGCGCACCACCTCGTCCGGCACGGTCTCCTGCTGGTGCACGCCGGTGATCGACTCGACCACGTCGTTGAGCGACTCCAGGTGCTGGATGTTCACCGTGGTGACCACGTCGATGCCGGCGTCGAGCACCTCCTCGACATCCTGCCAGCGCTTGGCGTTGCGACTGCCGGGCACGTTGGTGTGCGCCAGCTCGTCGATCAGGGCGACCTCCGGGCGGCGGGCCAGCACCGCATCGACGTCGAGCTCTCCGAAGCTGGTGCCGCGGTACGCGATCGTTCGCCGGGGGAGCACCTCCAGGCCGGCAAGCTGGGCGGCGGTCTGCTCGCGGCCGTGCGTCTCGACGAGGCCGGCGACGACGTCGACGCCCCGCTCGTGCCGGCGCTGCGCCTCGTCGAGCATCGCGTAGGTCTTGCCGACGCCGGGGGCCGCGCCGAGGAAGACCCGCAGCGTCCCGCGCCGCCGATCCGCGTTGCCCACGTGCTCACCCTGCCGCAGCGGCGGGCAGCGCGGCGAGCGCCACGTTCAGCTGCAGCACGTTGACGTGCGGGTCGCCGAGCACGCCGAGGGTGCGCCCCTCGACGTGCGCGTCCACCAGCGCGCGGACCACGGCCGGGTCCAGGCCGCGCACCCGCGCGACGCGGGCCACCTGCAGCCGCGCGTAGGCGGGGGAGATGTCCGGGTCGAGCCCGGAGGCCGACGCCGTCACGGCGTCCGCCGGCACCGCGGCCGGGTCGACGCCCTCGCGTGCGGCGACCTGCTGACGTCGCTGCTGCACCGTGGCCAGCAGGCCAGGGTCGTTCGGGCCGAGGTTCGAGCCGCCCGATGCCAGGGGGTCGTAGCCGTCGCCGGCAGCCGACGGCCGCGGCTGGAACCACTGGTCGCCGCCGGACGGCTGGCCGATCAGGGCGGAGCCGACCACCGTGCCGCCGAGGCGCACCAGCGACCCGTCGGCGCGGGCGGGCATCAGCCGGCCGACGCCCAGCACCAGCAGGGGGTAGGCGACGCCGAGCACGAGCGTCGCGACGAGCAGCACCTTGAGCGCCGCCATCAGCTGACGCAGCCAGGAGGTCATGGAGGTTCCCGTTCCGTCCCGGTTCACAGACCGGGCAGCAGCGTGACGAGCAGGTCGATCGCCTTGATGCCGAGGAACGGCACGACGATCCCGCCGAGGCCGTACACCAGCAGGTTGCGGCGCAGCAGGGCCGCGGCGCTGGACGGGGTGTACCGCACCCCGCGCAGGGCCACCGGCACCAGCGCGACGATGATCAGGGCGTTGAACACGACGGCCGACAGCACGGCCGTCTGTGGCGAGTGCAGGTGCATCACGTTCAGCGCCTGCAGCTGCGGGTACAGGCCGGCGAACATCGCCGGGATGATCGCGAAGTACTTGGCCACGTCGTTGGCGATGGAGAACGTGGTCAGGGCCCCGCGGGTGATCAGCAGCTGCTTGCCGATCGCGACGATCTCGATCAGCTTGGTCGGGTTGGAGTCGAGGTCGACCATGTTCCCGGCCTCCTTGGCGGCCGAGGTGCCGGTGTTCATCGCCACCCCGACGTCGGCCTGAGCCAGCGCCGGGGCGTCGTTGGTGCCGTCGCCCGTCATCGCGACCAGCCGCCCGTCGGCCTGCTGGGTGCGGATCAGCGCGAGCTTGTCCTCCGGGGTCGCCTCGGCGAGGAAGTCGTCGACCCCCGCCTCGTCGGCGATCGCGGCGGCGGTCAGCCGGTTGTCGCCGGTGATCATCACCGTCCGGATGCCCATCGCTCTCAGCTGCGCGAACCGCTCGCGCATGCCGGACTTCACCACGTCCTTCAGGTGCACCACGCCGAGCGCCCGCGCCGGCCCGTCGCCCACCAGCTCCGCGACCACCAGCGGGGTGCCGCCGGAGCCGGCGATCGCGTCGACCGCCTCGCCCACGTCGGCCGTCGGGTGGCCGCCGTGCTCGCGCACCCAGGCCATCACCGCACTGGCAGCCCCCTTGCGGATCGACCGGGTGCCGTCCGGGCCGGACTGGTCCACCCCGCTCATCCGGGTCTGCGCCGAGAACGGGATGAACGTGGTCTGGCCCAGCTGGCCCGCCGGCCGCTCGCGCAGCCCGAACTCCTCCTTGGCGAGCACGACGATCGAGCGGCCCTCCGGCGTCTCGTCCGCCAGGGACGAGAGCTGCGCGGCGTCCGCCAGCCGGTCCGCCTCCACGCCGTCCGCCGGCACCAGCTCGACGGCCTGCCGGTTGCCCAGCGTGATGGTGCCGGTCTTGTCCAGCAGGAGCACGTCCACGTCCCCGGCCGCCTCGACCGCCCGACCTGACAGGGCCATCACGTTGCGCTGCACCAGCCGGTCCATGCCGGCGATGCCGATCGCGGACAGCAGCGCGCCGATGGTGGTGGGGATCAGGCACACCAGCAGGGCCACCAGCACGGTGATCGACTGCGGCCGGCCGGAGTAGGTGGCGAGCGGCTGCAGCGTGACGACGGCCAGCAGGAAGATCAGCGTCAGCGACGCCAGCAGCAGCGTCAGGGCGATCTCGTTGGGGGTGCGCTGCCGGGCCGAGCCCTCGACCAGGGCGATCATCCGGTCCAGGAACGTCTCGCCCGGCTTGGCGGTGATCTGCACGACGATCCGGTCGGACAGGACCCGGGTGCCTCCGGTGACGGCCGACCGGTCGCCGCCGGACTCGCGGATCACCGGCGCGGACTCGCCCGTCACCGCGGACTCGTCGACCGCCGCCACGCCCTCGACCACGTCGCCGTCGCCGGGGATCACCTCGCCCGCGGTCACCACCACGCGGTCGCCGACCGTCAGCGCCACGCCGGGGACGTCCTCGAGGGTGCCGTCCGCGCGGAGCCGGTGCGCCGTGGTGGACGTGCGGGTGCGGCGCAGGGACGCCGCCTGGGCCCGTCCCCGCCCCTCGGCCACCGCCTCGGCCAGGTTGGCGAACACCACCGTCAGCCACAGCCACAAGGTGATGGCCCACGCGAACCCGCTGGGGTGCAGCACCGCCAGCACCGTGGTCAGCGCCGCGCCCACCCAGACCACGAACATCACGGGGGAGCGCAGCTGGTGGCGCGGGTCGAGCTTGCGCAGCGCCTGCGGCAGGGAGGCGAGCAGCTGCCGCGGCTCGAACGCCCCGGCCGGGGGTCGGGTGCTCGGCAGGTCGGGAGCGGGGGCTGGCAGCGCGGTGACGGTCATGACAGGGCCTCGGCGAAGGGTGCGAGCGCGAGTGCGGGGAAGAAGGTCAGGCCGGCGACGATCACGACGACGCCCACCAGTAGCCCGACGAACACCGGCGTGTGGGTGGGCAGCGTGCCCGCGCCGGGCGGCACGGTCCGCTGCGCGGCGAACGAGCCGGCAAGCGCCAGCGTCAGCACGATGGGCACGAACCGGCCCAGCAGCATGGCGATGCCGAGCGCGACCTCCTGGTAGGTCGAGGAGGCGGTGAACGCGCCGAAGGCGGAGCCGTTGTTGTTCCCGGCGGAGGCGTAGGCGTAGAGGACCTCGCTCAGCCCGTGCGGGCCGCCGGTGCCGATGGCCGCGGCCCGCAGCGCGGGGACCCCGGCGGTCAGCGCGCCGCCCACCAGCACGATGGCCGGCATGGTGAGGATCGACAGCGCGACGAGGGTGACCTCGCGGCGGCCCACCTTCTTGCCGAGGTACTCCGGCGTGCGCCCCACCATCAGGCCGGCGAGGAACACGGCGAGCACCGCGACGACGAGCATCCCGTACAGCCCGGTGCCGACCCCGCCGGGGGAGACCTCGCCCAGCATCATGTTCATCATCGCGACGCCGCCGCCGAGGGCGGTCAGCGAGTCGTGCGCGGCGTTCACCGCGCCGGTCGAGGTGCCGGTGGTCGAGGCGGCGAAGAGGGCGGACGCGGCCGGCCCGAACCGGACCTCCTTGCCCTCCATCGCGGCGCCCGCCAGCGCCGGCACCGCTCCGGGACCGCGCAGCTCCACCCAGGTGGTCACGGCCACCGCGGCACCCCACAGCGTGCCCATCACGGCGAGGATCGCCGCGCCCTGCCGCCGGTCGTGCACCAACGTGCCGAACGTCCGCGGCAGGGAGAACGGGATCATCAGCAGCAGGACGATCTCCACGAGGTCGGTCCACGCCGACGGGTTCTCGAACGGGTGGGCGCTGTTGGCGTTGAAGTAGCCACCGCCGTTGGTGCCCAGCTCCTTGATCGCCTCCTGGGAGGCCACCGGGCCCCCGACCAGGTGCTGCGTGCCCGCGGCCAACGTCGTCACGTCGTGCACGCCGGTCAGGTTCTGCACCACGCCGCCGGCCAGCAGCACCACCGCGGCGAGCACGGCCAGGGGCAGCAGGACGCGGACCACGGAGCGGACGACGTCCACCCAGAAGCTGCCGATCCGGTTCGTACGGCTGCGCGTGAACCCGCGCACCAGCGCGACCGCCACCGCCAGGCCGACCGCCGCGGACAGGAAGTTCTGCACCGCCAGCCCGGCCATCTGCACCAGCTGGCCCATGGTCTGCTCGCCCGAGTACGACTGCCAGTTGGTGTTGGTGACGAACGAGGCGGCGGTGTTCCACGCGGTCGCGGGGTTCACGGCGCTCATGCCGAGGGACAGCGGCAGGTGCGCCTGCACCCGCTGCAGCCCGTACAGCACCAGGACGCCGACGCCGGAGAACGCCAGCAGCGACCGCGCGTACACGCCCCAGCGCTGGTCGGCGTCCGGGTCGATGCCGCACAGCCGGTACACCCACCGTTCGACGCGCAGGTGCCGACAGCTCTCGAGCGCGCGTGCCAGGTAGTCGCCGAGTGGCACGTGCACCGCTGCCAGCACGGCGACGACGATCGCGACCTGGCCGACCGCCGCTGCCCCGGCGCTCATCAGAACCGCTCCGGGTGCAGCAGCGCGTACAGCAGGTAGCCGGCCAGCGCGGCGGCGATCGCCAGCGCGACCCACGTCTCGGCGTTCACCGCTGCTCCAACCCATGCACCAGCAGCCCCAGCACCACGAAGCACAGGGCGGTCAGCACCACGAACGCCAGGTCCGCCATCGCGTGCGCACCCCTCGCCGTCCACGGCCCGCAGGCCGGACGTCCACCATGGCCGTCACGACCATTGATCCACCGGGGTCGGCGCCGGGCGCCGATCCTGACGGTTCCCGGACGCCGGAGCCGCCGCCCCGGACGCAATCCGGGCCCAGACAGACGTGGTCCGGCGTGCCCGCCGGGTCCCGCGCCGTCAGTGCGCGGCGCAGCCCGTGGCGGCCGGCACGAGCAGCCCCTCGTGGACCGCCTCGAGGAAGGCAGGGTCGAGCGGCTCCCGGCCGACGAGCAACCGGTACGTGACCATCGCGGCGGGCACCTCGGCCAGCAGGTCCGGGTCGGCTCCCGCCGCGAGCTCGCCGCGGGCCGCCGCTCGGCGCAGCACCGTGCGCAGCCGCGCGACCCGCGGCTGGACCAGCCGGTCGCGGATCGCCGAGGTCAGCTCCGGCGAGTCGGCGGCGTCCGTTAGCAGTCTGGGCAGAGCACGCCAGAGCGCGTCCTCGCGCGCGCCCGCCCGCAGCGCGCGCAGGTCGTCGGCCACCGAGCCCGTGTCGGGTACGGCGGCCTCGGTCGCTGCCGGCTGCGCGTCGGCCAGCGCGTCGACCACCAGCTCCGCCCGGGTCCACCACCGCCGGTGCACCGTGCTTCGGCGCGCACCCGCGCGCGCGGCCACGCCCGTCAGCGTGATCCCGTCGTACCCGCGCTCACTGAGCTCGTCCCGGGCCGCCGCGAGGAGCTGCGCCTCGTCGGCCTCGGTCGGGCGGCGCCGCCACCCGCACTCGGTCAGCCACGTGGTCATCGGGCGCCCACCCGCTCCAGCCACGGCGCCGCCGACTCGTCCGGCCAGTCCGGCACGGGGATCGTCCGCCGCGCGACGGCGACGACGGCGCCGCACACCACGGCCAGCACCGCGACGGCGGTCAGCAGCGCGGGATAGCCGCCGACCGGCTGCAGCCAGGCGAGCACGACGGGCAGCGTGAACCCCAGGTACGTGAGGCTGTAGTACACGCCCGTCAGCCCGGCCAGGTGCTCCTCGTCGGTCAGCCGCTGCACCTCCACCAGGCCGGTCACCATGCAGATGCCGTAGCCCAGCCCCAGCACCACCGCGGTGACCGCCGCCAGCCACAACGTCGGTGCGACCGCCGCCCGGGCGCACAGCGCCGCACCGACCGCCATCGCGCCCATCCCCACGTGCGGCGCGTGCCGGCGCCGCGCCGGCGGCAGCCGCCGCAGACCCACCTGCACCAGCGCGCCGGTGCCGAGGGTCACCAGTGCGAGCACCGCCGCGACGGCGACGTCCGCACCGTGGCTGGCCCGGTGCAGCAGCGCGGGCAGCACCGCGTACGCCAGCGCGGCGCCGGCGAACACCCACGGCGCCAGCGGGGTCAGCACCAGCAGGAACCGACGGCGCGACGCCGCCGGCACGCGCAGGTCCGCCAGCAGCGAGCGGATGTCGGCGTCGAACCGTCGGGTCTCAGGGGCTGCGACCAGGGCGGCGAGCGCCCAGAGCGACAGCAGCACGTGCACGACGTAGGGGAGGACGGACGGCCCGGGCGCCCACTGCGCGAGCGCACCCGACACCCCGGCGCCCACACCGAACCCGAGCGTCAGCGTCACCGAGGCGCGTGCGGCTCCCGTGCCGTCGTCCGCCCCCTGCTCCCACGGACCCTGCGACAGCTCTCGCAACCAGCTGGTGCCCACCACCATCGCCGCGGCGACGCTCAGCCCGGACAGCAGCCGCCCGAGGCACATCAGCGGCAGGGTGTGGACGCCGGTGGCCAGGGCCGCGCTCGCGGCGATGCCCAGCACCACGGCCGGCACCATCACCCGCTTGCGGCCGTACCGGTCCGACAGCGCGCCGGAGAGCAGGAAGCCCGGCACCAGGCCCGCGACGTAGGCCGCGAAGACGACGTCCACCGCCATCGTCGTGTACCCGTCGTGCTGCCGGTACATCAGCATCAGCGGCGTGAAGTGGTTGCCGCCCCAGGCTGCCGCGAACACCGCCGGGGCGACCGTCCGCCAGGGGCGGGCCCGTCCCGTCCGCCGGTCCGCTCCCGTCCACGGGCCCAGGCCCACCGTCGCCTCCGACATCCGACCGCCGTCCTACTGGAATCCAACTGGGATACCAGTCAGGCTACCCCCGCGACCCGAGTGGGACAGACTGGGGGTCGACCAGCGGGAACGAGGGGGCACGTGGTGGTGTCGCAGACGCCGAGCGCCGCGCAGCGGGCGCTCCAGGAGATCCGCCAGGCGATCGCCAGCGGGGAGATCGCCCCGGGCTCGATGGTCAGCGAGCACGACCTCGCCGCCCGGGTCGGGGTCAGCCGCACGCCGGTCCGGACCGCCCTGGTGCGCCTGCAGGACGAGGGCTGGGTGACCATCTACCCGCAGCGCGGCGCGCTGGTCCGGCAGATCGGCCCGGAGGAGTCCCGCCACGTGACGCAGGCCCGGCACGCCGTCGAGTACGCGTCGGTGCGATCGCTGCCGGAGGCGGACCGCCGGGCGCTCGCGCGGACCCTCACGGCACTGGTCGACGACCAGGCGGACCAGCTCGCGCGGGGCGACCTCGCGCGGTTCGTCGAGGTGGACGTCGAGTTCCACCGGTCCTTCGTCGTCGCAGGCGGCAATCCCGTGCTGCTCGACTTCTACGACAAGCTGCGCGCGCGGCAGGTGCTGCTGACCGCCCGGCGTGCGGCGAGCGCGCCGAACGCCGAGCGGATCCTGCAGGACCATCGCCGCCTGGCGCAGCTGGTCGAGCAGGGCGACATCGAGACCCTCGACGGCGCGCTGCGCGAGCACCTCGCCACCGCGGAGCTGTCGCCCCAGGACTGAGCACCAGGTCAGACGCACGCTCCGTCCGCCGGCCGGGTCGCCCCCGTCACAGGCGCTCCACCAGGCGCTGCCGAAGTCCGGTCAGCTCGGCCGCGACCTGCGGCGGCAGCCGGTCGCCGAAGGTCTCGAACCACTCGGCGGTGGCGTCCGCCTCGACCAGCCAGGCGGCCGGGTCGACGTCGAGCAGCTCGGACACCTGGTCGGCGTCGACGTCGAGCCCGGTGACGTCCAGCGCGCCGGGGGCGGGCAGCAGGCCGACGGGGGAGTCCACGGCAGCCGCCGACCCCTCCAGCCGCCCCACGACCCACGCGAGCACCCGGGAGTTCTCCCCGTACCCGGGCCACAGGTACCGGCCGTCGGCACCCTTGCGGAACCAGTTCACGGCGAAGATCGCCGGGGCGCCGGCTCCGAGCCGGGCGCCGACCTCGAGCCAGTGCGCCCAGTGGTCGCCCATGTGGTAGCCGCAGAACGGCAGCATGGCGAACGGGTCCCGGCGCAGGGTGCCGACCGTGCCCTCGGCGGCGGCCGTCTGCTCGGAGGAGATCGTCGCGCCGAGGAACACGCCGTGGGCCCAGTCCCGGGCCTGCGTGACCAGTGGCACGTTGGTCGCCCGCCGGCCGCCGACCAGGATGGCGTCGACCCGGACGCCGGCCGGGTCCTCCCAGTCCGGGGCGATCGCCGGGCACCGGTCCGCGCGAACGGTGAACCGGGAGTTCGGGTGGGCTGCCGGCCGACCGCAGCCGGGGGTCCAGTCCTGCCCCGTCCAGTCGACCAGGTGGTCGGGGACCCGCTCGGTCAGCCCCTCCCACCACACGTCGCCGTCGTCGGTGAGCGCGACGTTGGTGAAGATCGTGTCGCTGGCGACCATGGCGATCGCGGTGGGGTTGGTGGTCTCGCCCGTGCCGGGGGCGACGCCGAAGAACCCGGCCTCGGGGTTGATCGCGCGCAGGCCGCCGTCCGGGCCGGGGCGCATCCAGACGATGTCGTCGCCCAGCGTCTGGGCCGACCAGCCCGGCAGGGTGGGACGCACCATCGCCAGGTTCGTCTTGCCGCACGCGGACGGGAACGCCGCGGCGAGGTGGTAGTCGCGTCCCTCGGGGCTGGTCAGCCGCAGCAGGAGCATGTGCTCGGCCAGCCAGCCGCCGTCGCGGCCCATCACCGAGGCGATCCGCAGCGCGAAGCACTTCTTGCCGAGCAGGGCGTTCCCGCCGTACCCCGAGCCGAACGACCAGATCTCGCGGCTCTCCGGGAAGTGCACGATGTACTTCGTCTCGTTGCACGGCCACGGCACGTCCGCCCGTGCCGTGCCGTCGGGGTCGACCAGCGGCATCCCGACGCTGTGCACGGCGGGCACGAAGTCCCCGTCCGAGCCCAGCTGCTCCAGCACCGCCGCCCCGACGCGCGTCATCAGGTGCATGCTCACCACGACGTAGGGGGAGTCGGTCAGCTCCACGCCGATCTCGGCGAGCGGCGACCCGACCGGACCCATGGAGAACGGCACCACGTACATCGTCCGGCCCCGCATGGAGCCCGCGAACACACCGTCGAGCTCGGCGCGCATCTGGGCGGGGTCCCGCCAGTTGTTCGTCGGACCCGCATCCTGCTGGCGCTCCGAGCAGATGAACGTCCGGCTCTCCACCCGCGCCACGTCCCCCGGGGCCGACCGTGCGAGGAAGGACCGCGGCCGCCGCTCGGGGTTCAGCCGCACGAACGTCCCGGCGTCGACGAGCAGGTCGCACAGCTCCTGGTACTCCCGTGCCGACCCGTCGCACCACACGACCCGGTCGGGGAGGGTCAGGCGGGCGACATCCTCGACCCAGGTGCCGAGGCGCTCGTTCCGCTGCGCCAGGTGCTGACCGCTCACGGTCAGGCTCGGTTCGGCCAGGGACGTCATCGGGTGCTCCTTCTCTTGCAACATCGCGGACGGTCTTGACGATTGCACCGTCCGGGCCACGAGGAACCGTGCTGGTGGCCGCAAGAAACGCGGATCTTTCGATATCGTCATGCCATGTCGATCGACGCCGTCCGCCGGACCAGCCAGGCCGCCCTGACCGGCCCGGTGATCGCCGTGCCGGAGACCACGGGTGCGGCGGCGGAGGCCGACGACCTGCTGACGCTGGGTCGCCGCATCCGGCACGTCCGGACCGAACGCGGCATGACGCTCGACCAGCTCGGCGCGGCGGTCGGGGTGAGCCCCAGCCAGCTCTCCCTCGTCGAGAACGGCCGGCGTGAGCCGCGCGTCACGCTGCTGCAGGCGATCGCGACCGCGCTCGGGGTTCCGACGGCCTCGTTCCTGTCCGTCGAACCGCCGTCGCGCCGCGCGGCGCTGGAGATCGCGCTCGACCGGGGGCAGCGGCGCGCGAGCTACGCCGCTCTCGGCCTGCCGGAGATCCGTCCCGGTCGCACGCTGCCCACCGACGTGCTGGAGGCGCTGGTCGGCCTGCACGAGGAGCTCGCCCGCCGGACGGACGCCGCGGTCGCGACGCCCGAGGAGGCGCGCCGGGCCACGACGGTGCTGCACCGGTGGATGCGCCAGCGGGACAACTGGCTGCCGCCCATCGAGGAGGTCGCCGGGGACCTGGTCCGCCGCAGCGGCTACACGACCGGGGCGCTCAGCCACCGCAGCGTCGCGCAGATGGCCGAGAGCCTGGGCTTCACGTTGGTGCACACGCCGGACCTCCCGCCGTCGACGCGCACCGTCACCGACCTGGCCAACGGACGGATCTACCTGCCGCCCGCCTCGATCCCCGGGGGCCACGGGCTGCGCTCCCTGGCGCTGCAGGCGATCGCCCACCGGGTCCTCGGCCACGAGCGACCCATCAGCTACGCCGACTTCCTGCGGCAACGCATCGAGATCAACTACTTCGCCGCCGCGTGCCTCATGCCGCAGTTCGCCGCGGTCCCGTTCCTGGAGCGGGCCAAGAAGGCCAAGAACCTCGCGGTGGAGGACCTGCGCGACGCGTTCGGCGTGACGCACGAGACGGCGGCGCAACGCATGACCAACCTGCTGACCTCGCACCTGGACCTGCGGGTGCACTTCATGCGGGTGGGGGAGGACGGCGCCCTGTACAAGGGCTACGAGAACGACGGCTTCCCGCTCCCGACGGACAGCACCGGTGCGTCAGCCGGGCAGATCGTGTGCCGGCACTGGCCGGCGCGGGCCGCCTTCGGCCGGCGCGACCGCAGCGCGGAGAACCACCAGTACGTGGACACCCCGGTCGGTACCTACTGGGCGTCCACCCAGACGGGCACCACCTCGCTCGGCGAGTTCTCCATCACCTTCGGCGTGCCGTTCGACCAGGCCAAGTGGTTCCGGGGACGCGAGACGACCGCACGCACCCGCTCGGCCTGCCCCGACCCCCGCTGCTGCCGCCTGCCGGCCCGTGAGCCCGCCGAGCGGTGGGCCGACCGCTCGTGGCCCAGCGCGGTGGTGCACACGCAGATCCTGGCGCCGCTGCCCACGGGGACGTTCCCCGGGGTGGACGAGAACGACGTGTACGCCTTCCTGGACCGGCACTCCGGGAGCTGACGTCCCGGCCCGGGCGAGGCGGGTCGCCCGCACAGGCACGGGTGCGTGCCCCACCTCTGCTCGGTGGGGCACGCACCCGTGTGCGGACGCCCGCTACTGGGCGAAGCCCTCCAGCTTGTTGGCGGCGACGACGAAGTCGTTGGTGTACGTCTTCGTCAGGTCGACCGGTGCGGTGACCTTGCCGGCCAGCTTCTCCACCGCCAGGACCGTGTCAGGGCCGTTGGCCGGCATCATGCCGTCGGGCAGGAACTGCCCCTTGTCCTGGTCGAGGGCCTTGACGTACAGGTCCTTGGTCACCAGCCCGTTGGACACGAAGTTCGGGGGCAGGTGGTCGGCGATGTCCGCCGCGCTGTGGGTGGCGATGTAGTGCATCGTCGCCACCAGGGCGTCGACCACCTTCTGCACCGTGTCCTTGTTCGCGTTCACCCAGTCGGCCTTCGCCAGGACGGCGGCGGACGGGAACGCGCCGCCGAGCCACTTGTCGGCCCCGTCCGTCGTGGCCAGGTCGATCGCGGAGTAGGCGATCTTCTGCGTCTCCAGCGCGCTGACCGTGGGCTGGGTCGTCATCCCGCAGACGACGGTGCCGTGCTGCAGCGCCGCGACCAGGGTGCTGCCCGCGCCGACGCCCTGCCGGTGGAACTGGGCCTGGGTGAGGCTGCTCTTCGCCGCCAGGTAGAGCGTCAGGTCGTCGGTGCCGGAGCCGAGGTCGGTGACCCCCACGGTCTTGCCCGACCAGTCGGCCGGCGAGGAGACGTTGGAGCCCGTCGCGCACATCTCCCGCTCGCCGGGCGCCCCGCTCAGCTGGGCGACGCTGATGACGTCCTTGCCCTTCTGCTGGAAGTCGATCGTGTGGACGTACCAGGCGCCGGCCATGTTCACCTGCCCCGACGCCACCGCGTCCTCTGCGCCGACACCGCCGGACACCTCGGTGCTCAGCTTCATGTCGATGCCGTACTTCTTGTAGTAGCCGAGGCCCTCGGCCAGCTGGTACGGCAGGTAGATCTGCTTGTCGATCCCGCCGACCATCATCGTGACGGTGACCGGTGCAGCGCTGGCACCGCCGGCGCCGGTGGCGGCACTGCTCGCGCCCCCGCTCCCGCTCGCGGCGCCGCCGCAGGCGGCGAGGGTCATGGTCGTCGCGACAGCGACGAACCCCGTCATCGTTCGGGCGTGCACTCGTGTGGCCATGTCTCGTTCTCCTCGTTGAGAGCTGATGTGCGGGTGGTCCGGTCGGTCACGTCTGGGTGGGCACCTCCTCGGTGGTTCCGGGCAGGCGGACGGGCAGCGCAGTGGCAGGGCACAGCGGTGGTAGGGCAGGGCCGTGGCAGGGCAGGCTCGCCCAGCGATCTGCCGGTGAGGGAGGGGGCTAGAGGCCCGCGACCTCGGTCTGGGTGCCGGGCCGCCAGCTGAGCAGGCGCTTCTCGAGCTGGCTGATCAGCCCCTCGGCGCTGAGCGCCACGACGGCGATCAGCAGCATCGCGGCGAAGATCCCGTTGGGGTCGAAGTTGTTCTGCGCCGTCGAGATCACCAGCCCCAGCCCCTGCTGGGCGCCGAGGAACTCGCCGACGATCGCCCCGATGATCGCGAACCCGAAGGCGACGTGCAGGCTCGCGATGATCCAGACGACGGCCGACGGCAGCACGACGTGCCGGACGGTCTGCGCACGGGACGCGCCCAGCACCCGCACGTTGGCGACCAGGTTGCGGTCCACCTCACGCACGCCCTGGAAGGCGTTGAAGAACACCACGAAGAAGACGAGGACCGCGGCGAGGAGCACCTTCGAGGTGGTGCCGAACCCCAGCCACACCACGAAGATCGACCCGAGCACGATGCGGGGGATCGCGTTGAGCACCTTGATGAAGGGCCCGATCACGTCTGCCAGGAACGGGATCTGGCCGAGCAGGACGCCGAGGACGATCCCCGCGAGCGTGCCGTAGGCGAAGCCCAGCAGGGCCTCCTTCATGGTCACGCCGATCTGCAGCCACAGGGAGCCGTAGGCCGTGCCGTGCTGCACCCAGTCCGTCAGCTTGAGCACGATCCCCGACGGCTGGCCGAAGAAGAACGGGTCGACGATCTTGCGGTCGGTGAACAGCTGCCAGCCGCCGACGACCACGACGAGCACGGCGAGCCGCGTCGACTGGACCAGGACCTTCCGCCGGCGCACGCGTCGGCGCGCCGCCTCGGCGATCGACGCCTCGTCACTCGGAGCGGGCTGGACGGACTGTGCGCGGATGGCGGCGAGCGTCCGCGCGTCGCCCATGGTCGAGGCCTCGTTCACGACCGTCCTCCCTCGGTGCCGGTGGTGGCGGAGCCGGCGGCGCGGCCGGTCCTCGCGTACGCGCGCTCGACCTCCTCGCGCAGCGACTCCCAGATGCGCTGGTGCAGCTCGAGGAACCGGCTGTCGAACCGGATCTCCTGCACGGCCCCGCGCGGGCGGGGCAGGTCGATGTCGTAGACCGCCTTCACCGTGCCGGGACCGGCGGTCATCACCACCACCCGGTCGGCGAGCGCCACGGCCTCCTCGAGGTCGTGCGTGATGAAGATGACCGAGGGCCGGGTCCGCTCCCACAACGTGAGCAGCTCGTTCGACATGATCGCCTTGGTCTGCACGTCGAGGGCTCCGAACGGCTCGTCCATCAGCAGGATCGACGGCTCGCTGATCAGCGACGCCGCGAGCGTGGCCCGCTTGCGCATGCCGCCCGACAGCTGGTGGGGGTGGTGGTCCTCGAAGCCGGACAGGCCGACCACGTGGAGCCACTCCCGTGCACGCCCGAGGGCGGACGCCTTCGACTCGCCGCGGAACCGGGGCCCGAGCGCGACGTTCTGCAGCACGCTCTTCCAGGGCAGCAGCGCGTCGTGCTGGAACATGAAGCTGGTGCTGTCGGGGATGCCGTCGACCACCGCGCCGCCGACGCGGACCACACCCGCGCTCGGCCGGTCCAGGCCGGCCACCATGGTGAGCGTCGTGGACTTCCCGCAGCCGGTCGGGCCGACGACGGCGCAGAACTGACCGGGCTCGACGACGAAGTCGACGTCGCGCAGCGCGGTCATGGCGGCCCCCGTCGGCGACACGAACCGCTTCGTGACGCCGACGAGCTCGATACGGGAACGGTCCTGCGGTGCCGAGGCCGGGGCGGCCCCGCCGGCGGCGGCGGAGCGCGGGGCGGCGCTCTCGTCGGCGGTTCGGGGAAGGGGCTGTCTGAAGGACATGTCGGGCGGTCCTCTCGCTTCGTCGGGAGATCACCGGGTCCGACGACTGTGAGCGGCGCCACACGTCCGGTCCAGATTGCGTCGGTAGATCGCACCAACTGATCGATGAGGCCTTTGATGAGCATTTCGGTCGCGGCGGCAAAGTCGCGGAACCGGACTAACATCCGCCAATGGCACTCATCGGTGAACGCCATCGGCTGTCGACGCAGATCTTCACGTTGCAGATCGTGATCCTGCTGCTGACGGTGGTCGCAGGCTTCGCCGTGTCGTTCGTGCAGGCCAGGCGGGTGCTGGACGCCCGGACGGCCGAGTCGTCCCTGGCCATCGCGCGCACGGTGGCCTCGATGCCGGAGATCGTCACGGCGCTCGCGGGCCCCTCGCCGGCCCGCGTGATCGCCCCGGTCGCCGAGCGGGTCCGGCGTGCGACGGGGGCCGCGTTCATCGTCGTCGCGGACCGCCAGGGCATCCGCTACTCGCACCCCAACCCCCAGCTGATCGGGACGTCCCTGCTCGGAGACCCGGCCGAGGACCCGCAGTCGGTGCTGGCCGGCAACACCTTCACCGGCGTCGAGACCGGCTCGCTCGGTCGGTCGATGCGCGCCAAGGTGCCGATCGTCGCGCCGGACGGGACCGTCGTCGGGCTCGTCTCGGTCGGGGTGCTCGAGGCGCACGTCAGCTCGGAGCTGGCGGCACGCCTGCCCGAGTCGTCGGTGCCGCCGCTGCTCGGCCTCGGGCTGGGAGCGCTCGGTGCGCTCCTGCTCGCACGCCGCGTGAAGCGGCAGACGTTCGGCCTCGAGCCGCGGGAGATCGCGGCGCTGCTCGAGCAGCGCGAGGCGATGCTGCACAGCATCCGGGAGGGCGCCCTGACCATCGACCCGGCGGGCCGCGTCACGCTGGTCAACGACGAGGCGACGCGGCTGATCGGCATCGACACCTCGGCGCTGGGCCGGCGCCTCGACGAGCTGGCGCCGCCCGGTCGGCTGCGTGACGTGCTGACCGGCAAGGTCGAGGGGCTCGACGAGGTGGTGCTGGTCGGCGACCGCGTGGTCGTGGTGAACCGGATGCCCGTCGAGGTGCACGGCAAGTCGGTCGGCGCCGTCGTCACGCTCCGTGACCGCACCGAGCTCGACGGTCTGCTGGACGAGCTCGCCGACGTCCGCACCATGGCCGACGCCCTGCGGGCGCAGGAGCACGAGTTCGCCAACCGGCTGCACGTGATCGGAGGCCTGCTCGAGCTCGAGCGCTATGCCGAGGCGGTGCGGTTCGTGAACACCAGCTCCTCGCTGCATCAAGAGCTCGCCGGCGCGCTCGTCGGCCGGATCGGGGAGCCGATCGTGTCCGCGCTGCTGCTCGGCAAGGCCTCGGTGGCGAGCGAGCGTGGCGTCACCCTGCGCGTCGAGATGGTCGAGGAGGTGCCGGCCGGGCTCGTCGACCCGCAGAGCCTGGTGACCATCCTCGGCAACCTGGTGGACAACGCCCTCGACTCGGCGGCGCAGGGCGGTCCGGGTGGCCGGGTCGAGGTGTCGATCGGGCTCGACGGGCCCGAGCTGCAGCTCCGCGTCCACGACTCCGGCCCGGGGATCGACCCCGCGGTGTCCGCCGAGATCTTCCGCGACGGGTTCACCACCAAGGTGGCGCGCGGCAACGGCCGCCGACGGGGGCTCGGCCTCGCGCTGGTCAGCCAGGCCGTCCACCGGCTCGGCGGGCGCATCGTGGTGGACAACGCCGACGGCGCCGTCTTCACCGTGACGCTGCCGATCCGTCCCCGGGACCTGGCGGCGGTGGCCGGGTGATCCGGACCTTGATCGTCGACGACGACTTCATGGCGGTCTCCGTGCACCGCCAGTTCACGGAGCGGGTGCCCGGCTTCGAGGTGGTCGGCACCGCGAGCACCGGGGCGGCCGCGCTCGCTGCCGTCGCCGAGTGTCGGCCTGACCTGGTGCTGCTCGACGTGTACCTGCCGGACGTGGACGGCGTGGAGACCCTCCGACGGCTGCGGGCGACCACCGGCGTCGAGGTCGACGTCATCGCGATCACCGCGGCGAAGGACGTCGACATCCTGCGTCGCGCCATGCACCTCGGCGTCGCCCACTACCTGGTCAAGCCCTTCACCTTCGCCACCTTCCGCGAACGGCTCGACACCTACGCGGCCGCACGTCGGCGCCTGCAGCAGATGGCGGAGGCCGACCAGCGGAACGTGGACCGCGTGTACGGCACGCTGCGCTCGGCCGGCGTGGACTCCCTGCCGAAGAACATCTCGGCCCCGACCCTCGCGGTCGTGGTCGAGGTGCTGCGGGAGCGGTCGAACATCTCGGCCGGGGAGGTCGCGACGAGCGCCGCGATCAGTCCGGGCGTGGCGCGCCGCTACCTGCGCTACCTGCTCGACATCGGGACGATCGACTACACGCTGCGCTACGGCGCCGCCGGGCGCCCCGAGCACCTGTACCGATGGCTCGGCCAGCAACCTGCGGTCGCCGAACGGCCGCGCGGGACGCGCTGACGCCTGCGACCGGGAGCGGGAGCGGACAGCCGAGGCGCCCGGCGACGGTCAGCGCCAGCTGAAGTACTCCTGGTGGATGTTCACCTTTGCCACTCCTGCACGCCGGAAGGCGCGGGTGAGCTGCTTGACCATCCGCTGCGGCCCGCACAGGAACACGCTCAGCCGCTGTGGCGGCACGGGGAGCTCGGCGAGCACCCGCTCGGCGGTCAGGTGACCGTCCACCGCGGTGTCGACCACGTGCAGGTGCAGGTTCGGGTGCGCGTCGGCGATGCCCTGCAGCTCGTCGGCGAACGGTGACCGGCCGCGCGAGCTGACGTAGAAGTCGACCCGGTCCGCGTCCAGCTGGTCGTCGAGCGAACGGGCCCAGCTCAGGAACGGGGTGATGCCCACGCCGGCGCCGATCCACACCTGTTCCGCCGTGCCGTAGGCCCGGTCGAAGCGGCCGTGCGGCCCGTCGACGACGGCCGGCATGCCTGGGCGCACCAGGTCGTCGACGCTGCTGGAGAAGTCGCCGAGGCCCTTGACCGTGATCGACAGGTCGCCCGCCCGGTCGGAGCTGGAGATCGAGAACGGGTTGCGTGACCAGCCCTGCTTCGTCTCGATGGAGACGATGGCCCACTGGCCGGCGACGAAGCGCAGAGGCTTGGCCTGCGGTGCCAGCGTGATCACCTGCGCGTCACGGCCGGGGATCGGCTCGACGGCCTTGACCTTGTACCGGTGCACCCGGACGAAGAACCGGGCGAACAGCTCGCGGTACGCGTAGAACGCCAGGCCCGTCGCGCCGACGACGATCAGGCTCCACCGCAGCACCGGGTCGCCGCCGAACACCGTCGCATCGAGCACGGCGTGCACGATGCCTGCGGCGACGAACAGCCCGAGCACGCGGTGCACGTTGCGCCACAGGTCGTAGCCGTTGAGGAACCGGTGGGCCCATCGACCGCCCGGGCTCTGCGCCACCCGCTCGACCTGCGCACGGAGGAACGGGGGCACGAGCTGCCGCCAGCGAGGCAGCATCGCCCACAGGACCAGCCCGACGATCCCGACCGCGCCCACCACACCCAGGCTCTTGCCCCTCGGTGCCTCCTGGCCGGTCGACGTGGTCGCGGTGTGCACGAGCATCAGCACCGTCCCGGCGATGGCGCACGTGCGGTGCCAGATGGCCGCCCGGTCCAGACCGGCGAACAGCGACTCGACCCAGCTGGTCGAGCTCATCAGCACCAGCGCCAGGGTGAACAGCAGCACGGCCTCGGAGCCGATCGCCTGGCCGAGGTACGTCCCCCACGGTCCCGCGGGGTGCCGGGCACCCCAGAGGGCCGCGTAGGCGACGACGAGGGCGCCGAGGACGAACGGTCCGGCCGCACGCGTCCGGTACCGGATCATCGTCTCCCGGTCGAACGGCCACACCCCGGCGAAGGTCATCTGCCTGCCTCCCGCCGCGAGAGCCGACCCGACACGGGCAGTATTCGCTGGCCGCGGCCCGACTGCGACCGGTGGCGGGGCCGGTGCGGGGAGCGGGCCCGCGATGACCGGTCCCGGCCTCAGGTCCCGGCCTCCGGGTGCTTCCGGCAGGCTCCTGCGCCATCAGCGCGGACGTGCTCCGTCCGCCGCCCTTCGGGCGGCGGCGTCGACGAAATCGTCGTAGCTCGGTACGAAGTAGTACGACTCGGCGCCCTGGAGCGGGTCGCCTCCGAGGCGGGCGCGGGCCAGCCTGCGGCGGGACGCTAGCTCGGTTCGCCGCGGCGACCGCGATCACTCGCGGTGCGGCAGCTCCTGGAGGGCCCAGGCGTTGCCGTCGGGGTCGCTGAAGTAGACGAAGCGTCCCCAGGGGAGGTCCTCGACGGCGCTGACGGCAACGCCGCGCGCCGACAGCTCCTCGTGCGCTGCGTCGGCGTCGGCCACGACGATCTGGAGCCCGTGCACCGACCCCGGCGGCGTGTCGACGAGGCCTTCACCGAAGGCGATTGAGCAGGCGGAACCGGGTGGGGTGAGCTGGACGAACCGCAGCTGGTCGCTCACGCGCTGGTCGTGGTCGACCACGAAGCCGACCTTGTCGGCGTAGAACTCCTTGGCACGGTCCACGTCGGAGACGGGCAGGACGATGAGCTCGATCTTGTAGTCCATGCCGAGATGCTAGAGACGCCCACCGACACGGCACGGGGCTCCTGTGCAGGACCGCTACGCGGTGTCACCGGGCTCCACGCCCACGCCATGCGGGTCCACAAGGAGCGGGGGAGACGGGTCGCGGCGTCGGTCTCGGCGTGACCCGCCTTCTACCGCACTCTCGCGTCGATCTCGGTTCGTCGGGCTCGCGCGATGCGCCGAACGACGTCCTAGGGAATCGGGTGCTGTGCGGCGCCGTACACGGTAGGTCATGGGACTCGGCGTGCAGAACGGCGAGCAGGTGACGCTGACCGCCGACGGGTCGGACGCGGGGAGCGTCCTCGACGAGCTCGTCGCGCTCCTCGCCACCGACCTCGACGCGGTCTAGCACGGGCCCCCGCGCGCACGTGTGGGCGAGCACGGGTGTGCGAACCGCCGGCCGCGCGGCGTGTCAGCCGAGGGCGGTCGACCCGCGGTCGGGCTGGGTCTCGCGCTGCGAGAGGTCGCTGGTGACGTCGTGCCGCGAATCGGCGGAGCGCCACGAACAGCGGATGCCGTACCGGGTGAAGTGCCGCGCGAGGGGAACGGCGGCCGCCTTGCGATGCCAGGCTGAACGCCGAGCGGGACCGCCGGTGGTGGTGGCCGATCCGCCGAGGATGACGGGAACGGGGTGTCTGGTGCCTGACGCGAACGCTGGCTGGTACGACGACGGGACCGGCACCAGCAGGTGGTGGGACGGGCAGCGGTGGACGGACCAGACCCAGCCGACTCCACCGATGGGCGGCATCGGAGGTGTGGTCAACCGGATCCAGGCGGAGGCGTCCTCCGGGTCTCGGCCGCGCCCCGCAGCGACAGGGATGAGCTACGTCGTCCTGCAGGTCATCCTGAAGGAGAAGCTGTGGGGCACCGGCTCGGGCAACCTCACCGAGCTGGAGAAGGCCATCAATGCACAGGCGGCGCTCGGCTACCGACTCCACACGATTACCACTGCGGCGGCGGGCAGCAAGGGCATCGGTGGCGGTGACCGGATCCAGGCAACCATGGTCTTCGAGCGGCTGACCTGAGTCTGAGGCACAGCACCACGGCAAGGCGCCCAGATCAGCTGACGAAACGAGAAGAGGCCCTCCCGCTCAACCGAGCGGAAGGGCCTCTGACCTGCATATTTGTAGCGGGGGCAGGATTTGAACCTGCGACCTCTGGGTTATGAGCCCAGCGAGCTACCGAGCTGCTCCACCCCGCGTCGGCTCGACAACCCTACGTCACCACCAGGGCACGGCCAAATCCGCCGGCCCGCCCCCACCGCCGAGCGGGCCCGCGCACCACCCCTCCGGGCCGCGCAGGACGCCCAACGGACAGCCACCGTCGCCACTCCCACGAGCCAGTACGCTCGCGCGCGGCGTAGCCACGGCGGCGGACCGGTCCGCCTCCACGCGAGAGAGATGGCCCGATGCACCTCCTCACCACCGCAGCACCCGTCGACGCCGGCGACACGGCGTGGATCATCGTCTGCACCGCGCTCGTCCTGCTGATGACGCCGGGACTCGCGTTCTTCTACACGGGCATGGTCCGGTCGAAGCACGCGCTCGCGATGATCATGCAGAGCTTCACGGCGATCGCGGTCGTCTCGATCACCTGGGTGGTCGTGGGCTACTCGCTGGCGTTCGACACCGATGCGGGCGGCGGCCTGGTCGGCGGCCTGCACCTGGTGGGCCTCGCGCACGCGGAGCAGGCGGTGCCGGGCATCCCGCTGACGGTCCCGCCGCTGGCCTTCGTCGCGTTCCAGCTGATGTTCGCCATCATCACGGCGGCCCTGATCAGCGGCGCGTCGGCGGACCGGATGCGGTTCGGCGCGTTCGTCACGTTCGTCGCCGTCTGGTCGGTGGTCGTGTACGCGCCGCTCGCGCACTGGGTCTGGTCGCCCACCGGGTGGCTGCACCGCGCGGGCCTGCTGGACTTCGCCGGCGGGACGGTCGTGGAGATCTGCTCCGGCGCGTCGGCCCTGGCCCTCGCCCTGGTGCTGGGACCGCGGCGCGGCTGGCCGCGGGAGATGATGGCGCCGCACAACCTGCCGCTCACGCTGCTGGGCGCCGGCCTGCTCTGGTTCGGCTGGATCGGGTTCAACGCCGGGTCGGCGCTGACGGCGGGCACCCTCGCGGCGAGCGCGGCGCTGGCCACCCACCTGTCCGGTGTCGGCGGCATGATCGGCTGGCTGGCGCTCGAGAAGCGGCTGACCGGCAAGGCCACCACGCTGGGCGGCGCCACGGGCGCGGTCGCGGGGCTGGTCGCGATCACGCCGGCCGCCGGCTTCGTCGCACCGGTCCCCGCGATCCTCGTCGGCGTGGTCGCCGGCGTCGTCTGCCTGTTCGCCATCCGGCTCAAGTTCCGCTTCCGCTACGACGACTCGCTCGACGTGGTCGCCGTGCACTACGTCGGTGGCGTGATCGGCACGATCGCCGTCGGCCTGCTCGCCGCCACCGCGGTCAACCCGGCCGTCGCCCACCAGGGTCTGCTGCTCGGTGGGGGGCTCGGTCAGGTGGGACACCAGCTGCTCGGCGTGCTGGCCGCCTCGGCGTTCGCCTTCGGGGCGTCCTACGCGATCGCGTGGGCGCTGCGCGCGACCATCGGGCTGCGGGTGACGCCCGAGGAGGAGCACGAGGGCCTCGACTCGAGCCAGCACGCCGAGACCGCGTACGAGCTCACCGCCACCTCCAGCATCGGAAGGACCTCCTGATGAAGCTCATCACGGCGATCGTCAAGCCGTTCAAGGTCTCCGACGTCCGCGAGGCGCTCGGCGCCATCGGCGTCCGGGGCCTGACCGTGTCGGACGCGCAGGGGTACGGCCGCCAGGGCGGGCACACCGAGGTGTACCGCGGCGCCGAGTACCAGATCGACTTCGTGCCGAAGGTGCGGCTCGAGGTGGTGGTCAGCGACGAGATGGCCGCGACCGTCGTGGACACGCTCGTCGCGGCGGCCCGCACCGGCAAGATCGGTGACGGCAAGGTGTGGGTGCAGACGATCGACGAGCTGGTGCGGGTACGGACCAACGAGCGCGGGGACGACGCGGTCTGAGCCGCCGTCCGGGCCGCGGGCGTCAGACGACGGGCAGCTCGAAGATCGTCTCGAGGCCGTCCTCGTCGTCCCACTGCTCGCCCACCTCGACCAGCCCGAAGGATGCGACGAGGGCCCGGGACGCGACGTTGTCCGGGCTGACCGTCGCCCGCAGCACGCGCACGTCGGCCCGGTCCCGCGCCACGGCCAGCAGCGCGTCCATCGCCGCCCGGGCGTACCCGCGGCGGCGCGCCCACGGCACCACCTCGTAGCCGACCTCGACCGTGCCACGTGCGTCGGGCGGGCCGTGGAACCCGGCGCGGCCGACGGCGGTCCCGCCCGGGGTGGCCGGACCGGGTCCGAGGCCGGTGCCCGACCCCGCTGCGCTCGTGGCCGCCACCAGGGAGGAGTCCACCAGCAGCCGCGTCACCCAGGACGCGTCCGCCGGCCGCTCCTGGACCTGCTCGGCGCGGATCTGCCAGACCCGACGGCAGTGGTCCGTCGCCAGCCCGGGGTCGATGCGCAGGCCCGGCACCGCGCGTTCCGCGCCGTCCGCGTGGCCTGCGGCGAGGGCCGCGAGCGCCGGGGCAGGCACCTGGACCAGCCGCACCTCCGGCCGGGCGGGGGAGAGCCAGGGGTCGTCGAGCGCCGTCACGAACCCATCGTGCCGGGGGCTCCGGGGCCGGTCACGGGATTTGCCCTACAGCCAGTGCCGCCGCTTGAACACGACGTACACCCCGAGGTCGATCAGCACCACGGCGCCCATCACCCACGCCCATGCCCCGGTGGTGTTCACCAGCGGCAGGTCCTTGAAGTTCATCCCGAACAGCCCGGACGTCACCGCGGGGATGGACAGCATCGCTGCGATGGCCGAGATCTTGCGCGTGTCCTCGTTCTGCTGGGCGGCCACGTTGTTCTCGTGGCTGGCGACCACCGCGTCGAGGGTGAGGTTCTGCTCGTTGGCCAGCACGGCGGTGCCCGCCAGGTCGTCCATCAGGTCCCGGATCCACGGCCCCACCTCCTCGTGGTCGACGGAGAGCTCCTCGAAGTGGCCCTCGCTGGCCTTCAGGGAGGCGTTCAGGGTGGCGACCGCCCGGTCGACCTTGCCGATCTGCCCGCGGAGCCGGTAGATCCGTTCGCGGTTCTCGCGGACGGAGTCGTCGAACACGTCGCGCTCGAGCTCCTGGAGCTCGTCCTCGATCGTGTCGGTCAGCCGGGCGTAGTCGCCGGCCACCTCGGCCATGACGGCGAACGCCGCGCCGAGGGCCCCGCCCCGGACCCGGGCGTCCGGCTCGGCGAGGCCGGAGCTGCGGACCTCCTCGCCCTGCGCCCGCGTGCGTCGCACCGTGACCAGCGCTCCCGGGGCGATGAACAGGAACACCTCGCCGACGGTGACCGTGGGGTACGTCCTGGTCAGCTCCAGGGTCCACAGCACCACCGCGAGGTGGTCGCCGAAGCGCTGGATCTTCGGCTGCTGGCGGCCCGTCACCGCGTCCCGGGTGGCACGGGGGTCCAGCGACAGGGGCTCGGCGACGGATGCCATCTCGGCCTCGTCGGGCATCCAGAGCTCCAGCCACAGGAAGCCACCCTCGTGGCGCGCCTCCTTCAGCTCCCTCGCGACATCCGGCGACGGGTCCGTGTCCAGCGGGTGCGGTTCCCCGGCGCTGTCGAACCGGACGGCGTGCGTGAGCACGGTGCCTCCTTCGTGCGCCGCACGTTGCTGGACGCTCGTCCGACGTGGGCGGTGGCACGAGTGTCCTGGCACGCCCCGTGCTCCGCATCCGATGGCTGCGGGGCGGTGGGCCGATGGTCCCGCCGTCGGGCGACCGCCCGTCAAGGCGGCGTCAGGATCCGCGCGACGGCGTCAAGACGGCGTCAGGACGGCGACCTGCCCACCCTGGGAGCCGTTCGATGGAGGTGTGACAAGCCTGCTCACGGCGCCCAAGCGCCTGCTCGTCGGCAACCCGCTGCGCAACGAGCGGATGGGGGAGACCCTCCTGCCCAAGCGCATCGCGCTGCCGGTGTTCTGCTCCGACCCGCTCTCCTCCAACGCGTACGCCACGGAGGAGATCCTCCTGGTGCTGTCCGTCGGCGGCGCGTCCCTGCTGCACCTGACCCCGTTCGTCGCGCTCGCCGTCATCGTCCTGCTGGTCGTGGTCGTCGCGTCCTACCGGCAGACCTGCTACGCGTACCCGACCGGCGGCGGCGCCTACGCCGTCAGCCGCGCCAACCTCGGCGCCCGGCCGGCGCTGGTGGCCGCCAGCGCGCTGATGGTCGACTACGTGCTGACCGTCGCCGTCTCCGTGGCGGCGGGGGTGGCCAACATCGTCTCGGCGTTCCCGTGGCTCGCGCACTCGGCGCTGCCGATCACGCTGGGCTTCGTCGCCCTGCTCGCGGTGATCAACCTGCGCGGCGTGCGCGAGTCGGGCACGGCGTTCGCGATCCCGACGTACGGGTTCGTCGTCGCGGTGCTCGCGATGATCGGCGTGGGCCTGGCCAGGACGTTCGCCGGGCACGCACCCGTCGCGGCCTCCGCGGCGATCAGCGTGCACTCCACCGCCACCCTCGGCCCCCTGCTGGTGGTGGGCATCGCGCTGCGGTCCTTCGCCTCCGGGTGCACCGCCCTGACCGGCGTCGAGGCCGTGAGCAACGGCGTGCCGAGCTTCCGCGAGCCCAAGCCGCGGAACGCGGCGAGCACGCTGGCCGCGATGGGCGGGCTGACCATCGCGATGTTCATCGGCATCACGGCGCTGGCGATGATCAGCCACGTCCACATCGCCGAGGACACCTCCCAGCTGGTCGGCGCGCCGGCCGGCTACCACCAGGGCACGGTGATCGCCCAGCTGTCCGGGGCCGTCTTCGGCTCGAGCAGCATCGCGTTCTACGTCGTGCAGGCGTTCACCGCCGCGATCCTGGTGCTGGCCGCCAACACGGCCTTCAACGGGTTCCCGATCCTCGCCTCGATCCTGTCCGGCGACGGCTACCTGCCGCGGCAGTTCGGCCGGCGGGGCGACCGGCTGGTGTTCAGCAACGGGATCGTGATCCTGGCGCTGCTGGCCGGCCTGCTGCTGTGGGTGTTCGACGCGAGCACCACCCGGCTGATCCAGCTGTACATCATCGGGGTGTTCGTCTCGTTCACCCTGAGCCAGGCCGGCATGGTGAAGCACTGGACGACGGCCATCCGCGCCACCGTGCTGCGCGACGAGGTGCCGCGGATGGTCCGCGCCCGGCTGGTGAACGGGCTCGGCGCCGTGGTGACGGCGATCGTCCTGGTCATCGTGCTGGTCACCAAGTTCACGCACGGCGCGTGGCTGGTGGTGATCGCGATGCCGGTCGTGTTCCTGGCGATGGAGGGCGTGCACCGGCACTACGCGTCCGTCGACCGCGCGCTGACTCCTCCGCCCGGCGGTGTGCCGCTGCCCAGCCGCGTGCACGGCATCGTCCTCGTGTCCCGGCTGACCATGCCGACGCTGCGCGCGCTCGCGTTCGCCCGGGCCACCCGACCGTCCACCCTGACGGCGCTGACGGTGCGCACCCAGGAGAAGGAGGCGGCGACGCTGCTCGCCGACTGGGCGGAGCGCGACGTGCCCATCCCGCTGACCGTGCTCGACTCCCCGTACCGGGACCTGACCCGCCCGGTGCTGGAGCACATCGCCCGCATCCGGCGGGACTCGCCGCGGGACCTCGTCGTGGTGTTCGTGCCGGAGTACGTGGTGGCGCACTGGTGGCAGCAGGCGCTGCACAACCAGAGCGCGCTGCGGCTGAAGGCCCGGCTGCTGGTGCAGCCCGGGGTGATGGTCACCTCGGTGCCGTGGGTCCTCAGCCCGGAGCAGACGCCGGCGCCGGTGCAGGTGGCCGGCTGACCGTTTCCGCGCCCGCACCGGGTGCGGCCACCCGCGCCCGCACCGGGCGCCTCCAGCTCGCCCGCCCGGACGGTGCGCGGCGCTCCCCCCGGGGGCGACCGCGGTCCCCTCACCGTCCGGGCGGGCGTGGCACGCTGACGCCATGAGCGCCGCGCCGTCCGCCCTGCCACGTGCGGGGATGCGGCTCACCAGGGCTCGGCGCCTGGCCGGCATCGGTCTGGTGGTCGTCGGCGGCCCGCTCGGCACGCTCGCGCTGGTGCGCCTGGGTACCGGCCTGTCGCTCGGCGCCGTGCTGATGCTCTACGTGCTGATGGTGGTGATCGCCGCTGCGGTCGGCGGCCTGGAGGCGGCCGGGCTCGCCGTGGTGGTCGGCTTCCTGCTCGCGAACTGGTTCTTCGTGCCACCGCGGCACACGTTGGCGGTGGACAGTCGCGACGCGCTGGTGGAGCTCGCCGTGTTCGTGGTGGTCGGCGGCATCGTCGGCCTGACGGTGCAGCTCGCCGCGCGGGAGCAGGCGGCCGCCGCCCGCAGCCGGATCGGCTCCCAGGTGCTGTCGCGCCTGTCCGCCGAGCCGGTGTCCGACGCCTCCGTGGTCGGTGTGCTGGACGAGGCGCGGCGGGTGCTCGCGATGGACACGATGGCGCTGGTGCGGCGCGGCGCCGCAGCACCGCTGGCGCGCGTGGGGCCGACGCCGTCCGGCAGCCCCGGCCTCGTCGTCGAGGCCGGGCCCGACCTGCAGCTGATCGGCTACGGGCCGGAACCGTTCGCGGCGGAGCGGTCGCTGCTCACGGGGCTGGCGGGGGCGGCGGCACGGGCATGGGACGCCCAGGTGCTCGCCGAGCAGGCGTCCCGGGCGCGGCAGCTCGCGGAGGGGGAGCGGGTCCGCACGGCGCTGCTGGCGGCCGTCGGGCACGACCTGCGCACCCCGCTGGCGGGGATCAAGGCGGCCGTCAGCAGCCTGCGCTCGACGGACGTCGTGTGGTCGGACGACGAGCGCGCCGAGCTGCTGGAGGCCGTCGAGCAGGGTGCCGACCGGCTGTCCGACCTCCTGGCCAACCTGCTGGACCTGTCCCGCCTGCAGGCCGGGGCGCTCGCGGTGCACCGGGTGCCGGTCGACCTCGACGAGGTGGTGGGCCGCGCGCTGCTGACGCTCAGCGACGAGCAGGTCCAGGTGGACGTCCCGGCGGGGCTGCCGCCGGTGCTGACCGACCCCGGCCTGGCAGAGCGCGTGGTGGCCAACGTGGTGGACAACGCCCGCCGGTACGCGCCCGCGGGTTCACGTGTGCGGGTGGAGGCCGAAGTCATCGACGACGCGGTCCAGCTCCGCGTGGTGGACCACGGCCCCGGGGTGCCCGAGGGGCAGTGGCGGCACCTGTTCGAGCCGTTCCGCCGGCTCGACGACCGGTCGGCCGGTGTCGGGCTGGGGCTCGCGATCGCGCACGGGTTCGCCGAGGCGCTGGGCGGCTCGCTCGCACCGTCGCGGACGCCGGGCGGCGGCCTGACGATGACGTTGCGGCTGCCGCTGGCCGGGCGGCAGGCCGAACCGACCCCGGGGGAGACGGCGTGACCAAGGTGCTGGTGGTCGACGACGACGCGACGCTCCTGCGCGCCCTGACGATCAACCTGCGCGCCCGCCGGTACGAGGTCGAGCAGGCCGCCACGGGGCGGGCCGCTCTGCGCGCCGCGGCGGCCGGGGTCGACGTCGTCGTGCTCGACCTGGGCCTGCCCGACATCGACGGCGTCGACGTGGTGGCCGGCATCCGGGGCTGGTCGCAGGTGCCGATCATCGTGCTCTCCGCACGCGAGTCCCAGGCCGCCAAGGTGGACGCCCTCGACGCCGGTGCCGACGACTACGTCACCAAGCCGTTCGGCATGGACGAGCTGCTCGCCCGCATCCGTGCGGCGCTGCGCCGCGCCACCCCCGAGCCGGTGGCCGAGCCGCTGGTGACCACCGACGCCTTCACCGTCGACCTCGCCGACCGCCGGGTCACCCGGGACGGCGCCGACGTCCGGCTGACCCCCACCGAGTGGCACCTGCTCGAGGTGCTGGTGCACAACGCCGGGCGCCTGGTGACGCAGAAGGAGCTGCTGGCGCAGGTGTGGGGCCACGGCTTCGAGGAGCAGGGCAACTACCTGCGGGTGTATATGGCACAGCTGCGGCGCAAGCTGGAGCGGGAGCCGTCCCGGCCGCGGCACCTGGTCACCGAGCCCGGGGTGGGCTACCGCTTCGTGCCGTGAGCGGGCGACCCTCGTCGCGACGGCCCGAGGGCGGCGACGAGCGGCTCGACGGCCGGCACAGCCCGCCGCCGTAGGCTCGCCCCATGTCGTCGGCCGAGCTCCTGCGGGTGCTCGTCGGCATCGCGACGCTGGTCGTGGCCGCCGCGGTGGTGCTTCGGACCTTCCGCGTGCGGCACCCCTGGGCCCCGGCGACGGCCGTGGCGCGGGGAGCGCTGCAGCTCGCGGCCATCAGCCTGGTGCTCACCGGCGTGATCACCTCCCACCTGTGGGTCGCCGCGGCGCTGCTGGTGATGTTCTCCGTCGCGGCGACCACGGCCACCCGCCGGCTCGGCTGGACGCCGCAGCGCATGCGGCAGGTCGTCCTCGCGATGGCGGCCGGCGTGCTGCTGGCCCTCGGTGTCGTCTTCCTCACCGGGGCGATCGGCTTCACCGCGCGCTACACGCTGGCCATCGGCGGCATCGTCGTCGGCAACTCCATGACCATGGCGACGCTCGCCGGTCGGCGCTTCACCCAGGGGGTGATCGACCACTGGGAGGAGGTCGAGGGCTGGCTCGCGCTCGGCGCGCACCCGGCCCAGTCCACCGCCCAGATCGCCCGCGACGCGGTCTACTCGGCGATGATCCCGATCACCGACCAGACCAAGACCACCGGCCTGGTGACGCTGCCCGGCGCGTTCGTCGGCGCGATCTTCGGGGGCGTGTCCCCGCTGGAGGCGGGGCGCTTCCAGATCGTCGTGCTCGCCGCCGTCATCGCCGCCGGCTCCTTGACCGCCGTGCTCCTGGCCCACTGGCTGCAACCGATCCGCACCCGTCCGGAGGCCCTGAGATGACTGCCGTTCCCGGCACCGAGCGTCGGCTGCTCGTCGTGGAGGACGACGCCGACCTGGCCGACATGCTGGCGGAGCTGCTCACCGGCGAGGGCTACTCCGTGGACGTCGCCCGGGACGGTCAGCGCGGCCTGCACCTGGGGCTGACGCGCAACTACGACGTGATGGTGCTGGACCGCGGCCTGCCGGCGATCGACGGGCTGGACCTGCTGGCCAGGCTGCGCAGCCGGGGGGTCACCACGCCCGTGCTGGTGCTGTCGGCGCTCGGCAACCCCGCCGACCGCGTGGAGGGTCTGGACGCGGGCGCGGAGGACTACCTCGGCAAGCCGTTCGACATCGACGAGCTCGCCGCCCGGCTGCGAGCCCTCACCCGCCGGCACACGGAGGACGCGCTGACGCTCCCGGTGCTCGGCGGCACGCTGCACCCGGCGACGCACGAGGTGGTGCGCGACGACGGCGAGCGCGTGGCGCTGTCGGTGCGCGAGAGCGAGCTGCTCGAGGTGCTCGCGCGGCACCCGGGCCGCGTGTACGACCGTGAGCGGCTGCTCGACACGGTGTTCCCGGACGCGGGGGAGGTGGGCGTCGTCGACACCTACGTCTACTACCTGCGCCGCAAGCTGAGCCGGGACGTCGTCGCGACCGTCCGCGGTGTCGGGTACCGGCTCGGTGCGTCGTGAGCGACACCGAGCCCGCGCCCGACGAGGGCGTCGTGATCCGCCCCGGCGCGCCGCGCCCGCGGCAGTCCCCCGAGGACGTCGAGGTGGCACGTGCCGCGCGGCGCCTCGGCTGGCAGACCGCTGTGGTGGTGCTCGCCAGCGTCGTGCTGATGTCTGCCGTGGTGCTCGTCGCGGTGCTGCGCGGACAGGCGCGGGACGCCGAGGCGAAGCTGGAGCAGGTCGCGCACAGCATCGACGACACCCGGGACGTCCCGCCGGGGCTGTGGGTGACCGTGATGTCGACGGTCGACGGCTCGATGACGTCGAGCCCGGGCCTCCCGCAGGGGCTGCCGGACGTCGGCGCCCTCAGCGCCGTCGCCGAGGGCCGGCACGAGGTGCGCAGCACGGTGGCGACCGGGGAGGGCCCCGTTCCCGTCGTCACGGTCGAGCGGGACCGGGTGGTCGTGCAGGTCGCGGTCGACCCGAACGAGAAGCACGACGAGCTGGAACGGCTGCTGACGGCCCTGGCCTTCGCCGGCGGGACCGGGGTGGTGCTCGCCGGGGTGGCCGGTGCCTGGTTCGGCCGTCGGGCGGTCCGCCCGCTGGCCGATGCCCTGGCGCGCCAGCGGCGGTTCGTCGCCGATGCCAGCCACGAGCTGCGGACGCCGCTGACGCTCCTGAGCACGCGGGTGCAGCTGCTCGGGCGCCACCTCGACGCCGACGTCTCCGACGTGCCACCGCGGGTTCGCGCCGACGTGACGGGCCTGCACGGCGACACCGCCGCCCTCGCCGCGCTGTTCGACGACCTGCTGCTCGCGGCCGACGACCGTCGGGTCGCTCCCGAGCCGGTGGACGTCGCCGCAGTCGCGGCGAAGGTCGTCGCGGCCGCCGCTGCGTCCGCCTCGGCCCGCGGCATCGCGCTGCGCACCACCGGCGAGCCCGCGGCCGTCGCGCTGGCCGGAGGGGTGTCGGTCCGTCGTGCGCTGACGGCCCTGGTGGACAACGCGCTCGACCACGCGGAGTCGGCCGTCGACCTCGACGTGGTGCGCGACGGGGACCTGGTCCGCGCCCGCGTGCTCGACGACGGCCCGGGCATCGCCCCGGGCACCCGGGTGTTCGAGCGCTTCGCCTCGCACCGGCCGGCGGCCGACGGTCGTCGGCACTACGGCCTGGGCCTCGCGCTGGTCGCCGAGATCGCCACCCAGCACGGCGGCCGCGTGGCGGCCGGTCCCCGGGACGACCAGCGCCGCGGGGCTCAGGTCACGCTCGAGCTGCCGGCGCTCCGCTGACGGCGGCCGGCGCCGCGGTGATCACGCGCCGGTCGGTCGTCACGGCGATCACCGTGGCGGCTCCGTGCTCCACCGCCCACGCGGGTCCGTCCTCGCCCATCGCGAGCACGGTGGTGGCCAGCACGTCGGCGACCGTCAGGTCGGCCGCCACCACGGTCGCCGCCACCAGGGGCAGCTGCCGGGAGCCGCTGCGACCGTCCCACACGTGGGCGCCGCGCTCGTAGGTGCCGGAGGTCGCCACGGCGCCGTCCGTCACGGACAGCACGGCGAGCACCGCCTGCGGGTCGTCGGGGTGCCGCACCGCGACGTCCCACGCTCGACCGGGCTCCGGCTCGCCGCGGGTCACCACGTCCCCACCGGCGTTCAGGCAGAAGTCGCGCAGTCCGGCGGCGACCAGCACGTCGGCGGCCCTCTGCGCCGCCCAGCCCTTGACCACGCCGTTCGTGTCGAGCCGTCCCTCGGGGGTGCAGACGTCGAACACGCCGCCCGACTCCTCGTGGGCGCGCGCCGCGAGGTCGAGCACCTCGCGCATGTCGGCGGACAGGTCGTCCTCGGGCACCTCACCGCGCTCCAGCCGCCGCAGCTCGCTGTCGGGCCGGTAGGTGCTGAACCGCTCGTCGGCCTGGTGCAGCACGGCGAACGCCGCGTCGAGGGCAGCCTGGACGTCCGGGCCCTGCGCCCGCCGCACGTCCACGGACATCGGCAGGCCCATGACCTCCTCGACGCGACGCACCGAGCTCAGCCGAGCTTGTCGATCGCCGACTGCAGCGACTGCGCGTACGCCTGCGAGGTGAACGTCGCACCGGACACCGTGTCGATGTTCGCCGAGCCGGCCGCGATGGCCTCCTTCGTCAGGATCGGCACGGCGTACGCGTTGATCTGCACGCTCTCCCCGTGGCGGTTCGGCGTCTGCAGCGCCTGCACCGCGGAGACCTTGCCGTTGGTGAAGGTGACCGACAGCTGCAGCGGCCCGTAGGGCGTCTGCTCGGTGGTGCCCACGATCGTCTTGGTCCCGCTCGTGGTGCCGGACTGGGTGCCGGTCGCGCTCGACGAGCCCGAGGCGCCCGACGACGTCCCCGTCGAGCCGCCCGTCGTACCCGCGGCGGACTGCCCGGTCGAGGTGCCACCCGTGCCGGTGTGCACGGCGCCGGACGCCGCCAGACCGTCGGACCCGGAGAACCGGGCGGCGGCGGTCGCCGCGATCGCGGCCAGCGTGCCGGCGAAGATCAGGGTCCCGCGCCAGGGTTGGGTGCTCATGACAGGCTCAGCTCCTCGTGGTGGATGGCGGCACGCGGGACGCCGAGCGCCCGTGCCGACCTGACGACGGTGTCCGTCATCGCGGCCGGGCCGCAGACGAACACGTCGCGCTGCCGGATGTCGGGGACCACACGGCCCAGCACGGCCGGCGACAGCGGGTCGTACCCGAGGTCGCGCCGGCGGCCCGGCAGCGGGACGTAGTGCAGGGTGTCGTAGTCGGGGAACTCCCGGGACAGCGCCAGTCCCTCGGCGTCGTGGGCGCGGTGCACCACCACGACGTCACGCCCCTGCGAGACGAGCTCCTCGGCCAGCGCCCGCACGGGGCCGATCCCGGCGCCACCGGCCACCAGCAGCACGCGGCGCGAGCGGGCCCGGTCGGCCGTGAACTTACCGAAGGGTCCCTCGAGCAGCACCCGGGTGCCGGGGCGGATGCGCCGCACGGCCGTGGAGTGGTCGCCCAGCGCGCCGATGGTGAACCGCACGCGCTCGTCCGTCGGGACGACGGACACCGAGTAGGGGTGCGCGGTCCAGATGTGCCCGGGGGTGAGGAACCGCACGAGGAAGAACTGCCCGGCCCGGGCCTGCAGCGCGTCGAGGCCGCTGCCCTTCAGCCACACGCTGGTGGTGCCCTTGGCCTCGTTGACCACCGACTCGACCGTCAGGCCGAGGTGCACGTGCTGCACCAGCGGGAGCCCGACGCGCCACCAGACGATCGCCAGCGCGGTGCCGGCGTACATGGTGAACCACACGGTCTTGGCCGGCCAGGAGCCGACGAAGTGCGCGCCGGAGGAGATCTGGTGCAGGAAGGTCAGGAAGATCCCGCCGTAGATCGTGAAGTGGATGCCGAACCACCACTCGTAGCTCAGGTAGCGGCGCAGCAGCCGGGCGCTGGTCAGCCCGACGACCAGGAAGACGACCGTCCCGACGATCGCGGGCAGGATGTCCGAGTAGGTGTGCAGCTGCGCCATCAGCTCGGCCCACGGCGTCTTGTGGTCGCTGAGCATCCCGCCGAGGATCATCGCGCCGACGTGGGTCAGCACCAGCAGCAGCACCGTGGTGCCCAGCGACCGGTGCCAGGACACCAACCGGTCCAGTCCCACCGCCCGCTCGAACCACGGCACCCGCGCGACCAGCAGCACCTGGGCGCACACCAGGAACGACGCGATCAGTCCGGCGAGCTCGCCGAACGCCGTGATCGCCGTGCCGGGCGTGCTTCCCATGGACGGCGAGGTCCCGGCCCACCAGAACCACAGCACGGCGAGCGAGCCGAGCCAGATGACGGCACGGACCGACCGGGCACCGGGCCCCCGTACGGGTGCGGCCTGACGGCTGCGCGACGAGGCCGTCGGGCGGCTGCCTCGGGCTGCCGGACCGGCCGTCCGGGTCATCGTGGAGGTCGTCATGGCAAGGATCATTCCGAGCCGTTCTCAGAGTTCTCTCCGAGCCACCTGTGTGTCGGTTGTGCGGCGGGCCGGGGGCGTCGGCAGACGGCAGGGCGGCTCGCCAGACGGCTCGGCGGCTCCCTCGCGACGCCGCCAAGGCCAGCCGATCCTTGCTATCGCACCTGCCCTTGGTTCAGGTATCACGGACGCATGACCAAGATCGAGGACTGGCTGCGCCGCTACCCGATGGTGGCCGCGACGCTCGTCGTGGCCCTCGCCGGACTCGTCCTGACGCTCACGGCGCCCGCCGCCACCCGCTGGGTGGTCGGGGGCTACGCGCTCGTCGTCGCCGGGATGCACGCCTACCAGATGGTGCGGGACATGCTGCGGGGCAACTTCGGCCTCGACGTGCTCGCCGTCACCGCCGTCGTGTCCACCGTCGCGGTCGGTGACGTCTGGGCGGCGCTGATCGTCGTGCTGATGCTCACCGGCGGCTCCGCGCTGGAGGACTACGCCTCGGCGCGCGCGCACCGCGAGGTGTCCGCCCTGCTGGCCCGCGCACCGCACTTCGCCCACGTGGTGGGCCCGGACGGCGAGCTGACGGACGTCGCCGTCACCGACGTCCGCGTCGGCGACCTGCTGCTGGTGAAGCCCGGGGAGGCCGTCCCCGTCGACGGCGTGCTCGAGGGCGACACGGCGTCGTTCGACGAGTCCTCGCTGACCGGTGAGTCGCTCCCGGTGGAGCACCTCGCGGGCGAGGCGGTGCTGTCCGGCTCGGTCAGCGACCAGCAGGTGGCGATGGTCCGCGCGACCGTCGAGGCGAAGGACAGCCAGTACCAGAAGATCATCGAGCTGGTGCAGGCGGCAGCCGACTCCAAGGCACCGATCGTGCGGCTGGCCGACCGGTACGCCGTGCCGTTCACCGCCGTCGCGCTGGTGCTCGGCGGCGTCGCCTGGTGGCTCAGCGGCAGCCCGGTGCGCTTCGCCGAGGTGCTCGTCGTCGCGACCCCGTGCCCTCTCCTCATCGCCGCGCCCGTCGCCTTCATCGCCGGCATGAGCCGCGCCGCGAAGAACGGCGTCGTGATCAAGTCTGGCGGCATCCTCGAGCAGATGGCCCGGATCCGCACGGTCGCCCTCGACAAGACCGGCACCCTGACGTACGGCCACCCGCGCGTCGAGTCGGTCGAGCCGGTGCTCGGCACGGCGTCCGACGACCTGGTGCGGTTCGCCGCCGCCGCGGAGCAGTTCTCTCCGCACGTCCTCGCCCAGTCCGTGGTCGACGCCGCGCAGAGCCGGGGGCTCGACGTCCCCGACGCGTCGGACGTGACGGAGACGACCGCTGCCGGCGTGACGGCCACCGTGGACGGACGGCGGGTGGTGGTCGGCAAGGCGAGCCACGTCGAGCAGGTCACCGGGACGACGGTGCTGGCGGCGGAGCTGCCGCCGGGCCGTCTGGCGGTGCACGTGGGGGTCGACGGTCGGCACGCCGGCCGGCTCGTGGTCGCCGACGAGATCCGCCACAACGCCGCGCCGACGCTGCAGACCCTCCACCACCTCGGTGTCCGGCACGTCGTCATGCTGACCGGCGACGCCGAGCCCACGGCCCTGCACGTCGCGGCGGCGATCGGCGTCGACGACGTGCGCGCGGGCCTGCTGCCGGCGGACAAGGTCTCCGCCGTGGTCGGCCTGCAGGACCGCCCGGTCATGATGGTCGGGGACGGCGTCAACGACGCCCCGGTGCTGGCGGCGGCGGACGTCGGCGTCGCGATGGGCGCGAAGGGCGCCACGGCCGCGAGCGAGTCGGGCGACGTCGTCATCATGCTGGACGACCTCGGCCGCGTGGCCTCGGCCGTCGCGATCGCTCAGCGCACCGTGCGGGTGGCCCTCGAGTCCATCTGGATGGGCATCGTGCTGAGCGTCGGCCTGATGGTCGTCGCCGCCTTCGGGGTGATCCCGGCCGTGGTCGGCGCCTCGCTCCAGGAGCTCGTGGACCTCGTCGCCATCCTCGGTGCGCTGCGGGCCGTCCGCCCGGGCCGCTCGGAGCCGGCACCCACCCACGCCGACGTCCTCCCGGTGGAGCACACGCCGCCGGTCGCCGCCGCCGTGCTGTGAACCGGCCCTGAGGCGGCACGCCCCACCGCCGGGCCGGACCCACGCCGGGCCCAGGCGGGCCCGACCGGATCGGCGCACCTCAGGGCACGACCACCGTCATCCCCACCCTCGCGGCGCCCGGCTCACCGAGCGCCGCGAGGGCGTCGGCGGCCTCGTCCAGGCCCACCACCGCCCCCACCAGCCGGTCGGGGGACAGCCGCCCCTCGGCGATCGCGGCCAGCATCGCCGGGTACTCGTGGGCCGCCATGCCGTGGCTGCCGTACAGCTCCAGCTCCCACGCGATGAGGCGGTCCATCGGCAGCGGTGGCCGCGAGTGCGCGCCGAGCAGCAGCCCCACCTGGACGTGGCGACCACGCCGCCGCAACGCCAGGACGCCCGTGACCGCCGTTCGCGGGTCACCCAGTGCCTCGACGCTCACGTGCGCACCTCCGCCGGTCAGCTCCACCAGGCGGCCGGCCACCTCCTCGGGGCTGTCGTCACCGGGGTCGAGCACCGCATCGGCCCCCAGCTCCAGGGCGGCCGCCCGCGCGGCGGCCGAGGTGTCCACGCCCGCCACCCGCGCCCCGAGCGAGCGGGCGATCATCACCGCCGACAGGCCCACGCCCCCGCACCCGAGCACCACCACCTGGTCGTCGGTCCGCACCCGACCGTGCACGGTCAGCGCCCGGTAGGCGGTGGCGAACCGGCACCCGAGCCCGGCCGCCGTCGTCGCGGCCATGCCGTCCGGAAGCCGCACCAGGTTCGTGTCCGCATGGTGCAGCGCGACCAGCTCGGCGAACGAGCCCCAGTGCGTGAAACCGGGCTGGGTCTGGTGCGGGCACACCTGCTGCTCTCCGCTGCGGCACGTCGGGCAGGTACCGCACGCGCAGACGAACGGCACGGTCACCCGGTCCCCGACCCGCCACCGGCGGACCAGGGGACCGGCGGTCACCACCGTGCCCGCCAGCTCGTGGCCAGGCACGTGCGGCAGCACCACCGAGTCGTCGTGCCCCTGCCAGGCGTGCCAGTCGCTACGGCACACCCCGGTCGCCTCGACCTGCAGCACCACACCGTCGTCCGGGCACACCGGGTCGGGGACCTCCACGACGGCGGGCCGGGCCCCGAGCTCCTCGATCAGCAGCACGCGCACGACCCGATCGTGCCAGCCGGCGCGGGCACAGCGGCCCCCGGGCGGCGGGCTGTCGAAGATGCGGCCATGGTCCCGGTCCGAACGCACGCGCGGGTGGTCGGATGGGGAGTGGTCTGCACTCCGGGCCTGACCCCCGGGCCTGATCTCCGGGCCTGCGGGTGATCGGTCGCGACCGGCTGCCGCCGGCGCGTGGACAGAGGAAGAGGTTCGACGACGATGATCGTGCTCTGGGACCTGGACGGGACCCTGCTGCTGGACAACAGCCCCGAGGGCGGCGAGAGCGTGTTCGCCCAGGCGCTGCGCGACGTCACCGGCCTGACGGACGTCACGGTCCCGGAGCGGCACGGCAAGGTCGACTGGCAGATCCTCGACGAGATGCGCCGGGGCGCGGGCCAGCCGGACACGGTCGCGGGCCCTCTGACGCGCCGCTTCGTCGAGCTGTCGGAGGCCTGGTACGCGCAGCCCGAGAACGCGTGCGACCCGGTACCGGGCGTCCAGGAGGCGCTCGCGGCCGTGCACGCCAACGGCTGGACCAACGCGCTGATCACGGGAAACTCCAAGCAGCGCACCCGCGTGAAGCTGACGAGCGCGGGCTACGACCTCGCCCTCTTCGACTGGGGCCACTCGTTCTTCGGCGCCATCTACCCGGACCGGGCGGCGCTCGCGTGGGCGGCCGCCCGTGCGGTGCACAACGGGGTGCTGGTCGGTGACACGGAGGGCGACGGCGTCGCCGCGAACGCGGGCGGCTTCGCCTTCGTGGCCGTCACCACCGGCGGGACGGACGCCGGCAAGCTGGCGAAGTTCGGTCCGGTCCTCGTCGTCGACGACTGGACCACCCAGCTCGAGGACTTCCTCACGGTGGTCAAGCGCTCGGTGCGGTGAGCGGCGGACCGGGGCGCGGCCGTACCCGGTCGCGCCCGTCGTGCCCGCGGGTCGTGTCAGCTCGTCGTGCCGCTCGGGCCTGCCGTGAACCCGACTGCGGACGTCAGGGAGCGCCGATGGAGAACTCGTGCGGCGTGTACTTCCACACCGTCCAGATCCACGCGACCTGCAGCACCGCGGAGACGCCCAGCAGCACCACCGGCCAGCGCCGTGCCCGTGGACGGTCTCCGGTCTCGAGGCCGAGCGCGACCACGCCGAACGGGAACGCCAGCAGGAAGAACCTGACCAGGCTGAAGATGATGTCGCCGACGGACAGGATGTAGACGAGGTACGCGGCGCTCCACACGTACAGCTCCGCACCGAGCCGCCGCGCCGAGCGGCTCGCCAGCATGGCGAACATCCCCAGCACGATGAGGACGATCCCCACCGCGACGGGCCACGGCATGATCCCCAGCCGCGCCCAGCCGGCGAAGGGGTACGCGCCGCGGCCCACCCGCCACGCCTTCTGGGTCAGCAGGTACGCGTCGGGGATGCCGGTCACCCAGCCGCAGATCGCGGGCCAGGCGAGCCCCGAGACCCCCGCGACGGCCAGCAGCACCCCGATCCGCACCAGCTCCCGCACGCCGAGCCGGTCGCGCCCCGCGCGCTGCTCGCGCCAGCGCAGCCATGCGTGCACCAGCACCACCACCGCCATCGGCAGGGCCACCGCTCGGGTGAACCCCAGCGCGGCGACCGGAAGGGCCGCCCACAGGTACGCCCGTCGTAGCACCAGCAGCAGGCTCCCGGCCACCAGCAGCAGCGCCAGGGACTCGGTGTAGCCCGCCTGCAGCACGGTGGCCGCCGGGTAGAGGCCGATGGCGGCGACGGTCAGCACCGGCAGGCCGGGCCGGGCTGCGACGGCCCGCGGGGCGCCCTCGGTCACCAGGCGGTGCACGACGACGGCCGCTGCACAGCCGAGGACCAGCGACAGCAGCGGGGCCAGGAGGTCCCAGCTGCCGCCCGTCAACGTCATCAGGCCGCGCACCAGCATGGGGTAGAGCGGGAAGAAGGCCCACGTGTTCTTGTCCACACGGCCGCGGAAGTCCAGCGGGAGCGTGTGGGGGTACCCGGTGGTCGCCACCTGGTGGTACCACCAGCCGTCCCACCACCGGCTGAGGTACAGGTCGAACGGCGGCTGGGCCAGCACGCGCCAGGAGTGGGGAGGACCGAAGCCCTGCTGCGACCAGGCGATCAGCAGCACCCCCGTGGTGAACACCCGGGTGAGCAGGTAGACCAGCAGCGCCTGTGCCCACCAGGGCCGGCCGAGCAGCGCACGGCGGACCCGTGGCGCGAGATCGGTCACGACGCTCCTCGGGGTACCGGCCACGGGGCCGGCCGGCGCGTGACAGATGATAGGGGGCGGTGGGGCCGTCGTGGGCCCCCACCGCCCCCTGCCGTGCCGCCGTCAGACCGCCGCGCCCACGCCGAACCACTCGTGGACGCGATCGGTGATCGCCTTCTCGAACAGGTCGTCGCTGTGCTGGTCGCGGAGCCACCGCGCCAGGCTGCCGCCCGCCGACGCGTCGATGTCCCGCCAGCACCCCGCCGGGTCGGTGACGGCCCGGTAGAGCTGCTCCTCCGCCTCGGCGGGGGAGCGGTAGAACAGCGGGTAGCCGCTGGGGAGCAGGGCGTGCGCCCACGGCAGGTCGGGGAAGATGCCGACGGCACCGGCAGCGAGCGCCTCGACGTACTCCAGGCCGTAGGACTCCTCGGTGGCGGTCGCGAGGAACGCCGTGGTGCGGGACAGCGCGTCCCAGTACCCGTCGCGGGTCGCCGTCAGGGGCCCGACCCACATCCACTCCCGCGACGACATCCGCATCGCCAGCTCGGACACCAGGTGCGACTCGTGCAGGCGCGCCTCGACGCGGATCGGCGTGCGCTCGCGCACGCGCTCGACCACCTCGAGGAACAGCCGTGGCTGCTTGCGCTCCGAGACGTAGATGGCCGGGTAGAGCACCAGCGGTACCGGAGGCTCGTGGCGAGGCCGGACGTGCTCCAGACGGAAGCCGAGGTTGACCCACGCCAGCCGGGCCTTCTCGGCGAGCGGCTGGACCGTCCACCGGGACACCACCTCGCGCGCCTCGTTCGCCGTGCGCTCGGAGTTCGCGAACGTCGGGAACAGCGCGCAGGACAACGCCAGCGCGGCCTGCTCCACCGGGTGCGGGTACGTGGTGGTGGGCCACCAGAGGAAGTTCATCAGCCGTGGCTCGGCACCCGCGGGGCGCAGCGTGCGCCACACGTCCACCGAGTCGAGCACGTCCATGCTGATCACCACGGTGGTGACCGGGTCGACGAACTCGAGCGGGATCAGGTCGAAACCGGCGCACCTGCGCGGTCCCGGCCCGATCAGCTCGGAGCCGGGGAACACCCGCAGCAGCCGCCGCACCAGCGTGGAGCCGGCGTCGTGCCCGACGACGTGGCCGCTGCCGTCGACGAGCGCCGCGTCGTGCTTGATGGCGACCTTGGTGATCATCGTGCGTCGCCGCCCACCGTGTCGGTCGCGCCGGCGTGGGCGAGCGCGGTGTCGTCCGGACTGCCGGCCGGGGTGACCAGCTGCTGACCCTGTGCGGCTGCCGCAGGTGCCTCCACCGGGGTCGGTGCGGGCCGGGTGGTGCTCGGCAGGTCCCGCGCCTCGGGCCGGTCGTCGGAGCCGCGCGGTGCCGACGGCTCGGCGGGCTGCTCGTCGTCGAGCGACGCCCGGATCCGCATCCCGTAGAACGACCGGTGCACGAAGAACACCGACACCAGGAAGAAGACCCCGGCGAGGATGCGCACCAGCGTGCCGTTGCCGTCCCCGGTCAGGCTCACACCGAGCTCGACGGCCAGCAGGCCGAACAGCGTCGTGAACTTGATGACGGGGTTGAGGGCCACCGAGGAGGTGTCCTTGTACGGGTCGCCGACCGTGTCGCCCACGATCGTCGCGTCGTGCAGCGAGGTGCCCTTGGCGTGCAGGTCGACCTCGACCACCTTCTTGGCGTTGTCCCAGGCGCCGCCCGCGTTGGCCATGAAGATCGCCTGGTAGAGACCGAAGATCGCGATGGAGATCAGGTAGCCGATGAAGAAGTACGGCTCCACGAACGCGAACGCGAGGGTGACGAAGAAGACGGCCAGGAACATGTTGAGCATGCCCTGCTGGGCGTACTGGGTGCAGATGTCGACGACCTTGCGGGAGTCGGACTCGCTGGCACGCGTGCTGCCGTCCAGGCGGATCGTGTTCTTGATGAACTCCACCGCCCGGTAGGCGCCGGTGGTCACCGCCTGGATGGACGCGCCGGTGAACCAGTAGATGACGGCCCCGCCGGCGATCAGGCCGAGCAGGAACGGCGGGTGCAGCAGGGACAGGTTCTGCACGTCCTTCGTCAGGCCGGCGGTCAGCGCCATGATGATCGAGAAGATCATGGTGGTGGCGCCGACGACGGCCGTGCCGATCAGCACGGGCTTGGCGGTCGCCTTGAACGTGTTCCCGGCGCCGTCGTTCTCCTCCAGCATCTGCTTGGCGCTGTCCCACTTCGGCTCGATGCCGAAGTCGGCGGCCAGCTCCGCGTCGATGTTCTCGACCTCTTCGATCAGGGACAGCTCGTAGACGCTCTGCGCGTTGTCCGTCACGGGGCCGTACGAGTCGACCGCGATGGTCACCGGACCCATGCCGAGGAAGCCGAACGCCACCAGGCCGAAGGCGAACACCGCAGGCGCGGTCATCAGGGCGCTCAGACCCTGCCCGCTGATCAGGTACGCGACGCTCATCAGGGCGACGATCGCCATGCCGAGCCAGTAGGCGGAGAAGTTGCCGGCCACCAGGCCGGACAGGATGTTCAGCGACGGACCGCCCTCGCGGGAGCTCTTCACCACCTCGCGCACGTGGCGGCTGGACGTCGAGGTGAACACCTTGACCAGCTCGGGGATCAGCGCGCCGGCCAGGGTGCCGCAGGAGATGATCGTCGCCAGCTTCCACCAGGCGCCGTCGCCGGGTCCCTGCAGGTCGCCGAGCACGAACCACGTGGTGACGAAGGTGAGCACGATGCTGACCGCCGAGGTGAGCCACACGAGCGAGGTCAGGGGCTTCTCGAAGTCCATCCGCGTGGCGTCGCGGTAGCGCGCCCGCACCAGCGCGTCGTTGACCAGGTAGGAGAGGGCCGAGGCGACGAGCATCACGGCCCGGACGGCGAAGATCCACACCAGGAGCGTCGCCTGGACCTTGGTGTCGGCGACGCCGAGCAGGATGAACGTCACCAGGGCCACGCCCGTGACGCCGTAGGTCTCGAAGCCGTCGGCGGAGGGGCCGACCGAGTCGCCCGCGTTGTCACCGGTGCAGTCGGCGATCACGCCGGGGTTGCGGGCGTCGTCCTCCTTGATCTTGAAGACGATCTTCATCAGGTCGGAGCCGATGTCGGCGATCTTGGTGAAGATGCCGCCCGCGATGCGCAGGGCGGAGGCGCCGAGCGACTCACCGATGGCGAAGCCGATGAAGCAGGCACCGGCGATGTCCGCCGGCAGGAACAGCAGGATGACCAGCATCATCAGCAGCTCGAGGCTGATCAGCACCATGCCGATGCTCATGCCCGACTTCATCGGGATGCGGTGCACCGGCAGCGGCTTGCCGTCCAGCGCCGCGAACGCGGTCCGCGAGTTGGCGAAGGTGTTCACGCGGATGCCGAACCACGCCACCGCGTACGAGCCGCCCATGCCGAGCAGGCTGAACCCGATGATCACCGCGACGCGGCCCCACGTGAAGCCGACGAGTGCGCGGTAGTACACGACGATGACCGCCGCGATGAACACCCACAGCGTGAGCAGGAACCGGCCCTGGCGCAGCAGGTACGTCTGGCAGGTGGAGTAGATCAGCTCGGAGATGTCCCGCATGCTGACGTGCACCGGCAGGCGCCGCAGCTGCAGGAACGCGACGAGCCCGAAGGCCAGCCCGAGCAGGCAGACGAGCAGGCCGGCGACCAGCAGCACCCGGCCGGAGAAGCCACCGGCGATCGTGACGGCGGACAGGTCCGGCAGCCGGAGGCTCGCCTCACCGCCGTGGCCGGCGCCGGCGCTCCCCGACGAGGCGCAGCCGGCCAGCGACGTCGCCGCCAGTGCGCCGACGGCGAGCCCGAGCAGCGGTCGACGCCGCCTGCGACTGCCTGGGTCGGGGCTCCCGGGGGGCGGAGCGGTGGGGGTGAGGAGGTGGGTGCGGGTATCCAGAAGTGTGCGCACGGTCCGATCCCAGGGAGAGCGTCGTTGCTGTCGTTCTCCACGCTAGGAGCGGGGCGCTGCGAGCGGGCGTGACCTACGGCCCAGGGCTCCGTGCAGGTCGCGGACGTGCGCTCAGACCGACGTCAGCGCACGTCCGAGCACGTGCGCGACCTCGTCGGCGAGTGCGGCTCCCAGGGCGGTGCACGACGTGTACGGACCGCAGACCACCCCGGCCGCGGACCAGACGAGCGTGCGAGCCAGCTCCGCACCCGACGCGGTGGCGAGCGTGACCTCGTAGCACCGCAGCAGCCCTTCGTCGGTCGCGTCCCGGAACTCGGGGTCGTCGGCCGGGAACAGACCGGCGGGCCGCTCGTCCGGCCAGCGCTCCACCTCGATCACGTACCCGGTGCCGACCAGCAGCTCGTCGACGGCGCCGGCGTCCGGTGCGGTCGCGACGGTGAGCGCGGGGCCGGGTGCGATCCGGACGGTGTCCACGGTGCTCGTTGCCATGCTCGCCACGGTAGGTCGGACCACCGACAGTGCCCGGGACCACCCTCCGGCGCGTCGCCGGGCACGTGCGCGCGACGGACGGCCGCACCCCTGTGGGGGCGCGGCCGTCCGCGGTCCCACCGCGCGTCGTGCGTGCGGCAGCTCAGATGTACAGCGGCGTCAGGGCCTCGTACTCCGCGACGGAGGCGTCGTTGAGCACCAGGTCGATGATCCGGCGGCCGAGCGGGTCCAGCTCGTCCGTGGCGAACTGCTCCAGCTCCGACTTGAAGAAGCCGGTGAGGATGGCCGCCCCGGCGTCGTACGCCTCGACACCCACCTGCGACTGGGACTCCGGCGTGAGCAGCGTCGGCCGGATCTGCTGACCGTCGATCTTGATCTCGCGCGGCCGGTAGCCGAACAGGGCGCAGCGCGCCGGCTCGAGCTGGTCCTTGCCGATGCGGCCGCCGCCGCGGCGGGCGAGGTACTCACGGGTGAGCCACTCGGCCGCGAAGCCGACCTTGTAGGCACCGATGTGCTGGTTCGGGGTGAGGACGTACCGCGTGTGGTCCATCTCGACGATCTGCTTGAGCAGCAGGTTCGCCGAGCCCACCTTGGTCCCCGTCGAGAACGGCCAGTACGACCCGACGCCCTCGGCCACCATCCCGCCGTGCGAGATCGCCGACTTCTCCTTGGCACTCTCACCGATGGACGGGTTCTTGTCCCCGCGCGGCGCGATCAGCCGCCACACCCAGGCGAGCGACGGCGGGACGATGTGCATCATCCCCATCACCCCGTAGGTGGGCGCCTCGCGGGTGCACAGCGGCATCCGGACGCCGAACGTCCGCACGTCCACGCTCTTGGGCTCGCTGACCACGTTCTTGACGAACTGGCGGGGGATCACCACGCGCGGGTTGGGGCAGCGCTTGCCGTTCGAGTCGAGGGTGTGCTCCCACGGCAGCGCGGTCGCGTCGGCCACACCGTCGATCGACAGGAACACCAGGGGCTCCTGGGGCTCGATCACCGCTCGCTCGAACGCCGGGTCCTCGCCGTAGCTGGTCATGTTGTCGACGCGGACGAACCAGCCCGCCTCCGCGTCGGCCACGACCAGCCGGTGGTCGCCCTTCTGGATCGACGGGTGGCACAGCGTCATGTCGTCCGTCACCGGGGCGAGGGCGCTCGTCTCGCCGAGGGTGATGTGGTACGGCTCGTTCCGGACGACGTTGGTGCCGACCAGGATGCGGCCGTCGTCCTCGCGCCGGATCTCCTGGCACATCTCCGACTTGCCACCGCCGGAGGCGCCCTCGTGCATGATCACGGTCTCGTTCTCGTACGGCGTCGTGACCTTCACCGACGAGGCGTGGGCGGTGATCCACTCCTCGTGCTGGCCGATGTCCAGCAGCACCGAGAACACGCCCTTCTTGGCGCTCGGCCCCGGGTACAGGTTGTACGCGAACACCTCGTGCAGCGTGTCGGTGCGGTCGTGCACCACCACCTGGCGCCCGCCGAACTGCGTGTGCCGGAACGGCGGGGCGACGTACAGGATCGACCGCGGCGTGAACGGCCCGATCTCGTCGAAGGTCACCCAGCCCTGCAGGTCGACCAGCACCAGCGCGAAGAAGGCCGCGTTGGCCGGGACGATCGCCACGGACGGGTACCCGTACACCGGGCCGCCGGCCTTGAACGGGACGACGACGAGCTCCTGCGTGCCGAGCCACTCGAGGGTGTCGGCCTTCACCGGCGCGAACGCCTCGCCGAACACGTCGCGGTACCGCGGCTTGTCCGTGGGCAGGTCGTCCGCGATGCGCATGCAGTCGGGGTCGCGCCGACGCATGTAGTCCTCGAGGTAGTTGACCGCGATGCCGTTGCGGCAGCGGGTGACGGTGGCCTCCGGGTAGGGCGCCCCGTCCACCTCGTACTCCACCGTGAAGCTGGGGCCTCCTGCGGGGCCGAGTGCCAGCTCGTAGAGCTCGGCACGGCTCTCCGGCACGATCAGGCGCGGGCTCGCCTCGAGGGCGGCGCGGACGCCCTCGGGGAGGGCGACGTCGGCCAGGGATGCGGACGTGGTGACGCTCACGGCAGCTCCTTCTTCGGAAAGGGGCACCGGCGGGTCGGCGGCGGCTGCCGCCACGGCGCCGGGGCTGCGAGGCGGTCCGGGAGGAAGCCCCGGCCCAGCACTTGCTTTGCCTGGACGTTACGACGGGATGGCCAGCAGCCAGTGGGACCTTAGGCTGCGGACGGCGGCGCAGCCCCGCGTGAGGTCGGCGATCGTCTCTGCATCTGAGACGGGATCGTCCGGTGGCGGTCAGCCCGCCGGCGGAGCCGGCGGCCTGGCAGCCGCGGCGGTCGGGCCGGGAGCGGTCGGGCCGGGAGCGGACGAGCCGGGCGCCTGCGGTCCGGTCGGTGCCGCCGAGACCGGTGCGGCGGCGCCCGAGGGCGTCGGCGGGTTCCCGGGAACCATCGGTCCGCCCGGCTCCCAGGGGACGCCGTGGTCGCCGGGCCGAGGCGGCATCGTCCTGGCGCCGTAGCGCCTGCGCAGCAGTCGTCGGGCCGCGCCCGCAGCGACGGCCACGAGTGCCGCGAGCAGGAGCCACGGGCCCACCACCCCGAGTGCGACGAGGGCGCCGCGCGCCACGGCCCCGAGCGCCTTCAGGCCTGCTGACCAGCCGTCGGCGAAGCTGTGCAGCTGGATCCTCGGCGCAGGAGCCTCCCCGGGGGAGGTCAGCACCACCCGCAGCGTCGACAGCGCCACCTGGTCGGCCAGCACCGCGCGCTGGCCCTGGAGCTGCTCGAGGGCTGCCTGGCGCTCCGACAGCGCCTGCTCGGTGGAGATCAGGTCGGCCGTGGTCGTGGCCTTCGACATCAGGTCCTGCATGCGTGCGACGGACAACCGGGCCGCATCGATCCGCGCGTCCAGGTCCTCCGCCGTCCCCGTGACGTCGGTCGCCTGCAGCGTGAAGGAGGTGACGTCCCCGAGGCCGCGCAGCGTCTGGACGGTCTTCTCGAGCTGTGTCGCGGGGACGCGCACGGTGAGCGTGGCGCTGCCGGCGGTCCCCGGTCCTCGTCCGGTCTCCTCGTGCGCGTCGACCCGACCGCCGGCCTGGTCGACGACCGCGAGCACCCGAGTCACGGTGCCGACCGGGTCCGGCACCGTCAGGTGCAGCTCGCCCGTCTGCACCACCTGGCGGTTGACGCCGGCGGCCGCGTTGGAGCCGGCTGCTGGCGCGGCGGCACCGCCACCGGCCTGCGCCTTGTTGACGTCGCCCTGCGCGGCGCTGTTCGGCTGGGAGCTCGAGGAGGAGCGCTGGTCGGCCGAGCACCCGCCGGCCAGCCCGACGAGCCCCACGACCAGCGCCGCCACCACGACACCGCCCGCGCGACGCCGGGGCCGCCACTTCGTGCGGTTGAAGGCGGAGGTCCAGGTCAGCGGCATCGACGAACGCATGCCGAGACGCTAACGACCGCAGGGCCTTCAGTGTGACGCGGTTGACCCGATCGTGACCCGACCGTCACCGTTCTGTCGATGCAGGGCGCTGCCCGGCTCGCCCCTCGTGGCGCGGACGGTGCCGTTCGCTGCGAGCGTGAAGGTCTCTTGGTCCGAGGCGGACGTTCCCTATGCGCGACCTCAGAGGTGGTGCTAGAAAGGAGACGGGCCGGGAGCGGGTGCCGGCCCTGCTCGAGGGTCGAGGGTCGCGGCGAGAGCCGGACCGCCCGTCAGGGTGCAGGAGCGCGCCACGTCTCGTGCCGGCGAGACGCCTCCCGTGGACGCCCCGTCTCCACAGCTGGAGACGGGGCGTCACAGCGTCCGGGGCCGGCCGCGTCGGTCCCGTGCGCGTCGGCACACCTGGTGGTGGCCAGCCCGGATGCGACGCGCAGCGGCTGGTGCCACCGTGGTCCGCGGGCGCCCGCGACGGACCGGGCCCGGGAGGTGCGGCGTGGACACGGTCGGCGATCGGCAGCGCTCATGAGGGTCGTCATCGTCGGGGCCAGCGGCAACGTCGGCACGGCGCTGCTGCGCCGCCTCGCGACGGATGCCACCGTCACGTCCGTCGTGGGCGTCGCGCGGCGCGTCCCCGACCGGGTGCCGCCCGCGCCGTACGACATCGCCTCGTGGCAGGGGATCGACCTGGGGGCCTCCGGTCCGGACGAGCCGGCCGTGCACCGGCTCACCGAGGTCGTCACCGGGGCGGATGCCGTCGTCCACCTGGCCTGGGCCATCCAGCCGAGCCACGACCGCGCGCGGCTGCGCGCCACCAACGTCGTCGGGACGCGTCGGGTGCTGGAGGCCGTGCGGCGGGCCGGGGTCCCGCAGCTGGTGGTGGCGTCCTCCGTCGGCGCCTACTCGCCCGCCCAGGATGACCGGCCGCGCACGGAGGACTGGCCGACCGACGGCGTGCGGTCGTCGTCGTACAGCGTGGACAAGGCGGCGGTGGAGCGGATGCTGGACGAGGCCGTGCAGCGGCTGCCCAGCCTTGCGATCGCCAGGCTGCGCCCCGCACTGATCTTCCAGCGGGCGTCCGGCCGCGAGATCGGCCGGTACTTCTTCGGGCCGTTCCTCCCCGAGCGTGCGCTCGGCCACGTGCCGGTGCTCCCGTGGCCGGCCGGCCTGCGGCTGCAGGTGGTGCACGCCGACGATGTCGCCGCGGCCTACCGCGAGGCCGTGGTCCGCAGGGTCAGCGGACCGTTCAACGTGGCGGCGCCCGGGGTGCTGCACGCGGAGGACGTCGCGCCGCTTGTCGGCGCCGACCGCGTGGTCGAGGTCTCCCGGGCCGCCGCACGGGCAACGGTCGCGGCCGGCTGGCACCTGCGCCTGGTGCCGGTCGGTCCGGGCTGGTTGGACATGGCGTTCGCGGCGCCCGTCCTGGACAGCGGGCGCGCTCGGCGCGAGCTCGGATGGCAGGCGGGACGCGACGGCGCGACGACCCTGGCGGAGGCGGTGCGGGGCATCTCCGACGGCGCCGGCACCGCGAGCCCACCGCTGCGTCCCCGGCACGTGCCGCGGCACCCCGCGAGGGGACGACCGGTTCCGGAGACCGGCATCGGGCGCTAGCGACGCCCCGGACCGGCCCCGGGCAGTACTGCTAGCCCAGCGCCGGCGAACCCAGCGCAGCCGGCACGTGGTCGGCGTGGCCCGCAGCACGCAGACCTGTCCGGAGCGCCTCCGCCGAGGCGTCGAGCTGCTGCGGGAGCACGTCCGTCCGGGCGTTGGCGAACGTGAGGCTGCGCTCGTCCCACGCCGGCAGCACGTGCAGGTGCAGGTGCGGCACCTCGAACCCGGCGACGAGGACGGCGGCGCGCGGAGCACCCCACACCGCCTGCTGCGCGAGCCCGATGGTCTTCGCCACGGCGATGAGGTGAGCCAGCACCTCGTCCGGAGCGGCCGTCAGCTCGGGGTACTCCGCACGTGGCACGACGAGGACGTGGCCGTCGGTGATCGGTGCGATCGTCGCGAAGGCCACGGCCTGGTCGTCCGCCCAGACGAACCGCCCGGGGAGCTCGCCGTCGATGATCCGGGTGAAGAGCGTCGCCATGAGGCTCACGCTAGCGCCGTCCTCGGAACCACCCGGGCGGAGGTCAGCGGCGCTCGTCGACCAGCGACTGCAGCGCCAGGACGGTGCGCCAGTTGCGCGCGGTGCCCACCCGGCCGGCGGCACGCGAGAGCACGTCCAGCGTCAGCCGGGACCGTCCGATGCCGTGCGGGTAGTAGACGTACGTCTCCTCGCCGTGCCAGGCGACCTGCTCCTCGCCGTACCGGGCGGCGTCGAACGTCCCGACGCTCTCCTCGTCGGGCGTGCCCTCCCAGCAGACGACCGTCAGCCGGGACGGGTCGTCGACGGCGTGGTCGGTGAACGGCACGTCCACGACCAGCCGGTCCCACTGCGTCCCGCTCCTGGTCAGCACGGGCACCGCGAAGCCGCACAGCCGGCCCAGGGCCCGCGACAGGCGCGGGCCGATCGTCTCGGGGCTCGAGTCGGGTGACGGGACCAGCACCGCGTTGCCGCTGGCTGCGTACGTCGCCACGCGCTGATGACCGAGCTCGGCGGCGGCGGCGCGCAGGTCGGCGCTGCGGACCGTCCGGCCGCCGACGTTCACCGCGCGCAGCAGCGCGACCGTCACCTCGGGCACGGTCCACACTGTGCCGCGCTCGCGTCACCGCAGCCAGTGCGCCACGCGCTCGCCCTGCGCCCCGCTCCGGGCGAGGGTGCGGTAGGGCGGCCCGACCGACCGGTCAGAGGTAGCGGGTGGGGTCGAACTCGTCGAGCGGGATGATGCGCAGGCGCGGCAGCTGTACGTTGAAGGCGGCGACGTCGAGCTCGAGGTCGAACGTCTGCAGACCCTTGGCGGTCAGCGAGGCCAGCGCGGTGCTGGTGAACTCGCGGAAGGCGAGCAGGCCGACCCGGCGGTCACCCTCCACGAGCCGCTGGACCTCGGGCGCGAAGTCCCCGTCGTGGCTGGCGAGCATGACGTCGCCACCGTGCTCGGCGATCGCGTCGAGCATCCGCTTGATGCCGATGTCGACCACCTTCTCGGTGGCGTCGCCCGCCAGCGGGATCGGCTGGAAGCCGATCGCCAGCAGCGCCTGCACGAACGACATCGGCAGCGAGCCGCTGGAGGCGTTGAGGAAGAACAGGCCCCGCACGTGCTGACCCCAGCGCTGCTCGGCGAACGCCAGGACCCGTTCCCACCGCGGTCGCTGGTCCGGGCTGGGCCGTCCACCGAGGATCGAGGATCCGAGCGTCGCGTCGATGTTCTCGCCGTCGACCAGCAGGTACGTCGTCGGACCGGCGGCCGGGATCGTGCTCATCCGGTCACTGTAGCCAGCGGGCACAATGGGACGCCGCGCGCCGGTCCGCAGTCCCGCCGGTGGCGCCGGGAGGCCCACGACGGTGTCCTCGGCGAGGGTCGGGACGGTGGCGAGGACCGGACGGGAGAGGCGGCGACCATGGAGGGCGCAGGGCGGCGGCCGACGACCCGCGAGGTCGCCGACGCGTGGGAGTCGCTGTTCCGCACCCAGGTGACCGTGCTCCGTCGGCTCCAGGACGACGACATCTGGGACGAGGTCTCGCTGCGCGAGTACGACGTCCTCTTCGCCCTCTCGGGGGCGCCGGGCCTCACCTTGCGCCAGCGTGACCTCCAGGACGCGTCGCTGCTCAGCCAGCCGAGCCTGTCCCGCCTGGTCGACAGGCTGGTGGCGGCCGGCCTCGTCGAGCGTCGCCCTGTGCCCGGCGACGGCCGTGGGGTGGGCGTGCACCTCACGGACGAGGGCCTGAAGGTGCAGCGTGCGGTAGGCCGCAGGCACGTGCGCTCGATCGAACGGCTCCTGGGCGGCACCCTGGACGCCGAGGAGCTGGCAGCCCTCCGGACGCTGCTGGACCGGCTCCGGCACGGTGCCGCGACGACCCCGCCCCTGCGGCCGTGAGGCCGCCGATCGCGGGACCTCCGGCCCATCGCACGGCGGGGCACCGCAGGAGACGATGGATCACCTCGCCACGAAGCGCAGCGCATCCCGGGGAGGGTTGATGAGAGTCCTGGTTACGGTCGCGTCCCGCCATGGCGCGACGTGGGAGATCGGCGAGGTGATCGCCGAGGTCCTCGCCGACCGCGGTCTCGACGTGGAGACCCGCGCGCCGGAGGACGTCGCGACGCTGGACGGGATCGACGCGGTCGTCCTGGGCTCCGCGGTGTACCTGGCGCACTGGATGCCGTCCGCACGTGACCTGGCCGACCGTCAGACCCAGGAGCTGCGGAAGCGTCCCGTGTGGCTGTTCTCCTCGGGTCTCGCGGTGCAGCCGGCGGCGTCGGCGAACTCGCCCCACGAGCTCCTCGCGCTGCGGGACCAGCTGCAGGCCCGGGGTCACAGGAGCTTCCGGGGTCGGTTGGACCGCTCGTTGCTCACGTTCACGGAGCGCGCCGCCATCGCGGGCGCCCGTGCGCGCGAGGGTGACCATCGCGACATGGGTGCGGTCCGCGCGTGGGCGGCCGAGGTGGCCGACGACCTGATCGCGCGCCCCGAGTCGCTGCCTGCCTCGGCGGAGGGTGCGTCGTTGCTCCACGAGCCGCGGCACGCCGCGGTCTGAGCCCGGTCCGCCCGTTCGCCCGTCCCGGCGGGCACCCACGGCCGTAAGGCGCCTCGCGGCGCCAGCCGGAGGTCGATGTCGCCGTACCCGGCTCGGTCAGCCGGCCGCCGGCGCGAACCGCAGGGCCCGGAGCTCCGCGGCGACGGCCGTGATCGGCGGGCGGTTCGCCGCTTCCAGCTCCGTCATGCCGCGGAGCAGCCGCTCCCAGTCTCGGCCGAACCGGGTGGGCACGTCGGGCGCGCGCAGGAGCCGCGCGAGGCCGCTCGCGATCGGGTCGCCGGGATACGCCCGCTCGCCGGTGAGGCACTCCATCAGCACCAGGCCGAGCGAGTAGACGTCCGTCGCTGCCGTCAGCGGTCGGCCGAGCGCCTGCTCTGGGCTCTGGTAGCCCGCGGTGGCCGCCGAGTCCTCGCTGTGCGACCGCTCCGACGGCACCGCGATGCCGAAGTCCGCCAGCACGACGGGCAGCCCGGGCCCGTGGGTCGCACCACCGGGGCGCGGGTCCGCGACCAGCACGTTCGCCGGCTTCACGTCCCGGTGCAGCACCCCGGCACCGTGCGCGTGGGCGAGCGCCAGCGCCAGCTGGCGCCCGACGTCCGCCGTGACCGCCGGGCCGAGCGGACCGTCCCGCAGCACGTCGCGGAGCGTGGGCCCGGGCACCAGCTCCATCACCAGGAAGGCTACGGAGCTGCCGTCCTCGAGGACGTCGGAGCCGACGTCGAGGAGCGCGACGAGCGCGGGATGGCTCAGTCCCGCGAGCACGCGCGCCTCCTGTGCGTACCGGCGGATCTGGTCCGGCGACGCGGAGTCGAGTGGGAACAGCTTGACGGCGACAGGTCGGTGCAACCGAAGGTCGGTCGCCTGGACCACGTGCGCCTGGCCCCCGTGCCCCAGCGCGTGGCCCAGGAGGTATCGGTGCGCCAGACGGGTGCCTGGGGCAGGGGTCACGGAACACGACGGTAGGAGCGTGCGGGTCTGGCCGCACGTCGAGGAGCGGCTTGCGGCCACTTGCGCGATCTTGCAAGCCACTTGCGTCAGATCCGCGTAGGATCGGGGCATGTCACGACGTCTGGCAGAGGTGGCCCGCAAGGTCGGTGTGTCCGAGGCGACGGTCAGCCGGGTGCTGAACGGGAAGCCCGGCGTGTCGGAGCAGACGCGTGAGGCCGTCCTCACGGCGCTGGACGTGCTCGGCTACGAGCGGCCCACCAAGCTGCGCGGAGAGCGGGCACGGCTCGTCGGCCTGGTCCTGCCCGAGCTGCAGAACCCCATCTTCCCGGCGTTCGCCGAGGTCGTCGGAGGTGCCCTCGCCCAGCAGGGCTTCACCCCGGTGCTCTGCACGCAGACGGCGGGCGGCGTCTCGGAGGAGGACTACGTCGACCTGCTGCTCGGTCAGCAGGTGTCGGGCATCGTCTTCGCGGGCGGGCACTACGCCCAGCGCGGTGCGAGCCACGACCACTACCGCCTGCTGTCCGACCGAAAGCTACCGGTCGTCCTGATCAACGCGTCGATCGAGGAGCTCGCGTTCCCGACGGTCTCCTGCGACGACGTGGTCGCGGTCGAGCAGGCGCTCGGTCACCTGGTCTCGCTGGGCCACACGAGGATCGGTCTGCTGCTCGGGCCCGAGGACCACGTGCCGTCGGAGCGCAAGCTGCAGGCGGCGCGGGACGTTGCCGCGCGCCTGGGCCTCGACCTGGACGACCGCCTGGTGGCGCGGTCCACCTACTCCCTCGAGAGCGGTCAGGCGTCCGCGACGCGGCTGCTGCGGCACGGCGTCACGGGGATCGTCTGCGCGTCCGACCCGCTCGCGCTCGGCGCGATCCGCGCGGTCCGGCGGTCCGGGCGGCGGGTGCCCGACGACGTGTCGGTGGTGGGTTACGACGACTCGGCGTTCATGAACTGCACCGAGCCCCCACTGACCACGGTGCGGCAGCCGATCGACGCGATGGGCCGGGCGGCGATCGACCTGCTCGTCGCCCAGATCCGCGGTGCAGCGGTGGCGAGCGACGAGCTGCTGTTCGAGCCGGAGCTGGTGGTGCGGGGCTCCACGGGCCCGGCCCCGACCGCGCCGGCCGCCGACGCGGACGCGCGGTCGGCTGCCGTCGCGCGCTGAACGTCCGTACCGACTGCTCCGACGTCCTCGCTGACCGCCCGGCGGCATGCCGGCGGTGTCGGCGCGCGCCCAGGCGCGCCCGTCCTCGCGACTGTCACGTTTCGATTGCGCTCATGTCGAGTTCTTGCGTTGTATCAGTCGACGGCTTTATGGTCTGTGGCGAGACGATGACGTCCCGTCCGGAGGGCCGAGTGCCCGTCCGAACGGGTCCGACGAGACGAGGACCCTGTGCCGTGCCCGTCCGAACGGGTCCGACGAGACGAGGACCCTGTGCCGCAGCAGCACCGTCCCGACGCCCTGTGGTGGCGGGACGCGGTGATCTACCAGGTCTACCCGCGCAGCTTCGCCGACGGTGACGGCGACGGCACGGGCGACCTCACCGGTCTGCGGGCGCGGCTGCCGTATCTGGCCGGCCTCGGGGTGGACGCGCTGTGGGTCACGCCCTGGTACGCGTCGCCGATGGCCGACGGCGGCTACGACGTGGCCGACTACCGCCGGATCGACCCCGCCTTCGGCACGCTCGAGCAGGCGGAGCAGGTGATCGCCGACGCACGAGCGCTGGGCATCCGGACCATCGTCGACGTCGTCCCCAACCACGTCTCCGACCAGCACGCGTGGTTCCGGGCCGCGCTGGCCGCGGCTCCAGGCTCTCCCGAGCGGGCGCGGTTCTGGTTCCACCCCGGCACGGGTCCGAACGGGGACACCATGCCGACGCACTGGCGGTCGGACTTCGCCGGCAGCACCTGGACACGGACCACCGAGCCGGACGGGACGCCGGGGGAGTGGTACCTGCACCTGTTCACCCCGCAGCAGCCGGACCTGAACTGGTCCAACCCGGACGTGGTGGCCGAGCACCTCGACATCCTCCGGTTCTGGTTCGACCGCGGCGCCGCCGGCATCCGGATCGACTCCGCGGCCCTCCTGGTCAAGGACCCGGCACTCCCGGAGGTCCCGCTGAACCCGGGACCAGGTGCCCACCCGCACGTCGACCGCGACGAGCTGCACGACATCTACCGGGGCTGGCGCGCGGTCGCCGACTCGTACCCCGACACGCGGGTGCTGGTCGGCGAGGTGTGGCTCGCGGACCCCGAGCGGTTCGCCCGCTTCCTGCGGCCCGACGAGATGCACACCGCCTTCAACTTCGACTTCATGGCCCGGCCCTGGCAGGCCGCCGCGCTGCGGGAGTCGATCGACTCGACGCTCGCCGCGCACGCCTCGGTCGGTGCGCCACCGACGTGGGTGCTGTCCAACCACGACGTGACACGGCCCGTCACCCGGTACGGACGGGCCGACACCGGCTTCTCGTTCGCCGCCAAACGCTTCGGTACCCCGACCGACCTCGACCTGGGGCGTCGTCGGGCGCGCGCCGCCGCTCTCCTGGCCGCCGCCCTCCCGGGCCCCTGGTACGTGTACCAGGGCGAGGAGCTGGGCCTGCCGGAGGTCGAGGACCTTCCGCCGGAGGTGCTCCAGGACCCGATGCACTTCCGGTCCGGGGGGGCCGACCCCGGGCGCGACGGCTGCCGGGTGCCCCTGCCGTGGTCGGGGACCGCGGCGCCCTACGGGTTCAGCCCGCCCGACGCCACCCACGAGCCGTGGCTCCCGCAGCCGGCGGACTGGGGCGCGCTCACGGTCGAGGCGGAGGAGGCCGACCCGCGGTCGATGCTGCACCTCTACCGCGAGGCGATCCGCGTCCGGCACGGCGAGCCGAGCCTCGGCGACGGGCCGCTGTCCTGGCTGTGGTCGTCGCCCGACGTGCTGGCGTTCGCCCGGGGCGACGTGACGTGCGTCGTCAACCTCGGCGCAGCAGCGGTGGAGCTGCCGCCGCACACCCACGTCCTGCTCTCGAGCGAACCGCTCGAGTCAGGCCGGCTGCCGCGCGACACCGCCGCGTGGCTGCGCACCGCACCTCCGGTCGTCGTCTGACCGCCCGCGGGACCACGGCTGCGCGCTCTGGTCCACGCACCACCGATGCACCAGGCCCGGTGCGGCACGCCGGGCGCACCACCCAGATGAACCACACCGATGCAGCACCCGTGTCCCGGCCAACCCGGGACGTCCCAGAAGGAGTGACGATGAGGTCCTCATGCACCGCCGCGCTCGGTATCGCCGGCGTGGTCAGCCTCGGCCTGCTGGCCGCGTGCAGCTCGGCCGGGGGCGCCACGTCGGCGTCGTCGACCAGCGCCGCGCCCCAGAAGGTCACCATCACGGTCGCCGGTCTGCTCCCCGGCGCCAAGCAGGACGCGGTCGACGCGCTGAACACCCGCGTCAAGGAGTTCGAGGCGAAGTACCCGAACATCACCGTGCAGCCGCAGGAGTACCAGTGGCTCGCGACGACGTTCGCCGCCCAGCTGGCCGGCGGGACGCTGCCCACCGTCTTCGAGATCCCCGTGACGGACGGCAAGACCCTGATCCAGAACGGCCAGCTCGCCGACATCGACGCGCAGGTCAAGCAGCTGCCGTACGCCAACGACTTCAACCAGGCCGTGGTCTCGAACGCCAAGGGCGACGACGGCAAGTTCTACGCGGTGCCCGCCAAGTCGTTCTACAGCGTGGCGCTGCACTACAACCGCAACCTGTTCACCAAGGCCGGCCTGGACCCGGACAAGCCGCCGACCACGTGGGACGAGGTCCGCAAGGACGCCAAGATCATCCACGACAAGACCGGGGTGGCCGGCTACGGGATGATGGCGCTCGACAACGCAGGCGGCTGGCAGCTGGTGGCGGCGGCGAACTCGCGCGGCGGGACGGTGCAGACCACCGACGGCAAGGGCAAGTACAGCGCCACGCTGAACGACCCGGCGGTCAAGGCGCACCTCGAGTGGCTCAAAGCGCTGCGCTGGGAGGACAGCTCGGTCTTCCCCGACGTGACCCTCGGCTGGGCTGAGATCAACCAGGCCTTCGCCGGTGGCCAGCTCGCCATGTACACGTCCGGCTCGGACATCTACACCGCGCTGGTGCAGAACCAGGGGCTGACCAAGGACTGGGGCTACGGCCTGACGGCCATCCCGACGCAGAACGGCGGTGGCGCGCTGGGTGGCGGCACGCTCGCGGCGGTGAAGGTGCAGGCCACAGCGGCGGAGAAGGACGCCGCCGTCAAGTGGATCGACTTCTGGTACCTGTCCAAGCTGCTCGACCAGGACCAGGCCGTCGCGGACGCCAAGGCCCAGTCGGCCTCCGGCCAGGCCGTCGGGACGCCGGTGCTGCCCATCTTCAGCAAGGACCAGTACACGAAGTCCCTCGGCTGGATCAAGGACTACGTCAACGTCCCGCTGGAGAGCATGAAGGGCTACACGGACGTCATGTTCACCCAGAAGCTGGTGGGCGAGCCGAGCCATGCCACGCAGGACACCTACGCCCTGCTGTTCCCCGTGGTCCAGGCCGTGCTGACCGACAAGAACGCGGACGTCGACAAGCTGCTCGCCAACGCGAACACGCAGGGCCAGGCCCTGCTCGACCGCAGCTGACCGCCCGGGCGCCCGGCCGGTCCGCCTCGACCGGCCGGGCGCCGCCGCAGCGCCGCCCTACCGGCCGGCGCAGACGAGAGGACGCCACCATGACCACCGACGACGTCGTCGAGGTCCGCTCCCGGTCTGCGGGTCCCCGCGGCGGCCGACGGGCCGACCGCACGGCCGGTGCCCGAACGGACGCTCGCGGCGCTCCCACCCCGCGCCCGCCCGCCGACCAGGGACGCCGACCACGCCGTGGACCTGCGACGTGGGTCCGCGGCGGCGGGCTGTCCGCCCTGGTGTTCGGCCTGCCGGCGATCGTGGTGTTCGGCGTCTTCTCCTGGATGCCGATCGTCAAGGCCGTCGTGATGAGCCTGCAGCGGACCAACCTGGTCACCACGCACTGGGTCGGCCTGGCGAACTTCCACCGCGTGCTGACGGACCCGGTGCTCCCGATGGCCGTCCGCAACACCCTGTGGTTCGCCCTCCTCGCCCTGGTGTTCGGCTATCCCGTACCGCTGGTCGGTGCCGTGCTGATGAGCGAGGTCCGTCGCGCCAAGGGGCTGTACTCCGCGCTCGCGTACCTGCCGGTGGTCGTCCCGCCGGTGGTCGCCGTGCTCCTGTGGAAGTTCTTCTACGACCCGCGTCCCACCGGGGTGTTCAACACCGTCCTGGGCTGGGTCGGCATCGCCCCGGTGCCGTGGCTGCAGTCGATCTCGCTGGCGATGCCGTCCCTGGTGCTCGAGGCGACGTGGGCCGCAGCCGGCGGGACGGTGATCATCTACCTCGCGGCGCTGACGTCGGTGCCGGCGGAGCTGTACGACGCCGCCGAGGTGGACGGCGCCTCCGTCTGGGGCAAGGTGTGGCACGTCACGCTGCCGCAGCTGCGCGGCGTCCTGTTCATCACGTTGATCCTGCAGGTGATCGGCACCGCGCAGGTGTTTCTCGAGCCCTACCTGTTCACCGGCGGCGGCCCCAACAACGCGACCGTCACGATCCTGCTGCTGATCTACCGCTACGCGTTCGGCAACAGCCTGGGCGGCCGGTACGGCGAGGCGACGGCGCTGTCGCTGATGCTCGCGGCGGTGCTCGCCGTGCTGTCCGTCGTCTACTTCCGTCTGACCCGCCGCTGGAGCACCACATGAGCGCCCGCACCGCTGAGCCGACCGCCCGGACCGCCGTCTCCGACGTCGAGTGGCGCCGCCCACGGGTCCGGCTGCCGTGGCAGGGGATGCACGTGGTGCTGCTCGGCCTGCTCCTCGTGTGGTGCCTCGGTCCGCTCGTGGTGCTGGTGAAGTTCGCCATCACCCCGACCCAGGACATCCTGTCCCACCCGCTCGCGCTGTTCCCGCACGGCGTCGCGTGGAGCAACGTCACGGCCGCCTGGAACGACGTCCACGTCAGTCGGTACTTCCTCAACACGGTGGTGCTGGCGGCGGGGTCGTGGGCGTCGCAGATCCTCGTGGCGACGACGGCCGGCTACGTGCTGTCCGTGCTGCGGCCGGCGTGGGCCCGCGTGCTCAACGGTGCCGTGCTGGCCACGCTCTTCGTGCCGGCCGTCGTGCTGCTGGTGCCGTTGTACCTGGTGATCCTGCACCCACCGGTGATCGGGCACTCGCTGGTCAACTCGTTCTGGGCCGTGTGGCTGCCGGCCGGCGCGAGCGCGTTCAACGTCGTGCTGATCACGCGGTTCTTCGACAACCTGCCCCGCGAGGTGTTCGAGGCGGCGCGGGTCGACGGAGCGGGTCCGTACCGCCTGTTCTGGTCCGTGGTGCTGCCGATGAGCAAGCCGATCCTCGGCGTCGTCTCGGTGTTCGCCGTCATCGCGTCGTGGAAGGACTTCCTCTGGCCGCTGCTCGTGCTGCGCAACCCCGACCTGCAGCCGCTCTCGGTACGGCTGCCGTCGCTGCAGGCCACCACCGACCTCGGCGTGCTGATGGCCGCCCTCGCGATCTCGACTCTGCTGCCCGTCGTGCTGTTCCTGCTGTTCCAGCGGATGTTCCTGCGCGGTGCCGGCCTGGGCGGGGCGGTCAAGGGCTGAGCGCCCGGCGCCGACGGACCCCGGGGCGGAGCGCAACGGTGACGATGCGATGATCGGGGGGTGCCCACCTCGCCCGACCTGACCCGTCCGTCCGACGCCCCGGACGCGCAGCCGCTCGCACCGTACGACGCCGTGCTGCTGCTCTCCTTCGGCGGGCCCGACGGTCCCGACGACGTCATGCCGTTCCTGCGGAACGTCACCGCGGGGAAGAACATCCCGGACGCCCGGCTGGAGCAGGTGGCCGAGCACTACCACCACTTCGGCGGCGCCAGCCCGATCAACGGCCAGAACAAGGCCCTGCTGGCGGCCCTTCGAGCCGAGCTCGACGCGCGCGGCGTGGGCACACCGCTCGTGTGGGGGAACCGGAACTGGGCACCCTTCACGCTGGATGCGCTGACGGAGGCGTACGCGGCCGGCGCCCGCCGGGTGCTGGCGGTGGTGACCAGCGCGTACTCGTCGTACTCCGGCTGCCGGCAGTACCGCGAGGACCTCTGGAAGGCCCTCGACGGGCTCGCCGCCCAGGTGGCCGGCCCTGGTGCCGACCACCCGTTGCAGGTCGACAAGATCCGGGCGTACTTCAACCATCCCGGTTTCGCCGAGGCGGCCGCCGACGCGGTGGCCGACGCCTTCGCGCAGCTGCCGCAGGACGGCGACGGAGCCCGCCTCGTCTTCGTCACCCACTCGATCCCGACGACGATGGACGAGGCGTCCGCGGTGTCCGGGGCCAGCTACACGGACCAGCACCGCGACGTCGCCACCGTCGTCGCGGCGACCGCCGGCGAGCGCCTCGGCCGCACGCTCGACTGGGACCTGGCGTTCTGCTCGCGCTCCGGCCCGCCGAACCAGCCCTGGCTGGAGCCCGACGTGAACGACCACCTGCGCGCGCTGGACGCGGCGGGGACCCGTGCGGTGGTCCTGGCGCCCATCGGCTTCGTGTCCGACCACATGGAGGTCGTGTACGACCTGGACACCGAGGCGCTCGCGACGGCGGCGGAGCTGGGCATGACGGCCGTCCGCGCCGACACGGTCGGCGTGCGGGCACCGTTCGTGTCGGGGCTCGTCGACCTGCTGCTCGAACGCGCGGCGCACGAGCGGGACCGATCGGCCGGGCAGCTGCCCGAGGCGGGCCCCGTGGTCGGCGACCTGCCGGCCTGGTCCGAGATCTGCCGCCCCGGCTGCTGCCTGCAGCGCGCCGGAGCGCCGTCGGGCGTGCCGGCCGCGTGCTCGGCGGACCCGCTGTCCTGACCGTCCGGCCGCGCGCGACCAACCCCCTGACCCAGCTGACCGAGGAGACCCTGTGACCACCGTCGACGCCGAGACCGTCAACTCCAGCCTGCGCTACACGATGTGGGCCGTCTTCGCGCTCGAGGACGCGCTCCCCGTGGACGACGAGGAGCGTGCCGCCCTGGTCGCGGAGGCGGAGCAGGCCGTCGCTTCCGACCCCGGGCTCGTCGTCCGCGGGTGGTACGACGTCTCGGGCCTGCGGGCCGACGCCGACCTGATGGTGTGGTGGCACGCGGAGACGGTGGAGCAGGTGCAGGGTGCGTACCAGCGGCTGCGGGCCAGCGAGCTTGGTTCCGTGCTCACGCCGGTGTGGTCCGTCGTGGGCCTGCACCGGCCGGCGGAGTTCAACCGTTCCCACGTGCCGGCGTTCCTCGCAGGCGAGGAGCCCGGTGCCTACATCTCCGTCTACCCGTTCGTCCGGTCGTACGACTGGTACGTGCTGCCGGAGGAGGAGCGCAGCCGGATGCTCGCGCAGCACGGCCGCGCCGCCGCCCCCTTCCCGGACGTGCGGGCCAACACCGTCGCGACGTTCGCCCTGTCGGACTACGAGTTCCTGCTCGCGTTCGAGGCGCCGGAGCTGCACCGGATCGTCGACCTGATGCGCACGTTGCGCGGGGTGGACGCCCGGCTGCACGTGCGCGAGGAGATCCCGTTCTTCACCGGACCCCGCACCGCGCTCGCCGACTGGGCGGACAAGCGGCCCCTCCGCTGATCGGCGGTCTCGGCGGCACGCCGGTGCGCATGCGCCCGCGGCGGTCCATGATCGGCGCATGACCATCGACCTGCGTGGCACGTGGACGCTGGTGGAGCTGGACGACTCGTCGCCCGCCGCCGGACCGCGAGGCCCCGTGCACCTGACCTTCGACGGTGACGGTCAGGTGTACGGGATGGCGGGTGTGAACAGCGTCCGCGGCACGTGGACGCTCGAGGACGGCCGGCTGCAGCTGGGCCCGCTCGTCTCCACGCTGCTCGCCGGCGACCCCGAGCCGATGGCGACCGAGCAGGCCCTCGTCGCCCTGCTCCGCGAGCCGTTGCAGGTGACGGTCGACGAGGACCGCCTGCGGCTCGCGGCCGACGACGGGTCGACCGCGCTGCTGGCGCGCGCCGACCCGTCCGTCGTCCTCGTCTGACCTGCGTCCCCGGTCAGGGGTACAGGCCGCGGATCAGGTGCGCCTCGGCCACCCGGCGCACACCGATCACCAGGGCGGCGTCCCGCAGCGAGATGCCCTCGGCACGGGACACCTGGGACACGGCGGCGTAGGCCTCGAGCATGCGGTGCTCCAGGCGCTCCTCGATCTCCCGCTCGGTCCACCAGTACGCCTGGTTCGCCTGCACCCACTCGAAGTAGGAGACGACCACGCCGCCGGCGTTGGCGAGGATGTCCGGCACCACCACCACGCCGCGATCGGCCAGCACGCGGTCACCCTCCGTCGTCGTCGGCCCGTTCGCGGCCTCGACGACCCACCGCGCCTTGACCCGTGCGGCGCTCTCCTCGTCCAGCACACCCTCGACGGCGGCCGGGAACAGCACGTCGACGTCGAGCGCCAGCAGCTCCGCGGGGTCGAGCGGATCGGCGTCGGCGAACCCGACCACGGACCCGGTGCGCGCCACGTGTGCCGACAGCGCCGCGACGTCCAGCCCGTCGGACCGGACGATCGCGCCTCGCTCGTCTCCCACCGCGACGACGCGGCAGCCCTTCTCGTGCAGAAAGCGGGCCAGCGGACCGCCCACCTTGCCGAAGCCCTGGATCGCCGCGCTGACCTCGTCCAGACGCACGCCGGCGTCGCGCAGGGTCGCGGTCGCGGCGTGCAGCACCCCGCGTGAGGTGGCCGTCGCCCGGCCGAGCGACCCGCCGACGGCCAGCGGCTTGCCGGTGGTGACGGCCGGGATGGTGAACCCGCGGTTGACCGAGTAGGTGTCCATCACCCAGGCCATGATCTGCTCGTCCGTCCCGATGTCCGGCGCCATGACGTCGCGCTCGGGACCGATCATGGGCATGATCTCGCTGGTGTAGCGGCGGGTGACCCGCTCCAGCTCGGAGGAGGAGTAGGCCCGCGGGTCGATGGTGACACCGCCCTTCGCGCCGCCGTACGGCAGCTCGACGACGGCACACTTCCAGGTCATCCACATCGCGAGCGCCCGGACCTCGTCGATGTCGACGCTCGGCGCGTACCTCAGTCCGCCCTTGCCGGGCCCGCGGGAGATGTTGTGCTGCACGCGGTAGCCGTGCAGCAGCTCGACGTGGCCGTCGTCACGGCGCAGCGGCACGGCCACGTGCAGCTCGCGCCGGGGTTGGCGCAGGACGGCGTGCATGCCGTCGTCGTACCCGAGGATCTGCACGGCTGTCGCCAGCTGCGCTCGCGCCGTCGCGAGCGGAGAGGGAGAGGGGTTCATGGGGCCACGATGCCACCCACCTGCTGACCGGGCCGGTTGCCTACGCCGAGGCGCGCACCACCAGCTCGGGGGCGAAGATCAGCGGCGGCGTGGGCGTCGCGCCCTGCAGCTGGTCCAGGAGGCGCAGGCCGGCCGCCCGCGCCATCGCGACGACCGGCTGGATCACCGACGTCAGCGGCGGCTGGGTCGAGGCCGCGACCCCGAGGTTGTCGTAGCCCACCACGGCGACGTCCTGGGGCACCTCCCGGCCGAGCTCCGCCAGCACGGGCAGCGCACCGGCCGCCATCAGGTCCGACGCGATGAAGATGCCGTCGACGTCCGGGTACTCGGTGAGCAGCCGCCGGGCCGCCTCGGCGCCGGAGACGATGGTGAAGTCGCCGTGCACCACGGCGTCGTCGCGCTGGCCGGCGGCGGTCATCGCCTGCCGCCAGCCGATGAGGCGGTCGATGCCGGCGGACATGTCCTCGGGTCCGGCGATCGTGCCGATCCGCCGGCAGCCCCGGTCCAGGAGGTGCTGCGTGGCCATCCGGCCGCCCTGCACGTTGTCGGTGTCGACGTACTGCAGCCGGGAGTCCACCTCGGGCGTCGCGGACAGCGGTCGCCCGACGAACACGCTCGGCAGCCGGAGCTCGACGAGGGCCCGGTCCAGGGTGTCGTCGCGGTGGTGCGACACCACGATGGCGCCGTCCACGTGGCCGTTGCGCAGGTATCGGACCGTCCGCTCGTTCTGCCCGGGACGGGCGATGACGAGCACCACCTGGATCTCGGTGTCCGCCAGCGCGCTCGCCAGACCGTTCAGGGTGCCCGCGAAGAACGGGTCGGACAGCACCCGCTCGTCCGGCTCCGGCACGACGAGGGCGATCGAGTCCGTCCGTCGCGTGACCAGCGACCGCGCGGCCCGGTTGGGGGAGTAGCCGAGGTCCGCCACGGCCGCCTCGACCGCCAGCAGGGCCTCGGGGGAGACCCGCAGCCCTCCGTTGATCGCCCGCGACGCCGTGGACCGGGACACGCCGGCTTTCGCGGCGACCTGCTCGAGCGTGGGGACGGCCGGGCGCGCGGCATCCACGCCGCGCACGAGGCGGTCGGCCATGCTGCCTCCTCCACTGCCTGGGGATGAGCCGGGACGAGATCCGTCCCGGTCAGGACACCCTCCTGGTCTGGAACCTAGCGCGGCGCGCCCGTCGATCCACATCCGGGCCGCCCGCGTCTCGTTCTGCGCGCCATGGGCACCGGGCGCGGCGCGTGCCGGGACGGACCGCCGGCGCGGCTCCGGTTTGGGAGCGCTCTCCTCGGTCACCTTGGAAGCGCTCCTACGAAAATGGGGTCCCGGGCTGGCGTGCCGGGTCTCCGCGCGGCTGCGGAGGGCTAACGATTCGGTAACGCCAGCCGGTCGTGCAAGCCCCTGACCTGCATGGATGCGTTCCCACGCCGCAACGTCACCTGATCCCTGCTTGACAGCCCCCGGGGGACGCAAGAGGGTTCCGGCAGCGCGTGGGAACGCTCCCGCAAGGTGGTGGGAGCGAGTCCACGGGGCATCAGCCCTCGTCCGCGCCGGGTGGTGCGGACGACGACCGGTTGACGGCAGAGCTGCCGTCAAGACGACGAGGGAGTCAGCAGTGCACAAGTCACGCACGGTGTGGGCCGCGGCCGCAGGCCTGACCGGCATCGCCCTGGCGGTGACCGGATGCTCGACGGGCAGCAGCAGCAACAGCGCGAGCACGGCGTCGTCCGGCGGCAAGGTCACCCTGAAGGTGCAGACCTTCAACGAGTTCGGCTACGCCGACCTCTTCACCGAGTACATGAAGGACCACCCGAACGTCACGATCGTCAGCGACAAGGCGGCCAAGTCCGACGACGCGCGCGCCTCCGTCAAGAACTCCATCGCGACCAGCACCGTCACCGACGACATCGTCGCCGCGGACGTCGACTGGATGCCCGAGCTGCTGAAGTCCTCCGACTTCTTCGCCGACGTCAAGACGACGGACAACGCCAAGCGCTGGCCCGACTGGAAGATGGCCCAGGCCACCGACGCGTCCGGCAAGCTGATCGGCCTCGGTACCGACTCCGGCCCGCAGGGCGTCTGCTACCGCAAGGACCTGTTCCAGAAGGCCGGCCTGCCGACCGACCGCGCCCAGGTCGCGACGCTGCTCGGCGGCTCCAGCGCGACGTGGGACCAGTACTTCGCCACCGGCCAGAAGTTCATGGCCGCCAACACCGGGGCTGCCTGGTTCGACTCCCTCGGGGCCCTCGCCCAGGTGGCGAACAACCAGCAGGCTGAGCCGTTCGAGTCCAAGTCGGACGACTCCATCACCGTCGGCAAGTCGGACTCGAACGCCAGCAAGGTCTTCACCATGCTGACCTCGCACACCGACCAGTCCGCGCACCTCGCCCAGTGGACCGACGACTGGACGAAGGCCTTCGCCTCCGACAAGTTCGCCACGGTCATGTGCCCCGCGTGGATGACGCAGATCATCGCCGGTGACGCTCCCGACCAGAAGAACTGGGACATCGCCGACGTCCTGCCCGGCGGTTCCTCCAACTGGGGCGGCTCGTTCCTGCTGGTCCCGGCCAAGGGCAAGAACGTCACGGAGGCCAAGGCGCTCGCCGACTGGCTGACCGCCCCGGCCCAGGCCGCGAAGGTGTTCGTCAAGTTCGGCAACTTCCCGAGCCAGACCGACGCCGTCAAGGACGCCACGGTCACCGCGAAGACGGACACCTACTTCAACAACGCCCCGACCGGCCAGATCTTCTCCAACCGGTTCTCGGCCGTCTCGAAGCAGCCGTACCGCGGTTCGCACTACTTCGACATCAACGACCAGTTCGGAAAGGCGCTGACCCGGGTCGACGTCGACAAGACGGACAACGCCGCGGCCTCGTGGCAGAAGTTCCTCGACGCCGTCAAGCAGCTCGGCTGACAACGGTATGACCAGCGGGGTCGGGGCGTCGCCGTCCCGACCCCGCTGGTCGCCCGCGCACCCGCAGTCAAGTCGGACGAGGAGTTGCTCCCATGGTCACCATCACTGAGTTGCCGACGCGCCCGCGCGACGTACGGCCTCGCCGCCGGATCGGCATGCGTCAGCGGCTCGGCCGCTGGGACGTCAAGGTGTCGCCCTACCTGTACATCTCGCCGTTCTTCGTCCTGTTCGCCATCACCGGCCTCTTCCCGCTGCTCTACACGGCGGTCGTCTCGCTCCACAAGTGGAACCTGCTGACCGGTGAGGGTCCGTTCGTCGGGCTCAAGAACTACGTCGACGTGCTGCACCAGCCCTTCTTCTGGAAGGCGCTGCGGAACACTTTCAGCATCTTTGCGCTGTCGACGATCCCGCAGATCATCATCGCCCTGGTCATCGCCGCCGTGCTCAACGCGAACCTGCGCGCTCGTACGTTCTGGCGGATGGGCGTCCTGGTGCCCTACGTGGTCGCACCGGTCGCCGTCGCGATGATCTTCGGCCAGATCTTCTCCGACCAGTCCGGCATGATGAACGCGATCCTCTCCAAGGTCGGCATCAGCCCTGTCGGCTGGCACTCCAACGTGCTGGCGAGCCACCTGGCGATCGCCAACATGGTCAACTACCGGTGGACCGGGTACAACACGCTGGTCATCCTGGCCGCGATGCAGGCCATCCCCAACGACATCTTCGAGGCGGCCATCATCGACGGCGCCTCCCGGGTGCGGCAGTTCTTCTCGGTGACGATCCCGATGATCCGGCCGACCCTGATCTTCGTCATCATCACGTCGACCATCGGCGGCCTGCAGATCTTCGACGAGCCGACGATGTTCGACCAGCAGAACTCCGCGACCACCGCCGGCGGCGCCGACGGCCAGTTCGTCACGGTGACCATGTACCTGTACCAGCTGGGCTGGGGCAGCCAGAACAACCTCGGGCGGTCGGCTGCGGTCGCGTGGCTGCTGTTCCTCGTCATCCTCGCGATCTCGTTGGTGAACTACTGGTTCACCAACCGGATCGCGTCCGACTCCGGCGCCGTGCGCCGGGCACGGAAGGTCCGGTCATGAGCGCGCCGTCCATCCCCTCGATCGAGCAGTTCGCCGGCCGCGGTGCGGCCAGGGCGGCGGCTCGTCGCCAGAACCACCGAGGATCCGGCGCCGAGCGGCGGCCTCGCTGGCTGACCTACACGATCCTCACGATCGTGCTGCTGATCGCGATCTACCCGCTGTACTACGCGTTCCTGATCGCGTCCTCCACCAAGGAGGACGTGGCACGTCACCCGATCCCGTCGCTGGTCCCGGGATCGCACCTCTTCGAGAACATGCTCTCGGTCATCAACTCCGACATCGGGTTCTGGTCCGCACTGGTGAACTCGATCATCGTGTCGACCGTCACGGCCGTGTCCGTGGTGCTGTTCTCCACCCTCGCGGGCTACTCGTTCGCCAAGCTGCGGTTCCGCGGCCGCGGGCCGCTGCTGGTCTTCGTCATCGCCACCACGGCGATCCCCACCCAGCTCGGTGTGGTGCCGCTGTTCCTGGTGATGAAGCAGCTGCACCTCATCGGCAAGCTGCCGGCGGTCATCCTCCCGGCGCTCGTCACGGCGTTCGGCGTGTTCTGGATGACCCAGTACCTCGAGGGCGCGCTGCCGTACGAGCTGATCGAGGCCGCACGCGTCGACGGTGCCTCGATGTTCCGCACCTTCTGGTCGATCGCGCTCCCCGCGGCTCGTCCTGCTGCCACGATGCTCGGCCTGTTCGCGTTCGTCGCCAACTGGACGAACTACTTCTGGCCCCTGGTCGTGCTCGGTGCGGTGCCCGGGAGGACCACGCTGCCGGTGGCGCTGAAGATGCTCCAGGCCCACTACTACGCCGACTACTCGCAGGTGATGGCCGGTGTGTTCGTCTCCGTGCTCCCGTTGCTCGTGATGTTCATCCTGGCCGGTCGCCAGCTGGTGTCGGGCATCATGCAGGGAGCGGTGAAGGGCTGAGCACCGTCCGGCTGAGGGACGGGCGGCCCCGCCAGACGCACCAGCACGGTGGGGTCGCCGGGGTCCCTCCCACCCTCGAGGAGGTCGCGGCACGGGCGGGCGTCTCCCGGTCCACGGCGTCACGGGCGATCAACGGTGGCGATCGCGTCTCGCCCGCGGCCCTGGCCGCGGTCAACGCCGCCGTGCTGGACCTCGGCTACTCGCCGAACCGTGCGGCACGGTCGTTGGTGACGCGCCGCACCGACTCGATCGCGCTGGTGGTGCCCGAGCCCGACGAGCTGGCGCTGTCGGACCCGTTCGTGCTGGCCGTGCTCCAGGGGCTGTCGAGCTCGCTCGCCGACTCCGACGTGCAGGTGGTGCTGGTGATCGCGCGGCCGGGGCAGTCCGAGCGGACGTTGCGGTTCCTGCAGGGCGGTCACGTCGACGGTGCCATCGTCGTCTCCCACCACCGCGGGGGAGACCTCGATGCCGTCCTGGCGCAGCTGCCCCAACCGCTCGTGTTCGTCGGCCGGCCGCTGGTCGGCGCCTCGACCGGGCTCGAGCAGTACGTCGACACGGACAACGTCGACGGTTCGGTCCAGGCGACCCGCCACCTCATCGACACCGGCCGGCGGCGGATCGCGATGATCGCGGGGCCGCCGGACATGTCGGCGGGGGTCGACCGGCTCGCGGGCTGGCGGCAGGCGCTGACCGAGAAGGGCCGGCCGGTGAACGCGATCGTGCACGCCGACTTCACGCTCGCGGGCGGACAGGCGGCGACGCACCGACTGCTGGACGAGCACCCGGACGTCGACGGCATCGTGGCCGCGTCCGACCTCATCGCCGTCGGGGCCATGGCTGCGCTGGCCGCGCGGGGGAAGCGCGTACCGGAGGACGTGGCGGTCGTCGGGTACGACGACCTGGGGGTCGCGGCCACCGCGCACCCGCCGTTGACGACGGTCGTTCAGCCCGCGGTGGCGATGGCGCGGGCTGCCGGCGAGCGGTTGCTGGAGCTGCTCGCGGGCGGACCGCCCCGGGAGCCCGAGGTGTTCCCGGCGACCCTGGTGGTCCGGGCCTCGAGCTGATCCGGCGGGGCTTCCCGCCTCGTCCGCCCTAGTGCGCGTTCTCCGCGAGCCACCGAGCCGCGATGGCCTGCTCGGCCTCGAGTGCGTCCCGGACGGCGCCTGCTGCCGCCTTCTCCACCGCGGCGCCGAACAGGGGCACCGCGGCCCTCAGCTCACCGTCGTAGGTCAGTGTGCAGCTGTACGGCGTCACGGCACGCAGGCTGGTGCGCCCCGTCAGCCGCACCGGCGCCCCGACCACCTCGACCACCACGGTCCCGTGGCGGCCGTCCTCGTCGGGCTCGTCCCACGCCTCGACCTGTCGCACGTCGATCCGCGCCCCGACGAAGGACCGCAGCTGTGCCGGGATCTGGTCCGTCGGCAGCGAGCGTCGCGTCGTGACCGTGAACCCGTCCGCCGGTGAGCCGGCCACCACCACCTCACCGTCGGGGTCCCCGGTCGCGGCGACCTTGGCGCGCACGTAGCCGGGGTCCGCGAGCATCCGACCCGCGCCGGCGAGGTCGGTGGGCAGGTCCAGGGTCACGCGCAGCTGCACGGTGAGCCTCCTCGGAGGGGGTCCGTCACCACCCGCGCCCGCGGGACGCTGGGCGCTTGTCGGTGAGGGTGAGGGTATCCCGCCGCGGGTCACGGCGGCGGGTCGTTCGCCGCCTACCCTGGTCCGGTGTCAACCCTGAGCACGCTCGCCGACAAGCACGGCAGCCTCGAGCCGGCTGACCTGGAGTGGCTGCACCTGCTGGTCGGGGACTGGCAGGTGATCTCCGACCTCGCGTTCGCCGACCTGGTGCTGTGGCTGCCCACCGCCGACGGCGACTTCGTCGCGGTCGCCCAGGTGCGCCCGTCGACCGCCGCGACGGTGCACTACGACGACGTGGTGGGCTCCCTGGTGCCCGAGGGGCAGCGGGCGCAGCTGCTCCGGGCCCTCGACGAGCAGCGGTCGCAGCGGTCGCGCGAGCCTCGCTGGTTCGGCGAGTACGCCGTGCGGGAGGAAGCCGTGCCGGTGGTCCGCAAGGGACGGGCGGTCGCGGTGCTGGCCCGCCAGACCAACCTGGGCGGCGCGCGGACACCGAGCCGGCTCGAGCTCAACTTCGTCGAGGCCGCCGACGACCTGCTCGGGATGGTGGCGCGCGGCGAGTTCCCCGCTGCGGACGCGCCGACCGGCCCTCGCCGCGGCGCACCTCGCGTGGCCGACGGTCTCATCCGGCTCAACGGCGAGGGCGAGGTGCTCTACGCCAGCCCGAACGCGCTCTCGTGCTTCCACCGGCTGGGCGCGCTGGGCGACCTCGTCGGGCGTTCCCTGATCGAGGTGACCACCGACCTGCTGGACGCCGACGCCACGGTCGACGAGTCGCTGCCCCTGGTGCTGATGGGCCGTGCGCCGTGGCGGGTGGACGTCGAGACGCGGGGTGTGGCGCTCTCGTTGCGCGCCGTGCCGTTGACGGAGGGCACCGAGCGCGTCGGCGCCGTGCTGCTGTGCCGGGACGTGTCCGAGCTGCGCCGCCGGGAACGGGAGCTGATCACCAAGGACGCGACGATCCGGGAGATCCACCACCGGGTGAAGAACAACCTGCAGACCGTCGCGGCGCTGCTGCGGCTGCAGTCCCGGCGGGTCGGCAGCGACGAGGCGCGGGAGGCGCTCGGCGAGGCGGAGCGCCGTGTCGCCACCATCGCCCTGGTCCACGAGACGCTGTCCCAGACGCTCGACGAGACGGTGCCGTTCGACGACCTGATCGGGCGCAGCCTCCGCCTCGCGGCCGACGTGGCGACGCAGGACGGTGCGCACGTGCGGACGCGGGTGCACGGCTCCTTCGGTCTGGTCCGGGCCGAGGACGCGACGGCGCTCGCCCTGGTGCTGACCGAGCTGGTGACCAACGCCGTCGAGCACGGGTTCAGCGGCCGCGCGGTGGGGACCGTGGAGATCACCGCAGAGCGGGCCGGCGACCTGCTGCACGTGACGGTGGCCGACGACGGTGCCGGCGTCCCGAGCGAGAAGGGGGCCGGCAGCGGGCTCGGAACGCAGATCGTGTCGACGCTGGTGCGCAACGAGCTGCGGGGGTCCATCGCCTGGCGTCCGCGGCCCGGCGGCGGCACCAGCGTCGAGCTCGAGGCTCGGCTGCGGGTCAACCGGGATGCGGCCACGGTGGCCTGACGTGCGGTGCTGCCCGGAGAGCAGCAGGACCGGCTCGCCAGTAGGCGGCCGGTCCTGAGGCTCGATCGGGTGCGAAGCAGCGGCCGCCTGCGGTCAATCCGCGCGGGACGCCGACGCGGGCGGGCTGACGGGGTGCGGCGCTCGGCTCAGCTGGCGCGGCGCTGGCGTGCGGTGCGGCGCTTGAGGGCCCGGCGCTCGTCCTCGGACAGACCGCCCCAGACACCGGCGTCCTGACCGGTCTCGATCGCCCACTTCAGGCAGGTGTCCACGACCTCGCAGCGACGGCAGACCGCCTTGGCCTCCTCGATCTGCACGAGCGCGGGGCCGGTGTTGCCGATCGGGAAGAAGAGCTCGGGGTCCTCGTCGAGGCACGCTGCGCGGTGGCGCCAGTCCATGACATCTCCTTGGCACACGACGGTCCGGCTGCCCGGTCGGGGGCATGGCGGACGGCCGCGAGAAATTGGGGGTGGGATGACTTGCTGCGTCAAGGTTCACATCCGCGGCGGGCCCGCACAAGGGTTACGGGAACGTTTCGACCCTGTGACGAGTGAGGCGTTCGTCACACCTGTGCACGTGCTGAGCGGACGGGACGGCGCCGGGTGGGGGCAGGTCCGGACGTTCGTCCAGGTCAGCCCATGAATTTCCAAATCAGGGCGCTGACCAGGGGTGCCGCAGCGATCGCGACCCGCCCGACCGTGGCGTCGAGGCGATGTGGGCCAGGTCACGCCGGTGGGCGAAGGTTGCCGGCTAGTGAACGTAGGACAAAGGACCTAGGCACTCTGGTGACGGTCTGGTCATCGCCACGTCGGGGATCTGCTATACGGCCCCGGGGGCCGTAGGGTCGTCGCCGTGCCACCCTCCTCGGACGCCCGCTCGACGGGGTCGCGGCCCTCCGGGTCCTCGCCGTCGGGACGTCGTACCCCATGGCAGTCCGACGAGGCCGCCGGCAGGCCCCGGCTGGTGTGGGCGGTCGTGGTGGCCGTCTGGGTGGAGGCGCTCGGCGCGGCAGCCGCCGTGGTCGCCCTGGTCGTCGTGGTGGTGCGCGGGACCGAGCTCGCTGCCGCATCGGTGGCGCTCGCCGTCCTCGCGGCCGGTCTGGCCGCGGTCCTCGCCGCCGCCGGTCGGGCGCTGCTGGCCGGGCGGCGGTGGGCGCGCAGCCCGGTGATCACCGTGCACGTGCTGATCGCCGCCATGGCGGTGGCCTCATGGCGCACCGCGCCGGCGCCGTGGCCCGCCGTCGGAGTCGCTCTCGGGGTCCTCGTGGTCGCGTTCCTGCTGCAGCGGTCCGTGGTGTCCTGGACCGACCGCACGAGCCCTCCGCGCCCGGCGGCCGGTCAGGACGGGCGGCGCTGAGCGTCGCCGGTCAGTCGGCGTGCGGGCCCCAGAGCTGAACAGGAGCGACGTCCCCGTCCCGGCGCAGGACCCCGCGCCCGGGTCGTCCTCCGACGGGGTCGACGAGCCAGCGTGCCTGCGAACCGATGAGGTCGAGGGAACCGGGCTCCCGCGGATCGAGGACGACGAGGCGGCGGGAACGCAGCATCGTCGGGACCAGCCCGCGGTAGCTGGCGACGGCGTGCGCGGTCGACGTCGCCGCCACCACGCGGAGCAGCGGTGCCCCGCCGGCCGCGCGACGCTGCGCACCAAGCCGTTCGGCGAGCTCCTGGGCGAGGTGAGCGTCCATCCGCTCGAGGTCGTCGAGGTCGTCGAGGACGAGCACCACCTCACCACCCGGACGGAGCGTCTCGAGCAGCCGTCCCGGTGGCGCGCCGGAGGAGGTATCGAGCAGCTCCGCCGCTCCGCACGTGGCGATGCCGAGGTGCTCCAGGGCTCTCGCTATGCCCACCAGAGCGGTGCTGCGCCCAGAACCGGCGGGCCCGGCGACCAGCAGCGAGTCGGTCAGGTCGACCTCGACGACGCCGTGCCCGTCCGCGCCCAGGCCGAGCGGGAGGTGCAGGCGGCAGTCCGCGGTCAGACGCGCCGGTGCGCCGCTCCAAGGTGCGATGCTCGGGGGCGCACAGAGCCGCAGAGGGCCATGCCGCCGTTGTGCGGGCGGCGTCGCCTGGACGGCGTCGGGGAGGGCGACCTGGCACAGGAGGGCTCCGGCGGCGCGGACGTGGACCGCCCTGCCCGGCGCGAGGCGCGGCGCGCTGAGTGCCGGGGGGACACCCGCCAGCGCGTCGAGCGTCGGATCGGCGACTCCCAGGACCAGGCGGTCGGGGAAGGCGCCGAGCAGCCGGCTGGTCAGCGGCGACACCGGCGCGCTCGCCGCCACGCAGACCGGTGGGTCCGAGCGCTCCCAGAGCGAGGTGAGCAGCTGTACCCCGGCACCGCGCGCCACCGAGGCGAGGTGGTCGAGCGCCCCGTCGAGCCCGTCGACCAGCAGCACCGGACGTCCGGACGCCGGAAGTCCCCGCGTCAGGGAGTCCAGCAGCCGAGCGACCGTCACCACGTCGTCGACCGCGGCCACCGTGCCGAGCCCCTCCGGGACCGCCCCTCGCAGCGCTTCGACCGCGGACGGTGGCAGGCCCAGGGCGTGCACGTCCCTGCCCGAGACGAGAGCCTGCCGGCCGACGGCGACCAGCGTCGTGCTGCGCCCGGAGCGCGGCCCGCCCAGCACGAGGAGGTGGCCGTCGTCCGGCCGCCAGCGGACGGTCGTCCGACGCTGCTCCTCCGACACGTCTGCCAACGCGAGCGCCAGTCCAGGGCCGGGGGCCAGGTCGGCGAGGGCGACGCGTTCGGGCAGCTCGGGAAGCCAGGGGACGTCGGGAGGAGGCATGTCGACCGCGGCAGCCCTGACGGCGGCGACCCAGCAGGCGACCGGGTCGGGCGCCGTTCCGGCTTCCCGCGCGAGAGGCGTCCACGCGGGTCCCGTGGGCCCGGCGCCGACCTCTTCCGCCGCGGGCCTCGCGAGCTGGACGCGGCGGTGTCGCCCGGAGGCGCCGGCCCGTGCGACCTGGACGGCCTCCGCGGCACCACCCCCACGGACGAGGACGCACCGACCCGGCGTGCCGGAATCGATCCGGGCCGCATCCGGGACGCCGACCAGGTCCACGGAGTCGGCGGCGTCGACCACCCGGAGCGCCACCCGGAGCGAGACGTTGGCCCGCAGCTCCGCCGGCACGGCACCCGCGGGGCGCTGGGTCGCCAGCACCAGGTGCACCCCGAGCGAGCGGCCCTGCGCGGCGGCCCGTGCGAGCCCGGGCACGAGCTCCGGCAGGTCGTCGGCCAGTGCGCGGAACTCGTCGATCACCACGAGCAGCCGCGGCGGGACCGGGCAGCCGGCGGCGGGCTGCAGCTCCTCGACGTCACGCACCCCGGCGCGGGCCACGATCCGCTCGCGGCGCCGCAGCTCCGCCCCCAGGCCGAGCAGCACGCGCCGCGCGCCGGCCGCGTCCAGGTCCGAGAGCCGACCGACCACGTGCGGCAGCGTGGTGAGTCCCGGCAGGCCCGTGCCGCCCTTGAAGTCGACGAGCAGGACGGCCAGGCGCCGGGGTGGGTACGTCAGGGCCAGTCCGAGCACGAGCGTGGTCAGCAGCTCGGACTTGCCCGCACCGGTGGTGCCGGCCACCACGGCGTGGGGTCCGTCGCGGACCAGGTCGAGCCACACGGCGCGGCCGTCCGGCCCCTCCCCGAAAGGGGTCCTCAGCCCGGGCGGCGGTGCCGACCAGGCCGCCGCGACCGCTGACGGCTCCGCCGCGGGCGTCCCGGGCAGGTCCACGAGCGCTGTCGCGTCGGGGCAACTGCTGAGCCGGATGCCGTCGACGGCGGTCGACGGCTCGGCGACCGCTGCGCCCGGTGCCTGCATCGCGCGGCCCAGTGCTCGCGCGTGCGCCTGTGCGACGTCGGCCCGGACCCCCACGCTCGGCACGACCCGTGGAGCTTCGTCGCCCGATCGCAGCACGGAACCGGCGGCCGTCACGGTCAGCACGTTCCGGCACCACGCCGGCGCAGCGGCGCTTCCTCTGCCCACCCAGAGCAGCCGCTGCGTCGCCGGAGCGTGAGCGCGCCACCGCGTCACCTCCGCGGCACTCTCGCCGCCGTCCACCACGACCAGTGCCCGCGGCGACGGGCCCGTGCGGGTCCCGGACGTGCCCGTGCCGGGGAGCGCGTGGGAGGCAGCACCGCTCCAGACCAGCCAGGCCCAGTCGGACACATGGCGACCGCGGACCGTGACGCTGCACGCCCCACGGCTGCCGAGCTCGCCCAGCACGATGGCCCGCGCCGCCGCCAGGACGGGCTCCTCCGCACCGACCACCGCGAGGCAGCCGTCGTCGTCCCACGGCGCCGGAACCGTCAGATCGGTCCCGGGCGCGCCGAGCGCCACGGCGAGGCGCAGGGACGCGATGTCGGGCGGTCCGCCGTCCACCGCGTTCTCCGGCGATGCCGGTGCCGCCGGCACCGTCCGTCGGTTCGCCCACCACAGGAGCGGTCCGGTGAGGCTCGTCAGGGCGAGCAGAGGTTGGTGCACGGCGACCGCGAGGACGACGCCGGTCACGGTGGTGCCCACGGTCGACGCCGCCATCGCCGCGAACCCGCCGCCGCGTCGGCCGCGTCGGCCCCTCGGTTCCGCGGTGCGTCCCGGACCGTGCGGGGCGGTGTGCTGGATCGGCGGTGCACCGGATCCCGGCGGCGCGGCGACGTCCCGCAGCTCGAGGACGCTGTCCCCGACGTGCACCGCGGCCCCGAGCGGCCAGCGTGCCCAGTGCCGACGGGGCAGGCGCCGGGCGCGGGTGGACCCCCGTCGCGCCAGGACCGCGTCACCCGTGGTCCGCACGAGCACCACGGGCCCGTGCCGCCGTCCGGTGGGCGTGCCCCGCCGGCGCGCCGCACGCACGCGGAGCCGCAGCGGCGACTGCCAGACGTCGTCCCGGACCACCAGCTCTTCGCCGGGGCCCACGGTGGTGCTGCGCACCAGCCCGACCGGCAGCACGGTGCCGGAGTCCGGTCCGGCGACGACCGCCAGGTGGCGGGCGCACGTCAGCACGCGCCGTTCCGGCGGCACGGCGCTGGGAGCGCCGACCGACAGCACAGCACCCGGCAGGACCGGGGTGAGGCCGACGGGGTGCGAGTCGTCCACGGGGACGCCGTCGGCCGTCAGGGTCGCCCTGAGGGAGGCCCATTCCGGTCGGCCGGTGAGCCGCGCGACCTCCGTGCGCAGCGTCGCCACCGACGTCCCTGCGTGGACCTCCAGGTCGGTCGCTCGTACCGGGTTCAGACCCTTGTCGGCATGGAGGACGGTCAGACGCACGCGCCGACCCTGTCGTCGAGACACCGACCCGTCGGGGCACCCGGACCGTCCGCGGAGCCGCGTGCCGATCCCCAGGGGCGTCGGTCGGTTCGGGCCCGTGCGAAAGTCCGCCCCACCTGCACGCCGGTGGCGGAGCAGACCCGCTCGTGACCTAGCATGGGCCAATGACCCAGGTGCTGCTGGCGGAGGACGATCCGGCGATTGCAGAACCTTTGGCCCGGGCCCTCGGGCGTGAAGGTTACGACGTGGACGTGCAAGGAACCGGTCAAGGCGCGATCGACGGTGCGCCGACGGCGGACCTGGTCGTGCTGGACCTCGGTCTCCCGGACATGGACGGCCTCGACGTCGCCCGTGCCATCCGCCACCAGGGGCTGAGCACGCCGGTGCTGGTGCTCACCGCACGCGCCGACGAGGTGGACCTCGTCGTCGGCCTCGACGCCGGCGCGGACGACTACGTGACCAAGCCGTTCAGGCTCGCGGAGCTGCTCGCACGCGTTCGTGCGCTCCTGCGGCGCAGCGGCGCGGAGCTCGTGGAGGACGACGAGCTGCACGCGCAGGACGTCCGGGTCGACGTCACTGCGCACCGAGCGTTCCAGGGAGAGCGGGAGCTGCACCTGACGGCCAAGGAGTTCGAGCTCCTCCGTGTCCTGGTCGGGTCGGCCGGTGCCGTCGTCGGCCGTGACGGCCTGATGCGTGAGGTCTGGGGGTCGGACCCGACGGGTTCGACCAAGACGCTCGACATGCACGTCTCGTGGCTGCGCCGCAAGCTCGGCGACGACGCCAACGCGCCGCGCTACATCACCACCGTGCGGGGGATGGGCTTCCGCTTCGAGACCGCACCCAGCGCGCTCGACCGGGTCTAGCCGGTGCGCCGTCGCGTCCTGCAGGCCACGATCGCGGCGGTCACCGTCGCGGTGGTGCTGCTGGGGTTCCCGCTCGCCTTCCTCGGCGCACAGCTGGTGCGCGAGAGCGAGATGCGTGGGCTCGAGGCCCGTGCGACCTCCGCAGCCCGGGCCGTCGACTTCCGGATCGACCAGCAGATCGACCTCACGGACACGATGCTCGAGCCGTACACCGGGGGTGGCGGGGACATCGCCTCCTCCGTCGTGGTGCACGGTCCGGACGGCTCCGTGTACACGGCCGGTCCGACGATGTCCGGCCGAGTCCTGTCCGTCGACGTGACCAGCAGCGACGGCGCCTCGGTGGCGTTGTACGTCTCCTGGTGGGACGTGTTCTGGCGATCGGCGCGGGTGATCGCCCTCGTCGTCGTCGCAGCCGTCGTCGCGTTCGCCGCGGGGATCGCGATGGCCATCTGGCAGGCGAACCGCCTCGCGGCGCCACTCGTGTACCTGGCAGCGTCGGCCGAGCAGCTCGGCTCCGGCCAGGTGCGCCCGCACCTCGACCCGTCCGGCGTGGAGGAGATCGACCTGGTCGCCGCCGAGCTGGCGCGCAGCGCGGACCGCATGGCCGGTCGGCTGGCCGCCGAGCGGCAGTTCGCGTCGGACGCGTCGCACCAGCTCCGGACCCCGCTGACGGCACTCACGATGCGGCTGGAGGAGATCACGCTGACCACGGGCGAGCCCGAGGTCAAGGAGGAGGCGCGGATCTGCCTCGAGCAGGTCGAGCGGCTGGTGCGCGTCGTCGACGACCTGCTCTCACGCTCGCGCAAGGCGCAGGGCGGCACCACGGAGGCCGTCGTGCTGTGGGAGGTGGTGCACCAGCAGGAGGAGGAGTGGGAGCGTCCCTTCGCGGTGGCGGACCGCGAGCTCGTCGTCGACGTCGACCGCACCACACAGGTGCTGGCCACCCCGGGGGCACTCGCCCAGGTGCTCGCGACCCTGATCGAGAACTCGCTGAAGCACGGCGCCGGCACCACGACGGTCCGGGCTCGTAGCGGTGGACCCTCCGGTGCGGTGGTGGTCGAGGTGGCCGACGAGGGTCAGGGCGTGCCCGACGACCTCGCCCCGCGGATCTTCGAGCGCGAGGTGACGTCCGGCGCCGGGACCGGTCTGGGGCTCGCGCTGGCCCGGGACCTGGTGAACGCGGACGGCGGCAGGTTGGAGCTCGCGCAGCGACGCCCCGCGGTGTTCGCCCTGTTCCTGGCCGGAGTACCGGCGGCGCTCGCACCCGACGTCGTGCTGCCTCGCGGCGCCGCGGTGTCCTCCAAGGGAGAGCGCCGGCGGCGCTGACCGCAGGCTCGCGGGCGCGTCCGTCGACCACCGGCACCGCTGGTGCAGCGGCATGCCGCACGGGTCACTGCGTCCGTACCGCCACGAGGTGGCGGCCTGCCATGGAGGGGTCAGACCGTCTCGGCGACCGCGTTCGCGCCGGCCGTGGAACCCGTGAACACCCACTTCTTGTAGCCGACGTACCGCAGCACGGTCGCCGCAGCGATGCCGATGACGGTGGAGACGTTGTCCGCAAGCGGACCGGCGAGCGCCAGCGTGTAGCGCGAGAACGCCAACGTCCCCACGGGGACCAGGGCGCCGACGACGTTGATCGCGCCGTAGACGACCAGCTCGCGCGCACCGCGGTTGGTCCTGTGCTCGGAGAAGGTCCAGTACCGGTTGCCCACCCAGGACACCAGGGTCGCCAGCGTGACCGAGAGGATCTTGGCGGTCAGCGGCTTGTGCCCCAGCAGGTGACCCGGGCCGTAGAGCAGCAGGTTGAACAGGCCGAGATCGACGACGAAGGAGAGGCCGCCGACGGCGAGGAAGCGTGCCATCTCCCAGAGCCACGCGCGCAGGGCGGCCAGGTTCAGCCGGCCGCCCACGGTGAAGCGGCCGGAGAGCGGCTCCTCGAGCAGCAGAGCGTCGTCCTCGGCCACGGCCCGGGTGTGGGCCCGGTCCAGGGCATGGGGGACGAGGGTCTCGTCTGCGGCTGTCACCCGGAAACCATATCGCCGGAGCCTGAGCGCGGCCTGGGCAAGGATCGGCGAGCGGTGCGACCTCCACCACACTCCCACATCGGTTCTCAGTTTGCGCCCATGAGAGGCCTTGCCGACGCCCGCGCAGTTACGCTCCTGCACCGTGACATTCCCCGTGGGCAGCCCTCCGGTGGTCGCGGTGGTCGGTGGCGGCCAGCTGGCGCGCATGATGACGCCGGCTGCGACCGCGCTCGGCCTGCACCTCCGCGTCCTCGTCGAGTCGGCCACGTCGTCCGCGGCGCAGGTCGTCGTCGACTCGCCGGTGGGGATGCCACGCGAGCCGGGCGTCCTCGAACAGCTCGCCGAGGGTGCGGACGTGCTGACCTTCGAGCACGAGCACGTCCCGAACAGCGTGCTGGACGCACTGGCAGCGCGTGGCGTGGCGGTGCACCCGTCCGCCGGTGCGCTGCTGCACGCGCAGGACAAGATCGTCATGCGGTCACGGCTCACCGCACTCGGGGTCCCGTGCCCGGAATGGGCGCCCGTCTCCACCGAGCTGGAGCTGACGGAGTTCCTCGAGGGCCACGGCGGCACCGGGGTGGTGAAGACGTCCCACGGCGGGTACGACGGCAAGGGCGTCCGGGTGGTCTCCTCGGCGGACGAGGTGATCGACTGGCTCGCGGCCGCGGCGGACGGCTCCGGAGCACCACTGCTGGTGGAGGAGCGGGTGCCGTTCAGCCGCGAGCTGGCTGCCCTGGTGGCGCGGCGGCCCTCCGGCGAGCTGGTCGGCTGGCCGGTGGTCGAGTCCGTCCAGGTGGACGGCGTCTGCTCGGAGGTGACCGCACCGGCTCCCGGTCTCCACCCGGCGACCGAGGCGCGCGCCCAAGCCGTCGCCCGTGCCGTCGCGGAAGGCCTCGACGTCACGGGAGTGCTCGCCGTCGAGCTGTTCGAGGTGCCGGACGAGGCCGGTGGGCCGCCCCGCGTTCTCGTCAACGAGCTCGCCATGCGTCCGCACAACAGCGGCCACTGGACCATCGACGGCGCGGTGACCAGCCAGTTCGAGCAGCATCTGCGGGCCGTTCTCGACCTGCCTCTGGGCGACCCCTCGCCACGGGCTCGCTGGACCGTGATGGCCAACGTGCTCGGTACCTCGCTGCCCGACCCCACCGCCGCCCTGCCGGCGGTCGCTGCGGCGGACCCGGCGGCCAAGGTGCACCTCTACGGCAAGGAGGTGCGTGCCGGACGCAAGCTCGGCCACGTGAACGTCAGCGGCGAGGACCTCGAGGACGTCCGCGACCGGGCCCGCCGCGCCGCAGCCCTGATCCGCGGCGACAGCGTCTGAGGCGGGAGGTCACCTCACTTCGGGGTGCCTCCGACGGTGCCGGCCGGGAGCTTGCCGTCCCTGATCTGGGCGAAGAAGGTCGGTGTGGCCGCCGGGTCGAGCTGCACCGCCGCCCCCACGTTGCCGGGGCGGTAGTCGAGGTTCTTGATCGGCGGCGTGCCCGTGATGCCCTTCGGGCCTGTCGCGGCCCGGAAGTCGAGCGCGAGGCGGCCGAGGTCCAGCACGCCGGTGGCGTCGTCGACCGTCAGCGAGTCCGTGCCCGCCCGGACAAGGGCCACCTGCTTGCCCGGGGCCAGGAGGACGGACGGCGAGGCGGCGACCTTGGTGATCGCCGAGATCACCTGCCGCTGGCGCGCCGTCCGGCCGACGTCCCCGGTCGGGTCGGAGTAGCGCATCCGCGAGAAGGCCAGCGCCGTCGTCCCGTCGACCGTGCGGCAGCCCGGCGTCCACACGAGCCCGCTCAGCTGGTCGTTGACGTTGAGGTCGGAGCACAGGTGGACGCCGCCGACCGCGTTCACCACGGTCTCGATGCCGCCGAACCCGACCTCGACGTAGTGGTCCACCTTCATCCCGGTCAGCTTCTCCACGGTGGCGACCAGCAGCTTGGGGCCACCCCAGGAGTAGGCGGCGTTGATCTTGTTGGAGCCGTGCCCGGGGATGGGGACGTAGCTGTCGCGCGGGATGCTGATCAGAGCGGTCGGACCGCTGGTGGGCACGTGCAGCAGCAGGATGGTGTCGGACCGCGCTCCGGCGGTGCCGTCCTGCATGTCCGCCGGCCGCTGGTCGGAGCCGGCGAGCAGGTAGGTGGTCCCCGGTGTGGCCGCCGCTGCGGACAGCGCGGAGACGTGGTGCAGGCGGCCGTTCGCCCACATGGCCAGCCCAACGGGCCAGGCCAGGAGCAGCACCAGCACCAGGACGAGCGTCAGGACGACGGCACGACGGCGACGGTGGACTCGGGTGCGTCCCGCCGGTCCCGGCCCTGTCGCCGGCCGTTCCGTCTGACCGTTCCGCACCGGTGCGGCAGCGCCGACCTGCGGTACGGGACGGCCGGAGGAGGAGACGGACCGCCGAGCAGCCGCCGGCGGTCGGACCGGTGCGGGTATCGCGCGCGTCGAGCCCGGAGGCCTGCCGTCGTGGCCCGGGCGCGGGTCCGCGTTCGGCACGGCCCGGTCGATGCGGGTGGGCGTCGGCTCGGCCGCCGGTGCGGCACCAGGGACAGCGGGTCGTGACTGGCGCCGCGGCGGTGCTGCAGGTGGGACCGCCGGTGGTGCGGCCGCGGGCGGGACGGGCCGGCGAGGCGTCGCCGGGCGGCTCGGGTGCGACGTGCCCACGACGATCGGCGAGTCCTCCCCGCCATCGGGGCGAGGGCGCCGGGCACCGGGGTCGAAGCTCGGTGGCGGCGTCCCAGCCGCACGTCGCTCGTTGCTCACTGGTCCTCCTCGGTGCCGCCCCTGGTCCCGACCGGTCGGGCCGGGTGCTCGTCGATCGTACGGAACGGACCCCGCTCCGACCTGGCGAGTCGGGCGCGCCGCGCGGCTGCGACCGGCCGGCTGGCCAGGACGGATGCGGCACCCGTCGGCGGCGGGGCGGCATCATGGGACCGCCCGCAGCAGAACGCACCGCACCGGAGGACGCCATGCCAGCACAGCCGCTCGTCGGGATCGTCATGGGTTCCGACTCGGACTGGCCCGTGATGGAGGCTGCCTCGGCTGCGCTCGCGGAGTTCGAGGTGCCGGTCGAGGTGGACGTGGTGTCGGCCCACCGTCAGCCAGACAAGATGCTCCACTACGGCCGCACGGCTGCGGACCGAGGCCTTCGGGTGATCGTCGCGGGGGCCGGCGGCGCGGCGCACCTGCCGGGGATGCTCGCGGCCGCCACTGCCCTGCCCGTGATCGGGGTCCCGGTGCCGCTGGCGCACCTGGACGGCATGGACTCGCTGCTGTCCATCGTGCAGATGCCGGCCGGGGTGCCCGTGGCGACCGTGTCGATCGGCGGCGCCCGGAACGCCGGCCTGCTCGCGGTCCGGATCCTCGCCAGCGGCGCCGACGAGCAGGCCGCTCGCCTGCGGGCCGCGATGGTGGCGTTCCAGGAGGGCCTGCGGGAGGTCGCCGAGCGCAAGGGCGAACGTCTCCGTGCCCTCGGCCGGCAGCGGACGGGCTTCCAGGCCTGAGCTCCGAGCCCCTGGGGCGCACCCGGCGTACGTCGAGGCCTCGGCCGTCACGACCGGAGCCCCCAGGCGGACGGCCGGCGACGGCTCAGGAGCACGAACCGGTGTTGTCCGCGGAGGTGAACGCCTCGTGGCCGGCCGACTTGGACGCCGACGGTGCCGGTGCGGCAGGGGTCGCTGCGGCAGCCGGTGGCGTCGTGGTGCCCGCCTTGGTGCCGCCCGCCGCGCTCGTCTTGGCCGGCGTGCTCGCCGTCGTCGGCGTCGGCTGCGCCGCCTCCTGGAGGATCGGTTTGTCGGCCGCCATGTTGGCCCAGATGGCAGTCGCGGCCGACGTCCACACCAACCGGTTGGGGTCGCTCGGCGCCGGTCCCGTGGGGATCGTCATGAACACCACGTTGTCGCGGTTGATGTTGCGCAGGTTGTAGGCCAGCCCGGTCAGGTTCTGCAGCTGCAGACCGGAGTCGGTGGTCAGCGAGCTCGTCGCGGCGGAGAGGAACGAGACGAGGTTCGGCACGTTGGTCAGGACCTTCTTGGAAAGGACCTCGTTCACCATCGCCTGGATCAGTCGCTGCTGGTTGCCGATCCGGTCCAGGTCCCCGCCGTCGCCGACGTTGCCGTGCCGGGCGCGCGCCAGCTCCAGCGCCTGCTGGCCGTTGAGCACCTGCTGCCCAGCCGGGAGGTTCAGACCGCTGTACGTGTCGTGCAGGGCGTGCGGGATGCACATCGGCACACCGCCGATCGCGTTGACCATCGCCTGGAAGCCCGCGAAGTCCACGACCGCGAAGTGGTCGATCGCCACGCCGGTGTTCTGCTGGACGGTCTTGATCGCGCAGGCGGCCGCCGACGCCATGTCGCCGCCCATGTCCCAGCCGGTGGCGAACGCCGAGTTGAACATCGCGCTGCTGCTGGCCCGCGACGACTTGCCGTTGGTCGCCTGGCACACCGGGATCTTGACCAGCGAGTCGCGCGGGATCGAGACGAGCTCGACGCGGGACCGGTCCGCGGAGATGTGCACCACGATCGCGGTGTCCGACCGCTGCCCGGAGTCGTTGCCGCCGATCGACGCGTTGACACCGGCCCGTGTGTCGGAGCCCATCACCAGGATGTTCACCGGCTGGCCGGCGTTCGGGTCGCCGGGCTTGGCGACGGCCTTCGACGACGGGCGCGGGCCCGTGAGGCCGCTCACGTCGACCGTCGTGATGTTGTTCTGCAGGCGCTGCGCGACCGCCACCGCGCTCGACGCGCCGAACACGACGAGCGCGACCGCCGCGAGGGCGACGCCTCGTACGGCGTTGTGGCTCTTCAGGCCGCGCGCATGGCGGGGCTGCTGCGCATGCGGCACTGACTGGTGGCGGGCTGGCACGGGTCGATCCTAGGAGCGGCGTCGGGGGGCGCGGCGGAGCGGTCGGACAGGCGCAGTGGAGGATCTGTGCAGATCAGCGCCCCAGCTGGGCGTACTTCGCCTCGGTCGCGTCCTTCTGCGGGCGCCACCAGGCCTCGTTCGCCCGGTACCAGTCGATCGTGGCGGCCAGGCCGTCGCGGAACGTCGTGTACTGCGGTCGCCAGCCCAGCTCGTCGCGCAGCTTCGAGGCGTCGATCGCGTACCGCAGGTCGTGACCGGGGCGGTCGTTGACGTGGTCGTAGGCGGTCGGCTCCTGGCCCATCAGCTCGAGGATCAGCTCGATGACCGTCTTGTTGTCCTTCTCGCCGTCCGCGCCGATCAGGTACGTCTCCCCGATGCGGCCCTTCTCGAGGATGGTCCACACCGCGGCGTTGTGGTCGTCCACGTGGATCCAGTCCCGGACGTTCTCCCCGGTGCCGTAGAGCTTGGGCCGCACGCCGTCGACCACGTTGGTGATCTGCCGGGGGATGAACTTCTCGACGTGCTGGTACGGCCCGTAGTTGTTCGAGCAGTTGGAGATCGTCGCCTGCACACCGAAGCTGCGGGCCCAGGCGCGGACCAGCAGGTCGGACGACGCCTTCGTGGACGAGTACGGGCTGGACGGGTTGTACGGCGTGTCCGGCGTGAACTTCGCCGGGTCGTCCAGCTCGAGGTCGCCGTACACCTCGTCGGTGGAGATGTGGTGGTACCGCACACCGTGGCGGCGCACCGCCTCCAGCAGCTGGTAGGTGCCGATCACGTTGGTGCGCACGAACGGCCACGGGTCGTGCAGCGAGTTGTCGTTGTGCGACTCGGCGGCGAAGTGGACCACCACGTCGACGTCCTTGACGAGGGTGTCCACCACGTCGGGGTCGGCGATGTCGCCCTTGGCGAAGACGACCTTGCCCTCGACGGGGTCCAGGCTGCGCTCGTCGCCCGCGTACGTGAGCGCGTCGAGCACCGTCATGTGCACGTCCGGGTGCTCGCGCACCGTGTGGTGGACGAAGTTGGAGCCGATGAACCCGGCTCCGCCGGTGACGAGCATGCGCATGCGGTCCTCCTGAGCCAGAGACGGCGTGGAGTCTATCGATCCGGCCGGTCCCGTCCGGACGCCTCCATCTCCAGGACGGGCGCCTCACTTTCCAGGACGATTCAGACAGTGCTGGCGCGGAACCTTGACCCGACCGGGTGATCGACCGAATCTCCTTGTGACCGCCCCGGCCATCGTCAGGATCAGCCATGCACCAGCCCGTCGTCCCGTTCGCACTCATCGTGGCCCTGGCCCTCCTGGTATCGGGGCCGATCGTCGACGGGCAGCAGCACACGTCCGGAGGGCAGGCGCCGTCCTCGGCCGGGGCGCTGGAGCAGGGGGCACCCGCGGCGCCGACCGTCGAAGGAGTCAGCGGAGGAGGTCCGACGGACCCCGTGACGGTGAACCAGATGGCGGTCGCCGTGTCCCCGGCAGGCTCGACCGGCACGGGGACGCCCTCGGCCGCGGCGTCACCGACGGCGTCGCCCTCGGCGTCCCCGTCGGGCGCACCCTCGGCCGCTTCGTCCGATGCGCCGCCCGTCGCGCCGTCCGCGCCGGTCGTCGCGGCGGCGAAGGACCCGAGCGGCGTCGTCGAGACCGCTCCCATCGACACGACGTCGGTCCAGACGGTCGGCATCACCTGGCCGGCCGGCCAGGACGTCGCGACGCTGCAGCCTCAGATCCGCACGAAGGTGGGCGACACCTGGTCGAGCTGGCAGCCTGTGCCGCAGCCTGACAGCGCCCCGGATCCCGGCTCGGCCGAGGCCGCCCGCGGCAGGTCCGGCACCGACTCCGTCTGGATCGGCTCGGTCGACGCGGTGCAGGTCGGCTTCGCCGCGAAGAGCACCGCTGCCATGACCGATGTGAAGGTCGCGCTCGTCGGGTCCAAGGCCGCGACGACGCAGGCGCAGCCGGCCGTCTGGAGGCCCTCGGGCGCCGTCTCGCACGCCCCGTCCGCCCGACCTGCGGCCGCTCTCGCGACGTCTGCCGTGGCGGCGCCGACCATCATCAGCCGGGACCAGTGGGGCGCGGCACCGGAGGCCTGCACACCGGCCGTGGCGTCGACGCTCGTGGGTGCCGTGATCCACCACACGGCCGACACCAACAGCTACACCACGGTCGCGCAGGCCGAGCAGATGATCAGGAACGACCAGGCGTACCACATCAACGTCCGCGGCTGGTGCGACCTCGGTTACAACTTCGTCGTCGACAAGTGGGGAAACATCTACGAGGGTCGGGCGAACAGCGAGACCGAGCCGGTCATCGGTGTGCACGCCGGCGGCTTCAACACCGGGACGCTCGGCGTGGCGATCCTCGGCGACTACACCAGCCTCGTCCCCTCCGCTGCGACGCAGGAGGCGCTCGCCGAGCTCATCGGCTGGCGGCTCGCGGCGTACGGCCGCAACCCGGGCGGGATGATGACCTACACGACCTACGGTGGCGAGACGTCGCGGTGGCCGACCACCACGACGGGCACGACCGTCACGGAACCCGTCGTGATGGGCCACCGTGATGTCGACTACACCTCGTGCCCGGGCGACGGGGCGTACTCGACGCTCGCATGGATCCGTGATCGCGCCAGCAAGATCGCGTTCTCGGAGCCACTGGTGCAGGCGCTGTACAGCGACATGCTGCAGCGGCCCGTCGATCCGACCGGTCTGTCGACATGGACCGCCGCACTGATGGCGGGCACCGGGGCGAGCGCGCTGGGTGACCAGATCGCGCACAGCGCCGAGTACGTCAACCGGCGGGTGGTCGAGGCCTACGCGCAGATCCTGGGCCGGACCCCGGACCCGACCGGGCTGGCGACCTGGAGCCAGGCGATCATGTCCGGACGCCTCCGGGTGGAGGACCTGCGTGGCCAGCTGATCCAGAGCGACGAGTACTACGCCCGTGCGGGCGGGACCGACCCGGCGTACGTCGCACGGCTCTACCAGGACATCCTCGGCCGGGCGCCGGCGGCCTCCGAGGTCAGCTCCTGGGTCAGCCAGATCCCGAGCCGCGGCCGAGGCATCGTGAGCAACGGGGTGTGGCGGTCGCTGGAGAGCGCGCAGCGGCGCGTGAACGAGGCCTTCGGGATCTACCTCGGGCGTTCTGCGGACCCCACCGGACTGTCCACCTGGGCGCCGTACTGGCAGGCGAACGGTGAGGACGCGTTGCGGGCCATGATCATCGGCAGCGACGAGTACCTCTCTCGGGCGGTCAGCCGCTTCCCGTGACGTTCCGGGACCCCCGGATCCGCTCGACGTTCCCGTGCCCCGGTAGACTTCCGCGGGCTCCGCGCCGCACGCGGGGCCGTCTGTCAGCCGTGAAGGGGAGTTCCGAGTGCCTAGCCCTGCCCCGGACCTCTCGGTGGTGATCCCCAGTTACCAGAGTGAGCCCTACCTGCCTTCGACGCTGGCGGCCTGCGCGGCTGCCCTGGCCAGGACGTCATGGCGCGCCGAGGTCGTCGTCGTGGACGACGGGTCGACCGACGGCACCGACGCGCTCGTCCGCGAGCTGGCGGCCTCGTTCCCGGTGCCGCTCCACCTCGTCCGCCAGTCGAACAAGGGCCGGTTCCTGGCCCGGTGGGCGGGGATGCAGGAGGCGACAGGCCGCCTGGTCCTGCTGCTCGACAGCCGGGTGCTTCTCGACGGAGACGCGCTGGTCACCGTGGAGACGGCGATGGCGGCCGACCCGGCCCTGACCGTCTGGAACGGCCATGCCGTGACGGATCCGCAGGCGCCACTCGTCGGGCACTTCTGGGAGGTCCCCGTGCACGTCTTCTGGGGCGGATGGCTCGGCAGCCCCAGGCCGGTCAGCTTCGGGATCCAGGACTACAACCGGTACCCGAAGGGCACCGGCGTGTTCCTCGCTCCTCGCGAGGTCCTCATCGAGGCGTGCCGTGAGGCATGGCCGACCGGGGACGCCGCCCTGGCCAGCGACGACACGAAGGTGATCCGCGGCATCGCGGCCCGCACGCCGATCCATCTCGACCCCGGCTTCCGTGCGGTGTACCGGCCGCGGACCTCGACGGGTGCGTTCGTGCGGCACAGCCTCGGCCGTGGAACCTTCCTGGTGGACAGCTTCGGCGGGATCTCCTTGGGATGGTCCGCGGCGCTGGTCGGGCTCGGCGTGGCGCCGCTGGTGGCTCTGGCCCTCCTCTGGTGGCTGGCTGCAGCGGGAGCCTGGGCCCTGATCGGATGGCTGGTCGTGGCGGGACTCCTGGCCGTGCTCGCGCCGGCGGCGGTGGCTGCCGCCCACGGCTGCTCCCGTCGTGGGCTCGCTGCGTACGTCGCCTATCTCCCGGTGTTCGTCCTGCCGTACTGGCTGGGTCTGCTGCGGGGCCTGCTCGTGCACCGTGCCGCGCTCTCCGTCGGGACGGGGACGGTGGCCCGATGATCGTCTTCTGCTACGGGACGACGGCGGAAGCCATCAAGCTCGCACCGGTCATGCGCCGGCTGGAGCAGCGCGGTGTCCCGTTCCAGCAGTGGGTCACCCTGCAGCAGGCCGACACCGTTCTGGACGCCCTGCCCGGCCTGGGCGTGCCCGACCCCGACCACGTGCTCGCGGTGGGCCGGGGCGGCCGACCCCTGCGCGGGCCGCTCGACGTCGTCGCGTGGCTCGGGCAGATCGGCCGGTGGGCGCTGCGGAACCGTCGGACGCTTCGGGGTCGGCGCGGGCGGGACGTCGTGGTGGTCCACGGGGACACGATGACGAGCGTCGTCGGCGCCCTGCTGGCGCGTTCGATGCGGATGGACAGCGCCCACGTGGAGGCCGGTCTGCGCTCCGGCAGCTGGCGGCACCCGTTCCCCGAAGAGCTGGACCGCCGCATCGTCGGCCGGCTCGCGACCGTCCACTATGCGCCGACCGAGGTGGCGGCTGGGCACCTGGCGGGTCGCGACGTCGTGATGACCGGGGGCAACACCGTGATCGACGCCGTGCGTGACCGCGTCCGCGGCGCCTCGGACGCGGGGACGGGGGAGACGTACGGCGTCGTGCTGCTGCACCGCTTCGAGTTCCTCGGCAACGGGTCGCTCGTCCGGCAGACGCTCCAGACCATCGTCACCGAGAGCCGGTCCCCGGTCGTGATGGTGGTCGACGACCTCGCGAGGCACTCGCTGGGGGCCGTGTTGCCAACGCTCCCGCCTGACCGCGTGCGGGTCGTGGACAAGATGCCGCACGCCAGCTTCACGCAGCTGATCGCCGGAGCCGACTTCATCGTGACGGACAGCGGCGGGGTGCAGGAGGAGGCGGCCATGCTGGGCGTGCCCACCCTCGTCCATCGTCGAGCGACCGAGCGGGGCGAGGGCCTCGGCGTCAACGTCCTGCTGTCGGGCTGGGACATGGGGGTGCTGCGAGAGTTCCTCGGCGACGTCGAGTCGCTTCGCACGGTCCCGCAGGACGACGGTGTCTCGCCGTCGCAGATCGTCGTGGAGGACCTGGTGAGGCGGGGTTATGGGGACTGAGTCGGCAGCCGTCAGCGTGGTGGTGCCCGCCTACCAGGAGGAAGCGAGCATCGTGCCGGCGCTCACCCGGCTCCTCGACGTGCTTGACCACGCCGGCCGAGAGTTCGAGGTGGTCGTCGTCTGCGACGGGTGCACCGACCGCACCGCAGAGCTCGCCAGGGGCATCGGACGCACCGAGGTGCGCATCGTGGAGTACCAGCCGAACCAGGGCAAGGGCCACGCCCTGCAGACCGGTTTCGCTGCCGGTACCCACCCCCTCGTCGCGTTCCTCGACGGCGACATGGACCTCGATCCCGTCGTGCTCCCTGGCTACCTCGCGCGGATCGAGGCCGGCGAGGCGGACATGGTCGTCGGCTCGAAGGTCCATCCGGAGTCACAGGTGGCCTACCCGCTGACCCGGCGCGTCGCGAGTCGAGCCTTCCGGCTCGCCACGCGGCTCGTGATCGGCCTGAACCTCGGTGACACGCAGACCGGGATCAAGGCGATGCGACGGGACGCCGTCGCCGAGGCGCTGGCGCACTGCTCCTCCCGCGGCTTCGCCTTCGACCTCGAGCTGCTCGCCCGGCTGGTCGACCACGACGTGCGGGTGGTCGAGGCGCCCGTCGTGCTCGAGTACGAGTTCACCTCGACGATGGGTCCGGGTGCGGCGCTGGAGGCGCTGCGTGACCTCGTGGCGGTCGCCCGACGCCGTCACGTGCTGGGGCAGCACCACCATCGGGACGTCGCGTGAACGAGCGACGCGCCATGCGCCTCGGCTACCTGCGGCGGCACGCGGCACCGTTGGCGACGGTCGGCGCAGTGAGCGTCGTCGGCATCCTGGCCTCGACGCTGTTCCAGGCCCTGACCGGGCGAGGTCTGGGTCCTGCCGCGTTCGGGCTGCTCGCTGCGTTCCTGTCCATCGTCAACATCGCCGCCATCGGCGCCTCGGCGCTGCAGAACTCCGTCGCTGTGGCGACCGCGCGGACGCTCAGCGGTGCACCGGACGCACCCGCTGCTCCTCGGCGGTGGGACGGCGCGATGGTGGAGGGTGTCGCTCTCGGCGGCGGCGGCGCGCTCGTGGTCGCCGCGTTGGCGGGTCCGCTGAGCGGCCGGCTGGGCACCAGCGTGATGGCGGTCCTGCTTGCGGCCGCCACGGTGCTCCCGAGCTTCCTGTTCTCCGTCGCCCAGGGGAGGCTGCAAGGTGCCGGGCGCGCGACTGCGGTGGCGGGCTGGTCCACGGCGTCGCAGGTGCTTCGGCTCGTGCTGGCCGGTGTCGCGCTGCTGGCAGGTCTCGGAGCCGTCTCGATCCTCGTGGCGGTCCTCCTCGCGATCGGTGCTGCAGCGCTCGCAGCCGCGATCCAGGCGGACCGTGCCGGGCTGCGCACGTCGACGTCGGCGTTCACCAGGAACAGCGTCGTGCTCATCGGGCTGACGTTGGCCTTCGCCTGGTTGACCAACATCGACGTCATGCTGGTGCGCACCGGCGCGCCCGAGCACCCGGCCGGCATGTTCGCCGCAGCGGCCGTGCTGGCGAAGCTGATCCTCATCGTGCCGACGACGCTCTCGCTGTACCTCTTGCCGCGGTTCGTGAACCGTCGCGAGGACCACGGGGCGATGCGCTTCGGTGTGAACGTCGTGCTGCTCACCGTGCTGGGGACCGGACTGCTCGGAGCCGGCGCGCTCGCGATCCTGGGCGGCTTCGTCATCCGCCTGTTCTTCGGCTCCGGCTACGCCGATGCCGTGGGCCTGCTGCCCGCGCTCGCGCTCGCGTACGTGCCGTGGGCGCTCTCGCAGGGCCTCCTCATCCGCCTGACGGCTTCGCGTTCCAGGCGCGCGCTCGTCGTGCTGCTGGCGGCGTCGGTCGCGCAGTGGGTGCTCGCTCGGCAGGTGCTGCCGGACCTGCGTGCGATGACCCTCGTGATCGGGGTCCTCGGCGCGATCGTCGCCGGCGTCTTCTACCTGCTCCATCACTTCAGCCGCGCTCAGTCCCCCGCGGCTCCGACCGCCCCGGAGTCACTTGCATGAGGCTCGTCCGTACCGCCGGCTGGTGGGCCCTCGGCACCTTCCTGATCGCCCTGGCGCTGCTGCCAGTGGCCCGGGTCCCGATCCTCGGAGACGACCTGCACGCCTACTTCGAGACGTACGCGCTCGCGCACGGCAGCGCCTGGCGTGCTCTGACGTTCGGCTGGGGTCAGGGGATGAAGGCTGGGCACTTCAACCCGGTCGGCCAGGCGATCGGTGCGCTCTACCACTTCGGCGCCTTCGCCTTCTCGTCGAGCACGGGCATGAGTCCGCAGCGCTACCACGTCGCGGGCGGGGCTGTGCTGCTCTGGCTGACGGTCCTGGCCGCGGCGGCCGTCCTCGTCTGGGGCGTCCGCCACGCGGCCGCGAGCCGCGTCGTGGAGCGCCTGACGTTGCCGCGTGCGTTCGCGCTGGTCGCCGGGGTTGTGGCCGTCTCGCTCGAGCTGCACCCGTGGACGAACGACCCCGTCAGCACGTTCGCCATGGCCGGTTGGGGCTCGGCCGCGATCGGCTTCCTGGTTCTGGGCCTGGCCCTGCGCGCAACCGTGCCGGGACGCGCTGGGTGGGTCGATGTGCTCCTGGTCGCCGTGGTCGGTTCGATCGCGGTCCTGTACTACGAGGAGCTGACCGGCATGGTCGCCGGGGCAGCTGCCGTGTACCTGCTGGTGGGCGTGCGGGCGCGGCGGCGCGGTGACCGAACGGGGGTTCGCCGTGTGGTCGTGCTCGCCCTGGCGGGCGTCGTGCTGCCAGCCGTCGTCTTCGTGCTGGGCCGATACCTCGCCATCCCCTCCGACGTCAGCAACTACACGGGAACAGCCGTCGCGTTCGGCCCTCGGGGGCTGGCGACGTGGTGGGCGGCCATGGTGGGTGCCCTTCCCGGCGGCGGCCTCCCGTTCCTCCTGAGCAACGCGGGCGGGGCGGCGCTGACCCTCACCTCGTTGGCCCTCGGCCTGGCGATGGTCGTGGGCCTCGGTGTGCTGGCTGTCGCGTGGCGTTCCGCTACGCCTCTCCCGGAGCCGGCGGGGTGGTCATGGCTCCCGTTGGTGGTCGGCATCTGCGTCGGCTGGGCGCTCACCACGGCCACGCAGGCGTTCACCCCGAAGTACATCGAGGAGATCCAGATACCGGGACAGGTGTACCTCTACTACTCGGTGGGGGTGGTGAGCGCCGCGCTCCTCATCTCCTGGGTGGTCGTCGCGCACGCCCGGGGCCTTGCCCGGCTCGCCCCTGCCCTCCTGATCGTGGTGGGCGCGTTCGCCATGGTGCAGGTGCCCCTGAACTGGCAGCTCGGCGGCATCAGCGCGAGCGCCTACACCGTCAACCACCAGCTCTCCCGGGTCGCGTCCGACGACAACGTCCCGTCCGCGGCGCGTTGTGCCGCAGTGCTGGCGTTCGCCGAGCGTCCGTGGCCCGACTACTACCGCAAGGCTGTGGTGACCAACGCGATCACGGACTTCCAGCTGGCCTTCGGGACACCGCTGTGCCCCGACCCGGAGGTCGACGCGAAGGTGGACGCGCTCGTGAAGTGACGGCGCTGGTCACCGCCGCGGATCGCGCGGGACGGTGACCCGCCGTGCGGGGTGTCTCTTCTCAGGCGCGCTGGAACGTGGAGTCCACCGCGAGGGGGCCCTGGCTCCGACCGTCACCCTGGACCTGCAGGCTGGTCGCCTCGAGCACCCGGTGGATCTCGTGGCCGTCCCTGCCGACGAGGTCTGCACGTACGGTGTACAGCCCCTCGCCGAGGTTGATGTCCGGCAGGCGGAAGTCGAACATCGCCGGGCCGTCGAGCGGCGGCGTCTCGACGTCGAGAAGCTGGGTGTTGGTGCCGAAGACGGTGGTACCCATCGCCGTCTGCAGCCCCACTCCCAGCACCCAGTCGGACAGGGAGCCCTCCGGCTCGACCTGGACGCGCACCCGGATCGAGTCCCCGGTGCGGACCTCCGTCACCTGCTCGCCGGTCCGGTCGTCGACGACGGCGGCCCACCCGATGCGGCCGGCAGGGAGTGCACCCGCGGCGGTTGCGGTCGCTCGCGCCTGAGCCCGTTCGATCTCGTTCTGCCGGGTGGACTCGAAGTCGGCGCGGAGCACCCGGAGCGCCTGCTGCGGCTCCCCGTCGGCCACGACGCGCCCGCGCTCGAGGACGAGTGCCCGGTCGCACAGCTCCGCCACCTGGTCCAGCGAGTGCGTGACCAGCACGATCGTGCGGCCCTCGTGCTGGAAGCCGCGGATCCGCTCCATGCACTTGCGCTGGAACGGCTCGTCACCGACGGCCAGGACCTCGTCGACCAGCAGGATGTCGGGGTCGACGTGGACCGCCACCGAGAAGGCGAGCCGGACGTACATGCCGGAGGAGTAGAACTTCACCTGCGTGTCGATGAACGGCTCGATGCCGGAGAAGTCGACGATCGCGTCGAAGTAGCGATCCGTCTGCGCACGCGAGATGCCGAGGATGGCCGCGTTCAGATAGACGTTCTCGCGTCCTGTCAGGTCCGGGTGGAAGCCCGCGCCGAGCTCGAGAAGGGCAGCGAGGCGGCCACGCAGCTGGACCGAGCCCGTGTTGGGCTGGATGATCCCGCCGATCAGCTTGAGCAGGGTCGACTTGCCGGAGCCGTTGGGACCGATCAGCCCGACCGTCGTGCCGGAGCCGATCGTGACGTTGACGTCCCGGAGGGCCCAGAAGTCGTCCTTGTGCAGGTTGGAGCGGCCGAAGTTGACCAGACGCTCCTTGAGGGACTTCTCCTTGCGGATCACGAACCGCTTCGAGACGTCGCTGATGTCGATGACGGGCGTGGACATCACAGCTCCTGCGCGAAGTTGCTCTGGAGCCGTGCGAACACCCGCTGGCAGATCCACAGCGCGAGCACAGACACCGCGAGCGCGGCCGCCAGCATCTTGCCGAGACCGGCGGGGTACGGCTCGTCGGACCCCGCCACCCAGAGTGACCGCTGGAAGCCCAGGACCACGAGGGTCATCGGGTTCGACAGGTACAGGTCGAGCAGCAGGCCCTTGATGTGGCTGCCGACGAACTTCCAGGCGTACAGGATCGGCGACGCCCACATCAGGATCATGATCAGGATCTCGATGAGGTACTGCACGTCCCGCAGGTAGACGTTGACGGCGGCGAGCAGCAGGCCGACGGCGGTCGACCACACGATCAGCACGGCGAGTGCGAGGAAGAAGTATCCCCACCGCCGACCGGTCGGGATCTCGCCCATCAGCACCGTCGCCCCGAGCAGGATCACCATCTGGATCGCGAAGTTGAACAGCGCCGCGCCCACCACGCTCAGCGGGTAGACCTCGCGAGGGACGTAGACCTTCTTGACGAGTCCGGAGTTGGCGACGATCGAACCCGTCCCACCGACCACGATGTCGCTGAACAGCTGCCAGGCAGTGAGGCCCGAGAAGATGAAGATCGCGAAGCCCGGGATGCCGCCCGGTCGGCCCGGGACCTGCTCGGCGCCGAGGAACTTGCCGATGGCGACGTAGTAGACGAGCAGCATCGCCAGCGGCTTCGCCAGGCTCCAGAAGAACCCGAGGACGCTGTCCTTGTAGCGGGCCTTGAGCTCACGGCGGATCAGCAGGTCCAGGAGCTCGCGGTGCGCGTGCAGGTCCGCCACAGAACGCCAGGTACCGGTGACGAACCCGGGGCGCGGGCCGGCCGGGCGCATCGGCTCGGCTGCCAATCGCTCCGCGCGCGACTGGCTCTCGATAGTCATCGGCTCCCAACATCCATCCTGTCGGCCGTGCCGACGACTGCCAGCACACAGTACCCGCCCGTGCGGCACACCGGTCGCGGGAAGGGCTCAAGGGCGGCCGTCAGTGCGACGATGGAGAGTACACGCCGTACCGAGAGGATCTCGATGTCTGCCAGGCATGCCCTTGTCCGACCGCTGGTCGTCCTGGCAGCGACCGCGCTGCTGGTGGGCGCAGGAAGCCCCGCGCTGGCGGCGACCGAGCAGTCGTTGCCGACGGTCACCAGTCCGATCGGCAACTACGGGTTCACCGGCCACGGATACGGGCACGGACGTGGGATGGGCCAGTACGGCGCGCTCGGCTACGCCCTGAACTACGGGTGGGGCTACCAGGACATCGTCGGCCACTACTACGGCGGCACCGCCTTGACGCCCACAGGGCAGAACCCGCTGATCACCGTCGACCTGACCCGCTTCGACGGGCGCACCACGGTGGTGCAGGGCTACCGGCTCAGCGTGAACGGCGTGGCGGTCCCGGCGGACCCGACGACGGGGTACTCCTACCTCCAGGTCTCCTTCGACGCGTCCGGCAACTACACGGCGCTGAGCTCGAGCGGCTGCTCACCGTCGGGCAGCTGGCAGCCCTTCACGACCGGCAGCGGCAACGCCGTGATCGCGTCGCCCGACCAGACGAGCCCGCACCTCGTGCGGACCTGCGAGAGCGGCGTCTCCTACGGGTACCGCGGCGTGCTCGTCGCTGCCGGCGGGTCGGGGGGTCCCCGGACCTACAACGTCCTCGGTGTGGAGGACTACGTCCGTGGGGTCGTGCCGCGCGAGTCGCCCGCGTCCTGGGGCGACCTGGGCGGTGGCAAGGGCATGCAGGCCCTCATGGCGCAGGCCGTCGCCGCGCGCAGCTACGCGCTCGCCGGGACGACGCCGGGCTCCGCGCCAGGTGTGATCTGCGACACCACGTCGTGCCAGGTGTTCATGGGCACGACCAGGTCGTCGGTCGACGGTCCCAGCTCGGTGGCGGCAGGCAACCTGACGATCATCGAGGACTCTCGCTCGGAGGTCGCCGTCGCGAACACCTTCGGGCAGGTGATGATGGCGGGCGGGCGCATCGCCCGGACCGAGTTCAGCTCCTCGACCGGCGGCTGGACGGTCGCCGGCACGTTCCCGGCCGTCGAGGACCTCGGCGACGCCGTCTCGTACAACCCGTACCACAACTGGTCCACGAGCATCAGCGCCACCGACATCGCCGCGCGCCTGGGGATCTCCGGCGTGAGCGCGATCAACGTCACGCAGCGAAACGGGCTCGGCGACCTCGGCGGACGGGTCCTGCAGGTGCAGGTCGTGGACGGCAGCGGTGCGAGCCACACATACAGCGGCGCGGGCTTCCGCAACGCGATGGGGACGAGCACGTTCAGGTCGGACTGGTTCGCCGTGACCGGCGTGACCCCCGGCCAGGCGCAGGCCGTGGTGCAGGCGCTCTACCAGGACGTTCTCGGCCGGGCGCCGGACCCCACGGGCCTCGCAGGCTGGACGGCCACCGTGCAGTCCACCGGTAACGGCCAGGTCGTGGCCAACGGGATCGTGTACTCCAAGGAGCGGCTGGTGACGCTGGTGAGCGCCCAGTACCGCGCGGCGCTCGGTCGTGAGCCGGAGACCGACGGCCTCAACAACTGGGTGGGGTACCTGGAGCGCGGCGCCGGGGTGTCGGACCTGCAGATCGGCATCTACGCGTCGCAGGAGTCGCTCAACGTGCTGGGCGGCGGCGACACGGCTACCTGGGTCGGCGCGATGTACGCCTCGATCCTGGGCCGGACCGCCGCACCGTCGGAGCTTGCCCAGTGGACGCAGGTGGCGCTCACCCAGGGCCGGGTGCGGACCGTCACGGGGATCGCCAAGTCCAGCGAGGCGGGGCTGCACCGGCTCGACGCCTACTACGTCCAGTACCTCGGCCGGCACCTCGACCCGACGGGTGCTTCGACGTGGCTGCCGTACATGAACGGTGCCGGTGACTTCCAGGTCCCGGGCTTCATCGGCGGCAGCATCGAGTACTGGAACAGGGCGCAGGTCCGCTACCCGTCCTGACGGGTGACCGACCGGTGTGACGGTCCGGCAGCGCTCCGGCTGCCAGGCCGTCACCGGTTGGTCGCGACGAGGTACTGCCAGGTCTCCTCGGCGTACTGCTGCCACGTCCGCGCCGCACGCCCGCGCGCCTGGGCCACGAGCTCGTGGTGGAGGACGTCGTCGGTGAGCAGGGCGCGCATCGCGCTGGCGACCGCGGCGTCGTCCCGCGGGTCGACGGTGAGCGCACCGCCACCCTCCGCGATCTCGAGCATGCTGCCGAAGCTCGACGTCACCACCGGCGTGCCGCTGGCCAGCGACTCCGCAACGGGCAGCCCGAAGCCCTCGTTGAGCGACGGGAAGACGGTGCAGCGGGCCAGCGCGTAGAGCGCCCAGAGCAGCCGGTCGGACAGCCCGAGCACTGACTCGACCGGACGGCCGGCGGCCGCGAGCTCGGCCAGCCGCCGCGAGAAGCCCTCACTCTTCCAGGCGTTGCCGCCGACGAAGACCAGCGAGAACTCGACGCCGTCGCGCCACAGGCGTTCGGCGGCATGCAGAACTGCGAGGTGGTTCTTGCGCGGCTCGTGGCTGCCGACGCAGAGCACCATGGGTAGCGTCGGGACGCAGTACCGGGCGGACGCCTCTGCCAGCGCCGCCGGATCGGGTGTCACCGCCTCCACGGCCAGGGTGATCTCCCTGATCTCCGGTCCCTCGAGGCCCATGCTGCGCACCATCGTCCGCCAGCCCTCGTACTCGCAGGCGGCGGCTCCCGAGATGGTCGCGATCCGGTGTGCGTGCCGCAGCGCTGCCAGCTCGAGCACGAAGCGCGGCGGCACGTCGTCGGCGGCCGTCTCGGCGGAGGTCAGCGGCACGGTGTCGAATCCGATCGCCGCACCACGTGAGCGCGAGAAGCGCAGCAGCGCCTGCATGCGCCGGGTGCGCCCCTCCTCGAGGACCACCTCCGGCAGCACGTACGTCGCCTGCCACGGGACCAGCACCCGCCGCTCCTTCGGAGGGTGGGGCACCGACGGACGGCCCTTCACCGAACCGCCGAGGGCGCGGCCGAGCTCGGGCGCCGTCAGCGGTCGCATCGCCCGGTGGTCCAGGTGCCAGCCCGCAGCGTGCAGGTCGTGACGCGCCACCCAGTGCCGCATCGTCTCCCTGGTCACCCGCTGGATACCGGTCCCGAGGGAGGTGCGCGCGAGGTGCTCGATGTCGATCACCGGGCCGCTGACGACCTCGACGATGGCGGCGCGGTCCTCCGGGTGCCCCAGCTCCATGGCCGCGTCGATGACGGCCTGGGGACCGCCGAACCGTGCCGCCCGTCGCGCGGTGACCACCTCGTCGGCCGTCGGCAGGGCGCCGGACAGCACGGCGAGCGTCAGCCACACGACATCGTCACGCGGCGTCGTCAGATGCGCCTCGAGGACGGTGCGCGCGTGCGCGGCTTCCACCTTGTGGCCCTCGAGCGTCGTCGCGAGGAGGGCCATCCGGACGGGTGCTGGCGACGGCGTCCGGGACCGACGGCGGGCCTTGGCGAGGACGGTCATCGTGCTGCCTCCTCGACGACGAGCGCGTCCCACAGCTCGTCCGCGTAGGTCCTCCACGACTTGGGCGTGTACGCCCGCGCCTCGGCCCGGAGTCGCTCCAGCAGCTCGGGCTCCGTCAGCACGCGGCGCAGCGCCGCCTCGAGCTCGTCGTCGTCGCGGGGGTCGACGAGCAGGCAGCCGCCCGCGGCGGTGGCGATCTCGCGGGTCGAGCCGTAGTCGGTGGTCACCACAGGTGTGCCGCAGGACAACGACTCCGCGACGGGTAGGCCGAAGCCCTCGTGCAGGGAGGGGAACACCGTGACGGTCGCGGACGCCGTGAGCGACCACATGTCCTCGTCCGGCAGGACGCCGTGGTCCACGATCGGGCGTCCGTCCCGCAGAAGGCGCGCCACCGTTGCGTCGTACGCCCGCACGTCCCAGCCCGGTCCGCCCACGAAGTGCAGCTCGAAGTCCAGGCCGTCCCGCCACAGGGCCTCGGCGACGTGCAGCACGGCGAGGTGGTTCTTGTGCGGTTCGTGGCTCCCGAGGCAGAGCAGCAGGGGACGGTCGCCGCCGGCGGTCGACTCCCGACGTACCACCTCCGTCGCCAGGCTCACCTCGACCACCTCGGGACCGGCGATGCCCTGCGCCGCGAGTGCCGACGCGAAGCCCTGGAACTCGGTGGCCGAGGACACGCTGATCGCGGCGATCCGCCGCGCGTGCTTCAGCATGCTGAGGTACCGCACGAAGGTCGTCGCGTCCGCGAGCGGGCGCAGGTCGATGCTGGTGACCGGGATCGCGTCGTAGCCGATCGCGACGACCGTGCTGCTGGAGGACTCGGCAAGCGCGGACAGGGGGATGGCGCCGGCTGACGGGGGCACCTCTGCCAGGACGAGCGTGCACCGCCACGGCACGCACAGCCTGGGCAGCCCGGTCGGCGCGGCATCGTCTCCGGCCCACGGCTCACCGTGCCGCAGAACCCGATGCGTCTCGCGCTCGGTGAGCCGTCGATGGCCGGCATGACCGGGCGCCCAGGCCACCAGGACGAGCGAGTGCCGCTCGGACCAGAGCGCGCTGACCTGCCGCGTAACGCGCTGGATGCCCGTCTGCTTGTCGTTGCGCGCCGAGAAGTCCGCCTCGACCACCACCGCGTCGCTGACCACGTCCATCTCCATGGGCGGCAGCGTCCGCGCTGCGGCGGCCTGCCGGGCGTGCTCCAGGAGCAGCAGCTCGACATCGGTCCGGTCGGCTGCGAACTCGATCGCCCGCCGGGCCCAGGCCTGGTCCTGCGGGCTGGGGTACGCGCCCACCACGGCCGTGAGCACGAGCCAGAGCTCGGCTGGCGAGGCCGTGCGCACATGGGCGGCGAGCGGGGGCAGCAGCTGGGCGGCGTCGCGAGCGGGTTCCGGGTCGCGTTCCGGCAGGGTGTCGAGCAACACCTCCGCTGCGGCGCGCAGGCGCTGCGCGAGGCAGCAGAGGCGGTCGCGCTCGATCGCCTCGCGGTTCGAGTCGATGGAGGACGGGCCGAGGTTGCGGGATCTCGACACGCGATCAGCCCCGAGTGCGCGAACGGACCGACCGCAGCGGGGCCGTGACTCGCCACGAGATCGTCGCGCGCATCGCGGCCAGCTCGGCCCGCAGCCGTTCGGCCTCGTCGTCGGACGGCGGCGTCGCGCTGCGTGCCCATCCCTCGAGAGCCAGTGCGCGCCATCGCAGCACCTCGTCGAGCAGCTCGCGGCGCTCCTCGCGTGCGTCGCGAGCCACCCTGGTGTCGTAGACGTCATGAGGGCAGGCGGGGTACGAGAGCGCCGCCGCCAGCTCCTCGTGCTCCGCGGCCACGTAGAAGCGGGAGAGGCCGTCGAACAGGCACAGGCGGTAGTCGGCCGCGAGCACCCCGTCCTCCCAGGCCATGTGGCTCGGCTCCGGGCTCAGCGGGTTGGTCGCCTCGACCACGAGCACCCACGGGCGCCACCGGTGGAGATCGACGCTGGCGAGCACGGACCGTTCGGCGCCCTCGACGTCGATGAGCAGGAAGTGGATGGGCTCGTCCGGTGAGAGGTGCTCCTCGAGGACGTCGTCGAGGCGGCGCGCTGCCACCTCGATGTCGCGGTGCGCCCACCCGTTGCCCTCGTGCGACGTGCTGACCGCGTCGACCAGCGTCGAGAGGCCCGTGCCCGGGATCTCGTGGAGCGTCACGGTGTGCACGTCGGCATCCGTGATCGCCGCCTCGACGAGGGTGTCGCGCGGCCGCAGCTCGCGGTGCAGGGACGCGTAGACCGGCACGGGCTCGACGGTGATGCCCGACCAACCGGCGTCGTAGAACGCCTTGGTGACCGACATCTCGGACGGGTGGTTGGCGCCTACCTCGACGTACCGACCGGCCGTGACGTGCTGCAGTGCCCGCCAGAGGACCACGTCCTCGCCGTTCTGGGCATAGGACAGGAAGACGGACTCAGGCACCGGACGAGCATAGGGGACCTCCCGAAGGCAGGCCCGCGACGCTGGGACCGGCAGCGCGGGTGCCGCACGATAAGGTGCCTTCGACTGAACCCCCTGGATCAGAGGAATCATGCCCCGCGCACTCATCACCGGAATCACCGGCCAGGACGGCCTCTACCTGTCCGAGCTCCTGCTGTCCAAGGGCTACGAGGTCTACGGCCTCATCCGTGGGCAGAACAACCCCAAGCGGGAGCTCGTGGAGCAGACGGTCCCCGGTGTGAAGCTGCTCACGGGCGACCTCATGGACTTCTCGTCCCTCCTGCGGGCTCTGGAGACGGCGCAGCCGGACGAGGTCTACAACCTCGGTGCGATCTCGTTCGTCGCGTACTCGTGGGAGAACGCCCACCTGACGGCTGACGTCACCGGCAAGGGCGTGCTCAACATCCTCGAGGCCGTGCGGCTGTACGCGCACGACGACGTCTCGAAGGTCCGCTTCTACCAGGCGTCCAGCTCCGAGATGTTCGGCAAGGTCCAGGAGGTCCCGCAGCGCGAGACCACGCTGCTCTGGCCGCGTTCGCCGTACGGCGTCTCGAAGGTCTTCGGCCACTACATGACGATCAACTACCGCGAGTCGTACGGGATGCACGCCTCCAGCGGCATCCTGTTCAACCACGAGTCGCCGCGCCGCGGTCCGGAGTTCGTCACCCGCAAGATCTCGATGGCGGTCGCGCGGATCAAGCTCGGCCTGCAGGACCACGTCACCCTGGGCAACCTCGACGCGAAGCGTGACTGGGGCTACGCCGGCGACTACGTCGAGGCGATGTGGCGCATGCTGCAGCAGCCCGAGGGCGACGAGTACGTGGTGGCGACGGGGGAGACCCACTCGATCCGCGACTTCCTCGACCGCGCCTTCGCCCACGTCGGCATCGAGGACTGGGCGCCCTACGTCAAGCAGGACCCGCGGTTCATGCGGCCGGCCGAGGTCGAGCTGCTGATCGGCGACCCGACCAAGGCGCACGAGAAGCTGGGCTGGGAGCGGAAGGTCGACTTCCCGCAGCTCGTCGCGATGATGGTGGACAACGACCTGCAGGAGCAGCGGCGGCTGACGGCTGGATGAGCGGGCGTCGCGCCCTCGTCACCGGGATCACCGGGCAGGACGGCGGCTACCTGGCTGAGCAGCTGCTCGCCGAGGGAACCGAGGTGCACGGTCTGGTGCACCACCAGGACTCGCTGGCAGCCGACTTCGCGCGCAGCCACCCGGAGGTCGTGCTGCATCCCGGCGACCTCGCGGACCATGCCGGGCTGCGCGCCCTGGTCGAGGACGTCGAGCCGGACGAGCTGTACAACCTGGCGGGTGTCAGCTCGGTCGCCTTCTCCTGGGAGCACCCGGTCACGACGGCGGAGCTCACGGGCGTCGCCGCCGCGGTGATGCTGCAGGCGGCCCTCGCCGTGCAGGAGCGGACCGGCCGGCGCGTGGCCTTCGTCCAGGCGTCCAGCTCCGAGATCTTCGGGGAGGCCGACGTCTTCCCCCAGGACGAGACGACGCCCGTACGCCCGGTGTCGCCGTACGGCGCGGCCAAGGCGTTCGCGCACCACATGGTGACCGTCTACCGAGGGAAGGGGCTGCACGCGACCAGCTGCATCCTCTTCAACCACGAGTCGCCGCGCAGGCCGCCGACGTTCGTGACGCGCAAGATCACGGCCGCCGCGGCTCGGATCGGACGCAGCGGGGCGGGCACCATCACGCTCGGCAACCTGGACGCCCGCCGCGACTGGGGGTGGGCGCCGGACTACGTCGACGCCATGGTCCGCGCAGCACGGCACACGGACGCCGGCGACTTCGTCATCGCTACCGGTGAGACACACACGGTGGAGGAGTTCGCCGAGACGGCACTGCGGCGCGCGGGCGCGGGCGACCACTGGCGCGAGCACGTCGAGGTGGACCCCGACCTGCTGCGGCCGGTGGACACGCCGCTGATGGTCGGCGACGCCGGCAAGGCGCTCCGGGAGCTCGGCTGGAAGCCGAGCGTGGGGTTCGCCGAGCTGGTGGCCAAGATGGTGGACCACGACATCGAGCTGTTGCAGGAGGGCTGATGCCCGAGCCCCTCGTCCGCCCCGGCGTGGTGTCCGTGGTGCTGGTGAACTACCACGGCGCCGACGACACGATCACCTGCCTCCAGGAGCTGCAGAAGCTCGACTGGCCGGAGGACCGCCTCCAGCTGGTGGTGGTGGACAACGACTCGGGCGACGGCGAGGCCGACCGCATCCGCCGTGCCGTGCCGGCAGCCACCGTCGTGGACTCGGGGTCGAACACCGGCTTCGCGGGTGGGTGCAACCTCGGCGTGGCCCACGCCACGGGCGAGTACGTCGCCTTCCTGAACAACGACGCGCGTCCGCACCGCGACTGGGTCTCCGCGGCAGTGCTGGCCTTCGAGGAGGACGCGACCGTCGGGTCGGTGGCCTCGAAGGTCCTGGACTGGGACGGCAACCTGGTCGACTACGTGGACGGTTCGCTCACGTGGTTCGGCATGGGCTACAAGCGCGAGGTCGAGAAGCCGGACACGGGGGAGTGGGACACACCCAAGGACGTGCTGTTCGGTACCGGTGCGGCGATGTTCGTGCGCGCCGAGCTCTACCGCGAGATCGGTGGGTTCGACGAGCGCTTCTTCATGTTCTACGAGGACGTCGACCTCGGCTGGCGCATGAACCTCCTGGGCCACCGGGTGCGTTACGTTCCCGGGTCGGTGGCCTACCACAAGCACCACGTGACCATGAAGAAGTTCGGCAACTTCCGCGAGAGCTACCTGCTCGAGCGCAACGCCTTGCTCTCGATGGTGAAGAACTACGACGACGAGACGCTGGCCCGGACGCTGCCGGCGGCGATGGCACTGGCCGTGCGACGGTCGATCGCGCGCACCGGCGTGGACGCCACGGCGCTGGACCTGCAGCGTTCGCCTGGTGGTGACGACGTCGGCACCCTGGACATCCCGAAGATGGCGCTCACAGGCCCGTACGCGATCGACTACCTGGTCGAGCAGCTGCCGAGCCTGATGGAGACGCGCCGAGACCTGCAGGCGCGCCGTCGGCGAAGCGACCGCGACCTGTTCCCCCTGTTCCGGGAGGCGCTGGAGCCTGCCTACGGCATGCCGAGCTACCTCGCCGCTCACGACTCCCTGGTGGACGCCTTCGGGATCGCGGAGCACGTCAGCGCTCGGCACCGCATCCTCGTCGTCACCGGCGAGCCTCTGGCCGACCGGATGGCAGGTCCGGCCATCAGAGCCTGGGAGATCGCCAGCGCTCTGGCGCCCGAGCACGACGTGCGGCTGGTCTCCACAGCCGGTGCCCACCGCAGCAGCCCCGAGTTCTCGGTGGAGTACGCGGCCGGAACCGGTCTGCGCGAGCCGACCGACTGGGCCGACGTCATCGTCTTCCAGGGCTTCCTGCTCGAGACGGCTCCGTGGCTCAAGGCGAGCAGCAAGGTGATCGTGGCGGACGTCTACGACCCGATGCACCTCGAGCAGCTGGAGCAGGCCAAGGACCTGGGCGCCGAGGGGCGGCGCAACGCCCTCGCGGTCACCACGCACGCCCTGAACGAGCAGCTGCGCCGCGCCGACTTCCTGATGTGCGCCTCGACCAAGCAGCGGGACTTCTGGCTCGGGCAGCTTGCCGGCCAGGGACGCGTCAACCCCGCGGTGTACGACGAGGACGCGTCGCTGGACAACCTCATCGCGGTGGTCCCGTTCGGGATCGGCGACGAGCCGCCCGTCCAGCGGCGGCACGCGATCAAGGGAACGGTGCCCGGCATCGGGCCCGACGACAAGGTGATCGTCTGGGGCGGCGGCATCTACAACTGGTTCGACCCGCTCACGCTGGTGCGGGCGGTCAGCCGGCTCAAGGAGCGCCACGGCGAGGTGCGCCTGTTCTTCCTGGGAACCAAGCACCCGAACCCGGGGGTGCCGGACATGCGCATCGCCTGGGAGACGCGTCAGCTGGCCGACGAGCTGGGCCTCACGGACCGGCACATCTTCTTCAACGACGGCTGGGTGCCGTACGACGAACGTGCGGACTACCTGCTCGACGCAGACCTGGGTGTCTCCACGCACTTCGCGCACGTGGAGACGGCCTACAGCTTCCGCACCCGGATCCTCGACTACCTGTGGGCGGGTCTGCCGATCGTCGCCACGGACGGTGACACGTTCGGCGCCCTGATTCGCGAGCGCGGCCTGGGCCGTGCGGTGCCGGAGCAGGACGTCGAGGCTCTCGAGGCGGCCCTCGAGGAGATGCTGTTCGACGACGCCGCACGTTCGGCAGCGGCAGCTGCGGTCCGGGCGGTGGCCGGCGAGTTCGTCTGGAAGCGTGCTCTCGAGCCACTCGTCACCTTCTGCCGCTTCCCACGGCGTGCGGCGGACCTGGCCGTCCCCGGTGCACCGCAGCCTGCGGCTCGGGGTCGTCGCCGCGTCGGGCCCAAGCGGTCCGTCCGGTCGGACCTCGCGCTCGCGCGCGGCTACCTGCGGGCGGGCGGCGTGCGTGAGGTGACGCGGCGCGCCGGAGGGCGCGTGCGCCGGGTGCTCGGCGGGCAGTGACCGGCCACCGGGTCGAGTGGGCCAACGCGCTGCGCGGCATCGCCGCCGGCTGTGTGCTCGCCTTCCACTTCGGCGTCGTCTTCTGGGTCCGTCAGGACGTCGCTGCTTCGCTCGCCCGCCGCCCCGCGCTCTACGCGGGTGACGCGCACGCCCCCGCGCTGTCGCGTCTCGTCGAGCGCTCCGGCGTGGACCTGGGGGCGTTCGGTGTTGCGCTGTTCTTCCTGCTGAGCGGCTTCGTCATCGCCATCAGCCTGGAGCGCTACACACGCGGCGGCTTCCTGGTCGGACGGCTGCTCCGGGTGCTGCCGACCTATGCGGCCGGCTTCGCGGTGACGGTCGCGGTGGTGCGGCTGATGGGCGACCCGGGGCACGAGCTCTCGGTCAGCGGCGTCCTCACCGGCATGGTCCCGGGTCTGGCGCTGGCGAGCGGCGCCCGTGCGCCCGGTGACGGGATCGTCTGGACGCTCATCATCGAGATGGTGTTCTACGGCGTGTGCCTGATCGGCTATCGACGTCTGACCCGCGGCTGGGTCGCTCCCTTGGTGGTCGCGGCCGCGTGCGTGCTGGTCCAGCTGGCGGTGCCCGCGCCGCACGTCGTGGTGGGCTCGGCCGTCGGCGGTATGACGTACATCGTGCTGCTCGCCGCTCCATTCGTCCCGGTGATGTTGCTCGGTGGGGTTCTGTCGGGCATGCGGAGAGCCGCGGTGGGCCGCGGAGCCGCCTGGGCCGTGGCCGGAGTGCTCGCGGCGACCCACGTGGTGCTCCTCAGCACCACTCGGGTGGTCGCGACGAACCTTGGGTACCGGCTCACCTTCCTCGCCGCGATCGGGCTCTTCTCTGCTCTCGTCGTCGCAGGCGATCGTTGGCGACCGCACCGCCTCCTCGCCCGCCTCGCCGATGTGAGCTACCCGCTCTACGTGGTGCACCCGGTGCTCGGGTACGCGTTGATCTCCGTGCTGGTCGGCCATCACGTCCCGGTCGCGATCGCCGTCCTCGGCGCGACCGTGGTGGTGCTCGCCGCCGCCTGGTCGCTCCACGTGCTGGTCGAGGTGCCGACGCACCAGGTCGGCCGTGCGTGGGCCCGCGGCCTCACCGCCCGGCAGGCTGTGTCGCCGTCAGCGGAGCTCGTCGCGGAAGGCAGCAACGGCGGCGCGGACTGAACGTCGAGCGGCGCGCGTCAAGGACCGGCGGGCGCGGGCCTTGCGGGCGCCCTGGAGCTCGCTGAGCCGCGCGGCGACGGCCCGGCCGGCGACCTCTGCGCTGTGGAGGGCGGCGATGTCCCGAGCAGCCACCGCGCCTCGGGCAGCGGCGACGTCGGGTGAGTCGACGACGAGGCGCATGAGCTTCGCCGCCGCGTCGAGGTCGGGATCCGCCCACACGCCTCCCGGCGGGTAGGGGGCCGCGTCCGCAGGGATGGTGCCCGCGGACCACGGGACCAGGAAGCTGTTCTCGTCGGTCATGAACTGCAGGTTCCCGGAGTACCCCGTGGCGATGACCGGCTTCCCCCACGCCATGGCCTCCGCCATGGTGAGCCCCAGCCCCTCGCTCCGGTGCAGGGACACGTAGCAGTCGCAGTGCGCCACCAGCGCGTCTCGCGCAGCAGGTTCCAGGTAGTCCTCGAGCAGCAGGACGTCGGGCCGGGACGCGGCCCGGATCCGCAACCGCTCGGCGTCGGCGACGCGCTTGTCCGCGTTGATCGACTTGATCACGAGGACGGGTCCTTCGCCGGGGCGGAACGCACGCTCGAAGGCCTCCACGAGCCCGACCGGGTTCTTCCGCTCCGCCGTGGACAGGTAGTCGAAGGAGAAGAGGAACACCGGCGCATCGGGGAGGCCGAGCGCGGCCCTGCTCAGGGTCGGGTCGGCGCCGCGCTGCGGCAGCGATGGGGTCAAGGTGCGGACCGGGACGGGGGAGTGCGGCTCGATGGCGCGACGGATGAAGTCGGTGGCGACCCAGACCTCGTCGACGGCGCCGAAACCGCCGTGCTGGGACGGCGGGAAGTCCTCCACCTCCCAGTACCACATGCCGATGCGGTAGCTGCGGCGGAGCAGGTCGCGCACCGCCGCCGCGACGCTGGGCGTCAGGTCCGCGTTCACGCAGATCACCGTGGTGTCGTACGGCGGACCGTCCGCCGTCGCGGAGGTCGTTCGCTGGCGGCTCGTGAGGTGAAGGTCGATCGGCCGGGTGGTGTGCGGCACCTTGGCCGCTGACAGCGCATTGACCAGCTGCCGGGCGGACTCGCCGATGCCGAGCTCGCCGGTGAGATAGCCGACGACGGTCACCCCTGGCACGGGACGTCCCCGGTTCTGGCGCGTCGGTTCAGGGGCCACGCGCTGCGCGGCCTCGACGATCTCGGCGGCGTATCCCTCCAGGCGCGCGTGGGCGCCGACCCAGGCGAGGAACGCCCCGGTGTCGCCACCGGGCACCTGCACGAACGCGTCCCGAAGATCTGCCCGGGTGCCGTGGATCGCCTCCAGGTAGCGCGCCGGGCGCCCGGGCAGCGACGGAGTGGTCAGCCAGGTCCGAAGCGACTCGGCGTCCGCGGCCTCGTAGGGGTCCGGCAGCTCGTCGAGGTGTCCGGACGCCGACGCGTTCTCGTACAGCCACCGGATCGGCCGATCGAGGGGGATGCCGAGCGACGTCGTCGACATGTCCCATGAGCGCTCGTGGGAAGCCGTGGCGCGCTCGTCTGCACGGACGCGTGCTGCAACCTCCGCCACGAAGGCCGCGACCGCTGGGTGCCGGCTCATCAGGGCGGAGGGATGCGACTCCCGTGCGTCGAAGAGCCACGGACGGTCTGGATCGAGGCCGGACAGATCGACGCTGCTGACCGGCACGCCGTCAGCCGCGAGCTCGCCGGTCTCCGAGGCACTCACGGAGCGAGCACTGGCGAGCGTGCTCGCATCCAGGCGCACGGAGTGGTCCGGCGTCCCGCTCCGAAGCGGGAGCACCCCGGGCTTCATGAGCTGGAGATCGCCGGCGAGCTGCCGCCGGACGGCGTCCAACGCGTGCGGACCCACCTTCTCCGCGAGGCCCTCGGATCCCAGTGCGGCTGCCCACAGGTGGAGGGTGCGCGGGGACACGCCGAGCTCGCGGGCAGGGAGGACCGGCTCCGTGCCGACGGGGACGTAGCTGTCGTCGACGTCCACCACCGCCACCGGGCGGCCGGCGGCTTCTGCGTACCGCACCGACTGCCGGACAAGAGCCCGGGACGGTGCGAGATTCACCACGACAACTCTCGGCGATTCCACGCGCCATGCCCTCCAGCTCCCGGTTGGTCCGAGCGTACCTGTGCACAGGGGGCGCTGTTCTGGCCGCTATTCTGTTGGGGCCGCCGGCGCTGATGGGGGAAGAGATGTCCGTGGACGAGATTTCCGTCGACCAGGCTGAGAAAGCCGCAGGCGGATTCTCTTTCCGACGGTTTCGTCCCTCGGTGCTGCCCGTCGCGGCGGCCGTGCTCGTTCTGGTGGTTCACTTCCGCCCGTGGCAGCAGGGTCTTCTCGAAGACTGGGGCCTGGCGCTCGCCTGGAAGCAGGAGGGTTTCGGAGGATATGTCGCACGCCTCCCGGCGACCCTCGGCCGTCCGCTCCATCTCCTGCCTCACTTCGTCGGGATGGCGCTGAGCAACGGCGGGTTCGTCGGTCCGTACGCCGTGCTGACGGCGGTGGCGCTCGGACAGCTGCTCTGTGCCGCCTGGGCGCTGGCACCCGTGGTCTCGTCGAGGGCTCTGCGCTGGGGCATCGCCCTGGCGATCGCCGTTCATCCTTGGTGGGCGGGCGGCGACATCCTGCGGTTCATGCCGGCTCAGGTGGCGGTGCTCGGCGTCGTCGTGTGGCTCGGCGCAGCCGTCCGGTTCCTTGAAGGCCGGCGTGCCGCGTGGTTGGTGCTCGCAACCCTCGCTCCGCTCGCCGGCCTGCTCACCTACGAGGGCCCCCTCGCCGCGCTCCTCATCGGTGCATTCACGCTCACCGCGACGGGCCGTGCCAGTGTCCGACGACGACTTGCGGTCTTCGGCTCGACCGTCCTCGTGGCGGCAGCTGTGGTGGCCTGGTCCGCCGTGATCGCCCCGGCGATCTCGCCGCAGTCGTACGAAGGCCAGCTCGTCGGTGGGCTCCCCGATCCCCGCGCCTCGGTCGTGGCGATCGCGCGCACGATGCTGCACCACACGCCAGCGCTTCTCCTCGCGCTGGCAATCGTCGGACTCATCGTTCTCGACCTCGGCTTCTCCCGTCGCGTCGGGCGACGCGATGCGTGGGTGCTGCTCGTGGCGACGGTGTCGGCGCCCCTTGCGGCTCTGGCCTATGCGGCGACGTCGCTGCATCTGCACGATCCCGAGCGTGTAGGACTTCCCGTCGGCCTCGCAGCGTGGCTCGTCCTCTGCGTCGCGGCGCCGGCGATCACCGCCGCGGCTGCGCCGCGCCGGGTCGTCCTCGCGGTGCTCCTGCTCGGCTCCGTGGCCGGCGCCGTTGCCGGGTACCGGACGTGGACCACCTTCGCCGAAGACCAGCAGCAGCTGATCCGAGCGCTCGAGCCCGTTCGAGCAGCGGCGCCGCCGGGGAGCACCGTCGTGGTGGCAGACGAGAGTGGGCGGTGGGGCGACGTCTACCTGTTCCTGCCGCCTCATCTGGCCCTCGCGATGCAGGTGGAGCAAGGCGCCGGAGCCGCTGTGGAACTGTGCACGCAGCCTGGTGTCGCGCGGCGCCAACCCGTCGCGGAGGTGTACCCGATCTCTACGACCCCGGACTGCGGAGCAGATTCCGCTGCTGGGTCCACCGGAGGCACCACCATCTCCGTTGGCGCCGGTCCGGTCGACGTGTTTGTGCGGCCGAAGCCTGTGGGTTAGCGAACTGGGACGCGCCGAAGGCTCTTACTTGAACCGGCATACCGTCCCCGACGAGATCGGCAGTCGCTGCCGAGGGTTCGGGGATCGGACCGATGTTGAGAGGGGATCGATTGTCGAAGTTGCAGGGGGAGCCCGTACAGGATGCTGAACGCGCCGGCGAGCCCAGGGCCCGGCGGGTGCGGCCGGGTGGTCGGTGGTCCACGTCTCCGAGCGGCCGTTCCAGAGCCGCGCTCGAGGCACTCGTTGCAGCAATGGGCGGCGGAGCCCTCTTCCTCCTCGGCTTCGGCGGCGGCCGATCTCTCCTAGCGGGACCCCTCGGGGGCGGAGACCTCTTGCCCGCGTACGCCACCGCCGACATCTGGTCCGCAGGAACACCTTTCGGCAACACGCACCTTGGTTTCCCGATAGGTATGGATCTCCGCTACTACCCGACTACGGATGTGTTTCAGAACCTGGTCGCGGGCGTGATCACGCGACTTTCGGGCAATCCGTTCGCGGGCGTCAACATGATGTTCGCTCTTTCATTCCCCCTCACGGCGGTGGTGGCGTACTACGTATTGAGATCGGCCGGATTCCGCGGGCCCATGGCCATCGCGGCCGCCTGGGGACTCATGGCCATCCCGTACCACTGGAAGCGGCTGCCGCACGTCTACCTCGGCTCGATGTACTCGGCGGTCCTCGGGGTCGGCCTCGCATTGTGGGTCGGATCCGGTGGGCTCGAACGAATGGTGAAGTCGCGGCGACGTGCGCTCAAGCTCGCGGTGCTGCTCGGCGCCATCGTGCTGGTGGCCGGCAGCGGCATCTACTACGCCGCGTTCACCGTGATCCTCGTGATGGCGGCCGTCGCCTTCCGGTTCGCGCGCGGCTTGCACTGGCGACGCGCCGTGGTCGACCTACTTCCCGCCGTCGCTGTCGCGGTCGCCACTGCGGCGTTCTTGGCACCGGCGGCACTGTTCGTGCACGGGCATCCCACCAGCCAACCAGTCGCAGCGCGGCTGCCGGTGCAGTCCGTGGCGTACAGCGGCGTCCTCGCCTACGCGATTTTGCCGGCCCCTGAATCCATGGTGCCGGGGTGGTCTCCAGTCAACGCGTGGGTCGAGCGCGCCGTCGTGGCGGGACAGCAGATACCGACTTCGGGCGTGATCTGGGACGCAGACTTTGGCTCGGTCTTCACCGTTGCTGCGCTCTTGGTATGTCTCGTCGGGGTCGTCGTTGTCGGCCGTCGGGGGCCACGCGTCCGCGTTGAGCCACGGGTGTCGGGAGCACTTGTGACGTGGCTCAGTGCCGTCGTGCTGCTGTTCTTCGTGCCCTGGGGCCTCAACTTCCTCTTCGCTGCTGCCGTAAGCCCGCAGTTGCGCGGATGGGACCGGCTGGTCCCGGTCCTGTTCACCCTCGTGACAGTCGGGGGCGGTATCGCGTGGCGCTACCTTCGTTGGCCTTCTCACGGCGTGTGGGCAGCCATGATCGCGGTGTGCGTGGTGGTACTCGTCGTCTTCGACACGGTGCTACCCCAGCGTGCCTGGTTCAGGGAATCCGCACGATCACCGATCGCCGTGGCCGCGGCTGGCCGCGAGTACGCGACGGCGCTGAACTCGGCGATTCCGCAGAACTGCGGAGTCTTGGAGCTGCCGCGCATCTCGTACCCGGAAGAGCCTCCCGTGAATGGCTTGGACGGTTACGAGCATCTGTGGCCGGCGTTGACCAACCCTGGGAAGTCGTGGTCGTTCGGTGCGATGAAGTGGTCGTCAGCCGACGACTGGCAGCGCTCAGTTCCTGATCCGCTCGACGGTCCTGGCGTCGACATGCTCGTCAAGGCAGGGTTCTGCGCCGTCCACGTCGACTACCGCGGATTTGCGCCGGCGAACGTCGAGATGGAGCGCCAGCATTTCGCCGCACTGCTGGGCAATCCAGTCGCGACGGGCTTCGGCGGGGTGTGGTCCGCCTACCGGCTGCGCAATTCAGCGTCCTGAGGTCGGGATCCCGTCCTTAGCGGCGAGGAACTCGTCGTAGTCGCGGATGTAGTCGGCGCCGTCGTAGGGAAGTGACGCGAACACGCCCAGCACGGCGTCCGGGGAGTAGTCGAACTGCGTGCCCCACGTCATGGCGGGCATGTAGAGGCCGAGGCCGGGCCGGTTCAGGAGCACCTCTTGGCGCCGGCTGCCGTCGTCCACGATGCAGCGCACGGATCCAGCGAGGCAGACCAGCATCTGCTCGCAGCGCCGGTGGGCGTGCTCGCCCCGGACGTCCTTCGACGGCACGCCGAACACGGCGAAGAACCGTGCAGGCGCGAAGGGGATGTCCCGGCCCAGCTCGAGAGCGGCGAGCGACCCGCGCAGGTCCTGGGCGACGGTGACGGGCAGAAGACGTGCGCCTCCGACGAGCGCGACCTCGTGCGTTGCGCTGCTCGGCACCGGGATCGCGTCATCCGCCACGGGCTCGTGCACGTACCCCTTGATGCGGGCAGGATTGCCCACCACGACAGCGTTGGCGGGGACGTCCTTGGTGACGACCGCGCCGGCGCCCACCATGGCACCGCGGCCGATGCGCACGCCCGGCAGGATGACGGCGCCACCGCCGAGCGAGGCGCCGCGGCCCACGACCGTCGTCGCGAAGGACTCCGGGTACTGCTTGCTGCGGGGGAACGGGTCGTTGGTGAAGGTGACATTCGGCCCGACGAAGACGTCGTCGGCGAGCCGCACGCCGTCCCACACCTGGACGCCGGACTTGAGCGTGACGCGGTCGCCGATGATCACGTCGTTCTCCACGAAGACGTGGTCGTTGACGTTGCAGTCGGCGCCGATCACGGCTCCGGGCAGCACGTGCGCGAATGCCCAGATGCGCGTGCCATCGCCCACCGACTCCGACTCGCAGATGCCCATCGGGTGCACGAAGAAGCTCATCAGCGAGTCCTCTCAGCTGTCGGGACGCGACCGACCAGGAGCAGGCGGCCGCCGACGAAGGTGAGTGGCGCGGTGACCAGGACGACCAGTCCGCTCCACGAGTGGGGGAGTCCTTCGTGCACCGCCAACGTCACGGCTCCGAGGCCGATGAGGTAGACGGTCAGGTACATCAGCACGTACAGCGTCACGAGGCGTGGCGTCATGCGGACGCCGAAGACGAATCCGCCTGCCATCGCTACGGCGAGCGCGACGCCCAGCGCGAACACGATCGAGTACGCGAGGCGGGGGTCGATCACCCGCGCCAGGAGCGAGAGCGCAACCCCGGTCACGGCGGTGTTGATGCCACCCGCAACCACGAAGCGCAGCGCCGACGAACGCAGCGAGCGAGGTTCGTCAGCCGACACCATCGAACCCCTCTACTGACATGGCGATGGAGACAGGTCTCGCCTTGCTGTTCTCGAAGGTGCGCCAGACGTACGACCCGACGATCCCCAGCCCGGAGAGCAGGGTGAAGGTGGAGAACAGCAGCACCAGCATCAGAGGCGTGTAGCCCGGATCCACGATCCGGCCCATGAGCCACCCGACGAAGACGATCAGGGCCGCGACGGTGGTCAGCGCACCGCCGACGAACCCGACCGTGGTCAGCACGCTGATCGGGATGTCGGTGAAAGCGAAGACCGAGTCCAGGAGGTACCGGACCCGCTTGCGGAACGTCCAGCCCGAGCGGCCGGAGGGCCGCGGCCTGCGCTCGTACGGAACCTCTGCGCGCCGGTAACCGATCCAGTACAGCTGCGCGACGAGGCTCGAGTGCGCCTCGTCCAGACGGAGCAGCTGGCCCGCCACCTCGCGAGTGCAGCCGAACACGTCCACGCCGCCGCGCGGGATCGCCGGGTTGACGACGCGTCGGTAGAGCCACCAGAACGTGCGCGACGCGATCGACGACACGGCCGGGTCGGAGCGGGACTCACGGCGCCCGACCGCGACGTCGCACTCACCGCTCGCGAGCCGGCTGAAGAACGACTCCATCAGCTCGGGCGGCTCCTGGAGGTCTGCGGCCATGACGCCCAGGTACTCGCCCCGAGCCGTGGCGAGCCCGGTGCGGATGGCCGGGAACGAGCCGAAGTTCCGCGAGTGAACGACCACCTGGCTGCGCATGCGTGCCTCGGGGAGCAGCCTCCGAAGCACCGCGAGCGAGCCGTCGGGAGAACCGTCCACCACGAAGACCGCTTCTGTGGGGCCGTCGAGCCGCGCGGAGACCTCGGTGAGCCGCTCGATGAGCGCGCCCAGCGTCGCCTCGTTGCCGTACACCGGGATGACGATGGAGTACCGCACGCCCGACTCGTCGGCCCCGGGCTGCTCAGAACTCGGCGAGCGCATCGCAGACCCGTTCCACCTCGTCGTCGCGGAGCCCGGGATACACGGGCACAGACAGGACCCGCTCGGCGGCCCACTCGGTCACCGGCAGGCTGACGTCCGCCAGCTCGTGCGCCCAGGCGGGCTGGCGGTGGTCCGGCACGGGATAGTGCACGTCCGTGCCGATGCCACGGCTGGTCAGGTGGGCCCGCAGGTCGTCACGGTGCTCCGTCACGACGGCGGCGAGGTGCCCGACGTGCCAAGGGCCGTCCGCGGGAAGGACGCGGAGGCGGGAGCTTGCCGCGCCGGCGTAGGCGGAGATGATGGCGCGACGGCGTGCGTTGTCCGCGTCGAGGCGGCGCATCCTCCGCCGCAGCACCGCAGCCTGAAGCTCGTCCAGGCGCGAGTTGCGCCCACCCTCGCGTCCGATCGTGTACTTGCCCTGCCAGCCGTACTGGCGCAGCTCTCGCACCGTGCCGGCGAGTGCGTCGTCGGACGTGGTCACGGCGCCGCCGTCGCCGAGGGCACCGAGGTTCTTCGTCGGGTAGAAGCTGAACGCAGCAAGGTCCCCGAGCGACCCGACCCGGCCCTCCACGGTGGTCGCTCCTATCGCCTGTGCGCAGTCCTCGAGGACTCGGATGCCGTGCTCGACCGCTACAGCCCGCACCGCTGCCACGTCGGCCGCACGACCGTAGAGGTGGGTGACGACGACCACGCCGACGGACTCGTCGACCGTGCGGGCGAACGAGCCGGCGTCGAGGCACAGCGACTCGCGATCGACGTCGGCGTACCGAACCCGGAAGCCGGCGCGACGAGCGGCCGTCGCCGAGTAGCCGCCGCAGTTCGCCGTGGTGACCACGGTCGAGCGCCCTTCGGGCATCGCGGCCCGCAGGGCGAGCTCGAGCGCGTCGGTCCCGCTCGCAACCGCGACGGCGTGGTGGGCGCCGACGAAGTCCGCGAGCTCGGACTCGAACGCTCCGTGCTGCGGCCCGTGGACCAGCCACCCGCTGTCGATCACCTCACCGACGACGTCGACGAGCTCCGAGCGCTCGGCGAGGAGCGCTCGCGACAGGTCGTTGATCCGGACGTTGTCCACGTGCGCCCCTAGGCGAGGTCGAAGAGCTCGAAGGCAAGATCGCTGACGAGGTCCACGACTGCCGGCTGACGGTGCAGGTCGATCCGCTCGAGCCGACGGTTCAGGTCCGCGGCCAGGACCGTCATCGGGCGTGCTGCGAGGGCGCGCTCGGCGGCGACGAGGATGGCGTCGGCGTAGGCAGAGCCGTTACGTGCCCCGGCGTAGTCGCGCGCGGCCTCGCCCCGCCGAGCACGCTCCTCGGGGTCTCGTGCCAGGCGCTGGAGCGCGTCGACCAGACCGTGCCGGACGTTGTCCGGGTCCACCTTGACCACGGCGTCGTCCGGGAGCTCGGCGTAGTGGCCGTGGTTCAGGACGACCGCCGGCAGCCCGGCCCTCATCTGGGTCAGCACGCTGGCCGACTGCCCCTCGAGCACCGGGGTGCGCAGCGCCACGGCGATGTCCGCCCGCTCCAGCACGTCGGCCAGCAGAGCGTCGTCCACCCGGCCGGTGAGGAGGAAGCGATCTCCAAGGCCCAGCTGGACCGCGCGCCTGCGCAGCTCGGCGCGCGTCGACGACTCGACGTGGCCGACGGCCCACACATGGAGCCGTTCGCTCTCCAGGTCCGCGGCCGCGCTGACGATCTCGTCGACCAGACGGTTCGCGTTGACGTGCCCGACGGTGACGACCAGGAGGTCGGCCGGGTCGAGAGCCGCCAGCGCCTTGTCGATCGGTCCTCGGGCCCGCTCGGACTTCTCGCGCATCCGCGACGTCGGGACGGGCAGCGGTGCGACGGTGATCTCGCCGAGGGACATCCCGTCCACTCGCCGCGCGTGCCACTGGGAGTGCACCACAGCGCCGAGGCTGCGCTGCAGCGCGATCTGGTCCAGGGGGACCTGTGAGCAGAAGTCGAGCCACTTCAGCGGCCCGCCGGGTGCGTACCCGACACGGAGGATCTCGGCCGCCTCCTCACCGTGCAGCTCCTCGACCTCGCGGACGACGGTGTCCAAGGACTTGTCGCGCACGGCGGCCGTCCGCACCAGGTTGGTGATCGACGCGTCGTGCAGGACCACCAGCCCGGGGATGCGACGCATGAACGGCAGCATGGCCGCGTGGAACGGGCTGTCGCCCAGCACGTAGACGACGAGGTCGAACTCCGCGAGCTCGGCCAGGGCGTCGGAGTCGAGGGCGCCGAACGACCGCGACGGCACCGGGCACGGTCGCGGGTTCGGTTCGGCGGGGTACCAGACCTCGAGGTCCCACTCGCGGGCGAGGTCCGGGACGGCCTGCAGCATGACGTCCGCGATAGCACTGTCCTGCGCCATCGGCGTCAGCATCGCGACCCTCATCGCGTCAGCTCCGCGATCACGCGCGTCCACGACAGGTCGAGCTCGAGAGCGAGGCGGCGGGCGTGGATGCCCATGGCTCGTGCCTCGTCCGGGCGTGCGGCGAGCTCGTCGAAGGCCGCTGCGAGGGAGTGCGGGTCCGGATCGCTGACCAGCCCCGTCTCGCGGTGCTTGACCAGGGTCGACGTGCCGCCCGAGTCGGTCCCGGTGACGCTCGGCTTGGACGCCATCGCCGCCTCGTAGCACACGTAGCCGTAGGAGTCCTCGTCGACCGGCAGGTAGACCGAGGCGAGGCAGCGCGCGAGGAGGTCCAGCTTCTCCTGCTCGGAGATGAAGCGGGGGATCACCCCGACGCGGTCCTCCAGACCACCGTCGGCGATCTCACGCTCGATCTCCTCCAAGACCGCCGGGCTCTCGGGCTGACCGGCGACGACGAGGCGGTAGCCGGGGCGTGCGTACCGCATCGCCCGGACGGCCGACAGCTGGCGCTTGCTCGCCGAGAGGCGTCCGAGGGCGACGACGAAGCCTTCCGACTCGGCGGTGCGGAACTCGTGGTCCGTGTGCGGCGGGGTCATCAGGACCTCGGCATCGACGGAGTTGCTCCGCTTGAGCCGGTCGGCCACGAAGGGCGAGATCGCGTACATGCGGTTCGCCGCCTCGAACGCCGCTGCGTCGGCGGCTCGGACGGCGTTGACGACGCGGTCGAGCCGCGGCTCGGACGGCCAGCCGACGGGTGGTGGGTCGTAGGCCTGGCGGAACTGGTGCACGAGGTAGATCACCACGTCGTCGTGCGGGATCAGGTACGCGGGGAACTTGAGGCCGATGACGCGGTCGACGTTCACCAGCTCGGTCAGCGTCGCGGCGACGATCGACTCCAGGATCTGCTCGGGCGTGTCGCCGAGCGGGATGCGGAACAGCTCGGCCTCGTGCCCGGCGTGACGCAGCTCGGTGACGAGCCGGTCGGCCAGAAGCTCGGCGCCGCCTCGGACGAAGGGTGCGGCGTTGTTGGCCACGAGCAGCTTCATGCGCCGTCTCCGAGCAGTCGGGCGATCGTGTTGGGCCAGTTGATGCCGAGCTCGTCCCGACGGTCGAAGCTGTGGCGCCCCATTCGTTCGGCTGCCTCGCGGTCGAGGTAGAGCCGGTCGAACGCGGCTGCGAGGGCCTTGGCACCCGGCTCCGTGACGAGACCCTCGACGCCGTCGCGGACGAACTCGAGCGCTCCGCCCGAGTCGGAGAGAGTCACGATCGCCTTCGCGGAGTGGGAGGCCTCGAGCGACGGGTACCCGTACGAGTCCTCGTCCCGAGGGAGGTACGCGACCGCGAGGCACCGAGCCAGCAGATCGACCTTCTCCTCCTCCGGCATCCAGCCGAGCCGCAGGTCGACGCGGTCCTCGAGCCCCTGCCGACGGACGTAGTCCTCGATCTCCGTGCCGAACGAGGCCACGTCGGGCCTGCCTGCGACCACGAGCCTGACGGGCGTCGTCGTGTGACGCATCGCCCGGATCGCCAGCAGCTGACGCTTGATCGGGGTCAGACGGCTCGGGTAGAAGATGAAGTCGCCGTACTCGTCGGTGCGGAATCGCGACGTGTCGCCGCCGAGCGGCGGGAACAGCGGAACGGCCTCGAGCTCGTTGTAGTGACGCAGGCGGTCCCGCACGATCAACGAGTTCGAGAACAGGGCGCGTGACTCGGAGAGCGCCATGTTGTCGATGCGGCGGAGGGACTCCCGGAAGGCCATTCCCTCGGCGTTGTCCGGAACGCCCCGAAAAGGTGTGTCCCACAGGTCGAACACCTGGCGGAAGTGGTGGATGAACCACGTCGCCTTGTTCTCGTGCCGGATGACGTGCGCGGGCCAGCGGATCGCGAGGAGGCGGTCAGCGCTTCCCGAGAACGGCATGGACCGGAGCCCCACCATCGCGGACAGCACGTGCCGCGGTTCGGTCGGGAACGGCAGGTAGAACTCCTCGACGTGGTGGCCTTCCTCGCGCATCGCCTCGGCCGTCCAGCGCGCGATGAGCGACCCGCCGCCGGCGACGTGCGGGACCGTTGTGGACGCGATCAGGACCTTCATGCGTCGTTCACCGCCGACGTCCGGGGTGTCGGGAGGACGTGGGGCCGGCCGGCGGCGACGTCGATCAGCACGGTGAGCTGCCGGTGCTCCGCGAGCGCGACGAGGTTGCGGAAGCCCGCCAGGTGCGCCGAGCGGTCTCGTCGATGCCGTAGGAGGGCCCGGACGCCGCGCCCGCGCGCGCCCACGGACCGCGCGAGCACACCAGGTGCGTTCGCGAACGCCCGCAGCAGCCACTCGCGGCTGGTGCCGCCGCCGAGCTTGCCGAGCTCGTGCTCGAGCTCGGACGCGGTGGGGCTCCGGTGGTACGCGACCTCGAAGAGGGCCAGCACGAAGATCTCGTCGGACACCCTGCCCGCCTGGTACGGGTGGTCAGTCGGCCGGAACGCCACGCCGATCTCGGCGAGCCAGACGCGGGCGTCCCAGGCCGCGAGCTGGTCGAGCACGTTCTCGCGGTGGTCGCGTGCGAGGCGACCGAACTCCGCAGAGCTCACGAAGGCGTGCGCCACGTCCCGAACCGGCATCCCGGACCTGATGTGGCCCGTCCACGCGCTCAGGCCCTCGGCGTCCGCCTCGCGGCTCAGCACCTCGCGGTACAGGGTCGTGACGGTCACCGCCGCGTCCGTGGGACCGGCGACGAGGTCGAGCAGAGGGGTCGAGGACGTCGCATCGGCGACCGGCTGCGGCCGGTCCGTCGTCAGTATCCGGAGGAAGGTCGCCCTGCGGCGCTGCGCTCGTTGCTCGTCCGGCCGGACGGCCGTCGTCACACTCATTGGCGCACGTCGTCAACACGACGCGTGAACGCGTCGCAGATCGTGTCGACGTCGGCGTCGCTGAGCAGCGTGTGCGTCGGAAGGGAGATGCCCTGTGCGCCGAGCTGCTCCGAGACGGGGAACGACTGGACCGGGTCGCTGATGTAGGGCGGCATCAGGTGCAGCGGGTAGAACACGGGGCGCGTCTCGATGCCGTCGGACGCGAGGAGCTCGATGAGGTGGTTGCGCTGCTCGGTGGTGAAGCCCTCCACGCCCACCGTGTACAGCCAGTCGACCCGGCGGGCGTCGGGACGCTGCACCGGCAGCCGGATGCCCTCGACCGCGTGGAGCCGCTCCGTGTAGCGGGCGCCGATCTCGCGACGGCGCGCCGTCAGGTCCCCGATCCGCTCCAGCTGACCGACGCCGATCGCCGCAGCGACGTTGGTCATCCGGTAGTTGAAGCCGACCTCGTTGAACCAGTAGCGCCGGTTCGGGTCCATGCCCTGGCCGCGCAGCAGCCGCAGGCGGGCGGCGAGGTCGTCGTCGTCCGTCGTCACCGCGCCACCCTCACCGGTGGTGACGATCTTGTTGCCGAAGAAGCTGAAGACGCCGACGTGGCCCAGGGAGCCGACCGGTCGGCCGTCGACGGCTGCCCCGTGCGCCTCGGCGGCGTCCTCGATCACGAGGAGGCCGTGCTCCGTGGCGATCCGCATGATGGCCGTCATGTCGGCGGGGTGGCCGTACAGGTCGACGGGGATGATGGCCCGCGTGCGGTCCGTGATGCGCCGGACCACGTCGGCCGGGTCCAGGTTCATCGTGTCCAGCTCGACGTCGGCGAAGACCGGCGTGGCCCCTGCGTAGACCACGGCGTTGGCGGTGGCGATGTACGTCAGCGCCGGCACGATGACCTCGTCACCGGGCCCGATGCCGAGGGCGGCGATCGCGAGGTGCAGGGCGGTGGTCCCGTTGTTGGTGGCTACCACGTGGCGGGTACCGGCCACCTCGGCGAACGCTTCCTCGAAGTCGGTGATGAAGTGCCCGACGGACGAGATCCACGTGGTCTCCAGGCACTCGGCCACGTAGGCCGACTCCTTGCCCGAGAGGTCGGGGCTGGCGATGTGGATCAAGGTCATCTCTCCTCGGCAGGGACGCCGACCACGGTGCGGCCGGCCGGGACGTCGTGCAGCACCACCGCGCCGGCACCGACGACGGCGTCCGCACCGATGGTCACACCGGGCACGACGCTGGCGCCGATACCGATCATCGCGCGGTCGTGGACCGTCACGGTGCCCGCGAGGTTCACCCCCGGGGCGATGTGCACGAAGTCACCGATCACGCAGTCGTGGTCGATCGTCGCGCCCGTGTTGATGATCGATCCTTCGCCCACCCGCGCCTTGGCACCGAGCACGGCGCGGTGCATGACCACGCTCCCGGCGCCGACGGCGGCGGTCGCGCCGACCACGGCCGTCGGCGCCAGAACGGTCACCAGCCGAAAGCCGACGGCAAGCGCTCGGCTCGTGAGCTGTGACCGGAGGTGGTTGGACCCGAGTGCGACGAAGGCGGCTGTGAGGCCACCGGCCATCAGCTCGGCCAGCTGGGCGTCGGTGCCGAGGTGGGGGAGGCCGAGCACGTCGCCCGGTTCCGGTGCCAGGTAGCCCACCGGCTCGAGCTGCGACGCCGGGTCCCAGGCATCGAGGCAGGCGCGAGCGTGGCCTCCGTTGCCCAGGATGACGACGCGCATGCCAGTAGAACCCCCCTTTTGCACAGGCCGGCGGGCGGAACGACAACCCACGTGCACGAAGGCGCGAGCCCGACCGGGTGAAGATAGCAGCCACCGCTATCCTCACAGAAACAGTCACCCGGGCGTGCCAACGGTGCCTGCCGCCGACGTCCGGTTTGTGGTCAGTCGACACGGTCGCGCCCGAACCTCTTCGAAAGGTCTCGAGGATGCTGCGCGTGCGGACCGCTCTCCCGTGGTTCGCCGCGGGTTCTGCGATGCTCGGGGCCGGATTTGTCCCCGTCGCACGAGTCCCTCTGATGGGCGACGACTTCCACGCCTTCCTGTTCACCTATGGCGAGGTCCGCGGGAGCGCGTCCCAGGCGCTCGCCTACGGCTGGCGGGCGGGCCAGCAGGCGGGCCACTTCAACCCCTTCGGGCAGGCCCTCGGGGCGCTGTTCCACTACGTGTCCTACGCGCTGCCTGCGGCGACGGGCCTGCCCGCGAGGACCGTCGCGGTGCTTGCGGGGGCCACGCTGATCTGGGGCACGGCACTCGCGGTCGCGTGGTGCACGGCCTGGGGCCTGCGGCACGCGGGCGTGGTGGACGACGTCCTGCTGCCGCGGTGCTTCGCGGTGACCGCCGCGGTGCTGGGGGCAAGCCTGCAGCTGCATCCGTGGTCGAACGATCCCGTCTCGTCGTTCCTCATGGCCGGATGGGCCTCCGCGCTGCTCGGGTTCGTCGTCCTCGGCGCGGCGCTCCGCGCCGTGGCGCCGGGGCGGTCCGGCTGGTCGGACGTGGTGTGGCTCGGGGTCCTGGGGGTGCTGGCGGTGCTGTGGTACGAGATGCTCGCCGGCGTCGTCGTGGGAGTGGCCGCCGTGCTGGTCGTCGCGGGGATCGCGGTCTGGAGGTCGCGCGGCGCGCGTGCCGTCGGCCGCGTCCTCGCCCTGCTCGGCTCCGGCGTCGTGGTGCCGGCCGTCGTGTTCGTCGCCGGGAGGTTCCTGTCCGCGGGCCAGCAGCGGGGGTACACCGGCACGGACGTCGCCCTCGGCCGCGCTGCGCTCAGGTCGACCTGGGCGGCCTTCGTGGGGGTGCTGCCCGGCGGTGGTTGGCCGTACCTGATCACGTCGGCCGGGCCGCCGCACCTCGACGCGGTCCCGGCCGCGCTCACGCTCCTGTACGCACTGGCCCTCGCTGGCGTGGTCCGCCTCTCCGGGTCGCGCGTCCCCGTGGTGCCCGACCCGCGTCGGCTCGTGGCGCCCGCGCTCGGCGCCGCGGTGGCGTGGGGCGCGACCACGGCGACGCAGACGCTCACGCTCAAGTACGCCTCGGAGATCCGGGTCGCGGGGCAGGTGTACATGTACCACGTCGTCGCGCTCGGTTCCCTTGCGGTGATCGTCGCGCTCGCCGTGGTGGCGGCCTCCGGGCGGTGGCACGGGCCGCGGGCGGCGGGGACGGGGGCGGCCGCCGCGATGCTGGTCGGAGCGTTCGTGCTGGTGCAGCTGACGGTGGCCTGGCACCTCAGCGACTTCCTTCGCGGCGCGTTCGACGGCAACAGGGAGCTGACGGCGGCGGCGGTCGACGCCTCGCGCACTCCGGACGCGCGGTGCGCCGTGCTCGTCCGCTGGGCCGACCGGCCGTGGCCGGACTACTACCGGTCCGCCGTGGTCATCGACGTGCAGCGCACCTACCAGGCGCGGTTCGGAGAGCCGTTCTGCGTGGCGTCGTCCGAGCTCGACCGCGTGCTGGCCGCCCCGAGCGGATGACGGTTCCAGCCGCGGGCCCGCCTGAGACGGGTCCGGGGCAGGTCGGTCGTGCGATGGCCTACGCCTGACCGGCCACCGAGCGGTAGACCTCCGCGGTCGCGTCCGCCGCGGCGTCCCAGGTGAACGCGGCGGCCTGGCGCAGCGCGGCCGCGGCGAGCGCGTCGTGGTCCGGACCCACTGCCCGCAGCAGCCCGGCGGCCAGCGCGTCGGCGTCGCGCGGGTCCACGAGGACGCCGGCGTCTGCGGCCACCTCCGCCATCGACGTCTCGCGGGAGGTCACCACCGGGGTGCCCACCGACATCGCCTCGAGGACCGGAAGCCCGAAGCCTTCCCAGAACGAGGGGAACGCGAGCGCGCGCGCGGCCACGTAGGCGAGCCGCAGGTCCTCGGTGCTCAGCCGTCCGAGCTCGTGCACGCGGTCGGTCCAGGGGCCCCGGGGCGCGGCGGGCCGCTCTCCCCAGCCGCGCGGACCCACCAGCACCAGGTGCAGGTCGGGGTCCGCGTCGGCCGCGATCGCGAAGGCCTGGAGCAGGCCGCCCAAGTTCTTGCGGGGCTCGAACGTGCCGCACCACAGCACGAACCTGTCCGGGAGCGAGTGCGTGGAGCGGAACGTGGTCAGCTCGTCGGGCGTCCACGTCCAGCCGGGGGCCCCGTGCGGCACCACGTGCACACGGTCGGGTGCGAAGCCGGCCTCGACGACGTCCACGGCGGTCGCCCGGGACGGGACGATCACGGCCGCGGCCTCGTCCAGCGTGCGCCGAAGGGCCCGGGTGAAGAACGCCACGCCGTGCGGCGTGAAGTGCGACGGGTCCCGGAGGAATGCCAGGTCGTGGACGGTCACCACCAGTGGTCGCCGGGTCGGCGGGACGGCCCACGTGGTGGCGTGCACCACGTCGAGGCCGTGCACCAGCCACTCCGGACGTGGCACGCCCCACCTGTTCCACGCCTCGTAGAGGAGGCGGCGGGGCGCCCGGAGGGATCGCACGGGCACGTCCGGCACGCCCTCGGGGACCGGCCCCGGGCGGTGTGCTGCCGCCAGACCCACCGGCTCGACGTCCGGGCGGCGGGCGAGCGACTCGAGCAGCCGCGTGATGTACGTCCCCGAACCACCGGGGACCGGTTGCCAGAGCTGCTCGACGGTCAGCCCCACGCGAAGCGGCGCGCTCACGACGAGGCCCCGTCCGGCACGAGCAGTGCCGCCGGCACCGCACGAGGCACCGTCGCCGTCCGGTCGACCGCTCGCCGCTGCCGCAGCGCCCACGGTGCCTGCGCGAGCGCCGCCCGGAGCGCGCGGGCCCGGCGGCTGCGTTGCGGTCCGACCCCGACGCGGACCGCCGTGCGCACGACCGCCCGCAGCGTGACGGCCCACGGTGCGTGCATCAGGCAGACGAGGATCCGGTTGCGCTCGTTGTGGTCGAGGAAGAACGCGGAGGCGGTGCCCGACGACGCGGCGTGGTCGTGCACCGTGACCGCGTCCGGCACGTGCCGGACGTCCCAGCCGCGCCGCCGCAGCCGCCAGGACAGCTCGGTGTCCTCGTAGTACATGAACAGCGGCTCGGTGAAGCCGCCCACGTCGTCCAGGGCCGCCCGGGACAGGGCGGCGCACCCGCCGTTGAAGCCGAACACCTCCGCGGCGGCCGAGACGGTCCCGGCGGGTCGCAGCCAGTCCCGGTCGCGGCCGTTGCCCGACCGAGTGACCTCGTTGCCGGTGCTGTTGACCAGCCGGACACCGTCCTCCGAGGAGCGGGCCCAGCGGCGGCCGTCGTGGCCGACGAGCGCGGTACCGGTGGGGCCGGCGGGCACGAACGACCCGCTCAGCAGCACGAGACCGGTGGTCGCCCCGAGGCGAGGCGTCCCCGCGCCGAACGGTGCGACGAGGTGGGCCAGGAACCCCGGCTCCGCCACCGCGTCGTTGTTCAGCAGCACGACCACGTCGCTGCTCGTGGCGGCCAGCGCCGCGTTGACCCCGCCGCCGAACCCTCGGTTGTCCGGCAGCGCGACGAGGAGCACGTCCGGCTCGTCCCGCAGCGCCGCCGCCGTGCCGTCCTGCGAACCGTTGTCGACCACGACGAGCTGCATCTGCGTCCCGGCGGGCAGCTGCTGGTCGCGGAGCGACTGGAGGCACCGGCGCGTCAGCCCGAGCGCGTTCCACGTGACCACGACGACGGCGACACGCATGGCGTCAGACGGCTCCGGATCGCTGGGGGACGGGCGGTCGCCGCGCGGGGGCGCGCGGACCGCGGCCGGCGGGACTGCGGTCCGCGACTCTACCGTGCAGGCCGCGGCGCCGACCGCCCCCGTTACGCTCGGCGCCGTGCAGATCGGCTGGCGATGAAGATGCGGGTGCTCGTCGACGCGACGGCGATCCCACCGGACCGCGGTGGCGTCGGGCGGTATGTCGAGGAGCTGCTGCGTGCGCTGGACGCCCTGGACGTCTCGCTCGCGGCGGTGGTCCAGCCGCGGGACGGCGAGCGTCTGGCGGCAGCGGTGCCGGGCGCCGAGATCGTCGTCGCACCCGGAGCGGTGGCACGGCGGCCTGCACGGATGGCGTGGGAGCAGCTGGGGCTGCCGCGGGTGGCGCGCCGCTGGCGGGCGGACGTCCTGCACAGCCCGCACTACACGATGCCGGTCGCGGCCGGCGTGCCCGTGGTGGTGACCCTGCACGACGCCACGTTCTTCAGCCACCCGTCCCTGCACTCAGCCGTCAAGGGGCGGTTCTTCCGCACCGCGACGCGGTGGGCGGTGCGGCACGCCGCCGCGCTCGTCGTCCCCTCCGCGGCGACGGGCCGCGAGGTGCGCCGGTACGCCGGAGGGGAGGTCGCCCGCTTCCACGTGGCCCACCACGGCGTGGACACCGCGGTGTTCCACCCGACCGACGCCGTGGAGCGCGATCGGGTTCGTGCGACGCTCGACATCGCCGACCAGCCGTACGTGGCGTTCCTGGGCACCCTGGAGCCGCGCAAGAACGTCCCGGCGCTGGTGCGCGGCTGGGTGGCGGCGGTCGCGGGGTGGCAGGAGCCGCCGGCCCTGGTGCTCGCCGGGGGACCCGGCTGGGACGAGGGCGTCGAGCCGGCGCTGGCGGCCGTGCCGGATGAGTTGACGGTGCGACGCCCCGGCTACCTGCCGCTCGCCGACCTGGCCGGATTCCTGGGCGGTGCGCAGGTGGTGGCCTATCCGAGCCTCGGCGAGGGCTTCGGACTGCCGGTGCTCGAGGCCATGGCGTGCGGCGCGGCCGTGCTCACCAGCCGGGAGCTATCGTTGCCCGAGGTCGGCGGCGAGGCCGTCGAGTACGGCGGGACCACCGACGAGCAGATCGCGGCCGCGCTCCGGTCGCTGCTGGAGCGCCCGGAGCGCCGGTCCGAGCTCGGCCGGGCGGCGCAGGAGCGCGCCGCGGGATTCACCTGGGACGCTGCCGCGCGCGTGCACCTCGACGCCTACCGAGCGGCGCTCGGCTCCTGACCGGCCTCGGCGGAGGACCGCCGCGTCGCCCGGGCGCCGCCGTCGGGCCTGGCAGCGCTGCGGACGTCAGCCGTGCAGCACGGTGGCCGCGGCGGCCGCCCAGCGCTCTTGCCAGGGTCCGATCGGCGCGACCCCAGCCCCCAGCAGCGCGTCGTGTCCCAGCACCGAGTACGCGGGCCGGGGCGCCGCCAGGGCGAGCGTCGCGCTCGAGGTCGGGCGGACCTTCTCGGGGGAGAAGCCGGCCGAGCCCATGACGGCGCGGGCGAACTCGAACCACGTCGTGGCGCCCGATGAGGTGCCGTGGTAGGTCCCGGCCGGTGCCCCACCCTGGACGAGCCGCACCACGAGGTCGGCGAGGTCGACGGTCCACGTCGGCTGCCCCACCTGGTCGTCCACGACCGCGATCTCGTCACGTTCGGCGGCCAGCCGAGCCATCGTCCTGGGGAAGCACCGACCGCCGGCGCCGTAGAGCCACGCGGTGCGGACGACGAGGTGGTCGGGCTGCTCGGCACGGACCGCCCACTCGCCGGCGGCCTTGGTGCGGCCGTACGCACCCCGGGGGGACGGCGGCGTCGCCTCGGCGTACGGCGACGCCGCGTCCCCACCGAACACGTAGTCGGTGGAGACGTGGACCAGCCGCGACCCCGTCCGTCGGGCGGCGCGTGCGAGCAGCGCCGGGCCGACGGCGTTGACCGCGAAGGCGGACGCCTCCTCCGACTCGGCCGCGTCCACCGCGGTCCAGGCGGCGCAGTTGACCACGACGTCGTAACCGTCCGCCTGCAGGGTCGCGTCGACGGACCGCGGGTCGGTGATGTCGACGGTCTCGCGGTCCACGCCGCGGACCGAGTACCCGGCGCCGGAGGCCGCCGCGACCATGTCCCGACCGAGCATCCCGGCCGCACCTACGACGAGCCAACGCACCGCGTCCTCCTTCTCCGCCCCGGCATCGCCCACCGGCAGCGGGCCGCCGTCACCCTACCCACGCACGGGCGGGGCACCCGCGGATCAGCCGGCCAGCGACCTGACGTACTCCTGGACCTCGTCGTAACGCGGGAGCAGGCCCGCCGCCGCCGCCTCCGCCAGGGACGGCGCAGCCGTGTCCTTGGTCGACAGCAGAGCCTCGACGGGGCGGCCGCGGCGGTCGGTCGTCGGCCACGTGATGGCGAGCGTCGGGTCGAGCGGGTGGACGCCGTGCTCCCGGCCGGGGGAGTAGCCGGTGGAGCACAGGTACATCACGGTCGAGTCGTCCTCGAGGGAGAAGAAGCCGTGCCCCAACCCCTCCGGGAGGTAGACGGCGCGCCTGTCGACGTCGTCGAGCAGGACGGTGTCCCACGTGCCGAAGGTGGGTGAGCCGACCCGGATGTCGACCACCACGTCGAGCACGGCGCCGCGGACGCAGGTGACGTACTTCCCCTGCCCGGGGGGCACGTCGGCGAAGTGGATCCCGCGCAGCACGCCCGCCGCCGACACCGAGCAGTTGACCTGCTGGAGCTCCAGCGGGTGTCCGACGTGCTCGGCGAAGGGGCCCCCCTGGAACGCCTCGAGGAACACGCCGCGGGGGTCGCCGTGCTGCACCGGGGTCACTTCCCAGGCGCCGGGCACGGACAGGGAGCGGTAGGTCATGTGGCTGCTTCCGGACGAAGGGACATCGGACTAGCGGTCGGCCGTCTCCAGCAGCCCCAGCAGGTACGTGCCGTAGCCCGACTTCACCAGCTTCTCCGCTCGCCGGCGGAGATCGTCGTCGGACAGGAATCCCCGGCGCCAGGCGACCTCCTCCGGCGAACCGATCTTCAGCCCCTGGCGTGACTCGATGGTGCGGACGAAGTCCGAGGCCTCAAGGAGCGAGTCGAAGGTGCCGGTGTCCAGCCACGCCGTCCCTCGGGGAAGCACCTCGACGTGCAGCCGCCCCTGCGCGAGGTAGGTGCGGTTGACGTCGGTGATCTCGTACTCGCCCCGCGCCGACGGCTGCAGGTCGCGCGCGATCGCCACGACGTCGTTGTCGTAGAAGTAGAGCCCGGGGACCGCATAGCTGCTCTTGGGGTGCTCCGGCTTCTCCTCCAAGGAGAGGGCGCGGCCCTCCGCGTCGAACTCGACGACGCCGTACGCCCGCGGCTCGGCGACCCGGTAGGCGAAGACGGCGGCGCCGTCGAGCGTCCTGAACCGCTGGAGCTGGGACCCGAGCCCGGGCCCGTAGAAGATGTTGTCGCCCAGCACCAGCGCGGCCGCAGCGCCGCCGATGAAGTCCGCTCCGAGGACGAAGGCCTGTGCCAGCCCGTTGGGCACCTGCTGCTGCACGTAGCTGATCGACACCCCGAACTGGGAGCCGTCGCCGAGCAGGCGCTCGAACTGGGCGGCGTCGTGCGGTGTGGTGATCACGAGGATGTCCCGGATGCCCGCGGCGATGAGCGTGGACAGCGGGTAGTAGATCATCGGCTTGTCGTAGACCGGCACGAGCTGCTTGCTCACGCCGAGCGTGATGGGGTGCAGCCGGGTGCCCGAGCCGCCAGCCAGGATGATGCCGCGCATGGGCAGCCAGTCTGGCCCATGGGTGCCGTGCGGCGCCAAGCCGCTCCCGCGTGGCCGCTCTCACGCCGTGGCGGCGGGCGAGCGCTCAGGCGGAGGCGCTGGAGTGCTGCCTCTCCTCGGGCGGCGCGTCGATCGAGGGGGCGTCGATCGACGTCGTGGTCGTCGGCACGCGCCGGGCGAGGAGCCACACCGCGACGACGAGTGCTGCGGCGTTGAGGACGGTCAGTGCCACGCCGGAGAGCGGCGGCGACCACGCGCCGGTGAACGCGTGGCGCCATGAACCGGCGTCACCGACGGTGTAGCGCCGCAGGTTGGTGACGAAGGCCACGAGCTCGACCGCGGCGAAGGCGGGCAGCAGCGTCCGCAGGACGCGGCGCCCGAGCCAGCCCGGGAGGTGCCACGCACCGGCGCGCGCCCCGAAACCTGCGACCACCAGCACACCCACGGTGAGCGGTAGCGAGTACCGCGCCGTCCAGATGTAGCCGACGTTGCGCGCCTGCCACGCCTGGATGAGCACCGGCATCAGCACGGCGACCGCCACGGTTGCGAGCGTGCCGAGCCGGTCGCGCACCGACCCGAGCGCCAGCCCCAGCAGGGTGGGCAGCCCGATCAGGGCGGCCGCGACCAGGACGACGAGGGTGGGCAGCACGGTGTCGAGCCAGCCGAAGCGGCCGATCGACATCACGAGGAAGTCGCCCGTGTCGACCAGGGTCCTGTTCGCCGTCGAGAAGAAGCCGAGCTCCTGATGAGCCGCACCGCCACCCGCCAGCGTGCCGGCGCCGAGCGTCCAGAGCAGCGACAGGGCCGTGCCGAGGACGACGGCTCCCATCCACGGCCACGTCCGCCGGTCGCGCAGCAGAATCCGGACACCCGACCACGGGCCGACGGCCGCCACCACGATCGCGATGGCGCCGAGGTACAGGGGCGACAGGCCGCGGGAGTTGACCATCAGCACCGCCACCACCGCGATGCCGATCGACCGGGGGACCGCCCGGGCGGGGTCGGGGTCGCGCACCATCGCCGTCAGCGCGATCCAGAGGGTCAGCGCCGCGCTGATCTCGAGTCCGGAGGGGTTCACGACGCTGTTCAGGAACACCACCATCGGAGTGAGCGCGGCCACCACGCCCAGCAGCGGGAACGAGCGTCGGCGGAGGGTGGCGAGCTCACGGAAGCCCCAGGCGAGCACCGCCGAGGTCAGCGCGGCAGAGAGCAGCCGCATGAGGTACACGACCACGCTGCTCGGCGGCAGCAGCAGCGTCGGCAGCCCCACCACCGCGTAGTAGAGCGGGTTGTTGCGGACCACCCAGGTCGAGGCGGGCGTCTGCACGGCCGCCGCGGATCCGGACGGGAGCGGAGCGGCACACCGCGCCGGCACGTCGCCGTGGAAGGCGAAGCAGATCGGGTAGGTCATCAGGTCCGCGTAGACGGCGGGCACGTCCACGACGCCGGAGCCCGGGTTGTCCGGGGCGGAGCGGCCCTCGAGCTGGCCGCGCACCACCGCGGCCGCCTTCACGACGTGCGCGTTCTCGTCCGGGCCGGAGGCCAGCGGCGACGCCAGCGACCACGTCGCCGTGATCAGCCACAGCAGGCCGAACGCCGACCAGAAGGAGCGCCGCCCGCGGTGCTCGGCGGTGCCCGACGGCCGTTCGCGCGTCGGGGCTGAGGAGTAGTCCGGCATGGCTTCTTCCCACGTTCGCTCGTCGGGCCGGCTGCACGATAGCGCTCACCGCGGCTCGCTAGCCTTACCCGGTGCGGATCGCGGTGGCCTTCGACTGCTTCTACCCGCTGAGCACCGGCGGCGGTGAACGCCAGTACCGCCTCTTCGCCGAGGCCTTCGCCGCCCGGGGCTGGCAGGTCGAGTACCTCACGCGCCGGCAGTGGTCCGGGCCTGCGCCCGAGGTCGCGGGCGTCCAGGTGGTAGCGGTGAGCGGCGCGACCCGCCTGTACGACGAGCACGGCACGCGCCGCCCGGCGGCCTCCCTCGTGTTCGCGTTCGGGCTGTTCCGCCATCTGGTCCGCCATCGGCGCTCCTACGACGCGGTGCTCGTCAGCGCGCTGCCCACGCTCAACGTCCTGGCCGCCCGGGCCGCGCTCCTGGGCACGCGCACCGCGTTCTGCTCCGACTTCCTCGAGGTGTGGCGACCGGCGCAGTGGCGCGAGTACTCCGGTCCGGTCGTCGGACGTGTCGCGTCGGCGCTCCAGCGCCTGGCCGTCCGCGTGAGCCCCTGGGTGAGCGCCCACTCGGCGATGAACACCGAGCGGCTCCGTGCGGAGGGCGCGCGGCGCGAGCCGGTCCGCAGCCCGGGTCTGATCCACGGGACCGACCACATCGCGTTCGTCCCGGTCCCGGCAGACCCGCCGACCGTCGTCTTCGCCGGGCGACACATCCCGGACAAGCGCGTCGAGGTCATCCCGGCCGCGGTCCGGTTCGCGCGGCAGCACGTTCCCTCGCTGCGCGCGGTCCTGCTCGGCGACGGACCGTCGCGGGAGTCGGTGCGCACCGCCGTGCACGCCCTCGGTCTCGACGACGTCGTGGAGCTCCCGGGGTTCGTCAGCCAGGCCGAGCTCGAGGCGACCGTCGGGAGAGCCGCGGTGCTGGTGAACCCCTCGCGGCGGGAGGGGTACGGCCTCGTGGTCGTCGAGGCCTGCGCCGCCGGCACGCCGGTCGTGCTCGTGCGGGCGGAGGACAACGCGTCGACGGAGCTCGTCGAGGAGGGGGTCAACGGGTACGTGGCGGCCTCGACCGACGCCGCGGAGCTGGGGGCGGCCCTCGTGCGCGCGGTCGAGGGCGGGGCCGCCCTGCGCCGCAGCGCCCGCGACTGGTTCGAGCAGGCCGCCCGGACGCGTACGGCGGAGGCCGCGGCGCGCGCCATACTGACCGCGCTCGCGGGCGACGGGGCCCACGGCCGGCACGATGGCGAGGGATAAGGTGTCGCGACCCAGCACGAACCACCGGACGGACCAGATGGCAGCGCCCGCGACCTGCGAGCTCACGATCCTGATGCCCTGCCTGAACGAGGCCGAGACGCTCGCCACCTGCATCCGCAAGGCGCGCGCGTACCTCGATGCGTCGGGCATCGACGGCGAGGTGCTCATCGCCGACAACGGCAGCACCGACGGGTCCCAGGCGATCGCCGAGGGTCTCGGCGCCCGCGTGGTCCCCGTCGCCGACCGTGGCTACGGTGCCGCGCTCATCGGCGGCACGGCCGCGGCGCGCGGTCGCTACGTGATCATGGGCGACGCCGACGACAGCTACGACTTCTCGGCGCTCGACCCGTTCGTCGAGCGGCTCCGCGCGGGTTACCAGCTGGTGATGGGCAACCGCTTCAGCGGGGGCATCGCGCCCGGGGCGATGCCGCCCCTGCACCGGTACCTCGGTAACCCCGTGCTGTCGGGTGTCGGACGCTTGTTCTTCAACCGGAACATCCGTGACTTCCACTGCGGGCTGCGGGGCTACGAGCGCGACGCGGTGCTGCGCCTCGGGCTGGTGACCACCGGCATGGAGTACGCGTCCGAGATGGTGGTCCGCGCGAGCCTGGCCGGGCTGAGCATCACCGAGGTGCCGACCACCTTGAGCAAGGACGGGCGGTCGCGTCCGCCGCACCTGCGCAGCTGGCACGACGGGTGGCGGCACCTGCGGTTCCTGCTGCTGTACGCGCCCCGGTGGCTCTTCCTGTACCCCGGTCTGCTGCTGTTCGCGCTCGGCTGCGCCGCGACCGTCACGCTGATGTTCGGACCGGTGCGCATCGGCGACGTCGGTTTCGACACCGTCACGATGGTCTACACCGCTGCCATCACGCTGCTCGGGTACGAGGCGGTCATCTTCTCCGTGCTCACCAAGCTCTACGCGGCGCGCGAAGGCTTCCTTCCCATCGGCCCCCGGTTCCGCTGGGTGTACGAGCTGTTCACTCTCGAGCGCGGCGTGGTGACCGGTCTGGTGATCTTCCTCGCGGGGCTCCTCGCGGGGCTCACCCAGGTGATCAGCTGGGGCGGCAGGGGGTTCGGGGCGCTCGACATGGGGGCGTCGATCCGCATCGGCATCCCGGTGACCCTCGGCCTGACCATCGGCTTCTTCACCGTGATGGCGTCGATGTTCGCCGGCACGCTGACGGTCGCCACACGCGCGGAGGCCGGCGGTCGGATCCTCACGACCGACGACGAGGCGTCGGCGCTCGGCGTCCAGGCCCCGTGACGCGATCCAGGGTCGCCGTCGACCTGCTCTACTTCACCGGTCGGCGAGGCGGCACGGAGACGTACATCCGCCAGGTGCTGACGCGGGTCGCGGCCCTCGACCCGGAGCTCGAGCTCGTCGGGCTGACCAACACGACCGGCCGGGACCTGCTGCGGGACTGGTTCCCCGGCGAGCTGCGCACGGTACCCGTCTCCGGCCAGAACCGGCCGGTGTGGGCGCTGGCGGAGGTGCTCGCGGTGGACACGCTCGCTCGTCGTGCCGGCGCCGACCTGCTGTGGTGCCCCGCGAACTTCGGTCCGGTCGCGGGTCGCGTGCCGCGCCTCGTGACCCTGCACGACATGATCGCGTTCGACTTCCCGAACCCCGAGGTCAGCGCGGTGACGCGGGGGATCACCAGCGGCATCATCCGCGGTGCCGCTCGGGGTGCACGGGCGCTGCTGACGGACAGCGAGGACGCCGCCGCGTCCATCGTGCGCCACCTCCACGTCGCCCCGGGTCGGATCACGCACACGCCGCTTGCGTCGAGCACGCCGCACCCGGTCGACCCGGGCACGGCGGAGCAGGAGCTGGCCGGCCTCGGGATCGGTCAGGACCGGCCGTTCGTCCTCGCGACGGGGAACCGGCTGCCGCACAAGAACTTCGTCGGTCTGGTCCAAGCGCTCGCGCGCATCGACCCCTCGGTCAGACCGCGGCTGGCGATCACCGGGAGCCACGGTGCGGACCCGCTGCGGCCCGCCGTCGAGGAGCTGGGGCTGGCGGGCGACGTCAGCCTCCTCGGCTGGGTGACCGCCACCCAGCTCGAGTCGCTCTACAGCGAGGCCGCGCTCTACGTGTGCCCGTCCCTGTCCGAGGGGTTCGGTCTCCCGGTGCTGGACGCCATGGCGCGCGGGGTCCCCGTCCTGGCGAACGACATCGCGGTCCTCCGAGAGGTCGGCGGTCCGGCAGCGGCGTACGTCGACGCGACGGACCCCGAGCTGCTCGGTGCGGCCGTCAGCCGCCTGCTGGCGGATGCGGGGCGCCGTGCCGCCATGCGGTCCGCGGGGTTCGAGCGCGCGGCCTCGTTCAGCTGGGACCGCACGGCGGAGCTCACGCTGGCCGTCCTGCACGGGCTGCTCCGGACCGGCGCGCCAGCGACGACATGAGAGCCCTGCTCGGCCGGCTGGCCGGATTCGGCGGGCTCCCGCTGATCTCCCTGATCACGCCGCTCCTGGTGCTGCCCGTCATCGGCCGTGTCGCCGGCTCCGGCGGCTGGGCGAGCCTCGCTGCGGGGGAGTCGATCGGCACGCTCGGCGGCATCGTCATCGGCTACGGCTGGAACGTGTCGGGGCCCCCCCGGATCGCCGCGGAGCAAGAGGCGGGGCAGCGGTACGCGCTGTACCGCCAGAGCCTCGTCGTCCGCGGCACGGTGGCCTGCCTCGTGCTGCCGGTCGTGGTGCTGCTGTCCGTCGTCGCGGCTCGGGCGGGGTACGAGCTGCCGACCGCGCTCATGGGCGTGTCCGCGTCGGTCACCGGCCTGTCGTTCGCCTGGTTCTGCGTCGGCGCCGGTGACCCACGGTCGATCGCGCTCTTCGAGGCGGTGCCCAGGGTCGCCGCCGCGGCAGCGTCAGCGGCCCTGATCCTGCTGACACGCCAGCTCGTGATCTACCCCGCCCTGGCAGTCAGCGTGTCGCTCGTCGGCATCGTCCTCTTCAGCCGCCGCGTGCCGGGTCGCCGTCCGCTCCCGCGGACCCGGCTGCCGGAGCTGTGGCGGCTGGTGGTGCGCGACCGGGGGCTGGCCGCGATCGACATCGCCGGGAGCGCGTACGGCTCCGTCCCCGTGCCGGTGGTGAACGCCGTCGCCGCACCGGTGCTCGCCAGCTCCTACGCCTCCGGTGACAAGCTGTACCGGTTCGGGCAGTTCGTGCCCATCACCCTCGCCAACGCGTTCCAGAGCTGGACGGTCGAGGCCGGGCGTGCCGGGCGCGGCAGACGCCTCCGGTTCGCGGTGCTCGCGCACGGTCTCCTCGGCGTCACGGGCTGGCTGGTGTTCGCCGTCGCAGGGCCGTGGGTCTCAGGACTGCTGTTCGGCCCGCAGGTCCGGGCCACGCAGGCTGTCTGCTTCTGGCTCGGCGCTGCGTTCGTGCTGCTCTCGTTGCGCACGGCGGTCGTGCGGCTCGTCCTGGTCCCCGAGGGCAAGGTCCGGATCGTCTTCGCCGCGACGATGGCGGGCACCTTGGTCGGCATCCCCGCGATCGTCGGGCTGACGTCGCTCGTCGGACCGGTCGGGGCCGCCTGGGCCCTGGTGCTGAGCGAGGTGGTCAGTGCGGCCGTGCTGGCGTCCCCGACCGTGCGCGAGATGCGGCTGGCGGCACAGATGTCCGGCTCCGGCCAGTCCCTGGGCGTCGCCGGGGACGTGCGTGGTTGAACGTCGGCCGCGGTCGTGAGAGCCGCGCCGACCACCGTCGCCTCGGTACCATCACCCGGCAACCGCTCACCCACCCCGAGGTTCCCGTGCTGAGGATCACGCAGGCGACCCAGGCCTACGCCTGGGGCTCGCCCGACGCTTTGCAGGACACGCTGGCGCTGACGCACGACGGAGTGCTCGCCGAGGCGTGGATGGGCGCGCACCCGTCCGCCCCGTCCCTGGTGCTGGACGACGGGCTCGAGAACCTGGTCGAGCTGCTGCGGCGGACCCCCCGCGAGGCGCTGGGCCTCGACGTGGTCAACCGCTTCGGCCCGCAGCTGCCGTACCTGCTCAAGGTGATCGCCGCCGAGCACCCGCTCTCGCTGCAGGTGCACCCGGACATCGACGCCGCCCGCGCCGGCTACGACGCGGAGGATGCCGCCGGCGTCCCGCTCGACGCGCCGCACCGCAACTACAAGGACCGGAACCACAAGCCCGAGCTGGTCTACGCGCTGACGCAGTTCGAGGCGATGTGCGGGTTCCGCGCCCCGCGCCGGGCGGCGGAGATGTTCGCGGGCCTCGACTGCCCGCTCGCCAAGGAGCTCCACGGGGTGCTGGTGGAGAAGCCGTCCACCGAGGGCATCCGCGAGGCGTTCACCCGGCTGCTCGACCCGGCGACCCGGCCCGGTCCGGAGGAGGTGGCCCGGCTGGCCGACGCGGTCGCGGCCCGGCTCGCCGACGGGTCGCCGTCACCGCGCACCGACCGCACCGTCGGGCTGCTGCAGCGGGAGTACCCCGGCGACCCCGGGGTGGTGACGTCGATGCTGCTCAACCCCGTGACGCTGCGGCCGGGCGAGGCGATGTTCGTCCCGGCGGGTGGCGTGCACGCGTACCTGCACGGTGTCGGCGTGGAGATCATGGCGAGCTCGGACAACGTGCTGCGCGCGGGACTGACCCCCAAGCACGTGGACGTGCCGGAGCTGCTGCGCAACGTCGACTACGTCGCGGCTCCTCCGATCCGGATCGCCCCCGAGGTGTTCCACGGCGCGACCAAGGTGTTCTACGCGCCCGTGGACGACTTCGAGCTGTCCGTCACCGAGCTGGCCGACGACGACGACCATCCTCTGCCCGGCCGGGGTCCGCGGATCCTGCTGGCGCTCGCGGGGGAGCTGACGGTGGCGACGTCGAACGACGGCACCGTGACGCTGACCCAGGGCCAGGCCGCCTTCGTGCCGGCGAGCGACGGGCGGCTCACCGTGCGGGGTCGCGGGCGACTGGTTCAGGCTGACGTCCCGTGACGACTTGGTCGTAGACCCCTGCTGTGGTTGCTCAGAGCGTGTCGCGGGGTGTGGTCGGCGGGGTAGGGCCTCTACAGAAGGTCCGAGGTGACCCGTTCGCTTGCGACGAGGGCGGTCCGGCGCGGCGCGTCCGCGCGGAGCGCGGTGGCCATCGCGACGTCCAGCAGCACGACGGAACCGGCGCCAGCCAGCACGGCGAGCACCTTGCGCAGGGCGCCGGGGAGATCGACGCCCTCGAGGAGAACTCGCTCGGCCGCCGTGGCGCCGGCTGCTGCGTCCCCTGCGTCGGAGAACAGCGCCGCGTGGCTCGTCGTCCCGGCCGGCGTGGCCAGTGCCGGCGCTGCAGGGTCGACCGCCGGCGACCAGCCGATGCGGTCCGAGTAGGTCATCACGGCGCTCGCCGCGTCCACGGCGCCCGCCGGTAGGGCTCCGTCGAACCGCCGAGCGAGGGCGGCGAGCGTGACCACGACGAGGTCCCGCGCCTCGCGGTGCGCCGACGGACGATCCGTCACGACCACGTCGGCGGCCGGGCCGGGACCGTCGGACGGCTCGGCCGCGTCTGTGCCCTCGACGGCTCTGACGTCGAACGCCGACGTCACCACGCACGCGCCGACGCGCCACGCCGCCAGCGCCCACACCACCGAGCGCCAGTGCGCTGGCAGGTCGAGCAGCACATGCGTGCCGGGCGCGGCATCGAACTCTTCGACCAGCAGGTTCGCCGTCTTGCAGACCCAGTTGTCGAGCACCGCCCCCGACAGCTCGACGCGCTCGCCGGCGCCTGAGTACCACGTCAGGCGCGGGCGGCCGGGGTCGGCAGTCAACAGGGCGAGGAGCTCGGCGACGGAACGCGGGGGGGTCGGCACGCCGTCAGGGTAGGGCGACACGCCGGGCCGTCGAGAATTCACCCCGGACGAGGTGGACAAATACCACGGCTCCGGTTGACTCCCCAGAACGACACGCGTGTAATTCATGGCAACCGCGGTGGCGCGGGGCAGTGATCTGGCAGGCCGGTTCGACCACTCGACAGCCCGAGGACAGCCCACAGACCCAGGCAGCACCGAGCACCAGACCCGCACGGAGGCACGTATGTGGAACCTGCTCGACGACGACGACGAGAGCTTCCCGTCGGACGCGAAGGTGGTCGGGTCGGTCTCGGCGTCCAACGTGCACTCCCTCTTCGGGGAGGCCGAGGACGACGGCCTGATGGGGTGGCAGGAGCGCGCACTGTGCGCGCAGACCGACCCGGAGGCCTTCTTCCCGGAGAAGGGTGGCTCGACGCGCGAGGCCAAGAAGGTCTGCACGCAGTGCGAGGTCCGGGCCGAGTGCCTGGAGTACGCACTGGCCAACGACGAGCGGTTCGGCATCTGGGGCGGGCTCTCGGAGCGCGAGCGGCGCAAGCTCAAGCGGCGTGTCGTCTGACGAGCACCTCCGCGAGGCCGACGGCGTCGCGGGAGTGTCGCAGCAGGGGAGGCACCCGGCAGCGTCGCATGATGGCGCGAGCATGACGCAGACCGTCCAGGGCCCAGCCGCCCCCACCACGACGACGTCGTCTATCCCTGTGACGGCGCCGGTGACCGCCGTCGTCGTCACCGCGGGGCTCACCCGGTACCTGCCGACGACGCTCGCCGCCCTCGCGGCACAGGTCAGACGCCCGTTGCGGGTGCTGGTCGTGGACGTCGGCGGGCCGGACGGCGTCGCTGCGGCGCTGGACGAGGCGTTCGCGGGTTCCCCGGCCCCGGCACCGCGGCTCGCGCGCACGACGGCACCAGGGGCGAAGACCTTCGGCCAGGCGGTCACGCGAGGTCTGCTGACGGTGGCCGAGGCCCTCGGCGAGTCGCCCACGCCGTGGCTGTGGCTGCTCCACGACGACAGCGCGCCGGCGCCGACCGCCCTGCTCGAGCTGATGCGTGCGGTGAGCCACGCGCCGTCGGTCGCCGTCGCCGGCGCCAAGCAGCGGACGTGGACCGAACCGGAGCGGCTGCTCGAGGTCGGCCTGCGCACCACGCGCTGGGGCCGGCGGATGTCCGACGTCGAGGCCGGTGAGCTGGACCAGGGGCAGCACGACGGGCGTACCGACGTGCTCGGCGTCGGCCTCGCCGGTGCGCTCGTCCGGCGCGACGTCTGGGACGCGCTGCGCGGCACCGACGCTGCGCTCGGACCGTTCGGTGACGGGCTCGACCTGTCCCGCCGCGCGCGTCTCGCAGGGCACCGCGTCGTGGTGGTCCCGGCCGCGGTCGTGCGGCACGCTCAGGCCCTCTACCAAGGGCTGCGGGACGCCGACGCGGGCCCCGAGACGGACCTCGACGGTGACGGTGAGCCGGACCTCGGCGACCCGCGACGGTCGTTCGCGGCCCGCCGGCGGTCCGCGGTGCACGCCCGGCTCGTCGCAGCACCGCTGCCGCTCGTCCCCTTCGTGGCCGTCGTCGGCCTGCTCGCGGCCGTGGTGCGCGCGCTCGGTCAGCTGGCCGTCAAGCAGCCCGGGCTCGCCGTCGCCGAGCTGACCGGCTGTCTCGCGGCGCTCGGCAGACCCGGGGCCGTGCTCCGCGCGAGGCGGGTCGCCGCCCGCACCCGCGCCGTGCCGAGGCGGACCCTGTGGCCGCTGCAGGCCGGTCTGCGCGACGTGTGGACCCAGGAGCAGGACCGGCGGCTCGCTCGGCTCGAGGCGCGGAAGGTGCAGCGCGCCCCGTCCGAGCTGGAGCTCGGCGAGCTCGCCGCGATGGCGACCCGCCGGCGGTGGACCGCCCTGGGGCTGACGGCGGTGCTCCTCGTGGCGTCGCTCGCGGCCTTCGGGCGGCTGCTCGGACCGGTCGTGGGTGCGGGGGCTCGCCTGGTCGGGGGCGCTCTCGCGCTGAGCTCGTCCTCCGTCGGGCAGCTGTGGCAGGCGGCGTCCTCCGGCTGGGTGCGGGACGGTCTGGGGCAGGCCGCACCAGCGGACCCGCTGCTCACGGTGCTCGCGGTGCCGACTCTCCTGGCGGGGCACACGCAGGCCGTGGTGGACGTGCTGATGCTCGGTGCCGTGGTCCTGTCCGGCATCGGCGCCTGGGCCGCTGCCGGTGCGGCCACCCGGTCCGCGGGCGTGCGTGCGTGGGCGGCACTGGTCTGGGCGGCCGCTCCGGCCCTCCTGCTCGGCATCGGCGGAGGTCACCTCGGCGCCGTCGTCGCCCACGCCGCGCTGCCGTGGGTGGCGCTCGGCATGGCGCGCGCCGTCGGCGTGCAGCGCGTGGACCAGGTGCTCTCCGGTCTGGTCACGGTGCGTCGGGGGGACGACGAGGACGACGGCATCGTCGACCTCGACGAGGACGCGGAGCCGGGGGCCGTTGCGTCGACCGCGCCGACCACGGCGATCCCGTCGCCCCGGCCGGCGCCGACGCCCGCCGGCGGTGTCGCCTCGGCGGCCGGCACCATCGGCGTCGCTCCGGTCGCTGCCGCCGCCTCGTCGGACGGTTCGTCGACGGAGAGCGTCGGCGAGCCGGTGCACCTGGGGGAGTCGACACCGGAGCCGGGACCCCTTCTCGTCGGGACGCCGGACCCGACCGGCTCCGTCGCCGGCGCGGCCGGTGCCGCACTCGCGCTCGCCGTCGCGGTCGCCGGTGCACCCGTGCTGCTCGCCCCGGCCGTCGTGCTCGCGGTGGTGGCGGCCGCGACGGCACCCCGTCGGCGGGGCCGGCTGCTGCTGGTGCCGGTCCCGGCCGTCGTGCTGGCGGGTCCGTTGCTGGCCGAGGTGGTCCGCCGCGGGGTGCCGGGGCTGCGGCTGCTGCTCGCCGAGCCCGGTCTGCCCGCGCAGTCCGTCCCCAGCGGACCGCTGCTGCGGCTGCTCGGTGTGCCGACCGATCCCGGCGCCCTCGTGCCGGCAGGGCTGCACGGCACGCTGGCCACCGTCTGGCCGCTGGCTCTCGTCGGAACCGTGCTGCTGCTCGCCGTGCTGGCGCTGCTGCGCGGCGCTGCGGTGGCCCGCGGCGTGCGCGTCGGGTGGCTCGTGGCCGTCGTCGGACTGGCGGCCGCCACGGTGCAGGCGCAGCTGCCCGCCGTGCACGACGCCGACGGAGTCGGTCGGGCCTGGGTCGGTGCGTCGTTGTCGTTGGCGCTGCTCGGTCTGCTGACCGCGGCGACCCTCGGCACCGACCGGCTGCAGGCGAGGCTGACGCGGTCGACGTTCGGCTGGCGCCAGCCGCTCGCGGTGCTCGGGAGCGTGGTCGTGGTCGCGGTCGCGGTCGGCTCGCTCGCCTCGTGGGTGTGGACGGCGCCCGGAGCGACGTCGCTGCGGTCGCTCGGACGTCCGGTCGTGCCGGCCGTGGCGCAGCAGGCCCAGCAGGGCGCCGACGCATCACGCGTCCTCGCCCTCAGCGCGACGACCGACGGCGTGTCGTGGGAGCTGCTGCGGGGCGACGGTCTGGACCTGGTCGACCAGGCTGCTGCGGTCCAGACGGGGTCGCTGGGCGGCGGGCTGCGTTCCGCGACCGTCGCCGCCGCCGACCCGGCGACCACGGAGCTCCGCACGCTGGTAGCCCGGCTGACGAGCACGGCGCCCGGCGACGTCGCCGGCCCGCTCGGCGGCCTGGCGGTCGCCCACGTGGTCGTCCCGCCGCTGCCGGTCGGCACCTCGGACACCGATCCCGCCGCCGCAGCGCGCGCGCAGCTCGTCGGCCGGCTCGACGCGACCCCCGGACTGGAACGCGTCACCGAGAACGCGTCCGGGACGTTGTGGCGGGTGCGCCCGGCCGTCGGCGCGGACGGGTCCCCGGCGCCGACGGTGGTGACGTCGTGGGCGCGCCTGGCGAAGGCCGCCGGTGACGTGACCGATCCGGCGACGGCCGTGACCGCGGTCGCAGCGACCGACGCGAACGTCGACACGACCGTCCCGGCCGGTGCAACCACGCGGGTCCTCGTCCTGGCCGAGCGCGCCGACCCCGGCTGGCACGCGTGGCTCGACGGACGACCGCTGCGGTCGGTGCAGCTCGGCTGGCGCCAGACGTTCGAGGTCGGTGCTGCAGGAGGTCACCTGGTGGTCCGCTACGACTCGCCGACCCGGACCGGGTGGTTGGCGCTGCTCGCCGTGACCGGGGTGGTCACCGGGCTGCTCGCGCTGCCGATCCGCCGGCGCCGGGCAGGTCGCTCGTGAGCGCCCGTCCCGCCGTGCAGCGGGGGCTGCGTGTGCTGTCCGGCGTCGCGGTCCTGGCGCTCGCGACGGCCACGGTGGTCGGTGCGAGCCGGCTGCCGGCGCCGAGGAGCGCCGCGGACGGTCCGGCCCTGGTCGCCGTCCCCGCCTCCGCCGCCACCGCGGTGTGCCCGGGCCCGCTGATCATGCCGAAGGCGTCCTCCAGCTCGAAGTTCAACCCGGCGCCCGTTCCGCCCGCCACCTCGGTGTCCGTGCTCTCGGCGCCCGACGAGGGAACGTCCGGGGCCGGCACGGTGCGTGCCCTCAGCAGCTCCGCGGTGCTCGCACCGCTGTCGTCGGACGTGCCTGCCGCAGCGCTCACGGGCACCACGGGACCTGTCGTCGTGCGCGCCGAGCCCGGCAGCACCGGTGGTGCACGCGTCGCTGCGACCGCGGTCGGCCTGGTCACCGACGGCGACCTGCGAGGCCTCTCGGCCGAGACGTGCACGGCACCGACCTCGGACGCGTGGCTCGTCGGCGGCTCGACCGACCTGGGCCGCACGGCCGTTCTGGTGCTGGTCAACCCCGGCAGCACGGCGGCCGAGGTCGGTGTCGAGGCGTGGGGCCCCAACGGACGCCTCGACCTGGCCGGCGGCTCGCAGGTGGTGCCGCCGCACGGCAGCCGGTCGGTCACCCTTGAGGCGGTCGCGGCGGCGCAGCGGTCGATCGCGGTGCACGTGCGGGCCACCGGGGGACAGGTGTCCGCCTGGGTGCAGGACGGCGCCGTCCGGGGCTTCACACCCGCCGGTGCGGACCTCGTGGTGCCCGGCAGCGCGCCGGCCCAGCGCGTCACCGTCCCGGGGCTGCTCGTGGAGGCCTCCACGGTGGACAGCCCGGACGCGCCGGTGCTGCGACTGCTCGCACCGGGCGCCAGCGGCACCACGGCGACGGTGAGCCTTCTCGGGTCCGACGGTCCGGTCACGCTGCCGGGTGCCGGCACCGTGGACCTGGCGGCCGGTTCCGTGACCGACCTCCCGCTCGGCGGGCTGCCCGCCGGGCAGTACACGGTCGTCGTCCAGGCGGACCAGCCTGTGGTCGCCGCCGCGGAGTACTCGCGCGTGGGGACGCCCGGTGCGCTGGACACCCAGCCGCGGGTCGAGCGGGCCTGGGCCGCCGCCGCGCCACCGGCTGCCGGGCTGGTGGTGCCTGCGCCCGGGACGGTCGACACGCTCGTCGTGGGCGCGGTGCCGCGGTCCGGCGACCCCACGGCCCAGGGGTCCGGCGCGGCCGCCTCCGTCACCGGGACGCTGCGCCTGCTCCGGTCCGACGGCAGCGTGCTCGACGAGCACCAGGTCAGCGTCGACGCCGGGACGACGGCGGCGTGGCCGCTCGCGAAGCTGGTCGCCGATCCCACGCAGGTCGCCGGGGTGTCGCTGATCACCACGGACGGTCCCGTCGACGCGTCCTGGGCGCTGGTCGCGGAGCGGGCACAGGCCGACGGCACGCTGGTGTCCCTGCTGCTGCCGGCTCCCGAGCCGACGGCTGCCGGCAGGATCGCCGTCCGGCAGGACCCGCACGTCGGACTGGGCTGACCGCCTCAGCGTGCCGCGCGGAGCTCCACCTGCTCGCGCAGCCACAGCCCACTGCGCAGCACCAGGCGCACCGGTGCCAGCCGCCAGCCGGTGTACCGGCGGGACAGGTACCGCCAGGCGCTGGCGTGGTGAGCGCGGATCATCGGGGCGGGTCGCGACCGCCACGACGTGCCGCCGATGTGCGTGACGGTCACCTGCGGGACGTAGAGGTTCACCCAGCCCGCGGCGCCGAGCCGCTCACCGAGGTCCACGTCCTCGAAGAACATGAAGTAGTCCTCGTCGAAGCCGCCGACCTGCTCGAACGCCCGCCGTCGCAGCACCAGGCACGCGCCGGACAGCCAGCCGGCCGCACGCTGCACCCCGACGGTCTCCTGACGTGCCTGGTAGGCGCGCGTCCACGGGTTGCCCGGCCACACCCGGCCCAGCACCGCGTGGCCGACGCCCTGGGTGAGCGACGGCAGCTCGCGCGCCGAGGGGTACACGCTGCCGTCGGTGTTGAGCAGCGCGGGTCCGACGGCGCCGGCCTCGGGGTGTGCCGCGGCCGCGTCGAGCAGCCGGTCGAGCGAGCCCGCGGGCCACTCCAGGTCGGAGTTGGCCACCACGAGCCACTCGGCCGTCGCGTCCATCGCACCGACGTTCGCCGCGGCCCCGTAGCCGAGGTTGCGACCGGGCACGACCAGGCGCGCACCGTGCTCGTCGGCGACCGCCCGCGACACGGTCTGGTCGTCGCCGTTGTCGACCAGCACCAGCTCGAAGGGTCGCGAGCTCGCCGTCCGCAGCCCGGCGGCGAACCGCGCCAGCTCCGGTCCGGGGTGGTAGACGACGCAGACGACGCGGACGGCCGGGATCGGGGTGCTCATCGTCCGGACAGGCTATCGGCCCTCGCCGTAGCCGGGGTCCACGTCCTCCGGTGGCCGGCCGAGCAGGTGCGCCACCTGCTCCACGACCACGTCGTGCACCAGCTCGGCGAGGTCCGCGCGGTCCTCGGCACGCGCCTCGAGCGGCCGCCGGTAGACGACGATCCGCGCCGGCAGCCCCGCATCGGACGGGAAGCAGCGGCCCAGCGGCACCCCGCCGCGCTCCCAGGGTGCTGGGTTGGACGGCGGGACGTCCTCGACGGCGAACTCCGTACCGTCGAGCTGCCGCGCCCACGTCCGCTCCAGCTCCTCGACCGCGTCGAGCACCAGGTCGTCGAACAGCTCCGCACGGGTGCGGTAGGCCGGGAGCGTGCTGGGCAGCAGGGGGCCACGAGGACCGCGACCGCGACGGTCGCGACGACGGACGGGCTCGGCGGGGGACCCCGCGCGGGCGGCCGGGGCCCGCGACGCCGAGGTGGGCTCCGGGAGTCGGTCACCGGTGCTCTCCCCGTCCGCCGAGCGACGTCCCCGACCGGGCAGCTGCCCGGGGAACGAGACCCGCCGGGAACCTCGTGACCTCACCACCGGAACTCTAGTCGCCGCCGCCAGGCGCACCCGAGGCCGGGCACCTCCGGGGGTGTCCCGGCCGAGGTGTCGCACCTGCGTTGTAGCGTCAGCGCGTGCGATCCGTTCGGCAGTGCTCCCGCTCGGCGTGCGCGCGCCCGGCGGTGGCGACGCTCACCTACGTCTACGCGGACTCGACCGCGGTGCTCGGTCCCCTCGCCCAGCTCGCGGAGCCGCACTCCTACGACCTGTGCGCCGAGCACGCCGAGCGACTCACCGCGCCGCGCGGCTGGGAGGTGGTCCGGCTGCTGCCCGACTTCGAGCCGGCGGCCCCGAGCCACGACGACCTGCTCGCCCTGGCGGACGCCGTCCGTGAGGCCGGTCGACCCGCCTTCGCGGTGCTCGAGCCGGAGCCGGTGGCGCAGCCCGCCACGCCGGACGGTCGCCGTCGCGGACACCTCCGCGTGGTGCACGGCGAGGAGAGCGTGCGGTGACGCGGCGGCGCGAGTCCCGTCGCGTCGCCGAGGGGCCCGTCCCGCTGGGGTCGGTCAGCCAGGGCGGCGGGCCGCTGCTCGAGGGGACGCGCGAGTGCCAGCGTTGCGGCTCCACCGACCTGGTCCGCATCCGGATGAGCACGCCGACCGGGTGCGCGGCCGTGTTCGTCTCCTGCCCTGCGTGCGAGCACCGTGCGTGGTTCGCGCTCGACGGGGACGGGACGCCGCTCAGCGACGAGGACGTGACGGGCCGCCCCGCGGGCGGTCCCGGGGCCGGCCGGTAGGCTCGTCGGCGCCCTCGACGCCAAGGAGCCCGACCTGTGACGGACGCTGACGACCCGGACCGCCTGCTGGCGGTGCTGCGGGACGCCGTCGACCTCCGTGATGCCCGCACCCTGCACGTGGTGGTGCACGCCGGCACCCAGGGCCATGCCGAGGTGCTCCAGCAGCTGCTGGCGGACGGACCGGTGCGGCTGACGCTCGTCAGCGGCCCCGGAGCGGACCTGTCCGACCTGCGCAGCGTGGTGCTCGAGCACGGCGCCGACGCGGGCGCGGTGCTCGCCGGTGGCCGGGTGCACCTCCTCGACGAGCGAGGTGAGCCCGTGCCGCCGTCGACGGTGCTCACCGTCGTCGGCCTGCGGCTCGCGGCGGCGGAGCTGGCGGCGGGACGCGTCCCCCTCGTGCTGCACGACGACCTCACGTCACGGGCGGTGCCGGACCTGCTTGCCGCTGCTGGTGCGGCCACGGCACGCGTGCACCGTGCCGAGCTGGCCGAGCAGCTGACCGTCCAGGGCGCCGTGCTGGGCGGCGGCGCCGACGGCACGCTCGTCGCCCGGGACGCCGGTCCTGCGACCGCCGGCCTGCTCGCGCTGGTGCACGTGCTCGCCGAGCTCGGTCGCCAGCCGCACACGCTGTCGGTGCTGGCGGAGCTCTACCAGCCCTACGTCACGGCGGGACCGATCGCCGTCGAGGTCGCCGACGCCGACGGCGCGGTGGCGCGGGTGGTCGAGGCCTACGTGACCCGACCGGGCGGCGGACCGGTCGAGTCCGAGGAGGGTGACGGGCTGCTGGTCTCCCACTGGGACGCCCCACCTCCGTGGTGGTTCGCGGTGCGGCCCGCGGTCGACGGTGTGGAGCTGACGGTCGAGGCGGCGGATGAGGACGTGCTGGACAAGGTGCGCGACGACGTCCTGTCGTTGCTGCGGACGGGGGAGGACCGATGAACGAGCCGGCGACGAGCCTGGAGCCCTGGGCACGAGAGCTGCTGCGGTGCCCGGTGACCGGGGCGACGCTGACCGACGAGGTGGGCCCGGACGGGCAGCCCGAGCTGGTGTCGACCGACCCCGACCGGCCGCTGGCGTACCCCGTCCGCGACGGCATCCCCGTCCTCCTCGCCGACGAGGCGCGGCCGGTCACCCGCGGCTGAGCCGCCGTCGGTGCGTGGTCGCCTAGGCTGACCTGCGTCGACGCAGGCCGCACGACCGGGGGAGACGGGCATGGCGCACGAGAGCGGCACCAGGGCGATCATGGCGGCGCTCGCCGCGAACCTCGGGATCGCCGTCACCAAGTTCGTCGCGTTCCTGCTCACCTCCTCCAGCTCGATGCTCGCCGAGTCGGTGCACTCCGTCGCCGACTCCGGCAACCAGCTGCTGCTGCTCCTCGGAGGCCGGCGCGCCCGGCGCGTGCCGGACGAGACGCACCCCTTCGGCTACGGCCGCGAGCGGTACGTCTACGCCTTCATCGTCTCCATCGTGCTGTTCACGCTCGGTGGCCTGTTCGCGCTGTACGAGGCGTGGCACAAGTGGGCCGACCCGCACCCGCTCGAGGGTCGCTGGTGGTGGGTCCCGCTCCTCGTGCTGGTCATCGCCTTCGTGATGGAGGCGTCCTCCTTGCGGACGGCCGTGCGGGAGTCGGACGCCGCACGGGCCGGTCAGTCCTGGCCGTCCTTCATCCGCACCGCCAAGGCGCCCGAGCTCCCGGTCGTCCTGCTGGAGGACTCCGGGGCGCTGATCGGTCTGCTGCTCGCCGGGCTCGGCGTCGGCCTGACGCTGCTGACCGGCGACGGCCGGTGGGACGCCGTGGGCACCGCCGGCATCGGGGTCCTGCTGGTGCTCATCGCCGCGGTGCTCGCGGTGGAGACGACCTCGCTGCTGCTCGGTGAGGCGGCGTCCGCGGCGGACGTCGCGGCTGTCCGCTCGGCGTTGGTCGGGGACGGGGTGGCCTCCGTCATCCACCTGCGGACGCTGCACCTCGGGCCCGAGGAGCTGCTGGTGGCGGCCAAGATCGAGGTCACCGCGGACGACAGCGCCGCGGATATCGCCGCCGCGATCGACGCTGCGGAGGTCCGGGTGCGGTCGGCGGTGCCGATCGCGCGTGTGATCTACCTCGAGCCGGACCTGCGTCGGACGGCGCCGTCGTCCTGAGGCCGCACCACCACCGGCGCCCGGCGCCGGGGTCGCTCAGTCCACCGGGTCCGGGATGGCGTGCGGCAGCCGCGTGAGCGCCGCCGCCTCGACCGACTCGCGGACGGCCCGGCGCTGCTCGGCGGCGAGCTCGCGCTCCCTGCGCTCGGCGAGCACCGCCGCGAGGAAGTCCTCCGGGTGGGTGCCGGGCGGGGGCAGGGGACGGACGTACTGCTGCACCTGCGCGGTCAGACGGCCGCCGAGCTCCATCCGTGAGGCCGGGTGCAGCGCCCGCGCCCGGGCCAGGAACTGCCGCACGGCGAGCGCGAGGCCGTCGGGCAGCCGTGCGACGTCGGCGTGCGCCGCCCACCGGGCCAGGTACGGCGGCATCGGCACGGGTGTGCGCACCGGCGCCTTGCCCCTGACCCGCGCCGCGTAGGTCCCCGCCAGCACGTCGCCGAGCCGCTTGCCCTGCGGGTGCGCGACGCTGACCAGGAGCGCCACGACGCCGGACGTCAGCCACAGCTCGAACACGCCCGTCAGGGCGCGGACCAGCGCCTGCCGGAACAGCACCGGGCCGCCGTCGTCCCGCACGATGCGGATGCCCATCGCGAGCTTGCCGAGCGACCGCCCCCGGCTGAGCGTCTCCACCGTCGCCGGCACCAGCACCGTCACCGTGGCCAGCGCCACCACGCCGACCGCCCGCGCCGCCTTCTCGTCCGGCACCAGGTTCAGCGCGCCGAACAGCAGCCAGGCGAGCACGCCGATCACCACGGCGAGGGCCAGGAGGTCGAGAACGGCACCGAGCGCGCGGGAGGCGAACGAGGCCGGCCTGGTGTCCAGCAGCACGGCCTCGCCGGTGAGGATGCCCTCGTCCACGGTGCCTCCCTCAGGTCCGGGTGCAGGCTATCGGGCCCGGCGGCCCCGGCGCCGGGCGTCGCGATGGCAGGCTGTGCGGCATGGACCTGGACGCCCTGGTGGTCGCGCGGACGCCGGAGTGGGACCGCCTGGACCGGCTGGTGCGCCGCCGCCGGCTGTCGGGCGCCGAGTCGGACGAGCTGGTGCGGCTCTACCGCGCCACCGCCACGGACCTGTCGACGCTGCGGTCCGCCGCTCCCGACCCGGAGACGGTGACACGGCTGTCGCAGCTGCTCGGCCGGGCGCGCGCCCGGATCGCCGGTACGCACGAGCCGGCGTGGCGGGACGTCGCCCGGTTCCTCACGGTGCTGCTGCCGGCCGCGCTGTACCGGATCCGGTGGTGGACGGTCGGCGTGATGGTGGTGTTCCTCGCGGTCGGCGTCGTCAGCGGTGTGTGGGTCGCGACGCATCCGGAGGCGCTGGCCGCGATGGGGACGCCGGCCAGCCGCAAGGAGTACGTCGACCAGCTGTTCGCCGCGTACTACGACCCGGGCGTGACGTTCGCCGCCATGGTATGGACCAACAACGCGTGGATCTCGGCGCTCTGCGTGGCCACCGGGATCACGGGCGTGGTGCCGGTGTACTTCCTGCTCAGCAACGCCGTGAACGTGGGTGCGGCCGGCGGGCTGATGGCGGCGTACGGCCGGCTGGACATGTTCCTGCAGCTGATCAGCCCCCATGGGGTGCTCGAGCTGACCGCGGTGTTCGTCTCCGGTGCGGCCGGTCTGCGCCTGTTCTGGACGCTGGTCGACCCCGGCCCGCGTCCGCGCGGGCGAGCCTTGGCGGAGGAGGGCCGGGCGCTGTTCACCGTGGCGCTGGGCCTGGTGGGGGTCCTGGCGGTGTCGGGCCTGATCGAGGGCTTCGTCACCGGTTCCCAGCTGCCGTGGGCGGCGAAGATCGCCATCGGGCTCGCGTCGCTCGCGGCGTTCTGGGTGTACGTGCTGCTGCTCGGTCGGCGCGCGGCACGTGCGGGTCAGACGGGTGACCTGGAGCTGGACCGCGCCGGCTACGCGGTGGCGACGGCGGGCTGACGGCACGGCGCCGGCACCGGGACGGCACGAGCGCCGCGGCCGCATGAGGCCGCCGCGTGGATCGGCCCGTCACGACGCGGCGGCGACCTCGACCCGCCGGTCCTCCACGTCGCCGGCGAGCAGGGCGAGCACCGCGTGGGCCTCCGTGTCCAGCTCGTCCCGCTGCTGGTGCGACAGAGCCACGAACGGCTCGACGAGCAGGGTCACCGACCCGGGTGCGCGGGTACCGGCCGTGCCGCGCTCGCGGCGCAGCCGCCAGACACCGCCGACCTGCCCGTCCACCAGCACGGTCCCGGGACCGCTGCCGTTCGGCGTGACCAGCCGGCGGCGGACGTCCTCCGGCACGATGCGGGTGCGGTCGGCATGGGACAGCACCACGTTGTCGAAGTCGGGCAGGAGTCGCACCGGCGCCGGGGTGTCCTCGTGGGGCCGCGGCGCGTCCGGCAGGTCGAGGAGCACCGTCCGGTTCCGTCCCGCCGGCGCCGTCAGCGGGCGCAGGTGCACCACCCGGTCACCCAGTGCCTGCACCACCGGGGCGAGACGCGTCATCCCGGACCACGCCTGCACGTCCGCGACCGACGCCGGCCCGAAGGCGGCGAGGTAGCGCAGCACCAGGTCGCCCACCACCTCCGCGCGCACATCGGGGTCCTGCAGGTCGGGGGCCGCCGTGACCGTCTCCGGGGCGAACCACGACTCGGCCGTCGTCCACGTGGTGGCCATGCTGGCGCCCCACTGTCCCCGCGGCGTGACCTGCACCAGGGACAGCAGGCAGCGAGCGGCGTAGGCGAGGTTGTTCGGCGGAACGTGCGGCAGCTCGGGCGCGAGCGCGGGACCGAGCTGGTTGGGCCGCATCGGCGTGCGCTCGAGCAGCTCGCGAGCGCGGACGGCGATCCTGTCCAGCTCCGCGGCAGACAGGCCGCGCGTCTCGCGCGAGAGGGTCCGGGCGGTCAGCACCGGGAGGGTCAGCGCGTCCTGGGCGGTGAGCAGGTGGACGGTGCTGCGCATGGCGGCGACCCGGGCCGTGCGACGGTCGGCCAGCGTGGCAGCCAGGTACGGCGGCGCGAAGCCCTCGAGGCGGCTCCAGAGCGCGAGGTACGGCGACGTGGGGTTCTGGGCCTGCAGCCCGACGAGGTGACCGACGAGCCGCTCCGCGGCAGCCGCTCCGTCGCTCTCCGCCGGTGCGCGCGCCAGCAGGTGCTGACGCGCGAGCAGCGCGCGACCCAGCGCACGGGGGGAGAGCTCGTCCTCGGGCACGCGGCGACGGTAACGCCGTCCACCGACACCGGTAGTGCTCAGAGCCGGCCGGCGGCCTTGAGCGCGAGGTACGTGTCCGCGAGACGCGGGGCGAGCTCGTCCGGCAGCGCGTCCAGCACCTCCACGCCCAGACGTCGCAGCCGCTGCGCCACCGCCTCCCGCTCCAACACGGTGCGCTCGGCCGCCGCGGCGTCGAACACCTCGGCCGCGCTGCGGCGACCGTGCCGCAGGTCGTCCACCTCCGGGTCCGCGACCGAGGCGAGCACCACCACGTGCCGGTCCGTGAGCCCGGCGGCCACGCCGAGGACGCCCCGCTCGACGGCGGCGGGGTCCACAGTGGTGAGCAGCACCACCAGCGACCGCCGGCTCAGCCGGCTGCGCACCTGACCCACCATGCCGGCCCAGTCGGCCTCGACCAGCGCAGGCTCGACGCCGGCCAGCGACTCCGCGACGGCCGGCAGCACCCGGCTGCCCGTCCGCCCCGCGGTGCTCGCTCGGACCCGACGGTCCCAGGCGAGCAGCTCCACTCGGTCGCCGGCCCGCGTGGCGAGCGCGGTGAGCAGCAGTGCCGCCTCGATCGACGCCTCCAGCCGCGGGGCGTCCAGGACCCGCACGGCGCTGGTGCGGGAGGTGTCGACGACCACCAGCACCCGCCGGTCCCGCTCGGGCCGCCAGGTGCGCACCACCACGTCGGCACGACGGGCGGTCGCGCGCCAGTCGATGGACCGGACGTCGTCGCCGACGACGTACTCGCGCAGCGAGTCGAACTCCGTCCCGGCCCCGCGCACCTGCACCGCGGCGCGGCCGTCCAGCTCGCGCAACCGGGCGAGCCGGCTCGGCAGGTGCCGCCGCGAGGCGAACTCGGGAAGCACACGCAGCCGCCCGGGAACGGGCAGCGAGGCCTGGCGTCCGGCCAGTCCGAGCGGACCGACGGTGCGCACCGTCACCGCCCCCGCCGGGATGTCGCCCCGCCGGGTGGGCTGCAGCGCGCTGACCACGCGGGCCGCCTCGCCGACCGGGATGTCCACGGCGTGGCGAGGTGCCCGTCGACCGAGTGCGGCGGGTGCGCCCGGTTCGACCGGTCCCGAGGCCGGCAGCGCCGACGGCGGCCACGCGTCCCGGACCAGGCCCCGCAGCCTGCGCCGGTCGAGGTTGGTGATCGTCAGCGTCGAGCTCGTCGGCTCCGTCCTGCGGACGGACGCGGGCACCGACCGGGACACCGCCAGCCGTCGTGGGGACGCCGCGAGGGCGACGTCCACCGCGCACAGCGCCGCGACCAGCGCCACCCAAACGAGCACCGTGCCGGGGACCGGCAGCAGCAGCACCGGGACGGCACCGAGCGCGGTCAGCGCCACGGCACGCCACGTGATCGCCATCGGGCCGCCTCAGCGGGGGACCGGCACCGAGGCGAGCACGGTGTCCAGCACCGACTCCGCGGTGACGCCCTCCAGCTCGGCCTCGGCACGCAGCTGGACCCGGTGGCGCAGCGTGGGGTGCGCGAGCGCCTTGACGTCGTCGGGCGTCACGTAGGGCCGTCCGCTCAACCACGCCCACGCACGTGAGGTCGCGAGCAGCGCCGTCGCACCTCGAGGCGAGACGCCCAGCGACAGCGACGGCGACTCACGCGTCGCCCGGCACAGGTCGACCACGTAGCCGAGCACCTCGCGGGCCACCTGCACCCGGGCCACCTCGGCGCGGGCCGCCGCCAGCTCCGCGGGGCCCGCGACGGGCCGCAGGCCGGCGGCGGCCAGGTCCCGCGGGTCGAAGCCGGCGGCGTGCCGGGCGAGCACCTGCACCTCGTCGGCGCGCTCGGGCAGCGGCAGCAGCAGCTTGAGCAGGAACCGGTCCAGCTGCGCCTCGGGGAGCGGGTACGTGCCCTCGTACTCCACCGGGTTCTGCGTGGCGATCACGAGGAACGGGTCGGGCAGCCGCCGCGCGGCGCCGTCGACCGAGACCTGCCGCTCCTCCATCGCCTCGAGCAGCGAGGCCTGGGTCTTCGGCGGTGTCCGGTTGATCTCGTCGGCGAGCAGGAGGTTGGTGAACACCGGCCCGGCCCGGAACGAGAACTCCGCGGTCCGCGCGTCGTACACCAGGGATCCGGTCACGTCGCCCGGCATCAGGTCCGGCGTGAACTGCACGCGCTTGGTGTCCAGCGCCAGGGCCGCCGACAGGCTGCGGACCAGCAGCGTCTTGGCGACACCCGGCACGCCTTCCAGCAGCACGTGGCCCCGGCACAGCAGCGCGATGACCAGGCCGGTGACGGCGGCGTCCTGACCGACCACCGCCTTGGCCACCTCGGCCCGCACCGCGGCCAGCATGCCGCGCAGGTCGACGGAGGGGCTCGGGGCGGCGGCGTGGGACCCGGTCACGCCCGCCCCCAGGCCGGGCGGGTACGCCCCGGCCGTCGGCGCCGCCCCGTGCTGCGGGACTGTGGCAGGTCGGGGCACGGTGGCACCGTCACCACCGGGGGTCGCTGCCGGGTACGGCGCGGCCGAGGGCGGCACGGGGGACGGCGGCAGGACGTCGCTCACGATCGGTGAACCTCGCTCTCCAGGTGGTCCAGCTCACGGGCCAGCACGGCCAGTGCTCGGTCGTCGGTGGGTGACGAGCCGTACAGCAGGTGCTCCACGTCTGCGGCCGGCCGGCCGGTGGCACGGGAGATGGCGGCCACGGTGGCCGGTCGGTCGGCGGAACGGGGCAGACCGAGGCGGGCCGCCGAGCGGGACGCCGCACCGGCCCGCAGGGCGGCGGCGGCGTGCGCGTGCGCGCCCGCGCGTCGGTACAGGCGGCCGCGCCCCCGGGTCGTCTCGCCGGCACGCACGACGACCGGCAGCCGCTCGCTGACCACCGGTCCGAGCCGACGGCCACGCCACACGGCGGCCGCCGCCGCGACGGCCACGGCCAGCAGCCCCAGCTGCACCAGCCACGGTGGTATCAGGTCGGTGAGGCTGGTGCCGCCCTGCGAGCTCCGCTCGATGCCGAGGTCGTCGGAGGACGGGAGGTACCAGACGAGGTCGGGGTGCACGCCCAGGAGGCGCAGGGCCAGCGCCGCGTTCCCCTGGTCGGCCAGGGACCGGTTCGTCAGAGGGCCGGCGTCGGTCAGGACGCTGACGCGTCGCGCGCCGGCGACGACCGCGAGCGCACCGCCCTCGCCCGCGCCGGCGCCCGACTCGAGGAAGCACACCGTGACGCCCGGACCGTGGCCGCGGACCGCCCCGGCGGCCGTGATCGTCCCCGCGGCGACGGCGTCCGGGTCGTCGCAGGCGGCGCCGCGGACGTCGGTGGTCGAGCCCCCGAAGCTCGGGACGACGCCCGGGGCCAGCCTGTCGAGCACGTCCGGCGTCTCGACGAGCACGAGGTCCGCCGCGCTGCGGCCGATCCGGCCGACCATGTCCGGAGTCAGGTAGAGGTCACCGAGCACCAGGAGCGTGCTGCCAGCCGTCGCGGCCTTCTCCGCGGCCGCGATGGTGCGCACGTAGTGCACGTGCACGCCGTGGCGCGTGAGGATCTGCGCGAGCGCGCGCGCCCCGGTGTCCCCGGGGTTGTCCGGGGCCAGGGGGGCGGTGGAGGTCCGCGGAGCGGGCAGCACCGCGAGCAGGCCGCCGACGAGCAGCAGGGCGAGCACCACCAGGGGCGCCCGGGCCCTGCGCCAGCGTCGGGCTGCGCGGCTTCGTGCCGTCGTCCCGTCGCCGGTGGCGGGGATCAGGGTCGTGGTCATGGGCGCGGTCACGGGGCGTCCTCGGCTGCGTGGCCGGCCGACACCGTCCGGCGGGCGGCACGGACCGCGTCGTCGGTCGCCCGCAGCTCGTCGTCATCGGCGCGTCGGGCCGTGCGACCGCCGTACACGACGTCGTCGAACAGGCGCCCCGCCCGGAGCAGGTCCGTCGCCACCGCGCTCAGCACCTCGCCGGCGTCGCGCGCGACCTCGTCGGCCGTGCGGCCGGGTCGCTCGTCCAGCACCGCCCGCTCCTCGAGACCGCGGGCCAGGGAGCGGAACCGCTCGGCGACGGCCGTCGAGAAGTCGCCCGCAACGGCCGCGGCGTCCGCCGCCGCCCGGAGCTCGGCCGCCGTGCGCCCGTCCGCGGCGGCCAGGACGGCCTCCGGCCGGGTCCGTCGGGACCGCCGCACCGGGCCGGTCACCCACAGGCCGGCGACGACGAGCACCGCGAGCCCGACCGCCGCCGCGAGCAGGGCACCGCGCGGCGGCAGGGCGGCGCCGTGCATCCCGCTGAACAGGTGCCCCAACCAGCTCAGGAACCGGCTGAGCAGGCTCTGCTGCTGGTGGTAGACGGGATCGAGCAGCTCCTCCCGCGCCCATCGCTGGGCCGTGGGCCCGTCCGGACGGACCGGCGGCTCCGCGGCACCGACGAGGGCGGCGACGACGGCCACCGCCCGTGCACCGGTCACGCGGGGGAGTCGGTCGAGGCCGCGCGCGCCAGCTCGACGTCCAGCGCCTCGCGCCGCATCCGCACGTCGATGTACAGCAGCGCGATGACGGCTGCCTGGTACGTGGTCGCCGCGGTCAGCGTGATCACCTTGCCGACCGAGATGATCACGACCGCCCAGAACGACGTCACCCCGCCGGTCACCCCCTCGGCGACCAGGGTGAACGGCACGGAGATGATCTGGGTCAGCACGGAGACGAGCACCGCGACCAGCAGCGCGATCCCGAACAGCCGCCAGAAGCTGCCCCGGGTCAGCCGCCACGCCCGCGCGATGGTGCGCCAGAACGGCTTGCCCTCGAGCATCAGCGCCGGCGTCACCAGCAGCGTGCGGGTGTTCACCCACACGGCGGCGACCGCGAACGCCAGACCGCCGACGAGGGCCCCGAACGCGAGCCAGCCCCACTGCTGGCTCCGACCGGCCCACACCAGCACCGCTGCCAGCACGCCGCCGACGACGAGCACAGCCAGGGACATCAGCAGGGTGAACCCGATCACCCACCACACCCGCCACGACCGCGCGACCTCGCCGACGGTCGCACGTCGCCCGAGCACCGAGCGGCTGACGGACACCACGAGGAGGCCGTCGAGGATCGTCGTGGCCAGCGCGGTGACGGGAAGGGCGGCGAACGTCGCGAACGCGGTGCCGAGCTGGCTCGAGATCGCACCGAGGTCGGTGGTGCTCGCGTCGGGGAGGCCCGAGAGCTGACGGGAGAACGAGTCGAGCGGGCCGGTCAGGAGACCGCCGACGTACGCGGTGACGATCGCCGAGAGCACCACGCCGACCGTGACCACCACGGCGGCGAGGCCGAACATGACCGCGGGGTTGGCGCGGATCGCCCGGACCCCGCCGTCGAGCAGCTCGCCGAGGCTGAGCGGCCGCAGCGGGATGATCCCGGGCTGCAGCGCGGGTGGACGCCAGGCGCCGGCACCCGGGGGGCCGTACGGGGTCGGTCCCCAACCGGCCTGCCCGTACGCGGGTGGCTGCTGCCCGTAGGCCGGTGGCTGCTGCCCGTACGCGGGTGGCTGCTGCCCGTAGGCCGGGGGCTGCTGCCCGTACGCGGGTGGCTGCTGCCCGTACGCCGGCGGCTGCTGCCCGTACCCGGGTGGCTGCGGCGCGTGGCCGGGCGGGGGATCGGCGGGGACCCAGCTGTCCGGCCGGTCGTCGGCCGGCTTCCCGGCGGACGCACCGGGCGCCGCCCAGCCGCTCGGCCGGGACGGGTCCTGCGGTTCGCTCATGTGCTGGGGCTCCCCTGTGGCGGCGCAGCTGGTGGTGCGGCTGGCTGCTCGGGTGAGGGCTCGGCTGAGAGCGGTCCCGGCGCAGCACGTGGACACGTCGACGGGCGGGCCGCCGACGCCTCATCGTGCCACGGGGCCCTGCCGTCGGGGGCCGTCCGGACGGGTGGACTGCCAGGTGCGGACCACCCGTCCGGCGCTGGGGGATCGGAGCAGGTCAGGTGCGACAATGACCGCCATGAAGGGACGCGTCCTGGTGGTCGACGACGACACCGCGCTGGCCGAGATGATCGGCATCGTGCTGCGGTCCGAGGGCTTCGAGCCCGCGTTCTGCGAGGACGGCGACGAGGCGCTCGGCATCTTCCGTGCGACGCAGCCGGACCTGGTGCTGCTCGACCTGATGCTCCCGGGCCGTGACGGCTACGAGGTGTGCCGCCAGATCCGTGCGGAGTCGGGCGTGCCGATCGTCATGCTCACCGCCAAGAGCGACACCGTGGACGTGGTGCTCGGCCTCGAGGCGGGGGCCGACGACTACATCTCCAAGCCGTTCAAGCCCAAGGAGCTGGTCGCCCGGGTGCGCGCCCGGCTGCGCCGCAGCGACGAGCCAGCCCCCGAGCACCTGACGATCGGCGACCTGACGATCGACGTCCCCGGGCACCGGGTCGCGCGCGACGGCACGCCGATCTCGCTCACCCCGCTCGAGTTCGACCTCCTCGTCGCCCTGGCGCGCAAGCCGTGGCAGGTGTTCACCCGCGAGGTGCTGCTGGAGAAGGTGTGGGGCTACCACCACGCGGCGGACACCCGCCTGGTCAACGTCCACGTGCAGCGGCTGCGGTCGAAGATCGAGCACGACCCGGAGCGCCCGGACATCGTCGTGACCGTGCGGGGCGTCGGCTACAAGGCGGGGGCTGGCTCGTCGTGACCCGGGCCGGGGGTGCACCGTGCCCCGGATGACGAGCGTCTGGCGGCTGGTCCGCGCCCGGTGGGGCCGTCGGTTCCGGTCGGCGCTGCGCTGGTGGCGCGGCTCGCTGCAGGTCCGCGTGCTGACGTCCACGCTCACGATCGGCCTGGTGGCGCTCGCCCTGGTGTTCGCGTACGTCGGCCAGCGCACGGCGGACGGGCTGTTCCGCGCCCGGCTGCAGCAGGTGCTGGAGGAGAGCGCCCGCAGCACGCAGCAGGCCCAGAACACGTTCGACTCCGCGACGGCGACCACGGGCGCCGAGGTGCAGCAGCTCCTCTCCGACGTGACGAGCGCGCAGCACAACGCGGGCTCCGGCGGGCGCGAGGTGTTCCTGCTGCGCGCGCCCGGCCAGGCGGTGTCGGTCCAGGCGGGTGCGACCGCCACCAACGCGGCGTACGTCGACCTGATCAGCGCGGACCTGAAGACCGCCACGTCGTCCGGTGGTCAGCACTGGCAGTCCGTCGCCCTGCGGGCGGGGGGCCGGCTCGAGCCGGCTGTCGTCGTCGGCCAGCAGGTCACGGTGCCCGTGGTCGGCACCTACCAGCTGTTCTTCCTCTACCCGCTGCAGGCGGAGCAGGACCGGCTCGACTTCCTGCTGCGCACGCTCGCGCTCGGAGCCGGGGCCCTCGTGCTGCTGCTCGGCTCCACCACCTGGCTGGTCACCCGCCAGACCGTGCTGCCCGTGCGCCGGGCCGCGCAGGTCGCCGAGCGGCTGGCCAACGGGCAGCTCACCGAGCGGATGAGCGTCCAGGGCGAGGACGAGATGGCGACGCTCGCCCAGTCGTTCAACGAGATGGCGGAGAGCCTGCAGGACCAGATCCGCAGGCTCGAGGAGCTCTCCACGCTGCAGCGCCGGTTCGTGTCCGACGTCTCCCACGAGCTGCGCACCCCGCTGACGACCGTCCGGATGGCCGGTGAGGTCATCCACGCCGCGCGGCACGACTTCGAGCCGTCCGTGAAGCGCTCGGCGGAGCTGCTGTCCACCCAGCTCGACCGTTTCGAGGACCTGCTGGCCGACCTCCTCGAGATCAGCCGGTTCGACGCGGGTGCCGCGGTGCTCGACGCCGAGAGCCGCGACGTCCGCGACGTGGTGGTGCGCACGGTCGATGCCTCTGTGCCGCTCGCCGAACGCAAGGGCACGTGGATCTCCGTGGTGCTGCCGGAGCAGCGCGTCGTGGCGGACATCGACCCGCGCCGGGTGGAGCGCATCCTGCGCAACCTGGTCGTCAACGCGATCGAGCACGCGGACGGCACGCCCGTGGAGGTGACGGTCGCCGCCGACCAGCACGCCGTCGCCGTCACGGTGCGCGACAAGGGCGTGGGGATGACCTCAGGGGAGGCGCAGCACGTGTTCGACCGGTTCTGGCGCGCGGACCCCGCCAGGGCGCGGACGACCGGTGGCACGGGGCTGGGGCTGGCCATCTCGCTGGAGGACGCCCGGCTGCACGGTGGCTGGCTCGAGGCGTGGGGACGCCCCGGGCGCGGAGCGTCGTTCCGGCTCACCCTGCCGCGGCGGGCGGGCATCCGGCTCCAGTCGTCGCCCCTCGAGCTGGTGCCGGACGAGACGCAGGAGCAGGCGGCGCCGGTGGCCGCGACGAGGCCGCGCTCGGACCCGGCGGCCCTGCCGGACTGGTCCGACGCCGACCAGCCGGCCCAGGAGGTCCGATGAGCACGCCCCGGCGGCTGCGCGCCGCCCTGGCGGCGGCGGCCGTGCTGGTGGTCGCCGCGTGCAGCGCCATCCCGACGCAGGGTGCGGTGCAGAAGGGTGATGCGCGCGTCCCGGAGGGGGACCCCGTCGTCGTGGTGGCCGAGGGTCCGGCTCCCAACGCGGACCCCGTCTCCATCGTCGAGGGCTTCCTGCTCGCCGGCTCCGCCGGGCTGTCCGGGGACTTCGTCGACTTCGTCGCCGCACGGGAGTTCCTGACCCCGGACGCCCGCTCCAGCTGGGACCCGCTCGGCAGCGTCGTCGTCGCCTCCGCCACGCAGGTGCAGCGCACGTCGGACACCCAGGTGACCGTCGAGGTGCAGGTGGCCGGCAAGGTGGACGCCGACGGGCGCTACACGGAGGCCTCCGCCGACGGTCGTGAGTCGGTGACGTTCGACATGGTGCAGGACAGCCGGCAGCAGTGGCGGATCGGCGGCACGCCCAAGGGGCTGATCCTGTCCCAGGGCGCCTTCACCTCCCGGTTCCGTGCCGCCCAGCTGTACTTCCTGTCGCCCGACTCGCAGGTGCTCGTCCCGGAGACCCGGTGGTACCCGTCGCGGAACCTGCCGACCTCGGTGGTCAAGGGCCTGCTCTCGGGTCCGTCGCCATGGCTGCGCGACGCCGTCCGCACGGCTGTGCCGGACGGTGTCCAGCTCAAGCCCGAGGCCGTCACGGTCGACGCGGACGGGGTGGCCGAGGTCGACCTCGATCCGGCCCGCACCGTGCAGACCGCCGACCGCGGGCTGCTGCTGGCCCAGCTGCAGCAGTCGCTGCAGCTTCCGCAGGTGCGGTCGGTCGTCGTGCGGGCAGGGGCCACGGGCGTCCCGCTCGACGGCGCCACCTCGGTGCCGACGCCGGCGGTCGGCGACCCGGTGATGATCCAGGGTGACGCCCTGGTCAGCCTGGTGAACGGGGCGCTCCAGCCGGTGGCCGGCGTCGGCTCGCTCGCGGGTCTCGACGCTCGCAGCCCGGCCCGCAGCGCCGACGGGTCGGTGCAGGTGCTGCTCTCGGGGACGGACCGGCTGGTTCTGGCGCCGACCGCGACCGCGCCCGCCCGGGTGCTGATCTCGGGCGCGGGCCTCGCGGCACCGTCCGTGGACCGCCGGGGCTGGATCTGGACCGCGACGGGCGGCAGCGTGCTCGCCGTGACGCCGGCCGGCTCGCAGGTGACGCTGACGGCGCCCTGGTTGGTCGGGCGATCCGTGAAGGCGCTCGCGGTCGCGCGCGACGGCACCCGGGTCGCCGTGGTGTCGGACGGTCCTGACGGGGTCGCGATCGACGTCGCGGGCGTCGTCCGCGACGCGTCCGGGGCGCCGCAGCAGCTGAGCACCCCCGTCCGGGCGGGAGCCTCCGTCGCCGATGCCCGCCAGGTGGTCTGGGCGGATGCGGTGACACTCGGGGTGCTCGGCGGCGCCGGCGGCCCCTCCACGCTCCGCCTCGTGCCGGTCGGTGGCCAGTCGGAGCCCTTGCCGGACGTGGCAGATGCCGCGTCGATCGCCTCGGGGGTGGGGGAGCGCAGCATGCTCGTCGCCACGCACGCGGGCGAGCTGCTCCGGTACGACGGTCGCACCTGGGTCCCGGTGCAGGGGGCCACAGGAGTGCGCGACCCGGCGTACCCGGGCTGACCCGGACCGGCCCGCGAGCCGCCCTCAGGTCCGCCGGCCGCCGAGCCGTTCTCGGCCGACCGCCGGCCGCCGCCGGGCCGCGCCGCCCGGTACCACGCTGTCGGTGTGCCGACCGATGCGCCGACCTGGTTGCGCCGAGCCGCCGTCGAGCTGCTCGGCCTCGTCCTGCCCGTCGCGTGCGCCGGTTGCGGTCTCGACGACCAGTCCTGGTGCCGAGACTGCGCCGCGCTGCTGCGACGGGCGGCCTGGCGGTGCGAGGACCGGGCCGGCCGGCTGGACCGGCTCGACGGCCGGACGCCGCCGTGGTGGGCCGTCGCCGACTTCACCGGACCGGTGCGCCGCGCCGTCAGCGCCTGGAAGGACCACGGTCGCACCGACCTGACGCAACCGTTCACCGCAGCCCTCCGGAACGCCGCCCGGGCCGCCGTGCCGGTGCTGGCCGGCGCGGCCCCGGTGCTGGTCGTGCCCCTGCCGTCCACCGCCGCAGCCCGGCGCACCCGCGGGTGGGTCCCCGCTGGCGTGCTCGCCGCGGCGGTGGCGGACGAGCTGGCAGTGCGCGGCGTCCGCGCGACGGCGGCCGGTGTCCTGCGTCGGTCGCCCGGAGCGGACCAGTCGGGGCTGTCGGCACGCGCCCGATCGCGCAACCTTGCAGGTCACGTGCACGTTCGAGCTCGCGCACAGGTCGCGGGCGCGCGCGTGCTCCTGGTGGACGACGTGCTGACCACCGGTGCGACCGCGGCCGCTGCGGCTGACGTGCTCGGGGCGGCGGGGGCGCGGGTCGTGGCCGGTGTCGTGCTCGCCTCGACACCCCCGCCCGGTCGCTTGGTGGCCGGAGCGCACTCGCGTTAGCGTGGAGGTTCCAGCCGACGCAACCGGCCGGTCCCCGCCAGGGGGCCGCCCCGCGCAGGCCGAGGAGGTGGTGCCGCACCTGCCCCCACCAGGGGCACAGACAGCACGTCACCGGGCGAGCCCTGCAGGCTCTGCCCCTCACCTCCCAGGAGGCCCGCATGGAGATCGTGGTTGCCGGTCGGCACACCGAGGTGTCACCCAGGTTCCGGGCGCATCTCGACAGCAAGCTGACCAAGGTCGAACAGCTGGCGCCTCGCGCGCAGCGCATCGACGTCCTCGTGTCGCACGAGCCGAACCCACGCCAGTCCGACAGCAGTGAGCGCGTCGAGCTCACCGTCGTGGACAAGGGGCCGGTCATCCGCGCCGAGGCGTGCGCCGACGACGCGTACGCGGCCCTCGACCTGGCGATGGCCAAGCTGCTGGAGCGCCTGCGCCGCACCCGCGACCGCCGCAAGGACCACCGTGGGGCCGCACCGGTCAGCACGACGGAGCCTGTCGCCCCGGTCGTCCCCGAGGCAGAACCGCCGCGGGCGCCTCGCACCGTCTCCGACGGAGCGGTCGAGATCCCCCTCGGCGACTCGCCGGTGATCATCCGGGAGAAGGTGCACCACGCCGCCCCGATGACCGTCGACGACGCCCTGTACGAGATGGAGCTGGTGGGCCACGACTTCTACCTCTTCGTCGACGCCGAGACGGCGCAACCCGCCGTCGCCTACCGCCGCCACGGCTGGAGCTACGGCGTGATCAAGCTGGACACGCCGGTCGCCGGACCGGTCGTGGTGGCGGACGCCCTCGCCGGCTGAGCACCCCGCCCGGGAGCCGTCCCGGCGACGCACCACCAGCACGACTCTCGGCCCGGACGCCCGCCGTGGCGCCCGGGCCGAGCGCCGTCCCCATGTGGGTGCTCGGCGGCAGGATGTGCGGGTGTCTGACACCACCACCGTCGCGGACGCCCGGAAGTCCGTCGTGGGTGCCCGGGAGTCCGTCGCCGGTGAACGACTGAACCTGGGCCAGGCGCGTCGCCTCGCGCTCGCGGCCCAGGGGCTGCACCGGGAGCGTCCCGAGCGTGCTGCCGCCGTCACCGCCCGGCACCTCCAGCAGGTCGTCGACCGCCTCGGCGTGCTGCAGATCGACTCCGTGAACGTGTTCGCCCGGGCGCACCTGATGCCCCTGTACTCCCGGCTGGGACCCTACGACCCGGCCGTCCTCGACAGGGCGGCGGGCAGGGCGCCGCGACGGCTCGTGGAGAGCTGGGCCCACCAGGCGTCGTTCATCCGCACCGAGGACTACCGGCTGTTCGACTGGCGTCGCCGCGACTACGAGTCGCAGGCGTGGGGTGCCATCCGCGAGGTTCCGCGCACCCACGGCCCGGTGGTGGACGACGTCCTCGCGATGCTGGCGGACGAGGGGCCGCTGACGGGCGCCCAGGTGCACGAGCGGCTGCAGCACGAGCACCCGGGTCGGGGGGTGAACTGGGGCTGGAACTGGACCGTCGCCAAGCGTGTCCTCGAGTACCTCTTCTTCACGGGCCAGGTGACGTCCGCGGGTCGCAACGGAGCGTTCGAGCGCCGGTACGACCTGGTGGAGCGGGTGCTGCCCGCCCCGGTGCTCGCAGCTCCCGAGCTGCCCCGGGCCGATGCGGTCCGCGCCCTGGTCTCCGCCTCCGTACGGGCGCTCGGCATCGGCACGCTGCGCGACGTCGCGGACTACTACCGACTGAGCACGTCCGAGACGGCGGTGGCGCTGACGCAGCTCGTGGAGGACGGTGAGGCCGTCGCCGTGGACGTGCCCGGGTGGGGTGACGGCCGCTCGTGGCGGCACCGCGACGCCCCACCCGTGCCGCGGCACGCGCGCGGACGAGCGCTGCTCAGCCCGTTCGACCCCCTGGTGTGGGAGCGCCGTCGCGTCGAGTCGCTGTTCGGGCTCCGCTACCGCATCGAGATCTACGTCCCCGAGCCGCAGCGCGTCTGGGGGTACTACGTCCTGCCCTTCCTCCTCGGCGAGCACCTGGCGGCTCTCGTCGACCTGAAGGCCGATCGCCAGGCGGGTGTGCTGCGGGTGCACGCGGCCCATACGGCGCCTCCGTCCGGCGTGACGGCGGGGGGCGTCCCACCGGCCGACGTCGTCGCGCGGGAGCTCGCGTCGGAGCTCCGCCTCGCGGCGCGCTGGACCGGGCTCGGGGACGTGCTCGTCGGTGACCGGTCCGGTGAGCCCCGCGGCGACCTGGCCGTGGAGCTGGGCCGGGCGCTCGGGGACTCGTCCGGCTGAGGCCGACGGCTCGCTCGCGCGACGTCGAGGAGGCCGGCGGCCCACCGCCGGTGCCCGCGGCTCGCCTACGATGGACCGGCCCGGCCGTGCGGCCGGTGCAGCCCCCACCCCGTACGGGGTGCGATCACGTCGGGAGTCATGCGTGCCAGCGATGCTCGAGAAGGTCCTGCGCCTCGGTGAGGGCCGGATCCTCAAGAAGCTGTCCGGTATCGCCAGCCAGATCAACGCGCTGGAGGACAGCTTCACGGCGTTGTCCGACGCGGAGCTGCGCGAGGAGACGGACCGGTTCAAGGCGCGGCTGGCCGACGGCGAGACGCTCGACGAGCTCCTCGCGGAGGCGTTCGCGGCGGTGCGCGAGGCGTCACGGCGCACGCTCGGTCAGCGGCACTTCGACGTCCAGCTGATGGGTGGCGCCGCGCTGCACCTCGGCAACATCGCCGAGATGAAGACCGGTGAGGGCAAGACGCTCGTCGCCACCGCGCCGGCCTACCTCAACGCCCTGACGGGCAAGGGCGTGCACGTCGTCACGGTCAACGACTACCTGGCCGGCTACCAGTCGGACCTGATGGGTCGCGTCTACCGGTTCCTCGGGCTGACCACCGGCACGATCCTGTCCAACCAGACGCCCGCGCAGCGCCGCGAGCAGTACGCCGCGGACATCACCTACGGCACCAACAACGAGTTCGGCTTCGACTACCTGCGCGACAACATGGCGTGGAGCACCGAGGAGCTGGTGCAGCGCGGCCACAACTTCGCGATCGTCGACGAGGTCGACTCGATCCTCATCGACGAGGCCCGTACGCCGCTGATCATCTCCGGGCCCGCCTCCGGTGACGCCAACCGCTGGTACGCCGAGTTCGCCAAGGTGGTGCGCCGCCTCGAGCCCGAGCGCGACTACGAGGTCGACGAGAAGAAGCGGACCGTAGGCGTCCTCGAGCCCGGCATCGGTCGGGTGGAGGACTACCTCGGCATCGACAACCTGTACGAGTCCCTCAACACCCCGCTGATCGGCTTCCTCAACAACGCGATCCGCGCCAAGGAGCTGTTCAAGCGGGACAAGGACTACGTCGTCCTCAACGGTGAGGTGCTCATCGTCGACGAGCACACCGGCCGCATCCTGCCGGGCCGTCGCTACAACGAGGGCATGCACCAGGCGATCGAGGCCAAGGAGGGGGTGGTGATCAAGGCGGAGAACCAGACCCTCGCCACCATCACCCTGCAGAACTACTTCCGCCTGTACTCCAAGCTCTCCGGCATGACCGGCACCGCCGAGACGGAGGCCGCGGAGTTCCAGGGCACCTACAAGCTCGGCGTCGTGCCGATCCCGACGAACCGGCCGATGATCCGGATCGACCAGAAGGACTTCGTCTACAAGAGCGAGGAGGGCAAGTTCGACGCGGTCGTCGCGGACATCGTCGAGCGCCACGCCAAGGGCCAGCCCGTCCTCGTCGGCACGGTCAGCGTGGAGAAGAGCGAGTACCTCTCCCAGAAGCTGAAGAAGCAGGGCGTCCCGCACGAGGTGCTGAACGCCAAGCAGCACGCACGCGAGGCGACCGTGGTCGCGCAGGCCGGCCGCAAGGGTGCGGTGACGGTCGCGACGAACATGGCGGGCCGCGGCACCGACATCATGCTCGGCGGCAACGCCGAGTTCATGGCCGTCGCCGAGCTGGCGGCCCGTGGCCTGGACCCGGCCGAGAACGCCGAGGAGTACGAGGCCGCCTGGCCGGACGCGCTGGCCAAGGCCAAGGAGGCCGTGGCGGCCGAGCACGAGGAGGTCGTCGAGCTCGGCGGCCTGTACGTGCTGGGCACCGAGCGCCACGAGTCCCGCCGCATCGACAACCAGCTGCGTGGCCGCTCCGGTCGTCAGGGCGACCCGGGGGAGTCTCGGTTCTACCTGTCGATGCAGGACGACCTGATGCGCCTGTTCAACTCGAGCCTGGCCGAGTCGATGATGACCCGTGCCGGCTTCCCGGAGGACATGCCGCTCGAGAGCAAGATCGTCACCCGCGGCATCCAGTCGGCGCAGTCCCAGGTCGAGGCGCGCAACTTCGAGATCCGCAAGAACGTCCTGAAGTACGACGACGTCATGTCGCGGCAGCGCGAGGTGATCTACGAGCAGCGTCGCCGGGTCCTGGAGGGTGAGGACCTCGAAGAGCAGATCGCGCACTTCCGCCACGACGTGCTGAGCGCGTACATCCAGTCCGCGACGGCGGAGGGACGTCCCGAGGACTGGGATCTCGACACGCTGTGGACCGCCCTTCGGGGCGTGTACCCGATCTCGATCACGCCCGAGGAGGTCGTCGAGGCGGCGGGTGGGCCGACGCGCCTGACCCACGAGGTGCTGGAGCGAGAGGTCCTCTCCGACGCCGACGTGGCGTACGCCGACCGCGAGGAGCAGATCGGCTCGGAGAACATGCGCCAGCTGGAGCGGCGGGTCACGCTCGCGGTGCTCGACCGCCGGTGGCGCGAGCACCTCTACGAGATGGACTACCTCAAGGAGGGCATCGGGCTGCGCGCGATGGCGCAGCGCGACCCGTTGGTGGAGTACCAGCGGGAGGGCTTCCAGCTGTTCGGTGCGATGACCGATGCCATCAAGGAGGAGACGGTCGCCTACCTCTTCAACCTCGAGGTGCAGGTCGCACCGAGCGAGGAGCAGCAGGCGGCGACCGCGGACGGCACCCCGGTGATCACGGCTGAGTCGGCCGCGCGGACGGCGACGGGGCCTGCTGCGGAAGCCGCGGCTCCGGCCCGGCTCGTCGCGAAGGGTCTCGACGGTCCGGACGCCCGGCTACCGCTCCAGTACTCGGCCCCGTCGACCGACGGTGACGGCGGTGTGGTGACCGAGGCGGAGGACACGGCGGGTCGTCGCAGCCCGGCCTCGGGTGGCGCCGCGGGTGACGGGTCCAACCGGGAGGCGCGGCGCAAGGCGGCCAAGCAGGGGAAGCGCCGACGCTGACCGCCTCCCAGGTGGTGTGAGCACCGCGCTCGACGTCACTCAGCCGACGTCGAGCGCGGTCGCCCGCCACATCCCGCGGTGGGTCTCCAGGCGCACGGCCACGGCCCTGACCCTGCAACCGTCGTCGACGACGACCGCGGCCTCGACCACGCGCTCCTCGACCCGGCACACATGGGTGCTGCGGACCACCGGCGGCCGTGACCCGACGGTCGCACGTCCCGCGGCGGACGTCGCCCGGCGATGCAGGTCGGCTCGCACCCGGACGGCCTGCAGCACCCCGGGGGTCAGCCACCGGGCCAGCTGCGCGGCGGGCCGGAGGCCGGCGATGACCTCGACAGTGGCCAGCGCGAGCCGGCGCACGACCACCGCCGGCTCGGCGATCGGCAGGTCTCCCCGCTCCTCGTCCGCGCACTCGAGCACCAGGGCGCGGTCCGAGGAGCGCATCACGGTGATGCGCTGCTGGACGTGGACGGCGGTCCCGTGCGCGGGACCCTCGGCCTGCGCCGGCGACGCACCGCCGCGGGTCGGCAAGAGGCGTGCGCGGAGCTCGGTCGGCCGGCCGGACGGTGCGCGCCTGGGCGGAGCGGAGGTGCCGCGTTCGGCCGACCGGGGACGCGACCCGGCGAGCGACAGCGTGGCCGCACGAGAGCCGGCGCGAGGCAGTGGCGCGGTCGCGCACGCGATCACGTCCTCCACGCTCGTCGTGCCCACCGGCTGGTCGCTGAGGGCGGCGGTCATGACGCCGAACCCAGGTCGGCCGGCACGCTGAGGACCAGGCCGGGACGGATGAGGTCCGGGTCGCTGCCGATGCGGGTCGCGTTGGCCGCGTACCAGACCGGCCAGGTCGCCGCGATCTGCGCGTCGTCGGCGCCGGCTGGAAGGTGCCTCGCGGCGATCGCCCACAGCGTGTCGCCGGGCGCGACCGTGACGGTCCCCGCCGCTACGCCGGTACGCGCGGTCGGCGAGCTCGATGACGTCGCGTGCGCGGAGCTCGGTGACTCCGCAGCGACGGTCCGGGCCGCACCCCCGGCCGTTGCGGCGCTCGCCGGTGTGCCGAGGGGATAGGCGCTCGGCAGCGATGCGTCGGGCCTGGTGTCGGTCTCCGCGAGCACCGTCGGTGCGGGAGCGCCGGACGGGACCGCCGAGGTGCCCGGCTCGGTCGGCATCCAGCCCAGGTCCCGCCCGCCGTCCGGTGCCGCCGTCACGCTGACGATCGGCAGCGGCGATACCGTCGGCACCGCGTCGGCCGCCGACGCTCCCGTCGCCGCGGAGAGGCCGATCCCGGCTCCGACGGCGATCGCGACCGCTCGCCGCACGACTGCCGGCGCCCAGCGCTGCACCCACACCTCACCGCGCCGCCATCCGGCGCCCGTCGCGCGCGCCGTCAGGCATGCGGCTCCGACCGCGCAGCTCAGCGTCAGCCACGCCAGCACAGCAGCCCCGACCGCGACGACGCCGAGCTCGACGAACCCGTCGACCCGCGAGGGAGCCGCCGAACCGACCAGCCCCAGCAGGCGAAGGGTGAGTCCCGTGCCGAGCGCTCCGGCCGTCAGCGCTGCGAGCCAGAGGCCGCCTGCGCCGCGGAGCGCGTGGCCGCGTGCGACCGGGGGATCGGGGTAGCGGGTCATGTGTCGTCCGTTCATGCGTCGGGGTCAGTTTGATGTCGTTTGATGTCGTTTGATGAGGTAGGTGTAGAGCATCCGAGCCCGAGTTGTCCAGTAAGTCCCCCCTCCGGCACCGGCCGGAGTGTGCGATCCCCTACGGTTCGGCCGTGCGCTGGGACGAGCTGTTCGACGACCTGGGGGCGCAGCTTCGGGCCGCGCGTGCCGACGAGGCCCGAGGCGAGCTCGGTGAGCTCGTCCGTGCCGAGCGGGCGACCGTGCAGCTTGGCGACCGCCTCCGTGCGACGCGCGGTCATCAGCTGCGCGTGCACGTAGGTGATCTCGCAGGGGAGCGTGACGCGGTCGTCGCCGGCGAGCTGGTCGAGGTCGGTCCGGACTGGATGCTGGTCGTCGAGCCGGGTGCGCGGCACGCGCTCGTGCCGCTGGGTGCCGTCCAGGCGCTCGTCGGCGTCGTCGCCCACATCAGCCCGACAGGAGCCGCCGAGGTGGAACGCCGCCTCCGGCTCGGGTCCACCCTGCGTGCGCTGGGCCGTGACCGTGCCGAGGTGCAGGTGCACACGTCAGGTCGCACGCTCGTCGGTCGGATCGACCGGGTGGGTGCCGACCACGTCGATGTGGGGGCGGGGCGGGGCGGGCCCGTGTGGACCGTGCCCCTCGCTGCGCTACGAGTCGTGCGTTCTCGCTGACCGATCGCCCCCCGGCGAGACGTCAGTCCTCAGGCAGGGGCTCCGCAGCACCTCGTCCGGCACGTGCCCGGGTCTGCGCGTACATCCGCTGGATGTACTTCTCCAGCTCTGTCGCCTCGACGCGCCACACGTGCCGCCCGCCGACCTGGATGGCGGGCAGGTCGCCCGAGACGACCAGCGCGCGCGCCTGCTGCGGGGAGACGTTGAGGATCTCCGTCACGTCGGTCAGCGTCAGGAACCGCGGTGCCATGTCGGCAGTGTGGCATGGGCGGGGACCGTCCCCGATTCGTCCACAGAACCGGCCCGCAGGCGTCTCCGACCCGGCCAAGATAGGCGGGCACGACGTCGATATGAGGGGGATTGGGTGGATTCCGCGTCCAACGAGCTACCACTGCCGGTCGCTGCCCGGCTGCGACGCCCGGGCTGGCGAGACCCGCGGCTGCTGGCCGGCATCGCGATGGTGGCCGCTTCGGTGGCCCTCGGCTCCTGGGTGGTCCGCGCGGCGCAGCACTCGGTCCCGGTCTACGTCGCCCGTACCACGACGGTGCCCGGGCAGCGTCTCGGTGCCAGCGGCCTGACGGTGGCCGACGTCCGGCTCTCGGGAGCCGATCTGGCGCGGTACCAGCGCGCGGACCAGGACCTGCCGGCCGATGCGGTCGCGCTCCGGGTCGTGCAGGCCGGAGAGCTGCTGCCCAGGTCCGCGGTCGGCTCCGCCGCCGACCTCGCCGTGCGGCCGGTCTCGGTGCCGGTCACGGGCGTGCCGTCGGAGGCGGTGCGGGCGGGCGCGCAGGTCGACCTCTGGTTCACCGCCGCGGTGGAGCGATCGGCCACCTCGACCGGCACCGCGCCGGTGCCGGTGCAGCTCGCCTCGGGGCTCACCGTGGCGGACGTCAGCCGGCCCGCGGGTGCGTTCGCGGCGGGCGGGACGACGACGGTGCACGTCCTCGTGCCGGTCACGGATCTCGCGAAGGTGCTGGGCGCGCTGGCCACCGACGGCGCGGTCGAGGTCGTCGCCGTGCCGGGGACGGGCGGCTGAGGTGGCCGTCGGGGTGCTGTGCGCGGTCCGCGGTGCGGCGGAGAGCCTCGTCGTGCGTGCGGCCGAGGCCTCCGCCGGCCGGTTCACGGTGACCCGGCGCTGCGCGGACCTGACCGAGCTGCTCGCTGCCGCGGAGGCAGGCCTGGGCCGGGTTGCGATCGTCTCGGCGGAGCTCGACCGGCTCGACGTGGAGGCGATGCTCACGCTGCATCGCGCCGGGGTGCAGGTCGTGGCGCTCGCCGATGCGGCTCGTCCGTGGCTCGTCGACCGGATACAGGCGTGCGGCGCGGACCTGGTCGTGCCGACACCTGACGGTCTGGCGGGTGCGCGGACCGTGCTCGAGAGCGCGACGGCGCTGCTCGACGCGGCGGTCCCGGATCATCCGGACCTCACGGGAGCCGACGCGGTCCTCGACGAACCGCTGCGGCGGGGCCGCCTCGTCGCGGTGTGGGGACCGACCGGCGCACCGGGCAGGACGACGGTGGCCGTGAACCTCGCCGCCGAGCTCGCGGCTCGGGGCGAGACGTCGCTGCTGGTGGACGCGGACACGTACGGAGGCACCGTCGCCCAGGTCGTCGGGCTGCTGGACGAGGCGCCGGGTCTCGCGGCTGCTGCCCGCGCTGCCGGGCAGGGTTCTCTCGACCTTCGGTCGCTCGCGCGACTCGCACCGGCGATCGCCGAGCGTCTGCGCGTCCTGACGGGGATCTCGCGGGCGGACCGCTGGCCCGAGCTCCCCGCGTCCGCCCTCGACGTCGTCTGGGGTGTGGCACGTCAGCTCGTGCCCTGGACGCTCGTCGACACCGGCTTCTGCCTCGAGCAGGACGAGCAGCTGAGCTACGACACCCGCGCCCCGCAGCGCAACGCCGCGACGCTGAGCGCGCTCGGGGCGGCCGACGTGGTCGTGGTGGTCGGTGCCGGCGACCCGGTGGGGCTGACCCGTCTGGTCCGCGCGCTCTCGGAGCTGGCAGACCTGCACCTCGACGTCCCGCAGGTCGTCGTGGTCAACCGGTTGCGGGCCTCCGCCTCAGGAGCTCGGCCGGAGGCTGCCGTGCACGACGCCCTCGCGCGCTATGCGGGTGTCCACCGAGTGCTCACGCTCCCGGAGGACCGTGCGGCCGCGGACGGCGCGCTGCTCGCCGGACGGGTGCTGCGCGAGTGCGTCTCCGGCTCGGCGCTCCGCAAGGCGCTCCTGGCCGTCGTCGAGCGGCTCGCCGCGCCGGTGGCTGTCGGCTGAGCGTGGGCCCGGCAGACTGGCCCCGTGCGCGTCTACCTGCCGGCAACCCTCGACGAGCTCGACCACCTCGCTGCCGATGGCGGTCCGCGGCGCGCCCACGCCGTGACTGCGGCACTGCGCGCCGCTCTTCCGGACGAGGACGACGAGGGCTGGGAGTTCGTCGCTCAGCTCGTCGCCGCCGATGAGAGCCTGGCGCTGCTGGCGGACCGCCCCGGCGTGCCGCGACTGCGACTGGTGCTCGCGGCCGACGTGCCGGACGAGTCGGTGGTACCGGATGCGGACCCGGACGCCGACGTGACCGCGGTGACGGTCCTCTCGGGAGTGCCTGCCGACGCGGTGGTGTGCGCGCACGTGGACGAACCCTCCGCCGCGGCGGACGTCGTCGCCGCGGTCGCCGGGGACGACGCGGCCGTGCAGCGGCTCGAGGACCGGGACCTGCTCTGGTACGACGTGAGCGAGTTCGGCCGCATCCCGCGCTGACCTGGCCACCCGGCCGGCACGGCTGACCTGCGCGGTGTCGTCGGGGACGTGGCCGGGCCGCGCGCGGGCCGGCTCTGCAGCGAGTTGGACCCACCCCCGCGGCTCCGGTAGTGTTCAACGCCGGTACGGCCCCCGGGCTGCTCCTGTCGCTCTTCTCCGAGGTGCGTCGGGATCGCGGAGGTCATACCCCCATGGGGTATGGTGTAATTGGCAGCACGAGTGATTCTGGTTCACTTAGTCTAGGTTCGAGTCCTGGTACCCCAGCGTGAGCGCCGCTGGTCCGCTGTCCGGCTGAGTCCGGGCATCGGGTAGAGTGTTCATCCGCACGCGCGGCTCCGGCTGCGCAGGCGTAGGCCCCCGTTGTGTAGCGGCCTAGCACGCCGCCCTCTCACGGCGGTAGCGCCGGTTCGAATCCGGTCGGGGGTACGCACAAGGCCCGGTCACCGAGGTGACCGGGCCTTCGTCGTGCTCTTGCCGCCTGGTGGACGTCGACCTCGGGGTCAGTCGCCGGTGCGGCGCAGCACCTCGGTCAGGCGGTTCGCGGCGGACACGACCGCGGCGGCGTGAAGCCGGCCGGGCTGCCGGGAGAGCCGCTCGAGCGGACCGGACACGGAGACGGCCGCGACAACCCGCCCGGACGGTCCGCGCACGGGCGCGGAGACGGACGCGACACCGACCTCACGCTCGGAGACCGACTGCGCCCAGCCCCGTCGGCGCACCCCGGACAGGATCGTGGCGGTGAACTTCGCGCCCTGGAGCCCCCGGTGGAGCCGGTCCGGCTCCTCCCAGGCGAGCAGGATCTGGGCGGCCGACCCGGCGAGCATCGTCAGCGTCGCGCCGACCGGGATCGAGTCGCGCAGGCCGACCGGACGCTCCGCGGCGGCGACGCAGATGCGCATGTCGCCCTGGCGGCGGTAGAGCTGGGCGCTCTCACCCGTGTGGTCCCGCAGGGCGGCGAGCACGGGGCCGGCGGTCGCGAGGAGGCGGTCCTCGCCCGCGGCGGTCGACAGCTCGGACAGCCGGGGTCCGAGCACGAAGCGTCCCTGCAGGTCGCGGGCGACGAGGCGGTGGTGCTCGAGCGCGACGGCCAGTCGGTGCGCCGTGGGACGGGCAAGATGGGTGGCGGTGACCAGCTGCGCGAGCGTCGCCGGGCCGGCCTCGAGGGCGCTGAGGACGGAGGCGGCCTTGTCGAGGACGCCGACTCCGCTAGAGTTGTCCATAGGTCGATATTGGCGTCTCGAACCCTGAGATGCAAGCCGCGGGTTCGGCGGGTCGCGCAGCGACTCGTACCGAGGCTGACGCCGACGACGAGGACACGGGACAGCACGACGAGACGGGACTCACCTATGACCGGCACGCTGGCGGAGAAGGTCTGGGACGCACATGTGGTGCGTCGCGGCACGGACGGGGCTCCCGACCTGCTCTACATCGACCTGCACCTGGTGCACGAGGTCACCAGCCCCCAGGCGTTCGAGGGCCTGCGGCTGGCGGGTCGAGGAGTGCGTCGTCCCGACCTGACGCTCGCGACCGAGGACCACAACACCCCGACGCTCGACATCGACCTGCCGATCGCGGACCCGACCAGCCGGACCCAGATCGAGACGCTGCGGCGCAACGCGGCCGAGTTCGGTGTGCGGATCCACTCGCTCGGCGACGCCGACCAGGGGATCGTGCACCAGGTCGGTCCGCAGCTCGGCCTCACGCAGCCGGGCCTGACGGTGGTGTGCGGCGACTCGCACACGTCGACCCACGGGGCGTTCGGCGCCCTCGCGTTCGGCATCGGCACCAGCGAGGTGGAGCACGTCCTGGCCACGCAGACGCTGCCGCTCGCGCCGTTCAAGACCATGGCGATCACGGTGAACGGTCAGCTGCCGCAGGGGGCCGGCGCCAAGGACATCATCCTGGCGATCATCGCCAAGATCGGCACCGGCGGCGGTCAGGGCTACGTGCTGGAGTACCGCGGGGAGGCGATCCGGTCCCTGACGATGGAGGGCCGGATGACCGTCTGCAACATGTCGATCGAGGCCGGTGCCCGCGCCGGCATGATCGCGCCGGACGACACGACCTTCGAGTACCTCAAGGGCCGTCCGCACGCTCCCGAGGGGGCCGACTGGGACGCGGCCGTGGAGTACTGGCGCACGCTGCGGTCGGACGAGGATGCGCAGTTCGACGCCGAGGTGGTGCTGGAGGCTGCCGACCTCGAGCCGTTCGTCACGTGGGGCACCAACCCGGGCCAGGGTCTCCCGCTGTCCGGCAACGTGCCGGTGCCCGAGCAGATCGCGGACGCCAACGAGCGCGTCGCGGCCGAGCGGGCGATCGAGTACATGGGCCTGACGCCCGGGCAGCCGCTGCGGGAGATCGCCGTGGACACCGTCTTCATCGGCTCGTGCACCAACGGACGGATCGAGGACCTGCGCGCCGTCGCCAAGCTCGTCAAGGGCCGGCAGAAGGCCGAGAGCGTCCGCGTGCTCGTGGTGCCGTCGTCCGCACGCGTCCGCCTCCAGGCGGAGGCGGAGGGCCTGGACAAGATCTTCCTGGACTTCGGTGCGGAGTGGCGCAACGCCGGCTGCTCGATGTGTCTCGGCATGAACCCGGACCAGCTGGCGCCGGGCGAGCGGTCGGCCTCGACGTCCAACCGCAACTTCGAGGGCCGGCAGGGCAAGGGCGGTCGCACGCACCTCGTGTCGCCGCTCGTGGCGGCCGCGACCGCGATCCGCGGGACGCTGTCGTCCGTGTCCGACCTCGGGCCGGACGTCGTCTCCCCGGACGGCTCGCCCCTCACCCCCGACCTGCTGACCGCCTGAGACGAGGACGACGACGATGGAGAAGTTCACCCAGCACACCGGCGTCGGGGTCCCGCTGCGCCGCAGCAACGTCGACACCGACCAGATCATCCCGGCGGTCTACCTCAAGCGGGTCACCCGCACGGGCTTCGAGGACGCGCTGTTCGCCGCCTGGCGCGGTGACCCGGCGTTCGTGCTCAACCAGGACGCCTACCGCAGCGGCTCCGTGCTGGTCGCCGGTCCCGACTTCGGCACCGGCTCGTCGCGCGAGCACGCCGTCTGGGCGCTGAAGGACTACGGGTTCCGCGTGGTGATCTCGGCGCGGTTCGCCGACATCTTCCGCGGCAACTCCGGCAAGCAGGGGCTGCTCGCCGCGCAGGTCGCCCAGGAGGACGTCGAGCTGCTGTGGAAGGTCCTCGAGACGCACCCGGGCACCGAGGTGACCGTGGACCTGGAGTCGAAGACCGTCACGTGCGACGACGTAGTGGTGCCGTTCGCGGTGGACGACTACACCCGCTGGCGGCTGCTGGAGGGCCTCGACGACATCGGCCTGACGCTGCAGCACGAGGCCGAGATCACGGAGTTCGAGGCACGTCGTGAGGCGTGGCGGCCCGCCACCCTCCCGGCCAAGCACCTGCCGCCGGTCGCGATCGTCGCGGCCCGGCCCGTGGTGCACGTCGAGCTCGGCGCCTCCCGCACCAGCTGAACGCGCAGCGCGGGACCAGACGTCGTTCGCGATCTGGTCCCGCGTGCCGGCCTCGGGCGGGGCGTGCACCACCTAGCGTGGGAGCACGTCCGACACCGAGGAGGGTCCGATGGTCAGCAGGTCCGAGCTCGCGACACGTCTGGCACGCGACGGAGCGAGCCACGCGCAGGCGGCGCACGCGGTCGACGCGGTGCTGCACGAGATCACGGCGGCGCTCGTCGCCGGCGAACGCGTCGCCCTGACGGGCTTCGGGACGTTCGAGCCGGTCGCTCGGTCCGCGCGCACCGCCCGGAACCCGCGGACCGGGGCGGCGGTCGAGGTGGCTGCGACGACCGTGGCCCGCTTCCGCCAGGGCGTCCAGCTGCGCGAGGCGCTGGTCAGCGGGGACGCCGGCGCCGCGCCCGCGGGACGGCTCCCCGCATCGGCTCACCCGGCCGCACCGGCAGCGGTCCCCACGGACGCCGAAGCGCTGCCGCGAGCGACGGACGAGGCGGCCTCGGTCGGGACGTCGGGCAAGGCGTCGACCGGCTCGCAGAAGGTCGAGCCGAAGTCGCAGCGCAAGTCCACGTCCAAGGGCAAGCCCACGGGCTCCAAGCACGCCGACAGCGCGAAGCCCGCGAAGGGTAAGAAGGGCAAGAAGCTCGCGACGACGAAGGCGTCGTCCGGTTCGGCGAAGGCACGCGGGGCGAAGAAGTCGTCCAAGGGGAAGCACTGAGGCGCGCACCGCGTTCGTGACCAGGACGGAACGGCGCACGGCTCCCTGTGTGCCACCGGAGGACCTCCCGGGTGGCTTGTGAGGGTTTCGGGTGGGATCCTCGCCGCACCCGGGACCGCGGTCCGGGGCTCGTGAACCCATGAGAGACGATGGTGCGATGGCCGACCTGCTGTACGTCGACGGTGGCAACCCGCTGAACGGTGAGATCACCGTCCGCGGCGCCAAGAACTTCGTGTCCAAGGCGATGGTCGCCGCCCTGCTGGGCGAGACACCCAGCGTCCTGCGCAACGTCCCGGAGATCCGGGACGTGCAGGTGGTGACGGGGCTCCTCGACCTGCACGGAGCCCGGGTGGACGTGGACGCCGATGCCGGCACGGTCCGCATCGACCCGACCGACGTGGAGTCCGCGCACGTCGCGGACATCGACGCGCACGCCGGGTCCAGCCGGATCCCGATCCTGTTCTGCGGCCCGCTGCTGCACCGCCTCGGTGAGGCGTTCATCCCGGACCTGGGCGGCTGCCGCATCGGCGACCGTCCGATCAACTACCACCTCGACATCCTTCGGCAGTTCGGCGCGGTGGTGGACAAGCGGCCCAACGGCATCCACATCGTCGCCCCGCAGCGGCTCCAGGGCACCAAGATCGCCCTGCCGTACCCCAGCGTGGGCGCCACCGAGCAGCTGCTGCTGACGGCCGTGCGCGCCGAGGGCATCACCGAGCTGGCGAACGCGGCGATCGAGCCCGAGATCATGGACCTGATCAACGTCCTGCAGAAGATGGGCGCGATCATCTCCGTCGACACCGACCGGGTGATCCGGATCGAGGGCGTCGAGCGGCTCGTCGGCTTCAGCCACACCGCGCTGGCGGACCGGATCGAGGCCGCCTCGTGGGCCTCGGCGGCGCTGGCGACCGGGGGCGACGTGTTCGTCCGTGGCGCCACGCAGCCGGAGATGACCACCTTCCTCAACACGTTCCGCAAGGTCGGCGGCGAGTTCGCCGTCGAGGAGGACGGCATCCGCTTCTTCCACCCGGGCGGCGACCTCAACTCCATCCAGCTCGAGACGGACGTGCACCCCGGGTTCATGACCGACTGGCAGCAGCCGCTGGTCGTGGCGCTGACCCAGGCCAAGGGCCTGTCGATCGTGCACGAGACGGTGTACGAGAACCGCTTCGGGTTCGTGGACGCGCTCGTCGGGATGGGCGCGACCATCCAGGTGTACAAGGAGTGCCTCGGCAGCCGGCCGTGCCGGTTCGGGCAGCGGAACTTCTACCACTCCGCCGTGATCTCCGGACCGACCCCCCTGTCGGCCGCGGACATCGAGGTGCCCGACCTGCGCGGCGGGTTCAGCCACCTGATCGCGGCGCTGACCGCCAAGGGCACGTCGGCCGTGCGGGGCATCAGCCTGATCGACCGTGGGTACGAGCGGTTCACCGACAAGCTCGAGGCGCTGGGTGCGCAGTTCAGCCGGGAGGAGCCGCGCTGACGCTGCGGCTAGCATCGTCGCCGTGCCGACCCCCGCGCGAGCGAACCGCGCCTACCGCCGTGTGGCCGCCGTCGTGCGCCCCGTCCTCTTCGCCACGACGCGGCGGGACTGGCGGGGGGTGGAGAACCTGCCCAGGGAGGGCGGGTTCATCGTGGCGGCGAACCACGTCACGCAGGCCGACCCGCTGACCCTGGCGCACTTCCTCTGGGACAACGGGGTGGTGCCGCGGATCCTGGCGAAGGCGTCGCTGTTCACGGCACCGGTGATCGGCGCCGCGCTGCGCGGGACCGGCCAGATCCCGGTGCAGCGCAACAGCAGCGCCGCCGGTCAGTCGTTGGACGCGGGCGCCCAGGCTGTCCGCGACGGTGAGTGCGTGGTGGTGTTCCCCGAGGGGACGCTGACGCGCGAGCCGGACATGTGGCCGATGCAGGGCAAGACCGGTGTGGCACGTCTCGCGCTGACCACCCGGGCCCCGGTGATCCCCGTCGCCCAGTGGGGGGCGCACCACCTGCTCGCGCGCTACGGCAAGGTGCCGCACCTGTTCCCCCGGGCGCACGTCGAGGTCCTCGCCGGGCCGCCCGTGGTGCTCGACGACCTGTACGACCGACCGATGGACTCCGCGACCCTGCGCGAGGCGACGGAGCGCGTGATGGAGGCGATCACGCGGCTGCTCGAGGGCATCCGCGGCGAGCAGGCCCCCGCCGTCCGGTTCGTGCCGCCTCCGGGTGGTCGTGGCGGGGCGACCAGCACGCCGTCGGCGTCGTGACGGACGACCCGACATCGGGCACGCGCCCGTCGGGCACGGCCACCCGCGCAGCCGTGCTGGGGGCGGGCAGCTGGGGCACCACGTTCGCGATGGTGCTGGCCGACGCCGGCTGTGACGTGACCGTCTGGGGCCGCGACCCGCGGGTGTGCCGGCAGATCCGCGACGAGCTCCGCAACGAGGCCTACCTGCCCGGGGTGGCCCTGCCAGCGGCCGTGACCGCGGAGGCCGATGTCGTCGAGGCGGTACGGGGAGCCGACCTGGTCGCCGTCGCCGTGCCGTCGCAGGGTGCGCGGGCGCTGCTCGAGCCCCTCCGGTCGGCCATCGGTCCGGAGACCGTCGTCGTGTCCCTGATGAAGGGCGTCGAGCTGTCCTCCGACCGGCGGATGAGCCAGGTGGTCGCCGAGGCGCTCGACGTGCCGGCGGGACGGGTCGCGGTCATCTCCGGACCGAACCTCGCGCACGAGATCGCCCAGCGGCAGCCGACGGCCACGGTCGTCGCCAGCACGGACCCGGACACCGCCGCCTTCGTCGCGCGCTCCGTGCGGTCGTCGTACTTCCGGCCCTACACCAACCCCGACGTGGTGGGCGTCGAGCTGTGCGGTGCCGTGAAGAACGTCATCGCGCTCGCGGTCGGCATCTCGCAGGGCCGCGGCCTCGGGTTCAACACGATGGCCACGGTGATCACGCGGGGCCTGGTGGAGATCACCCGGCTCGGTCTGGCCCTGGGCGCCGATGCCGACACGTTCGGCGGTCTGGCCGGCATGGGAGACCTGATGGCGACGTGCGCGTCGCCCGACTCCCGCAACCACCGGCTCGGTGTGCACCTCGGCGCGGGGATGTCGCTGGCGGAGGCGATCACGGCGACGGGCGGCACCGCCGAAGGCGTCAAGACGTGCCGACCCGTGCTGGACCTCGCCCGCTCCCGCGGTGTCGAGATGCCCATCACGGAGGCCGTGGTGCGCGTCCTCTACGAGGACCTGCCGGTGGACGAGCTCGCTCCGCTGCTGCTGGGTCGGCCGACGAAGGCCGAGGGCCTCTAGCTAGCGGTTGGTCGCGACCCGCAGCGCCGCGTCGAGGTCGGACCAGAGGTCCTCCACGTCCTCGATGCCGACGGAGAGCCGGAGCAGGTCGTCCGGGACGGTGGGTGACTCGGTGCTGTAGCGCCGACGGCGCTCGAGCGACGACTCCACCCCACCCAGGCTGGTCGCGGGGACCCACAGCCGGACGGCGCCCACCACCGCGTCCGCGACGGCCGGTCCGCCCGTGGGCCGGACGCAGAGGATCGAGCCGAAGCCCTCCATCAGCCGTGCGGCGCGCCGGTGCCCCGGGTCGCCCGGCAGGCTCGGGTGCCGCACCTCGGCGACGTCGGGGTGGTCCGCCAGGCGGCGCGCGAGCTCAGCGGCCGTGGCCTGCGACCGCTCGACGCGCAGGGCCAGCGTCCGCAGCCCGCGGAGCGCCAGCCACGCCTCGAAGGGCCCCGCGATGGCGCCGTGGACCGTCCGGTGCGCCAGCAGGCGCGCATGGATGGTCTCGTCGTCCGCCAGAGCTGCGCCCAGCACGACGTCGCTGTGGCCCGCGAGGTACTTGGTCACCGAGTGCACGACGACGTCGGCGCCGAGCGTCAGAGGCCGCTGACCGAGCGGGGTCGCGAAGGTGTTGTCGACCGCCACGAGAGCGCCGACGCCGTGCGCCGCCGCCACGAGCACCGGCAGGTCCGCGACCTCGAGCATCGGGTTGGTCGGCGTCTCCACCCAGAGCATCGCCGCCCCGCTGAGGGCCCCGACCACCGCCTCGGTGTCGGCGATGTCGACCCGCGTCACGGAGAGGGCGCCTCGTGCCTCGAGCTCGTCGAGCAGGCCCAGGCTGACCTGGTAGGCGTGCCGCGGCACGACGACCGTGCCGCCGGTGGGCACCAGCGAGAGCGCCGCTGCCACCGCCGCCATGCCGGAGCCGAACAGCAGGGCGGGACGGGCGGAGCCCTCGAGCTGTCCGAGCGCCTCCTCGAACGGTCGCCACGTCTCGGTGCCGCTGCGCGTGTACACGAGCTCGCCCGGGCCCGGCACGCCCTGGGACACGTACGTCGAGGAGAGCACGATCGGGGGGTTGACCGGAGCGCCCTGCGCACGCGGCGGCCGGCCTGCGGTGACCGCCAGCGTGGCGGGGGACAGGCCGATCGGGTGCTCCGACGTGTCGTTCACCCGCGCAGGGTAGCCCGCTGCTCGGGGTAGGGTCGGCGCGATGTCCGACACTTCCGCCCCGCGCCGCCCCAGGGTCATGGTGCTGTTCGGCGGCCGGTCCGGCGAGCACCCCATCAGCTGCGTCACCGCAGGGGGAGTGCTCCGCGCGATCGACCGCGACCGCTACGACGTGCTCGCCGTCGGCATCACCCGTGACGGTCGGTGGGTGCTGGTGGACGACGACCCGGACCGCTGGGCCATCACCGGCGGCAGGCTGCCGGAGGTGACGGACGCACCAGCACGCGTGCTGCTGCCCCAGGCGGTCGACGACCGCGAGCTGCAGGTGCTGCGCGGCGGGGTCGCCGAGGCGCTGGGCACCGTGGACGTCGTCTTCCCGCTGCTGCACGGCCCGTTCGGTGAGGACGGCACGCTGCAGGGGATGCTCGAGCTCGCCGACGTCCGGTACGTCGGGGCCGGCGTGCTCGCCTCCGCGGTCGGCATGGACAAGCAGATGATGAAGCTGGTCTTCGCCGGTCAGGGGCTGACTGTCGGGCCGTACCGCGTGGTGCGTCCCGGCGAGCTGGACCGGGACCCCGTGGGTGTGGTCGCGCACGTGCAGGAGCTCGGCCTGCCGGTGTTCGTCAAGCCCGCGCGAGCCGGGTCCAGCCTGGGCATCAGCCGCGTGGACGACTGGGCGGACCTGGAGACGGCGATCCGCGCGGCGGCGGAGCACGACCCCAAGGTCGTCGTCGAGGCGGCGATCGTCGGTCGCGAGATCGAGTGCGGCGTGCTGGGCGGCGCGGACGGCCGGCCGGCACGGGCGTCGCTCCCGGGGGAGATCGTCGTCACCGATCACCGGCACGCCTTCTACGACTTCGAGGCCAAGTACCTCGACGAGGCCAGCGTGCGCCTCGAGTGCCCGGCCGACCTGCCCGCGGACGTCATCGAGCGGGTCCGGGCGATCGCGGTGCAGGCGTTCGACGCCGTCGGCTGCGAGGGTCTGGCCCGCGTCGACGTGTTCGTCACGCCCGACGGCGACGTGGTGGTCAACGAGATCAACACGATGCCGGGGTTCACGCCGTTCTCGATGTACCCGCGGATGTGGGCCGCGACGGGTACCGACTACCCGACGCTGGTCGACGAGCTCCTGCGGCTCGCGCTCGAACGGCCCACCGGCCTGCGCTGAGCACCGCCGCGCCCGGGGCGGTCGCCCGCCGCACCGGTCAGACGCAGGAACGCTCCTTCGCCGTCCGCGCGATCGCGGGTCCCAGCGCGTCGAGGAACGACGTCGAGCGCTGTGCGGCCACCTCGGCCGGCACGTGCACCTCGACCGCCGGGACGCGTCCGTAGGTGACGAACGTCCAGTCGGTCGGCGCGCCCGTGCTCGAGGCGGCAGCGTCGGCCGGGATCACCAGCCAGTCGATGCTGGGGCCGTTCGGCGTCTGGATCGTCTCGCACCGCTCGGTGGTCGGCCCCGGTGGCTGGACACCGCACCGCAGGACGACGGGCGCCCGCTTGGTCCCCCAGGCCGTGGTGGCCTGCGCGGAGGTCGCGAGCCGGTGCAGCCCCGGACCGAGCACGTCCGGCGTGCTGAGCACGACGTCGGCGCACACGGGGTCCGTCGCGTGCGTCGCCACGGCGACGGGCACGGTGCTCGCGCAGCCTGCGAGAGGACCGACGGTGACGGCGGCGCCCAGCAGAGCGGAGGTCCGCAGGACGGCACGGCGCCGCCAGGCGGGCATCGGGAGGGGCACACGCCACCGTAGCGCTAGCGTGGGCCGCCGTGGCTGAGCTGCTCGTCCGTGACCTCTCCGAGGAGGCGCTGCTCCGTCGCATCGTCCCGGTGCTCCCGAGGGGCCGGCTGACGCTGATCGCCGCCGGCGACGACGCCGCCGTGGTGAACGCCCCGGACGGCCGGGTGGTGGTCACCACCGACGTGCTCGTGGAGAACCAGCACTTCCGTCGGGACTGGTCGTCGGGCATGGACGTCGGCCGGCGGGCTGCCGTCCAGAACCTCGCCGACATCGCCGCGATGGGCGCCCGGCCGACGGCCCTGGTCGTCGCGCTCGTGATGCCGGGCGACCTGCCGGTCGACTGGGCGGTCGGCATCGCCGAGGGGCTCGCCGCGGCGTGCGGTCCGCTCGGGGTCGGCGTCGTGGGCGGCGACCTGTCCGGTGGTCCGCTCGTCGTGGTGAGCGTGACGGCGCACGGTGACCTCGAGGGTGCGGCGCCGGTGCGCCGGTCCGGTGCCCGGGCGGGCGACGTGGTGGCGCACGCCGGCGTCCGCGGTTGGTCGGCGGCGGGCCTCGACCTGCTGCTCGCCGGCCGGGGACACCTGGACGACGAGCTGGTGGCGGCCTACCTGCGCCCGACGTCCCCGCTGGACGCCGGGCCGGCGGCGGCTCGTGCCGGCGCCACCGCCATGATCGACGTGTCGGACGGCCTGCTGCGCGATGCCGGTCGGGTGGGACGCGCGAGCGGCGTGGTGATCGACCTCGACCGCGCGGAGGACGCCTTCGGAGACGACCTGGACCGCCTGGCCGATGCCGCCGGCGCGCTCGGGAAGCTCGCCCGCAGCTGGGTGCTGGGCGGCGGCGAGGACCACGGTCTGCTCGCGACGTTCCCGCCCGACGCCGTGCTCCCGGAGCCGTTCCGGGTGGTCGGTCACGTGCGGCCGGTGCCGCACGGCGGCCGGCCCGGGGTGCTCGTCGCCGGGGCCGTGCCCGACGTCGCGCCCGGGTGGGACCACTTCGGCGGCTGACCCGTCAGCCTCGGCGGTAGCGCACCTCGAGCAGCTCGGCACCGCCGACGTCCTCGTACTTCTCGATGCCGTCCGGCTGGAACCCGTGGCGGCGCCAGAAGTGCTGTGCTCGCTCGTTGTCCGCCATGACCCACAGGACGAGGCGCCGGCCGGCGCCGGCCTCCGCGATCACCGTGCGCATCAGCTCCCGCGCGACCCCGCGGCCCCACTGCTCGGGGGACAGGTACATGGAGTAGATCTCGCGGTCCGCCCGGAGGCTGTCCTCGTCGCGGCCGGGACCGAGCGATGCGAAGCCCACGATGCGGTCGCCGACAACGGCGACCCAGGTCCGCACCTCGTCGGCGGGGCCCCTGCTCAGCAGGTCCGCCCAGACCGGGGTGCGCTCGTGCGGGTCGAGGTCCGCCAGGTACGAGTCGGGGACGATGCCGGCGTAGGCCTCCTGCCACGACCTGACGTGCACCTCGGCGATTCCGGACGCGTCGTGGACGTCGGCCAGGCGGACGACCACCTCGTCGGGCTGCTCCATGGGCTCACGATGCCACAGCGTCCTGTGGCGGTGGCAGCGTCGGCGGTGCGAAGGTCCACCGGCACGGGGACGGCTGGTCGACGCCGCCGGGCAGCACGAAGGCCCGCGGGCTGAGCCCACGGGCCTTCGGTGACGCTCGACGGGTCGGTCAGACCGCGCGCTGCACCTTCCCGGCCTTGAGGCACGAGGTGCACACGTTCAGCCGCTTCGGCGTCCCGGCCACGACCACGCGCACGCGCTGGATGTTCGGGTTCCAGCGCCGCTTCGAGCGGATGTGCGAGTGCGAGACGGAGTGCCCGAAGCTCGGGCCCTTGGCGCAGACGTCGCAGTTGGCAGCCACGATCTTCTCCTGGTCTTCAGTGGTGCATGGTTCGAGGGCCGGACGGGCCGGAGATCGAGCTCCGTCCGCCAGGTGGGGCGCTCCGCACGGCCGCCGGCACCGTCGCGAGACGATGGGAGCCGAGCCGGGCACCACCAGTGGTCCGGACCGGCCGGACAACCGGACAAGACTAGCCCACGGTCCGGTGGGGTCCAAAATGGCGCGGGCGGTCGCGCTGTCGGCGGTCCCGGGCAGGCTAGGCCCCGACGAGAGGGAGGTCGATGGAGGAGCTGGACGGCGCCGTCGTGCGGGCCTGGGCCGTGGCCGCCGCCGACGCGATGGCGTGGTCGGCCGCCCGGATCGACGCGGTGAACGTGTTCCCCGTGCGGGACGCGGACACGGGCACCAACGTCCGGCTGACGTTGGCCGGGGGCGCGGCCGCGGCAGGGCGGGCGCCGCAGTCCGCGGACGCCGAGGAGGTCGCGCGCGCGTTCGCCCTGGGATGCCTGCGGTCGGCGCGCGGCAACTCCGGCGTCATCCTCAGCCAGTACCTCGAGGGGTTCGCCGCAGGGCTCGGCGACGCCTCCCACGACGTCCCCGGCCGCGCGCCGGGCACGGACGGGAAGCTGCTTGCGCGGGCGCTGGTGCGGGCAGCAGCCGAGAGCGCCCGCGCGGTCGCGCTGCCGCAGGAGGGCACGGTGCTCACCGTCGCGCGGCTGGTCGGCGAGCGTGCGAGCCGTTCGGCCGCGGACGGCGGGCCGGCGGACCAGGTGCTCGGCGTGGCCCTTCGCGAGGCGCGAGCGGAGCTGCGCCACGTCAGCGCGGGGAACCCGGTCCTGCGGCAGGCCGGCGTGGTCGACGCGGGCGCCTGCGCCCTGCTGGTGCTGCTCGAGGCGCTCGAGCGCGCGCTCCTGGCGCCCACCGGCCAGCAACCGGCTCCGCTGACCGGCGCCCCGGACTGGCTCCCGGTGGGCGGCCCACGGACGGGTGGTCGGAACGCACCCGGGTTCGGCGGCACCTTCGAGGTGATGATGCTGGTCCGGCCCTCGGAGCCGGACGCCGCGGTGGGGGACCGGTTGCGGACGGCGCTCGCCGAGGTCGGCGACTCGGTCGCCGTGGTCGGTGCGGACGACCTGTGGCACCTGCACGTGCACACCGACCTGCCGGCGGCCGCTATCGAGGCGGGCGGGGCCGCCGGGCCGCGCGAGCAGGTGGTGGTGCGGCTCGTCGAGGGGGCGGCCGCCCAGGTGGCCGCGGGCGACGACCTGGGGGTGGTGATCGGGACGGCGTCGCCCGCGACGGCCGGCTGGTTCGCCACCGGTGGCGCGGTCGTGGTCGTGCAGTGCCCGGAGGCGCCCGTGGACGCGGCACACCTGGTCCGTGCGGCTGCCGACACCGGTTCCGACCACGTGGTGGTGCTCCCCGGGACCGAGGAGGCCGCCGCCGCCGTCCGGCTCCTGGTCGACCCGGACGGTGGCGGCGGTGAGCTGCCCGGGGTGCGGGTGGAGGCCGTGGACACGGCGGTGGGCGTGCTGCGGACGGCCGTCGCGTCCCTCGCGCTGCTCGGCACGCACGGTGGCGCCGCGGCGGGGCGGGCCGAGCAGGCGCGCGCCGCCCTGCTCCGGCTGCGCAGCTGTGACGTCGAGGCGGCGGACGGCGTCGGCGACGTGGTGCGCGCCGTGGAGCGGCTGGTCGCGGAGCTGCCGTCCGCGCAGGCCGTCACGCTCCAGCACGCGCACCCGTTGCGGGCCGGGGCCGCCGTGCTCGGCGCGCTCGCGGACCGCTTCCCGGACCTCGACGCGGTGCCGGTCGGTCCGGTCGGGTCCGGACCGGCGTGGCGGATCGGGGTGGACTGAGGTGGCCGACCGTTCGAGTGCGGGATCGCGCGCCAGCACGTCGGCCGTGCGCTCCGACCGCCCCCTGGACCGCCCGCTGACCACCCTGGTGTCGAAGGGGGCCGCCAAGGCGCTGGGGGGACTTGGCCTGCACACGGTGGGGGACCTGCTGCGGCACTATCCGCGCCGTTACGCCGAACCCGGGCAGCTGACGGACCTGGCGGGCCTCCGGGAGGGCGAGCACGTCACGGTCGTCGCCCAGGTGGTCCAGGTGACCCTGCGAACCACCCGACAGGGCCGGGGGCTGCTGGAGGCGGTGGTCACCGACGGGCGCGGTCGCCTCGACCTCGGGTTCTTCGCCGCCCGGCCGGGCGTCCTGAAGTACCACGAGGGCGTGCTGCTGCCGGGTCGCCGGGCGATGTTCACCGGAACGGTGAGCCGGTACGGCCCCAAGCTGCAGCTGCTGCACCCGGCGTTCACGCTCCTCGGCGACGACCTGGACGAGGAGCGGCACCGCGAGGAGGCGGCGTGGCCGATCCCGATCTACCCGGCGTCGAAGAGCATCGAGTCGTGGAAGATCCGGGAGGCGATCCGTGGGGTGCTCGCCGGTCTGGACGAGGACGACGTGCTCGATCCGCTGCCGCCGCGGGTGCGGGCCGACCAGGGCCTCGGGACCCTGCGCTCGGCGCTGACGGACGTGCACGAGCCGCACGTGGACGCCGACTGGCGCCGCGGGCAGGACCGGCTCCGGTACGAGGAGGCGTTCGTCCTCCAGGCCGAGCTGGCCCGCCGGCGGGTGCAGGCGGCGCAGCAGGCTGCTGTGCGACGTCCAGGCCGCCCGGAGGGTCTGCTGGACGCCTTCGACGCCCGGCTGCCGTTCACCCTGACCGCGGGCCAGCGTGAGGTCGGGCAGGTGCTGTCGCATGAGCTGGCCGGCGACCACCCGATGCAGCGGCTGCTGCAGGGCGAGGTCGGATCGGGCAAGACGGTGGTGGCGCTCCGCGCGATGCTCCAGGTGGTCGACTCCGGCGGGCAGGCTGCCCTGCTGGCCCCCACCGAGGTGCTGGCGGTCCAGCACGCCCGGACCCTCCGGGCCCTCCTCGGCGACCTGGCGGAGGGAGGGTTCCTCGGCGGGGCCGACGTGGCGACCCGGGTCACGCTGGTGACGGGCTCCCAGCCGGCGGCGGTCCGACGGGAGGCCCTCGCCGATGCGGCGGGAGGCCGGGCCGGGATCGTCGTCGGGACGCACGCGCTGCTGTCCTCCACCGTGCAGTTCGCCGACCTCGGGCTGGTGGTGGTGGACGAGCAGCACCGCTTCGGCGTCGAGCAGCGTGACCTGCTGCGCGCCAAGGCGCAGGCGACCCCGCACCTGCTGGTGATGACCGCGACGCCGATCCCCAGGACCGTCGCCATGACGGTGTTCGGGGACCTCGAGACGTCGGTCCTGTCCGAGGTGCCGGCCGGACGCAGCGGCGTGCGCACCTTCATGGCGGCGGCGGACCGACCCGCCTACGTGGCCCGGACGTGGGCCCTGGTGCGCGAGCAGGTGGATGCCGGGGGCAGGGTGTTCGTCGTCTGCCCACGGATCGATCCCGACGACGCGTCGGCCGCCTCGCCGGAGGCGGAGCTGGACGGCGCCGACCTGCTCGACGACGAGGGCACGACCGGTCCGCGCCGACCGCTGCGCGCCGTGCTCGAGGTGGTGGAGGACCTCGGCAGCCGCCCGGAGCTGGCCGGTGTGCGTATCGGCCTGCTGCACGGGCGGTTGCCGGCGGAGGCCCGGGACGAGGTGCTGGCCGACTTCGCCGCCGGGACGGTGCCCGTGCTGGTCACCACGACGGTCATCGAGGTCGGCGTCGACGTCCCGGCCGCCACCGTCATGGTGGTCCTCGACGCCGACCGGTTCGGCCTGTCCCAGCTGCACCAGCTGCGTGGTCGGGTGGGTCGCGGCACCGCACCTGGCACCTGCCTGCTCGTCTCGCACGCGACGGAGGGGACACCGGCCTGGGACCGGCTGACGACGCTGACCACCACGTCCGACGGGTTCGCCCTCGCGGCCGCCGACCTCGAGCTGCGCCGCGAGGGAGACGTCCTCGGAGCGGCGCAGTCCGGCGGGACGAGCTCCTTGCGGCTGCTCCGCGTCGCCCGCGACGTGGACGTGATCGAACGCGCCCGCGCGGATGCGACGCGGTTCGTGGCGGACGACCCGGAGCTGCGGAGCTGGCCACCGCTCGACGCCGCGATCGCCGACCGGCTGACCGGTGACCGCGAGGAGTTCCTCGAGCGGGTCTGAGGCCGCCCACCGGGATGGCACCGCGGCCCCCGCACCCAGGCACCCCGACCGGCCCACGGGACGGTCGCCCGCTCGGTCTACCCTGACCGTCGTGCCGAAACCCGTGCCCGCCGTCCGCGCCCAGGACCTGCTCGTCGGCTACGGCGGCGCCCCGGTGTGCGCACCCGTCACCTTCACCCTGCAGCCCGGGCGCGCCCTTGCGCTCGTCGGCGCGAACGGCGCAGGCAAGTCCACCGTGCTGCGTGCCGTGATCGGGCTTCTGGAGCCGGTGAAGGGACGGCTGGAGGTCTTCGGCTCCGAGGTCGACGAGCGCGAGATCGGCTTCCGCACGCAGGTCTCGAGCGTGCTCGACGACGACGCCTACTTCCCGTCCCTGTCCGTCGCGGAGCACCTGTACCTGGTCGCCCGCGGTCACGGCGTGCGGGACGCGTGGGACCGGGTCGACGAGCTGCTGGAGGAGTTCGGCCTCACCGAGCACGCGCGGGCCCTGCCGGTGGCCCTCTCGTCCGGTCAGCGGCGTCGGCTGCTGCTCGCGGCGGGCTTCGCCCGTCCGCGGTCCCTCCTGGTGCTGGACGAGCCGGAGCAGCGGCTCGACCGGCGGATGCACGCGCGCCTGATGGAGCGTCTGCGAGCCGAGAAGGCCGCCGGGGGCGCGGTCCTGGTCGCGACCCACGACCCCGCACTGGTGCGCGGCGTGGCGGACCGGGCGCTGCACGTCGACGAGGAACGGTGCGAGCTGCTGTCGGCCGAGGACGGGGCTGCGCTGATCGCCCAGGTGCCGGCGTGACGTCGTCGGAGACGGTCGACGGCACGCCCGCGGTCCTGCCGGGGGAGCGCGGCGAGCTGCCGTCCGCGCAGGCAGTCCGACGTTTCACCGCGGCGGCGGGCCGTACCAGGGCCGGCGCCGGCGTCGGTTCGCTGCTGTCGGACGTGTACTACGCGGTCATCATGCTGGCGATCGCCGTGGGCGTGGCGCTCGGTGTGGCGCAGCAGCTGCGCGTGGCGCTGCCGCCGGCGCCGGCGGTGGCGGCACCGCACGGGCTGAACCTGCCGACGCTGGTGACCGTCCTGGTCGCGGGACTCGTCGGCGTGCTGGTGTCGTTGGCGGGCCGCCTCGGCCCGGTCGCTGCGGGCGGTGCCGAGGCCTCCTGGTGGCTGAGCCTCCCGGTCCCGCGTCGCGGCCTCCTGCGGCCGGCGGCTCGGCGGCTGCCGCTCGTCGCCGCCGCTGCGGGTGCGGTCGTCGTGGCCCTGCTCGACGCCGGTCTGCTGGCCGACGGCGGTGACCGCGTGCTGCGCGCCGCCGCGGCGGGCGCCCTCGGTTCGGTGCTGCTGGTCCTGCTCGCGGCCGTCGGCCAGTCGCTGGGCGTCGCCCGTCGGCACACCGCCCTGGTCGGCGACCTCGTGCTGGCCGCCGCGCCGCTGGTGGCGATCGGCCTGACGCTCGCGGGCACGCGCGTCGGGGCGCTGCCCGTCCCGTCGTGGCCCCTGCTCGTGGTCGCGGCGGTCGTGGTCGTCGGGCTCGCCGCCGTGGTGGACCGCCGGCTGGACCGCATCCCCGCACGGACGCTGCGCGAGAGCGGCTCCGTGGTGACGCAGGCGATCGGGGCCGTCGTCTCGATGGACTCCCGGGAGCTGGGCCGCGCGCTGTCCGCAGGCAGTGAGTCGCCAGCCCGGCGGCGCATCTCGCGCCTGCGCACCGTCCGCGGTGCCACCAGCGCCCTGATCACCGCCGATCTCGTGCTGCTGCGACGCTCGTCGCGACACGTGGTCCAGCTGGCCGTCGCCGCGTTGGTGCCGCTGCTCGCCACCGTCGTGCCGCAGCTCGCGGCCCCGGCGGCCGTCCTGCTCGCGCTGCTGCTGTCCGGGATGGTGGCGCAGAGCGCGACGGCCGAAGGGGCTCGTCGCGGCGAGATGGCGCCGGTGCTCGACCGGGCGCTGCCGCTCGCGGCCAAGACGGTGCGTCGGCTGCGGATGGTGGTGCCGGGCGGGGTGATGCTCGTCTGGAACCTGGTCGTGTTCGCCGGGCTCGGGCGTTGGGCGGCGGACGTGCCCGGTTGGCTGGCGCTCGCGGTGGCCGGGACACCCGTCTGGGCCGCCGGTGCGGTGCGGGCGGCGTACCGACCGGCGCCAGACTGGAACAAGCCGCTGGTGTCCACGCCGATGGGCGCCCTGCCGACCGGGGTCGCCTCCGTGATCGCCCGTGGGCCGGACGTGCTGGTCCTCGGTCTGCTCCCGACGTGGATCGCCGTCCTGCTGCGCACCGTGAGCCCCACGCTGCTCCTGGTGCAGGCCGCGCTGGCGGTCGTCGCCGTGCTGATCTCGTCCTCCCTGGCGACGGGCGGCGTCATGGACTGGATGGCCCGCCAGCAGGAGCTCCTCGAGGAGGAGAAGAAGAAGACCGGCGCTCGCACGGGACGTCCGTGACCCGGATCGTCGCGGGCTCGGCCGGCGGGCGCACCCTCCAGGTCCCTCCGCGCGGAACCCGTCCCACCAGCGAACGCGTCCGGGAGGCGCTGTTCTCCCGGCTGGAGCACCGCGACGCGGTGGCCGGTGCCCGCGTGCTCGACCTGTACGCCGGGTCCGGAGCGCTGGGCCTCGAGGCGGCGAGCAGGGGCGCATCCACCGTGACGCTCGTCGAGGCGGCCCGTGCCGCGGCGGACGTGTGCCGCCGCAACGCGACCACGCTGGGCCTCGCGGCGCGGGTGCAGGTGGTGGCAGAGCGCGTCGAACGGTTCGTCGCGCGGCCCGCCGCAGCGCCGTGGGACCTCGTGCTGCTGGACCCGCCCTACGACGTCCCCGCCGCCGCGCTCGACGACGTCCTCGCCGCCCTCGTGCCGGCGCTGGCGCCGGGCGCCGTCGTCGTCGTGGAGCGCTCTGCCCGGGGGGCCGGGCCCACGTGGCCGGACGGTCTCGTGGCGGACGGCGAGCGCGGCTACGGCGAGACCCACGTCTGGTTCGCCACGACGTCCTGACGGCGTTCGCGCACCGGCCCGGCGTAGGTTGGCACCGTGAGCCTCGCCGTCTGCCCCGGGTCGTTCGACCCCGTGACCCTCGGCCACCTGGACGTGGTGCGGCGCGCGCGGTCGATGTTCGACGAGGTGGTCGTCGCGGTCGCGCACAACTCCGCCAAGCGCCCTCTGCTCGGCGTGGACGAGCGCGTGCGGCTGGTGCGCGAGGCCGTGGCGGACCTGCCGGGGGTGCGCGTGGCCGCCACCGAGGGGCTGCTCGCCGACTTCCTGCGTGAGACGGGTGCCGACGCCGTGGTGAAGGGCCTGCGCGGTGGTGCGGACGTCGACGCCGAGCTCGCCATGGCGTTGATGAACCGGCACCTGTCCGGCGTCGAGACGGTGTTCGTCCCCGGCGACACGGCGCTCGCTCACATCGCTTCGTCCCTGGTGAAGGACGTGGCCCGGCACGGCGGGCGGATCGACGACCTCGTCCCGCCGGGTGTCGCCGAGGCGGTCCTGCGGGCGGTGGCGGCGGAGGGAGCCGGTGCCGGGGGCGGTGCGGGGGTCGTGACGGGCTCCGACGGCCCGAGCGTGTCGGCAGCGACGGAGGTGACGTGGTGAGCGAGATCGACGACCGCACGGGCGGTGTGCAGGGCGTGCTGGAGGCGTTGGCGGCCGCGGTGGAGCAGGCGCGCGCGATGCCCATGTCGTCGTCCGTGCTGGTGAACCGCGCGGAGCTGCTCGACCTCGTCGACCAGGCCCGTGCGGCGCTGCCGGCGCAGCTGACCAGGGCCGACGCCCTCCTGGCCGACGCCGACGCGGCGCGTGCCGACGCCCGGTCCGAGGCCGAGGCGATCCTCGCTCGCGCCCGGGAGCAGGCCGACCGGCTCGTCGAGGCCGAGGCGATCACGGTCGAGGCCCGCGACCGTGCGGCACAGCTGCTCGCGGACGCGCAGGAGCAGGCCGACGCCCTGCGGCGCGATGCCGACGACTACTGCGACCGGCGCCTGGCGGACTTCGAGATCGACCTGGGCAAGGTGCTGAGCCAGGTGCAGGCCGGTCGCGCGAAGCTCGCGGGGCGGCTGGGCGCCGCGGGCCTGTAGTCGCTGCGTTTTGGCGCGCCCTACCGGGTGCCGTAGAGTTGCCGGCTGGTCCTGCCGGTGGTGGTCCGGACCGAGATCGACGAGGGGACACCTGCCGTGCAGCGCCCTGGCCAGCTCGATCCCCGCTCGCCCCTGGTGCTGGACACGCACGAGCTGGGCCGGGCACCGGGGTCGATGCGACCCGAGCGCCGGACGGTGGCGGCCCCCGCCGACCTCGGCACGGCGGTCATCGGCATCCCTGACGGATCCGAGCTCGAGCTGGACCTCCGGCTCGAGGCGGTGACTGAGGGGGTCCTGGTCTCCGGAACGGTTCGCGGCCAGGCGGTCGGGGAGTGCGTGCGCTGCCTGGACCAGGTGCTCGAGGACGTCGAGGTGCACCTGTCCGAGCTGTACGTGTACCCCGAACGTGCGGCGGTCGCGATCCAGGACGGTGACGACGACGAGGACGTGCGGGAGCTCGAGGGCGATCTGATCGACCTCGAACCCGCGCTGCGGGACGCGGTGGTGCCTGCGCTGCCGTTCCAGCCGGTGTGCCGGCCGGACTGCCCGGGCCTGTGCCCGCAGTGCGGTGCGCACCTGGCGGACGACCCGGACCACACGCATGAGACGCTTGACCCCCGATGGGCTGCCCTGGGCAGCCTGGTCGGCCAGGATGACGAGACGAAAGAGAGCTAGCCGTGGCTGTTCCGAAGCGCAAGATGTCGCGCAGCAACACCCGGGCGCGCCGCTCGCAGTGGAAGACCACTGCCACGCCGCTCACCACCTGCCCGCAGTGCAAGGCTGACAAGCAGCCGCACGTCGCGTGCCCGTCCTGCGGCACCTACAACGGCCGGCAGTACGCCCAGGCCGTGCGCAGCGAGTTCGAGGGCGTCTGACCTCGCGCGGTGATCTCGTGATGAGCACCGCGGCCGATCAGCTGCTGACGAAGCTCGGGGTCCACCTGGACCCCGAGCTTCTCGTGCTTGCCCTGACCCACCGGTCCTTCGCCCACGAGGCGGGGGGTCTGCCGACCAACGAGCGCCTCGAGTTCCTCGGCGACTCGGTGCTCGGCGTGGTCGTCACGGAGCGGCTCTACCGGGAGCACCCCGACCACCCCGAGGGCGACCTCGCCAAGATGCGTGCGGCGACGGTGTCGCAGCGCGCCCTCGCGGGAGTCGCCCGGGAGCTGGACCTCGGCCGGTTCGTGCTGCTCGGCAAGGGTGAGCTCGCCACGGGTGGTGCGGACAAGGACTCGATCCTCTCGGACACCCTCGAGGCGATCTTCGGCGCCGTCTACCTCACCCACGGCCTGGAGACGGCGCGGGTGCTGGTGGACCGGCTGGTGGGACCGACCCTCACGCGGGCGGCGGACCTCGGAGCCGGGCTGGACTGGAAGACCTCCCTCCAGGAGCTCGCTGCCGCGCTCGGCATGGGCGCACCGGAGTACCTGGTCACGGGCGAGGGCCCCGACCACGCGCGCGTGTTCACCGCCCAGGTGGTGGTGGGCGGCGAGGTGCGCGGCACGGGTGTGGGCTCGGCGAAGAAGATCGCCGAGCAGGAGGCGGCCGAGGCGGCTTATCTCGCCCTGGGCGCGCTCCGGGACGCCCAGGACGAGGCAGAGGCGCAGGCCGTGGCTGACGGCCGCACGCTCGGCGGCTGAGACCGCTTGCCGGAGCTGCCCGAGGTCGAGACGGTCCGCGACGGTCTGGCGCGGCACGTCGTCGGACGCACGGTCGCCGGGGTGCAGGTGCACCGCGACTACAGCGTCCGGCGGCACGACGGCGGTCCGCTCGACTTCGCCGCGCGGCTGGCCGGGCGGCCGCTGACGGCAGCGGTCCGGCGGGGCAAGTTCTTGTGGCTGCTGCTGGGTTCGGACGACGACGCCCTGATGGCGCACCTCGGGATGAGCGGACAGCTGCGGGTGCACCCGCCCGGGGACGACGAGGCCGTTCAGCACCCGCACCTGCGCGTGCGGCTGCAGCTCGACGACGGGTCGCGGCTCGACTTCGTCGACCAGCGCACCTTCGGCCACCTGTCCGTGCCCGACCTCGTCCCCACGTCCGACGGTGGTGCCGGGGGCCTCGGCTCCGCACTACCGGCGATACCCGCCCCTGCGGCGCACATCGCCCGTGACGTGCTGGACCCCGCGCTGGACCCGGCCGCCGTGGTGCACGCGATCCGCTCCCGCCGCACGGGCCTGAAGCGGGCGCTCCTGGACCAGACGCTGGTCTCCGGCATCGGGAACATCTACGCGGACGAGGGCCTCTGGCGTGCGCGGCTGCACTACGCCCGGCCGACGGCAGGTCTGCGCCGGGCCGACGGGCTGCGGCTGCTGGAGGCAGAGGCCGAGGTGATGCGCGAGGCGCTGGCAGCGGGCGGGACCAGCTTCGACGCGCTGTACGTCGCGGTGAACGGCGCCTCGGGGTACTTCGACCGGTCGTTGGCGGTCTACGGCCAGGCGGGTCGCCCGTGCCCCCGGTGCGGCACACCGGTGCGCCGGGAGGAGTTCATGAACCGCTCGTCGTACCTGTGCCCCCGCTGCCAGCCGCGACGGAGGCAGCCGCACCTCTGACGGGAGCCGCGCCAGCCGCTACCGCTGCACCACGTTGCGCAACGGGCTGCCGGACACGAACCGCACCAGGTTGTCCGCGACCAGCTCGGCGGCGCCGACGGGCCGCCCACCCGCGGCGTGCGGGCTGATCAGCACCGACGGCTCGTCCCAGAGGGGTGAGTCGGACGGCAGCGGCTCGCTCTCGAACACGTCCAGCGCCGCGCCCGCCAGGCGGCCTGCGCGCAGGGCCGCGACGAGCGCCTCCTCGTCGAGGGTCGCTCCACGGCCGACGTTGACCAGCAGCGCCCGCGACGGCAGGAGGGCCAGTGCGCCGGCGCCGATGGCGTGCCGGGTCGCGTCCGTCGCGGGCAGCAGCCCGATGAGCACGTCGGTACCCGGCAGCACCTCGCTCACCGCGGCACGGGTGACCACCGGGAACCCGTGCCGGACGCCGGCCGCGGTCGCGATCCCGGTCACGTGGGCCCCGAGCGCCGCGAGGGCGGGTGCGAGGCGGGCGGCGATCGACCCGAAGCCCCAGACCGTCACGTGGGCGTCCAGGAGCGTGCGCACCGAGCCCTCGGGGTGCAGCGGCTGCAACCCACCGAGCTCGGCCGCCCAGCGGTGCTGCTGCTGGGCGCGCACCAGCTCCGGCACGCCGCGGACCAGGGCCAGCGTCAGGGCCAGGGTGTGCTCCGCGACCGGCAGGTCGTGCAGGCCGCGGCCGGACGTGATGACCACCTCGGGACCGAACCCGGCGGCCAGCACGTTCTCCGGCCCGGCGGCCAGCGACTGCACCCAGCGCACCTTGGGCAGGCGCGCGGCGGCCTCGGCCAACCATCCACGGGAGCTGCCCCAGACCACGAGCGCCTCCGCCTCGTCGGCCTCGGCGGGCAGCGGTCGGTCGGCTGCGTAGCGGACTGCTTGGACGTGTGCCGGAAGGACGGGTTCGCCGTCGAGTGTGTCCGGGAGCAGGACGATCGTCACAGGTCGCTACGATGCCACGGTGAGTTCCCCCGGGACTGCGGGCATCGACCGCCAACGCCCCATCAGCGTCATGATCGTCGACGACCACGAGGTCGTCCGCCGCGGCATAGCCGAGGTCGTCGAGCGCACGGACGGCATGACCGTCGTCGCCGAGGCCGGCTCCGTCGCCGACGGCGCCCGCCGGGCGGCGCTGGTGCGCCCGCAGGTGCTGCTCGTGGACCTGCAGCTGCCGGACGGGACGGGCATCGACCTGATGCGCGCCGTGCGCGAGACGCTGCCGGACAGCAAGGCCATCGTGCTGACGTCGTTCGACGACGACGACGCGGTGGCGCAGGCGCTCGACGCCGGCGCCGCGGCCTACCTGCTGAAGAGCGTGCGTGGGGCGGAGATCACCGACGTGATCCGCGCCGTCGCGGCCGGTCGGACGCTGCTGGACGAGCGGACCGTCACCCGCCGGCGGGCCGGTCACGAGGACCCGACGGAGAACCTGACGCCGAGCGAGCTGCGGGTGCTGGACCTGATCGGTGACGGGCTGTCCAACCGCGAGATCGCCGACCGGCTCGGTGTCGCGGAGAAGACGATCAAGAACCACATCACCTCGCTGCTGGCCAAGATGGGCCTGCAGCGGCGCACGCAGGTCGCTGCCTGGGTGGCCGCGCGCAAGCACTCCGGCTGGCGGGCCGAGCCCGGTCACTGACCGGCGGCCGGCGGCCGCCCGATCCGTGGGGCCGGCACGCCGGCGTGCCCGGCGGCGCTCAGGGGAGGGGCGCCTGCCACGTCAGCAGCGTCCCGCGCCCGTCCGGCGGCGTGCTGAGGGAGAACGTCCCGCCGTGCTGACGGGCACGGGCCGCGAGGTTGCCGGTGCCGGAGGTGCGGTCGCGACGCATCGGCATGCCGATGCCGTCGTCCTGCACCTCCACCAGCACCGTGCCCTGCGGTCCGCTGCCACGCACGGACACCGACACGGTCACCGACGAGGCGTGCGCGTGCCGGGCGGCGTTGGCCAGCCCCTCCCGGACGACGGCGACCACGTCGTCGGTCAGCTGCGCGTCGAGCCGCTCGTCCAGCAGGTCCTCCGCCTCGACGTCGTCCGCGCCGAGCATGGCGCCCTCGAGGGAGATGACCAGGGACGGGGCGAAGCCCAGGCCGGTGCGGGCGAGCGACGCCTCGCGGCGCAGCCGCTCCACCAGGCCCGTGGCGGCGTCCGGGTCGCGCAGCTCGTGCACGATGTGGCGGATCTGCCGCACCGACTCGTCGACGTTGTCCAGGGCCTCCTCGACGATGGCGGTCAGCTCGTGCGCGTCCACACCGCGGGCCGAGCGCCGACGCACCGTCTCCAGCTGCATGCCGGTGGCGAACAGCTGCTGGATGGCCAGGTCGTGCAGGTCCCGGGCGATCCGCTCGCGCTCATCGAGCAGCGCCGCGACGTCCTGGGCGTGACGGGCCTCCGCCAGCACGTAAGCCAGCGCGGCCTGCGACGCGAACGACTCGGCGGTCACCAGGTCGCCCTCGTCGAACGGCAGGGAGGCCACGCGGCGCAGCAGGATCAGGACGCCGACGCCGCGTCCGGAGGTCTGCAGCGGGGCGAACATCGCCGGCCCGAAGGCGCGCATCGCGGCGAGGGTCACCGTGCGGGAGGCGGACAGGGACGGCGTCATCAGTCCCTTGCCCTCCTTCATCACCGTCCACGCACGGCCGCCCTCCGGCATCACCTGGCCGAGCAGCTTGTCGGCGTCGTGCCCGTCGGCCAGCTCGATCAGCAGCTCACCGGCGAGCCCGGGCAGCGCCAGCGCCGCCGTGTCGGCACCGGCCACGTCGCGTGCGGTGCGGGTGATGTGCTCGAGTGCCTCCTCCTCGTCGATGCCCTCGAGCAGCATCGTCGTGATCTCCTGACCGGCACGCAGCCAGTGCTCCCGGCGGCCGGACTCGGCGTACAGCTGGGCGTTGGAGACGGCGACACCGGCGGCGGCGGCGAGGGCGACCACGGTGTCCTCGTCCTGCTGGGTGAAGGCGCTGCCGTCCAGCTTCTCGGACAGGTAGAGCTGGCCGAACACGCGGTCCCGCACCCGCACGGAGGCGCCGAGGAACGAGCCCATCGGCGGGTGGTTGGCCGGCCAGCCGCGGAACGCCGGGTGCTTGGTGAGGTCCGTCAGCCGCAGCGCCCCCTCGTCGGGGATCTGGCCGAGGACGCCCTGGGCGTGCGGCGGCCGCGCGAGCATCCGGGCGATCGCCGTGGGGACGCCGGTGTAGACGAACGTGGTCGAGGCCCCGCGGTTGTCGAGCACGTTGATCGCACCGAACCGCGCACCGGTCAGCTCGGCGCTGACCTGGACGAACCGCTCGAGGACGGCCGAGAGCTCGAGCTCGCCGGCCACCGAGAGGATCGCCTGCATCAGGTCGGTCAGGCCGTCGCCGGTCAGGGTCGCGGGATGCGTGCCGGCCTCCGTGAGCACACCGTGCTCGAACGGGGCGCCCACCTGGCGACCGGGCGCAGGGACTGCGGTCATGCACGCTCCTGTGGCTCGACCGCGACCCGCTCGCGGTCCACCGCCTCACGGTAGCCCGGGGTCCCGTCGAGGAGCTGCTGGTGGGTGCCACGCGCCGCCACGGTGCCGTCGGCGAGCCACAGCACCTCGTCGGCGGCGGCGAGCGGCGCCAGACGATGGGTGACGACGACCACCCCGCGCGGGCTGCCGTCCCAGCCGGTCGGCCGGTCGAGCAGCTCGTGGACCAGGGCGTCAGCCGTCGTGGGGTCGAGGTGCTCGGCCGGCTCGTCGACCAGCAGCAGGGGGGCAGGGGCGAGCAGCGCACGGGCGAGGAGCAGCCGACGACGCTCGCCGCCGGAGACGGTGCGCGCATCGGGGCCGAGCAGCGTGTCGAGCCCGTCCGGCAGGCCGGCGAGCCACGTGCCCAGACCGACACGCTGCAACGCCTCCTGGGCCTGGTCGTGCGTCACGTCGCCACGGGCGACGCGGAGGTTCTCCAGGACGGTGGTGCCGAACACGTGCGCGTCCTCCGTGGTGACGACGACGCGGGCCGCGCGGTCCGGGTCGTCGAGCATCCGCAGCGGCGTCCCGTCGAGCGTGACCGACCCGTGGCGGGGATCGAGGAGACCGGCGAGCGTCAGCAGCAGGGTCGTCTTGCCGATGCCGCTCGGTCCGACGACGGCGACGGTGCGGCCCGGCCGGAGGTCGAGGTCGACACCGGTGAGCGCGGGCGACCGGGAGGGCCAGCCGACGGCAAGGTCGCGCGCGTGCAGCACGTGCGCTCCGCCACCCGGCTGCTCCGGCGCCGCGTCGCCGGCGTCGACCGCCGGGGCGTCCGCGGCGTCCAGCAGTGCGAGGATGCGGGCTGCTGCGACCCGGGACCGCTGCAGCTGCACGGCCGCAGCGGGCAACAGCGCGGTCGCCTCGAAGGCCGCGAGCGGAGTCAGCGCGATCACCGCCAGCTCCACGGGCGCGAGCAGACCCGCGCGTAGCGCGGGCACGCCGGTCACCAGCGCCGCCACCGCCGCCAGGACCGTCGCGGCGGTGCCGATCCCGGCCGCCAGGGCGGTCGGTCGGGCCCCGCTGTCGACGGCCGCGGCCACGCGGGCGTCCGCCTCGCGCACCGCGCTGAGGCGGCTGTCGAGGCGGCCGGAGACCAGCAGGGGACCGGCGTCGTCCAGGACCGACAGCGCCGCGGCGGACGAGTCGGCCCTGGCCTGTGCCGCCCGCCGCTCGGTGGCGCGTACGCCACGGACCGTCAGCGCCGGGGCGACCACACCGGCCAGCAGCAGGCACAGGGCCAGCGCCAGGGCGGCCGGCGGCCAGAAGAACGCCATGGCGGTGACGGTGCCGACACCGAGCATCAGCGCCACACCGGCGGGCAGCAGACCGCGCACCACCACGTCGCCGACGGCGTCCACGTCGGCACCGACCCGGGCGAGCAGGTCGCCCCGACGCAGGCCGAGCGTGGCGTCCGCGCGACCCGCCGCGAGGCGGCCGTACAGCGTGGTGCGTAGCGTCGTCATGCCGCGCAGCGCCACGTCGTGCGAGACGAGCCGGTCGCAGTACCGCAGCACCCCGCGGCCGATGCCGAAGGTCCGCACCGCGACCGTCGCGACGGACAGCAGCAGCACCGGCGGCATCTGCGACGCACGCGCGATCAGCCAGGCCGAGACCGCCGCCAGCGCGACGGCGCAGCCCAGGGCCAGCGTGCCGACCAGCACCGCGAGCAGCGCGCGGCCACGCGGCACCTCCAGCAGCCGGAGGGCGCGACGGAGGGTGCCGCGGGGCGGGGTGTCGGCCCCGGCGTCGTCAACGGGTGCCGGTCCCGCCGGGAGCGTCTGGTCCGTGCTCACGCCACCACCTCGGCGGCGCGCTCGGCGTGCACCGTGACGACGTGGTCGGCGCCGGCCACCAGCGAGGGCCGGTGGGCGACGAGCAGCACCGTGCGGCCAGCCGCGCGCAGCGCGGCGACTGTCGCCAGGACCACCTGCTCGCCGGCCGCGTCGAGGTGCGCCGTCGGCTCGTCGAGCACCACCAGCGGCGCGTCCGCGAGCAGCGCGGCGGTCAGAGCGACGCGCTGCCGCTGGCCGACCGACAGGCCGGCACCGCCCGTCCCGAGCGGTTGGTCCCAGCCGTGGGGGAGGCCCGCCACGACGCCGTCGAGGCCGGTCAGCGCCGCGGCGTGCGCACGGGCGGCGTCGTCGCGACCGCCGACGAGCTGCCGCACGGTGCCGGGTTCGAGGACCGGCCGTTGCGGCAGCCAGCTCACCTGGTCCCAGTAGCTGCGCCGGTCGACGTCGGACAGGTCCAGCCAGCCGCCGTCGGAGGTCTGCACGCGCGCGGTGCCGTGGTCGGGAGCCAGCAGGCCCAGCAGCACCTCGACGGTGCTCGTCTTGCCCACGCCTGAGGGCCCGACGAGGGCCGCCACGGTGCCGGGGACCAGCTCGAGATCGAGGCCGGCCGGTGTCAGACCCCCGGCGGACCGCACCCCCACACCCGAGAGCCGCAGCGTCGAGCGGGACAGGTCCGGGCAGGCCTGGGTGCCCCGAGCGGGTACCGGTGTGTCGAGGACGCCGAACGCCGCCTCGGCCGCGGCCACGCCGTCCGCGGCTGCGTGGAACTGCGCCCCGACCTGCCGCAGCGGCCAGAACACCTCAGGGGCGAGCATCAGCACCGCCAGGCCCGTCACCAGGTCCAGCCGGCCGCTGACCAGGCGCAGCCCGATCGCCACCGCGACGAGCGCGACGGACAGGGTGGTCAGCAGCTCGAGCACCATCCCGGACAGGAAGGCGATCTGCAGCGTCGCCATGGTCGACCGCCGGTGCGCGTCGCCCAGTGCCCGCACGCGTGCGGCCGGGCCGCGCTGCCGCCCGAACGCGCGCAGCGTCGGCAGGCCCGCGAGCAGGTCGAGCACCTGGGCGCCGAGGCGCTGCATCGCTTCCAGCCCCCTGGCGGAGCGGCCCTGCGTCAGCTGACCGATCAGCACCATGAACAGCGGGATCAGCGGCAGCGTGCCGACCAGGATCGCCGCCGACACCCAGTCCAGGCCGAGCACCACCAGCAGCGTGCCCGGCGTCAGCGTCGCGGCGAGCACCAGCTGGGGCAGGTACCGGACGAAGTACGGCTCCAGCCCGTCCAGACCACGCGTCGCGAGGGTGACCACCGCAGGGCCCTGACCCGATGCGAGCCACCGTGGCCCGAGGTCTGCGGCCCGCCCCACCACGCCGCTGCGCAGCTCGGCCACGGCACGCGTGGCCGCACGGTGCGCGAACCGCTCCTGCACCGCGGTGACCAGGCCGCGACCGACCACGACGCCGACCAGGCCCACGACGGTGCCGGAGAGCGATGCGAGTGTGGCGCCGTGCTCCACCGCACCACCGAGCGCGTGCGCCAGCAGCAGCGCCTGCGCCACCACCAGGGCGCCCATCACGAGGCCGAGGCCGACGGTCAGGGCGACGTAGCCTCGCGCGGAGCGGGCGTAGCGCAGCAGCCGCGGGTCGAGCGGCCTCACGCGGCCGTCACCGCAGCGACGGGGCGTTCTCGAAGGTCACGTCCACCTGCTCGGGGATGTGGTGCACGCCGATGCGCTTGCGGAACACCCAGTACGTCCACGCCTGGTACGCCAGCACCAGCGGCGTCAGGATCAGTGCCACCCACGACATCATGGTGAGCGTGTAGGCGCTGGACGAGGCGTTGTGGATGGTCAGCGAGTACGCCGGGTCGATGGTGGACGGCATCACGTCGGGGAACATCGCGCCGAAGATCAGCACCACGGCCGCCACGATCGCCACCGCCGAGGCGGCGAACGCCCGCCCGTGGGCGCCGACCCACGCGAACCAGGCCGCGGCAGCGAGGGCGAGGGCTGCGAGCACGAGCGCAGCCCACGTCCAGGCGTTGCGCGAGAAGGCGAGCTGCAGCCAGATCGCCCACACCGCCCCGACACCGAGCGCGCCGAGGGACAGCCGCTTCGCCAGCACGGCGGCCCGCGACTGGAGGTCTCCCGCAGTCTTCAGCGACAGGAAGATCGCGCCGTGGGCCAGGAAGACGGTGGCCGTCAGCACGCCGGTCAGCAGGGCGAACCCGTGCCCGGCGCTCAGCAGGTCGAAGAACCCGCCCGTGTACTGCAGCGTGGTCCGGGTGATGTCCTGGGCGGCGCCCGGGTTGCTCACCGTGCTGGTGACCGGCGAGATCTTCAGACCGGCGACCAGGTTGCCGAACGCGACGCCCCACAGCACCGCCGGGACCCACGAGCCGAGCACCAGGCCCCAGTAGAAGCTGCGCTGCCATCTCGGGGTGCTGATCTTGCCGCGCCACTCGAAGGACACGACGCGCGCGATCAGGGCGAGCAGGATCAGCAGCAGGGGCAGGTACGCGCCCGAGAAGAGGGTGGCGTACCACTCCGGGAAGGCGGCGAACGTCGCGCCGCCTGCGGTGAGCAGCCACACCTCGTTGCCGTCCCAGACGGGGCCGACGGTGTTGATCATCACGCGGCGCTCACGCTCGTCGCGCGGCAGGAAGGGCAGGAGCATCCCGACGCCGAAGTCGAACCCCTCGAGGACCAGGTACCCGGTCCAGAGGACGGCGATGAGGACGAACCAAAGGATCTGCAGGGTCTCGTGGCTCATGGTCTGAAGGCTCCGGCGGTCTCAGTACGCGAAGGACAACGGGCGGTCGACGTCGGTGGTCGTTCCCTCGCCACCGTCCGCGGGGGTGTCGGCGCCGAGGCCGGCGTCGTCGACGCCGCCGGCGACGTACCGGCGCATCAGCCGGTACCACGCGACGGCGAGCACTCCGTACAGCAGGGTGAACAGCACCAGGGAAGTCACCACGGAGCCGGCGCTCACCTGCGTCGAGACGCCCCGCATCGTCAGCTGCCACACCATGTCCGCACCCTCGGGGTTGGGGTTCGGCGCGACGACCCAGGGCTGGCGGCCCATCTCCGTGAAGATCCAGCCGGCGCTCGACGCCAGGAAGATCGTCGGCAGCGCCGCGATGGCCACGGGACGCAACCAGACGTTGTCGCTGACCCGGCCCTTGCGGGTGAGCCACAGCGTCATCAGGGCCAGCAGCGCCGCGAAGGCGGCGAACGCCATCATCAGCCGGAAGGACCAGTAGGTCACCGCGAGGTTGGGGATGTAGTCGACGCCGGTGCCGTACTTCTGCTCGTACTGCTTCTGCAGGTCCGCGACGCCCTTCAGCGTGGAGTTGCAGGTGTTGTCGGCGAGGATCGACGTCAAGCAGGGGATCTGCACCAGGTGCTGGACGCTGGCCGGGTCGTTGTTCAGGCTGCCGACCGTCAGCAGGGACAGCGGGACGCGGGTCTCCGTGTTGACCAGGCCCTCCGCCGCGGCCATCTTCATCGGCTGCTGGCGGAACATCAGCTGCGCCTGCCAGTGCCCGGAGCCGGCCACGACGATGCCCGAGATGACGATGGCCACCAGGCCGAGGCGCAGCCCCGGCCTGTAGACCGCCCGTGCCCGGTCGGTGTCGCCCCGGCGCACCAGCCGGACCATCCACAACGTGCAGACCGCCGCGACGAAGGTGCCGGCGGTCAGGAAGGCCGCCGCGATCGTGTGCGGGAAGGCCGCCAGCACCGTCGGGTTGGTCACCACGGCGCCGAGGTCGTGCATCTCCGCACGGCCCGTCGCGGGGTTGAAGGTCGCGCCCACCGGGTGCTGCATCCAGGAGTTGGCCGAGAGGATGAAGAAGGCCGACAGCGTGGTGGACCCGGCCACGAGCCAGATCGTCGCGAGGTGCACCCGCTTCGGCAGCTTGTCCCAGCCGAAGATCCACAGGCCGAGGAACGTCGACTCGATGAAGAAGGCCGCCAGGGCCTCCATCGCCAGCGGCGCACCGAAGATGTCGCCGACGAACCGCGAGTACTCGCTCCAGTTCATGCCGAACTGGAACTCCTGGACGATGCCGGTGGCCACGCCGATCGCGAAGTTGATCAGCAGCAGCTTGCCGAAGTACTTGGTCAGGCGTAGCCACTCCGTCTTCCCGGAGCGGACCCACAGCGTCTGCATGATCGCGACGAGGGTCGAGAGACCGATCGTCAGGGGCACGAAGATGAAGTGGTAGACGGTGGTGATACCGAACTGCCAGCGGGCCAGGGTCAGCGCGTCCACGCAGGTCTCCGGGGGTCCAGGATCGGGCGGCGGGGCAGGCCCTGCGCCCGTCGCACCTGATGGCGAGGCGGGTCTAGGCCCGTTCGGAACGCTAGGGCTCGTAGGGCCGAGGTCCTAGGACCTAGGTCACGTATGCCGACGCGGTGTCGTCTTCCTGTCGGCGTGGCGTCGGCGTGTCGCGACGCGCTTCTCGGCAGGCGACGACAGACCGCCGGAGGACGGCCCGCAGGCGGCCCGGCGCGCCCGGGCGACGCGGACCAGGCTCGTCGCTCCCGCCTCCGGAGGGGTGCTGTGCGATACTTGCGGCGGACATCGGGCGCCCACACCGCCCTCCCGTCCACCGAGCTCGCAGTCCGGCGCGTCCCGCGTGCCAGCCGCCGCTCGGCCAGGCAGGACGCTCCAGACCGGGGCCGCCCAGCCGGGCCAGCAGGCGATGGCGCCGACGTGCGAGGCCGCGACCCGACCGCCGACTTCCGTCCCGGCCACCGTGCCGAAGGACGACCGACCGCCCGACCAGCACCGTGACGTGTGGGCACGGGGCTGGTGGGTACCCAGGAGCACATCGCGTGACCGAGCAGACCACCCCCGAACCCGTCGACGGCCAGGCTGGCGGGGGTGAGACGGTCCGTCCGCGTCGGCGCCGGGCCACTCGCTCCGTCGCGGCGCCGACGCCGGTGACGCCCCAGGCAGCCGCGGGACCCGAGCAGGAGGTGCCCGTCGCGGCCACCGCCACGCCGTCCGGCGACGCCCCGACCGCCGAGGCGGCGTCGGTCGAGACCGGGACGGCGGGTTCTCCCGCATCCGACCTCCCTGCGGAGCCGTCCGCGGCACCGCGTCGCCGCCGAGCGGTCCGCCGGACCGCGGCGGCCGGCGACGCCCCGGACGCGGCTGTCGAGCCGTCCGCACCCGCTGTCGAGGCGCCGGTGGCGCCCGAGGCGGAGGAGGCTCCCGCCGGTCGTCGCCGTTCGAGCCGTCGTCCGGCGGGCGGCCGCGCGCGTTCGGCAGTGCGGGACGAGACGGTGGAGGTCGAGCCGACCCAGACCGCCGAGCCCGAGGCCGGGGCGGAGGAGGTCGAGGAGGAGCCGCAGGCGGCACCGACGTCGGGCGAGCCGGAGGCGACCGCGCCGGCGGCGCAGACCGCAGCGTCCTACGAAGCCCCTCAGCCGCCCCGGCTGGCGACGACCGCGCTCCTGTTCCAGGCGCCCGATCTCGCCGCGACGCGGCAGCGCCGCCGCCGGGCCCAGGTCGGTGCCGGCTCGCCCGAGGAGATCTCCGAGGCCGCGCGCCGCGCCGAGCGCGCCGATGCAGCCGTGGCCGAGATCGAGACCCCCGTCGAGGCGCCGGTGGCCGAGGAGAGCCAGCAGGGCGGCCGCTCCCGTCGTCGCCGTGGTCGTGGGCGAGGCGAGCAGACCCCCGAGGTGGCCGTCGTCGACGAGGTCGTCGGTGGCGCCGAGCTGGAGGGCGCCGGCGACGAGGCCCTCGACGTCTCGGAGGACGACCTGGACACCGAGGTCGACACCGAGGTCTCGGAGGACGAGCAGGGCGCACCCCGTCGTCGTCGGCGCCGTGGCGGCCGTGGCCGGCGTTCGCGCTCGGAGGCTGGTGAGCCGCTCGTCGGCGCGACCGACGAGCCGTCCGAGGACGAGGAGGAGCCGGCCACCGAGGTCGGCGAGGAGGACGGCGCCGAGGACGAGCAGGGCGCGTCGAGCCGTCGCCGTCGCCGTCGTCGTCGGGGGGCCCGTACGGACTCCGCCGAGAGCGAGCCCCGTTCGCGCACCCGCAGCGACGAGGTGACGGCGCTCCGCGGCTCCACGCGCCTGGAGGCGAAGCGTCAGCGCAGGCGTGAGGGCCGCGACGCCGGACGTCGCCGCCAGATCATCAGCGAGGCCGAGTTCCTCGCCCGCCGCGAGTCGGTGGACCGCGCGATGGTGGTGCGCGAGGCGAACGGCCGGACGCAGATCGCCGTGCTCGAGGACGGGGTGCTCGTCGAGCACTACGTGTCCAACCAGGCGCAGGCGTCGATGGTCGGCAACGTGTACCTCGGCCGGGTGCAGAACGTGCTGCCCAGCATGGAGGCGGCGTTCGTCGACGTCGGCAAGGGTCGCAACGCGGTGCTCTACGCCGGCGAGGTGAACTGGGACGCGGCCGGGCTCGAGGGTCAGCCCCGGCGCATCGAGCAGGCGCTGAAGTCCGGCGACGCGGTGCTGGTGCAGGTGACCAAGGACCCGATCGGGCACAAGGGCGCGCGCCTGACCAGCCAGGTCACGCTGGCGGGGCGGTACCTCGTGTACGTGCCGGGCGGGGGGATGACCGGCATCAGCCGCAAGCTGCCGGACAACGAGCGTGCCCGGCTGAAGAAGATCCTGCGGGACATCGTCCCGGACTCCGCCGGCGTCATCGTCCGGACGGCCGCCGAGGGTGCCAGCGAGGAGGAGCTCCGCGCGGACATCGCCCGGCTCCGGGGCCAGTGGGAGGCGATCGAGAAGAAGTCGGCCAGCGCGTCCGCCCCTGCGCTGCTGCAGGGCGAGCCCGACATGGCGATCCGCGTGGTGCGCGACATCTTCAACGACGACTTCTCGTCCCTGGTGGTCCAGGGCGACGACGCGTGGTCGACGATCTCCGGCTACATCGGTGAGCTCGCGCCCGACCTCGCCGCGAAGGTCAGCCGGTGGACCGGCACGGGCGACGTGTTCGCGGCGCACCGGGTCGACGAGCAGCTGGCCAAGGGCATGGACCGCAAGGTGTGGCTGCCGTCCGGCGGCTCCCTGGTGATCGACCGCACCGAGGCGATGACCGTGATCGACGTCAACACGGGCAAGTTCACCGGTGCCGGCGGCACCCTCGAGGAGACGGTGACCCGGAACAACCTCGAGGCGGCCGAGGAGATCGTGCGCCAGCTGAGGCTGCGCGACATCGGCGGCATCATCGTCGTCGACTTCATCGACATGGTGCTCGAGTCGAACCGCGACCTGGTGCTGCGTCGGCTGGTCGAGTGCCTGGGGCGCGACCGCACCAAGCACCAGGTGGCCGAGGTCACGTCGCTCGGTCTGGTCCAGATGACCCGCAAGCGCGTGGGCCAGGGCCTGGTCGAGGCGTTCAGCGAGACCTGCGAGCACTGCCACGGGCGCGGGTTCATCGTGCACACCGACCCGATCGAGCGGAACGTGCGTCCGGACGCCGGTCAGCAGCAGGCGACGCCGAGCGAGGGGACCGCGAAGCGTTCGCGTCGCAAGCGCGGTGCCGGGGAGCCCGTGGCCACGCCGGCGGTGCCGGTGGTGCCCGTCCTGCCCGAGGCGCGCGAGGCGGTCAAGGCGACGCTGGCGACGATCGCCGCGGCCGCGGCGCACGCCCACGAGCACGCGCCCCAGGAGGGGCACGCGGGACCGGAGGACGTCCCAGCCGTGCCCGAGCTGCCCGCGCGGGACGAGGTGTCGTCGGCGCCCGTCGAGGTGCTCGTGGTCGAGGCGGAGGACGCCGAGCCGGCCGCGGTAGCCGCGGCACCCGTGCTCGACGTGTTCGCCGAGCTGGCGGCGCGTGGTGTCACCGCCGATCCGCAGCCGCCGTCGGGGACGTCGGTCGTGGCCGAGCCGACGGCCGGTGCCGAGCAGGGCGACGCCGAGCAGGGCGACGCCGAGCAGGGCGACGCCGAGCAGGGCGACGCCGAGGCGCTCGCGCTGACCCCGGTGGCACCGGAGGTGTTCGCGGCCGACGGAGAGACGGACGCTGACACGGGCGCCGAGACGGGCGCCGAGACGGGCGCCGAGACGGGCGCCGACACCGGCCCCGAGCAGGTTTGACCACCGCTCTCGCGGTCCGTACCCTGGTGTGTCGGCGCGCTCAGCGTGCCGACCGTGCGTGCCTTCGCTCGTTCCGTGTTGCGGGTATCCGCGACGCGCGGATCCAAGCGACGGACGCCGACGCGAACCCCCAGGCCTGCGGCCACGGGTGTGCGCGGGCGCCGGGGGCATGCAGGTACAGGACGCAGGACGACGAGCAGAGATGAGCAGCAACGTGGTGTACGCGATCGTGAAGGCTGGCGGCCGCCAGGAGAAGGTCGCCGTCGGCGACATCGTCGTCGTGGACCGTCTCGCCGCCAAGGCGGGTGCGACCGTCGAGCTGCCGGCGCTGCTGCTGGTCGACGGTGAGAAGGTGACCGCCGACGCCAAGACGCTGGCCGGTGTCACGGTCACCGCCGAGGTCGTGCGCGACGAGCGCGGGCCGAAGATCGACATCCTGCGGTACAAGAACAAGACCGGCTACCGCCGCCGTCAGGGCCACCGTCAGGACCTCACCCGCCTGAAGGTCACCGCCATCGGCTGAGCCTCGCGCTCGGTCACCATTCGTCGTACGAGAGCAGGTTCGTCATGGCACACAAGAAGGGCGCGAGCTCCTCGCGCAACGGTCGCGACTCCAACGCCCAGCGCCTCGGCGTCAAGCGTTTCGGTGGTCAGGTCGTCAAGGCCGGCGAGATCATCGTCCGCCAGCACGGCACCCACTTCCACCCCGGCGTCAACGTCGGCCGCGGCGGGGACGACACCCTGTTCGCGCTGGCCGAGGGCGCTGTGGCGTTCGGCACGCGGCGCGGCCGCAAGGTGATCGACGTCGTCACGGCCGAGGTCTGACGTCCAGCACAACCGTCGTCGACGAAGGGGCGCACCGCTTCGGTGCGCCCCTTCGTCGTGTGACCATCGAGCTCGACCCCGCACCGGGGTTCCGGTGCACCGACGGATCAGGGAGGAGTGAGCGATGACCACGTTCGTGGACCGCGTCGTACTGCACGCGACGGGGGGAGACGGTGGGAACGGCTGCGCCTCCATCCGCCGGGAGAAGTTCAAGCCGTTGGCGGGACCCGACGGAGGTGACGGCGGCAGCGGTGGCTCCGTCGTCCTCGTCGTCGACCCCCAGGTGACCACGCTGCTCGACCTGCACCGCCAGCCGCACCGACGCGCGCAGCCCGGGTCGCAGGGCATGGGGGACTACCGCGACGGCAGCACCGCGCCGGACCTGGTGATCGGCGTGCCGGACGGCACCGTGGTGAAGTCGACCGACGGGCAGGTCCTCTCGGACCTGGTCGGCGTGGGCTCGCGCTACGTCGTCGCTGCCGGGGGCCGTGGTGGTCTGGGCAACGAGAAGCTGGCCTCGGCCCGCCGGAAGGCGCCGGGGTTCGCGCTGCTGGGCGAGCCGGGCGAGACCGCCGACGTCGTGCTCGAGCTCAAGTCGATCGCGGACGTCGCGCTGGTCGGCTTCCCGAGCGCGGGCAAGTCCTCCCTGGTCGCGGCCATGTCCGCAGCGCGCCCCAAGATCGCCGACTACCCCTTCACGACGCTGGTGCCCAACCTGGGGGTCGTGCAGGCCGGTGCCTCCCGGTACACCGTCGCGGACGTGCCGGGACTGATCCCCGGTGCGTCGGCGGGCAAGGGCCTCGGCCTGGAGTTCCTGCGGCACATCGAGCGGTGCGCCGTGGTGGTGCACGTGCTCGACTGCGCCACGCTCGAGCCCGGGCGGGACCCGGTCAGCGACCTCGACGTGATCGAGGCCGAGCTCGGCGCCTACGCCGGCGACCTCGGCATCGAGGGTGGCCGCGTGCCGCTGATGCAGCGGACCCGGGTCGTCGTGCTGAACAAGATCGACGTGCCGGAGGCGCGTGACCTCGCCGAGCTGGTGCGACCCATCCTGGTGGACCGCGGCCTGCCGGTGTTCGAGGTGTCGACCGCGAGCCACGAGGGTCTGCGTGCCCTGGAGTTCGCCCTGGCGGAGCGGGTCGAGGCGGCTCGTGCCGCGGCCCCCGAGCCGGAGCCGACGCGAGTGGTGCTGCGCCCGCGCGCCGTGGACGAGGCCGGCTTCACCGTGACACGTCGCGAGGCGGCCGGTCAGGTGTGGTTCGCGGTTCGTGGCGGCAAGCCCGAGCGCTGGGTGCGGCAGACGGACTTCAGCAACGACGAGGCGGTCGGCTACCTGGCGGACCGGCTCGCCCGGCTCGGCGTCGAGGAGGCGCTGTACGAGGCCGGTGCGGTGGCGGGTGACGAGGTGCGGATCGGACCGGAGACGAACGCCGTCGTGTTCGACTGGGAGCCGACGCTGCTGACCGGCACGGAGCTGCTCGGTGGCCCCCGCGGCACCGACATGCGGCTGGACGACCGCTCGCGGCCGACCCGTGGCCAGAAGCGGGCGGAGTTCAAGGAGCGGATGGACGCCAAGACCGCCGCGCGCGACGAGCTGTGGTCCGAGCGCGAGGCCGGCGTCTGGACCGATCCCGACCGGTGACCGTCGGCGCGGCGGCACGCCGGTGCGCGGGAGAATGCCCGCCGTGAGCGCCGCCTCGCTGCAGACCAGGGCCCAGCTGCCCGCCGCCCACCGGATCGTGGTGAAGGTCGGGTCGTCGTCCCTGACGGACGGCACCGGCCACCTCGAGCCGGAACGGCTGCGCGCCCTCGTCGACGTGCTGGCCGCCCGGCTCGGTGCCGGGGGGCAGGTGGTGCTGGTGTCGTCGGGCGCCATCGCCGCCGGCATGGGGCCGTTGGGGCTCGTCGCGCGCCCGCGCGACCTGGCCACCCAGCAGGCGGCCGCCTCCGTCGGCCAGGGCCTGCTGATCGCCCACTACACGCGGGCGTTCGCGGCCCACCAGCACCGCGTCGCCCAGGTGCTGCTGACGGCCGACGACACGGTGCGCCGCGGCCACTACCGCAACGCCTACCGCGCCCTGGCCCGGCTGCTGGACCTCGGCGTGGTGCCGGTGATCAACGAGAACGACGCCGTCGCGACCGACGAGATCCGGTTCGGCGACAACGACCGCCTGGCCGCCCTGGTGTCGCACCTGGTGCACGCCGACGCGCTGGTGCTGCTCACCGACGTGGACGGGCTCTACACGGGCCCGCCCGACCGGGAGGGCAGCGTCCGCATCCCCCTGGTCGCCGGTCCGGCTGACATCGAGGGCGTCGACGTGACCAGCCGGGGGAGCGCGGTGGGCACCGGTGGCATGGTGACCAAGCTCGAGTCGGTGACGATCGCGACCCAGTCGGGCGTCCCCGTGCTGCTGACCTCCGCCGCGCAGGCGGCCGCGGCACTGGCCGGCGAGGACGTCGGCACGTGGTTCGCCGCCACCGGGCGGCGCTCGTCCGTACGGCTGCTGTGGCTGGCGCACGCCGCGCGGACCCGGGGCCGGCTCGTGCTGGACGACGGTGCCGTGCGGGCGCTGGTGGAGCGGCACAAGTCGCTGCTCCCGGCCGGGGTCACCGGTTTCGACGGCGAGTTCGAGGCCGGCGACCCGGTCGAGCTCGTCGCACCGGACGGCACGCTCGTCGGGCGGGGGCTCGTCGCCTACTCCGCAGAAGAGGTCCCTGACCTGCTGGGACGCAGCACGAAGGACCTGCGCGCCGAGCTCGGACCGGGGTACGACCGCGAGCTCGTCCATCGGGACGACCTGATCCTGATGCGCCGGCGGGGCCGGGCTACCCTGGACCGATGACCCTCTCCCTCGACGCCGCTGCCGTGGCGCCGGCCGGGCGCACCGGCGACGTGGACGCCCACGTCCGTGAGATCGCGCGGCGTGCCAAGACGGCCTCCCGGGCGCTGGCCACCGCGACCAGGTCGACCAAGGACGCGGCCCTGCACGCGATGGCGGACGCCGTGCTGGCCGCGACGGACGAGATCATCGCGGCCAACGAGCTGGACCTGGCCGCCGGTCGCGCCGCCGGCCTCAGCGCCGGTCTGCTGGACCGGCTCACGCTGACGGCGCCGCGGCTGTCGGGCATCGCGGACGCGCTGCGCGAGCTCGCCGGCCTGCCCGACCCGGTCGGTGAGGTGGTCCGCGGCTCCACGCTGCCCAACGGGCTGCGGCTGCGGCAGGTGCGCGTGCCGATGGGCGTGGTCGGCATGATCTACGAGGCGCGGCCGAACGTCACGGTGGACGCCGCCGGTCTGGCGCTGAAGAGCGGGAACGCCGTCGTCCTCCGCGGCGGTGGCGCCGCGGCGCACAGCAACCAGGTGATCGTCCGGGTGCTCGGCGAGGCGCTGGAGGCGCAGGGGCTGCCGGCCGACCTGGTCCAGTCGATCGACCGGTACGGACGCGAGGGCGCGGTGGCGCTGATGCATGCGCGCGGCCTGGTCGACGTCCTGGTACCGCGTGGCGGTGCGGACCTGATCGCCACGGTGGTGCGCGAGGCGAGCGTCCCGGTGATCGAGACCGGCGTGGGCAACTGCCACCTGTACGTCGACGCGACGGCGGACCCGCAGGCGGCGACCGCCATCCTGCTGAACGGCAAGACGCAGCGCGTCGGCGTCTGCAACGCGCTCGAGACCCTGCTGGTGCACGCCGACGCCGCAGCGGCCTTCCTGCCGTCCGCACTGGCCGCGCTCGGGCACGCCGGGGTGACGGTGCACGGTGACGAACGGACCCTCGAGCTGGTGCCGGACGGTGTCACCGCGGTCCCGGCCACCGACGTCGACTGGGCCACCGAGTACCTCTCGCTGGACATCGCCGTGCGCGTGGTCGACTCGCTCGACGAGGCGCTCGAGCACATCCGCACGTGGAGCACGGGCCACACCGAGGTGATCTGCACCCGCGACCTGGCGGCGTCCGAGCGGTTCGTCGCGGAGGTCGACTCGGCGGCCGTGATGGTGAACGCGTCGTCGCGGTTCACGGACGGCGGTCAGCTGGGGCTGGGGGCCGAGATCGGCATCTCCACCCAGAAGCTGCACGCCAGGGGGCCCATGGGCCTCGCGGAGCTCACCACCACCAAGTGGGTGGTGCACGGCGACGGGCACGTCCGCCCGTGACCCGTCCCGCACCCGTGAGAGACTGGCCGTCCCGTCCCGACCGCTGGAGGTTCCCGTGCAGGCTGCGCTGATCGCCGCCCAGGAGGCCGCAGGCGCCACGTTGCCGTTCCCCGCACCCGTGTTCGGCATCGGCGCGTTCGTGGGGCTCGCCGCCCTGCTGCTGATCACGTCCGCGTTCCGTCACGCGGGCTCGAAGCACTGACCTCCGGCGTCGTCGCGCCGCCCATGACTCGACCACGCGTTGGCGTCATGGGCGGGACGTTCGACCCCGTGCACCACGGTCACCTGGTGGCGGCGAGCGAGGCGGCCGCGCGGTTCGACCTGGACGAGGTGATCTTCGTCCCCACCGGCAAGCCGTCGTTCAAGCAGAACCAGCCGGTGTCGGAGGCGGAGCACCGCTACCTGATGACGGTGATCGCGACCGCCTCGAACCCGCGGTTCTGGGTCAGCCGGGTGGACGTCGACCGGCCCGGCCTCACGTACACGGTCGACACGCTGCGGGACCTGAAGTCTCAGCGTCCGGGTGCCGATCTGTACTTCATCACGGGAGCGGACGCCGTCGCGCAGATCCTCACGTGGAAGGATGCCGACGAGCTGTTCACCATGGCGCACTTCGTCGCGGTCACCAGGCCGGGGCACACGCTGTCGGTGGACGGGCTGCCGGGGGATCGCGTCAGCGTGCTCGAGATCCCCGCGCTGGCCATCTCCTCGTCAGACATCCGGGCACGGGCGAGGACCGGCATGCCGGTCTGGTACCTCGTGCCGGACGGCGTGGTCCAGTACATCGGCAAGCACAGGTTGTATCGAGGTCCTGATGAGTGAACCCGGAGAGCGCCGGCGGCGCCGCGAGAGGGAGCGTGCTGCCTCCGAGGCCGCCGTCCCTGCGGAGGAGACCGCCACGGGAGCCGCACGCGCACCCCAGTGGGCGCCGTCGGCGTCGTCCTGGCCGGAGCCGACCCGTCCCCAAGGACCGTCCGGGACGGAGCAGCCGGCTCGGCCTGATGCGCGCCCTCCGACGGCGTCCCGCCGCGCGCTGCGCGAGCAGTCGACGCCCGGTCAGCCGACCTCCGGGGGGACGCCCGTGTGGGCGGCACCACGGCCGACGTCCGGTCCGACGTCGGGCTCACGGCCCGCCCCCGCTGCGCCCGCCGCCGTCCCGGGCCGTTCGACGCTGGGCCCGACGCCCCGGAGCGCCGCGACGCCCGGCCGTGTGCCACCCCCCGTACCCGCGCAGGGGTCGGTCGCACCGCCCGCCGGTCCGACGCAGGGCGGCGTCCGTCCGCCGGTCATCTCCGACGCGGCCTACCGCTCTCGCCGCGCGACGCGCGACACGCTCGACCCGACGGCGGGTCCTCGCTCGTCGATGGCGACGTCGGGCGCGTCGGCAGGTGCCCCGCAGGGTGGGGCGCCCGCGGGGGGTGCCGCACCGACGTCGGGCCTCGCCGGACGCCCCGCCGCGGCCACCGGCTGGGGACCGGCGACGAGCTCCCCATCGTCGGCCAATCCGTCCCCAGGTCCGTCTGCGGCGCCGCCGGCCCGCAACCCGGTGCCGCGGGAGGCCTCGGCACCACCGGCGCCTCCCTCCCGCGCCGCCTTCGCACCCGCTCCGTCGAACGGCAGCACGCCTCAGGGCAGGCCGAGCGACGCGAGCCAGCCGGGTCGCGGGGCCGCGCCCACGTGGGCGCCGGGTGCAGCCGCTGACTCCGCCACGCGCGGACCACGCGCGCAGAGCGCGCCGTCGTGGGCTCCCGAGGGCCGTGCCGCTACCTCGGGACGGCCGGCGGATGCCCCGCAGGCCCCGGCCCAGTCGTGGCCGTCCTACGGCTCGACCCCGGCTGCAGCGGAGCCGGTCGCCGGACAGCGGCCCGCGGCCTGGACGCCGGCTCGTGCGGAGGCGGCACCGACCATCCAGGCGCCCGCGCCGTCGCCCGCAGTCCTCACGCCCCCGGCGGAGCCACGTCGCGGCTCCTGGGCGGTCGTGGAACCCGATGGGGCTCCCGCCCCGACCCCGACCCCGGCAGCCCGGCCGGCCGGTCCCGCCGCGGCGTCGCCCGAGGTCCCCAGCGCACCCTTCCCGTCCCCGCGGACGGCCCCGCCCGTGGACCTGGACGACGAGGACGACGAGCCGGTCGCGCGCCGTCATCCCTACACGTGGTTGCACCTGATCGTCCTGGTCATCGTGGCGTTCGTGCTCGGCTTCCTCGTCGTCGCACTGTGGAACCACGGGCGCCCGTCCGGCTCGTCCGGCGCCGAGGGAACCTCGTCGCACTCCGTCGTCTCTGTGCTGGCCACCGCCGTCGCAGACCCCACCACCGCGCTCTGACGCGCCACCGAGGAGCCCCGTGCCCGCATCCGACCGTGCCCTGCAGCTGACCTATGCCGCGGCGCACGCCGCTGCCGACCGCAAGGCGCAGGAGATCATCGCCCTGGACGTGAGCGCCCAGCTGGTGCTCACCGACGTGTTCCTCATCGCGTCCGGCACCAACGAGCGGCAGGTCGGCGCGATCGTCGACGCCGTCGAGGAGGCCCTGTTCAAGCTCGGCGCGAAGCCGCTGCGGCGAGAGGGCAAAGGTCAGGGCCGGTGGGTGCTGATCGACTTCGGCGACATCGTCGTGCACGTGCAGCACGCCGAGGACCGGGTCTACTACGCCCTCGAGCGGCTGTGGAAGGACTGCCCGGTGATCGAGCTGCCGGCTGACTCACGGGGTGTCGAGCAGCAGGAGCGCGCGGGCCAGGAGCACGAGGACCTCGGGGAGTGACCGCCGGACGCGTGCTGCTGTGGCGGCACGGACGCACGGCGGCGAACGCGAGCGGACGGCTGCAGGGTCAGATCGACATCCCTCTCGACGCCGTCGGCCGCTGGCAGGCTCGCACCGCTGCCGCGACGATCCTCGCCCGGTACGAGCCGACGGTGATCGTGTCGTCGGACCTCTCGCGGGCGCAGGCCACCGCCGAGTACCTGGCCCGCGGTGCCGGCCTGCCGCTCTCCGTGGACCCGCAGGTGCGCGAGCGCAGCTTCGGGGAGTGGGAGGGGCTGACCGGCGAGCAGATCGACCAGCGCTGGCCGGACGAGTTCGCCGTCTGGCGCGCCGGTGGCGACCCCGTCGGTGTCGGTGCCGAGTCGCGGGCCGACGTCGCGGCACGCCTCGGTGCGGCGGTCCGGGCCCACGCAGCGGCGCTCGGACAGGCCGACACGCTCGTGGTGGTGTCGCACGGGGCGGCCATCGCACTCGCGGTGGGTGAGCTGCTGGGGCAGGACCCGGCATGGCGCGGGGTGATCGGCCTGCAGAACGCGCACTGGGCCGACCTCAGCCCCTCGCACGGGCCGGTGGCACCGGACTGGCGGCTGCACGGCTTCAACCTCGGCCCGACGGACGCTTCGCGGGACTGGGACGCGGGGCCCGACGCACCCGCCGAGGCGGAGTCGCAGACCCGGAACCCGGATTAGCGTTCGGGCCGGGGATCGTCCTAGACTCTCCAGGCGCCCTCCGGGGCGCGGCTCGCGGTTGCGGGTCGAGGGGCTGTGGCGCAGCTGGTAGCGCACCTGCATGGCATGCAGGGGGTCAGGGGTTCGAATCCCCTCAGCTCCACCATCGATGCAGGTCAGAGGCCGTTTCTCCGGGTGGAGAGGCGGCCTTCTTGCTGGTCGAGGGCCAGAAAGTGGACAGAAATCCGGACGATATCGCGACATCCGTGCAGGTCAGACGCGTCCCCGCTGGGATTGAACCGGTGGGTGCACGGGCGTCGAGTTAGCGTAGTCGCAGGTCAACAGGCTGCGAGACTCGAATCCGCGGACGCCGTTGAGCCCTGCGGCGCACGCCGTACCGCCGAGGTCACGAGTCGCGGTCGACGACGTGAGGGCGGTGCCGGCCAGACTTCACCATCTTGGCGAGGCGCCCGGTGGACGAGGACCGAGCCGGCCTGCTCTACTTCCTATTGGTCGTGGAACCAGTTCCTTCTCGCACTGATCCTCATCCAGGATCCCGCATCTGGCATCGAGCGGTGTCAGATGGCTGGGCCTGCCTCACTATCGACTGTGGCTCGACGCTCCGGTCTGGCTCGGCGCTCAGGGGCCGCGTCATCTATGGCGGTCTCGCTTTCCGGCGTTCGTCGCGCGGGCACACGAATCAAGGGGACCGGGAAGGACGCTGCGCGGATCGGGTCGAGTGTGTCGTCGGTGATCCCGGCGGTGAACTCCTCGAAGCCGAACACCTTGAAGAGCGCCTCACGGCCGAACTTGGAGCTGTCGGCCACGAAGAAGGCCTCGGCCGCAATGGCTCGCATGTGCCGCTTCACCTCGAGCTCGTAGCTGGCTCGGATGTAGAGGCCCTCGTCGAGGACGGTGTCCGCGCCGAAGATCGCGACGTTGACCCGCATGTTGTCGATCTGCTGCACGGATGTGGGACCCCACATGGCGAACTCCTGGGGCAGCAGCTCACCTCCGATGAACACCAGGTGCATGCTGCGCCGTTTGGCGATCTCCAGGCCGATGCGCAGGTCGTGCGTGACGACGGTCAGTCGCTGGTGCTTCAGGTGCCGGGCGACCTCGAGGGTCGTTGTCCCGCTGTCGAGAAGGACCGTCTGGCCTTCGTGGATGCGTTCGGCCATGGCGGCCCCGATGGCGGCCTTCTCAGCGCGATGACGCGTCTCGGAGGAGGCCCGTCCGTCAGCAGACTTCACGGGGACGGCCCCGCCGTGCGTGCGCTCGATCAGCCGCTGCTGCTCGAGGCGGTCCAGGTCGCGGCGGATCGTCGAGGTGTCGACCCTGAAGTGCTGGGCCAGTGAGACCACGCTGGCGAAACCCGTCGACCGGACGATCGCCACGATGTCCTGCCGTCTGCCCACTGCCCCCTCCTCGCATCGTCGCGTTGCACGCAGCCTACACAGGGGTCTGCGCGGTAACGAGCAGGTAACGATCGTCATATGCGCGATATCGCGCATAACAGGTGCTCGACCTGTGCGAAATCGGGGTCTACTGTCGCCAAAGTCGGCGTAGTGGCCGCTGGGAGTGCACGAAGCCGTGCAGAGGCTCGAGATCACGAGGGAGTGAGACATGAGGCGCACGAAGTCCATGAAGCTCGCAGTGGCCGCGACCGTGGTGACTGGTCTGCTGACCGCATGCGGTTCGGTCGGCGGTTCGACGACGTCCTCGTCGTCGGGTGCTGCGGGCGGTGGCGCCGCTGGCGGTGCCACGAAGGACCCGAAGTCCATGACGATGGTCACGGTCGTGAAGATCCAGGGTGTGGGCTGGTTCGACCGCATGGCCGAGGGTGTGGCGCAGTTCAAGAAGGACACCGGTGTGGACGCTCGCCAGGACGGCGGCGACGACGCCACCCCGGAGAAGCAGGTCCAGATCATCCAGAACCTGATCCCGCAGAAGCCGACGGCCATCACCGTGGTGCCCAACTCGCCGGCGTCGCTCGAGCAGGTGCTTGGCCAGGCCCGGTCGCAGGGCATCGTCGTCGTCTCGCACGAAGCCGCCGGCATGAAGAACGTCGACATCGACATCGAGGCGTTCGACAACGCGGCCTACGGCGCCAAGATGATGGACAACCTGGCCCAGTGCATGGGCACCTCCGGGAAGTACGTGGCGTTCGTCGGCCACCTGACCGCCAAGACGCACATGGACTGGGTCCAGGGGGCGCTCGACGAGGCCAAGGCCAAGTACCCGAACGTGACCCGGGTCGAGGACCCGATCGAGTCCAAGGAGGACGAGAACGTCGCGTACCAGAAGGCCAAGGAGATCCTCGGCAAGTATCCCGACATCAAGGGCTTCGAGGGCTCGGCCGGCACCGACGTCGCCGGTATTGCCCGCGCCGTGTCCGAGGCCGGCAAGGCCGGTCAGGTCTGCGTGATGGGCACGAGCATCCCGTCGGTCGCGTCGAAGTACCTCACGGACGGCTCGATCCAGAAGATCTTCTTCTGGGACCCCGCCCTGGCCGGCCAGGCGCAGCTGAAGATCGCGCTCATGCTCGCCCAGGGGCAGAAGGTCCAGGACGGTACCGATCTGGGCCTGGAGGGGTACCACTCCCTGAAGAAGCTGACCGGAACGGACAACGTCTACGTCGGTGACGCGGCCGTGATCGTCGACAAGTCGAACATGGCGAAGTACCCCTTCTGATCCGCTGAACGCAGGTGCGGCCCCGTCGAGACGACGGGGCCGCACCGTCCCCCTGGAGGTGAGCGATGAGCGAGAGCGAAGCTCCGGTGCTCGAGGTCAGCGACATCGTCAAGACGTTCGGCGGCGTGCGCGCCCTCGCAGGCGTCTCCCTGAGCCTGAAGGCGGGCACCGTGCACTGCTTGGCCGGTGAGAACGGCTGCGGAAAGTCCACGCTGATCAAGATCATCAGCGGCGTCGAGCGACCCGACTCCGGCAGGATCGTCGTCGCGGGCACCGAGCACGACCGCATGACGCCGAGCGGCGCCATGGATGCGGGAATCCAGGTCATCTACCAGGACTTCTCGCTGTTCGGGAACCTCACCGCGGCCGAGAACATCGTGCTCACGGGCGAGGTCGCCGCCCACCGGGCGCTCTACTCCAGAAGGCGCGCACGTCCCGCCGCCGAGCGGATCGTGCGCGAGCTGGGCATCAAGCTGGACCTCGACGAGGACGTCGAACGCCTCTCCGTCGCCGACAAGCAGCTCACCGCCATCTGCCGCGCCCTGGTCCACGACGCGCGCATCCTGATCATGGACGAGCCGACCACGGCGCTGACCCGCACCGAGGTGCAGCGGCTGTTCGCGGTCGTGCGGCAGCTGACGGAGCGCGGCGTCGCGCTCCTCTTCGTCAGCCACAAGCTCGACGAGGTCCTCCAGGTCGCTCAGACCGTCACGATCCTGCGCAACGGGTCCCACGTGCTCACAGCGCCGGCCGCCGAGCTCGACGGAGCCAGCATCGGGCGCTACATGACCGGGCACGACATCGACGAGAGCCGGCAGGTCGTACGCCTGCCAGCTGACGCCTCCGCCGTGCTGGAGGTGCGGGACCTGACCCTTCCCGGGGCGTACCGCGACGTGTCCTTCACGCTGCACCGCGGTGAGGTCCTCGGGCTGACGGGCCTGCTGGGCTCCGGTCGCAGCGAGATCGCCGAATCCCTGTTCGGCGTGCTGCCTGCCCGCTCGGGCACCATCACCGTCGACGGGCAGGACTGCACGATCCGCTCCATCGACGACGCCGTCGCGGCAGGCATCGGGTACGTGCCGGAGGATCGCCTTACTCAGGGCCTGTTCATGGATGCGTCGATCGCGGACAACATCATCGCGTCCTCACTCGACGCCTACCGGCGCCGCCCCTCACGTCTTCTCGATCGCCGGCGCATCGCCGAGACGATCACGTCGCTGTTCGGGCGGCTGCGCATCAAGGCGCCGAACGTCTCCTCGCCTGTGCGGAGCCTGTCGGGCGGCAACGCGCAACGGGTCGTGCTGGCCAAGTGGCTGGCGACCAAGCCGAAGGTGCTCATCCTGAACGGACCGACCGTGGGAGTTGACGTGGGGTCGAAGTCAGAGATCCTGCAGATCCTGCGCCAGGAGGCGGCAGACGGTCGCGGCGTGCTCATCGTGTCCGACGACGTGCCCGAGCTGGTCGCCGTGTGCCACCGCGTCCTGGTCATCCGCCAGGGCCAGGTGGTTCAAGAGCTCGAGGGCGACGGCGTCGACCTCGAGACGATCCAGCGGACGATGGCCGCATGAGCGCCCGGCTCATGGCCCTTCGTGGTTCCAACAACGAGGGCGTTCTCGCGGCCGTCCTGGTGGTCCTCATCGTCGCGATGTCGCTGGTGAGCCCGTCATTCTTTACCGTGGGAACCCTCTTCGCGGTGATTCGCAGCTCGATCGTGCCGGTGATCTTCGCCCTGGCCGTCCTGATCGTCATCATCTCCGGCGGGATCGACGTCTCCTTCGCGGCAATCGCCATCTTCGCCGCGTACACCACCGTGAAGCTCTCCGGAGCCGGTGGATCGACCGCCTCGCTGGTCGTCCTCACCTTGCTCGCGCTGGGGATCGGTGCGGTGCTCGGGCTGGTCAACGGCGGGCTGATCGCCCGGTTCCGGCTGCCGACACTGATCGTCACCCTGGGTACGCAGAGCGTGTTCAAGGGCGCGTTGCTGGCCTACATCGGTTCGCGGTACATCGCCGCGCTGCCGCCCAGCATGGACCGCGCCGGCAAGCACGACCTGGTCACGGCCCACTCCGGAGGCTCACCGGTCTCGGTGAGCCTGATGGTCCTGGTCCCGGTCCTGCTGACGGTGTTCGTGTGGTGGCTGCTTCGCAACACGATGTTCGGGCGCGGGGTCTACGCGATCGGTGGGGACACCGAGGCAGCGAGACGCGCTGGCTTCCGCGTGATCCGGTCCCAGCTGCTCGTCTACGTCCTGGTCGGGATGCTCGCCGCCGCCGGCGGTGTGGTCTACGTGATCCTCGGGCGGAACGCCAACCCGCAGGACCTGGTCGGCAGCGAGCTCGACATCATCGCCGCCGTCGTTCTCGGTGGGGCGTCGATCTTCGGTGGCCGCGGCTCTGTCGGAGGCACGCTCCTCGGGGTGCTGCTCGTGCAGCTGATCAACAACAGCCTGCTGCTCGTGGGTGTGCCTACCGCCTGGCAGCGCGCTGCGGTGGGTCTCCTGCTCGTCATAGGTGTCGGCGTCCAGGCGGCCGCCGCGAAGCGCTCGCGCAAGAGAGTGTTCGCCCACGAGGACCTGGAGGTGGCCCGGTGACCGCCCAGAAGGAGCAGGGCTCGCTGCGGCGAGTCAATGCCAGTGTCGACGAGGTAGCCCGATCGCTGGTCGGCCGCTTCCAGACGAACCGTGGCGTGCGGCGCATGCTGGTCCTCGTCGTGGTGGCTTTCGCCCTGTTCGCAGCGCTGCGTCCCGGGGTGTACCTGTCCACCCTCAACCTGCAGAACATCGCCGTGGCTGCACCGGAGATCGGCGTGCTCGCCATCGCCCAGATGCTCGCGATGCTCACGGGCGGGATCGACCTGTCGATCGTGGCCGTTGCCAACCTGACCGCCATCACCATCTCGACGCTCTACACGGCCGCCGGCAGCCGCGGCGACGCGCTCGGACCGGTGTTCATCCTCATCGGTCTGGTGGTGGCGCTGGTTGGCGGTTTGGTCAACGGCCTCCTGGTCAGCCGAGTCGGCATCACCCCGATCCTGGCGACGCTCGCCACGATGCAGATCTTCAACGGTCTGGCGGTGGTGTGGACGGGCGGCCGGACGCTCTACGGAGCCCCGCGGGTCCTGACCGGTGTCGGGAACGCCACGGTGGGCGGCATCCCGGTCCTGTTCATCGCCCTGCTGCTCGTGGCCGCGGGGATCGGGATTCTGATCAACCGGACCGCACTCGGGCACAAGATCCAGCTGCAGGGCGCCAACCCGACCGCGGCTGCGTACTCCGGGATCAGCAGCCGACGGACCCTGTTGGGCACGTACGTGATGACCGGACTGCTCGGCGGTATCGCCGGCATGCTGTTCATCGCACGCAACCCGACGGCCAGTGCGGACTACGGCGCCTCCTACACCCTGCTCGTCATCGTCATCGCGGTCCTCGGCGGCACCAATCCGAACGGCGGGTTCGCCACCGTCACCGGGGTCGTGCTCGCCGCCCTGACGTTGCAGATCGTGTCCAGCGGGTTCAACGCCATGCGCTGGTCGCCCTACCAGTACGCCGTCGCCCAGGGCCTGATCCTCATCGTCGTCATGGTCTCCGATCAGGTGCACCTGCGCCGCCGGCGACGAGGGACTCCACCCGCGCTACCAGTCGGGCCCGCGACGCCGCCGACACCGGTGTGACCTGCACCGACACACGAAGCCGTACCCGCCCGGCGCGCACCGTCGTGCACCGAAGGAAGGAATGACGTGAAGAAGATCATCAACGATCCCGATCGATTCGTCGACGAGATGATCGAGGGCATCCTCAAGGCGCACCCGACGTTGGTGAAGACGCCGGCCGACGACCTGAGGATCCTGGTGCGCGCCGATGCGCCGGTCGCCGGCCATGTCGGCATCGTCACCGGTGGCGGCTCGGGGCACCTGCCGCTGTTCAAGGGCTACGTCGGTACAGGTCTGTGCTCGGGCGTCGCGATCGGCAACGTCTTCAGCTCCCCGTCCTCACAGCAGTGCTTCGAGGCCGCCAAGGCTGTCGACGGCGGCGCCGGAGTGCTGTTCCTGTACGGCAACTACGGCGGCGACGTCTTCAACTTCGACCTCGCGACCGACCTGGCCGAGCTGGAAGGCATCGAGACTCGCACCGTGCTCGGCCGCGACGACGTCGCGAGCCAGCCGAAGGACCGCAAGGCGGATCGGCGAGGCGTCGCCGGGATCATCTTCGCGTACAAGGCGGCCGGCGCCGCGGCCGAGCGCGGCGACGACCTGGACCAGGTCGCCGCCGTCGCCGAGGACGTGATCGAGCACACCGCGACGATGGGCATCGGCCTGTCGCCGACCATCCTGCCCACCACGGGCCACCCGAGCTTCGAGCTGCCCGACGGGGAGATGGAGATCGGGATCGGCATCCACGGCGAGCCCGGGATCCACCGGGGCCCGCTGGAGTCGGCCGACCAGATCGCCGATCGGATCATCACCGCGCTGGTCGCGGACCTCGACCTGACCTCGGGCTCGCGCGTCGCGGTCCTGGTCAACGGTCTGGGTGCCACACCGCTGGAGGAGCTGTACGTCCTGTTCCGCCGGGTGCACACCTTGCTCGCCGAGCGTGGGATCACGATCGCCAAGTCCTACGTCGGCGAGTACGCGACGAGCCTGGAGATGGCCGGCGCCTCCATCTCTCTCCTCGAGCTCAACGACGAGCGGCTCGCGCTGCTCGAGGCCCCCGCCAAGTCGCCCTTCTTCGAGGAGTAGAACGATGCGTTCCGTCCAGCTTCAGGAGTCGATCAGCCGCGCCCTCGGCGAGCTGGTCGGCTATGCCGACGAGCTCCGCGACCTGGACCAGGCGCTCGGCGACGGCGACCTCGGAATCACCGTGTCCCTCGGCGCGAAGGCTGTCATCGAGGCGCTTGAGGCGTTGTCCGACGACGCGTCCCCCACCGAGATCGCCCGGACGTGTGCGAAGGCGTTCGCCAACGCGAACCCGTCCACGATGGCAGCGCTCGTCGCCGGCGGCCTGCTGGCGGGATCGCGTGGCTGGGCAACGTTGGACGATGTCAGCGTCGCAGACGCCGGCGCGTTCGCGCGCCTGGCCGGGGAGAACATCGCCAACCGAGGCAAGACCCAGCTCGGGGACAAGACGATCCTCGACGCGATCATGCCCGCGGCCGAAGCGCTGGAGGCAGCCGCTGACGCGAGCAGCGGCCTGGACGAAGCCATCGGCGCCGCCCGTCGCGCGGTGGAAGACACCACGCCGCTGCAGTCCCGGCGGGGACGTGCGTCCTGGCTCCAGGAACGCAGCATCGGTCTGCAGGACCCCGGGGCCACGGCCTTCTTGAGGTTCCTGGAGTCCTGGCGCGCAGCCAACGACGCGTCCGCCCCCGCCGACACCGTGACGGCGAGGAGCTGAGCCATGGCATCCATCGGGTACATCGGCCTCGGGACCATGGGCCGCGGCATGGTGGCGAACCTGCTGCGTGCCGGTCACGACGTCACGGTGTGGAACCGGACGGCCGAGAGGATCGCCACGGACGCGCCCGGCGCCACTGCGGCCGGCTCGATCGCCGAGGCGGTCGCGGGCCGCGACGTCGTTCTCGTCTGCCTGTCGGACGACACCGCGGTCCGCGAGGCGGTTCTCGGTCCTGACGGGGTGCTGGCGCACGTCGCTGCGACCACCGTGGTGGCAGACATGTCGACCATCAGCCCGACGCTCAGCGACGAGGAGGCCCGGGCCGCCGAGGAGCGCGGCATCCGCTTCCTCGACGCGCCCGTCTTCGGGTCCAAGGGTGAGGCGGCCGCCGGCGGGCTCTGGGTGGTGGTCGGGGGTGACACCGAGACGGTGGAGACGGTGCGCCCCGTGCTGGACGCTGTGGCCGAGACGGTCCATCACATGGGTGGGCACGGTGCGGGGGCGCGGATGAAGCTCGTCGGCAACCTCGTCGTCGCAGCGCAGCTCAACGTGCTTGGCGAGGCGCTGGCCCTCGCCAAGCGTGCCGGGCTCGACCTGCACGCCGTCCTGGACGTGCTGCACGTGACCGACTTCCGGTCGCCGATCTTCGACGGCGTCGGTCCGGCCGTGCTCGCGGGGGACTACAGCCCGTCGTTCGCCCTCGACCTCATGGTCAAGGACGCCCATCTCATCGACGCGTTCGCGGCCCAGGTGGGCTGCCCGCTGCCGGGCCTCGCCCCGGTGCTGGACAACCTCGAGGCCGCCCAGCGGTCCGGCTACGGACGCGAGAACGCATCTGCCCTGATCAAGGTCATCGCCGACCGCGCTGACACCCACCTGGAGGACTGACATGACCTGGCTGGACGACGTCTTCGAGGTGCGCAAGCCCGTCATCGCGATGTGCCACCTGCCGGCCCTGCCCGGGGACCCGGGGTACGACTCGGCCGGGGGGATGGAGGCGGTCGTGGCCCACGCACGCCGTGAGATCGGTGAGCTGCAGGCCGGCGGCGTCGACGGGATCCTCATCTCCAACGAGTTCAGCCTGCCGTACCTGACGAAGACCGAGACGGTGACCGCGGCCGCCATGGCACGGGTCATCGGCGAGGTGCGCGACCAGATCGAGGTGCCCTTCGGGGTCAACGTGCTCTGGGATGCCCAGGCCTCGATCGACGTCGCCGTCGCCACCGGCGCCCGCTTCGTCCGCGAGGTGTTCACCGGCGCGTACGCCAGCGACTTCGGGGTCTGGGACACCAACGTCGGTGCGACGGCCCGCCACCGCGCCGCGGTCGGAGGCCAGGACGTGCGCCTCCTGTTCAACATCGTGCCGGAGGCGGCCCAGTACCTCGGGGAGCGGGACCTGGCCGCGCTGACCCGCTCGACGGTCTTCAACTGCCGTCCCGACGGTCTGTGCGTCTCGGGCCTGACCGCCGGTTCGGAGACCGACGCGGCGCAGCTGAAGGTGGTCAAGGCCAACGCCAGGGACACGCCGGTCGTGGCGAACACCGGTGTCCGGGTGGACAACATCGAGGAGCAGCTGTCGATCGCCGATGCGGCCATCGTCGGGACGGCGTTCAAGGTCGACGGGGTCTTCGAGAACGTCGTGGACCGTGCGCGCGTCGCCGCGCTGATGGCGGCGGCGTCCCTGGTGCGCGGCTGAGGAGCCCGCGATGTTCCTCGGTGTCGACGTCGGCACGTTCGAGACCAAGGGCGTGCTCGTCGACACCTCGGGTGCCGTGCGCGCGGCGGCCTCCCGGCGGCACGGCCTGGCGACGCCGCGCGCGGGCCACGTCGAGCACGATGCCGAGGCGGTGTGGTGGGCGGACGTCGTGGCCGTGTGCCGCGAGCTGGTCGGGAGGGACCTGGGTCGCGTCGACGCCGTGGGCGTCTCCGCCATCGGGCCGTGCGTGCTCCCCGTCGACCGCGACCTGCGCCCCCTGCGGCCGGCGATCCTGTACGGCGTCGACACCCGGGCCCAGGCCCAGGTCACCGCGCTCGAGCGTCGGCTCGGCACCGAGGAGGTCGTGCGGCGCACCGGGAACAGGCTGACGAGCCAGTCCGCGGGGCCGAAGATCGCGTGGTTGCACGACGAGGATCCGGACGTCTGGCGGTCGGCGCGCTGGTTCCACACGTCGCAGAGCTGGATCGTCGCCCGTCTGACCGGTCGATCGGTGATCGACCATGCCACCGCGGGCTACTTCCACCCGTTCTACCGGCTGGCCGAGCACCGGTGGGACGTCTCCGGCTGCGACGACCTCGTCGACGTCGGACGCCTGCCCGAGCTGGCCTGGTCGGGCGAGCTCGCGGGACCGCTGACCGCCGACGCGTCCGCCGCGACAGGGTTGCCCGGCGGCACGCCCGTGATCGTCGGCACGACCGACTCACCGGCCGAGGCGGTGGGCTCGGGGGTGCTCGGCAGCGGCGAGCTCATGGCGATGTACGGGTCGAGCAGCTACCACATCCGCGTGGGCACCGACCCGATCGTCGACCCCGCGCTATGGGCGGCACCCTTCGTCTTCCCCGGCACGTCCGTCCTCGCCGCGGGCACGTCGACCGCCGGCACGGCGACCCGGTGGGCGGCCGACCTGCTCGGGCTCGCGGGCGACGACGAGACCGTGTTCACGGCACTGCTCGCCCTCGCCCAGGACGCCCCGAGCGGGTCGGACGGTGTGATGTTCCTTCCGCACCTCGCCGGGGAGCGCACGCCGGTCCAGGACCCGGACAGCCGTGGGGTGCTCGCCGGCCTCGGCCTCGCCCACGGGCGGCGCCACGTTGCACGCGCCGTCCTGGAGGGGATCGCCCACTCGGTGGTGCACGCGCTCTCCGCGTACGACGCGGCCGGCGCAGACCTGAGCACGATCACCGCCGTGGGTGGCCTCACGCGCAACCCGGTCGTGATGCGTGCCGTGTCCGCCATGACGGGCCTGGACCAGCGGGTCGCAGCGACCAGCGGGGCCTCCTTCGGGGACGCGATGCTCGGTGCCCTGGCCGTCGGAGCGCTCCCGGACCGGGACGCCGCACGTGCGTGGGTGACCTATCGGGAACCGGTCACGGCCGTGGCCGACGACCGCCTGACAGCCGACCACCGCGACTACGTCCGCCTCTACGAGGCGATGGCGCCCTGGCAGCACAGGAGGAGGGGCGCATGAGTCTGTGGGCCGACGTGGCCACCACGGTCGCCGACGGCGTGCAGGTGGTCGAGGGCGACCGGGTGTCGGTGTTCATGACGGACACCGACACCGCGCCTGCGGTCGAGGCGTTCGTCGCCGAGGTGTTCCGCCGCGGGGCGGTGGCGCAGGTGGTGGCTGCGGACGAACGGTACGAGCGAGCCGCGCTGGCGTACGCGGACGGTGGCGTCCTGAGCACGGCTGCCCCGCTCGAGGTCGCGGCGCTGGACTGGTCGCAGAAGCACGTCTCCTTCCGCGGGATGGTCGTCCCTCCGGCCGAGCAGCCGGACGCGGACCGGTTGGCGCTGCAGCGTCACGGCAAGGGTCTCGTCTCGTCCCGGCGGTGGGACCAGCGAGGCTGGGCACTGGTCCGGGTGCCGACCGCGGCGTGGGCGCGGATGATCCGTGCCGACCCGGATGCCCTCCTCGCGGAGTGGGCGGCCGGCTGCCTGCAGGACTGGGCCACGGTGCGGGTCCGGCTCCGACAGCTGTGCGACGCCCTCGAGCAGCACGAGGCGCTGGTGATCCGCAGCGCCGACACCGACCTGCGTGTCCCGTTCGCCGGACGCCGCTGGATGCCCTTCGCCGGCGAGGCGAACTTCCCCGACGGAGAGGTGGCCACGGCACCGCTCGACGACGGCGCGGACGGGCACATCGTGTTCGCCGGACCGCTCTGGTTCGGCGGCGCGCGCATCGACGACCTGCGGCTGGTCCTCGACCGCGGCCAGGTGGTCGACGTCGGCGCAGCGGCCGGCGCCGACGTCGCTCGTGCCCTCGTCGCCTCGGACGAGGGCGCCCGGCGCGTCGGCGAGCTCGGCATCGGCACGAACGCGGCGATGCGGACCGTCACGGGCGACCTGCTGCTCGACGAGAAGATCCTCGGCACGGTGCACATCGCCCTCGGCCGTGCGTACCCCGAGTGCGGCGGCGTCAACCGGTCGGCGCTGCACTGGGACATCGTCAAGGACCTGCGGGCCCCCGACGGCGAGCTGTGGGCGGACGACGAGCCGCTGGTCCTCGCCGGGCGGCCGCAGGCACCGTTGGCGAGAGCCGCCGGCAGCGGGCCGGACCGCTAGAGGACCGCCGGTCGCGGGACGCCGAAGATGCGCCGGACCTCGTCGACGCGCTCGGCGGACAGCATCCGCTCGCCGCCGAGCGCCCGGGTGATCGTCGTCAGCTGGGCGGTGTACTCCAGCCGTTCCATCACCAGGTAGGCCGTCATGAGGTCCGTGCCCCAGGTCAGCGCGCCGTGGTGCTCGAGCAGGCACGCCCGGTGGCTCCTGACGAACGGGGCCACCGAGTCCGGCACCTGACGGGTCGACGGTGCCGCGTAGGCCGCCAGCGGCACCTCCGGCAGGGCGACGACGCTCTCCGGCATCATGAGGCCCACGAGCGGCTCGCCCTTGATGGCGAACGCCGTCGCGTAGACGGGGTGGGCGTGCACGACGGCGCCGACGGACGGGTCCTCCGCGTAGACGCGCAGGTGCATGAGCACCTCCGTGGAGGGTCGCCGGTCGCCGCGCACCACCAGCCCGTCCCCGTCGACGACGACGAGCATCTCCGGCGTGAGGAACCCCTTGCTCACCCCCGTCGGCGTGCAGAGCACCGAGCCATCGGGCAGCCGGACCGAGAGGTTGCCGTCGTTCGCGGCCACCATCCCGCGCTGCCACAACGCCCGGCCCACGTCGCACGTCGCGGCCCGGAGCGCGTCCTCCTGGGCTGTCCCCCCCATCAGTCCCGGGCTCCGCCGGAGAGCTCGGCGTACAGGTCGGCGGCCTCCTGCGGCTTGGAGCGGCCATGCACCACGGAGCGGACGGCCTGGATCATCGCCACCGGGTCCTTGCGCTGGAAGATGTTCCGGCCCATGTCCACCCCCGACGCGCCCTGGTCCACCGCGCTGTAGGCCATGGTGAGCGCGTCGAGCACCGGCAGCTTCTTGCCGCCGGCCATGATCACCGGGACCGGGCAGCCGGCCGTCACGTGCTCGAAGTCGGTGTCGCAGTAGTACGTCTTGACCACCTGCGCGCCCAGCTCGGCGATGATCCGGGTGGCCAGGCCGAGGTACCGGGCGTCGCGGGTCAGCTCGCGGCCGACGGCGGTGACCCCGACCACCGGGATCCCGACGGACAGGCCGGCGTCGACCAGCTGTGTCATGTTGTGCACCGACTGCGTCTCGTGCTCGCCGCCGATGAACACCTGCACCGCCACCGCCGCCGCGTCGATGCGCACCGCGTCGCCGATGTCCATGGCCACGCGCTCGTCGGAGAGCTCCTTGAGGATCGACGGTCCGCCGGACGCCCGCAGCACGAGCGCGTTGGGGCTGGCCGCCGGGACGACGGTGCGCATGATGCCGCGCGTCGCCATCAGGGCGTCGGCCCACGGGGCGAGCGGCACGACGTTCAGGTCCACGCGCTCCAGGCCTCGTGTCGGGCCCTGGAAGTAGCCGTGGTCGAAGGCGAGCATGACGGTCCGCCCGTCGCCCTGGAAGATCCGGCCGAGCCGGTGCCGCATGCCGAAGTCGAGCTGGTCCGAGCCCTTGATCGGCGAGGCCGGTACCGACTGCGGGGTGCCGATCCCGAAGTCCTTCGCGTCGACCGTGCTGTCGAGGTCTGCCATCACTGCTCCTTGGGGTGTGGTCCAGCTACTTCGTCGGGTCGGTCGGTCGTACGGGCAGCGGGTCGCCGGGCACCCACGGGACGTTCACGGTGTCGCCGGGGCTCGCCGGTGACTTGATGAAGACGCACCGGAAGTCGGCGTCCGAGTCGTTGACCAGGTAGTGCAGCTCGCCCGGCTCGCACCGGACGACCACCTCGGGGCGCAGGTCCACGCGCGTGGACCCGTCGACCCACAGCGACGCACGGCCCTCCAGGACGACGAACGTCTCGTCGCAGTGCGCGTGGTAGTGGTTGGTCATGGCCTGACCGGCGCCGAGGCGGAGCACCCCGAGGTCGCTGGAGGGCCCCTGGACGAGGTAGGCCGGCCCCCAGTCGCCGTTCCGGTAGGCCGGGTCCGTCGTCGTCGCGTGCTGCATGGCTGCCCCTTCCTTGGTCAGATGACGGTCAGATGACGCGTTCGTTGCCGCCGTCGACCGGGACCTGTGCACCGGTCGTCCGGGCGAAGACGTCGCCGGCCATCGCGGCGACGAGCCGGCCGACGTCCGCGCTGGTCACCTCCGCGTGCAGGAGGTTGCGGCGCTTGTAGTCCTCGACGCTCAGGCCGTAGTGCTCCGCACGTGCGGCGAGCAGCTCGGGGGTCCACAGACCGGTGTCGAACACCGCGTCGGGGTGCACCAGGTTCACCCGGATGCCGTCGTTCGCCCATTCCAGCGCCGCGACGCGGGAGAGCTGGGTCAGCGCCGCCTTCGAGGCCGAGTACGCCGCCGCCCCGGGACCGGGTGCCGGGACGTTCTTCGACGCGATCACCACGACGCTGCCGCCGCGCGGTGCTGCGGCCAGCAGGGGATGGGCCAGCCCGTAGAGCAGGGCGACGGAATCGACGTTGACCGCCATGACCTTGCGCCACGTCTCCTGGGTCATCACCCCGATCGGCGCGGCGCTCGGGAAGATGCCGGCGGCGACGACGAGGACGTCCAGACCCCCGAACGCGTCGACGCCCGCCGCGAGGGCCGCGCGGACCGCCTCGGCGTCGGTGACGTCGACCTGCAGCCCCAGCCACCCAGGGCCGTCGAACGTCGTCGCGACGGAGGCGGATAGGTCCCAGCCGACCACGGCGGCGCCCTGTGCCAGCAGCTCTGCGGCGCACGCCCGGCCGATGCCGGACGCGGCGCCGCTCACCACGGCGACCTGCCCTGCCAGCGGTCCGGCCGGCACCGATCGGCGCAGCTTCGCCTGCTGCAGGGGCCAGTACTCCAGGTCGAAGACGTGCTCGTCCGGCAGGGCGCGGTACCCGCCGAGGCGGGTCGCGTCCGTGACGGCGCGCAGGGTGTGGCGGGCGATGGCCTCGGTGACGACGGCCTCCGCGGCGGTGCGACCGGCGGTCACCAGACCGAGCGCCGGGTCGAGCACGACGCGGGGCGCGGCGTCGAGCGGCTCGACGTCCCGGCCGGTGCGGGCCGCATTCCTCTCGACGTACGCCCGGTAGCCCTCTGCGTAGGCCTCCAGGTCGGAGCCGACCAGGGGTGCGGGCTTCGTCCAGATCACGTGGTCGGGCGTCAGCACGCCGTTGGCCGCTGCTGCGAGGAGCTGCGGGTCGGCCAGGAACGCGCGCACCTCGTCGTCCGCGCTCCGACGCAGGACGAGCGGCCGCCCGGCGGCCGCGCTCAGCCGCCGGCGCAGATCGGCGACGACCTCCGGCGCGACCGGCGGGACCTCGACGGGCGTCACCTGGTGCCGGGAAGGCGCCGCCGCGACGGCGGTCTCGGCGGCGGCGACCAGGCGCGTGTGGCGCTCGAACGCCTCGCGGGGGGTCGCGCCTAGGGCGAAGATGCCGTGGTCGAGCACGACCACGGCTTCGGTCTCGTCGTCCCCGTGCTGCGTCCAGGCGGAGGCGCACGCCGCGGCCAGCGCGGGTCCGGGCTGGGCGTAGTCGACGACCAGCGTGCGGGGGCCCAGCGCGCGCCGGATGCGGTCGGCGCCATCGGGCGCGTGCGTGAGCGTCAGTACGGCGTCGGCGTGGGAGTGCAGCACGCAGGCGTGGGGCAGGACCGCGTGGACCAGCGACTCCACGGAGGCGTCCGGCGCACCGGCGTCGACCGACGCGCAGCGCAGCTCGTTGGCGAGGGCGGCGTCGTCGAGCCGGTCCGCGACGGGCAGGAGCGCGCGGAGCCTGTCCAGCCTCAGCGGCGCGAAGCCGTGCCGGTCCACCCCGGCCAGGTCCTGGCCGCTGCCCTTCACCAGGAGGATCCGCAGCGGCTGGCCCGTGACGTCGGCACGGTCCAGCTTCAGGGACGTGTTCCCGCCACCCGCGAGCACGAGCCGAGGGTCTGCGCCCAGGCTCCGGGAGACCTCGACCAGGTCCTCGACGAGGCTGTCGGGAGACTCCACGCCACTGCTGGACATCGTTGACCTCTCTGACAACGTTCCGCGGTTGTCGGACAACCTAGCAGGTGTCGATCGGACAACCAAGAGCGCTGCGTGAGCGACGGAGGCGGCGTCGTACGGCCTCCTACGGGCCTCGGACGGCCCTCTGCCGGCCTCTGCCGGCCTCGGACGGCCTCGGACGGGCCTCGGACGGGCCTCGGACGGGCTTCGGACCCCTCCGGGGCGGTCGGTTGCGGTCACCCCGGCAGGGGCCCGACCGACCGGTCAGCCGTGGCGGACGATGCTGAAGGAGTAGCGACCCTCGATGAAGTAGGTGCGCGAGTACAGGACGAGCTTGTCGGCCTTGTCGTAGTGCCGCTGCACCAGCAGGACGAAGAGGTTGTGCGTCGCAGCCTCGGTGCCCCAGCCCACGTGGTTCGACGTCACCGCGTGCACCTCGCCGAGGGCGTGGTCCGGCACGATCCCCAGCCGTGTCCGGAAGAAGCCGAAGATAGAACCGTCCAGGTCCGCCGGGTCGAAGTCGGCGGGGAAGATGTCCATCGGCATGAGGTCGTAGGAGTACGCGACGATCTCGCCGTCGGCCATGATCGCGCGCCTGACCTCGAGCGCGACCGTGTCGCCCGGGACGCCCATGGTGGCGGCCTCCTCCGGCAGCACCGGTCGCACCACGCGGCTCGCGTAGCTCATCCCCGGCTGGTGACCGGTGGCTCGGATCGACTCCGTGATCGAGTCCAGTCGTTCGAGGCCCGCCCGGACCGCGGGCGGCTCCGTCACGAACGTGCCGACCCCGTGCTGGGTGCGCACGAGCCCGAGCGCCTCGAGCTCGCGCAGCGCCGCGCGCACCGTGGGCCGGGACACCTGGAACTCCGCCGACAGCTCGCTCTCGGTGGGCAGCCGGGAGCCCGGGGGGAGGTCGCCGGCCGCGAGCCGGCTGCGCAGGTCGTCGGAGACCCGTGAGACGAGAGTCCCGTTGCTCCCCATGCCTGGCTCCCGCGCTCGACCCCTGGCTGAACAGGCAGCAGGGTACAGCTTTGACCGCCGTCGTTGTCACAACTTGGTCTCGGTTGATTGACAACTTCGGAACGTGCCGCCTAGCGTGCGATCGAGGTTGTCGGACAACGTGGTTCGGAAGGTGCCGTCATGGTCTTGGCAGTGGAGTGGCGGGACGAGCCGCAGCCGATGGTGCGGCTGATCGACCAGACCCAGCTCCCGCGCGACGAGGTGTACCTCGAGGTCACCACGGTCGACGGGCTGGTCGAGGCGATCTCGACGCTGGCGGTCCGCGGCGCCCCCGCACTCGGGGCCGTCGGCGCCTTCGGGGTCGTCGTCGCGATGCTGCAGGCGAAGGACGAGGGCTGGGACGACGAGACCCTCGCGTCGCAGATCCGACGGATCCGCGACGCGCGTCCGACCGCGGTGAACCTGGCCTGGGGCGCGGACCGGGTCCGGCCGTTCGTCCCGGAGGGCGTGGACGCGGTCCTCGCGGAGGCCCGCCGCATCGTCGAGGAGGACGGGCAGGCGAACCGGGAGCTGTCGCGGCTCGGTGCGGACTGGATCCTCGAGCGCACGGGCAAGGACAAGGTCCGGGTGGTCACGCACTGCAACACCGGCGCCCTCGCGACGACGGCGTGGGGGACGGCGTACGGGATCATCCACGAGCTCCACCGTCGTGGTCGCCTCGGCCTCGTCTACGCCGACGAGACCCGCCCGCTCCTGCAGGGCGCCCGGCTCACCAGCTGGGAGCTCGCGCAGGACGGCATCGACCACGTCGTCGAGGTCGACGGAGCCGCGTCGAGCACCATCCTGCGGGGACTGGTGGACGTGGCGATCATCGGCGCGGACCGCATCACGGCCAACGGGGACACGGCGAACAAGGTCGGATCGGTCGCCCTCGCCCTCGCCTGCCAGCGGGCCGGGATCCCGTTCGTCGTGGCCGCTCCGTCCTCGACGGTGGACCTCTCCACCGCCACCGGCTCCGAGATCGTGATCGAGGAGCGCGATCCGGCCGAGGTGGTCGATTTCAACGGGCACCCGAGCGCACCGCCCCGTGCGGTGGGCTTCAACCCGGCGTTCGACGTGACGCCGCACGACCTGATCAGTGCGGTCGTCACGGAACGAGGCGTGGTCGAGCCGGCCACAGCACCTGCATCCCAACTGCTCGCGCAGATCGCGGGCTGACGAACAGCGCAGCAGCGACGCTGCGCCATCGAGAGGAGCACCATGAGGAACACCAAGGTCCTGATGGCGGCCGTCGCCGGGGCCACGATGCTCGCGCTCGCCGCGTGCAGCCAGGGCGGCACGACCGGCGCGGCGGCACCCACCACGGGCGCCAGCAACCAGGGCACGGTCGGCACCGCGAAGGCGAAGGCGCCCGCGCCGTTCGACACGTCCGGCGTGAAGGTCGCGATCGTGCAGAACAGCGGCCAGGGCGACTACTTCCAGCAGTACCTCAACGGCACCAAGAAGCAGGCCCAGGCCATGGGCGTCGACCTGGACGTCTACGACGCCAAGGGTGACAACGCGACGCAGGCCCAGCAGCTCGAGCAGGCGATCGCCTCCGGGGTCAAGGGCATCGTGGTCCGCCACGGCTTCGCGGACACGCTGTGCCCGGGCGTGAACGAGGCCATCCAGAAGAAGATCCCGATCGTGATCTACGACGTCGAGATCCAGAAGTGCGCTCCTGACGCCGTGCAGACGCAGCAGTCCGACGCCGACATGGCGGGCCTGGTGCTCAAGCAGATGGCGTCGGACATCGGCAGCGGCGCCGAGGTCGGCTACGTCAACGTCGCCGGCATCGCCCCGCTCGACCGTCGCGACGTCGTGTGGCAGAAGGCCGTCAAGGACAACGGCTGGAAGCAGCTGTTCAAGACCGGCACCTACACCGACTCCAGCGCGACCGACACGGCACCCATGGTGGTCGCGGCCCTGCAGGCGAACCCGGGCGTGAAGGCGATCTACGCCCCGTACGACGAGCTGAGCAAGGGCACGCTCTCCGCCCTGCAGCAGCTCGGCATTAAGAACGTCAAGGTCTACGGCGCCGACATCTCGAACGCCGACATCGAGCTGATGACGGCGGCGGGCAGCCCGTGGGCGGCCACCGGCGCGACGGACCCGAACGCCATCGGCGCCGCGGTGCTGCGGACGCTGTTCCTCGACATGGCCGGCCAGCTCAAGGGCAAGAACGTGCAGTTCCCGCCGATCCTGATCACCCAGGACATGCTCAAGTCCAAGAACATCAAGAACATGGACGACCTCCGGGCCGCCGAGCCGTCGCTCAACATCGCCGACGTCTCGGGCGCGGACTGGATCCCGTCCGTCACGTTCTGACCCCCGCAGGTCCTACCGTGGGCGGGCGGCACGAGCCGCCCGCCCACGGCCCCACGACGACGACGTCGGAGGAGTGTCACGCATGGACGACGAGGTCGTCACGGACCCGGCCGCAGCTCCCGCGCCCGCGGCCGAGGTGCTCAACCTGGACGACATCACGATGGCGTTCGGTGGCAACCAGGTGCTCAAAGGGGTGACCGTCGCGCTGACGGCGGGGCGCGTGACCGCGCTCCTCGGTGCCAACGGTGCGGGCAAGTCGACGCTCATCAAGGTGCTGGCGGGGGTGTACCCCGACCACGGCGGCACCGTGCGCGTCGGCGGAGAGCCCGTCCAGATGACGTCCCCCCTGGCGGCCGCCCGCCACGGCATCCAGACGGTCCACCAGCGGATCGACGAGAACATCGTCCCCGGCCTCACCGTCGCGGAGAACCTCGTCTTCGAAGAGATCATCCGGGGCGAGCTGCCGCCGGTCCGCTCCCTGCGTCGACTCCTGCCGCGTGCCCGCGAGATCGCGGACACGCTCGACCTGGGCTGGCCCGACTCGGTCCTCACCAAGGACGTCTTCGAGCTGGGCATCGCCGACAGCCAGCTGCTGCTCCTCGCGCGGGCGCTGAGCCAGCGGCCCCGGGTGCTGGTGCTGGACGAGCCCACGTCGACGTTGTCCGCCGCGGAGGTCGATCGGCTGTTCGCCCTGATCCGCCGGCTGCGCTCGGAGGGCGTCGCGGTCCTCTATGTCACCCATCGGCTGAGCGAGGTGCGCGAGCTGGCCGACGAGGTCGTCGTGCTGCGCGACGGACGCATCTCCAGCTCCCAGGTGGCGCCCTTCGACATGGCCGCCGTCGTGCGGGCGATGCTCACCGAGTCCGTGCTGGTGCAGAGCCACGAGCTCGTGGAGCAACGGGGCCACGACGTCGCCGTGCGGCTGCAGGGCGTCCAGCTGCTGAGCCGGTGCGCACCGATCGACCTCGAGCTGCGGTACGGCGAGGTCACCGGGGTGGTCGGGCTGATCGGCGCCGGCAAGTCCGAGCTCGCCCGCGGCGTGTTCGGCGCGGACCGGCTCCGCACGGGGTCCATGACGTTCGACGGACGGCCGTACCGCCCGCGGCACTCGAAGGACGCGGTCCGCAAGGGCATCTACCTGGTCCCCGAGGACCGGGCCGCCGAGGCGATGCTCCCGGGCTGGTCCCTGGCGTGGACGGCGACCCTGCCGTTCCTGGGCCAGATCAGCCGAGGCAGGGTGATCAGCGCCGCGAAGGAGAACCGGATCGGCCGCGAGGTCCTGGAGCACTTCGGGGTCGTGGCCACCAGTGCGGCGCAGGCGGTCGACGCCCTGTCCGGCGGGAACCAGCAGAAGGTCGTCGTGGGGCGCTGGATGCGCGCCGCCCCGCGCGTGCTGCTGCTGGACGAACCGTTCCGCGGCGTGGACATCGGGGCGCGCCGCGACATCTCCAGCCAGGCCCATGAGCAGGCCGCCTCGGGCGCCTGCGTGGTCGTCCTCTCCAGCGACGTGGAGGAGATCCGCGGCGTCGCCGACCGGATCGTCGTCCTCGTCGAGGGCGAGGTCCGGCTGGACAGGTACACGAGCGAGATCGACGACGAGGCGATCGTCACGAGCATGTCGGAGGTGGCGTAGGTGTCAGGCAACACGACGCAGGTCGCACGGGATCGTGCGTCCGCGCTGTCCAAGGCGCCCCTCGCGGGGAACGGCCTCACCACCAGTCAGCGGGTCCAGGACTCGGTGGTCAAGTACGGCTTCATCGCCGTGACGGTGATCCTCTTCGTCTACTTCGCGGCGTCGGAGCCGGCCTTCGCGACGCAGCTGTCGATGTTCCAGATGCTCAAGGGGGCCGCCGTCACAGCGATCCTCGGCCTGGCCGTCATGTTCACGATGGTGGTGGGCGGCCTGGACCTCTCGATCGGCTCGACCGCGGGGCTGTCCGTGCAGCTCGCCGCGATGACGATGGTCTTCTACAACCTCACCGGACCCACGGCTGTGGTTGTGGTGATCCTCGGAGGCCTCGTCGTCGGCCTGCTGAACGCGTTCCTGATCGTGGTGTGCAAGATCCCGGACCTGCTGGCGACCCTCGGGGTGATGTTCGTCATCCAGGGCGCCAAGCTCATCCCCGTCCGCGGCCAGTCGATCTCCAGCGGCATGACGCTGCGGGACGGGTCGACGGCGCCGGGCAAGTTCACGGCCGACTTCCTCAAGATCGACCGCGGCTTCGTCGGCCGGGTGCCCGTCCCCGTGCTGATCATGCTGGTGCTGGTGGTGCTGGCCTGGTTCGTGCTCTCGCGGACCACGTGGGGACGTGTCATGTACGCGATCGGGGCCAACCCGGAGGCGGCGCGGCTCGCCGGCGTGCGCGTCGGGTTCTACCGCGGCCTGGCCTACGTCGTCTCGGGCCTCCTGGCGTCGGTCGGAGGGCTCATCCTCGTGTCGCGGATCGGGCAGGGCGACGTCAACGCCGGCTCCTCGAGCCTGCTCGAGGCCGTGGCTGTCGCGCTGGTCGGCACCTCGGTGCTGGGGATGGGCAAGCCGAACGCCTGGGGCACGCTGCTCGGCGCCCTGCTCGTCTCCATCGTCCTGACGGGCCTGACGATGAAGGGCCTGCAGTACTACCACCAGGACACGGCCAAGGGTGTCGTGCTGCTGGTCGCCCTCCTGTTCTCGTTCACCATCTCGCGGCGCAAGGTCCGCTACACCCCTGCCACCTGAGCTTCGAGGAGACGCACCCCCATGGCCGACTACGAGTTCCTCACCGCTGAGGAGATCCCCGGCTACATCGCCACGTACCCGAGCCTGGCCGGGCGCATCGACGTCGAGCAGATCGCGTCGGTGGACGAGATCGGTGACGGCAACCTCAACCTCGTCTTCCTGGTCAAGGACCAGACCGGCCGGGGCATCGTGCTGAAGCAGGCGCTGCCCTACGTCCGGATGTCCGGCGGCAGCTGGACCATGACCCCCGACCGTGAGCGGCACGAGGTCGAGTCACTGACCGCGCACCGCCGGCTGGTCCCTGACCTCGTCGTCGAGGTCCTGCACGACGACGAGAAGCGGCACATCTTCGCCATGGAGGACCTGTCCGACCACACCGTCTGGCGGCCCGCGCTCAACGCAGGCAAGGTCCACACGGGGGTGGCCGGACGTGTCGGCACCTACATCGGCGCCGTCGCGTTCGGCACGTCGCTGTTCGCCCTCGAGCGTCAGCAGCTGGCCGACGCCCAGGCCGCGGCGATCAACCCGGAGCTGTGCAGCATCACCGAGGACCTCGTGTTCACCGAACCGTCGGTCGACGCCGGCCGGAACTCCGTCCTCCCGGCGAACGAGCCGGACGCGGCGGCGCTGAGCGCCGACACGACGTTCGTCGACGCCATGGGACGCGCGAAGTACTGGTTCATGACGTGCGGCGAGGCGCTGATCCACGGCGACCTGCACACCGGGTCGGTCATGGTGCGCGGCGCGGGCGACGGGTCGCGGGCCGACAGCGTCAAGGTCTTCGACTCCGAGTTCGCCTTCTTCGGGCCGGTCGCGTTCGACATCGGTGCGACGTGGGCCAACTACGTGCTGGCCGCCTCCCGTGCCTATGCGCTCGGCGACGACGCCCGTGCGCAGTGGGCGCTCGGCCTGGTGACGGAGACGTGGACCGGTTTCGAGACCGAGTTCCGGCGGCTGTGGCCGGGACGTCGCGACCCGCGCGTGTGGCGGGACGGGTTCCTCGAGGAGCGTCTGGCGACATGGCAGGCGCAGGCCTGGCTGTTCGCGGCCGCGAAGATGTCCCGGCGGATCGTCGGGTACGCCAAGGTGACGGATGTCGAGACGCTGCCGCCGCACCTGCGCGAGGGCGCGGCGCGTGGAGTGCTGGCGGCGGCGCGGGCCGTGGTCCGCTATGGCGCAGACATGCAGCCCACGACGTTCGCTCAAATCTGCGGCGATGAGCTGGCCACGCACCGGACGGCGGGCTGAGGGTGCTCAAGGGTATCGATCCGCTCGTCACGCCGGACCTGCTCGCCGGCATTGCCCGGGCCGGCCACGGCGACGTCGTGGCGATCGTCGACAGGAACTTCCCAGCGTCCTCCACCGGCGCGCCGGTGGTCGAGCTGCCCGGCGCCGACGTCACCGCTGCCGTGCGGGCGATCTGTGCACTGCTCCCCGTGGACATCGCATTTCAGGCCGCACCGGTCAAGCACATGCTCACCGGTGATGGGGCCCGCGGGCCCGCCGTGGATGACGTTCGCGCGGCGTTGGTCGACGCGGAGGGCCGGGACGTTGGCATGGAGGGGCTCGACCGCTTCGCGTTCTACGACGCTGCGGCAGGCGCAGTACTCGTGGTGCACACGAGCGACGCGCGTCCGTACGCCTGCTTCCTCATCGCTAAGGGCGTCCTCTAGCGCGACATCGGGGCGATACTCGGACGGCGGCGTCAGCGCCCGAACCCTGGCCTTGTCTGCGCACTGGACAAGAAGTGGCCACAAAGGCGGCGCGAGTTGCACCCAGGCAGGTCGAGACAACCCGGCACAGCCCGATACCGTGGTGTAGTCACGCCGAGCGGATCTCGGCCGTGGCCCAGGCCAGAACGCAGACGGTCCGAGACGACGCCCGTCGACTCGATGCACGACGAGACGGGCGATCCGGTCGTCGCGCAACAGGGGGTCAGGGGTTCGAATCCCCTCAGCTCCACCATCACCGCAGGTCAGAGGCCGTTTCTCCGGGCGGAGAGGCGACCTTCTTGCTTGTCCGCGGCCAGAAGGTGGACAGAAATCCGGACGATCTCGCGACGTCTGTGCAGGTCAGAGGCATCTCCGCCTGGGTATGCGCCGGTCGGTGCATGGGGCTCGAGTTGACGTATCAGCAGGTCAGGAGCCCGCGAGACTCGAATCCCCGGACTCCTCTCGAAGGCGACATCGTCACCTCACGGCTGGTGTCCGGGGAAGCGGGTCAGGGTCCCTACACCTAGACCTAGACCTCGCCGGTGATGGCCGCACGCAGCTCGTTCAGCGGGAGTTTGGGGTTGCGCTCCGCATCGACGAGCCCGTTGGTCTCCTGGAGGGTGTCGCTCAGCTGGGTGTAGCAGAATCCGGCCAGGACGGAGCTGGAGCGAACGGCGTCCACGACGTTCCGGAGGTGCTTGGCGAAGTCGTCCGGCGTCGTGGCGGCGGAGTAACCCCAGGCCTCGTCGACGTGGTCGGGATTGAAGGAGATGCCACCGAACTCGGTGAGCATGATCGGCGCATCGTCGACGTTCCCGGACAGCACCAGCGGACGCCCCGCGGGGCCCAGCGTGCCGATCATCGTGTCGACAGCCGCGCGGTCCCGGTATCGCCCCGCGAGGACACCGGCGTCGGCAGCGTAGTCGTGGATCGCCACGATGTCGGTGTCCACCTGCTCCCAGCCGTCGTTGGACACGACGGGGCGCGTCGGGTCGAGCGCCTTGGTCAGGGCGACGAGGGAGCGGGCGAACTGCTGCATCTGCTGGTCGTGGGCGATGTGCTGCACGCCCCAGCTCTCGTTCAGAGGCACCCAGGTGACGATCGAGGGATGGGAGTAGTCCCGCCGGATGATGTCCATCCACTCTCGGACCGTCCGCTCGACCGCGACGGAGGAGTAGGCGAAGCTCGCGGGCGCTTCTCCCCAGACGAGGAGTCCCAGGCGGTCGGCCCAGTACAGGAAGCGCGGGTCCTCGAACTTCTGGTGCACTCGGGTCGCGTTGAAGCCGAGGTCCTTGATGAGCTGCACCTCGGCGCGGAGGGCGGAGGCCGAGGGTGCGGCGAGGTGGCTCTCCGGCCAGTAGCCCTGGCTGAGGACGGACCGCACGAAGCAGGGCCTGTCGTTGAGCATGAAGTGGCCGCGGGCGACCTCGGCGGTGCGGATCCCGAGGTACGAGGAGACGTGGTCGGTCCCGACGTCGATCCGCGCGTCGACCAGGCGGGGATGGCGGGGGGACCAGAGGAGGTCCTCGTAGGCCTGGCCGTTGGTCAGGGCCGGGACCGTGAGCACCAGCCGTACCTCAGCCCGGGTGGTCGTCGTTGATGCCTCCACCAAGGTTGTACCGGCGTGGCTGAGCACGATCCGGACGTCGGTGGGTGACGTCGGTGCCGCGGACAGTTGCAGTTCGGCGGTGATGCTGGCGGTGCGGGGGTCGGTGGACCAGTGCACGGACTCGACCGCGACAGCCGGCACCGCTTCGAGCCAGACCGGCTGCCAGATCCCGCTCGTGCGGTTGTACCAGATGACGTGGGCGTGCTCGCGCCAGTCCTGCTTGCCGCGGGGCTGAGCCACGTCGTCTGGGTCGTCATCGGTGCGAACGACCAGGACGTGCTCGTCGACGTCGTCGAGCGAGTCCGTCACGTCGAACGAGAACGGCGTGTGCCCGCCCTCGTGAGTCCCGACCAGGTGGCCGTCGACCCAGACGCGGCACCGGAAATCGACCGCGCCGAAACGCAGCCTGAGCCTCTCCCCGGACCTGCGCCCGGTCGCCGCGAGGTCGTCGGCGGTCAGGGTGCGTCGGTACCAGGCCACCCGGTGGAAACCGGTGTCCCCGATGCCCGAGGCCGGCGACTCCGGCGGGAACGGCACCACGATCGCGGCGTCGACGGCCGGCCAGCTGTCCCACCAGCGCTCCGTCAGACCCCGGTCGTCGTCGTCGAACGCGAAGCGCCACGGGCCGGACAGGTCGACCCAGTGCGCCCGGAGCAACTGGGGCCGCGGGTGGGTCCCGTCCTGCGCGGAGGCCTGGGGCAGTGTGGGGTCGTCGTCGATCACGCCCGACAGCATGACCCAAAGTTCTAGCGCTGTAAACTCGTGCCCAACTAGGCCGGTGCGCTCTCGCGTACCACGACCTGGTACGGGACGGTCTCGTGGCGCCCCATGCCGTCGTAGCCGTCCACCCGCTCCAGCAGGAGCGTGATGGCCCGCTCGGCGAGGGCTTCCAGGTCGGGGGAGACGGTGGTGAGGCTGGGGAACGTGACGGCGCTGAGCCGGATGTCGTCCCAGCCCGTGACCGCGACGTCGTCAGGGACGCGTATCCCGCGCTCCTGCAGCGCGCGCAGCGCGCCGAGCGCGGCGAGGTCGTCTCGACACACCAGCGCGTCCACCTTGATCCCCGCATCGAGTGCCGCACCGACCGCTCGCACGGCACCGAGGGCCGAGATCTCGTCGGTCGGGATGAGGAGCCCCGGGTCCGGCGTCAGGCCCGCTGCCTCGAGGGCCTGCTGGTACCCGGCGATGCGTTGACGCGACGTCTCGGACAGCCCCGACCGCTCGTGCCCGACGAAGCCGACGCGTCGGCGGCCGTTGCCGAGCACGCCGCGAGTGACATCCTGAGCAGCGGCGACGTTGTCGATCATGACGCGGTCGGTGGTGAGCGGAGCCGCCGTCTCACCCAGGAGCACGATGGGCAGCTCGCTCCGGTGCCGAGCGATCTCGCTCGAACCCATGATGCTGGGCTGGAAGATCATCCCGTCCACGAGGCCGGACTCACCGCTGGCGAGCAGCGCTCGCTCGCCCTCGAGCGTGGCATCCGTCTCCTCGACCAGGACGCGGTACCCGTGTCGCAACGCGACGCGGGAGACGACGCGGGACAGCTCGGCGAAGTAGGGGATCCCGATGTCGGCGAAGGCCAGGGCGATCAGCCCGGTGCGGCCCGTGGCCAGGCGGCGGCCCATCATGTTCGGTCGGTAGTCGAGCTCGTCGATCGCCTTCTGTACCCGCGCGCGCATCCGGTCGGACACGTGCGGGGCGTTGCGCACGACGTTCGAGACGGTCTTCATCGACACGCCGGCGTGCTCCGCCACGTCCTGCAGCCGCACGCGACCCATGGCACCCCCTCGTTGCTGGTGCACGCCACCAGCGCGCGGGCCCAGCGTAACGGGACGCGCCAGGCGGCCGCCTGGGGTGTTGACCCGAACTTTCCAGCGCTGTAAGTTCGGCCGGGCCGAAGGGCCGTGTGCGTCGACGGACCAGATGCCCGTCGTCGCTCGCCACTCACACTCAAAGGAGAGCGCGCATGAGGAAGTCAGTGACCAGAGGAATGGGAGCTGGGCTCGCGGTCGTGGTCGGCCTCGCGCTGGCGGCCTGTTCCGGCTCCGGTTCGGCCAAGGCGCCGGGCGGCGGGGCGGTGACCGGCAACGGCGGGTACAACGGCCCCAAGGTCGAGATCACGTTCTGGCACGGGTGGACGGGCGGCGCCGCGCCGACCCTGGTCCCGCAGATGATCGACAAGTTCAACGCGGCGCACCCCAACATCGTGGTGAAGGCCGTGCCCCAGGAGTGGGGCGACATCGCCTCGAAGCTGCCGCTGGCGATCAAGGCAGGCAAGGGTCCGGACGTGGCGGTGCTGCACGGTGACGACCTGGCGACGTACGCGGCGCAGGGACTGCTGCTGAAGGCGGACGACATCGTCCACACCCTGGGGTACTCGGCCAGTTCCTTCCCGCCCGGGGTGTTCGACAAGGGCAACTACAAGGGTGCGCAGTACGCGGTGCCGTGGAGCGTGACTCCGCTCGGGCTCTACGTGAACAAGACGGTGGCCGCCAAGGGCGGGGTCAACGACGTGCCGACGGACAAGGCGTCCTACGAGGCGGCGCTGAAGTCGCTCAAGTCCGCGGGGGTCCAGGGCGAGTGGGTCGACGGGTACGTGTTCACCGGGACCTTCGAGTTCGAGAGCCTGCTCTGGCAGTTCGGTGGTGACCTGTACAACAAGGACGTCAGCCAGGCCACGTTCAACTCCCCGGCCGGCGTGCAGGCGCTGACGTGGATGAAGAGCTTGATCGACAACGGCTACAGCCCGGCGAACGTCGCCCAGGACGGCAACATCAAGGCGCTCCTTGCCGGCCAGACCGCGTTCAACTGGAACGGCGTGTGGCAGACCACCAACTCCGCGTTCAAGGGGCTGGACTGGACGGCGGCTGCTGTGCCGCAGATCGGCACGCAGAAGGCGGTCTGGTCGAGCTCCACGCACTGGGTGTTCCCCGCCAACAAGGGCCAGGACCCCAACAAGACTGCAGCGGCCGCGACCTTCGTCAAGTGGATGAACGACAACTCGGCCGGCTGGGCGCAGACCGGTGAGCTGCCCGCGGCCAACACGGTCCGCAACGACCCGTCGCTGGTTGCGACGTACCCGAACCTGAAGGCGTTCATCGCCGAGTTGGACTACGCGCACTACGAGACGGTCTCGCCGGGCATCAACGAGGCGAACGCGCTGATCACGACCGCGATCAACGAGGCGCTGACCGGCAAGGCGACGCCTCAGGCGGCGCTGGACGAGGCCAAGCAGAAGGCCGACCAGATCCTGCAGCAGAACCGGTCCAAGTACGGTGCCTGACCGACTCCTCGCGGCGACCGCCGCCCCCCAGCGGACGACCGCTGGGGGGCGCGGTGCCCCGCGGACCGCGACTGCTCGCGCGCGCCGCCGCCGCACGCTGGTGGCGTACCTGTTCCTGGCGCCGTTCCTCGCCCTGTTCGCCACGTTCGTGCTTGCACCTGCTGCCTACGGGCTGTGGATCAGCGTGACGGACTGGAGCCCGTTCCGGGACGTGCAGCACTTCGTCGGCCTGCGCAACTACGCGGACCTGTTCACCGCGGGCTCGCCCTTCCACGACGACTTCTGGCAGTCCATGGGCGCCACGGGCGTCTTCGTGCTCGCCAGCGTGCCGTTCCTGGTCGTGGTGCCGCTGCTCGTGGCCGTGCTGCTGAACCAGCGCATCCGTGGCGGCACCGTGTTCCGCACCATCTTCTTCGCGCCCTACGTGCTCGGCGTCGCCGTGGTGGGCGTGGTCTGGGGCTACGTGCTCGACACCCAGTCCGGCATCCTCAACCACCTCGCCCACGCCGTGGGCATCAGAGCCGACATCCCGTGGACGGTGGACACGCCGTGGGTGTGGGTCGCGCTCGTCGGTGTCACGTTGTGGTGGACGTCCGGCCTGAACACCGTGATCTTCCTGGCCGGCCTGAAGGGCATCAACACCGAGCTGTACGAGGCGGCCGCGCTGGACGGAGCAGGCGCCGTGCGCTCCTTCTTCGCGGTGACGTTGCCGGGTCTGCGCCCGGTGATGCTGTTCATCACCACCACGACGGTGCTCGCCTCGGCGAACATGTTCGGCCAGTCGTACCTGCTGACCAAGGGTGGCCCGGGCAACGCGACGCGCACCGCGATCATGTACATCGCCGACCAGGGCCTCTCGCAGAACAACATGGCCCCCGCTGCCGCCATGAGCTACGTGCTCTTCGCGTTCCTGGCCGTGGTGAGCCTCATCAACTTCCGGCTCCAGCGTGAGCGGCTCGAGAAGGGGCGTGTCCGATGAGTGCCACTGCCGTGAGCGTGTCGAGCGGCCGTACCGGCGCACCCGGACGCGGGGCTCGGCGGGGCCGGGGGCGGTTCACCGCCCGCACGGCTCTGTACGTCGTGCTCGTCCTGCTGGCGGCGCTGATCGTTCTTCCGCTCGTGTGGATGCTGGTGACGTCGTTCAAGACGGACGCCGACGCGATCCGCAACCCGTACTCGCTGCCGAGCCCCTTGTCCGTGGACGCGTACCGGACGCTGTCCGGCGGGCAGCAGCCGATCCTGCTGTGGCTGTGGAACTCGCTCGCCGCGGCGACGATCCAGACGGTTCTCATCGTCGCCACCGCGTCGCTCGGGGCCTATGCCCTGGCGCGGATGGAGTTCGCCGGCAAGAAGGTCGTCTTCGGGCTCATCGTCTCGACCCTGCTGGTGCCGCCCGTCGTATTCCTGATCCCGAACTACCTGATCGTGCAGAACCTGGGATGGCTCGACACCATCTTCGCGATCACCGTGCCGGGTGCAGCCGGGGCCTTCGGCATCTTCTTCCTCCGCCAGTTCTTCGTCGGGCTTCCCGTCGAGATCGAGGAGGCGGCACGGATCGACGGGGCCGGCGACCTGCGCATCTTCCTGCAGGTGGTGCTGCCGCTGGCGCGCCCCGCCCTGGCCACGCTCGCCGTGCTGTCGTTCCTCAACAACTGGAACGACTTCCTGTGGCCGGTCTACGTCCTGCTGTCCCCGGAGCGGATGACCTTGCAGCCGGGCCTCTCCATGCTGCAGGGCGCGTACCGCACCCACTTCGCGATCGTGATGGCGGGCGCGGTGATCGCGTCGGTGCCCGTCCTGCTGCTCTTCGCCATCGCGCAGCGGCAGATCGTGGACTCCGTCACGGGCGCAGCGGTCAAGGGATGAAGCCGCCTCATCGGTTGGTCGCGCTCGGTGTGCTGCTGCTGCTGGCGGTCACCGGCTGTGCCGCGGGCGCCGGGAACGGTTCCCGCACCGCCTCTCCGACGCCGTCCGCGGACAGGTTCGCGCCGGTGATCGACGAGGACTTCCCCGACCCGGACGTCGTCGCGGCTCCTGACGGCTGGCGCGCCTTCGCCACCGGGATGTCCGGCCTGAACGTCCGCATCGCGTCGAGCACCGACCTGAGCACCTGGACGGTGCAGCGGCGCGACGCCCTGCCGACGCTTCCGGCCTGGGCCACGCCCGGCCGCACCTGGGCGCCCGACGTGTCCCGACGCGCGGACGGGACCTGGATCATGTACGTCGCGGCCCAGGATGCCGCGTCCGGCCGGCAGTGCATCGGTGTGGCCACCGGCCCGACGATCGACGGCGACTTCACTCCCGCCGGTGACCGGCCGATCGTGTGCCCGGTCGCCGAGGGTGGCGCCATCGACCCCAGCACGTTCCAGGACACCGACGGGACGCGGTACCTGCTCTGGAAGACGGACGGCAACTGCTGCGGCCAGGACACGTGGATCGAGATCTCCAGGCTGTCCCAGGACGGCCTCTCGCTGGTGGGCCCGGCGACCAGGCTGATCAAGGAGAGCCTGCCGTGGGAGGGGTCCGTGGTGGAGGCACCCGTCCTGGTCCGCCACGACGCGGAGTACGCGCTGTTCTACTCGGCCAACGCCTACGGGGGCGACGCGTATGCCGTCGGGGTGGCGCGCGCCACCTCGCTCCTCGGCCCCTACACCAAGCAGCCGGAGCCCGTGCTCTCGACGGACCTCTCGGGTGGTCGCCTGCACGGTCCAGGCGGGCAGGACGTCGTCGCGACGCCGAACGGTGACGTCCTCTTCTTCCACGCCTGGGACGAGCTGTTCACGTACCGGGCGCTGCATCGGGCGCCCCTGACGTGGCGGCCCGACGGCACGGTCGCGGTCGCGGGTCTGGACCACTGACCGTGCTTCGGATCGGCCGGCCCGCGGCGCCACAGCCGATGGCCGACGACCCGGGGTCAGGAGCTCGCCGCGTCCCGCGTGGGCGGCGCTGATGCCGCCAGGTCGGTCAGCAGCGTGGCCAGGAGGCCGTCCAGAGCTCCGGACACCGGGTCCCGTTCCAGGGTCAACGGCGGGCAGCCGCGGTAGGTCAGCTCGATGACCGACGTCGCCGACAGCCGGTGCGGTGCCACGCTGTTGTCCCGTCCTCCGAGCAGCTCGAAACCACGGACCCGCACCGCCGCGAGCGTGGTCCGGGGCCGGAGCTCGACCGTGGCGGACCACTGCGTGGCGCCGGGCGAGCGCGACCAAGGCGCATCCGTGAGCTCGACGACGGCGACGGTCGACCGCAGGAGCAGCAGGAGCGTGCCGGAGACGACGTCCCTGCCCGGACCGTCCGCCGTGACGAGCGTGGCATGCAGCACTCGCTGGTGCGCGACCGCGTTGAACAGCTGCCACACCACGTCCGACCGCAGCGCACCACCCATGGCCGTCTCGACCTGCGCACCGAGCTCGCCCGCGTCCTGCTCGAGACCCGTCTCCGCCCCGTCCCGCCGTCCGGCTCGGACCTCGTCGTCGGTCCTCACCTTGCCATCCGGCGCGCCGCCACGGGGATGTCCAGCGGCACGCCCGGCAGGACGGAGCCGTGCCGGCGCAGGAGCGCCACCGAACCGCCCGCGCGGTTCTCAAGCCTGTGGCAACGATCCCAGATCGACGGTCCCGGCCGTCGGACTGCGGTGCGCCCGCTAGTGCGACCCGCCCGGCGCCGCCGTGGAGCCGCGCGGCACGATCCGCGCCTCGAGCACGATGTCCGCCGGCGGGGCGTCCGGGTCGGCGATGCGGTCGAGCAGCTGGTCCATCGCCGCCTCGCCCAGCGCGACGGCGTCCTGCGCGATCGCCGTGATGCCGGGCTCGACCATGCTCATCCACTCGGCGTCGTCGAACGAGACGATGCTCAGGTCCTCGGGGATGCGCAGGCCGAGGGCGTGGGCCGCGCGCCACAGGCCCTCCGCCAGGAGGTTGTTCGCGGCGAACATCGCGGTGGGCCGCACCCGCCGGGCCAGCATGTCGACCACCGCCGCGCGGGCGGCCGTCACGTCCGACCCGGCGGCGATGATCAGGCCGCGGTCCACCTCGAGCCCGGCGTCCTCCAACGCGTGGGTGTACCCGGCCATGCGGGCCTCGCCGGTGGTCCACGCCGTCTCGTCGATGAGCAGGCCGATGCTGCGGTGGCCGAGCGACAGCAGGTGCTCCGTGATGCGCCGGGCGACGGTCTCGTTGTCGATGGTGACGGAGTCGCAGGCCTGCGGCAGGAAGTGGCGGTCGACCTCCACCACGGGGATCTGCTGGCTGAGCAGGTACTGCGGCACCGCGGCGGACAGCGGGGTGACGATGACCCCCGCGGCGCGGGTGCCGACGAACGCCTGGGCGGCGCTGAGCTGCTCCTCCTCGAGCCCCTGGTCCGCCACCAGCATCATCGTGTAGCCCCGCGCCCGCGCCTGCGCACCGATGCCGGCCGCGAGGTCCGCGTAGAAGGGGTTGCGGAGGTCGGAGACGAGCACGCCGACCGACCGGCTGACCTGCTTACGCAGGCTGCGGGCCATGGCGTGCGGGACGTAGCCGAGCTGCTCGGCCGCGGCGAGGACCCGTTGGCGGGCAGCCTCGGCGACGTAGCCCTCACCGCTCAGCGCGCGGGACGTGGTCGACTGGGAGAGCCCGGAGGCGAGCGCGACGTCCTTGAGGGTGGCGCGGCGGTTGCGGTTGCCGTTCCGGCCCGCGAGGTCGCTCATCGGGCTCCTCTCCTCCGTATGGCAACGACACCCTACCGCCGAGGCCACCGCGTCGATCGGGGTGGCCGGCGTGAGGGACGCGGGCCACGAGCGTGGGGAACCCGGCGCCCGAACCATCCCGGTTCCGATTGCCGCGGCCCATTCCCTCACTTATAGTGCGACGGTGTGGCAACGATGCCACACCGTCGGTCCCAGTCCTGCTGCACGACGTGGAGCGGACACCGGCGTCGTCCCGAGCGACGGAGGCCTCGACATGGCGCAGGTGAGCACCCGTTCGGCCCCGAAGAAGGAGCGCGCTCCGCGGCCGCCCCGTGGACGCAAGGTGACGTACAACCGCCGCGAGGCGTTGGCGGGCTACCTGTTCATCTCCCCGTGGATCATCGGGTTCCTGATCTTCACGGCCGGCACGATGATCTACAGCCTGATCATCTCGTTCAGCCACTACAACCTGGCGACCAACGTCGCGACGCCGGCGGGTCTCAGCAACTACACCGAACTCTTCGCCGACCGCCGGGTGCGGCTGTCGCTGAGCAACACGCTGTTCTACGCCGTCCTGGCCGTTCCCCTGGAGATCTGCTTCGCGCTGCTGCTGGCCAGCCTGCTGAACCGGATCGTCCGCGGTGCCGGGGTGTTCCGCACGGTCTACTACCTGCCCAAGATGACCCCCGCCGTGGCGACCGCCGCGGTGTTCTTCCTGCTCCTCAACGGCAACACGGGTGCGGTGAACCAGGGGCTGCGGCTGATCGGGATCCACGGGCCGCAGTGGCTGGTCGACCCGAACTGGGTCAAACCGTCCATCGTCCTGATGACCCTCTGGGCGGTCAGCGGCACGATGGTGATCTTCCTGGCGGCGCTCAAGAACGTGCCGCGCGAGCTCTACGAGGTGGCGTCCCTGGACGGTGCCGGTCCCGTGCGGCAGTTCTACAACATCACGCTGCCGATGATCTCCAGCGCGATCTTCTTCAACGTGATCGTGCTGTCGATCGCGGCGTTCCAGGTGTTCGACCAGGCTTACCTGCTGTTCTGGCGGGATCAGAACAACGCCTCCCCGGAGGCCTCGCTGTTCTACGCCGTGTACCTGTTCCAGCAGGCCTTCCGCCAGTTCAACTTCGGCTTCGCGGCCGCGATGGCGTGGCTCCTGTTCGTCATCATCATGATCATCACGTCGATCCAGGTGCGGTTCGGCAACCGCTTCGTCTACTACGAGGGGAACAAGTGATGGCGGGCCACGCAGCACCGACGACCGTCACGGCCGCACGGGGTCGCAGCAGCGATCCGACGAGCCCTCCGACCGCGCTGGAGGCCCGGCGCCCCCGGCGGTGGACCCTGGGCAGGACGGTGGCGTTCATCGTCTCGATCGGGTTCGGGGTGCTGTTCATGTACCCGTTCGCCTGGCTGCTGGCCGCGAGCCTCAAGGGCCGGGGGCAGGTGTTCGACAACTCGCTGTGGCCGTCCCCGGCGCACTGGTCGAACTACGTCGAGGTGTGGACCCAGCTTCCGCTGGTGCACTGGCTCTTCAACAGCCTGTCGATCGCCCTGCTGGCAGCGACGACGGTCGCGATCTCCAGCTCTGTCGTGGCGTTCGGCTTCGCCTACTTCCGGTTCCCCGGTCGCGGCTTCCTGTTCGGGCTGGTGCTCGCCACGATGATGCTTCCGGGCGCGGTCACCATGGTGCCGACGTACCTGATCTGGAAGTACACAGGATTTCTGGGCACGTGGGTGCCGCTGTTCGGGATGAACCTTTTCGGCTCGGCCTTCTACATCTTCCTGCAGCGCCAGTTCTTCCTCGGCCTGCCGCGCGAGCTGTTCGAGGCGGCGCGGATCGACGGCGCCAGCTACTGGGGCCTGTTCTGGCGGATCGCGATGCCGTTGTCGATCCCGTCGTTCATCATCATCTTCCTGTTCGAGTTCCAGGCGAGCTGGAACAACCTGCAGGCGGCGCTGATCTACCTCAACGCCGGGCAGGTGTCGCAGTTCACCGCCCCGCTGGGCATCGCCTACGCGATGACCCGCTACAGCCCGACCAACGGCGGCCAGGGCGACTACCAGTTCGTCATGGTGGCGGCGCTGCTGGTGACGCTGCCGATGCTCGCGCTCTTCGCCTTTGGTCAGCGGTACTTCATCGAGGGAGTCGCCACGCAGGGGCGGAAGGGCTGAAGCCGGGCCGGACGGTCACGGGCGGCGCCGGAGGACGACGTCGGCGACCCCGTGACCGTCCACCCGCACGGTCCCACCGCCGGCCACGCCGGCACCCGTCCACCGGACGGTTGCCTCCACCGGGTCCGGGCCGAGCGCGCGCAGCCGCACGCGGACCGCGTCCCCGGCCACGGGCCTGACCTCGGCGAGCAGCCGGTCGGCGGGCTCCACCTGCAGCCCGGAGGGCCCGTCCAGGACCACGGGGCCGTCGTACGCGCGCGCCTGCAGCGGCTCGAGCGCTTCGTGCCCGAACCGGGCGACCTGCTCCCGGGTCACCCGCGTCGCGGTCGGCACCAGGCGGTAGCGGTACCGGCGGGTGCCCTCCTGCCGCGCCTGGAAGTTGGTGAAGTGCAGGTTGTTCATCAACCAGCTGTTCAGATGACCCGCGGTCGCATCCAGCGTCGTCGCCCACAGCCCGGTCCGGAAGCCGCCCAGCTGCACCAGCGGAGCGTCGAGGCTCACCCACAGGAACCCGCCGTGCTCCCCGTTGACCCCCACGGCGTGCTGGATGGAGTACCAGTCCTTGCTGGTGTCCGGCAGCTGCTCCGTGTCCGCGGCGAACACCGCCCCCGCCGTCTCGAGCAGCACCTCAGGATGCTGCGCGAGGAACGGGAACGCGACGAAGATGCTCTCCGGCCCGAACCGCTCCGGCTTTGCGAGGTCCACCTCGAGGTCGATCGCGTCGACGTCCTCGTACAGCGTCAGGGTCGTGGTCGCCGGCGGCAGGCCGGCGGGTTCGCTGCGCCAGCGCAGCTGCCGCAGGCCCGGCGCCTCGAGAACCTCCGGCACCCCGGTCGCGGGCGCGGTGGACTGCCGGAAGGGCGGCCCGGGATCCTCGGGGTGGAACGCCTTGGGGTCGTCCGTCATCGGGTGGACGCTCCCGGGGACCACCTCCTCGACCACCACCGCGCCGAGCCCGTGCACGGCGGCCGGGTCGACCAGCTCGCGCCCGTCCCGCCGGTCGACGATCGACACGACGCCACCCGCGGCCGCGTCGAACCGCACGGTGAACGAGCCGTAGGTGATCGCGTCCGCGTGCCCGCCGGGCACTGGCTGGGGCGGGAGGGGGACGAGGGTCGTGCCGAACGCGGGCACGGCGACCACCGTGCGGGTGCGCCTGCGGCCGTCCACCTCGACCTCGACGGGCTCGTGCCGCGGCGACGCCGTCGGGTTCACCACGGCCAGCGCCCGCTCGGCGGCGCGCGCGTCGCCCGGGCCGCTGGCCAGCAGCCGGAAGAAGCCCTCGACGGCCAGGTCCCGGGCCTCGTCGAAGGCCGTGTACGCGAAGCCCGCCTTGGCGTTCCACGCGGAGTGGCTGAAGGTCGAGAACGGCTTGGAGTAGGACTCCCACGAGCCCCACGTGTGCTCGGTGAACAGCAGGAGCTGCTCCTCGACGGCCGCCAGGTCGCGGAGCACCTCGTCGTCCCCGCGCAGCCGGTACGGACCCCGTCGGTAGCCGACCACCTCGGCCAGGGCGGGGCTGCCGTCGCCGCGGAGCCGCGTCAGCCCCAGCGTCGTCCCCGCCGCGCGCGCGAAGGAGCGCGCCTCCCGGTAGACGGCGACCTCGCGCGCCGTCGAGCCGTGGCCGTGGCTCCACCAGTCCGACCACTCCCCGCGGATCACGGGCAGCTCGCCGGTCGCGCCCGCCAGGAGCCGGTCCAGGGCGTCGTCGATCGTGGCGGTCCGCATGGGCCGCTCGGGGTGCCGACGGTTCCAGTCCCGGACGACGTCGAGGAAGCGCGCCGTGGGCCACCGGTTGTCGTTGCCGGCGTGGACGACGGCCACGTCGAACGGGTACGACGGGCGGGCCTCGAGCGCGGCGACGAACTGCGAGATGTGGCGCTCGGCGGCCTCGGTGTCGCCGTCGACGATCCCCCACTCCTCCCCGACGCCGTAGTGCGTCGAGAGCCAGACGAACACCCGCTGGCCGGACACGCCCTCCCACCAGAAGCCGGACGGCTGCACCAGGGGAGGGCGGCCGTGGTCGGGGTTCAGCGCCATGACGAGCCGGTCCAGGCCGGCACGTCGCATCGCCTCGACGGTGCCCCAGGCGATGCCGTTGATGTCGCCGTGCTGCTCGGTCCGCACCGGGAGGCCGACGGCCCGGAACGCGTCGACCGCCTCGTAGCCCGCCTCCAGCTCGGCGGTGGAGGGGAGCTGCGTCATGTTGAGGTAGCCGCCGGTGACGGAGATGCGGCCCTCGGCGACGCGGGCGCGCAGCCGTGCGACGTCCGGCTCGGGCGCCTCCTGCAGGAAGCGCAGCACCGGGCGGGCGACCTCGAAGGTCCACCGCAGCTGGTCGGGCCCGGGCGTCCCGTCCCGGTCGCAGAGGTCGAGCACCCGACGGACCATGTCCTTGTGGGCTCGGTCCACGATGCGTGGGCTGTTGGTGTAGCCCACGTCGTGGTGCGTGTGACCGAGTAGCAGAACCTGGCGAATCCGGCTCATGACACCTCACTGTGTGGGATCGTCGCCACACGATCGTAGAGTGTCGCCGCAGGGGTCCCGGGTCACATTTCGGTTGCGGAACGCCTGCTCGACAGGTGCGCACGAGGCTCTTGTGCGAGCCTGCCTCTGCTGGTTACCTTCCCATGTGGAAAGGTTTCCAGATCTGGGGAGCTTCCCGATGTCCGGCGACGGGGCCGGCCATCCCGCCCGAAGGGAACAGCATGAAGAAGATCCGCAAGTCCATGGTCGCGATGGGCACCGTGCCGCTCCTCGTGCTCCTGGCCGCCTGCTCGACCGGCGGCGCCAGCGGCAAGGCATCCTCCAGCGCGGCACCCTCGTTCGGCACGAGCCCCTCCGGGACGCTCAACGCATGGGCGTTCGACAACGCGGACGACGTCGGCAAGGCGCGCATCGACTACGCGGCCAGCCAGCTGTCCGGCGTGACGATCAAGCTCGACGCCACGGCGTTCGACGCGCAGAAGTTCACCACCCGGCTGGCCAGCGGTGACGTCCCCGACGTGGTGCAGATGGACCGCCGGTACGTCGGCACCTATGCCGCGCAGGGCCTGATCATGCCGCTCGACCAGTGCTTCGCGGCGTACCAGGTGAACCCCGACAAGGCTTGGTACCCCTACGTGGTCGACGACGTCCGGCTCAAGGGCCACGTCTGGGCGGTGCCGCAGTTCTACCAGCCGCCGGCGATCATCCTGAACAAGACCGTGATGGACGCCGCGGGGGTCAGCAACGACCAGATCGACACGTCCAAGCTGGACACCCTGATCCCGGCGATCCAGAAGATGTACAAGACCAACGGCGACGTCCCGGCCACCCTCGGCTTCGACCCGCAGCCCACAGGCCAGGCCCCGCTCTGGGTGCTCGGCATGGGCGGCAAGCTCACCGACGCCGACGGCAAGCCGACGCTGGACGACGCGGCGAACGTGAAGGCACTGGACGATCTGAAGAAGATCCTCGACGCGCAGGGCGGCTACGCGAAGTACAAGAGCTTCGCCGACGCCTTCGACTTCTTCGGCGCCAAGAACCAGTTCGTGTCCAAGCAGGTCGGCGCCCAGGTCGACGCGCAGTGGTACCCGAATGTGCTGTCGCCGTACCTGAACCAGGTGACGCTGCAGGCGGTGCCCTTCAAGGGCGCTGACGGCCAGCCGTTCACCGTCGCGGGCGGCACCAGCTTCGTGATCCCCACCGGTGCCAAGAACCCCGACGCCGCGTGCAAGTGGGCGCTGCAGCTGACCACCACGAAGGCGTGGATCGCCGCCGAGGAGGCGCGCGTGAAGACGCTGGCGGCCAAGGGCGGCATCAACACCGGTCTGTTCACCGGCTCTCCCGAGGCGGACCAGCAGATCCGCTCGCAGTACGTGAAGCCGTCCGGCAACAAGGACTTCGACCAGGTCATCCAGACCTACTACGACGTCCTCGCCCACGGGAAGTCGTTCGGCGCTTCCCCGGTGGGGCAGCAGATCGCCACGGAGCTGTCCAACGCCGTGACTGCGGCTCTGCTCGGCAACAAGACGTCGAAGAACGCACTCGCCGATGCGCAGCAGACGGTGATGCAGGCCTACAACAACCTCGGCGGCAAGTAGCGGGCAGCGGCCGATCAGGCTGTGCGACGCGGGGCGGGTCCTTCCGGGGCCCGCCCCGCGTCGTCGTTCGTGCCGCGGGTGCGGTCCGGGCGAGGCGTGGAACACCTGCCGTCACCGTCGCTCCCCCGGGACCGCCACGGCAGCGGTCAGTGCCGCCGCCGTGGCCGGTCGCCGCTCCGGCGGCTCCCGCTTATGGTGCAGAGAAGTGGGCGGACGACCCTGAGCGACCTCGCGGGAGGTGCGTCATGGAGGTGAGCATCGAGTTCGGTCTGGACGCGCCGGGTGCGCTGATCGTGGTGCGGGGCGTGCTCGACGTGACCACGGTGACCGAGTTCCGGGAGACGCTGCAGTCGCTGCTGGACAGTGCCGGCCCGCAGGCCCTGGTCGACGTGACCGAGCTCCGGCTGGCCGACGACCCCGCCCGGGCGGCCCTGCGGCACCTCGAGCGCCAGTTCCGGGAGTTCGGTGGCGCTCTCCGCGGGGCGGTGGAGGAGGCGCAGGCAGAGGCCGGCGAGGGGGCACCGGCCCCGTAGGCGGCACCCGCCTCAGCGCCGCAGCGCGTCCACCTGCTCCGGCGTGAGCAGCCGGTGGGGACGGTCGGCGAGCACGAAGTGCAGCCTCGCGGCCGCCTCGAGCTCCTCCGCCAGGTCCGTCGCGGCGTCCAACGTGGGCCCCGCCACCACGGACCCGTGGTTGGCCAGCAGCACGACGGTGTGCTCCCCGGCCAGCGCCGCCACGCCCTGCGCGAGCTCGGCGCTGCCGGGCGGCGCGTACGGCGCGACGGGCAGCGCACCGAGGCGCATCACCTGGTACGGCGTGAGCGCGGGCAGCGGTCCGGTGGCCGGGGGCGGCGCCGTGGCGTCGAGGCAGCTGGCCGCGACGGCGTAGGGGGAGTGCAGGTGCACCACCGCCGTCAGCTCCGGCCGGGCGGCCAGGAAGGCGCGGTGCAGCGGCAGCTCCTTCGACGGCCGGCCGCCGCTGCGCACCTCGCCGTCCTCGAGCACCGTGACCGCCTCGGGGGTGAGGCGGCTGAGGCTGGACCCGGTGGGCGTGACGAGCAGCCGCGTGCCGACGCGCAGGCTGACGTTCCCGGAGCCGCCCGGCGAGAGGCCCTGGGTGGCGAGGTGCCGGCAGGCGGCGACGAGCGCGTCGAGCGCCCGCGTCAGGTCGTGGTCCGAGGTGCTCATGGGCAGGTGCTCCACGCGGTGCTGAACAGGTCGGCGTCCCCGAAGTTGCCGGACTTGAGGAGCAGCGCCAGCGGGGGGCCGTCCTCGCTCACGGTCCACGGCACCCCGGGGGCGGCGGCAGCGCCGACCTGCAGGGTGCGGACGCCCAACGCGCGGACGACGGCTCCTGACGTCTCGCCGCCCGCGACGAGCAGGCGCCGCACGCCGAGCGAGTCGACGGCCCGTCGGGCGACGTGCCCCGTCCACGACTCGAGCAGGTCGCTGGCCGCCGCACCGAGCCGGCGCTGGACGTCGCGCACCCGGTCCGGCGCGGCCGACGAGGTCACCAGGACGGGGCCCGCAGGCTCGCGGGCGAGCGCGTCGGCGATCCGGGCGAGCACCCGGTCCACCGCCGCGGGCCCGTCCTGCGCCAAGGCGACGGGGTCCAGCTCCACGTGCACGCCAGCGAAGTCCTCGACCTGGGCCAGCGTCGCGGCCGAGCAGCTGCCGGAGAGGATGAGCCGGCTGCCGGCGGGCACCGTGCGGGTGCGACGGGTCACCCCGCGACGAGCCCGGTCCCCGGGTGCGCCGGCGTGGCTGCGGGCGAGCGCGGCGGCCAGACCGGCCGCCCCGGACAGCAGCAACGGGCGTTCGCCCGGCACCGACCGGAGGGCGCCGGCCAGCACGTCGAGGTCCTGGTCGCGCAGCGCGTCGGCGAGAACCAGCGTGCGGCGGCCCGCGGCCAGCTCGGTCAGTGCGCGCACCGCGGCAGCCGGGCCGTCGACCAGCCTCTGCCAGGGCAGCAGCCGCACGGCCGAGGTGGTCTGCGGCGTGAGCACCCGCACCAGGTCCGCGTCACGCATCGGGGTGAGCGGGTGGTCCCTGAGCGGCGACTCCGACAGCAGCCGGTCGCCGACGAAGAGGTGGCCGAGGTACTGCGTGCGGCCGGAGCGCGGGGTCGCGGGCGTGCCGACGCCGGCAGCCGTCGCGCTGCCGGTCCGGGAGGCCAGGAGGTCGAGCAACGCGTCGGCGACGGGCCCGATGGTGCCCTCCGGCGTGGAGTCGAAGGTCGAGCAGTACTTCTGGTAGAGCCGCTCGGCACCCGCGTCGAGCAGCCAGCGAGCGGCGTCGACCGACTCCGCCACCGCCTGGTCCACCGGCGCGGTCCTCGTCTTGAGCGCCACCGCGAGGCAGTCGGTGGCCGGCGCGGCCTGGTCCGCCGCAGGGACGCCGACCACGACGGACGCCGTCGCACCGGCGTCCGCCACCGCGTCCGCCAGGTCGCACGCGCCGGTCAGGTCGTCGGCGACGACGCCGAGGAACGGGCCGCTCATCGGGCCCGCGCGCCGTCCCCGGCCGACCCGGTGCGGGCCACGACGACCTCCGGGCACCGGTCCCGCAGCATGGCGAGCTGCTCGGCGGAGGCGCCGTCGTCGACGACGACCGTCCGGACGTCCTCGAGCCGGCAGAACCGGATCGGCGCGCGCACGTCGAGCTTGCGGTGGTCCACCAGGAGGACGACCGCGGCGGCCGAGGCGCGCATCGCCCGCTTCACCTCCGCGTCGGCCGCCTTGGCCGAGTAGACGCCGTCCGGCCCCACCCCCGTGGCGGACAGCACGGCGACGTCGACCGCGAGGTCCGCCAGCGCGGCGCGTGTGTGCTCGCCGGTGAACGACCGCGTCTCGCGGTGGAAGACGCCGCCCAGGCCGAGGACCTCGAGGTCCTCGCGCTCGCTGCACGCGGTGAGCACCGGCACGGAGTGGCTGACCACCGTGAGGCCGCCGGGCAGCACGCGGGCGAGCGCGGCGACCGTGGTGCCGGCGTCGAGCGCGACGACCGCCGCTCCGGCCAGCAGCGGCACCGCGGCGCGCGCGACGGCCTCCTTCTCGCGCTCCGCGAGACCGCGGCGCTCGCTGTAGGGGAGGGCGGCCGCGCTCGCGCCGCCGAGCACCCGGCGCGCGAGACCGTCCGCTGCCAGGGCGTGCAGGTCGCGGCGGATCGTCATCTCGGACACGCCGAACTCGCTCGCGGCGGCGGCGCTGGAGACGTAGCCGGTGTCGGTGATGCGCCGCAGCAGCTCCTCGCGTCGCCGGGGCGCGGCGGTGTAGCGCACGGCGCCATTGAACGGCGGCCCGGGCGGGATGTCAACGGGCGCACATTCGTTGACCAATCTGTTCGTGCATGAACATACTGGGGGTCGTGAGCGCCGGTGCAGGGGCCAACGAGGGGGCGTCCGTGCGCGCCCTCGGGCTGGACCTCGGCACCACCAACACGAAGGCGGCCCTGGTGGTTGTGCGCGACGGCGCCGTGCGCGTGGTGGCCACGGCGTGGGCTGCCACACCGGCCCCCGCCGCGTTGGAGCCGGTGCTCGCCGCGCTGGTGCGCGAGGTGCTGCGTGACGGTGCGGCGCCGGATGCGGTCGGCATCTCCTCCATGGCGGAGACCGGCGTGCCGCTCGACGGCGACGACCGACCGCTCGGCGACTGGCTGCGCTGGGACGGCCACCGTGCCGAGGTCCAGGCGCGCCGCCTCGCCGAGCGGCTCGGCGCGCAGGAGCTGGCGGCCGCCACCGGCGTGCGGCCGTCGGCGAAGGTGCCCCTGGCGACGTGGGCGTGGCTGCGCGAGCACGAGCCGGACCGCTGGTCGGCGATGGTGCGGTGGGCCGGGGTCGCGGACCTGGCGTGCCTGGTGCTGACCGGGACCCTGGCGACGGACCACACGCTGGCGGGACGCACCCAGGCGTACCGGCTCCCCGAGGGCAGCGGGCCGCTGCCGGTCGGCTTCGACCCGGAGCTGCTCGCCGAGGTGGGGCTGCGCCCGGACCGGCTGCCGCACGTCGTGGCCCCGGGCGCGGTGGCCGGCCACGTCCGGTCCGCGGCCCTGGTCGCGGCCGGGCTGCGGCCAGGCACCCCGGTGGTGGTCGCGGGGCACGACCACGCGGTCGGTGCCTACGGCGCCGGCGTGCGGCGTCCCGGTCAGCGCGTCGACTCCGTCGGGACCTCCGAGGCGGTGATCACCGTGCTCGGGGGGCCGCTGGAGCCCGGCCTGCGACGGGCGGCGTCCCGGGCGGGGATGAGCGTGGTGGTCACACCGTCCGGCCGGGACCAGGCGCTGCTCGCGGGGTCGTCGAGCGCGGGGGCCGCCCTGCGGTGGTGGAGCGAGACCACCGGGCTGCCGCTGGACGAGCTGCCCGGCCTCGTCGACGCCGCGGGTCCCGGGCCGACGGGGGTCCTGGTCCTGCCGTACGTCTCGGGCCGTCAGACGCCGGAGCCCGACCCGTCCGCCCGCCTGGAGGTGCTCGGCGAGCGCCGTCCGGCGGCGAGGTTCGCCAAGGCCGTCCTCGAGGGCGTCTGCCTGCACGCCCGCTGGATGACCGCCGAGCAGGAGCGCCTCGCCGCACGAGCGGGCGGACCGGCGTGGAGGCCCGGCGCGATCACGGCGCTCGGCGCGCCGCTGGTGCGCAACCCGGCGTGGGCGCGGGTCGCCGCCGAGGTCGCGGAGGTGCCCCTGCAGCTCACCGACTGCCCCGAACCGGTGGCCGTCGGGGCCGCGCTGCTCGCCGCCGAGCGCGTCGGGCTCGGCTCGGCCCAGCTGTCCGCCGTCGCCGCGCCCGGCCGGCCCGACCCGCGCTACGACGCGGTCGCCGCACGCTTCGTCGCCGCCGCCACCGGGGCCCCCGGCGTGCTCGCCGCGGCGACCGCCGCCACACCTGCCCCCGTGGGCGCCCCGCAGGGTGCGCTCACCCGTCCTCGGAAGGACCCAGCATGACCGCAGCCGCCTCCGCACCCACCCTCGACGCGATCGCCCGGCCGTCCGGCGGCCTGGCCATGGTGGCCATGGACCAGCGCGAGAGCCTCAGCACGATGTTCGACCAGGCGGGTGCCGGGCGGCCGGACCGCGACGCGATCGTCCGGTTCAAGCTCGACGTCGCCCGCGCGCTCGCGCCGCTGGCGTCCGGGTTCCTCATCGACCGGCACTACGGCTTCGAGGACATGCGCGCCGGAGGCCTGCTGCCGCCCGGCTGCGGGCTGATCCTCGCGGCGGACGCCCTGGAGCAGGAGGAGGGCGGACCGGTCGAGGAGACCTCGCTCGACCGGGTGGTGCTCGACGAGACCGACCTCGGCGGCGTGGCGGCGCTCAAGCTCCTGGTGATCTGGCGCCGCGACGCGCACCGGGAGCAGCGGGTGGCGCTCGCGGAGCGGTTCGTGGCGGCCGCACGCGAGCGCGGGCTGCTGTCCGTGCTCGAGCCCGTGGTCCGGGCGACGCCCGCCGAGCAGCGGGACGGCAGCTGGGACCTCGACGCGGCGATCCGGGAGGCGGCCTCGGAGCTGTCGCCGCTGGGACCCAGCCTCTACAAGGCGCAGGTGCCCAGTGCGGGCGTGGGCTCGCCGGAGGAGCTGCAGCACCTCTCGGAGCTGCTCGGCGCCCGGATCCAGGGGCCGTGGGTGGTGCTCTCCCAGGGCGTCGACCGGGACAGCTTCCTGGCGGCGGTCACCGCCGCGTGCCGCGGGGGTGCGAGCGGGTTCCTGGCCGGCCGCGCGCTGTGGAGCGACGTCGTCGGGCGACCGGACGTGCCGGCCGCGCTGGCCGCCGTGTCGGTGCCCCGCCTGGAACGGCTGGTGGAGGTCGTCGACGCCGAGGCGCGCCCGTGGCGGCAGGCATGACCGCGGGCCTCGTCGGGCTGCTGCACACCGTGCCCGGGCTGGTGCCGACGTTCGACGGGCTGCTGGACGACGCGCGCCCCGGGCTGCGCCGGGTGCACGTCGCCGACGCCTGGCTGCTGAGCACGGCCGTGGCCGTCGGCGCCACCGACGAGGTGCGACGCGCCGTCCTCGCGCACGTCCGGCACCTGGTGGACGTCGGGGCCGGGGCGGTGCTGGTGACGTGCTCGTCGATCGGTGAGGTGGCGGACGAGGTGGACGGCCTGGTCGACGTGCCGGTGGTCCGGGTCGACGCCGCGATGGCCGACGAGGCGGTGGCCCGTGCGGCCGGCGGCAGCGGCAGCGTCACGGTGCTGGCGACCCTCGCCTCGACGCTCGGACCGACGGCGCGGCTCGTGGAGCGCAGCGCCCGGGCGGCGGGTCGCCAGCTCGCGGTCGAGGCGACCGTCGTGGAGGGCGCGTTCGACGCGCGGAGCGCCCGCGACCTGGGACGGCACGACGAGCTGGTGGCGCAGGCCGCGCGCGCGGCGGCCGCCCGGGCGGACGTCGTGGTGCTGGCGCAGGCGTCGATGGCCGGGGCGGCGGCAGGCGCGGCGCCCGGCGTCCCCGTGCTGAGCTCGCCGACCAGCGGTGTCCGGCGGTTCCTCGAGGTCGTCGACGGGAGGCTGCCCTGATGGCCGGGGAGCCCGAGACGGCCGGGGCAGCCGAGCCGACCGCCGGGGGGACCGGGACAGCCGGGGAAGCCGGGCGGGTGCTGGCGGGCGTGCACCTGCTGGCCTACACCGACCGGCTCGGCGGTGACCTGGCCGGCATGCGCCGGCTGCTGACCACGGGTCCGCTCGACCGCTTCTCCGGCGTCCACCTCCTGCCGTTCTTCACGCCGTTCGACGGCGACGACGCCGGCTTCGACCCCGTGGACCACGGCACCGTCGACCCGCGCCTTGGCACGTGGGCCGACGTCCGCGCGCTCGCGGACGACGGGCTGGTGCTCACCGCCGACCTGATCGTCAACCACGTGTCGGCCCGTTCCCGGGAGTTCACCGACTGGCTGGCGCACGGCACCGCCTCGCCGTGGGACGGCATGTTCCTCACCTACGACCGGGTGTTCCCGCACGGCGGGACAGAGGCGGACATCACCCGGATCTACCGACCGCGGGGCGGCCTGCCGTTCACGCCGTACCAGCAGGCGGACGGCACCCGCCGGCTCGTGTGGACCACCTTCCTGCCCAGCCAGGTGGACCTCGACGTCGACCACCCGGTCGCCCGCGAGTACCTGCGCCGCATCATGCGGACCCTGGCCGCTGCGGGCGTGCGCATCGTGCGGCTCGACGCCGTCGGCTACGCCGTCAAGACCCCCGGTACCGACAGCTTCGTCACGCCCGAGACGCTGCGGTTCGTCCGCGAGGCCGTCGCGATGGCGCACGAGGAGGGCCTCGTGGTGCTCGTCGAGGTGCACGCGCACGTGTCCCAGCAGCAGGCGGTCGCCGAGCTGGTCGACCTGGTGTACGACTTCGCGCTGCCGCCGCTGCTGCTGCACGCGATGGGCACGGGCCGGATCGGTCCGCTGGTCGAGTGGCTCGAGGTGCGGCCCCGGAACACCATCACGGTGCTGGACACGCACGACGGGATCGGCGTGGTCGACGCCGGGCCGGGGGCGGGCCGGCCGGGTCTGCTCGACGAGGAGGAGATGGCGGCCCTGTTCGCCGGCGCCGCCGAGCTCACGGGCGGCGCGTCCGACCGGATGTCCCAGCGCGTCGCCTGGACGCGGGTGCCGCACCAGATCGCGTCGACGTTCCTCAGCGTCCTCGGCGGCGACGCGACCGCCCTGGTGCTGGCGCGGGCGGTCCAGCTGTTCCTGCCGGGCCTCCCGCAGGTGTACTACGTGGGGCTGCTCGGGGGTCTCAACGACGTGCCGCAGTACGAGCGGACCGGGCAGGGCCGCGAGGCCAACCGGCATCGCTACACGGCCGAGGAGCTGCGTGACGCCCTGACCACGGAGGTCGCCCGCGCCCAGCTCGCGCTCGTCGCTCTGCGCACCGAGCACCCGGCCTTCGCCGGCGAGCACTCGGTCGAGGTGCTCGACGAGCACCGGATCGTGCTGCACTGGACGGCGGGCGAGCACCGGGTCCGGCTCATCGCGGACTTCACGCCCGGCCGGCGGCAGCTGCGGGTGGCGGCGACCACGCCCGAGGGAACGGTGGAGGCCACCTCCGTCGCGGAGCTGGCCGCGTGGGACGCGGTGGCGGCGTGGCGCTGAACGACCCGGCGGCGAGCAGGCTCGGCGAGGTGCTCACCGGTGCCGTGCTCGACCTCGGCGGTCCTGGGTGGTGGCTGCGCGAGGCGCTGGGGGAGACGTGGCGCTGGTACGTGGACGCGCCGCTCGGGCCGGTCCGCAACAGCGTCCCCGACCCGGCGGCCGGTGTCTCGGTCGGCCCGGGCGCCGCGCCCGGCTGGTGGCCGGCGACCGTCCCCGGCACGGTGGTCACCGACCTGTGGCGGTGCGGCGAGCTGTCCGACCCCTACCGGGCCCGGCAGTCCCGCGACTGCGAGTGGACCGGTACCCGCTCGTGGGTGCTGCGTCGGCAGGTCGACCTCGCCGACCTGCCGAGCGGCTGCACGCGGGTGCTCGAGGTGGACGGGGTGGACCCGCAGGCCGAGGTGCTGTGGGACGGCGAGGTGCTGGGCCGCACGCAGACCCTGTACCGGCAGGCCCGGTTCGCGCTGACCGGTGCGGCCGCGGGGGCCGGCCCCCACCGGCTCGCCCTGGTGATCGCCCCGGTGCCCCCCGGGCAGCCGCAGGTGGGTCGAACCGAGCTGGTGGGCCGGCACGCTCCCCGGCTGAACGAGGGCTGGGACTTCTCCCCACGGTTCCCGCACCAGGGCGCCTGGAAGTCGGTGCGCGTGGTCACCGCCCGCACCCACCTCGCCCAGGTGCAGGTGCAGGCGCGGCTGGCGCCCGACGGGCCGGACGGCCTGGTCACGGCCGTGCTGCGGCTGGACCCCGGCCACCGGGGCACCCGCGTCGGGCTCGAGGTGGTCGCGACGGACGGTGGGGTGGTGGCGTCGGCGGCCGCCGACGTGGGTGACGGCGACGACACGGCGACGGTCGCCGTCACCGTTCCGCAGCCCCGGCACTGGCTCCCGCAGCGGCTGGGCACCCCGACCACGTACCGCGTGCGGCTGCGGGTGGACGACGACGTCGAGCCACGCTGGGAGGGGCTGACCGGGTTCCGGGACGCGCGCCTGGTCCAGGCGCCGGGCGCGCCCGCGGGGTCGCTGCCGTACCGGCTGGAGGTGGACGGCCGGCCGGTTCCGGGCGTCGGCTGGAACTGGGCGCCGGTCGACGCGCAGCACGGTGCCGTGCCGCCCGCCCGAGTGCGGCACCTGGTGGACCTGGCGGCGCGGTCGGGCGCGGCCGTGCTGCGCGTCTGGGGCGGCGGCCTGGTGGAGACCGAGGCGTTCTACGAGGCGTGCGACGAGGCCGGGCTGCTCGTCTGGCAGGAGTTCTCCCTGTCGAGCTCGGGGCTGCAGAGCGCGCCGAGCACCGACGCCGAGTACCTCGAGCTGCTGCGGCGGGACGCCGAGGAGCTGGTGCCGCGGCGCACGCACCACCCGAGCCTGCTGGTGTGGGCCGGCGGGAACGAGCTGGACGACGACGGCGGCCCGCTGACGGACGACCGCTCACCGGCGCTGGCGACGCTGCACGAGGTGGTCGCCCGCCTCGACCCCGGCCGGAGCTGGCTGCCGACCTCGCCGTCCGGCCCCGTGTTCCACTACCGACCGGGCCAGGGCGGCGCGCGACCCGAGGACCATCACGACGTGCACGGCCCCTGGGAGCACCAGGGCCTGCGCGAGCAGCACCGGCTCTACGACTCCGCGACCGCGCTGGCGCACACCGAGTTCGGCGTGGAGGGCATGGCGAACCGGCGCCTGCTCGAGCACCTGGTGCCGCCGTCGGACCGCTGGCCGGCCGACCGCAGCAACCCGGTGTACCGGCACCTGGGTGACTGGTGGGACAACGCCCCGCTGGTCGCGCGCAGCTTCGGCGACCGGCTCACGGACCTCGATCAGCTGCGGCGGGCCAGCCAGCTGCTGCAGGCGACCGGGCTGGCGTACGCCGTCGAGGCGGACCGCCGCCGCTGGCCGCGCTGCTCCCTGGTGCTGCCGTGGCAGCTGGCCGAGTCCTACCCGAACGCCTGGTGCACCAGCAGCGTGGACCACCGCGGCGACCCGAAGCCGGCCTTCCATGCCGTGACCAGGGCCTTCGCCGCGGAGCGGGTGACCGTGCAGGCCCCCACGTCCGTGCTGGGCGGGGACCCCGCGCTGGACGCCGAGCTGTGGCTGTGGTCCGGCGTCGGACGCCCGGCCGGCTCGGTGGTCACCGCCCGCCTGCGGACCCTGGCGGGCGACGTGCTGGGCGAGCGACGGTGGACCGTCGGGCACGCCGTGGGCGACCCCGTGCCGGTCGGGGCGCTCCAGGTCCCGGCGGACGGGCTGCCGCCCGACGCCATGCTCCTGTGGGAGGCGCTGTGGGAGGGGCCTGACGGGGACCTCGTCGACCACGAGCTGGTGCTCACCTCGACGGCGTCGACCTGGGCGCCCCTCCTGGACCTCGCGCCCTCCGCCGTCGAGGTGACGGCGGTCCCGCACGACGACCAGGTGCTGGTGCACGTGGTCCACCGGAGCGGCCCGGCCGTGGTCGGTCTGACCCTGGCGGACGACCGTCCGTTCGAGGCGCCCGGCTGGGCGGTGCCGTCCGGCGACCCGCGGCCGCTGCTGCCGGGGACCGCACGGACCTACCGCGTCGACTGGGTCGACGCCCCGCCCGAGGGGCGCGCGCTGCGGCTCGAGTCCTGGAACGCACCGCCCGTACGCATCGACCTGGAGAGGACCCCGCGCACATGAGCACGACGTTCCCCGACGGCTTCCTGTGGGGCGCCGCCACCTCCGCCTACCAGACGGAGGGCAGCCTGACCGCCGACGGCCGCGGCCGGTCGGTGTGGGACGACTTCACCGCCCGGCCCGGTGCCGTCGAGGGCGGCGGCGACGGCTCGATCGCGTGCGACTCCTACCGCAGGTGGGCCGACGACGTGCAGCTGGTCGCCGACCTGCACCTGGGCGCGTACCGGTTCTCCGTGGGCTGGTCGCGCGTGCTGCCGACCGGCCGCGGTCCGGTGGAGCAGCGCGGCCTGGACCACTACGAGCGGCTGGTCGACGCGCTCCTCGAGCGCGGCGCGACCCCGGTGGTCACGCTCAACCACTGGGACATGCCGTCCGAGCTGATGCGCGACGGCGGTTGGGCGGGCCGGTCCACCGTCGACGCGTTCGGCGAGTACGCGTCCGCGGTCGCGGACCGCCTCGCGGACCGTGTCACGTGGTGGATCACCCAGAACGAGCCGTGGATCGTCTCGCTGCTCGGCTACCAGCTCGGCCTGCACGCGCCGGGGGTCGCCGACCTGGACGCCGCGTTCCGGGCGGCCCACCACGTGCTGCTCGGCCACGGTCGGGCGGCGGACGTGCTGCACGCCGCCTCGGGGCGGGCACAGGTGGGCGCCGCGCTGAGCCTGTTCCCGTGCGACCCGGCGACGGACGCCCCCGAGGACCGGGCGGCGGCGTGGGGCTCCGACGGGTACGTCAACCGGTGGTACCTCGACGCCCTGCTCGGCCAGGGGTACCCCGCCGACATGCGCGCGCACTGGGAGCGGGCGCTGGGCCACGGCGTGGACGACGTGGTGCGGGAGGGCGACGAGCCCGCGATCGCCGGCCGGAGCGACTTCGTCGGCGTCAACTACTACACGCGGCGCGTCGTCGCGGCCGCCCCGGTCGGTCCCGACCGGGCGTTCCCCTGGCGCGTGGTCACTGCGACCGACGACAACCCGCGCAGCGACGAGGGCTGGGAGATCGTGCCCGACGCCCTGCGCGACCTGCTGGTGCGCATCGAGCGCGAGTACGGGGTGCCGTCGATGGTGACGGAGAACGGGGGCGTGTTCGGCGACGGCCCCACCCACGACGGCCGCGTGCACGACGTGCGTCGCACCGAGCTGCTCCTCGGGCACCTGCGGGCGGTGCACCACGCGATCGGGGCCGGGGCGCGGGTGCTCGGGTACCTGCACTGGTCCCTGCTGGACAACTTCGAGTGGGCGCTGGGCTACCGGCCGCGGTTCGGCCTGGTGCACGTCGACTACCCGACCGGCCGGCGGACGGTGAAGGACTCCGGCCTGCTCTACGCCGAGATAGCGAGGACCGGCACGCTGCCGGACCGGCTCCCGGCGATCACCCCCTTCGGCTGACCTCGACCCACCACGGAGACGTCCCATGCAGCTGATCAACGGACCGGGTACGCACACCGTCGCGGCGCGCGACTACGTGCTGCAGGTCCGATCCGCCCCGCCCGAGGCGATCCTCGCCGAGCCCGACGGCCGCATCTGGGCGCGGCTCAGCCTGCTCGCGTCGGTGGACCGGGTCGACGTGCCGGACGAGTCGGTGGACGTCGGCGCGCCCGTCGTCCGGACCCTCGCGGACGACGGCGCGACGCCGACGCACGACGGGTTCGTGGTCGAGGTGCGGCTCACCACCGACAGCACCGCGTGGGACCACCGCACCACCGTGCTGCGCTGCTTCGAGGACCGGGTCGAGGTCACGGTGCATGTCGAGGGCCAGGGCCGGGTGTCCACCGTGCGGCTGCTCGGCGGGCGCGCCGCACTGAGGTCCGGTGCCTGCGGCTCCTTCCGCTCCGGCATCGAGTTCGCCTCGGTCTACGTGCCCACTCCCACCGAACCGGTCGACGTCGTCCGGCCGGCGCACGCGCCGGCGACGCTCGGGGTGCTCGGCGACGCCCTCCCGGGGCGGCTGCACGGCGTGTTCTCGCCGCCGCCCCTGTGCCTGGCGCTCGGGCGGAGCCTCGCCGACGGTGCGACCGACGTGCCGGCGGGCCCGTGGCTGTCGCTCGCCGTGCTGGCGCCGGTCTCCGCTCTCCGGTTCACCGAGCTGCGCTACCAGCCGTCGGACGGCGGCTTCCACCTCGAGCTGGACTACGACGGGCACACCGTCGTCCAGCAGGAGCTCACCACCCCCACCCTGGTCCTGCGGCCCGTGCCCGACCCGTGGTCGGCTCTGGCCCGCTACCGCGACGACCTCGTCTCCCGCGACTTCGCCCCGGCGGCCGGCCCGGCACCGGCGGACTGGTGGGCCGAGCCGATCTTCTGCGGCTGGGGTGCGCAGTGCGCCCGTGCGCCGCTGCCGGGCGACCCCCTGACCCATCCGCTCTTCCTCGCCGACCTGCCGTCGGCGGTGGTGCCCGATGGGCTGCCGGTCGCAGCGGACCTCGCCCGGCAGGACGTGTACGACGAGCTCCTGGACCACCTCGCCGCCCACGACGTGGTGCCGGGCACGGTGGTGGTCGACGACCGCTGGCAGGCGGCGTACGGCAGCGCGGAGCCGGACCCGCAGCGGTGGCCGGACCTGCGCGGCTGGATCCGCGCCCGGCACGAGCGGCACCAGCGGGTGCTGCTGTGGTGGAAGGCGTGGGACGCGGACGGCCTGCCGGCCGACTGGTGCGTGCGGGACGTGACCGGCCACGCGGTGGCGGCGGACCCGGGCAACCCGGCCTACCTGGAGGGCGTGCGCCGCATCGTCGGGCGGCTGCTCGGCCCCGACGGCCTGGACGCGGACGGGTTCAAGGTGGACTTCACCCAGCGCAGCCCCGCCGGCACCGGTCTGGTGCCCCACCGTGAGCCCGACGGCGGGGCGACCACGTGGGGCGTCGCCGGGCTGCACGCGCTGCTCGAGGCGCTGTACCGGGCCGCCAAGGAGGTGAAGCCGGACGCGCTCGTCGTGACGCACACGCCGCACCCCTCGTTCGGGGACGTGTGCGACATGGTGCGGCTCAACGACGTGCTGGAGCGGGACGTGGCCGGCAGGCCGGTTCCCGTCGCCGACCAGCTGCGCTTCCGGCACGCCGTGGCGACGGCGTCCCTGCCGCACCACCTGGTGGACACCGACCAGTGGCCGATGCCGGACCGGGCCCAGTGGCGCAGCTACGTCGCGGCGCAGGCGGCCTTCGGCGTGCCGGCGCTGTACTACGCGGAGCGCATCGACAGGACGCAGGAGCCGCTGCGCGACGACGACCTGGCGCTGGTCGCGGCGACCTGGCGCACCTATCGCGCGCAGCGGACCGCGCTCGTGGGGTCGCAGCCTGCAGGCGTGCCGTGACGGTCCGCTCGGCCGACGTCGTCGTCTGGGGGGCCACCTCGGCGGGGGTGTGCGCGGCCGTCGCCGCCGCGGAGGCCGGTGCGCAGGTGCTGCTGCCCGAGCCGGGTATGCACCTCGGCGGGATGACGTCCGGCGGCCTGGGCTACACGGACGTGGGCGACCCGCGGGTGGTCGGAGGTCTCGCGGGACGCTTCCGCCGGGCGGTCGCCGACCGCTACGGCGTCGGCGTCGGCACCTGGGCCGGCCCCGAGCCACGGGTGGCGGAGGCGATCTTCCTCGACTGGCTGGAGAGCGCCGGCGTCGAGCTGGTGACGGGCGCGGCCCTCGGCGGCGTCGACGCGGCGGACGGTCGCATCTGCGCGCTGCGGCTGGCCGACGGCACCACGGTGTCCGCGCCCGTGTTCGTCGACGCCGGGTACGAGGGGGACGTGCTGGCCGGTGCGGGGGTGCCGTACGCCGTCGGACGCGAGAGCCGGGCGCTGCACGGCGAGCGCTGGGCGGGACGCCAGGAGATCCGTCCCGGCCGGCACTCGATGCCGGACTGGGTGTCACCGTTCCGGGACGACCCGTCCGGCCTGGACGACGGGCCGCTGCTGGACCAGCTCCGGCCCGGACCGCTCGCGCCGGTGGGGTCGGGCGACGGCGGCGTGATGGCCTACGGCTACCGCGTCTGCCTGACCACCGCGCCGGACCGCATCCCGTTCCGCCGCCGGGCCGGGTACCAGGACGCCCACTGGGAGCTGGGTCGCCGGCTCTTCGACCGGTGGGCGCGGTGCCACGTCGAGCCGCGGGCCGGCGACCTGCTCGGCCTGGAGCCGAACCTCCCGGGCGGCAAGTGCGACGCCAACTCGCTGGGCCCCTTCTCGCTCAACGTGCTGGACGGCTCCGCATGGGAGTACCCGGACGCCGGGCCCGACCGCCGCGAGGAGCTGCGCCTGCACCACCTGCATCATGCCGAGGACCTGCTCTGGTTCCTGGCCAACGACCCGGCGGTGCCCGCGGGCGTCCGCACGGAGCTGGCGCGCTGGGGACTGCCGCCCGACGAGTTCACGGACTCCGGCCATCTGCCCCACCAGCTGTACGTGCGGGAGGGCCGCCGGATGACCGGCGAGGTCGTGCTCACCGAGCACGACCTGCTGGGCACCCGGCGCTGGTGCGACGTCGTGGCCATGGGCTCGTACCACCTCGACGTGCGGGAGGTGCAGCGGACGTGGCAGTGGGAGCCGGAGCATCCCCGGCCCGTCGCCACGGTGGTCAACGAGGGCTACTTCTCGGTGCCCGTGCCGCCCTACCCGATCCCGTACCGCGCGATCGTCCCGCGCTTCGAGGACTGCGCCAACCTGCTGGTCCCCGTGTGCGTCTCCGCGTCGCAGGTCGCGTTCAGCTCGATCCGCATGGAGGTGCAGTACCAGATGCTCGGCCACGCGGCGGGCCTCGCGGCCGCGACGGCCGCCGCCTCCGGCCGGTCCGTCCAGGCGGTCGACGTCGTCGCCCTGCAGGCGCGGCTGTGCGACGAGGGGCAGGTGCTCAGCCTGTGAGCGCGGGCCGGTGGCCGCGGTGCGGCCGACCGGGTGAGGTCCGTGCCACCAGGCGCCGCGTCCGTTGTCCTGCTTCTCTGGGATCGTTACCATGACGCGGGTGATCAGCCCGGTCGTCGAGGTCCACCCCGGCGTGTTCCGTCTTCGCGACACCTGCAACGTCTACGTCGTCCTGTCGGCGGAGCCCCGACCCGGCGGGGAGCGGACCGCGGTCGCCGTCGACTTCGGTTCCGGCGCCGTCCTCGACCATCTCGCCGAGATGGGCGTGGACCGGCTGACGGACGTGCTGATGACGCACCACCACCGCGACCAGGGCCAGGGTCTGCCGCGGGCGGTCGCCGCCGGCGTGCGGATCCACGTGCCGCCGGTCGAGCGGGACCTGTTCGACCGGGTCGACGAGATGTGGCGCACCCGGCAGCTCTACAACGACTACAACCTCCGCCAGGACCGGTTCTCCCTGCTCGAGCCCGTCCCCGTGGCCGGCGTGGTGCCGGAGTACCGCTCCGCCGACTACGGCGGGGTGCGCGTCGAGACGTACCCGACGCCCGGCCACACCACCGGGTCCGTCACGTACGTCGTGGACCGCGACGGCCGTCGGCTCGCCTTCACCGGTGACCTGGTCTACGCGCCGGGCAAGGTGTGGTCGCTGGCCGCGACCCAGTGGTCGTACACCGAGAACGAGGGTCCGGCGATGACGGTGCTGAGCTGCTACGCGCTCATGCGCCTGCAGCTGGACGAGCTCCTGCCGTCCCACGGCGAGGCGATGGCGGACCCCCAGGAGGCCCTCGGCCTGCTGGCCACCCGGATGCGCGCCTACGTCGACTCGCGGCGGCCGTACCCGTGGGACCTGCAGACCCGCATGTCCGAGCCCTACGTGCTGGTGACCGAGCACCTGCTGCTCAACCGCACCAGCAACGCCTGCAGCTACGTGCTGCTGTCGGCCAGCGGGGCGGCGCTGCTGATCGACTACGGCTACGACATGACCACGGGCCTGCCGCCCGGTGGCGACCGCGCGGCGCGGCGCCCGTGGCTCGCGTCCCTGCCGGCCCTGCGCGAGCAGTACGGCGTGACGGCGATCGAGGTGGCCCTGCCCACCCACTACCACGACGACCACGTCGCCGGCCTGAACCTGCTGCGCGAGGTCGAGGGCACGCAGGTGTGGGCGCCGTCGAACGTAGCCCCGGTGCTCGAGGCCCCGATGGTGCACGACCTGCCGTGCCAGTGGTGGGACCCGATCCGGGTGGACCGCGTGCTGCCGGTCGGTGGCACGTTCACGTGGCGCGAGTACGAGATCACGGTGCACGAGCTCCCGGGCCACACCCTCTACGCCGCGGCGTTCGAGCTGGTGGTCGACGGGGTGAAGGTGCTGGTCACCGGCGACCAGCAGGAGGGTCTCGGCATCCCGGGGCATCGCCGCGAGGTCCTCAACTACCAGTACCGCAACCTGTTCCGGATCGAGGACTACCGCGCCAGCGCCGCGCTCTACCGCCGGGTTGCTCCCGGCGTGATGGTGAGCGGGCACTGGGAGCCGCGCTGGGTCGACCAGGCGTACCTCGACATGCTCACGGAGGAGGGCGAGGAGCTGGTCCGCCTGCACCACGAGCTGCTGCCGCTCGACGAGCTCGACCTGGGCGCCGACAGCGTGCTGGTCCACCTGACGCCGTACCTCTCGGCGGTCGCAGCCGGTGCCACCTGCGAGCTGACCGCGACGGTGCGCAACCCGCTCCCGCAGGCGGCCGAGGCAGCGGTCCGGCTGGTGGTGCCCGACGGGTGGTCCGTGTCGCAGCCCGACGAGCGCCACGTCAGCCTGGACCCCTCCGCCTCCGGGGCGGTGACCTGGCAGGTGCGCGTCGGTGCGCCGCAGACCCGGGCCCGGGTGGCTGCCGACGTGCGGGTCGGCGACCTGATGCTCGGGCAGCAGGCGGAGGCGATCGTCGACGTCCTCCCGTTTGACGCGCCGGGAACCCGTCCCTAGCCTTGTGGGATCGTTGTCACATCGACACCACACACACCGGTCGCGGAGCCGCGGCAGCGGCGGAGCAGGGACGGAGGCCACGTGCCCCTCACCAGCGCGGGACCGGCCTCTCCGGACCACTCGGACGGTGCGGGCCCGGCCGTGCTGGCGCTCGACATCGGCGGCACCAAGCTCGCCGTGGGAGTCGTGACGCCCGACGGGTCGGTGCACGGTCTGCTGATCGAGCCGACGCGGCGCGAGACCGGTCCGTCGGCCGTGCTGGCGCACCTGTTCGACATGGGCCGGCGCTCGATGGCGCAGGCAGGGCTCGGCCCCGTCCGCGCCGTCGGCATCTCCTGCGGCGGTCCGCTCGACCCCGCCTCCGGGGTGCTGCTCAGCCCCCCGCACCTGCCGGGCTGGCTGGGGGTGCCGGTGGGTGACCTGGCGACCGCCGAGTTCGGCGTCCCGGCGATGCTGGAGAACGACGCGACGGCCGCGGCGCTGGGCGAGTTCCGCTACGGCGCAGGGAGGGGCACGACGACGATGCTCTACCTGACGGTCTCGACCGGCGTCGGCGGCGGCGCGGTCATCGACGGTCGGCTGCACCACGGAGCCGCCGGGAACGGCGGCGAGTTCGGTCACCTGACCCTGCAGCGCGGTGGCCGGCTCTGCTCCTGCGGACGTCGGGGCTGCGTCGAGGCCTACGTCTCCGGGACCTCGATCGCCGAGCGCGCTGCCGAGCGGCTCTCCCGGCCTGGCCCGTCGTCGCTGCGGAGCCTGCCGGCGGTGACCGCGGCGGACGTCGCGGCCGCGGCCGCCGCGCGGGACCGGCTCGCCACGGAGGTCTGGGACGAGACGGTGGACCTGCTCGGCTGCGCCGTCACCGACCTGGTCAACGTGTTCGAGCCGGACCTCGTGGTGCTCGGCGGCGGCGTGACGCGGTCCGGCGCCCTGCTGCTGGAGCCGGTGCGCGACGTGGTGGCCCGGGAGGCGATGCCGCCCGCGGCGCAGGCCGCCCGCGTCGAGCTCGCCGCGCTCGGGGACGTCGTCTGCGTGGTCGGTGCGGCCGCGGTCGCCTTCGACGGGCTCGAGGAGCTGTCCCATGTCTGACCTGCTGACCGACCAGCTCCAGGACCACGTCGCCGCGGCCACCGCCCTGGTGGGCCTGGCCGACCAGGTGCACGTCGTGGCCGATCTGCTGTGCGCGACCTTCGCCCGCGGGGGGTTCCTCTACGCGTTCGGCAACGGCGGCAGCGCCGCCGACGCCCAGCACCTGGTCGGCGAGCTCGTGGGCCACTACAAGCGGGACCGCCGTCCGCTCCCGGCCGTCACGCTGTCCACGGACCCGAGCAGCATGACCTGCATCGCCAACGACTACGCGTTCGACGAGGTGTTCTCCCGCCAGGTGGAGGCCCTCGCCCGGCCGGGCGACCTGGTCGTCGGCTTCACCACCAGCGGGCGGTCGCCGAACGTCGTCCGGGCCCTCGCCACCGGGCGCGACCGCGGGGCGACCACGCTGCTGTTCGCCGGCGGCGACGGCGGCCCGGCCGCGGCCCTCGCCGACCACGTGCTGCTGGCACCGTCGCACGAGACCCCCAGGATCCAGGAGATGCACACCGTGATGCTGCACGTGATCTCCGAGGTGGCGGACAGCTGGGCCGCCGGCTCGGGGGCGTCCCGATGAGCCGCGCTCCCCGTGCCGACCGGCGGAGCCCGGAGGCGCCCGTCGCGAACGCCGCCTTCGGCCGGCAGCCGGCGCCGCCCCGCCCGGTGCGGCCCCTCGCCGCCCCGGCGCGCACCCTGCACATGGTGGGCAACGCGCACCTCGACCCGGTGTGGCTGTGGCCGTGGCAGGAGGGCTACCAGGAGGCGCGGGCCACGTTCTGGTCGGCGATCCACCGGATGGACGAGTACCCGGACTTCGTCTTCACCTGCGACCAGGTGGTGCTGCTGTCCTGGGTGGAGGAGTCGGACCCTGAACTCTTCGAGCGGATCCGCCGCAGGGTCGCCGAGGGGCGCTGGCAGATGGTCGGCGGCTGGTGGGTGGAGCCGGACTGCAACCTGCCGATGGGGGAGTCGTTCGTCCGGCAGGGGCTGTACGGCCAGCGGTACCTGAAGGAGAAGCTCGGGGTGATCGCGACGGTCGGCATGAACGCCGACCCCTTCGGGCACAACGGGATGCTCCCGCAGATCCTGCGCGGGCAGGGGATGGACTCCTACTGCTTCCTGCGGCCCGGCCCGCACGAGAACTCGCTCGACGCGACCGCGTTCTGGTGGGAGTCGCCCGACGGCTCCCGGGTGCTCGGCTACCGGATCCCCTTCGAGTACTGCAGCGCCCCCGGCGACGTCGCCGGCCAGGCGGACAAGGCGCTCGGCACGCTCGACCGCGACCTGGGCGACGTGATGGTGTTCTACGGCGTGGGCAACCACGGCGGGGGTCCCACCCGCGCCAACATCGACTCGATCCACCGGTACGACCGGATGGGGACGTTCGGAGCCATGACGATGTCGTCGCCGCGGCGCTACTTCGACGAGCTCGCCGCCCGGATCGGGGCCGACGGCCTCGAGGACCTGCCGGTGTGGCGGACCGACCTGCAGCTGCACGCGGCCGGCTGCTACTCGGCGCACTCCGGCATCAAGCTGTGGCAGCGGCGGGCGCAGGCGGCGGTGCTCAACGCCGAGCGCTGGGCGGCGGTCGGTGCGCTGGCGTTCGGGCTGGACTACCCGCGCGAGGACCTGGGCCGGGCGTGGAAGCAGATCCTGTTCAACCAGTTCCACGACGTGCTGCCGGGATCGGCGATCGAGCCGGCCTACGAGGACGCGCGCGACCAGCTGGGCGAGGCGGTCGCGATCTCCAAGCGGATCATCACCCGCACGCACAACGTCATCGCGCGGCAGGTGGAGATCCCGCTCGAGGACGGCACGCAGCCGGTGCTCGTGTTCAACCCCCACCCGTGGCGGGTGGTCACGGCGGTGGAGCTCCAGTACGGCTCGCAGCCGCAGGGCATCCACGTGGTTGACGGCGACGGCGGGCTGGTGCTCTCGCAGCGCGTGCAGTCCGTGGCGACGACCAACGACCAGGGCCGGCACGCGACCGTCCTCGAGGCGGACGTGCCGCCGCTCGGCTTCCGGCTCTACCGCCTGCGCCCCGGCGCCGCACCCTGGGGCGCGGTCCGCACCGGCCGTCCCCCCGGCGTGCTGCGAGCGAGCGAGACCGTCCTGGAGAACGACCTGCTGCGGGTCGAGGTCGACCCTGGCACCGGCTGGCTCACCTCGCTCCTCGACAAGCGCTCGGGGGTCGACCTGCTGGCCGGCGCCGCCGGCCCGCACACCCAGGTGTGCCAGGACCCGACCGACACGTGGGGCCACCACGTCGTCTCCTACGCCTGGCCCGGCGACGAGATGCGCACCGTCCGGGTGCTGCTCCGGGAGAGCGGCCCCCTGCGCGCAAGGCTGCGGGTGGAGCGCGAGTGGGGCAGGTCCACGATGGTCGAGGAGCTGGTGCTCGGCCACGCGGACGACTACCTCGAGGTCCAGGTGACGATCGACTGGCGCGAGCAGGCGCACCTGCTGAAGACGCGGTTCCCGGTGGGCATCACCGACCCGACGGCCACCTACGAGATCCCGTTCGGCTCGACCACCCGACCGGTCGACGCCGGTGAGCACCCGGGTCAGTCGTGGGTCGACGTCACCGGGGAGGTGCAGGGCCGCCGTGCCGGCCTGGCGGTGGTGAACGACGCCAAGCACGGGTACGACGTGTCGCCCGCCTCCGCCGAGGCGTCCGCCAGCATCGGCATCACGGCGCTGCGCAGCCCCGTGTACTCGTGGCACGACCCCCGCGCCCTCGACCCCGACGGCATCTACTCGTTCCAGGACCAGGGCATCCAGCGGTTCCGCTACCGCCTGGTGCCGCACGACGGCGACTGGCGCACCGCGGGCCTGAGCCGCCGTGCCGCCGAGCTGGGCTCGCCGGTGCGGGCGATGCTGGAGAGCTTCCACCCCGGCCCGCTGCCGGACCGGCAGAGCTACGCGTCCGACGGCGGCGGTGCCGTCATGGTGACCGCGGTCAAGGGCAGCGAGGACGTCCCGGACGGTGCCGCGGCGGACCTCGTGGTCCGCGCGGTCGAGACGACCGGCTCCCCGACCCGCGCCCGCATCGAGCTCCCCCTGGTCGGCCGGGTGGTGGAGGCCGACTTGGGCCCGAGCCAGATCCGCACCTTCCGCCTGCCGGCCGACGGCGGTCCGATGGTCGAGGTCGACCTCGTCGAGTGGCCGCTGGCGGAGACCCCCGCTGCGCCGGCGGACGTCCTGCCGCTCGCGCCGGCCGTCGAGGGCGTCGAGTCGACCGGACCGACGCCGGACGACTCGGACGCGCCGAACCCGGCCGAGCTCGAGGCGCGGGACGCGGAAGGACGCGACGGGTCGTGACCTCCGAGGATCCGGTGCTGACCCTGCGGGCGCCGGACGGCGGCGTGGTCGGCGAGGTCGCCGCCGTCGCCGAGCTGGTGGTGCCCGACGGCCGGACGGTCCCCGTGCCGCCCGTGCGGGTGACGTCCGACGGCGGGTCCGCGGTGCACGCCACCGGCTCGGCGCTCGGCCTGGAGGTGTCCGCACGCTGGTCGGCGCCCTCGTCGACCGGCCGCCGGGAGGTGCGGGTCGACGTCCGGTGCACCGGGACGCAGCCCGTGGACGCGTGCCTGCGCATCGCCGTCGACCTGCCGACCGACCCGGAGCCGCCCTGGTGGCTGGTGCCCGGGGTGTTCTACGGCGAGAACCGGCCGGCGGGCTGCGCCCGGCTGTTCCCCCGGTTCGCGCCGGCGTCGCTGGACCTGCAGGAGATGGTGAGCGACCGCTGGGCGTTCCGCGCCGACCGGGCGTCGACGCCGGCGGTCCTGGCCTGGACCAGCGGCGGCGGCGTGGCGCTGGTCGCCGCGGAGCTGAGCGACGTCGGCATGACGGGCGTCGGCTTCGCGCACGACGCGCGCGCGGGCGCGGGCCGTGTGCACCTGACGTTCCCGTTCCGCGAGGAGCCGCTGAGCTACGACGGGTCCGCCACACCGCGCACCGCGGAGCTGAGCACGTTCCGGTGGGAGCCGGGCGCCCGGACCACCGTCACGTTCGCCGCGTACGGGCTGTCCGCGGACCGGCACGGCTACGCCGCCGTGCTCGCCGAGCAGCACCGGCACAACCGTCGGCTGGCCCGCCTGCGGCCCTGGTCGGGGATCGGGGAGAGCGCGGCGATCGCCGCCGAGGGGCTCTGGCGCTGGCACTACGACCCCGACCCGGGCGTGCTCCTGGAGACCGCGGCGTTCGACCGGGGGATCAGCGGGGCCGACGGCGCGAGCCTCGACCGGCCGGCGATGCACGTCGGCTGGGTCAGCGGGATCCCGTGGGCCTACGCGCTGCTGGTGCACGGCCGGCGGGCGGTCGACCAGCCGTACACCGCGGCGGCCCTGCGGGTGATCGACCACATCTGCGCCGAGCTGTCGCCGTCGGGGACGTTCTGGGGCGTCTGGTACCGCGGGCTCGGCTGGTCGCAGAGCTGGTCGCCGGTCCAGGGCGCGCTGCACTCGCGCACGCTCGCGGAGGCCACCCAGTTCCTGGTCCGGGCGTTGGAGCTGGGCGACGACCTCCGTGAGCGCTCCTCCTGGGTGCGCGCCGTGCGGTCGAACCTCGACGCGGTGGTGGCGCGGCAGCGCGGCGACGGGAACCTCGGCAGCGCGCACCACGCCGTGAACGGCTCCGTGCTGTCCTGGGAGGGGGCGGCCGGGCTCGCGTGGGTCGGGGCGCTCGCGGAGGCGGGCCGGTGGGACGGTGCCGACGGCGCGGACGGTGCCTACCTGCGGGCCTCCGAGCGGGCGGGCGAGTACTACGCGCAGTTCGTCGAGGAGGAGTTCCTCAACGGCGCGCCGGAGGACGTGGACCTCGCGCCGAGCTCGGAGGACGGCTACGTCGCGGTGATGGCGTACATGGCCCTGCACCGGCGCACGGGTGATGCGCGGTGGCTGCGGCTGGCCCGGCGCGCCGCGGACTGGACGCTGACGTTCCGGTACACCTACGACGTCACGTTCCCGCCGGGCACGCTGCTCGAGCGCTACGACTTCGGCACGCGCGGTGCGGACAACGCCTCGCCGTCCAACCAGCACCTGCACTCCTACGGCCTCGTCTGCAGCGCCGAGCTCGCGGAGCTGTCCCGCGCGCTCGGGGACCCGTTGTACGTCGAGCGCGCCCGGGAGACCCTCGCGTGCTTCCGTCAGCTGGTGCCGCGGTTCGACGGCGAGGTGAATGCGTACCGCGGGATGGTGACCGAGCGCTACTACCAGACCGCCTGCTTCCAGCCGAAGGGCATGGTGCTCACGCTGTCGCACGCGTGGAGCGTCGGCGTGCTGCTGCTCGCCTGCGAGCAGGCGCTGCTCGACCCCGACCTGGCGGAGCAGCCCTTCTGACCCCGGCTCAGCGCACCGCAGCACCACCGAGCAGGAACGCGACGGCCGCGTCGACCAGCGCCAGCCCCGCGGGTGCCGTCAACCACGGCGCGAGACCGTCCGGCCCGAGGTACGTCGTGACGCGGTCGGCCGGCGCCGTGCCGCCGTCCGTCAGCCGGGCGCCCTGCGGGTGGTGCACCAGCACCGGTCGGTGCTCCTCCTCCGCCACCGCGACAACCACGGCATCGGGTCCGGGCTCCGTCCATCGCGCCATGGCGGGGCCCTCATGCACCACCACCCGCCCGCTGCGACCGTCCGCCAGCGCGTGGTCGGGAGCGACGATGGTGACCGCGGTCTCCCGGTGCACCACACCGGTCCGGACCGCCAGGCCCGCGGTGACCGGGTGGGCCGCCGCCAGCAGCGGGTGGGGCAGGGCCGCCGCAGCCGCCACCTCGTCGGGGCCCGCGCCGGGCAGGACGACGACGAGCCGCGGGTCACCGCAGCCGTCCGGCGCGCGCCGCACACGCAGCCCGTGGCGGTGCAGCAGCGCCTCGATCTGCTCTTCTCCGGCGGTCGGCCGCCTACCGGTCACCAGGAGCGCCCACGGCTCGTCGGTCACCGGGTCGTCGCCGGCGGCGGGCAGCAGCGCGCGGACCAGCGGGGGGACCAGGCCGCGCAGCACGTTCGGGTAGTGGCGCTCGGCACGGTCCAGCGCGTCGCGCGCCCGGGCCTCGAGCGGACGTCGGGCGTCGCCGGGGACGCGCCCCAGGGTGGCGAGCAGCAGGTCGGCGGCGGCGCAGCCGGCGGCGCCCATCGCGGCACCCGCGTGCGACCAGGGCCTCAGCTCCTCCGCGAGCCGGCCCTGCCCCGGCGGCATCTGGGCCAGCGCCGCCATCCGCTCGCGCCAGCGGAGCGTCGCCGCGTGCGCCGCCGCCCGGTCAGGGCCGAGCATGCGCTCGGCGAGCGCCGTCAGCTCCTCGTCGCCCGCGACGTCCGGCGGCCAGGTGCTGCACGCCCTGACCAGAGGGCGCAGCGCGTCCGCGTCCGGGCCGGCCACCGCCGCCAGCGCGCGCTCCGCCGCGGCGTCCGGGTCGTAGCCGTCCGGGTTCCACGCGTACTCGGCCACCGTGGCGAGCGCGAGCCGTGACGCGACGGCCGACGCCATCGGGTTGGCGTGCAGCCCGACGAGGCCGTGGGCGGCTCCGCTCGACCGCCCGACGAGCGGCCCCAGGAACGCCCGGGAGGGGTCGAAGTCGTTGACCGGGAAGTTGTCCCAGAGCAGCAGGGGGCGGTCGAACGCGGCTGCTGCCGCGGTCACTTCGGGCTCCGAGACGGAGCCGACGACGATGTCGGAACCCGTCCACCACACCGGCGAGGTCTCGGGGAGCGTGGTCGCCAGGCCCGTCCGGTACGCGCTCACCTGGGTACCGGCGTAGTCGGTGGGCACCATCGGCAGCGGCTCGTGGACGCCGCGCGGGGCGAGGAAGCCCTCGGCGAAGGCGCGGCACACCGCGCCGTGCCGCGCGCCGAGCCACTCCGTCGGCCGCTCCAGCGGCAGCCTGTCGGCCGTCAGCTCGGCCGGGAGGTCGTCGAACAGCAGGGCGAAGTGCCGCACGCCGGCGTCCCACAGCTGGGCCGCCTTGCGGTGCAGCACCTCCTGGTCGGCGGGGTCGTCGAGCCGCATCGTCAGGCCGGGGGCGATCCCGTAGACGAACCGCACACCGTTCCGCTCCGCCTCCTCGGCGAGCTCCGCGAGCAGCGCCAGGCGGTCGTCCGGGTACGGCTCGCGCCAGAGCGCCCGGTGGTAGGGGTCGTCCTTCGGTGCGTACACGTAGGAGTTCAGCCCGTGCTCGGCGGAGAAGCGCAGGTGGTCCAGCCGGTCCTGGTGGGACCACGGCGGACCGTAGAACCCCTCGACCACGCCCCGGTGGGCCAGCGCGAGCACCTGGTGGGGACGGTCGGCGACGGGTCGCTCGGATCTCTCGGGCACGACGTGCACTCCGCTGGTCGGTCGGTGTGAGAACGTCACCACGTTAGTGCGTTGAGATCAGCGTGGGGCATTGCGCCGCTCGGGTTGACCGCAGCAAAGCGCCATGATTTCGTGCTGGTTACGATCCCAGAGTCGAGCGATGACGACGGGGTTCTCCACGTCCGTCGCCCACGGGAGTCGTCACCATGCACCGGGCCGTGCAGTCCCTCACCATGCGGATCGAGCGCATCCTCCTCGAACGCCTCGTCCCCGCGGTCTACGGCGACCGCGAGCCCGTCGAGGTGGCCGCCCTGCACCTCCCGGGCGAGCCGGTGCCGGCGGCGGAGGCCCTCGGTGCGCAGTACGAGCCGTTCGCCGTCGGCGACCGCTGGGGACCGCCCTGGTCGACGACGTGGTTCCGGTTCCGCGGCCAGGTCCCGGACCGGATGCGCGGCCGGCGGGTGGAGCTGCTCGTCGACCTCGGCTTCGAGCGGTCCGGGCCGGGATTCCGCTCGGAGGGCCTGGCGTACACGCCCGACGGCCGGCCGCTGAAGGGCATCGAGCCCCGCACCGCCTACGTGCCGGTCGCGCGTGACGCCGAGGGCGGCGAGCCGGTGGACGTCTACGTCGAGGCCGCCGCGAACCCCCGGTTCACCGGCGTGGTCACCGCGCTAGGCGACCCGCGGACGGCGCCCCGCGAGCCGCTCTACCGGCTGGACCAGGCCGAGCTCGCCGTGCTCGAGGAGGACGTCTGGCACCTGGTGCTCGACCTGCAGGTGCTGCACCAGCTCGCCGAGACGCTGCCGGAGTCGTCCCCGCGCCGGCAGGAGATCCGCACGGCCCTCGAGGCGGCTCTCGACGAGCTCGCCCTCGGGGACGTCGTCGCCACGGCACCGGCCGCCCGCGACCGCCTCCGCGGCGTGCTGGCTGCCAAGGCCACCGCGAGCGCGCACCGCGTCTCCGCCACCGGCCACGCGCACATCGACTCGGCGTGGCTCTGGCCCACGCGGGAGACGGTCCGCAAGTGCAGCCGGACCTTCTCCAACGTGGTCGCGCTCGCCGACGAGTACCCCGACCTGGTCTTCGCCTGCTCCTCCGCGCAGCAGTACGCCTGGATGGAGCAGCACCACCCCGCCGTCTTCGAGGGCATCCGGGCCAAGGTGGCCGCCGGTCAGTTCGTCCCGGTGGGCGGCATGTGGGTCGAGTCGGACACCAACCTGCCCGGCGGGGAGTCCCTGGTCCGCCAGTTCACCTACGGCAAGCGCTACTTCGCGGAGCGGTTCGGCGTCGAGCCGCAGGAGGTCTGGCTGCCTGACTCCTTCGGCTACACCGGGGCGCTGCCGCAGCTCGCCCGGCTCGCCGGCTTCCGCTGGTTCCTCAGCCAGAAGATGTCCTGGAACGACACCAACGTGTTCCCGCACCACACCTTCTGGTGGGAGGGCATCGACGGGACCCGCGTCTTCACGCACTTCCCCCCGGCGGACACGTACAGCGCGGAGCTGACCGGCGGCGAGCTCGCCCGGGGCGTGGCGAGGCTCGCCGAGCACGACAGGGCCACCCGGTCGCTGCTGCCGTTCGGTTATGGCGACGGGGGCGGCGGCCCGACCCGGGAGATGCTCGAGGTGGCGCACCGGGTCGCCGACCTGGAGGGCTCGCCGCGGGTCGTCGTCGAGAGCCCCCGCGCCTTCTTCGAGGGAGCCGAGCAGGAGCTCCCGGACGCGCCGGTGTGGTCCGGCGAGATGTACCTGGAGTTCCACCGCGGCACGTACACCAGCCAGGCGGCGATGAAGGAGGGCAACCGGCGCCTGGAGCACCTGCTGCGCGAGGCGGAGCTGTGGTCGGCGACGGCGGCGTCCCGGGGTCGGCTGGACTACCCGTACGACGAGCTCGACGGGATCTGGCGTGAGGCGCTGCTGCTGCAGTTCCACGACATCCTCCCGGGCAGCTCCATCGCCTGGGTGCACCAGCAGGCGCGCGAGACGTACGCCGGCCTCCTGTCGCGCACCCAGGCGCTCGTCGACGCCGCCGTGCTGGCGCTCGCCGGCACCGGCGACACCGAGCTCGTCTTCAACGCGGCGCCCCACGCGCGTGACGGCGTCCCGGCGCTCGCCGCGGGCAAGGCCGTCGCCGCGGACGCCGCACCGGTCGCGCTGACGGCCGACGACGGCGGGACGTGGCTGGACAACGGCGAGCTGCGCGTGCACGTCGCCGCTGACGGGACGTTGGACACCGTCACCGACCTGCGCGCCGGGCGCCAGGTGCTCCCGGCCGGATCCCGCGCCAACGTCCTGCAGCTGCACCCCGACCTGCCCAACCGCTTCGACGCCTGGGACATCGACGCGTTCTACCGGAACAGGTCCCGGGACCTCGACGCCGTGGACAGCCTCGAGACCCGGCAGCACGACGACGGCTCGGCGAGCGTCACCGTGGTGCGGACCATCGGGGCTTCCCGGTTCGAGCAGGTCACCCGGCTCGCACCCGGGGAGCGCGCCGTGGAGCTGCGGACGGACGTCGACTGGCAGGAGCGCGAGTCGCTGCTCAAGGTGGCGTTCCCGGTGGACGTGCACGCCGACCGGTCCACCTCGGAGGTGCAGTTCGGGCACGTGCACCGGGCCACGCACACGAACACGTCCTGGGACGCTGCGCGGTTCGAGATCCCGGCGCACCGCTGGCTGCACGTGGCGGAGCCGGGGTACGGCGTCGCCCTGGTCAACGAGCGCACGTACGGCCACGACGTGACGCGGCGCGCCCCCGGTGACGCGCACGGCGCCGGGGCCACCACCGTGCGGTTGTCGCTGCTGCGCGGCCCCCGCTACCCCGACCCGGAGACGGACCGCGGTCGGCACAGCTTCGGCTACCGACTGTTGTGCGGCGCCGGGATCCCGGACGCCGTGCGCGAGGGCTACCGGGCCAACCTGGCACCACGCCGGGTGCGCGGCGCCGGCCCGGTGCCGGCCGTGGTGAGCGTGGACACGCCCCAGGTGGTCGTCGAGGCGGTCAAGCTCGCCGACGACCGGTCGGGCGACCTGGTGGTGCGGCTGTACGAGTCGTGCGGCGGCAGGACGACCGTGCGCGTGGCGTTCGACCGACCCGGTCAGGTGTCCGTCGTCGATCTCCTTGAGCGGCACTCGGCCGAAGTGGCGGGTCTGACCAGCGCGACCACGTCCGAGCAGGGCGTGTCCCTGACCCTGAAGCCCTTCCAGGTGGTGACACTGCGCGTCCGACGCTGAACGGCGCGTTCAAGGCGTTCGTCAGGCAGGCGACCTCCAGCCCCGGAGCGCTGATCGGCCCGGCTCGGGTGCGACCACGCCGGCGGGCTCAACGGCTGGTCGCCACGAGCCGATGGTGACGCTGTGGCGCCGATCCCGGACGACTTGCCCCGCTCACCCAGCGGTCGTCTCCCGCAGTGGGTGATCGACGAGGCCGCAGGGAACGCCACCCAGCCAACCGGGTGGCGGATGGCCGAACCGCTCCCGGTGGTGCCGTCCCGCAAGACCGCACGCCGCGGGGCGCGGGCAGCGGCCACGGTCCTCGTGGTGTTCGCCGTCCTAGGTGGCGGCTGGTGGCTGGTGACGGGCGACCACCCGGCGGCTGTGCTGACCGCCGCCGCCTCGCGCCCGCACGGAGCGGTAGGCCGGGTTCCTGCGCCTTCGGCGACCGCGGTGCAGCTGGCTGACGCGGCGCACCTGTCGTCCCAGGGCCGTGCGATCTTCTATGGCACAGCCCCGCGCGTGCTGGACGCCAAGAGCTTTGCCGGCCAGTGCGTGAACGCCCCCACGATGGCCGTGCTCGCTGACGGGGCGGTCGGCTGCTACCTGACGGGTCTGAACAAGATCGTCGTCTACGAGCCCGCCGATCCGCGGCTGCACGGGTTCGCGGTGCTGACCGTCGCCCACGAGACGTTGCACGCGGCGTGGGAGACGCTCACGGCGGGGGAACGGGACCGGCTGGTTCCTCTTCTCGAGGCGGCCGTGGCGCCGTTCCCGGCGGACAGCACCGTGCAGAAGGAGCTCGCCGGCTCCGTGGGCTCCCACCCGCAGAACCGTCCGACGGAGATGTTCGCCTACGTCGGCACCCTCGTTGCGCCTGGCGGCGGGGTCGACCCCGTGCTGGAGGCCGTCTACACCCGGTTCATCGCGGACCGGACCGCGCTCGTCGCCGTGAACACCGCCGACCTGGCTCTGCTCGACGGCATGAACGCCGCGATCCAGCAAGCATCGACGGCCCTCGCGGTGAGTGAGACGAAGAACGCGCAGGACCGCGCCCAGCAGGCGGCCGACGCCGCGTCGGTGGCGTTCTACCAACGGGCGTACGACGCGAAGGTCGCCGAGGTCGCCGCGATGGCCCCCACGACTCGTAACGGACTCCAGCTGTCGTGGACGTGGTGGGACGGCACCAGGCTGCCGTTGGCGCCGGCGCAGCAGACGTTGTCCGCCGCTGCAGCTCTGCTGACGCGCGACCACGCTGCCCTGTCCCAGCGGGCGACCGCGACCGCTGCCGCTGAAGCGGCAGCGGCTACGGAGCGCGTCCGGATCCAGGGCCTCATCGACGACCTCAACCGCCTGCAGACCCAGCTCGACCCGGCGAAGGCCGCGGTGAGCTGACCACCGGACGGGACCGGCACGGGGCGTGGGGGCACGACGGCGCGCGGCGGTCGGGCCCCGGCCGACGTCTGCGGCGCGGCAGCGCAGGCCTGCGAGGGCCACCGCGGCTCGTCGGACACCTGCCGGGACGGGATCAGGCGTCGGCGGGTGGCCGCGTCTGCCGTTCGTGGGGGAACAGGACAGGGCTGAGCACGTAGGGCCGTCGGTCGGGTGCGGGCTCGTTGGCCATGGAGCCGCGCAGCACGTCGACCATCTCGCCCAGCAGCTCGGCGAGCTCGGTGGGACTCAGCCACAGCACCGCCTGGCGGTAGCCGACCTGGTCGGCGACGGGATCGGCGTCAGCACCGTCCAGGTAGGCGTTGAACTCGGCGATCAGGACCGCCATCGCAGCGGCGAACCCGCGGCGGTGGTCCTCGACCGTCATCTCCGCTGCCAGGTCGGCGCCGATGCGTGGACGCTCCGGGAGCAGTCGGTAGCGGCGTTCGACGGCGCCTCGGACGCGCTCCTCGCCGGAAACCTCGATGTAGCCGGCGTCCAGCAGCAGCGCGAGCTGCCGGTAGACGGTCACGCGGGACACGTCGCTGATGCGCTCGCACAGCTGCCTGGTGGTCAGCTCCGACACGCCCGACAGGGCCGCGACGATCCGCAGTCGCACCGGGTGGAGCAGGACCTCCGTGGCGTTCACCTGTCAATGGTGTCATAGTTGCGACCGGTATCGAAGATGAAACTGATCGAGGAGGCGGCCGTGCGCGATGTCCCGGGTCGGCTGGAGGCGGTGAACGGCCGCAGCGTCTACGTCGAGGAGTCGGGGAACGGCGAGGACTGGGTCGTCTTCGAGTCCGGAGCGGGCGCCGGGCGGACCTGCTGGGATCCCGTCCTGCCGCTGCTCCCGGACACCGCCCGCCTGGTCGCCTACGACCGCGCGGGACGTCCACGAACGGAACCGGTCGCCGGGGCCCTGAGCATCGATCAGATGGCGGACGACCTCGTCGCCATGACCGAGCTGGTCGTCCCGCGCCCCTTCGTGCTCGTCGCGCACAGCATGGGGGGCCTGGTCGCGCGCCGCGCGGCCGAGCGCCTCGGCTCGCGGCTGCGCGGACTGCTCCTGGTCGATCCCACACCCGAGACTTCGCCGATGTACGACGACTGGGACGCGAGAGTGGCGAAGGCCGACCGCATGATGGCCGTGATGCAGGTGCTCACCCACGTCCGGGCGCTGCGGCGACTGTTCACCGGGAACCTGCGCGCCGGCTACTCGCCTGACACCTGCCAGGCGATCGTCGACGAGGACTTCACCCCGGCCGGGACGGCGCAGACCCGCAAGGAGCTGCAGGCGGTGGCCGACGGGATCCGCGACGTCCGCCGGCGGCCGCCGGCCCCGCCGGCGTGTCCGGTCATCGTGCTCGCGGCGGCTCGCCCCGTGCGACGCAAGCCGCACGAGATCGCGTTCGTCGCGTCCGCGCAGGAGCACGACCGGCTGTACGTCCAGTCGTTGCCCGACGCGAGGTTCGAGGCGGTGGACTCGGCCCACCTCATGCAGGCCGAACGGCCGCAGGTCATCGCGGCGTCAGTCCGAGAGCTCCTCGCGCGCGCCGAGGCGCACGAGGCGGAGTGAGCGGCGAGTCTGCCCGCGTCACGTCACGGGTCCGTCGAGGTACTCGTCCTGCCGAACCAGGGTGACCAGGTTGTCGAGCAGCTGCTCCCAGCCGATGCCGAGGCCGCCGATCGCCGCCTCGGCGCCGGGGCGCACGTCGGTCGGGCTGACGGTGAGCTGCACGTCGGTGCCGCCGGCGGCCGCGGACAGGCGGACGTCGTGGCGGGCGACGAACAGCGGTTCGCCGTCCGGGCCGGCAGGGTCGAGGGTGAAGGTGAGCTGCCGTGGTGCGTCCGCGGTCACGACGTGACCGGCGGCGCGGTGCAGGGCGCCGTCGCCCTCTTGCAGCACCAGCTCGACGACCCCTCCGGCGTGGGCCTCGAGGCGGAACCGCTCGACGGTGAAGTGCCGTGGGTGCCACCAGTGGGCCGCCAGGGCAGGGTCGGTGAAGGCACGCCACACGGTGGCCGGACCGGCGGGCACCGCGCGCCGGACGGTGACGGGCGCCGGCACCGACGCTGCGCGGATCGCAGCGCCGTACCGTGCGAGCGCGGCGTCGTCCGGACCCGGGACGGCGAGGTCGTCGGCCCAGCGCGCGACGTCGGCGAGGCCCGACCGGTCCAGCGCGCACACCTTGCGCCGACCCAGGCGGTGCACCTGCACCAGGCCGGCACGCTCCAGCGTCTGCAGGTGCTTGGTCACCTGCGGTTGACGCAGGCCCAGGGACGCGGCGATCTCGCCGACCGTGCGGGGCTGGCGGCCCAGCAGCTCGACGATCCGCAGCCGGTTGGGTTCGCCGAGCGCCACGAGCACGGTCACGTCCACGTGCTCAGTGTGCCCTGACTTACATTCTCGAACAAGAATATGTTCGCCACCATGACGACCCATCGCCTCGAGGACACCTATCCGACCGACCCCGCCACCATCTGGAGGCTGTGGACCACCCCGAGCGGCATCGCCCGCTGGTGGGCGCCCGACGGGTTCACCACGAGCGTCGACACGCTCGACCTGAGAGAGGCCGGCGAGCTCGTCTACACGATGACCGCCACCGCGCCGGAGGCGGTCGCCTTCATGCAGGCGGCCGGCATGCCGTTGTCCACCGTGTCCCGCAAGCGGTTCACCGCGGTGGAGGAGCCGACGCGGCTGGCGTACCAGTCCCTGGTCGACTTCGTGCCTGGCCACGACCCGTACGAGTTCGGCACCGAGGTGGTGCTGACACCGACCGACGGTGGTACGCACGTGGTGATGACGGTCGAGGCGCTGCACGACGAGGTCTGGACGCAGCGCCTCCTCGAGGGGCGCACCAACGAGCTGGCCAACCTGGACCGGGTCGTCCGCGCCGCGTGATGCTTGGCGGCGTCCATCGTCAGGACCGAGAGGTCGCGTGCGGCGGCCGCACCACCCAGGGGAGCGGGGTACTCATGAGCGTCAGGTTCGAGAACGTCGGCATCGCGGTGCGCGACCTCGACGAGGCCATCACCTTCTTCACCGCGCTCGGCCTGGGCGTCGTGGGCCGGGACACCATCAGTGGGGAATGGGCCGACACCGCGGTCGGGCTGGACGGCAACCACGTGAAGATCGCCGTGCTCCAGACGCCCGACGGCAATCCGTGCGTCGAGCTGTTCGAGTACCTCCACCCCGACGCCATCCAGACCGAACCGACGCTTCCCAACGAGATCGGGATGCATCGCGTCGCGTTCTCGGTGGAGGACCTGGACCGCGCGGTCGAGGTCGCGGCGACGCTCGGGTACCACCCGCTGCGGGGCATCGCCACGTATGGCGAGGTCTACAAGCTCACCTACCTGCGCGGCCCCAGCGGCATCCTGGTGATGCTGGCCCAGGAGCTGACGCGCAGCTAGGCGCGCCGCGTGGGCGGGTGATTCTTGGTCACCTGTCCAGAACTTCTTCTTCCGGTCCTGCGTCGGCCGATCGGGACGTTCGAGGGGTCTGCGTCCGGCGGCCCTCGGACGGGGGGAAGCCGTGGATCGGCCAGCGCCCGGGACAGGTGTTCCGCGTGACGTCGTGTCGCGGGGACGGGCGGTGCTGGCCCGGCGTGGGCAGACGTCGCCGCCCGAGCCGCCGGACACCGTCGTCCCGGCCCCACGTCCGCAGCAGGACGTCGAGCGGGCGGACGCCGCGCGAGCCGGTGGACCGGCGGAGACCGGGGCGTTCGCGCGGCTGGCCGGGCTGACGGTCTTCGGCCTCGCGGCCGTCGCGGGGACGCTCCTCCTGATCACGGCGAGCGCGATCGGCAACCCGGTGCAGATGGCGCCCATGGAGGGTCACCTGCTCGGCCTGTGGCGGGTGCTCTACGCGACCGAGGCGCCGTCGGTGCCGGTGGCGCTCGCGGCCGTGGCGCTCGCGGTGCTGCTGGCGGTGGGGGTCGCGGTCGTCGAGCTGCGCATCGCCAACCGAGCGCGTCGCTCCGCCGACGGTCTGGGACATCCGCTCGCCCCGAAGCCGGTGATGGCCCGGACCGCGGGTGTCTTCGCCGGGCCGGTGACCGTCACCGTGCTCATCCCGGCGCACGACGAGGAGGCGTCCCTGCCGCAGACCCTCGCCTCGCTGGTGGACCAGCCTCGCCCGCCCGAGCGGATCGTGGTGATCGCGGACAACTGCACCGACGCCACCGTGCAGGTCGCGCGCCGTGCCGGGGTCGAGGTGGTCGAGACGGTCGCGAACACCCAGAAGAAGGCCGGCGCGCTCAACCAGGTGCTGCGCGAGGTGCTCCCCGGGCAGGGCGACAACGACGTGGTCATGGTGGTGGACGCAGACACCCGCCTGGACCCGGGGTTCCTCGAGGAGGCGGTCGCGCAGTTCACGGCCGACCGGGCGCTGATGGCCGTCGGGGGCCTGTTCTACGGCGAGGAGGGTGCCGGCGTGCTGGGCCAGTTCCAGCGCAACGAGTACAGCCGGTACAGCCGGGACATCCGTCGGCGCCGCGGACGGGTGTTCGTGCTGACGGGGACCGCGTCGATGTTCCGGCCTGCGGCCCTGCGGACGGTGGCGGAGCAGCGCGGCACCTCGTTGCCCGGCACGCCGGGGGACGTGTACGACACGGCCGCGCTGACCGAGGACAACGAGCTGACCATCGCGCTGAAGTCCCTGGGCGCGCTGATGATCTCGCCGGCGGCGTGCACCGTGGTCACCGAGGTGATGCCGACGTGGCGGGCCCTGTGGCGGCAGCGGCTGCGGTGGCAGCGCGGCGCGCTGGAGAACCTCGCGGCCTACGGGTTGACCCCCACCACGCTCCGGTACTGGTCCCAGCAGCTCGGCATCGGGTACGGGGTGATGGCGCTCGCGGCGTACGGGCTGCTGTGCGCGGTGACCGTGCTGTCCGTCGACAGGTGGGTGTGGTTCCCGTTCTGGATGGGCATGGGCGTGCTGTTCGCCGTGGAGCGGGTGGTGACGGTGTGGGCCGGTGGCTGGCGGGCTCGCGGGCTCGCGGCCCTGCTGCTGCCCGAGCTGGTGTTCGCCGCCTTCCTCGACGTGGTGTACGTGCGTGGCGTCGTCGACATCCTGCTGGGGCGGCGGGCCGGCTGGAACCACGTGGTGCACACCGCCCCGGCCCCGGTGCCCGCGGCCGACGTCCCGGTGGGGGCGGCGTGGTGACGGCCGTCCACGCGGCGATGCTCCCCGTGGGGGTGCTGCTGCCCGAGCGCCTGCTGCACTCGTCCGGCTTCGAGATCCTGGCGACGTTCGTGGCCCTCAACACGCTGATGTACGCCACGCTCGCGGTGCTCAAGGTGCTGCCGAAGGGCCATGCGCTGCGCCGGTGGACGTCGCGGCAACGAGACCGGGTGGGCGCCGGGGCGCCGCACCGGCCGACGGGCTCGCGCGCGCCCGGCCGGGTCTCGCGGCCCCGCGGTCGGGACCGGCGCGCCGCGGACCGGAGCATCTACGCCGCTCTGCCCGCGGCAGTCGTCTCGGGATCGCAGCCCGCCGGACCCCCGGCCCCGACCTCGGATCGGTAGGCGGGGCCACCGCCGTCGGTCAGGGCCTCCCGCGCCGGGCCGCAGCCGGTACGACGAGCGCGGCGGCGGTCAGCACGGCCAGGGCGACCAGGACGGCACCATCGCGCATCGCCGCGGCATAGGTGCCGGAGACGGCCAGGACCAGGCTCATGCCGAGCGCGCCCCCGAGCTGGTGGACCGAGCTGACCACGCCGGAGGCGGCGCCGGCCTGCGTCGGGTCGACGCGGGCGATGCCGGAGGAGGTGAGCGGTCCGAACGCCAGCCCCTGGCCGGCGCCGACCAGCACCATGGGCAGGGCGACACCCGGCAGGTAGGTGCTGCTCGGGCCGACCAGACCGAGTGCCGCGGTGCCGACGGCCGCCAGCGCCAGGCCGGTGACCAGGAGCACCGCGGCGGGCACCCGGCGCTGCAGCCGCGTGACGGAGACCGCGACGGCGAAGTTCACCGTGGTCATCGGGAAGAAGCCGAGCCCCGCGGCGAGCGCCGACCAGCCCCACCGGGCCTGCATGAACTGGCTGGTGAACACGAAGAACCCCATCATCGAGCCCATGAACAGCGCACGGGCGACGTAGGCGCCGGCGTGCTCGCGGTCGCGGAAGAGCCCGAGCACCAGCACGGGCTGGGCGGCCGACCGCTCGACGAGCACCAGGCCGGCGACGAGCAGCACGCCCACCAGCATCGCGAGCAGCACCGCGGGGTCGGTCCAGCCGCGCTCCCCGACACGCACCAGCGCGTACACGACCGCCGCGGGTCCGGCCGTCGCGAGCACAGCCCCGGGCAGATCCAGCCGTCCGCGCGACCGCGGCGTCTCGGGCAGCACGCGCAGGCCGGCGACGAGCATCGCGATCCCGATCGGCACGTTGATCAGGAAGCCGGCCCGCCACGTCACCAGGTCGGCCAGCAGCCCGCCGGCGACCAGGCCGACACTCGCCCCGATGCCGGCCACCGCGCCGTACGCCGTCGTCGCCCTGGTCCGCCGCGGCCCGTCGGGGAAGGAGGCCGTGAGCAGCGCGAGCGTCGAGGGCGCCAGGACGGCGGAGCCCAGCCCCTGCGCAGCTCGTGCCGCGACCAGCAGGGCTCCGGTCGGGGCGAGGCCCACGCCGGCGGAGGCGAGCGTGAACACCACCAGGCCGACGACGAACGTGCGGCGCCGGCCCAGCAGATCGCCGGCCCTCGCGCCGAGCAGCAGGAGCCCACCGAAGGCCAGCAGGTACGCGTTCACCACCCACGCGAGCGACCCGCGGGTCATCGCGAGGTCCGCGGCGATGTGCGGCAGGCCGGTGATCACGATCGAGTTGTCGAGCACCACCATGAAGTAGCCCACGAGGACGATCCCGAGCACCGCACGGGGGTGCGGTGGGGCGTCCCCCACCCGAGGTGCCAGGGGTGCCGAGCTGAGCTGGTCCTGCGTCGTCGTCATGGCGCCAAGGCAACGACGGCCCCGCACGGCGGGGGAGGGCGGGCCGTTCCGGGTAACGCCCGTACCTCCCAGCCGGTCCGGGCGGACCGTACCGTCGGCCCATGGACCTGAGAGCCGAGACCCGGGAGTTCCTCAGAAGCCGCCGGGCCCGGATCTCGCCGCAGCAGGCGAACCTGCCGGCGTACGGGCGCACCCGGCGCGTGCCCGGGCTCCGGCGCGAGGAGGTCGCGATGCTCGCCGGCGTGAGCATCGACTACTACACGCGGATGGACCGGGGATACCTGGCCGGCGTGTCGGACGAGGTGCTGGAGTCCCTCGCGCAGGCCCTGCAGCTCGACGACGCCGAGCGCGGCCACCTGCTCGACCTGGCGCGGGCGGCCAACGCCTCCGGTGCCGCTCGCTCCCGCGCCCGCCGGGCACCGGCGCCCGCAGTGCGCCCCGAGGTGGCTCGCATCCTCGAGGTGATCGACTCACCGGCGTTCGTCCGCAACGGCGTGCTCGACGTGCTGGGCGCCAACCTGCTCGGCCGCGCGCTGTACGCGCCGCTCTACGACTCGCCGACCCACGGTCCGGGACACCCGGTGAACGTCGCCCGCTTCCAGTTCCTCGACCCGGCCGCCGCCGCGGCGTTCTCCGGGGACAGGCTCGAGCAGCTGGCGCACGACGCCGTCGCCAGCCTGCGCGCCGAGGCCGGCCGCAACCCCTACGACCGACGACTGACCGACCTGGTCGGGGAGCTGTCCACCCGCAGCGAGGACTTCCGGCGCCTGTGGGCGTCGCACGACGTGCGGCACAACCGGTCCGGCAGCAAGGTGTTCCAGCACCCGGCCGTCGGCCGCCTCGAGCTGGACTACGAGGTGCTGGTCCTACCCGCCGACCCGGGTCTGCAGCTGAACGTCTACACCGCCGCGCCGGGCTCGGCGTCCGACGACGGCCTGCGGCTGCTCGCCTCGTGGGCCGCCACGGCCTTCACCGCGGAGCTGGAGAACCGCCCGGCCGGTCCGACCGGTGTCGCCTCCCGGTAGCGCCGCCGGCAGTCAGGAGCGGAAGGCGTCCCAGAGGCCGAGCAGGTACTGGGTGCCCAGCGCCCTGTCGTACAGGCCGTAGCCCGGCCGCGGCCGACGGGTCGTGTTCTCGTCCCACAGGTGCCGACCGTGGTCGGGCCGCACGTAGCCGGTGAAGCCCGCCTCGGCGTAGGCCTTCATGATCCCGATCGTGTCGACGGAGCCCTCGGACGCGCGGTGGCCGACCTCGGTGAAGCTGCCGCCGGGCAGGTGCTTGATGTTGCGGACGTGCGTGAAGTGGATCCGGTCCATGAACGTGCGCACCGCGTCCACGGCGTCGGCCTCGGGATTCGACGAGAAGCTGCCGAGGCACAGCGTCAGGCCGTTGTAGACGCTGTCGTTCAGGGAGAGCACGGTTGCCAGGTCGTCCTTGGTGGAGACCACGCGCGGCCAGCCGAACAGGTCGAAGGCCGGGTCGTCCGGGTGGACGCCGAGCTTGACGTCGTACTCCTCGCAGGTGGGGATCACCGCGTCGAGGAAGTACTTGTAGTGCGCGTACATGTCCCCGTGGGTCACGCCCTGGTAGGCCTCGTTCAGCTCCGCGAAGTGCGCGAGGCGCTCGGGCTCCCAGCCGGGCATCGTCAGGGCGCCCGTGCCGGCCGCCATGTCGGCGATCAGCTTCTCCGGGGTCAGCCCGTCGACGACCTTCTGGTCGTAGAACAGGGCGGTGGACCCGTCCGGCAGCGGGTGGAACAGGTCGGTGCGCAGCCAGTCGAAGACGGGCATGAAGTTGTAGCAGACGACCTTCACGCCGGCCCGGCCCAGGCGCTCGATCGTCGTGACGTAGTTCGCGATCGCCTCGTCGCGGCTCATGCCCAGGACGGTGGTGCCGAGCTTGATCGACTCGTGCACGTTGACCGACTCGACGACCTCCGCGTCGAGCGTCTTGGTGACCCCGCGGGAACGGTGCTCGTCGGTCAGCCCGGTGATCGTCGCGATCTCCGCCGCGATCTCCGCCTCCTCCCAGACCTCGCCGGCCTGCTTGTGGTGCAGCGACCAGACGACGGTCTGCACGCCGGGGATCTGGCGGATGTCGTCGAGGGAGACGGTGTCGTTCCCCTCGCCGTACCAGCGGAAACCCATCTTCATGTCCGCTCCTGTGCGGGTAGGTCACCGGACGGTGCCGGCGAGCGCGTCGGTCGACCGGCCGGCTCCCGCGGCGACGGTGCGGCGGCCTGACGGAGCACGGACGACCGGTGCCGATACTGCCCCGAACGGACGGCCCGGGGCCAGGCGCCGCACGTGGAGGCCGTCGTGCGCCTGCACATGGTCGGCGCAACACCTGCGCCGGACGTGCCCAGCCGGCTCCTCGCGCCCCGACAGGAGCCTCAGACCCGGCACCTAGACTCCGCGCGTGGACCACATCAGCTACTTCCAGGCCGTCGTCATCGGGCTGCTGCAGGGCGTGACCGAGCTGTTCCCCATCTCGAGCCTGGGTCACTCGATCCTGGTGCCGGCGTGGATCGGGGGAAGCTGGACGGCGCTGGTGACGGACCAGTCGAAGGCCGAGTCGCCCTACCTGGCGTTCATCGTGGCGCTGCACGTGGCGACCGCCCTCGCGCTCGTCGCCCTGTTCTGGCGGGACTGGGTCGGCATCGTCCGCGGGTTCTTCACCTCGCTGGTGCACCGTCGCATCGAGACCACGCACGAGCGGCTGGCCTGGCTGATCGTGGTCAGCACCATCCCGGCGGGGCTCCTCGGCCTGGTGCTGGAGCACCCGCTGCGCACGCTGTTCGCCAAGCCGCTGTTCGCTGCCGTGTTCCTGACCCTGAACGGCCTGGTCCTGTTCGCCGCCGAGCGGCTGCGCCGGCGGGCGCCGAGGCACCGCCCGGCACCGGACGCGGTCGACGCCGAGGGCCCCGTGCCGGGTCTGGACGTCGCGATGACGCAGCAGGTGAGCGTGCGGGACGCCGGGGTGATCGGCCTGCTGCAGAGCGGCGCGCTGCTGGCGGGCATCAGCCGGTCCGGCATCACCATGGCGGGCGGTCTGCTGCGCGGGCTGACGCACGAGGAGGCCGTGCGGTTCGCCTTCCTGCTGGCGACGCCGATCATCCTCGCGGCCGGCGTCCTCAAGGTGCCGGACCTGATGGGACCGCTCGGCGAGGGCATCCGGGCGCAGAGCCTGGCCGGCGCCGGGGCGGCGTTCGTGGCGGCGCTCGCGGCAGCCACGTTCCTGCAGCGGTGGTTCAAGACGAGGACGCTCACGCCGTTCGCCGTGTACTGCCTGGTGGCCGGGGTGCTGTCGATCGTCCGGTTCGCCTGAGCGGGGCTCGCTCGGCGCTCGGCACGGCATCCGGACGTCCCGGCGTGCCGGACGCGCCCGGACGTACGGTGACCTGCGAGACGATCGACGGACGGAGGCGGCGGCCGTGAGCCCCCTGGAGACCGGGCGGTTCAAGGACCTGTTCCGTGGGCACCCTGCAGGCGTGGCCGTGGTCGGCCTGCGGGGACCGGACGGTGCCATGGTGGGGCTCACCGTCACCTCGGTGATCTCGGTCTCTGCCGAACCGCCGATCCTGGCGTTCTCGATCGCCTCGACGTCGTCGTCGTGGCCGGCGGTGCAGGCCGCCCGGACGCTGGCCGTCAGCTTCCTCGCCGACGACCAGCACGAGCTCGCGGCACGGTTCGCCCGGCACGGCATCGACCGGTTCGCCGACGGCGGGTGGCGCCAGCTGCCGACCGGCGAGCCGGTGGTCGAGGGCGCCGTGGCCTGGATCCAGGGCGAGGTGGTGCAGCGCGCGCCCGTGGGCAGCAGCTACCTGGTGGCGGTGCTCGCGCAGCACGCCTCCGACCGTGGGGACGGGCACCCCCTGGTCTACCGGGACCGGACGTACCACCGGCTGCGCGAGCGTCGCGAGCCCTGAGCAGATCCCCTGGTCGCGGGCCCGCGGACCGTCCGGGCGGGAGCGGGCGCACCCGCCGGGCAGGGCGGCGGCGGGCGTCGTCCGGTCGGTGCCGGGTAAGGTCGGGGCGCCCGCAGGGGAACCCGGGTTCGTCGAGCAGAGGGCAGAACGCGTGCGAAGGCTTCTCGGCACACTGACCGGCAAGGCGGTCGCCGCCGCGGTGCGGCTGCGCGGACGCAGCGCCGGGCAGGCGATGCCGGGCCGGGTGGTCGAGCGGCTGGTGCCGGGATACCTGGCCGCGGTGCTCGGTCAGCTGCCGCGTGGCGTGGTGATGGTGACCGGGACCAACGGCAAGACCACCACCACCAAGATGGTGGTCGAGGTGCTGCGGGCCAACGGGCTGCGCGTGCTGACCAACGCGACCGGCAGCAACATGACGCGCGGCATCATCAGCAGCGTCAGCCAGCAGGCGCACCTGACCGGCCGGCTGCCGTTCGACATCGCGGTGTTCGAGCTGGACGAGGCCTACGCCCCCCAGGTGGCGGCTGCCGCCCCGCCGGCGTGGGTGCTCGCGCTGAACGCCAGCCGCGACCAGCTGGACCGGTTCGGCGAGGTGGACACCGTCGCGCGGCTGATCACCAGCGCCATGCGCGCCGCGGGCACCGGCGTGGTGGTCAACGGCGACGACCCCCGCCTGTCCTCCGGCGCCCCGGGTGTCCGGGTGGAGCGGTTCGGGGTGGCACCGGACCTGCTGCGGTACTTCCCGCGGGACGACGAGCTGGTGCGCACCGGAACCGGTGCGGCGACGCACATGGCGCCCGCCACCCTGACGGGTGAGCTCGAGGAGGCGGCCCCGGTGCCGCCGGCGCCGGGGGTCGAGCTGCTCGCGTTCGACGGCGACCGCGCGCGCTACCGGGTGGGTGACCAGGAGCTCGACGCGCGGCTGCAGGTCACCGGTCAGCACAACTTCCAGAACGGCGCCGCCGCGCTGGCGCTGGTGCACGCCCTGCTGCCGGACGTCCCGGTGCGCACGCTGGTGGACCAGCTGGCCGACGTGCGGCCCGCGTTCGGCCGGGGCCAGGTGTACACGCTGCCGGGCGGCGCCCACGTCCAGCTGAACCTGGTCAAGAACCCCGCGAGCTTCCGGCAGGGGCTGGCCTCCTACGTGCGGGAGGGGACGACCGTCGTCGTCGCCGTGAACGACCTGGTCGCGGACGGGCGGGACCTGTCCTGGCTGTGGGACGTGGACTTCTCGCCGCTGGCCGGGCGGGAGGTGGCGATGACCACGGGGATCAGGGCGGTCGACATGGCCCTGCGGCTGCGGTACGACGACGTGCCCGTCGGGCGCATCGAGCCGGACCTGGAGGCGGCCGTGGCGGTCATCGCCGGAACACCGGGGGAGACGGTGGTCTTCTCCACCTACACCGCCATGCTGCGGCTGCACACCATGCTCTCGGCGTCGGCCGTGAAGGGGACGGTGACCGCACGATGACGCTGCACCTGGTGCACCTGTACCCGGACGAGATGAACACGTACGGGGACCGCGGCAACCGGCTGACGCTGCTGCAGCGGGCCCGGTGGCGCGGCCTCGACCCGGTGGTGCACTTCGTCGGCATCGGTGACGACCTCCCGGACGAGACCGACCTGGTGCTGGGCGGCGGCGGCCAGGACTCGGCGCAGGCGGACATCCAGGCGGACGTGCTGCGCAAGGGCGACCGGCTGCACCAGCTGGTCCGCGACGGCGTGCCGATGCTCATGGTGTGCGGCACGTACCAGCTGCTGGGCCGGCGGTTCCGCACGCACGAGGGCGAGGAGATCGCCGGCATCGGCGTCTTCGACGTGGAGACCATCGGCGGTGACCGCCGCCTGATCGGCAACGCGGCCGTGCAGACCGAGGCGTTCGGCACCCTCTACGGCTTCGAGAACCACAGCGGCCGCACCCGGCTGGGTGCCGACCAGCAGCCGCTGGGCCGGGTGCTGCGCGGCAACGGGAACAACGGGGAGGACGGCACCGAGGGCGCCCGCACGGGCAACGCGATCGGCACCTACCTGCACGGCCCCTTGCTGCCGGCGAACCCCGTGCTGGCCGACGCCCTGCTGTCCCTGGCGCTGGCGCGACGTGGTGAGCCGGCGCAGCTCGAGCCGATCGAGGAGCCGCTGGTCGAGCGGTCCCGCGCGGAGGCGGCGAACCGGGCGTACTGACCCGCTCGGCCCCGCGCGGGGCGGTCGCGGGGTTGGCAGCGCCGCCCGGTGGGAGGACGCTGGGAGCAGGACTCGCGCAGCGCGTGAGCAGGGAGTCAGCGATGACGACGACACCCGTTCCCCCGGCCGGACCGGCCCTCGAACCGTCCGGCGGCACACCCCCTCGCGGCCCGGTGCAGGCGCTCGCCGCCCTCGTGGCCGACGGCACGCTGAGCCGTGCCCAGGCGGACGCGGTGCTGACCGCGATCGCCGGTGCGGAGGTCGCTCCGCTCGGCACCTCGCCCGAGGTGGCGGCGGTGCCGGCCGCGGTCGCTGCCGCGCCACCCGCGGTCTCCGTCGCGGCGCCGGTCGCCCAGCCGGCCCCCGCGTGGCGCGGCCGGCTGCTCGAGGCCGGCGTGTACCTCGGCAGCGTCTTCGTGCTGGCCGCCGTCGCGCTGGTGGTGCAGCAGTCGTGGTCGACGATCTCCCGGGGCACGCAGCTGTTGCTCGCCGGCGGGCTCACCGCGCTGGCGGCGGTGGCCGGGCTGGCGGTCGGCTGGCCGGTGCGACCGCAGCGGGTCGGCGCCGACCGCCGGCACGCGGTGCGACGGCGGTCGGCGAGCGTGGTGCTCACCCTCGCGGTCGCCCTGGCGGCGGCCACCACCGTGCTGCTGGTCCGCGAGGCGCGGTGGTCCGGCGTCGTGGCCGCAGGCGTCGCGCTCGTCCTGATGCTCGCCGTGCACCTGGTGGCGCCGAGCGTGGTGGCCGAGCTGGCGGTGTTCGGTGCAGGCGCTGCTCTGATGGGGATGGTCCCGGACGCCGTGTGGCCGGCGCCGGGGTCCGAGGGCCCGGGCGACACCCACGACTTCGCGCGGACCGACCTGACGAGGGGCCTGCTGCTGTTCGGCTACGGGGTGGTCTGGGCGTGGCTGGTGTCGCGTCGGCTGCCGCACCGACAGCTCGGTGTGGCGCTCGGGCTGGTCGCGGCGGTGATCGGTGCCCCGACCACCGCCGGTCGGGGGATGCCCGTGGCGGCCGCGCTGCTCGGCCTCCTCGCCGTCGCCGCCGTGGTCACCTACCTGCGCGACCCCTTGTGGGCGTGGATGGTCGGCGCGGTCGGCGCCGCGTTCCTCGCCGTCGTGCTGATCGGGAACCGGACCATGGGACCCGCGCTGACCTTCCTCGTGGCCGGTGTGGTGCTGCTCGGCGGGACCGCAGCGGCGGTGGTCGTGGGCCGCCGTCGGGCGGCTCGGGCCGGCGACCGCGGGGCGCCCTGACGGGCGACCCGGGCCCGGTGGTCGGTCGGTCCGGGGAGCGAGGGGTGGGTGCCATGCCCGTCGGGACGCTGCTCGCGGGGGCCGCCGACGTGGTGCGGCTGCTCGACGCCCCGGCCGGCGCCTACGTGCACGTCCCGTTCTGCTCGTCCATCTGCCCGTTCTGCCCCTACGACAAGGTGCGGCTGGGCGACGTGCCTGCGATGCCGTACCTGGAGGCGCTCCGGCGGGAGGTCGACGCGGTCGTCGACGCGCACACCGCCCGGTTCGGGTCGTTCACCTCGCTGTACGTCGGGGGCGGGACGCCCACGCTGTTCCCCGAGGTGCTGGCCGACCTGGTCGAGCGCGTGCCGACGGCGGGGCGCCGAGCCGTCGAGGTGCTGCCGACGCACGCCACGCCCGCACGGCTCGACGCGCTGGCCGCCGCGGGGTTCGACGCGGTCAGCATCGGTGCGCAGTCGTTCCACGACCCGGTGCTGCGTCGGCTGGGTCGGCCGCACGACGCGGACGCCTCCCGCCGGGCGGTGCTGGCGGCAGTCGGGCGCTTCGCCGTGGTCGACGTGGACCTCATCGTCGACGTCGCCCTGCCGGGGTCGTCGCCGGCCGCCGCGACCGCTGTCCGCGCGTTCCTCGACGACGTCGCCTGGTGCTTCGAGACCGGTGCCGACCAGGTGTCGACGTACCCGTTGATGCGCTTCGGGTACACGCCGTTCGGCGTCGCGCGGCACGCCCGCCGCCGCGAGCACGCCGTGCTGTCGCAGGTGGCGGAGCTCGCCCGTCGCCTCGGGTACGAGCGCCGCTCGGTGTGGACGTTCAACCGCCTGGGCAGCCCGCCGTACACGTCGATCACCCGGCGCCGTTTCCTCGGCATGGGTGCCGGCGCCTCGTCGGTCACCGGCCGGGACCTGCTGGTGAACCACTTCGGCCTGGCGGCGTACGAGGCGGCGGTCGCCGCCGGCCGGGTGCCCGTCGCCCGGCGCTTCCACCTCGGCGCGCTCGGCGGCGCGGCGTACGAGGCGTTCTGGCAGGCGTACGCCGGTGCGGTCGACCCGGCCACCCTCACGGCGGCCTACGGCCTGGTGGGCGCCGGACCGGTGCGCGGTCTGACGGCGGTGGGCCGCGCCGCCGGGCTGGTCAGGTCGGACGACGGGCTGCTGCGGCTGACGCCGCGCGGCTACGACGTGTTCCACGATCTCGAGCGCGCGGTGACGTACGGGCTGATCGAACCGCTGTGGGCGCAGATGCTGCGTGAGCACGGGGACGTGGCGATGCAGCCGACGGCGGGCTGGGCCCGACCGGCCCGCGGGCGCAGCGGCCCGGTGTGGTGGCTGGCCCGGACGCTGACGGAACGCCGGGTGCTCGACGGTGCCCGGCCCGCTGAGAGGAGCTGACGTGCACCCGTTCTACGAGCACAGCGGCCGGCTGGTGGCGGACCGGGACACCCGCGCGCTGGGGCTGGTGTCCATGGCCGCGTACCTGCTGTTCTGGGCGGCGGCGATCCCGGTCGCGCTGCGCGCGCTGCGCCGTGCGCAGGCATCCGTGGGCCCGGACGGGAACCGTGACCCCGCGCTGGAGATCGTCCGCGCGCGGTACGCCCGGGGAGAGATCGACGAGCGGGAGCTGCGGGAGCGGACCCAGGTGCTCAGGCCTCAGTCGGTGGGCGGGGTGCGCCGGAGGTAGGGCTCCAGCAGCTCGTGCGCGAGACCGCGGGCGCGGCGTTCGCTGACGCCGTCCTCCACCATGCGGCTCACGGCATAGACCAGGGCCTGGACCAGCTCGGCGGTGCGGTCCGGGTCGCTGCTGCCGTGCTCCCGGAGCGCGGCGACGAGCGGTGTGCGCAGCTCGTCGTGCAGCAGGTGCGTCGACTCGGCGAGGGCGTCCGAACGTGCGACCGAGGCGAGGGTCATCGCGAGCGCGTGGTCGCCGCGCGCGACGAGGTGCACGTTGGCGTCGACGTACGCCAGCACCTTGCCGCCGGGCGTCGACTGGCGGGCCATCCGCTGGTGCACGTACCCGGACCAGCGGGGGAACGTGTCGGAGACCAGGGCGTCGAGCAGGTCCTCCCGGGAGCTGAAGTAGGAGTAGACGCTCGACCTGGCCAGACCGGCCCGCTGCGCGACGTCCGCCAGAGCCGGCGCCTCCGTGGCACCCTCCGACAGCAGGTCGCGGGCGGCGTCGAGCAGGGCGGTCCGCTGCGCCGCGCGGTGCTCGGCGACGGTCGGTGCCTGGATGCGGGGCACGGCGGGCTCCTCGCTGCCGGTCGGGGCTGCGCGAGCGCGGAGCCGCGGAGCCGGGTCGGGCTCATGATAACGACGGCGTGTCGAGACCCCCGGGCGGCACCGATTGATTTTGCCGACACGGTGTCGGTAAAGTCGCCGCCGTGACCCAGCCTGCCGCCGCACCCCCCGCCGTCCCCACCCCGCCGAGCGGGCCGTCCGGGGCGCTCGACCGTCGCGCCTGGGCGGCGCTGCTCACCATCGGGTTCGGCGTCGCGCTGGTGATCATGGACGCGACCATCGTCAACGTCGCCCTGCCGGTGGTGATGGCCGACCTGCACCTGACCGCCGCCGACGCGCAGTGGCTCAACGCCTCCTACGCCCTGGTGTTCGCCGCCGTGCTGATCACGGTGGGGCGGCTCGGCGACCTGCACGGGCGGCGGCGGCTGTTCGCCGCCGGGATCGTGCTGTTCATGGCGGCGTCCCTGGTCGCCGGGCTGAGCGGCGGTGCCCCCCAGCTGATCGTGGCCCGGCTGGTGCAGGGGCTCGGCGCGGCGATGGTGGTGCCGAGCACCCTGTCGACGCTGAACGCCACGTTCACCGGGCGGGCGCGCGCGATCGGGTTCGCCGTGTGGGGCTCCGCGATCGGTGGCATGGCCGCCATCGGCCCCCTGCTGGGCGGCTGGCTGGCCACGGACGTGTCGTGGCGATGGGCGTTCTGGCTGAACATCCCAGTCGGGCTGCTGGTTGTGGTCGGGATCGTGCGGGTGGTGCCGGAGACCCGGGACGCCACCGCCGCGCCGGGCCGTGACGCGTGGGGTGTGCTGCTGAGCGCGGTGGGCATGGGCGGCATCGTGTTCGCGCTGATCGAGTCCTCCTGGTTCGGCTGGACGCGGCAGCCGTCCGGCGCGCTGTCCCCGGTGCCGTTCGCCCTGGTGGGCGGGGTGCTGGCGGTGGTCGCGTTCGTGCGCCTCGAGCAGCGTCGGTCCGCCGCCGGGCGCCACGTGCTGGTGGACCTCTCGCTGCTACGGGTGCGCACGTTCCGCGCCGGGATCGTGGCGGCGCTGATCGTCGCGTTCGGCGAGTTCGGCCTGCTGTTCACGCTGCCTCTGCTGCTGCAGGGCACGCTCGGCTACAGCGCGCTCGGCACCGGCGGCGTGATCCTGTGCCTGGCGATGGGCACGTTCCTGGTCTCCGCCGCCCTGCCGCGGCTGAGCGGCCGGATGTCCCAGCGGGCGATCGTGCAGACCGGGCTCGCGCTCGAGGCGATCGCGGTCGGCGGGCTGGCGCTCAGCCTGTCGACCAGCACGTCGACCCTGGTGCTGTGCCTGTGGCTGTTCGGCTACGGGGTCGGCGTCGGCATGGCCACGGCCCAGCTGACCTCGCTGCTGCTGTCCGACGTACCGGTGCAGGAGAGCGGACAGGCCTCCGGGCTGCAGAGCACCGTGCGCCAGCTGGGCTCGGCGCTCGGCGTCGCCCTGCTCGGCGGGCTGCTCGTGTCCACGTTGGCCTCGAGCACTCGCGCCAACCTGGCGGCGGCAGGCCTGCCGCCCGGCGCGGTGGACGGCCTGACCGCGGCGGTGAAGGACAGCGCGGGCATCGCGATCGCGGGCCTGCAGACGGCGCCCGGCATGCACACCGCGGCGACGGCCGCGGCCGACGCCATGGTGCACGCCAGCCAGGTGACCACCGGCCTGGCCGCCGTCGCCCTCGCGGTCGGCCTCGCGGCGACGTTCGCCCTGCCGCGGCGCTCGGCCACGCCCCCTCCGACGCCCCCCGCCCCGGCTGGACACGAGGCGCCGGACGTCGTCTGATGGGCCGTCCGGCCGGTGAGCGGCCGTCCGCGGGCGGCACCCCTCGCCGCCGCGCCCGCACCAGGCACGGAGGACGCATGCGAGCACGTCGGGTCAGCGGGACGGCCGCCGCGATCGCGGTGGGGCTGGTGGCAGCGTGCAGCCCGTCGACGCCCGCGCCCGCCGGGGTGCACGGTGCCGCCTCGGCCACCGCCGGGGGTGCACCGAGCTCGACGTCGGCCTCCACCGCCTCGGCCCCCGGCGCATCGGCGTCGGCCGCCTCGGCCGGCCGGCTCACCGTGACCACGCTCGCCACGCACCTGCCGTCGCCGTCGTCCCGCATGGTGGTGCTGCCCGTCGGCGACCGCCTGCTGCTGCTCGGCGGCCTGGCGGGGGGTTCCACCACGGCGAACGTCCTCACGCTGGACCCCGGCACCGGCGCCACCTCGGTGGTGGGGCACCTGGCGCAGCCGACCCACGACGCCGGGGGAGCGGTGCTGGGTGGGCGTGCCGTGGTGCTGGGCGGCGGCGTGAACGCGTCCACGGACCCGGTGCAGGCGATCGCGACCACGGGTGGCACCGGGACCGTGGTGGGCCACCTGCCGCAGGCGCGGTCCGACCACGCGGTGGCGGTGGACGGTGGCACGGCCTACGTGGTCGGCGGGTACGCCGCGACGACCGAGCTGGCGGACGTGCTGGCCACCACCGACGGGACGACGTTCCGCACCGTGGCGCACCTGCCGACCACCGTCCGGTACGCCGCTGCGGCCGTGGCCGGCGGGGCGCTGTGGGTGCTGGGCGGGGAGCACTCGGGCACGGCGATCGACCTGGTGCAGCGCATCGACCTGACCAGCGGCGCCGTCACGGTCGCCGGGCACCTGCCGGCACCGTTGTCCCACGCGGCGGCGGCCACCCTCGGGGGCGCGGTGCTCCTGGTCGGCGGCACGCGCGGCGCCGCGCACCAGGACGTGGTGTACCGCCTGGACCCGGCCACCGGGCAGGTCACCGCCGTCGGGCACCTGCCCGCGCCGACCTCCGACCCGGGGATGGCCGTGCTCGGGGACTCCGCCTACGTCGTCGGCGGTGAGACCGCGGACGCGGCCGGGAAGACGTCCGCGCTCTCGACCGTCGTCCGGATCCAGCCGGCTCCGTAGCGACCTGCGGCCGGCGCGCCCGCTACCAGGCGCCCGGAGCCGGTGCCGTCAGCCCGACGACGGTCGCGTACGAGTGCGGCGGGACGGGGTCCAGGCCGTCCGGGGTGTTGAGGTACCCCGGCTGGTCACCCGCCTGGCCGGTGTGCCCGTACTGCCAGACGATCTTGTTCTGCGTCGGGTCCAGCACGATCACGCGGTGGTTGGCGTCGTCGTTCAGGATGACGTCACCGTTCGGCAGTCCCTCCGCCAGCGACGGGTGGTTCAGCCGGCCGTCGCCGCTGGCGGGGTTCCACCGCCACAGCGCCTTGCCGGACTGGTCGAACAGCACCACCTGGCCCGGGTTCGAGTAGTCGACCGTGACGTACTGCCCGGGCTTGTACTGGCTCGAGTCCGACGGGTAGGTGATGGCCGGCGGGTGCGTGGACCAGTAGACGTGGCCCGAGCGGTCCATCTCCTCGACCCAGTCGCCGTTGATCTCGGTCACCAGGAAGTGCCCGTTCGGCAGGGGGAACACGCCGTTCGGGCTGCCGAAGTGCGACGGCGGGTTGTGCTGGCACGAGCCGAGGGTGCCCAGCGTCCACAGCGGGCTCTGCGAGGACGGCGAGAGGTCGACGATCCGGCAGTTCTTGATGTCCGGGGCGATGACCGTGTGGTCCGGCAGCATCATGCCGTCGTCCGGGTTCCACAGCTGGTTGGGGCCGGAGCCGTGCGTCCCGGGCGTGCCGTAGCGCCAGACGATCTTGCGGCTGGCGATGTCGATCTGGGTGATGACGAAGTTGTCCTCCTCCGTCGCGACGATGCTCTTGCCGTCGGGGGTGAAGAAGGCGTCGTCGGGGATGAGGAACGTCTGGCCCGGCGCCAGGTCGCCCGCCTGCGGCCACTGCCACAGCACCTGCCCCTGCGGGCTGACCACCACGAGCCGGTTGTTCTTCTTGTCCGCGATGAGGATCGGACCGGGCAGCACGCTGGGGTCCGAGCCGGCCGCGAGATAGCCCGGCGTGCCGGCGGGCGCGGCCGGAGGCCATGCGGGGGTCGAGCTCGGGGTGGGTGTCGCAGCCGCGCTCGCGCTACCGGCACCCGACGGGGCCGGTGCGGTCGTGGCGGCGTCCGCGGCCGAGGTGGACCGTGGCGCGGTGCTGGGGCCGGCCGTGCAGGCGGACAGGATCAGGACGGCGGCTGCCGACGACGCCAGCAGGGCGCCCGTTCTCTTCATGGCCGGGAGTCTGCGGTGCGATCGGTCCGAACGCCAGCGCGGTCCACCCCGCGGCTCCGCAGCAGGGCTCGTCGTCCCTCCGGTGCCGTTCAGGCGAGCGCCGCCGCGTGCTCGACGACGCCCAGCACGGTGAGGGTCGCCTGCGCGCCCGCCGCGGCGAAGAACTGCACGCCTCGAGGCGTCTGCCCGGAGGCCCGCATCGCGTCGAGCGCCTCGAGCGACGCCCACACGGTGACGATCCGCCACTGCGTGTCGTCGCGGGCGTCGTGCAGCAGGTACGTCTCGACGATGCCCGGCTCCAGCTCCCCGACGCCCTCCCGGTAGGCGCCGACCAGGTCCGCCGCCCGTACCGGGTCGACCTCCGCCTGCAGGATCGTGACGACCATCGCGCACCTCCACGGGAGCCGTGATGCGTGCATCACACCACTGCGCCGGACCGGCCGCACGGGCCGGTTACCGTGTGCCCGCGGGTCGTCGGCCCGCGCGAGGCGACGGGAGCGGCGTGCACGACGAGCACACGGACGGCGCGACGGCGGCGCCCGGCGGGCGGACGTGGGCCGTGGTGGTGCCCGTCAAGGACGCCCGGCACGGCAAGACGCGCCTGTCGGCGGTGCTGGCGGCCGGCCATCGGGCCGACCTGGTGCGGGCGATGGCGCTCGACACGGTCGAGGCGGCGCTCGCGTGCGACCGGGTGGCCCGCGTGCTGGTGGTGACGGCGGACCCCGCGGTGGCCGAGGAGGCGTCCCGGCTCCCACGTGTGACGGTGGTGGGCGAACCGTCGCACGAGGGTCGGCGCAGCGGGCTGGACGCGGCGGTGCTCGCGGGCGCCGCAGCAGCCCGGCGCGATCGGCCGGCGCCCGTAGCCGTGCTGCTCGGTGACGTGCCGGCGCTGCAGCCGTCCGATCTGGGGGACGCGCTCACCGCAGCGGACGGCGTGGACCGCGGTCTGGTGGCCGACGCACCCGGCACGGGTACGACCGTGCTGACGGTCGGGCCGTCCGCGGAGCTGGAGCCGCGGTTCGGGAGGGGGTCGGCGGCGGCTCACCGGGCGCTGGGGCACGTGCCGCTCGACGTCCCTGAGGCGTCCACGTTGCGTCAGGACGTCGACGTCCCCGCCGACCTCAGGGCGGCGGCGGCACTCCCGCTGGGGCCGCGCACCACGGCCCTGATAGCCCGGCTGCCCGGGCTGGTCTGACGCGCCGGGGGAGTTCGCTCGGCCGCGTCCGGGCGCGGCGGTGGGTCACGGCAGCCGGTCCACCAGCGACAGCGCCGCAGCGGCGATCCGGGCGGTGGTCGGCACGTCGCTCATGAGGGTGCCGGTCGCGGCCGCTGCGAGACCGGCGAGGGCCAGCTCCGGCACCGCGCCGGCGTCCGCGTCGTCCACCAACCAGCCGTCCAGGATGCCGCCGGTCGACCGTGCTCCGTAGTGGTGGGCGACCGCGGCCGCGGAGGTCTCCACGCCGATCGCCGCCAGGCACGCGTCCGCCATGCCGCGCACGGGCGCACCGCTGATCACCGGGCTGACGCCGACCACCGGCGCCGCCGTCGCCGCCAGTGCAGCGTGCACGCCCGGCACCGCGAGGATCGTGCCGATCGACACCACCGGGTTGGACGGCGGCAGCACCACCACGTCCGCCTCGGTGAGCGCCTCCACCACGCCCGGTGCCGCCGTCGCGACCTCGAGCCCCGCCTGAACGAAGCTGCGGGCCGGCACGCCCGCCCGCAGGCGCACCCACCACTCCTCGAAGTGCACGGTCCGGCCGTCGACCAGCTCGACGTGGGTCTCCACCGGCTGGTCGCTCATCGGCAGCAGCCGCACGCCCAGGTCCCATCGCAGGGCCAGACGCTCGGTGACCTGCGACAACGGCAGCCCCTCCTGCAGCAGCTGCGTCCGGGCCAGGTGCGTGGCCAGGTCCAGGTCGCCCAGCGTGAACCACTCCCAGCCGAGGCCGTACGCGGCGAGATCGCCCGAGACCCGGCTCGTCTCGTCCCGCCGACCCCAGCCCTGGCCCTCGTGCACGGCGTCGCCGAGCGTGTACATCAGCGTGTCCAGGTCGGGGCAGACGCGGACACCGTGGAGCCACATGTCGTCCCCGGTGTTGGCCACCACCGTCACCTGTGCCGTGGTGCCCCCGGCGCCGTCCGGCAGCCGGTCGCGCAGCAGCGCCAGCAGGCCGCGGGTGAACCGGGCGCCGCCGACGCCGCCGGACAGCACGGTGATCCTCAACGGTCCTCCTGGGGTCGGGGGGTCGGACCGACCGGGGAGCGGTCGGTGAACGCGATGACAGGCCGTCCGGTGCGCGGATGGGTCAGCACCTCGGCCTCCACGCCGTACACCTGGCGCAGCAGGGCGGGCGTGAGCACGTCGGCGGGGTGGCCGGCGGCGGCCAGGCGACCGGCGGACAGCACCAGGACGTGCTCGCAGAACGCGGCGGCGAGGTTGAGGTCGTGCAGGGCGGCCACCGTGGTGGTGCCGAGGTTCCGCACGAACGCCAGCAGGTGCAGCTGCGCGGCGACGTCCAGGTGGTTGGTCGGCTCGTCGAGCAGCAGCAGCGCGGGCTCCTGGGCCAGCGCGCGGGCGATCTGCACGCGCTGACGCTCACCGCCGGACAGCGTGGCCCACGCGCGGTCGGCCAGGTGGGCGGCCTCCGCGGCCTCGAGCGCGCGGTCGACGGCGGCGGGGTCGTCGTCCGTGCCCCACCACGAGCGGTAGGGGATCCGGCCCAGGGCGACGACGTCGCGGACGGTCAACGGGACGGCCGAGCTCGACTCCTGCTCCAGCAGGGCGATGCGGCGGGCGCGGTGCCGCCGGGGGAGCAGGTGCACGGGCACCTGACGTGGTGGGACGGCGCCGGCCCCGCCGGCCGTGGACGTCGGCCCGGGACCGGGCTCGTCGTCCGAGACCATGACGGCTCCCGCCTGCGGCACCAGCAGCCCGGCGACCAGCCGCAGCAGCGTCGTCTTGCCGGCGCCGTTGGGTCCCAGCAGCCCGGTGAGGGCTCCGGTCGGCGGCGTCGCGTCGACCCCGTCGACCACCCACCGCCCGCCCAGCCGGGTCCCGACCCCCGCGATGGTCAGCTCCACGCCGACCCCTGCCCACGTCGCAGCAGCACCGCGAACACCGGCACCCCGATCAGCGCGGTGACGATGCCGACCGGCAGCTCCCGCGGGTCGAACGCCGTACGGGCCAGCGTGTCCGCCCACACCAGGAACGTGCCGCCCGCCAGGGCCGCCACCGGCAGCAGCCGCCGGTGCGCCGGCCCGGTCAGCGCCGAGACGATGTGCGGCAGCACCAGCCCGACGAACCCGATCGCGCCGCTGACCGCCACCATCGCGCCGGTCAGCAGGGCGACGAGCGTCATCAGGGTCCATCGCGTCCGGTCCACGTGCAGGCCGAGCGCCGCCGCGCTGGTGTCGCCGAACGTGAAGGCGTCCAGCCGTGTCCCGCTGACCACCAGCACGGTGCCGACCACGAGCAGCGCCCCCGCCGAGATGGCGACCGACCGCCACGTCGCGCCGGCCAACGACCCCATCAGCCACGCGAGGATCTCCCGGTAGGAGTCACCCGTCGCCGTCCAGAAGATGACGAACGACGTGCCCGCCGCCGCGAGCTGCGACACGGCGAGGCCCGCCAGCACCGCGCGTCCGGGGGTCAGCGTCCCGCCCGCCCGCGCCAGCGTCAGGGTGCCGACCAACGCGAGCAGCGCGCCGGCGAACGCCGCGAGCGGCAGCACCAGCGCCACACCGACCACCAGCACCGCGACGGCGCCCAGCGAGGCTCCGGAGGACAGCCCCAGCAGGTACGGGTCGGCCAGCGGGTTGCGGGTCAGCGACTGCATCACCGCGCCGGACAGCGCGAGCCCCGCCCCGACCGCCGCGGCGGTGAGCACCCGCGGCAGCCGCAGCTGCCACACGATCGCGTCGTGCAGCGTCGGCACGGGCGCCGCCCCACCGGCTCCGAGCAGGTGCAGGTGCACGCCGATGCTGCGCGCCACCTCGCTCACCGCGAGGTGCGCGGGCCCGATCGTCACGGCCACCAGCACGGTGACGACGAGCGCCACCACGCCGACCGCCACGAGGACGGTCAGCGGGAGACGACGGACCCCTGCTGCCACCGGCGTCAGCCGGCGCTGGTGGTGCTGCCCGGGGTCGCCGTGGTGCCGCCGCTCGGCGCCGGGCCGCCGTCCAGGGCGTTCACGCCCGCGACCACGGTCTGCACCGCCTCGACGTTCCGCACGCCCGCCTCGGTCGCGGCGAACGGCACCACCACGTACCGGTGCTGCTTGACGGCGGCGAGCTGGGCGGTCGCCGGGTTCTGCTCGAGCGCGGTGATCTTCGACGCCGCGGTGTTCCACGTCGCGTCGACCAGCACGATCACGTCCGGGTTGGCCGCCACGACCTTCTCCCAGCCGACCGACGTCCAGGTGTCGTGCACGTCCGCGAACACGTTGGTCAGGCCGGCGGCGTCCATGATCATCTCCGGTGCCCCGATGCCGGCGCCGACGTACGGGGTGTCGTTGCCGGAGGAGTACCACAGGGCGGTGCGGTGGCCGGGCAGCTTCTGCACGGCCGCGAGGTCGGCCTTCTGCTTCGCGACGAGCGCCGCGGCGCGGTCCGGCACGCCGAAGATCTGCCCCACCTGGCCGATCTCACCGAACACGGTGTCGAACGTCAGCGGGTCGGGCATCGAGCCCTTCTCCTTGCAGGCCGCGGGGGAGACGTAGGTGCCGATCCCGCGCGAGGCGAGCGTCGCCCGGTCGCCGACGCCGGACGACGACACGTTCGACTCCCAGCCGGCGTAGACGAAGTCCGGGTTCGCGGCGAGCAGTGCCTCCTGGCTGGGCACCGTGTCGCCGAGCACCGGCACCTTGGCCGCCGCGGCGGCCCACTGGCTGGGCACCGGCCCGTCGGCGAAGGCGGTGCCGACCAGGCGGTCGCCGAGGCCGAGCGCGAGCATCATCTCGGTCGCGCTGGACTTGATCGACACCACGCGGGTGGGCGGCTTGGTCACCGTCACCTGCGTGCCGCAGTCGTCCAGGGTGACGGGGCTGAACGTCGCCGCCGTGGCGGCCGCGGTGGTGGACGACGACGCGGAACCGGAGGCGCCCGAGGCGCAGGCGCCGAGCGCGAGGACAGGCGCGAGCACCAGGGGGAGCATCAGACGGGACGGGACGGCACGGCGGTGCATGGGAGGGCTCCTCGGCAGGTGGCGGGTCGGCGGCTCGTCGCCGCTCGCACGGGAGCACGTCGCTCCCCGGAATCGCACCGCCCAGTGGGGACGGCGCGGCCCTCGCCAACATCCGGTGGGGTTCCGGCGCACACCCTAGGCACGCAGGTCGGAGCCCCACAACCGGCCGGTCACGGCGCCGCCGCGAGGGCCAGCGCGCGCGCCACCGCGTCGACGTCCTGGCGCAGCGCGCTGACCGTCACGCGCAGGTGACCGCCACCCTCCTGGCCCGTGGCGGCGAAGGGCCGGCCGCGGGCCACGCGGATCCCGGCCGCACCGAGCCGCACGAGCGCACGCTGCTCGTCCGCCACCGGGACCCACAGGTTCACGCCGTCCCCGGGGACCAGCTCCAGGCCGTGGTGCGCGAGCGCCTGCGTGAGCGCGCGCTGGCGTCCGTGGTAGACCCGGCGGGCGTGCTCGACGGCGTCCACGGCGGGACCGTCGGTGAGCAGGTCCGCCAGCACGCGCTGCAGCAGGCGGCTGGTCCACCCAGGGCCGAGCAGGCGGCGGGCGACGAGCGCGTCGAGCACGGTGGCGGGTCCGCCGACGGCGGCGATGCGCAGGTCCGGACCGTGCGACTTGGAGTACGAGCGCACGTGCACCACCCGGTCGGGCAGCAGCGCACCCAGGCTGACGTCCCGCGCGGAGGAGATCTGCCCGGAGTGGTCGTCCTCCAGCACCCAGACGGGCTGGGGTGCCGCGCGCACGGCGGCTGCGAGCTCCCGCGCACGGGTCGGCGTCAGGCTGACGCCCGTGGGGTTGTGCGCGCGCGGTTGCAGCACCACGGCGGACGCCCCGGCGGCCAGCGCCGCCCCCAGCGAGTCCGGCACCATGCCGTGGGCGTCCAGCGTGACGGGCACGCGTTCGAGGCCCAGCTGGTCGAGCAGGTCGAACAGCGGTGGGAAGCCGGGGTCCTCCACGGCCACGCGGTCGCCGAACCCGCACGTGACGTCGAGCGTGCGCGCCAGCGCGTCGACCGCCCCGTCGACCACGGTCAGCCGTTGCGGCGGGAAGGGCCACGTGCCGCGCAGCAGGTGCTCGAGCTCGGGCACCAGGGACGGCGCGACGTAGCTGGCCGTCTCGGCCGCGGGCATGCGGGCCGAGACCCGCGCCAGCGCCGGGCCCAGCTCGGGCAGCAGCTCGGGGTCCGGCGTGCCGGTGGACAGGTCGAGGCGGCCGGGCGCCCCGCCGGTCAGGTCGCGGTAGCGCGGCGGCACGCGGTCCTCCGGTGAGGGCAGCACGGTGGTGCCGGCCCGGCCGCGGGACGACACCAGGCCGACGACGGACAGGGCGTGCCACGCCGAGCCGACGGTGGCGGGGCTGACCGCGAGCTCCGCGGCGAGGGCCCGGACGGTCGGCAGCCGGTCGCCGGGGCGCAGGCCGCCCGTGTGCACCATCCGCGCCACCGTCGCGGCGATGCCGCGCGGGCTGCGGTCGACGACCAGGTCCGCGAGGCGTGCCGCGGCGGCCCGGCCGTGCCCGAGGTGGTGCTCGTCGTGCCCGCGGCGCGGCCCCGCCTGCGAGTCCCGCTGCGAATCCCCCTGCGAATCCCCCTGGTCCACGACGGAATCGTCCGTGCTGGGCGCGGTCGACGCGGACCAAGGTCCCCACTGTTTACACGCGGCGCCCCGGAAGTTCCCGCACGGCAAATCCCGAGAAACGCCGCAGAAATGTCCAACCTCGACAGTCACATTCCAGGCGGTGCGGCCGGGACGGCCCCCGCCGGACCCGACGTACCGCTTCTCGCCCGATGCCGAGCACCACCGAGGAGCCGCAGATGACCGTCGTACGCGTCGCCTTCACCCAGGCCACCTGGACCGGGGACAAGGAGTCGATGATCGCGCTGCACGAGGCGTGGACCCGCGAGGCGGCCTCCGCCGGCGCGCAGGTGATCGGCTTCCAGGAGCTGTTCTACGGGCCGTACTTCGGCATCACGCAGGACACCGCCTACTACGACTACGCCGAGACGATCCCCGGCCCGACCGTCGACCGCTTCGCCGCGCTGGCCGCCGAGCTGGGCATCGTGATCGTGCTGCCGATCTACGAGGAGGACCAGCCTGGGGTCCTCTACAACACGGCCGTCGTCATCGACGCGGACGGCACCGTGCTGGGCAAGTACCGCAAGCACCACATCCCGCACCTGCCCAAGTTCTGGGAGAAGTTCTACTTCCGCCCCGGGAACACCGGCTGGCCGGTGTTCGACACGGCGGTCGGCAAGATCGGCGTGAACATCTGCTACGACCGGCACTTCCCGGAGGGGTGGCGCACGCTCGCGCTGAACGGCGCGCAGATCGTGTTCAACCCGAACGCGACGGCGCCCGGCGTCTCGAACCGGCTGTGGGAGCTCGAGCAGCCCGCCGCGGCGGTGGCCAACGGGTACTTCGTCATCGCGAACAACCGCGTCGGCCTGGAGGACAACGAGTACGGGGACGAGGCCGTCAACTTCTACGGCTCGTCGTACGCCGTGGGCCCGGACGGGAACTACGTCGGAGAGGTCGGGTCGAGCACCGACGACCAGCTGATCGTCCGGGACCTGGACCTGGAGCAGATCCGCGAGGTGCGCGAGCGCTGGCAGTTCTTCCGCGACCGTCGGCCGGACCAGTACGGCCCGATCGTCGCGCCCTGACCGCACCGACCCGCGAAGGAGACCTATGCCGACCACGCTCATCACCGGCGGCACGGTGGTCAACGCCACCGGCCGCGGCGCCGCCGACGTGCTGATCGACGGAGAGAGGATCGTCGCGATCCTCGACCCCGGCTCCACGCTGCTCGGCCACGACCTGGCGGCCTCCGTGGACCGCGTCGTCGACGCCGCCGGCAAGTACGTGATCCCCGGCGGGATCGACGCGCACACGCACATGGAGATGCCGTTCGGCGGCACGTTCGCCTCCGACACCTTCGAGACGGGCACCACGGCCGCCGCGTGGGGCGGGACGACGAGCATCATCGACTTCGTCGTCCAGTACGCGGGCGAGAACCCGCTGGACCAGTACGCGCTGTGGCACCAGAAGGCCGCCGGGAGCTGTGCGATCGACTACGGGTTCCACCAGATCCTGAGCGACGTGCAGGACTCGTCCCTGGACGCGATGGACGAGCTGGTGGCCGAGGGCGTGAGCAGCTTCAAGCTGTTCCAGGCCTACAAGGGCGTGTTCCTGTCCGACGACGGCCAGATCCTGCGCGCGATGCAGAAGGCGGCGGACAACGGCGCGCTGGTCATGATGCACGCGGAGAACGGGTCGTGGATCGACACCGTGGTGCAGCAGCTGGTGGCGCAGGGCAAGACCGACCCGTACTACCACGGCATCTCGCGGCCGTGGCAGGCGGAGGAGGAGGCCACGCACCGGGCGATCATGCTGGCGCAGTACACCGGCGCGCCGCTTTACGTGGTGCACGTCTCGGACAAGCAGGCCGTCGCGCAGATCGCCGCCGCCCGGGACACCGGGCAGAACGTGTTCGGCGAGACCTGCCCGCAGTACCTGTACCTGACCCTGGAGGACCAGCTCGGCGCCCCCGGCTTCGAGGGAGCCAAGTGGGTGTGCTCCACCCCGCTGCGGTCCAAGGCGGAGCACCACCAGGAGCACATGTGGCAGGCGCTGCGCACCAACGACCTGCAGGTGGTGTCCACCGACCACTGCCCCTTCTGCATGAAGGGGCAGAAGGAGCTCGGGATCGGCGACTTCTCCAAGATCCCCAACGGCATCGGCTCGGTGGAGCACCGCGTCGACCTGCTCTACCAGGGCGTCGTCACCGGGCAGATCACCCTGGAGCGCTGGGTGGAGCTGATCGCCGCCACCCCGGCGCGGATGTTCGGCCTGTACGGCCGCAAGGGCGTCCTCGCCCCGGGCGCCGACGCGGACGTCGTGGTCTACGACCCGAACGGCCACACGTCGATCGGGGTGGGCAAGACGCACCACATGAACATGGACTACTCGGCCTGGGAGGGCTACGAGATCGACGGGCACGTCGACACCGTGATCTCCCGCGGGTCGGTGATCGTGGACGACGGGCAGTTCCTGGGCACCGCCGGCCACGGGAAGTTCCTCAAGCGCGACCTGTCGCAGTACCTGGTCTGAGGCGCACATGGACTTCGGCGTCGTCCTGCAGACCAACCCACCCGCCTGGCGGACCGTCGACCTGGCCCGCCAGGCCGAGACCCACGGCTTCGACTACGTGTGGACGTTCGACTCGCACCTGCTGTGGCAGGAGCCGTTCGTCATCTACTCCGCGATCCTCGCCGCGACGCACACGGTCAAGGTCGGCCCGATGGTCACCAACCCCGCGACGCGGGACTGGACCGTGATCGCGTCCCTGTTCGCCACCCTGAACGAGATGTACGGCAACCGGACGGTGTGCGGCATCGGGCGGGGCGACTCGGCCGTGCGGACGCTGAACGGCAGGCCGTCCAACCTCGCGACGCTGCGCGAGGCGGTGCAGGTGATCCGCGAGCTGGGGAACGGTCGAGCGGCGCACCTGAACGACCGCACGGTCCGGTTCCCGTGGGCGACGCGCTCGCAGCTCGAGGTGTGGGTCGCCGCCTACGGCCCGCAGGCCCTCAAGCTCACCGGCGAGGTGGGCGACGCGTTCATCCTGCAGCTGGCGGACCCGGACATCGCCACCTGGATGATCCGGGCGGTCCGCGACTCGGCCGAGGCGGCGGGGCGCGACCCGGACGAGGTGCAGTTCTGCGTCGCGGCACCGGCGTACGTCGGCGACGGGCAGTCGCCCGCCGAGCGCGCGCACATGCGTGAGCAGTGCCGCTGGTTCGGCGGGATGGTCGGCAACCACGTCGCGGAGATCGTCCGGCGGTACGGGACGGACTCCGCGGTGCCGAAGGCCCTGACCGACTACATCCGCGACCGCGAGGGCTACGACTACAACCAGCACGGCCGCGCGGGGAACACCCACACGACCTTCGTGCCGGACGAGATCGTCGAGCGCTTCTGCCTGCTCGGCTCGCCGTACGAGCACGTGGAGAAGCTGCGGGTGCTCGAGTCCCTGGGCTGCACGCAGTACGCGCTCTACCTCCAGCACGACAACAAGGAGGAGACGATGCGCCTGTACGGCGAGCGGGTGATCCCGGCGCTCGCCGAGCCCGTGGTGGCGACGGCATGACGGGCGGCCGGTACCGCGCCCTGCGCGCGACCGTCTACGGGATCGCCGCCCTGCTGCTGTTCTGCCTGGTCTGGGAGCTGGTCAAGGCCGTGGTCCCCGCCGCGGGCGTGCACGTGCTCGGCGCCAGCGTGCTGCCCCGCACCGACGACCACGCGATGCCGCACGTGTGGGACGTGGTCGCCCGGATGGGTCGGTCGGAGACGTCGGCGCGCGGCGCCGACTCCGTCCTCGTCGCGATGGGCAAGGCCGGCTGGTTCACGTTGCGGGTGGCGCTCGCGGGCTGGTTGGTGGGGGTGGTCGCCGGGATGGCCCTGGCCGTGCTGATGGCCCGGCGCCGGCTCGCCGAGGCCGCGGTGCTCCCGTGGGTGGTGCTCAGCCAGACCGTCCCGCTGATCGCGCTGGCCCCGCTGGTGGTCGGCTGGGGCGGGCGGATCCACCTCGGCGCGTTCGAGTGGCAGCGGTGGATGTCGGTGGCCGCGATCGCGTCCTACCTGGCGTTCTTCCCGGTGGCCGTCGGCGCGCTGCGGGGGCTGCAGTCCCCGACGCCGGCGCAGACCGACCTGTTCCGCGCCCAGGCCGCCGGGTGGTGGCGCACGCTCGTCTCGCTGCGGCTGCCGGCCAGCGTGCCGTACGTGCTGCCCGCGCTGCGGCTCGGCGCCGCCACGGCCGTGGTGGGCGCCATCGTCGCCGAGGTGTCCACCGGGACCCCCGGGGGCATCGGGCGGCTGATCATCTCGTACGCGCAGTCCGCCAGCGGCGACCCGGGCAAGCCGTGGGCGGCGATCGTGGCCGCCGCCGCCCTCGGCCTGGTCGCCGCCGGGCTCGTCGGCCTCGTCGGGCTGCTGCTGCGCCGCTACCGCTACGCGGAGGTGTCCTCGTGACCGTCCCCACCCCCACCCCGGCGCCGGTTGCGCCGGTCACTACGCATCCCGCCGCCGCGGTGGTCGCCCGCGGCGTCGGCAAGACGTTCTGCACCCGCAGCGGCGAGGTGGTCGCGCTCGAGGGCGTCGACCTGACGGTCGCCGCGGGGGAGTTCGTCTCCCTGATCGGACCGTCCGGGTGCGGCAAGTCCACGTTGCTGCGCCTGGTCGCCGACCTGGACGAGCCGACGTCCGGCGAGCTGACCGTGTTCGGCAAGCCGCCGCGCGTGGCCCGGGAGGGGCAGGACTACGGCATCGCGTTCCAGCAGGCGGGGCTGCTGCCGTGGCGCACCGTCAGGGCCAACGTCGAGCTGCCGTTGGAGCTGCACGGCGTCGGACGCCGGCAGCGAGCCGCGCGGGCGACCGAGCTGCTCGAGATGGTGGGGCTGGGGGACTTCGCCGGCCACCTGCCGGGCCAGCTGTCGGGCGGCATGCAGCAGCGCGTGGCGATCGCCCGCTCGCTGGCGGAGCGACCGAGCCTGCTGCTGATGGACGAGCCCTTCGGCGCGCTCGACGAGATGACCCGCGAACGGATGCAGACCGAGCTGGTGCGCATCTGCGCGGAGAGCGGCGCGGCGGTGCTGTTCGTCACGCACTCGATCCCCGAGGCGGTGTTCCTGTCCCACCGCGTGGTGGTGATGAGCGCCCGACCGGGCCGGATCAGCCAGGTGGTGCCGATCTCCCTGGCCGCGACGGCCAGCCGCACGGACGGCACCCGCGAGGACAGCGCGTTCTTCGCCGACGTCACCGCGGTGCGCGAGGCGCTGCACGGTGGCGCGACCGCGGCGCGCGGCGTGGACCTGCGATGACGGCCGCCGCGGTCCGCCGGTGGCTCGCGCCCGTCGCGCTCGGCGCGCTGGCGCTGCTGGCCTGGCAGCTGTTCGTCCAGGTCAGTGGCGTCAAGCCCTACCTGCTGCCGGCACCGACCGCGATCTGGACGCAGCTGGTGACGGTGTGGCCGCTGGTGTGGCGCTCCGCGCTGGCGACGGGCACGAACGTGCTGGTCGGGCTGCTGCTCGGGGCCCTCGCGGCGGTCGGCGCCGCGCTGCTCGCCGCCCGCAGCCGGGTGGTGGACGCCCTGATGTCGCCGACTGCCGCGGCGCTGGCCGTGATGCCGATCGTCGCCCTGGCACCGGCGCTGAACACGATGTTCGGCACCACCACCACGACCCCACGGCGACTGATCGTCGCCGTGGTCGTGTTCGCCCCGGTGTTCGTCAACACCCTGCGCGGGCTGCGCCAGGTGCTGCCCGTGCACCGCGACCTGCTGCGGGCCTACGCCGCCACGCCGGGCCAGCTCGCCAGGACGGTCACGGTCCCCGGTGCGCTGCCGTACCTGTTCACCGGCCTGCGCATCGCCTCGTCCACCGGGGTGATCGCCGCGATCGTCGCGGAGTACTTCGGCGGGCTGCAGAACGGCCTCGGCTCGCGGATCACCGCCGCGGCGTCCAACTCGGCCTATGCCCGGGCCTGGGCCTTCGTGGTCGGCGCGATCGCGCTCGGGCTCGTGTTCTACCTGGTCACGCTCGCGGCCGAGCACGCCGTCGCCCGCCGTCAGGGAGCCGCCTGAGCCCACCACCCGTCCCGCCTGCCATCGGCGCCAGGCCGGCCGACCCGGCGTCTCGCCCCTCCGCGAGCCGCACCCCGCACCGAGGAAAGGGATGAGCCAGATGAGACTCACCAGGCGCACCGCGTGGGGCCTGACCGTCGCCGCGACCGCCGCAGCGCTCGCGCTGACCGGCTGCAGCAGCAGCGGCTCGGCCGCCGCACCGGCAGCCTCCGCGTCCGGGACGGGCGGCTCCGGCGCGCTCACCCCGGTCAAGCTGCAGCTGCAGTGGTTCACGCAGGCCCAGTTCGCCGGCTACTACGCGGCGCTGAAGCAGGGCTACTACAAGGACGAGGGTCTCGACGTGCAGATCGTCGAGGGCGGCACCGACATCGTGCCGCAGACCCAGCTGGCCAACGGGTCGGTGGACTACGCGCTGGCGTGGGTGCCCAAGGCACTCGCCTCCCGTGAGCAGGGTGCCGGGATCACCGACGTGGCGCAGATCTTCCAGCGCTCCGGCACGCTGCAGGTCTCGTTCAAGGACAAGGACATCACCACCGCAGCGGCCCTCAAGGGCAAGAAGGTGGGCAACTGGGGCTTCGGCAACGAGTTCGAGCTGTTCGCCGGCATGACCAAGGCCGGCCTCGACCCGGCGAAGGACGTCACGCTGGTGCAGCAGCAGTTCGACATGAACGCCTTCCTCGCCGGTGACATCGACGCGGCCCAGGCGATGGTCTACAACGAGTACGCCCAGCTGCTCGAGGCGAAGAACCCGGCCACCGGCAAGCAGTACACGGCCGACGACTTCAACGTCGTCGACTGGAACACCGAGGGCACCGCGATGCTGCAGGACGCGATCTGGGCCAACACCGACAAGCTCAAGTCGGACAAGGCGTACCAGGACACGACCGTGAAGTTCATCAAGGCCAGCATCAAGGGCTGGGCGTACGTCCGGGACAACCCGGAGGCCGCGCGGGACATCGTCGTGGCCGCGGGCTCCAAGCTCGGCCAGAGCCACCAGCTGTGGCAGACCAACGAGGTGAACAAGCTGATCTGGCCGGCGCCGGACGGCGCCGGGATGATCGACCAGAAGGCCTGGGACCAGACCGTCGCCATCGCGCTGGGCACCAAGAACGACCAGGGCGCGACCGTCATCACCAAGAAGCCGGACGCCGACGCGTACACCAACGACTACGTCACCAAGGCGCTCGACGAGCTCAAGGCCGAGGGGGTCGACGTGACCGGCTCGAGCTTCAAGCCGATCACCGTCACCCTCGCCGAGGGCGGCAACTAGTCCGACGGGCGGTGGGGGCGGCCCGGAACCGTCCGAGGTCCGCCCCCACCGCCCGCAGCACCCTGCGCAACCGATCGTCACCACCGACCAGCACCGCCACGAGGAGCCTCGCTCATGCCACACGCAGCCCCGGCCGTCCCGACCGCCGCGGCCCCGACCGGACCGGAGCTCGACGCCCTCGCGGCGAGCCTGGACCGCGCGCACCTGTTCCACTCCTGGTCGGCGCAGGCGCACCTGACGCCGTTCGTGCTGGCGGGCGGTGCGGGCTGCGAGCTGTGGGACCACTCCGGCCACCGCTACCTCGACTTCTCCAGCCAGCTGGTCAACGTCAACATCGGCTACCAGCACCCCAAGGTCGTCGCCGCGATCCACGAGCAGGCGGACCTGCTGACGACCATCGCGCCGGCCACCGCGAACCTGACCCGTGGCCGCGCGGCGGCCAAGATCGTCGAGCACGCGCCGGCCGGGTTCTCCAAGGTCTTCTTCACCAACGCCGGTGCCGACGCCAACGAGAACGCGATCCGGATGGCCCGGCTGCACACCGGACGCGACAAGGTGGTCAGCGGCTACCGCTCGTACCACGGCAACACCGGCGCCGCGGTGAACGCGACGGGCGACTGGCGCCGGATGCCCAACGAGTACGCGCGCGGTCACGTGCACGTGTTCACCCCCTACCTGTACCGCACGGAGTTCTGGGCGATGACCCCGGAGCAGGAGTGCGAACGTGCCCTGCAGCACCTCGAGCGGGTGATCCAGTGCGAGGGTCCGGAGACGGTCGCCGCGATCCTGCTCGAGTCCGTCCCGGGCACTGCGGGCGTCCTGGTGCCGCCGCCCGGCTACCTGGCCGGGGTCCGGGCGATCGCCGACCGGTACGGCATCGTGCTGATCCTCGACGAGGTGATGGCCGGCTTCGGCCGCACCGGCTCGTGGTTCGCGTTCGAGCAGCACGACGTGGTGCCGGACCTGATCACCTTCGCCAAGGGCGTGAACTCCGGTTACGTGCCGGCCGGCGGGGTGCTGATCAGCGACCCGGTCGCCGCGACGTTCGACGAGCGCGTGTTCCCCGGCGGCCTGACGTACTCCGGCCACCCGCTGGCGATGGCGGCGATCGAGGCGACCGTCACCGCCATGGAGGACGAGGGTGTGGTGCCCAACGCCGCGGCGATCGGCACGGACGTGCTGGCGCCGGGCCTCGCGGAGCTGGCGGCCGGCCAGCCGCTGGTGGGCGAGGTACGCGGCACCGGGGTGTTCTGGGCGGTCGAGCTGGTGGCCGACCGGGACAGCAGGAGGCCCGTGAGCCCTGCGACGATGGGCGCCGTGAAACGCGCCCTTCTCGACCGCGGCCTGCTGCCCTTCGTCTCCGACAACCGCATCCACGTGGTGCCGCCGTGCGTGATCAGCTCCGAGGACGCCCGGCGCGGCCTGGCGATCATTGACGACGCGCTGACCGCCGTGACCGCCGGGGGCGCGGCATGAGCGCGCGTCGGGTCCTCGTCACCGGCGCCTCGTCCGGCATCGGCGCCGCCACGGTCCGGCGGCTGCGCGCCGACGGCTGGGACGTCGTCGCCACGGCCCGCCGCGCCGACCGTCTCGCGGCGCTCGCTGAGGAGACCGGCGCCGAGGCGTACCCGGCCGACGTGACCAGCGACGACGACGTCGCCGCGCTCGTCTCGCACCTGGCCGCCACCGGCGGGCTCGACGCGGTGGTGAACAATGCCGGCGGCGCCCTGGGGCTGGAGCCCGTCGAGCACGCCGACCTGGACCAGTGGCGCACCATGTACGAGCTCAACGTGCTCGGCACCCTGCGCGTCACCAAGGCCGTGCTGCCCCTGCTGCGAGAGCGCGGAGCCGGTGACGTGGTGGTCGTGACGTCCACCGCGGCGCACGGCGCCTACCCGGGCGGAGCCGGCTACACGGGGGTCAAGGCCGCCGAGCAGCTGCTCACCACCACCCTGCGCTGGGAGATCGTCGGCGAGCCGCTGCGCGTCATCGAGATCGCGCCCGGCGCGGTCGCCACCGAGGAGTTCTCCCTGGTCCGGTTCGGCGGCGACGCCGAGCGGGCGGCGAAGGTGTACGAGGGCTACCAGCCGCTGGTGGCCGAGGACATCGCCGACGCGATCGCGTGGACGCTGAGCCGTCCGTCGCACGTCAACGTCGACCTGCTCGTCGTCCGTCCGCGGGCGCAGGCCAACAACACCACCACGGCTCGCACGGGCGTCTGACGCCGGACGGGAACGGCCCCGCAGCATCGGTCGCTGCGGGGCCGTTCCCGCGTCCCGGCCGGGGCCGGCTCCCGACGGCTCAGAACACCTGGCGCAGGTTCGCGCGGCCCAGGTCCAGCAGCTCGTCGCCACGGCCGGAGAGCAGCGTCCGCAGGGCGTACAGCGCGAAGCCCTTGGCCTGGTCGAGCTTGATCGACGGCGGGATGGTCAGCTCCTGGCGCTCGGTGACCACGTCGACGAACGCCGGTCCGTCGTACGCGAACGCCTCCTCCAGCGCCGTGCGCAGGTCCGCCGACCGCTCCACCCGGAACGCCTTGAGACCCGCCGCCGCGGCGATCCCGGCCAGGTTCGGGTTCTCCAGCCCGGTCGCGTTGGTGACGAACCCGGCGGCCTTCATCTCCAGCTCGACGAAGTTCAGCGACGAGTTGTTGAACACGACGATCTTCACCGGCAGCTTGTTCTGGGTGAACGTCAGCAGCTCGCCGAGCAGCATCGCGACCCCGCCGTCGCCGGACATCGCCACCACCTGCCGTCCCGGGAACGCCGCCTGCGCGCCGACGGCCTGCGGCAGCGCGTTCGCCATCGACCCGTGGATGAACGAGCCGATCACCTTCCGGTCGCCGTTCATGGTCAGGTAGCGGGCGGCCCAGATGACGGGGGAGCCGACGTCGGGGATGAACACGGCGTCCTTCGACGCGACCTCGTCGATCACCTTGGCGACGTACTGCGGGTGCAGCGGCTGGTCGCCCTTGCGGGGGGTGGCCAGGTCGTCGAGCTTGGTGCGCGTGGTGCGGTAGTGCGCGAGGGAGTCGTCCAGGTGCGAGCGGTCCGTCTTCTTGGCCAGCAGGGGCAGCAGCGCGGTGACCGTCTCCTTGACGTCGCCGACCATGCCGAGCGCCAGGGGCGTGCGGCGGCCCAGGTTCTCACCGCGGATGTCCACCTGGATCACGGTGGCCTTCTCGGGCAGGAACGGCCGGTACGGGAAGTCGGTGCCGAGCATCAGCAGGGTGTCGCACGCCTCGAGCGCGCGGTAGCCGGAGGCGAAGCCGAGCAGGCCGGTCATGCCGACGTCGAACGGGTTGTCGTGCTCGACGAACTGCTTGGAGCGCAGGGTGTGCACGATCGGCGCGGCCAGGCGGTCGGCCAGCGCCGCGACCTCGTCGTGCGCGCCCTCGACCCCTGCACCCGCGAGGATCGTCACCTTGCGGCCGGCACCGAGCAGCTGGGCGGCCTGCTCCAGCTCGGCGGTGGACGGCAGGATCCGCGGCCGGGTGGCACGCACCGGCGTCACGCGCGTGTCCTCGGCCTCGGCGAGGGCGACGTCGCCCGGGATGACGACGACGGCGACGCCCTTCTTCTCCAGCGCCGTCTGCATCGCGGTGCGCAGGATGCGCGGCATCTGCGACGGCGACGAGGCGTACTCCGAGTACACCGAGCACTCGCGGAACAGCTCCTGCGGGTGCGTCTCCTGGAAGTAGCCGCTGCCGATCTCCGAGGTCGGGATGTGCGCCGCGATCGCCAGCACCGGCGCGCCCGAGCGCTGCGCGTCGAACAGGCCGTTGATCAGGTGCAGGTTGCCGGGCCCGGCGCTGCCGACGCACACCGCCAGCTCGCCGGTCAGGGCCGCCTCGGCACCGGCCGCGAAGGCCGCGGCCTCCTCGTGCCGCACGTGCACCCAGTCGATCCCCGAGCCCCGCAGGGCGTCGGTGAAGCCGTTGAGCGAGTCGCCGGGGATGCCGTAGACGCGCTTGACCCCGGCGGCGACGAGCGTGTCGACCATGTTCTTGGCGACGGTGACCATGTGGACCTTCTTCGTGGTGGGCCTGTGGTGGCGGGTGGTGCGGGTGGGGGACCAGACGGTGGGGGATCAGGGGGTGGCGACGCTCGGCCAGACCAGCGCGCACACCTGCTCGGCGAGGTCGTCGCCCAGCTCCGTGTGCCCCCAGATCAGCCGGTAGTAGGCCGGTGCGAACAAGGTGTCCGTCACCAGTCCGGTGTCGGTGCCCGGGCGGACGACGCCCGTGGCGATGCCGCGCTCGAGGTGGTGGATCGCGGCCAGCCGGCGCGGTTCGAGCCAGTGCTCGAGCATCGCGGCGGCCACGTCGCGCTCGGTGATGGACGCCGCCATCAGCTGCCGCAGCAGCATCCCGGCGGAGGTGTCGCGCAGCAGGTGCACCAGCGCGTCCACCTGCGCGGTGAGCGCCTCGCGCACCGGCAGGTCGTCGTCGAACTCGATGCTCTCGTGGAAGTGCTCGAGCAGCCCTTCGAGGAGCACGGTGGCGGCCGACGGCCACCACTTGTAGAGGGTGGTCCGGGAGACGCCGGCGCGCGCGGCGATGGCGTCCATGGTCGGGATCGACCCCCCGGCGAGGGCGAGCTCGGCGGCGGCCTCGAGGATCGCGGTGCGCCGCCGCTCGGAGCGTGGCCGGCCCGGTCGGGCGGTGTCGGTATTACTGGACACGTTGTTCACTATATCGCTGCCGAGGACGAACGTCCCGAGGTGTGACGCAGATCGCTCGGATGGGTCGGAGGACCCGCGCGGGCGGGTCGGGGTGGTGGCTACGTTCCCAGCAGGGGACCGGCACGACGCCCCGCGCGCAGGTGCGGACCGGGCGCATCGGGGCCGGAGAAGCCGGACGGCACAGAAGGCGGCGGTGGATGCCAGGGCGCGGTGGTGCGACCCAGGACGCGCTCGCGGCGTCCATCACCCGGGCGGCGAGCCTGCAGTCGTACCTCACGGTGCGCCGGCTGGCCGACCGCGACTTCCGAGGCGACGGCTTCGCGCTGTACGCCTATTTCCGCTGGCTCGACGACCAGGTGGACGAGCACCTCCCCGACGACCGGCGGCGGCTGGCCTTCGTCGCCCAGCAGCGTGCCCTGCTGGAGGCCGCGCTCGACGGACGACCGTGCAGCGTGCTGCGGCCGCAGGAGGCGCTGCTGCTCGGGCTCGTCGACCGCGACCGCGCCCGCCGGCCCCTGCGTCCGGCCGCGCCCTCGCCGGACGGCGAGGGGCTGCCGCTGTGCCTGCGGTCGATGCTCGACGTGATGCAGGTCGACGCCGGTCGACGGGGACGAGCGGTCGACGTGGCGACGCTCGACGCGTACACGCAGAGCCTGTCCGTCGCGGTGACGGAGGCCTTGCACCACTGCATCGGCCACGGTGCGGGCGCGCCGCACGGTGCCGACCGGTACGTCGCGGTGCGCGGCGCCCACGTCGCGCACATGCTGCGCGACCTGGTCGAGGACGTCGAGGCGGGCTACCTCAACCTCCCGGCCGAGCTGGTGCGGAGCGGTGCCCACCCCCTGGAGTGGGTGCACGAGCCGGACGTGCGCGCGTGGGTGCAGGACCGCGTGGCGCTCGCCCGGTCCTGCTTCGCGGCGGGCCGCCGGTCGTTCGCCGCGGTGGAGAGCCGACGGTGCCGGCTGGCCGGTCACGCGTACGTCGCCCGGTTCGAGTGGGTGCTGGACGCGATCGAGCACGACGGCTACCGGCTGCGAGCGTCCTACCCCGAGCGGGCGACGTGGCGCGGCGGTGTGCGGATCGCGGTGGGGACCGCGCGGTCGGCGCTCACCATGTCGCCAGCGGCCGCCCGTGGCGCGCGGCAGGAGGTCGGCGCATGAGCACACGGGCGGTCGTGGTCGGCGCAGGCGTCGGCGGCCTGTCCGCGGCGATCCACCTCGCCCGGCAGGGTCTCGACGTGACCGTCGTCGAGAAGAACGGGGCGCCCGGCGGCCGGCTCGGGCAGTTCACGCGGGAGGGTCATCGGTTCTCGACGGGCCCGACCCTGCTGATCATGCCGCTGCTCTACCGGAGCGAGCTGGCGCACCTGGGCGCCGACCTCGACCGTGACCTGGCCCCCGTCCGGGTCGACCCGACGTACGACATGGTGTTCGACGACGGCACGCGGCTCGCCATGACGTCCGACCTGGAGGCGATGCGCCGCCAGCTCGAGGCGATCGAGCCCGGCTCGTTCGGCGGCCTGCTGCGCTACCTCGAGGAGGGGCGCCGGCACTACGACCTGTCGATGCCGGGCCTGGTCGAGCGCGACTTCCGCCGGGCCGTGGACTTCGTCAACCCCCGCAGCCTGGCCCTCGCGCTGCGGGTCCACGCCCTGGTGCCGCACTACCGCCACATGGCCCGGTTCTTCACCTCGCCACAGCTCAAGGCGGCGTTCACGTGCCAGGACGTGTACATGGGACTGAGCCCGTTCAGTGCGCCGTCGACGTTCTCCCTGACGCCGCACAGCGAGCTCGCGCACGGCGTCTGGTACCCGACCGGCGGGATGTACCGGATCGTCGAGGTGCTCGCGGCGCTCGCGGACGAGGCGGGCGTGCGGTTCCGGTACGACGAGCCGGTGCGGCGCATCGAGGTCGAGGGCGGCCGGGTGACCGGGGTCCGGCTGCACGACGACGGCGTGCTGCCGGCCGACGTCGTCGTCGCCAACGCCGACCTGCCCTACGTCTACCGCGCTCTGCTGCCGGACCCCGCGCCGGCGGCGCGGCTGGCTCGCAAGACGTTCTCCGGGTCGACGATCAGCTTCTACTGGGGGCTGGACCGCCGGTACCCGCAGCTGCGGCCGCACACCCTGTTCCTCGGTGACCGCTACCGCGAGAACTTCGACAGCATCGACCGCAACGAGCCCCTGCCGGACGACCCCAGCGTGTACGTGCACGCCCCCGCCTCGGTGGACCCGACGGCTGCGCCGCCCGGCGGTGAGACCCTCGTCGCCGTGGTGCCGTCGGGACACCTGACCTACGACGGCACCGACCCGGACCGCCGGGAGCGGGAGCGTGAGCTGTGGGCCGGTGAGCTGGCCAGGGCCCGCTCCGCCGTGCTGCGGCGGCTGGCCCAGGTCGGAATCGACGACCTCGACGCGCACGTGACCGTCGAGGCGACCGCGACGCCGCTGACCTGGCAGGCGCACCACAACCTCGCCTGGGGCGCGACGCACGGGCTGGCGCACACGCTGCCGCAGCTGGCCTACCTGCGACCGCACAACCGGCACGAGCGCTACCGCAACCTCTACTTCGCGGGCGCCAGCACCCACCCGGGCACCGGTGTGCCGACCGCGCTCGTGTCCGGCCGGCTGGCCGCGGAACGGCTGCTCGACGACCTCGGCGTCGACCGTCCGCGAGCCGCGCAGCGGTGACCGGCCTCCGGGTGCCGGTCACCGTTGCCCGGACCGGTGCGACGATGCCGACGTGCCTGCGTCACGATCGTCCACCACGGCGTCGCCGGACCCGTGCGTCGCGCGGGTGCCCGTGTTCGCGGGCCTCTCGCGGGAGCAGCAGGCGGAGGTCGCCCGGCACGTGCGTCCCGTCTCGGTCGAGGCCGGCCAGGCGGTGGTGCGCGCGGGGGAGCGGTCCCCGCGGCTGCTCGTCGTCCACGAGGGCCGGGTCGCCGTGTCCCGCACCAGCGCGAGCGGGCACCGCACGATCCTGCGGGTGCTGGGGCCCGGCGACGTCTCGGGCGAGGCGGCGTTCCTGACCGGCGCACCCGCCGAGGAGGACGCCACCGCCGTCGAGCCGTCCCGGCTGTGCACGCTGGAGCACGCCGAGCTGGCGCGCCTGCTCGCGCGCATGCCCGACATCGGTGTGGGGATGCTGCGCGCCGTCGCGGCCAAGCTGACCTCCGCGGAGCGCATGCTCGCGGCGCTCACGTCCGCCGACGTCGGGACCCGGGTGGCCGCGTACCTGCTCGACGCACCCAGCACCTGGGACGGCGGACGCGCCACGGTCCACCTGCCGCTGCCCAAGAACCAGGTCGCCGCGTACCTGGGCACCACGCCGGAGACGCTCAGCCGTCGGTTGCGGGCCCTGGAGCGGGACGGGCTGATCGAGGTGCTCCCCGGGCGCGACGTCGCGATCCTCGATCCCGCCGCGCTGGACCGGCGCGCGACGTCCTGACCAGGTGGGGCTTGACCTGCGTCAAGGCGGGCCGTCCGCGACCTTCGTACCGTCGCCTCACCGACGACGAAGGAGCGGACGATGACCCCCCAGAGGACCCTCACCCGGACGATCGCACGCGGCATGCGGGCAGCGGCGCGGCTCGTCGTGCGACCGGCGAGCGCGCACTGCGACACCGAGGACGGCCCGGTGGTGAAGGCCGGCCGACGTGCGCTGATCAGCGGTGACGTCAACCACGCGCTGGCGTGGGTGCACGCTGCCGACGAGGACGAGGTGCGGACGGCGTTCGCCGCCGTGGCCGCAGGCCTGGGTCCCGAGCGGGTCGGGGCCGACCGGCGCTTCCTCGAGACGCTGGTGCGCCTGCACCGTGCGGGGGAGGGCGCGGGCTTCGACGGCATCAAGCCGTCCGGGACCCCTCAGCCACCCGCCGTGACGGCCGCCGACCGGGCGCTCGAGACCGGCTCGCTCGTCCCGTTGCACGGTCTGGTCCATGCCGATCGCTGGCAGGGCGTCGTGGAGCGGTTCGCCGCCGCGAGCGCGCTGAAGGACCACGACAACGGCGACCTGCCGGCGGCACGAGCCGCGGTCGCGGCCTACGTCGACTACGTGCACTACGCCGCGGGCCACGGCGATGCCCACCACGACGATGCCCACCACGACGTGCACGCCGTGGGCGCCACGGGCGGCCACCGGTCGCACCCGAATCTCGGCGCGCTGCCGTCGCAGCGCGCGAGCTGATGCCCTGGCTCACCGTCGTGCGGTCCGGCTCGATGGAACCGGCGCTCCGCGACGGTTCCCTGTGGCTGACCCGGTCGTTCGGGCGGCGAGCCGTCCGGCGCGGCGACGTGGTGGTGGCGGACTCCGCGGAGCTCGGTCGCCGCATCGTCAAGCGGGTGGTCGGCCTGCCGGGGGAGCGCCTGGTGCTGGTGGACGGCCGGATCACGGTCAACGGGCGGTGGCTGGAGGAGCCGTACGCGAGCCCTTCGGTGTTCCGCGGCACGTTCCGCGTCCCGCCGGACCACTACCTGCTGCTCGGCGACAACCGCGACGCCTCCGACGACGCCCGGTCGTGGCAGCAGCCGTACCTGCCCCGTGAGGCGCTGGTCGGCCGGCTCGTCGGTCGCCGCCTGCCGGCCGGCACCTGATCCGGGACCGGCGCCGTTTGCCGTCACCAGGTGCCGGGTGACGGCAACCGGCGCCGTCCTGTCAGAGGTGCTGCTCGGCGTACCTGTGCAGCGCGTCGCGCACCAGCTCGGCGCCGTCCTGCCCGCCGTAGTGCGCCGCGAACCGCGGGTCGGCGACGTACATGTCGGCCAGCCCCTCGATGTAGGCGCGCACGGGGGTGCCGCCGTGACCCGGGGTCCCCGGCACGTCCGCCAGCCACGCCACGTGCCGGGCGGCCAGCTGCTGCGCCTCCTCGGAGCCCGGCTCGACGCCCCGATCCGCCGCCGCGCGCCAGTCCGCCTGCAGGGCCGCCTGCCGGGCCTGCCAGGCGGCCCGCCCCTCCTCGCCGAGCCCCCGCCACCAGCGGTCGGACTCCTCGTAGGCGGCCACGCCCCAGCGCTGCTCCACCTCCTCGCGGTAGACCGTGTGGTCGAACCCGTCGAACATCTGCTCGCTCATCAGTTCCTCTCCTGCCTCTCGTGCCGTGACGGTCCGTTCGACGGAGGCGATCTGCCGCGCGAGGCGCTCCTGCTCCGCGCGCAGCACGGCGAGGTGGCGACGCAGCGCCGCCACGTCGTCGACCTCACGCTCGAGCACCCGGCGCACCTCGGTCAGCCCGAGCCCCAGCTCCCGCAGCAGGAGGATCCGCTGGAGCCGCAGCAGCGCCGCGGCGTCGTAGAACCGCATGCCGTTGGAGCCGACCCGCGACGGGCGCAGCAGGCCCACGTGGTCGTAGTGGCGCAGCGCCCGGCTGGTCGTGCCGGTCAGCCGTGCCACCTCCTGGATGGAGGAGTCCATCGGTGCACCTCTCGCGGTGTAAGGCCTGGTCAGGCCGCCTGTCGTCGAACCTGCTCGACGGTAGGCGTTGACGCCGCGTCAATGTCAAGCCCCGTTGGGTGGCGACACGCAACGGCCAGGTTGGGACCTCGTGCCCTGGCGCCCAGGCCTCGCGCGGTTCGATGGTCGAGTAGCGGGCCGGTGCCCGTCGGTGGCGTCCGGCCTCGCAGGGAGCTGCACCATGTGCCGGCTGCGCAGGGGCTGGGTCTGTCTGACTTTCCTCCTCGTTCTGGGGGTCGGTGCCTGCTCGGGAGCATCCCCCGGCGCGCCGACCCCGTCACCGTCCGGCGTGCCTGGTTCGTCATCGGCGCCGCCCACCGTCGAGGCGCCGTCGTCGTCGGCCCCGTCCTCGACGCCGTCGACCCCGCTGCCGTCGGGGGCGCCCCTGACGAGCGCCTCGGCGCAGGGCGACCTCGCCCCCTTCGTCGACGCAGCGCGTGACCTCGACAGGCGGCTGCATGCCGCAGCGGCCCTGATCAACACGGGTATCCACGCGGACGCCGTCGTGGTCGACCGGTCGACGGCCGCGGCGGTGCAGGGACTCGACCTCGGTGCCGTCGGGTCGGCCATCCCGGGCGGCCTACCTCGCGAGCTGATGCGGCGGGTGCTGACCACCTACAGCGACCTCGCCTCCCGCACGCTGGCGATGAGCCCCTTCCGTTTCGCGGACAGGACGTACACGCGCATCCCGCCTGAGGGGACGACGGCCCGGGCGGAGGGCGAGGACATGGTGCTGTGCCTCGGCAACGGCACCGTCGCAGCGCAACGCTTCGATGCGGACCTCGCGGGCGTGGTGACCGCCGCGGGATCGACACCACCACTGCCGACGGTGAACCCGGCCTCGCTCGCGCGGGCCGAGGTCGACGTGCGGCTGATGGAGATCGTCTTGCGTAACCGTGGCTGCGGCTCCTGCGGCGGATTCGTGCAGACCGAGGTGTCGACCATCGTCTGGGACCAGGCGCCGGCGTCCGCCACGACGCGGACCGGCGCGATCCTCCCGGAGGCGTCCGCCGGGTCCGGCGTCGGCGCCGGCCTTCCGTTCACGGCCGTCTACACGCCCGGTACCGGCTGGAGGATCGACATCCTCGCCTGCTGACGTCTGCGCCCGCGATCTTCGGAACCGAGCTGCGGGTCGGAGACCCCGCTCGACCTGCGGGGGGACCAGCCACCTGCAGTCGTCACCCGTTGCGCACGGCTCGACGCGCGGTCGTCGGGCGCCACCCCTACCGTGCAGGCATGAAGGCCACGGTGTCCCGCCGCAGGCGGCTGCTGCGTGCCGTGGGGCTCTCGCTGGCGTTCAGCATCCCCGCCGCCGTGCTCGCCTTCGTGGTCCGGGTGGGCGTGCCGGACGTGGTGCGGCTGGACGACGCCGCCATCCGCGCGGCGACACCGCTCGCCCAGACGGACGCGACCCTGCGGTCGGTGCTGCTCGCCGGGCAGGCGGCGTTCCAGCCCCCGTGGGTGAACCTCGTCGTCGCCCTGGTCTGCGTGTGGGCGTGGCGGCGTCGGAGCCTCGGCACGCGGGCGTTGTGGGCGATCGTCACGGTGCTGCTCGGCTGGGGGCTGGCCAACGGGGTCAAGGCCCTGGTGGGTCGCGCACGGCCCGTCGTCGAGCACGCCGTGGACCACGCCCCGGGGTACAGCTTCCCCTCCGGTCACGCCACCAACACGACCGTCGCGGCGATCGTCCTGCTGGTGCTGCTCTGGCCGCAGCTGCGTCGCCGAGGACGTGCGACCGGCGTGGTGCTCGCCGTGGCGGCGGTGCTGCTGATCGGCGTGGACCGGGTGATGCTCGGCGCCCACTTCCCGTCCGACGTGCTGGGCGGCTACCTGCTCGGGGCCGCCGTCGCCGCAGGCTCGGCGCTCGGCTACCTCGGCCGTGGTCCCGCTGCGCCCGACGAACCCTCGGTCGACCACCCCTCCACCGCCCCACCGTCCCCCGAGGAGCCCTGATGAGCGCCCTGACCCGGTACGACGCCGACCGGTCCGCGCCGACCGTCCGGGAGGCCGCCCGCGACGCGCTGGTCCGTGCCGCGCTGCCGGCCGTCCTGCTGTTCGGCGTGGTGCTCGGCCTGGGTCTGGTGCTGACCGGACCGCTGCACGGCGTGCCGTCGGAGCGCGCCCTGAGCCAGGCGCTCGCCGACGGCCGGACGCCGCTGATGAACACGCTGACGCGCTACGGCTCGCTCACGGGCAGCACGGGCGTCATCGCCGTCTGCACGCTGCTCGCCGTCCTGCTGCTGTGGTGGGCGACGCGCCAGTGGTGGTCCGCCGTCGTGCCCGCGATCGCGGTCCTGCTCGAGCTCGCCGTGTTCCTGAGCACGTCGCTCATCGTCGGGCGGCCGCGCCCCGACGTCCCGCACCTCGACCAGGCACCGCCGACGTCGAGCTATCCCAGCGGGCACACCGGCGCGTCGACGGCCCTGTGGTTCAGCCTCGCGCTGCTCGCGCAGCGGATTCGCAGCACCCGGGTCCGGGTGCTGGTGACCGTGCTCTGTGCGCTGGTGCCGTTCGCGGTGGCGTACTCGCGGATCTACCGCGGCATGCACAGCGCCACCGACGTCGCGGCCGGGTTCCTCAACGGTGCCGTCTGCGCGGCCCTCGCGTACGGGTACCTGCGCCGGGACACCGGGAGGGCGGCGCCGGTCGACGACGCTCGCGACCGCACCGGGCACGGCCGGTTCACCCCGGAGCTGACGCCCGCACCGGGCTCGCCGACGCCGACCTCGCCCACGTCGGCGTTCACGCCGGCGTCCAGGCCGGTGCCCCTGCGGACCGGGCGGCATGCAGCCGCGCCCACGTCGGCACCTCCCGCGTCCGCAGCGCCGGTGGCAGCCTCAGACGCGGGCGTACCGCGCGCGGGCGAAGGAGTAGATGCCGTACGCCGCCAGGCCCACCGCCACGAGGATCAGCAGCACCCGTCCCAGGGGTAGCGCCAGCAGGCTGCGCAGCGCGCCGTCCAGGCCCTTGGCCTTGGTCGGGTCCGCCGTGAGCGCGGCCGAGACGAACAGGCCGCCCACCAGGGCGAGCGCGATGCCCTTGGCCACGTACCCGATGCGGCCGGCGAGCACGACGCCACCGTTGGGGTGCTCGCGCAGGTCGGTGAGGAACTTCTTCTTCCAGCCCTTGACGACGTGGTAGACGCCGACGACGACCACCAGCACGCCGATCGCGCCGACCAGCAGCCGGCCGGCGGGGTAGGTCATCAGGCGGGCGGCCGTGCCCGAGGACTGCTGGTTGCCGGACGCCCCGGAACCGCGCAGCACGCTGAACGTGGTCCAGGCGAGCGCCAGGTACACCACGGCCTTGGCGGCCGGCTTGATCCGCTGCTTGCCGTACCGGCCGATCGCCTCGGCCACCTGCCAGACGCCGAGCAGGATGAACCCGGCCAGCAGCACCCACAGCAGCGCCTTGCCGATGCCGGTGCTGGCGAGGGCTGCGAGCGCGCCGTTCTGGTCCGCCGTGGCCGCGTGGCCCAGGGCGAGCTGCAGGGCGAGCCAGCCCAGCAGCAGGTGCAGCACCCCGCTTGCCGCGTAGCCCAGGCGGGCGCCGTTCTCGAGCACGGGGTGGTTGCCGGCCCGGACGGCCGACGCGCGCACGGTGTGGTCCATGGATCGCAGGATCGCACCGGCTGTGCGCACCCGCGCGCCGAGGGCGCAGGGCCTCCGCCGGTGCGCAACCTGGTGGCAACGCGGCGCCCCTACCCTGTGCCGATGACGATCGGTCGCCCGACCCAGGCAGACGAGTCCGGTGCCGAGCTGGCGGACGCCCGCGAGGTGCTCGGCTGGGAGCTGTTCGGCACCGCGGTCCGCGAGCTGGCCCAGGCGGTGGTCGACTCCGGTTTCCGGCCGGACGTCGTGGTGGCGGTGGCGCGCGGCGGGCTGCCGCCGGGTGGCGCCCTCGCCTACGCGCTGGGCACCAAGGCGGTCGGCACGCTGAACGTCGAGTTCTACACGGGGGTCGACGAGCGGCTGGCGCAGCCGGCCGTGCTCCCTCCGCTGCTGGACACGTCGGCGCTGCACGGCCTGCGGGCCCTCGTCGTGGACGACGTGGCCGACACGGGGGAGACGCTGGCGCTGGTGCAGCGGCTGGTGGCCGAGCACTGCGACGAGGCGCGCACCGCGGTGCTGTACGCCAAGCCTCGATCGGTCGTCGACCCGGACTACGTGTGGCGGCGCACCGACCGGTGGATCACCTTCCCGTGGTCGGCGCAGCCTCCGGTCGCACCTTCTGCGGGCTGAGCGGCAGCCGGCCCGCCACCGCGGGCACAAGCTCGGCGGGGCGGTGCAGCACGGCCACGGCCCCGGCTCCCAGCAGCTCGCCCGGAACGGCGTAGCCCCACGCCACCCCCAGCGTGTCGATGCCGTGCGCGCGGGCGCCGATGACGTCGTGCTCCCGGTCGCCCACCATCAGCGTGGTGGCCGGGTCGTAGCCGTCGGGCCCGAGCGAGGCGAGCGCCTCGGCGATCACGGTGGCCTTCGACGACGGCAGGTCGTCCGGCGGAGCCCCGAACACCCCGTCCAGCAGCTCCGCGAGACCGAAGTGCTCGACGATCGGCCGGGCGAACACCGTCGGCTTCGACGTGGCGACGACCAGCCGGGCACCGGCGGCGCGCAGCCCGCGCAGCGCCTCCGGCACGCCCTCGAACACCGCGTTGTCGTACATGCCGCCGGCCCGGAAGTACCGCCGGTACGCGGCGATCGCCTCGGCGACGCGCTCGGGCGGCACCCCGTGCGCCAGGAACGACCCGGCGATCGGCGGCCCGACGAAGGTGCGCAGCGTCGCGGCGTCGGGGGTCGGCAGCTCGAGGTCGGCGTAGGCCGCCTGCGCCGACGCCACGATCCCGGGGGCCGAGTCCGTCAGGGTGCCGTCGAGGTCGAGCAGGACGAGCGGTGCGGGCCTCATCCCACGATTGTCTCAGCGGCCCTGAGGTGCCCGACGGCCCGGGCCGGCCGCGCCAGCAGGTCGCGCGCCTCACCCGCGCAGGCTCGTCATACACTCGGGGCACAGGCGTCGACCCGGCCATCACCGGCGAGCCTCCGGAAGAACAGGTCCGCAGCAGCACCGCGGCCCCCAGTAGAACCGGACGGGGCAGGCCCGTCACAGCCGCAGGCGAGCGGCCGGACCCCTCGGGGCCCGGCAAACGAGGTGGTACCGCGGTGCCGTCCGGCCGGTCCGGACGTCGTCGTCCTCGTGACCAGGAGTCGTCCGCACCCGCCCGGGTGCGTGCAACCAGGAGAGTCTCGCCGTGGCGTATCCGCTGCACCGTCCCGCGCCGTCCGCGCCGTCGTCCCAGTCCGAGCCCCAGGGCGTGCCGGCCTCCCCGGACCTGCCCGCGCTCGAGCAGGACGTGCTCGCCTACTGGAAGGCCGACGGCACGTTCGTCGCCTCGGTCGACGCGCGTGAGGCCGGTCCCGACGGCAGCAACGAGTTCGTCTTCTACGACGGCCCGCCGTTCGCCAACGGCCTGCCGCACTACGGCCACCTGCTGACGGGCTACGTCAAGGACGTCGTGCCGCGCTACCAGACGATGCGCGGTCACCGCGTGGAGCGCCGGTTCGGCTGGGACACCCACGGCCTGCCTGCGGAGCTGGAGGCCGAGCGGATCCTCGGCATCACGGACAAGTCGCAGATCGAGGAGATGGGCATCGCGGCGTTCAACGCCGCCTGCCGCGAGTCGGTGCTGACGTACACCCACGAGTGGGAGGACTACGTCACCCGCCAGGCCCGCTGGGTGGACTTCGAGCACGACTACAAGACGCTCGACCCGACGTTCATGGAGTCGGTGATCTGGGCGTTCAAGCAGCTGTACGACAAGGGGCTGGCGTACTCCGGCTACCGGGTGCTGCCGTACTGCTGGCGCGACCAGACGCCGCTGTCCAACCACGAGCTCGGCATGGACGCGGACGTCTACCGGGAGCGTCAGGACCAGACCGTCACCGTCACGTTCCCCCTGGTCGGGGAGCGGTCGGAGGCTCTCGGCCTGGCCGGGGTGCGGGCGGTCGCGTGGACGACGACGCCGTGGACGCTTCCCACGAACGAGGCGCTGGCGGTCGGCGCCGACATCACGTACGTCGTCGTCCCGGCCGGTCCCGCGGGGACCTCCGCCGGCACCGGTCCCTTCCTCCTGGCGCGCGACCTGCTGCCGGGCTACGCCAAGGACCTCGGCTACGCGGCCCCCGACGACGCGGTGGCCGCGGTGACCCGCGAGGTCCCCGGCGCCGAGCTGGCCGGCCTGCGCTACGAGCGGTTGTTCGACTACTTCGCCGACACCGAGAAGCACGGCACGCAGGACGCCTGGCAGGTGCTGGTCGGCGACTTCGTCACCACCGAGGACGGCACCGGCATCGTGCACCTGGCACCCGCCTACGGCGAGGTCGACCAGGGTGCCTGCGACGCCGCAGGCATCCCCACGCTGCTGTCCGTGGACGACGCCGGCAAGTTCACCGCCGTGGTGCCCGACTTCGAGGGCCAGCAGGTGTTCGAGGCGAACATGCCGATCATCCGGCGCCTGCGCGAGGACGGCCGGCTGCTGCGCCAGGCGTCCTACGTGCACTCCTACCCGCACTGCTGGCGCTGCCGGAACCCGTTGATCTACAAGGCCGTCTCCTCCTGGTTCGTCAGGGTGACCCAGTTCCGTGACCGGATGATCGAGCTGAACCAGCAGATCGCGTGGACGCCGGAGCACATCCGCGACGGCCAGTTCGGCAAGTGGCTCGAGGGCGCCCGCGACTGGTCGGTGTCCCGCAACCGGTACTGGGGCACGCCGATCCCGGTGTGGGTGTCCGACGACCCGGCGCACCCGCGCGTCGACGTCTACGGCTCGTTCGCCGAGCTGGAGGCCGACTTCGGCCGGCTGCCGCGCAACGAGGCCGGTGAGCCGGACCTGCACCGGCCGTTCATCGACGAGCTGACGCGGCCCAACCCGGACGACCCGACCGGGCAGAGCACCATGCGCCGCATCCCGGACGTGCTGGACGTGTGGTTCGACTCCGGGTCCATGCCGTACGCGCAGGTGCACTACCCGTTCGAGAACGCCGACTGGTTCGAGCACCACTTCCCGGGCGACTTCATCGTCGAGTACGTCGGCCAGACGCGCGGCTGGTTCTACCTGCTGCACGTCCTGGCCACGGCGTTGTTCGACCGGCCGGCGTTCACCTCGGTGATCTGCCACGGCATCGTGCTGGGCGACGACGGCCGCAAGGCGTCCAAGTCGCTGCGCAACTTCCCGGACCCGATGCAGATGTTCGACACCTACGGCTCCGACGCCGTGCGGTGGTCGCTGATGAGCTCGCCGGTGCTGCGCGGCGGCAACCTCGTGGTGGCGGAGGAGAACATCCGCGAGGCGGTGCGCCAGGTGGTGCTGCCGCTGTGGAGCACGTACTACTTCTTCAGCCTGTACGCCGGTGCGGCCGACGGGGGGCGGGGCTACCTCGCCCGGGCCGTGGACGACGAGCGGGTCGCCGGCCTGCCGGTGATGGACCGCTACCTGCTGGCGCGCACCGGCGAGCTGGTCGCCCAGGTCACCGCGGCGCTCGACTCCTACGAGATCGCCGCGGCCTGCGCCCTGGTGCGCGAGCACCTCGACGTGCTGACCAACTGGTACGTCCGCACGCAGCGCGACCGGTTCTGGGCGGAGGACCACGACGCGTTCGACACCCTGTGGACCGCGCTCGAGGTGCTCACCCGCGTGATGGCGCCGCTCGCGCCCCTGGTGACCGAGGAGGTGTGGCGGGGCCTGACCGGGCAGCGGTCGGTGCACCTGACCGACTGGCCGACGCACGTGCCGGGCGGGCACGGTGCCGACGAGAACCTGGCGGCCGTGGTCGACCAGGTCCGCTCCGCGGTGTCGACGGCGCTGGGCCTGCGCAAGGCGCACCAGCTGCGCGTGCGGCAGCCGCTGCGGTCGCTCACGGTCGCGGTGGCCGACCCGGCGGCGGCTGAGCCGTACACCGACCTCGTGGCGGCCGAGCTGAACGTCAAGCGTGTCGAGCTGGTGGCCGACGACGAGGACGCGGCCGGCCGGTTCGGGATCACGCAGCGCCTCGCGGTGAACGCCCGTGCCGCCGGCCCGCGTCTGGGCAAGGGCGTGCAGACCGCCATCCGCGCCGCCAAGGCCGGCTCGTGGCGCGCGACCGAGGACGGTGTGGTGGTGACGCTCGAGGACGGCACCGACGTGCCGCTGCTCCCCGCCGAGTACGACCTGACGACGGTGGTCGACGGAGCGGCCGGTGCTGACGTCGCGGCGGCGGTGCTGCCGGGCGGCGCGGGGTTCGTCGTGCTCGACCTCGCGCTCGACGACGCGCTGCTCGCCGAGGGGTACGCCCGGGACGTGGTCCGCGCGGTGCAGGACGCCCGCAAGGCGGCCGGCCTGCGGGTCAGCGACCGGATCGACCTGCGCCTGCACGTGCCGGCCGACCAGGTCCCGGCCGTCGAGGCGCACCGCGAGTTCGTCGCCCGCGAGACGCTGGCGACCTCGTTCGAGGTGCGACCGGGCGACGAGCTCGCCGTCCAGGTCAGCCGGGTGGAGGCATGAGCCGCCGCGGCTCGTCGGGCGCCGACCACCGCCGCGACCAGCAGGCCGAGGCCGCCCGCCACGAGGCCGATCGGATCTACGCCGAGATCGTCGCCCGAGCACCGGAGCACGAGATCGACCCGACGCTCGACCGGGTCCGGCAGGTGTGCGAGCTGCTCGGCGACCCGCAGGACGCCTACCGGGTGGTGCACCTGACCGGCACCAACGGCAAGACGTCCACCGCGCGCATGGTCGAGCGGCTGCTGCGCGAGCACGGGCTGCGCACCGGCCGGTTCACCAGCCCCCACCTGACCCGGGTGAACGAGCGCATCGCGATCGACGGCGAGCCGATCAGCGACGAGCAGTTCGTCGCGGTGTGGAACGACGTGGCGCCGTACGTCGAGCTGGTCGACCAGCGGTCGACGGAGGCCGGCGGCCCGCGGCTGTCGTTCTTCGAGGTGTTCACCGTGATGGCGTTCGCCGCGTTCGCCGACGCGCCGGTGGACGTCGCGGTCGTCGAGGTCGGCATGGGCGGCCTCTGGGACTCCACCAACGTCGTCCGCTCGCAGGTGCAGGTGATCACGCCGGTGGCGATGGACCACGAGCGCTACCTCGGCCACACCCTGGCCGAGATCGCCGCCCAGAAGGCGGGGATCATCAAGGACGGCGGCACGGTGGTGGTCTCCGCGCAGTCCGAGTCGGCCGAGGCGGTGATCGAGGCGGCTGCCGCCGAGCACGGCGCCCGGCTGGTGCGCGACGACCAGGAGATCGCGGTCCTGGAGCGTCAGGTGGCCGTCGGCGGGCAGCTGCTGACGCTGCGCGGCATCGGCGGCATCTACCAGGACGTGTTCCTCCCGCTGCACGGTGAGCACCAGGCCCACAACGCCCTGCTCGCGCTCGCGGCCACCGAGGCCCTGCTGACCGGCGGGGGTGCGCTGGGCGGCGACGTCGTCGGCGCCGCGTTCGCCGACGTCAGCTCCCCGGGCCGCCTCGAGGTGGTCCGCAGCAGCCCGACGGTGCTCGTGGACGGTGCGCACAACCCGGCGGGGATGGAGGCGATGGTCGCCGCGCTGGACGAGGCGTTCGCCTTCGAGCGGCTGGTCGGCGTCCTCGGGGTGATGGCCGACAAGGACCCGGAGGCGATGCTCGGCCTGCTGGAGCCGGTGCTGGCGGAGGTCGTCGTCACGCACGCCGGCTCACCGCGGGCGATGGACGTGCAGGACCTGGCCGATCTCGCCTACGACGTGTTCGGCGAGGACCGCGTGCACGTCGTCGAGCGGCTGGACGAGGCGATCGCGCTCGCGGTGGAGCGCGCCGAGAGCGAGGTCGAGCGCGGCGCGGGCGTCCTGGTCACCGGTTCGCTGCTGCTGGTCGCGGAGGCGCGTGTGCTGCTGGGTCGTTCCTGACCTCGTGCACGAACGTGCAGCGGCAGCGCACTTGCGTCCGGTGCAACCCCCGGCGAGGGTGAGCCTCACGGGACGACGGCGTCCCGGTCGCCGTGTCCCGGGCCGGCCGACGCCGATCGGCGCCACCCTCGGGACGCCGCACAGCTGCCCACCCGAGGAAGGCAGGTCGCCGGAGTGAAGAAGCTCATCAACGATCCCGAGCACGTCGTCAACGAGTCCGTCGAGGGGTTCGGTCTGGCCCACGCCGATGTCGTCGCCGTGCACACCGACCCGATCTTCGTCACCCGCGCCGGTGGTGCGGTGCAGGGCAAGGTCGGCCTGGTCAGCGGCGGCGGTAGCGGCCACGAGCCCCTGCACGCCGGCTTCGTCGGCCTCGGCATGCTCGATGCCGCCGTCCCCGGCGCCGTCTTCACGTCTCCTACCCCGGACCAGGTCGCCCCGGCCATCCAGGCCGCGGACGGCGGTGCCGGTGTGCTGGCGATCGTGAAGAACTACACGGGCGACGTGCTCAACTTCGAGACGGCCGCCGAGCTGGCCGACGCCGAGGGCGTCACGGTGCGCTCGGTGGTGGTCAACGACGACGTCGCCGTCGAGGACTCGCTCTACACCGCCGGCCGTCGCGGCGTCGCCGGCACGGTCTGCGTGGAGAAGATCGCGGGTGCCGCCGCCGAGCGCGGTGACGACCTCGACGCCGTGGTGGCCGTGGCGGAGAAGGTGATCGCGAACGTCCGCTCGATGGGCGTCGCCCTGACGGCCTGCACCGTCCCGCACGCCGGCAAGCCGAGCTTCGACCTGCCCGAGGACGAGATCGAGATCGGCATCGGCATCCACGGCGAGCCGGGCCGCCGCCGCATCCCGCTGGCCTCCGCCGACGAGATCACGGAGATGCTGCTCACACCGGTCGCCGACGACCTCAAGCTCGCCTCCGGCGAGAAGGTGCTGCTGTTCGTCAACGGCATGGGCGGCACCCCGCAGTCGGAGCTGTTCATCGTCTACCGGCGGGCGCGGGCGCTGCTCGAGGGCCGGGGGGTCGAGGTGGTCCGGTCGCTGGTCGGCAACTACGTCACCTCGCTCGAGATGCAGGGCGCCTCCGTGACGGTGCTGCGTCTCGACGACGAGCTCACGGCCCTCTGGGACGCTCCGGTGCACACCGCCGCGCTGCGCTGGTGAGGAGCGCCTGGTAGGACGGTCGCCGGGGGCATCGGCGACGGTGAGCGGGTCGGACGAGCCAGGGAGCGCGGGATGAGTCTGGACGTGGCGTGGGCGGTCGAGTGGGTGCGCCTCTCGGCGAAGGTGGTCAAGGAGCACCGCGAGGAGCTGATCGAGCTCGACCGGCAGATCGGCGACGGTGACCACGGCGAGAACATGAACCGCGGGTTCACCGCCGTCGTCGCCAAGCTCGATGCCCTCGAGGCGGCGCCGGAGCAGGTCGGTGACGTGCTCAAGCTGGTCGCCACCACCCTGATGTCCACGGTCGGCGGTGCCGCCGGCCCGCTGTACGGCACCGCCTACCTGCGTGCGGCGAAGGCGGCCGCGGTGGCCGAGCTCGACTCGGCTGCCGCGGTTGCCGTCCTGGAGGCGGCGCTGGAGGGCATCGTCGCCCGCGGCAAGGCCCACACGGGCGAGAAGACGATGGTCGACGCGTGGACGCCCGCGGTCGAGGCGGCGGAGTCGGTGGCGGACAACGGCGGGTCGCCCGCCGCGGTGCTGGCGGCGGCGGCCGACGCCGCGGCCACGGGAGCGCAGGCCACCATCCCGCTCCTGGCCACCAAGGGGCGTGCGTCGTACCTCGGCGAGCGGTCCATCGGCCACCTGGACCCCGGCGCCCGGTCGACCGAGCTGCTGCTGCGCGCGGCGGCGGACGCGGCCGGCGCATGACCGTCCAGGTGGCGTTGGTGCTGGTCTCGCACTCGCGCCTGATCGCCGAAGGGCTGGCCGAGCTCGCGGGGCAGATGGCACCGGACGTGACGCTGCTCCCGGCCGGCGGCATGCCCGACGGCGGCCTCGGCACCAGCTACGACGCCATCGAGGCCGCGCTGGAGCAGGCGACCGCCGACGGCCGCTCTGCCGTGGTCCTTACGGACCTCGGGTCCGCCGTGATGACCGCGCAGTCCGTCCTGGAGATGCTCGACGAGCCGGTCGCGGAGCGTGTCCTGCTGGCCGACGCACCGCTCGTCGAGGGTGCGGTGGCCGCTGCGGTGGCTGCCCAGGGCGGGGCAGGGGTCCAGGGGGTGCTCGCGGCGGCCGAGGGCGCCGTCGCCACGTTCGCGGACGTCCTGCACCCGCACCCCGGGCACACCGCGCTCGAGCAGTCGTCCACCACGGAGCTGTCCACGGAGCCCGGCGCCGTCCGCACCACCGTCACGGTGACCAACAGGTTGGGGCTGCACGCGCGGCCCGCGGCGATCGTCGCCCGGACGGTCGCAGGCTTCGACGCGCACGTGCGGCTGGGCGGGGTGGACGCGGCGAGCGTGCTCCAGCTGATGGCGCTGGGCGTGGCCAACGGCACGGACCTGATCCTCGAGGGCAGCGGGGAGCAGGCCCAGCAGGCGGTGGACGCGGTGGTCGCGCTGTTCGAGGACAAGTTCGGCGAGGACTGAGCGCCGGTAGCCTGACCGCGTGACCAGCCCCGCGCCCGCCGTGCGACGCAAGCGCCCGGCGCGCATCGTCCTCGGCCAGACGATGCTGCTGCTCGAGGCCTTCGTCGTGCTCTTCGCCGCACTGGTGGCGTTCGGCCTCCGGTCGGCGCCCCCGGCGGCGATCTGGTCCGTCGGCGGGGGGCTGGCGGCGCTGCTGCTGCTGCTCGCCGGCCTGCAGCGGCCGCGCTGGGGCTCGGTCGCCGGCACCGTGGCGCAGCTGCCGGTGCTGGCGTGCGGGTTCGTGGTTCCGATGATGTTCGGCGTCGGTGGCCTGTTCGCCGTCCTCTGGGTGCTGTTCCTGTGGCTCGGGGTGCGGATCGACGCGGAGCGAGCGGTCTTCGACGCCGCGCACCCGGACGCCGTGGAGCCCGCGCGGCCCCGTCGTCGGGTCTGACGGCGGCCGGGTCCGAGACCGGCACTAGCGAGACCGGCACTAGGGTTTCCGCCATGGCCGACGCACCTTCCGTTCAGCGCACCCTTGTCCTCGTCAAGCCCGACGGCGTCAGCCGGGGCCTGGTGGGCGAGGTGCTGCGCCGCATCGAGGCGAAGGGCTACACGCTCGCCGCGGTCGAGCTGCGGACCGCCGACCGGGCGATCTTCGAGCAGCACTACGCCGAGCACCTCGGCAAGGCGTGGCTGCCGGCCCTGATCGACTTCATGACGTCCGGGCCCCTCGTCGCCGTGGTGGCCGAGGGTCACAAGGTGATCGAGGGCTTCCGCTCGCTCGCCGGCGCCACCGACCCGACCGCCGCCGCTCCCGGCACCATCCGCGGTGACCTGGCACGCGACTGGGGCACCTCGGCGATCCAGAACATCGTGCACGGCTCGGACTCGCCCGAGTCCGCAGCGCGTGAGATCGCCCTCTGGTTCCCGCACCTGTGACCGACGCCGCCTCCGCGGCGCGCGCGGTGCCCGACCGTAGGCTGCCCCCGTGCACCTGAAGACCCTGACGCTGCGGGGCTTCAAGTCGTTCGCCTCCGCGACGACCCTGAGCTTCGAGCCGGGCATCACGTGCGTCGTGGGGCCCAACGGCTCCGGCAAGTCCAACGTGGTGGACGCCCTCGCCTGGGTGATGGGGGAGCAGGGCGCCAAGTCCCTGCGTGGCGGCACCATGGAGGACGTCATCTTCGCCGGCACCGCCGGCCGCCCGCCGCTCGGCCGGGCCGAGGTGTCCCTGACCATCGACAACACCGACGGCGCGCTGCCGATCGACTACACCGAGGTGTCGATCTCGCGGACCCTGTTCCGCAACGGCGGGTCGGAGTACGCGATCAACGGCCGCTCCTGCCGGCTGCTGGACATCCAGGAGCTGCTGTCGGACACCGGCATGGGCCGCGAGATGCACGTCATCGTCGGCCAGGGGCGCCTCGACACCGTCCTGCGCGCCACGCCGGAGGAGCGCCGCGGCTTCATCGAGGAGGCGGCGGGGGTGCTCAAGCACCGCCGGCGCAAGGAGAAGGCGCTCCGCAAGCTCGACGCGATGCAGGCCAACCTGACCCGGCTGGCGGACCTCACCACCGAGATCCGCCGCCAGCTCGGCCCGCTCGGCCGTCAGGCGGAGGTCGCCCGCAAGGCCGCCGTGGTGCAGACGGACGTGCGCGACGCCCGTGCCCGGCTCCTCGCCGACGACCTCGCGCAGCTGACCGCCGCGATGGCGCAGGAGACCGCGGACGAGACGGCGCTGCTGGCGCGGCGCGAGGAGGTCGGCACCGAGCTGGCGACCACCCGCGACCAGCTGGCCACGCTCGAGCGGGCGGCCGCCGAGGCCGCACCCACCGTCACGGAGGCCGGCGAGCTCTGGTACCGGCTCTCGGCGCTGCGTGAGCGCCTGCGCGGCACCGCGTCGCTGGCCGCTGACCGGGTGCGACTGCTCGGCGCCGCGGCACCGGAGCGGTCCGGCGGTCAGGACCCCGACGACCTGGTCGCCCAGGCGGCCCGGGTCCGTGCCGCCGAGGCGGAGCTCGGCACCGAGGTGGACCTGGCACGCGCGGCGCTCGAGGGGGCGGTGACCGCGCGACAGCAGGCGGAGGCGGTGGCCACCGAGGCGGAGAAGGCGTTGGCCTCCGTGCTGCGGGCGGCCGCGGACCGTCGCGAGGGCGTGGCGCGGCTGGCCGGCCAGGTCGCCGCCCGCCGCAGCCGCCTCGAGGCGACCGGTGAGGAGATCGGCCGGCTGCGCGGGGCGCACGCCGCCGCGCAGCGCCGCGCCGAGGAGGCGACCACCCAGTTCGCGGCCCTGGAGGGCCAGGTGGCCGGCGCCGAGGAGGGCGAGGAGGGCCTGGACGCGGCCCACGAGAACGCGGCCGACGCCCTGGAGACGGCGACGGAGCGCCTCGCGGACCTGACGGAGCGGCTCGCGGAGGCCGAGCGGGAGCGCAGCACGCTGACGGCCCGCGCCGAGACGCTCGAGCTGAGCCTGTCGCGCAAGGACGGGGCGGGAGCGCTGCTCGCGGCCGACGGCCTGCGCGGGACCATCGGGTCGGTGGCCGCCCTGCTCTCGGTGGACCCACGCGACGAGGAGGCGGTGGTCGCAGCCCTGGGACCGCTCGCCGACGCGGTGGCGGTCGACGGTGTCGACGCGGCGGTCGACGCCATCCGCTACCTGCGCGAGCAGGACGCAGGGCGGTCCGGCCTGCTGGTCGGCTCGGCGGCGGCCGCCGGTGCCGGCCCGGTCGACGACCTCCCGCTGCCGACCGGTGCCGACCGCGCCGTCGACCTGGTCCGCTGCCCACCGGCGGTGCGGGACGCGGTGACCGCCGCCCTGGCCGGTGTCGTCGTCGTCGACGACCTCGCCACGGCGCGCGCCGTGCTCGGCGCCCGCCCGGACCTCGTCGTCGCCACCCGCACCGGTGACCTGCTGTCCGCCCACCGCGCGTCCGGGGGTTCCGCCGAGGCGCCCAGTGCCCTGCACCTGCAGGCCGCGCTCGACCAGGCGCGCTCGGGCGCCGAGCAGGCGCAGGCCCTGGCGGAGCGGCTGCGCTTCGAGCTGGCGGGCGCACGCGACCAGCAGACCGCTGCTCGACAGGCGTACCAGGAGACGCTCGACCGGCTCAACGAGTCCGACGCCGCGCTCGCGGCCGTCGCGGAGCAGCTCGCCACGCTGGGCTCGACGGCGCGGTCCGCCCGTGCCGAGGCGGAGCGGGTCCAGCAGTCGCTCGACGCCGCCGAGCGGACGCTGCAGGAGGACACCGAGGCGCTCGCCGAGCTGACCGAGCGGCTGGCTGCCGCGCAGGACCAGCCGGCCGACGGTGAGGACGCGGTCGCCGAGCGCACGTCCGAGCGTGACCGGACCGCGGCCCTCGCCACGGCGGCCCGCGGCCGCGAGACCGATGCCCGACTGACGCTCCGCACCGCCGAGGAGCGGGCGCGCGCGCTCGCCGGCCGCGCCGACTCGCTCGAGCGTGCCGCTGCCGCGGAACGGACGGCGCGCGAGCGTGCCGCGGAGCGGGAACGCGCCCGCGCCCGCCAGGCGGCCGTCGCCGCCGCCGTGCACGAGGGCGCGCGCCGCGCGCTGCTGGTGCTCGACGAGTCGCTGCGACGCGCCTCGCAGGAGCGGGACGCCGCCGAGGCCGCCCGTGCGGAGCGGGACCAGGAGCTCGCGGCGACCCGCGCCCGTGCCGAGGCGCTGACGGCGCAGCTCGCCGAGCTCACCGACGTGGCGCACCGCGACGAGGTCGCCCGCACCCAGCAGCGCCTGCGCATCGAGGCCCTCGCCCAGCGGTCGGTCGAGGAGCTCGGCATCGACCCCGAGGTGCTGGTCGAGGAGTACGGCCCCCACCAGCCGGTGCCGGTGGTGCTCGCTCCTGGCACCGAGCCCGATCCCGAGGCACCGACGTCCGTGCCGTACGTCCGCGAGCAGCAGGAGAAGCGGCTGCGCGCCGCCGAGCGGGCGCTGGCTCTGCTGGGCCGTGTCAACCCGCTGGCGCTGGAGGAGTTCGCGGCGCTGGAGGAGCGGCACAAGTTCCTCACCGACCAGCTGGCGGACCTGAAGTCGTCCCGGGCGGACCTGCTGCAGATCGTGCGCGAGATCGACGAGCGCGTGGAGCAGGTGTTCGCGGAGGCCTATGCCGACACCGCCGCCGCGTTCGAGCAGGTGTTCCCGCGACTGTTCCCGGGTGGTGAGGGACGGCTGGTGCTGACCGAGCCGGCCGACATGCTCACCACGGGCGTCGAGGTCGAGGCCCGCCCCGCCGGCAAGAAGGTCAAGCGGCTGTCGCTGCTGTCCGGTGGCGAGCGGTCGCTGACGGCCGTCGCCCTGCTGGTGGCGATCTTCAAGGCGCGACCGAGCCCCTTCTACGTGATGGACGAGGTGGAGGCGGCGCTCGACGACGCCAACCTCGGACGGCTGATCGAGGTGCTGCGCGAGCTGCAGGCCGACTCGCAGCTGCTGATCGTGACCCACCAGAAGCGGACGATGGAGATCGCCGACGCGCTGTACGGCGTGACGATGCGGGACGACGGCGTCACGACGGTGATCAGCCAGCGCCTCCGCGAGGACGTGCCGGCCTGAGGCGGCGGCCGGACCGGTCCACCGCTGGCCGGGGCGCCGGGTGGACGCGGCGGGTGTGAAGGTTGTGTGACCGGCACGGTGGGATGCGCCACCATTGCCGGTCGAGGCCGCGCGGCCGACGGAGACTGGACCCATGGCCGCTGTGATCCTCGTCGTCGTCGCGCTCCTCGTCACCGTCGTCGTCCTGCTGGCTTCGACGCCGCGCGGTCGGGACGAGGAGTCGCCGCTGCGGGCGTTCCGGCGTGGCCTGCGTGGCCGCCGCCACCCGGATGCCGACCAGGTCGCCGCCGCACGGGCCGCCGCTGTCGAGCCCGTCGACGTCTCGCTCGGCGAGATGCTCGCCGCCAACGTCGAGCGCGGCGAGGGCTACGTCTCCGTGGGCGAGCTCACCGAACCGCTGCTGCACGCGCGGGAGATGGCCGCCCGGGTGCTTCCCGGCCGGGACGCCGGCGGGTCCGACGACGCCGCCGAGCACGGAGTGCTCGCCTCCCGCTGAGGCGCCGGCTCGCCCCGGGCACCTCCGCACCGACACACTGTGCCGGTGACTCATGAGCTCCTGACCTGGTTGCTGGCCGGCGGTGTCCCGCTCGCCGTGGTGGTCGCCGCCTCTACCGTGCTGGTGCGCCGCCGCGGTCGTGGCGCGGACACCGCCACCCCGACGCTGCCCGCGCCGCCGGCAGCTCCGACCCCGACCGGCGAACCGCAGGTCGAGGCCGCGCCGGTGCCGCAGCCGGGGACGGAGCCGACCGCGACCGCGACGGTCGAGGAGGCGGCGGTCGCCCCTCCGCTCGAGGTCCCGGCCCCCGCCGCCGGCCGGCTCGTCCGGCTCCGCGACCGGCTGGCCAGGTCGGGATCCCCGTTCGGCGCCCGCCTGCTGGCGGTGCTGTCCCGGGACCGGCTGACCGAGGACGACTGGGACGAGCTCGAGGAGACGCTGCTCCTCGCGGACGTCGGCGCCGGCCCCACCGGCGAGCTGATCGACGCGCTGCGGACGCGCGTGCGGGTCGAGGGCCTTGCGGATCCGGCCCAGGCCCGGGCGCTGCTGCGCGAGCAGCTGCTCGCCATCGTCGACCCGACGCTCGACCGCAGCCTGCGCACGGAGCCCGGCACGGGCGCCGACGGCGCGCCGGTCCCCGCGGTGCTGCTCGTCGTCGGCGTGAACGGGACGGGCAAGACCACGACCGTCGGCAAGCTGGCCCGCGTGCTGGTCGCGCAGGGCCGCACGGTGGTGCTCGGCGCCGCCGACACGTTCCGGGCCGCGGCCGCGGACCAGCTGGCGACGTGGGGCTCCCGCGTCGGCGTCCGCACGGTCCGTGCCGAGCGGGAAGGCGGTGACCCGGCCGCCGTCGCGTTCGACGCGGTGCGCGAGGGTCGCACGGAGGGCGTCGACGTCGTGCTCGTGGACACCGCCGGCCGGCTGCAGAACAAGGCCGGCCTGATGGACGAGCTCGGCAAGATCACGCGCGTCATCCAGCGTGAGGCCCCGCTGTCCGAGGTGCTGCTGGTGCTGGACGCCACCACCGGGCAGAACGGCCTGGTGCAGGCCCGGGTGTTCGCCGAGGTCGCCGGGGTGACGGGCATCGTGCTGACCAAGCTCGACGGCACCGCCAAGGGCGGCATCGTCGTGGCGGTGCAGCGTGAGCTCGGGGTGCCGGTCAAGCTCGTCGGGCTGGGGGAGGGCGCCGACGACCTGGCGCCCTTCGAGCCGGAGGCGTTCGTGGACGGTCTTCTCGGAGCGTGAGACCACGGGCGCCCGGACACACGATGTTTACGTGCCAGGGGCGCTCGTGACGCCGTCGTAACACCCGCGGCGTCGCCGGGAAACGCCGGTCCTCCACCGTTGGACCCGTGTCCAGCCACCCGGCTGGCGACGGGAGAAACGGGTAATCCGGATGCTGATGGCAGATTTTCAGCTGAACTCCGGCAACACCGCCTGGATGCTGACGTCGGCAGTGATCGTCCTCATGATGACGGTCCCTGCGCTGGCGTTCTTCTACGGCGGGATGGTCCGGGGCAGGTCCGTCCTCAACATGCTGATGATGAACTACGTCGCAGCGGGGATCGTGGGCTTCGTCTGGTTGCTGTGGGGCTACTCGATGTCCTTCGGGACGGACATCACGGGGATCAACCAGTTCTTCGGCAACCCCTTCCAGTTCTTCGGGATGAACGGCCTGACCGATGCGGCGAGCCCGCTCGGGGCCAGCGGGGTGCCGGCGTTCGCAGTGGTCGCGTTCCAGGCGACCTTCGCGGTGATCACCGTCGCGCTGATCACCGGGGCGATCGCGGACCGCATGAAGTTCGGGGCGTGGATCTGGTTCTCGGTGATCTGGGCGACGATCGTCTACTTCCCGATGGCCCACATGGTGTGGGCCGGCGGTTTCCTCGGCGTCGGCGGGTTCATCTCGCAGCACATCTCGACGCCGATCGACTTCGCCGGCGGGACCGTCGTGCACATCGACGCCGGTGCGGCCGGTCTGGCGCTCGCGCTGCTGCTCGGCAAGCGCAAGGGCTGGCCGCGTGAGCCCATGCGGCCGCACAACCTGCCGTTCGTCATGCTGGGCGCAGCCCTGCTGTGGGTCGGCTGGTTCGGCTTCAACGCCGGGTCCGAGGGTGCCGCCGACGCGGTCGCCGGTCGTGCGTGGCTCAACACGTTCCTCGCCACCTGCGTCGCGATGCTGGCGTGGCTCGCCACGGAGAAGGTCCGGGACGGTCACGCGACGTCCCTGGGTGCCGCGTCGGGCATCGTGGCCGGCCTGGTCGCGATCACCCCGGCCGCTGCGGCGGTCGACACCTGGGGTGCGATCGTCATCGGCGCCGTCGCGGGCGTGCTGTGCGCCGTCGCGATCGGCATCAAGTACAAGTTTGGCTTCGACGACGCGCTCGACGTCGTCGGCGTCCACCTGGTCGGCGGCATCACCGGCACGGTGCTGATCGGGTTCCTCGCCACCAACAACCAGGGCGCGTGGTACCCGACCGGGTCCAAGAACGGTCTGTTCTACGGCGGCGGCGTGACCCAGCTCCTCGCACAGGTGCTGGTGGCAGCCTTCGCCGTGGTGTTCTCCTTCGTGCTCACCTGGGTGATCGGCTCGATCCTCAAGGCCGCCGGCGGCATTCGCCTGTCGGAGGACGTCGAGGTCGGCGGCATCGACCTCGCGGTGCACGGTGAGTCCGCGTACGAGACCCTGGGCGCCACCCGCGTCGTGACGGAGGTGAAGTGATGACCAAGCTGGTGACGGCGGTCATCCAGCCGCATCGGCTGGACGACGTGAAGTCCGCCCTGCAGGCGGCTGGTGTTGCGGGTCTGACGGTGACCGAGGCGAGTGGCTACGGCCGCCAGCGCGGGCACACGGAGGTCTACCGGGGTGCCGAGTACACGGTGGACCTGGTCCCCAAGGTGAAGATCGACGTCCTCGTGGCCGACGAGGACGCCGCCGGGGCGGTCACGGTGATCGTCCAGGCCGCGCAGACCGGGAAGATCGGCGACGGCAAGGTCTGGGTGACGCCCGTCGAGGACGTCGCCCGGGTGCGCACCGGTGAGCACGGACCGGATGCGCTCTAGCCGATGAGCGACGAGCGGCCGCCCTCGGGGGGAGCGGCCGGGCAGGGGCCGACGCAGGTCCCGCACCTGGCGGTGCGGGACCTGCGTCGTGAGCGTCTGGACCTGGCCGAGCAGCTGGCGGGTCCCGGTGCCGACGGGGTGCTGCGTCGCCGTCGGGTCGCGGACCTGGTGGTCCAGCGCCTCGCGGAGCTGTGGGACACGGCCACGGTCGGGCTCGACACGACCGGGATGGCGCTCGGCGCGGTCGGCAGCATCGGACGTGGGGACGCCTCGCCCGTCAGCGACCTGGACCTGGTGCTGGTGCACGAGGGCCGTGGGCGGTCGCCGGAGGACCTCGCGCACATCGCCGAGCGGCTCTGGTACCCGATCTGGGACGCCCGGCTGGAGCTCGACCACTCGGTGCGGTCCCTCGCGCAGTGCCGTCAGGTGGCGTCCAAGGACCTTCCGGCGGCCGTCGGGCTGCTGGAGCTGCGCCACGTCGCCGGTGACCCCGTGGTCGTGGCCCGGGCGATGTCGGCGCTGCTCGAGGACTGGCGCGCGGCCGCCCGGCGCCGACTGCCCGAGCTGCTGGCCTCCACCCGGACGCGCGCGGAACGGCACGGGGAGCTGGCCTACCTCATCGAGCCCGACCTGAAGGAGGCGCGCGGCGGCATCCGCGACGCCGTCGTGCTGTCGGCGCTCGCGGCCACCTGGTTGACCGACCGTCCGCACGGCGCCGTGGACACCGCCTACGAGCACCTGCTCGACGTGCGGGACACCGTGCAGCTGGTCACCGGCCGCCACACCAACCGGCTGATCCTGGCGGACCAGGACGAGGTGGCGGCGCGGGTCGGTTTCGACGACCGCGACGACCTGCTCGCCTCCATCGCCGAGGCCGGCCGGGTCATCTCCTACGCCCTGGACACCACGGCCCGCAACGCCCGTCAGGCGCTGCAGCGGCCCGCGCCCAAACCGTTCCTGGTGCGGGGCCGCCGGCAGCCGCCCCGGCTGCGCACGATCGCGGAGGGCCTGGTGGAGCACGACGGAGAGCTGGTGCTCGCCGCCGACGCCCGCCCCGCCGACGACCCGGTGCTGTCGCTGCGCGCGGCCGCGACGGCCGCGCGCACCGGTCTCGTGCTGTCCCCGGTGACGGTCGCGAGCCTCGAGGCGTCCCCTCCGCTGCCGGTGCCGTGGCCCCGCTCGGCGCGCACCGCGCTGCTGAGCCTGCTCGGCTCCGGACCCGCGCAGGTGCCGGTGTGGGAGGCCCTCGACCTCGCGGGGGTGGTCACCACGTGGATCCCCGAGTGGGCCGCGGTGCGCAACCGTCCGCAGCGGTCACCGATCCACCGGCACACCGTGGACCGTCACCTGGTGGAGACGGTGGCCCGTGCCGGTCGCGACCGGCACCCCGGCGACCAGTCCGACACGCTGCTGCTCGCGGCGCTGCTGCACGACATCGGCAAGCGAGCGGGCGCGGGCGACCACTCCGTCGAGGGGGCACGGCTCGCCGGCCCGGTCGTCACGCGGATGGGCTTCGCGGACGAGGTCGCCGAGGACGTCGTCCGGCTGGTGCGTGAGCACCTGACCCTCGCCGAGCTGGCCACCACCGAGGACCTGGACGACCCGGCCACCGTGCAGCGCCTGCTGACGGCGGTGGACCACCGCGCGGACCTGCTCGGCATGCTCCGGGTGCTGACGGAGGCGGACGCCTCCGCGGCCGGACCCGCTGCCTGGACCACGTGGCGCCAGCGGCTGGTGGACGACCTCGTCGCACGGGCCGAGCGTGCGCTGGCAGGTACCCTGGACCGTCCGTAGCCCCAAGAGCCCACGAGGTCTGCCGCGGTGTTCGCCACCCTCTCCGACCGCCTGACGTCGACGTTCCGCAACCTGCGCACCAAGGGCAGGTTGTCCGAGGCGGACATCGACGCCACGGTGCGCGAGATCCGTCGCGCCCTGCTGGACGCGGACGTCGCCGTCACCGTCGTGCGCGCGTTCACCGCCGCGGTGCGCGAGCGCGCGCTGTCGGCCGAGGTCTCCGGCGCGCTCAACCCGGCCCAGCAGGTCGTCAAGATCGTCAACGACGAGCTGGTGACCATCCTCGGTGGTCAGACGCGCAACCTCCGGCTGGCGAAGAACCCGCCGACTGTCATCCTGCTGGCGGGTCTGCAGGGTGCCGGCAAGACGACGCTGGCCGGCAAGCTGGCCGTCTGGCTGAAGGGTCAGGGCCACACGCCCCTGCTGGTGGCGGCCGACCTGCAGCGACCCAACGCCGTCACCCAGCTGCAGGTGGTGGGGGAGCGCGCCGGTGTGCCGGTGTACGCACCGCACCCCGGCAACCAGGCCGCGGCCGACCTCGACGAGCTCCCGGCCGGCGCCGACCCGGTGGCCGTGGCGCGCGACGGGGTCGCGACCGCCCGCAGCCGTCAGCACGACGTGGTGATCGTCGACACGGCCGGTCGGCTCGGCGTCGACGCCGAGCTGATGGCGCAGGCGGCCGACATCCGCGACGCCGTGCAGCCGGACGAGACGCTGTTCGTCGTCGACGCGATGATCGGCCAGGACGCCGTCACCACGGCCCGCGCCTTCGCCGACGGCGTCGGCTTCACCGGCGTGGTGCTGTCCAAGCTGGACGGCGACGCCCGCGGCGGTGCGGCCCTGTCCATCGCCAGCGTCACCGAGCGGCCCATCCTGTTCGCCTCGACCGGCGAGAAGCTCACCGACTTCGAGGTGTTCCACCCCGACCGCATGGCCTCCCGCATCCTCGACATGGGTGACGTGCTCACCCTGATCGAGCAGGCGGAGCGGGCGTTCGACGCCGAGCAGGCCGAGAAGATGGCCGGCAAGCTGGCGGCGGGCGAGGACTTCACGCTCGAGGACTTCCTGGTCCAGATGCAGCAGCTGCGCAACGCCGGCCCGCTGAAGAAGATGCTCGGCATGCTGCCCGGCATGGGCCAGATGCGGGAGGCGCTCGACTCGTTCGACGAGCGCGAGGTGGACCGGATCCAGGCGATCATCCAGTCGATGACGCCGCTGGAGCGCCGCAGCCCCAAGGTGATCAACGGGTCCCGCCGTTCGCGCATCGCCGCCGGTTCCGGCACCCAGCCGTCGGACGTCAACCAGCTGCTCGACCGGTTCGACGCGGCGCAGAAGATGATGCGCCAGATGGCCCGCAGCGGCGGGATGGGCGCGATGCCGGGCATGGGGAACCTGCCGGGCATGGGCGGCAAGAAGTCGCGCGGCCGGACGGTCGCCCCGGCGCGCAAGGTCAAGGGCAAGTCGGGCAACCCGGCGAAGCGGGCGCTGCAGGAGCGGGCAGCCGCCGAACGCGCGACTGCGGGACCGACCACGGCGTCGGCACCGGGCTCCGCCTTCGGTCTCGGGCGACCGCCGGCACCGGGCGGCGACGGCTCCGACGTCCAGCTGCCCTCCGGGCTCGACGGGCTGCTCGGCCGCTGACGGCCATGGCGGACGTCCTGCACCTGCGCGGGCCGGTGGTGCTCGGCGACGGGCTCGAGGCGCCGGAGGCCTGGGTGCTGGGCGGCCGCATCACGTACGAGCGGCCGTCCGGACCGGCCGTCGACCTCCCGGGCTGGGTGCTGCCCGGCCTGGTCGACGTGCACTGCCACATCGGGCTCGGGGCGAACGGGGCCGTCGACCGGGAGACCGCCGAGGTCCAGGCGGTGTCCGACCGCGACTCCGGCGTGCTGCTGATCCGGGACGCGGGGTCACCGGCCGACACCCGGTGGGTGGACGCCCGCCACGACCTGCCCAGGCTGATCCGCGCCGGTCACCACCTCGCCCTGCCCAAGCGCTACCTGCGCCACTACGCTCGCGAGCTGAGCTCGCCGGACGAGCTGCCCACGGCGATGGCGCAGGAGGCGGCCCGTGGCGACGGCTGGGTGAAGATCGTCGCCGACTGGATCGATCGTGACCTCGGTCCGGAGGGTGACCTCCGCCCGCTGTGGCCGGACGACGTGCTGACCGCCGGGATCGCGGCCGCCCACGCCGCCGGTGCCCGCGTCACGGCGCACACGTTCGCCACCGAGGCCCTCGACCCGCTGCTCGACGCGGGGGTCGACTGCCTCGAGCACGCGACGGGTGCCGACGCCGGGCAGATCGACCGCATCGCCGCCGCCGGCATCCCCGTCACGGCGACCCTGCTGCAGGTCGAGCGGTTCGCCGCGATCGCCGACCAGGCGGACCGTTACCCGGTGTACGCCGCGCGGATGCGGGCGATGCACGCCCGCCGGCACGCCCAGGTCCGCGACCTGCACGACGCCGGCGTCCCGATCCTGCTCGGCACCGACGCCGGCGGCACCATCGGCCACGGCCGGATCGCCGACGAGGCCGCAGCGCTGGTCGAGGCCGGGCTGCCGACGGCCGACGTGGTGGCGGCCGCCTCGTGGCGGACCCGCGAGTGGCTCGGTGCTGACGGTCTCGACGAGGGTGCACCGGCGGACCTCGTCGCCTATCCCGCGGACCCGCGTCAGGACGTCCGGGTGCTGGCGGCGCCGGAGGCCGTCGTCCTGCGCGGCGAGGTGGTCGCAGCCCGCTGAGCCGGTGGTTGGGCGCCCCCCCGGGCGTCTGGCAGAATGGCCCGCTGTACTCGGCATGCGCAGCCCCTCTACCTGCGCGCCGCCGTGTCCCTCGGCCGGACCGGTGCCCCCACCCCCACGGGCGGCACGGCGAGGCCACCCCGCAGACTCAGGAGAACACCCCGCTCGTGGCCACCAAGATCCGCCTGAAGCGCTTCGGCAAGATCCGCGCTCCGTACTACCGCATCGTCGTCGCCGACTCCCGCACCCGCCGTGACGGCCGGGTCATCGAGGAGATCGGCAAGTACCACCCCACCGAGGAGCCCTCGCTGATCGAGGTCGACTCCGCTCGTGCGCAGCACTGGCTGACCGTCGGCGCGCAGCCCACCGACCAGGTGCTGGCCATCCTCAAGGTCACCGGTGACTGGCAGAAGTTCAAGGGTCTCCCGGGTGCCGAGGGCACCCTGCGGACCAAGGCCGCCAAGGTCGACCCGAAGGCCGCGATCGACAAGGCCGCCGCGGACGCCGAGAAGGTCAAGGCCGACGCGTCGTCCGCCAAGGCCGCGGCTCCGGCACCGGCCGAGGACGAGCAGGCCTGATGCTCGCCGACGCGCTCGAGCACCTCGTCCGGGGGATCGTCGACCATCCGGACGACGTGCACGTGCGCGCGGCCAGCCTGCGCCGCGGTGAGCTGCTCGAGGTCCGGGTCAACCCGGAGGACCTCGGGCGGGTCATCGGCCGCGGCGGACGCACGGCGCGCGCGCTGCGGACGGTCGTCGGGGCGCTGTCCCGCGACGGAGCGGTGCGGATCGACGTCGTGGACGTCGACCGCCGCTGACGGTGCTGCTCACCGTCGCCCGCGTGGGCCGTGCGCACGGCCTGCGCGGTGAGGTCTCGCTCGACCTGCGTACCGATGCCCCGGCCGACCGCCTCGTGGTCGGCCGGGAGCTGCGCACCGACCCGGCGTCCGCCGGGCCGCTGACGCCCACCCGCGTGCGGGAGCAGCAGGGCCGCTGGTTCGTCACGTTCGCGGAGGCGTCCGACCGCACCGCCGCGGAGGCGCTGCGCGGGGTGAGCCTCGTGGTGGACGCCGAGGAGGCGGACGAGGACGACGACGCCTGGTACGAGCACCAGCTGGTCGGCCTGCGTGCCGAGCACGTGGACGGCCGGCTGCTCGGCGAGGTCGTCGGGCTGGAGGGCGGCCCAGCCCACGACCTCCTCGTGCTGCGGGAGCCCGACGGCGCCCGGAGCCTCGTGCCGTTCGTGCGGGCGATCGTGCCGGTGGTCGACGTCCCCGGCGGCCGCGTCGTGCTCGACCCCCCGGGCGGTCTGCTCGCCTCGGACGCGGCGAACCTCGTGGTCGTCCGTGACGACGAGCCGGACGACGACGAGCCGGACGACGACGAGCCGGGCTCGGACGGCGTCCCCACCGACCCTCGAGGCTGAGCGCAGCGTGCGGATCGACGTCGTCACCATCTTCCCGGAGTACCTGTCCGCGCTCGACGTCTCGCTGGTGGGCAAGGCCCGCACCTCCGGCCTGCTCGACGTGCGGGTGCACGACCTGCGGGACTGGACCGACGACCGGCACCGGACCGTGGACGACACGCCGTTCGGCGGTGGTGCCGGCATGGTGATGCGTCCGGACGTCTGGGGCCGCGCCCTGGACGACGTCCTCGGCGCCGACGGGCATCTCGTCGTGCCGACCCCGTCGGGCGTGCCCTTCACGCAGCGCACCGCCGAGGCGTTCGCCACCCAGCCGCACCTCGTCATCGCGTGCGGCCGGTACGAGGGCATCGACGCCCGCGTGATGGAGCACTACCGGTCGCGCGGGCCGGTCAGCGAGGTGTCGCTCGGCGACTACGTGCTCAACGGCGGGGAGGTCGCCGCGCTGGCGATCGTCGAGGCGACGGCCCGCCTGGTGCCGGGGGTGCTGGGCAACCCGGAGTCCCTGGTGGAGGAGTCGCACGGGTCCTCGGGTCTGCTCGAGTACCCCGTCTACACCAAGCCGCCGGTGTGGGGGGACCTGGAGGTGCCGCCCGTCCTCCTGTCCGGGCACCACGGCCGGGTGCGCCGGTGGCGCCGGGACCGGTCGTTGGAGCGCACGGCGGAGCGCCGGCCCGACCTGCTCGCCGCGCTCGACCCCACGGAGCTCGACCGAGCGGACCGCACCCTGCTCGCGGCCCTCGGGTGGGTCGTGGCCGAGGGGCGGCTGCAGCGGGTACCCGTGGGGCCGGTCGACGCGACTCCCTGAGCCGCCACCGGCCGGCACGCCGCTGGCGCGGGCGACCGGATTCCCCGCCCGTGCCGCCGTGTGGCAGACTTGCGGACCGGCGCGCGTCGGTCGTGTCCTCTGCCGCAGGGGAGACCGCCAGGACGCCCGGTCCCGTGCTCGTCTCGGGTCCGGCGACGCCGGACCACTCGTTCATCGGGTGCACCGCCCCGACCCGCCTCGTGCGGTCGGCGAGGTCCGCCCAGCATCGTTCCTGACCTGCGGCAGGGCGGGGAAGCGATACCACCATGCACACGCTGGACATCGTCGACGCAGCCTCGCTGCGCACCGACGTCCCGGACTTCCGCCCGGGTGACACCGTCAAGGTCAACGTCAAGGTCGTCGAGGGCAACCGCTCCCGCATCCAGGCGTTCCAGGGCGTCGTGATCGGCCGCCAGGGCAGCGGCGTCCGTGAGACCTTCACGGTCCGCAAGATCAGCTTCGGCGTCGGCGTCGAGCGCACGTTCCCGCTGCACACGCCGGCGATCGACACGGTCGAGGTCGTCACCCGCGGCGACGTCCGCCGGGCGAAGCTGTACTACCTGCGCTCGCTGCGCGGCAAGAAGGCGAAGATCAAGGAGAAGCGCGAGACGGTCCCGGCCAAGGGCTGACCCGCAGCTGCTGCTCCTCTCGGACGGACGGTTCCCGCACGGCGGGGGCCGTCCGTCCGTGCGTCCGGGGGAGCCGTCTCGGGGCGTCGCCGGTGGCCGCATCGCATGGCTCGGCGTGCGACGCTGTGCGGGTGACCGACTGGCGTTCCGACCGACCGCAGCCGGCCCAGGGGAGGCCCTGGTCCGCGACGCCCGCCTCCGTCCCGCCCGCCGGCGCTCCAGCGTCCTACGAGCCCGCCACCCCCGGCCTGGACGGCACCGAGCCGGCGCCGCGGGACGGCGCGACGGCTGCGACGCGCCGCGAGCGCCGCGCACCGGCCTCCCGTCGTGGCGGGGCGTTCGCCTGGCTCCGCGAGACCGTGGTGATCCTCGCCAGCGCGCTGGTGCTGTCCCTGCTGGTGAAGACGTTCCTGGTGCAGGCCTTCTACATCCCGTCGCCGTCGATGCACGAGACGTTGATCGAGAACGACCGCATCCTCGTCAGCAAGCTGGTCCCCGGGCCGCTGAGCCTGCACCGCGGGGACATCGTGGTCTTCAAGGACCCGGGCGGCTGGTTGGAGAGCCAGCCGGTCGTGACCCGGTCCGGCTGGCAGCGCACGGCGAACGACGTGCTCACGTGGGTGGGTCTGCTGCCGGTCGACGCCGGGGAGCACCTGGTCAAGCGGGTCATCGGCCTGCCGGGTGACCACGTGAGCAGCGCAGGGAACGGCGCGCCGGTGATGGTGAACGGTGTGGCGCTCAAGGAGCCGTACGTCGCGCCCGGGTCCCAGCCGAGCAGCATGGCGTTCGACGTCGTCGTCCCGCCGAGCTCCCTGTGGGTGATGGGCGACAACCGTGACCACTCGTCGGACTCGCGCTACCACCAGGGGAACCCGGGAGGTGGTTCCGTCCCCGAGGCGAACGTGGTGGGCGTCGCCTTCGTCACCGTCTGGCCGCTGCAGCGCGTCACCGTGCTGCACAACCCGTCGGCCACGTTCGCCGGCGTCCCCAACCCGTGACACCAGCGGCCGTCCCCGGACCGGCTCGGGCGGGTCGCCCGACGCCGCACCTGCGCCACGAGCGCGGGCTGCTGCGTGACGGCGCGACTCTCGTGGCCGGGATGGACGAGGTCGGGCGAGGCTCGCTGGCCGGCCCGGTGAGCGTCGGGGTCGTCGTCGTCGCGGCGACGACGCGCTCCGCGCCGCAGGGCGTCGCGGACTCCAAGCTGCTCACCCCGCTCGCGCGGACCGCCCTCGTCCCCGCCCTACGTCGGTGGGGGGTCGCGAGGGCCGTCGGCCACGCCAGCTCGCTGGAGATCGACCAGCTCGGCATCATCGCGGCGCTCCGCCTCGCCGGCACGCGCGCGCTCGCGGAGGCGGCGTCGGTGTGCGGACCGGTGGACGTGGTGCTGCTCGACGGTTCGCACGACTGGCTCACGGCACCCCAGCCGGATCTCTTCTCGTTCGACGACGAGCCCGTCGGGCCGCTGCCGCGCGTCCTCACGCGCGTCAAGGCAGACCGCACCTGTGCCAGCGTCGCCGCGGCCAGCGTCCTGGCGAAGTGCGAGCGCGACGCCCTGATGGTGGAGCTGTCGGCCGGTCACCCGGAGTACGGCTGGCACGAGAACAAGGGCTACGCGTCTCCCGAGCACATCGCCGCCCTGCGTACGTGGGGTCCCTGCGACCTGCACCGCCGTTCCTGGCGGCTGCCCGGCACGGACGACGCCGCGCTGCTCGCCGCGCTGGCCGCGGCCGAGGACGACGAGCGCGACGACGAGGAGCCGGGGGAGCTGCTTGCCGAGGGCGCCGACGCGGCCCTCGCGCCCCTCGTCCGCGGCCTGGTCCCCACCGGCCGTGGCGCCGACGTCGTCGGGGCAGGGGGATGATGGGGCGGTGAGCGCCGAGGACCTGGAGAACTACGAGACGGACGCCGAGCTGGCGCTCTACCGCGAGTACCGAGACGTCGTCGGGCTGTTCTCCTACGTGGTGGAGACGGAACGGCGCTTCTACCTCGCCAACCAGGTCGACCTCCAGGTGCGCTCGGCGGCTGGTGAGGTCTACTTCGAGCTGACGCTCGCCGACGCCTGGGTGTGGGACGTGTACCGCTCGGCTCGGTTCGTGAAGTCGGTGCGGGTGGTGACGTTCAAGGACGTCAACGTCGAGGAGCTCGCCAAGCCGGAGCTCGACCTCGGGGGCGGCTCGCCGTTCACGCGCTGACCGGCGCGGTCGTCCGCTGACCGGCGGGGTCGTCGCGCGCCGGTAGACCGCGTCGCGCACCGGACCCGCCACGCGGGGCGCTCGCCACCCCCCGCCGAGCGCTCGGGGTGGCGGCGCGTCGGGGCGGGAGCCGTCCCGTCCGAGCCGTCCCCAGCCCGGAGCGATCGTGCCGACGGACCCGGCGCTGCACCGCGACCGGTCGCGCCCGGGCGGGCGCGCAGCACCCTGCACCGGGAGGTGGTGCTCGATGCGTGCCAAGGACGCGGTAGGTCGCTACGGCGAGGACGTGGCGGTGGCGCACGTGCAGGCCGCGGGGTGGACGGTGCTCGACCGCAACTGGCGGTGCGCGGTCGGCGAGCTCGACGTCGTCTGCCTCGACGGGCGCGAGCTGGTGGCGGTCGAGGTGAAGACGCGTCGTTCGGACCGCTTCGGCTCGCCGGCGGAGGCTGTGACCGGAGCCAAGCTCGCGCGGCTGCGTCGCCTGACGGCCGCCTGGCTGGACGCCCACGACGTGCACGCGGCATCCGTCCGCATCGACGTCATCGCCGTGACGCTCCCACCCCGTGGTGCCGCCAGGGTCGAGCACCTCGTGGCGGTGGTCTGAGTGACCCTCGGCCGCACCAGGGCGGTGAGCCTGCTGGGCCTGTCCGGCCACCTCGTCGAGGTCGAGGCGCACCTCGCGCCGTCGTTGCCTGCGTTCTCGCTCGTGGGCCTGCCGGACACCGCCCTGGCCGAGGCGAGGGACCGGGTGCGGGCGGCCGTGACCTCGAGCGGTCTCGTGTGGCCCAACCGGCGCATCACCGTCAATCTCTCACCGGCCACGCTGCCCAAGGCCGGCTCGGGCTTCGACCTGGCGATCGCCGTCGCGACGCTCGCGGGCGCCGGCGTGGTGGACGCTGCCTCGGCAGCCGACCGGGTCCACATCGGTGAGCTCGGGCTCGACGGTCGGCTGCGTCCCGTGCGAGGGGTGCTCCCGGCCGTCGCGGCCGCCGTGGCGGCCGGCCACCCGCGTGTCGTCGTGCCGACGGCCAACGCGGCGGAGGCGTCCCTCGTCCCGGGTGCCGACGTGGTGGGTGCCGCCTGCCTCGCCGAGGTGGCGCGCCGCTACGGAGCCGACGTCGAGGTGCCGGACCTGCCGCCGGTACACGACGACGTCCCGGCCCGGCGTGCCGTGGTGGACCCCGACCTGGCGGACGTGATCGGCCAGCCCGAGGCGCGGCACTGCCTCGAGGTGGCGGCGGCGGGCGGTCACCACCTGCTGATGGTGGGACCGCCCGGGGCCGGCAAGACGATGCTGGCGGCGAGGCTGCCGGGGCTGCTGCCGGACCTGGCCGAGGCGGAGGCGGTCGAGGTGACCGCCGTGCACTCCCTCGCCGGGACCTTCGACGCGGGCGACGGCCTGGTCCGCCGGCCACCCTTCGAGGACCCGCACCACACCGCGACGCCCGCCAGCGTCGTGGGTGGTGGCTCCGGCGTGCCGCGACCGGGCGCGGCCTCCCGCGCCCACTGCGGCGTGCTCTTCCTCGACGAGGCGCCGGAGTTCCCCACGGCCGTGCTGCAGACGCTGCGCCAGCCCCTGGAGCACGGCGAGGTGGTGCTGCACCGGGCGGCCGGCGCGGCCCGCTACCCGGCCCGCTTCCAGCTGGTGCTGGCGGCGAACCCGTGCCCCTGCGGCCGGTCCGTCGGCAAGGGGCTGGAGTGCACGTGCCGGGCGGAGCAGCGGCGGCGGTACTTCGGCAAGCTGTCGGGCCCGCTGCTGGACCGCGTCGACCTCCAGCTCGAGGTGCTCCCGGCACGCGCCGAGGACGTACCGGGGGAGCGGTCCGCCGTCGTCGCGGAGCGTGTCCGGCAGGCCCGAGGTGCTGCAGTCGAGCGCCTGGCCGGAACGGGGTGGCGCACCAACGCGCAGGTGTCCGGACGCTGGCTGCGCGAGCGCCTGGGTCCGCGGCGCAGCCTGATGACGGACCTCGACCGGGCGCTCGACCGCGGGACGCTCAGCCTGCGTGGCGTGGACCGGGTGCTGAGGGTCGCCTGGACCCTCGCGGACCTGCAAGGCCGTGCTGCACCGTCGCGGGACGACGTCGGCCGGGCGCTGCTGCTCCGGACCCGAGGCCAGGGCGCGTGAGCGGCACCGTCGACGACGACTCGTCCGCGACCGCGGAGCGGATGGCGCGGGCTGCGTGGTCTGCTCTCGTCGAGCCCGGTGACCGCGTCGCCGGGGCGCTCGTCAGGATCCTCGGCGCCGCCCACGCGCTCGCGTGGGCTCGTGCCGCGGCCCGGGGGGCCGTCGACTGGTCCGTCGTGCTCACCGCGGCGGGCGAGGAGATGGGCTCGGCCGACCGGGCTCGGCTCGGCCGAGCCGTGCTGCGCTGGGCAGGGCGCCTCGAGGCCCTGTGCCCGGAGGGTGATCTCGGCGCCCTGCACCGCCTGAACGGTCATCTCGTCGTCCCGGGGGACGACGAGTGGCCGCGCGGCCTGGACGACCTGGGGGATGCCGCACCACCGGCTCTGTGGGTTCGCGGCGCGCTGCCCGCGCGCAGCACCGTGGCGGTCGTCGGGGCGCGAGCGAGCACCACGTACGGCGAGCGAGTCGCCTACGACCTCGCCCACGGCCTCGCGACGCGGGGGAGCTGTGTCGCGTCGGGCGGTGCGTACGGCATCGACGCAGCGGCGCACCGTGGCGCCCTCGGCGCGGGCGGCCCGACCCTGGTCGTCCTCGCGGGTGGCGTGGACCGCGCCTATCCGGCCGGGAACGCGCGCATCTTCGAGGAAACGGTCGGAACGGGCGGCGCCCTGCTCAGTGAGGTCCCGCCGGGTTCCCTTCCGACCAAGTCCCGATTTCTGCAACGCAACCGTGTGATCGCCGCACTGTCCGACGCCACCGTGGTGGTGGAGGCGGCGTGGCGCTCCGGCGCCCTCAGCTCCGCTCATCACGCCGCGGCGCTGCTGCGGCCGGTCGGCGCCGTGCCGGGACCGGTGACCTCGGCAGCGTCCGCGGGATGCCACCGGCTGCTCCGCGAAGGGCATGCGGTGTGCGTGACCGACGCCGACGAGGTGGCCGAGCTCCTGCCGGGCGGCCTGCACCACGCCGGCGACGCCGGCAACGTCCGCACCAGCGACGACGCGCTCAGCCGTGGAACGCTCACGGACCTCGGCACGAGGGTCGTCCAGGTCCATGACGCGTTGCCCCTGCGCGGCGGCCTGGACGAGTCGACGATCGCGACGCGCGCCGGCACGTCGGTCGCCGAGGCGAGGGCAGCGCTCGGCATCCTGCAGCTCGAGGATCTCGCCGTGCGCGCAGGAGACCGGTGGACCGCTCGGCGGCCGGCGCGCGCGACCGACACTCGGCCGACCGGGTGAAAAACAACGGCATTCGGCTCAATTGTCGACGCGGAATCGGACATTGCCGTCGCATTCGCCCAGGCGGTCAGCGAGCGTGGCCATGCGTGTCTTGTCCGAATCCGGCCGAGCAGTCACGGTAGGCATGTGTACGTGGCAGAGATCACTGCGGGAGCGCCCGAGCGCGCCCTCCTGCAGTCCGACTTCGCCCTGCACCTGCGCGCCCAGCGGGGCCTGTCCGAGCACACCGTGCGCGCCTACGAGGGAGACCTGGACCACCTGTTCGCGTACGCGGGTCGTCACGGTCGTACCACCCTGGACTCCATCGACCTGACCACGCTGCGCGGCTGGCTCGCGGCGATGGCGGCGAGCCAGCACAGCCGCGCGACCCTGGCACGCCGCTCGGCGGCCGTCCGGACGTTCTTCGGCTGGGCCGTCCACACCGGGCGCCTGGCATCCGACCCGACGGCTCGTCTCGCGACGGCTCGGGTCTCCGGTGTGCTGCCCACCGTGCTGGCGCAACCTGCGGTCACCACGCTGCTGGACACGGCCCGGGCCGCGGCGCAGGACGGTGACCCCGTCGCGGTGCGGGACTGGGCGGCGGCCGAGCTGCTGTACGCCACCGGGGTGCGGGTCGGGGAGCTCTGCGGAGCGAGCCTGTCGGACCTCGACCTGAACGAGCGGACGCTGCGGGTGCTCGGCAAGGGCGGCAAGGAGCGAGTGGTGCCGGTGGGCCTCCCCGCCGTGCACGCAGCTCGTGCGTGGCTCGAGCTCGGTCGGCCCCGCCTGGCCGGACCGATGTCCGGCGACGCGCTGTTCCTCGGTGCTCGGGGCGCCCGTGTCGACCAGCGACGGCTGCGGGATGCGGTGCACCGGCTCGCCGCCACCGCGGGGGTGGACGACGTCGCCCCGCACGCGCTCCGCCACACGGCCGCGACGCACCTTCTCGAGGGCGGTTCGGACCTGCGGACCGTCCAGGAGCTGCTGGGCCACGCAAGCCTCGGCACCACGCAGCGGTACACCCACGTCTCGGCGGAGCGTCTGCGCTCCGCCTACCAGCTCGCTCACCCCCGCGCATGAGCCCCCGGACGGAGCCCCCCATGACCACACCCTTGAGCGCGCCGGTCCGCTCGTCCGTGCGCACGGCCGAGCCGGCAGACCGCTATGCGGCCGGCACCGCCCCGCAGGGTGTCATCCCGCAGCAGCGCTCCGTCGCCGCAGGCACCGCCGTACCGACGGGTCCGGTCGCCGACGCCGTCCTGGACCTCGAGGCCACCTGGGTGACCTTCAAGGACACGGGCTGCCCCCAGGCGCGCGAGCGCCTGATCATGAACTTCGTGCCGCTGGTCACGGCCGTCGCCGGCCGGGTCGGGATGCGTCTGCCGAGCATGGTGGAGCACGCGGACCTGGTGTCCTACGGCATGTTCGGCCTGATCGACGCCATCGAGAAGTACGAGCTGGGTCGTTCCGTGAAGTTCGAGTCGTACGCGTCCTCGCGGATCCGCGGCGCGATCATCGACGAGCTGCGCGCGATGGACTGGGTGCCCCGCTCCGTCCGGACCAAGGCCCGCGCTGTCGACCGTGCCTACGGCGAGCTCGAGGCCACCCTGCACCGCTCACCGAGCGAGCACGAGGTGGCGGGCCACCTGCAGATGCCGGTCGAGGAGCTGCGCTCCGTGCTCGGGCAGCTGTCCTCCGTCAACGTGGCTGCGCTCGACGAGATGCTGGGTGGGGACGACCGGCCCGGCTCCGTGTCCCTCGGGGACACCCTCGGCGACGAGCGGTCGGAGGACCCTGCGCGGTCGGTGGAGGCGCAGGAGACCAAGTTCCTGCTGGCGCGGGCCATCGAGCAGCTCGGCGAGCGTGAGCGGATGGTCGTGGTCCTCTACTACTACGAGGGCATGACGCTGGCCGAGATCGGCCGGCTGCTCGGCGTGACCGAGTCCCGCATCTCGCAGATGCACACCGCGGCGATGGCCCGGCTCCGGACGCGACTGGTCGAGGCCGAGCGCGCCTGACGAGGCGGAGCACGCCTGACGCGACAGCGGACGCCTGACGGCGTCCGGACGAACCCGATCGAACGCCGTCCTCACCCGGCGGGTGCCACCGGCAGCAGCACGATCGGGCCGCCACCGGGCAGCACCGTCATCGGGTCCAGGTAGCGGTCACCCTCCCGCAGGCCCCAGTGCACGCAGCTGCGGGGTGCGCAGTGGCCGCCGGACCCGTCGAGGGTCCCCAGGACGTCACCGGCACCCACCTGCTGGCCGACGACCACGGCAGCCACCACCGGCTCGACGCTGCTCCGTCGCCCGTCGGGGTGGAGCACTGACACCACTCCCCGGTCCACGACCGTGCCGGCGAACGTCACGGTGCCGGCGGCCGGCGCCAGGACGGGCATGCCGTCGCCCAGCCAGAGGTCCATGCCCCGGTGGCCGGCCGACCACCGCTGCGCGGGGGCCCGGAAAGGGTGTGCGAACGAGGGGGTTCCCGGGACCGGGGCCCGGTAGACGGCCACCGGCTCGTCGGTCGGGGGCGTGCCACGCGGCGCGCCGGCACCGATCGCGCTCCCCGAGACCGACGCGCTCGGTGCGGCAGGGGCGGCGACCGCGCCGGCGAGGAGCGCCGTGGTCACGGCGAGCCTGACGACGGCTCGCGCCCGACCGCCACGGGCGACGCGGACGGATGCCGTCGAGGTAGGCAGAGGTGGGGGAGCAGCGGACCGCACCGGACGAGCCAACCGGTCGCCCGACAGGGTCGACGCTCTCCGGGTCCGTCGTGGTGCCGCACCTGCATCCGGAGGGGCTGTGGTCGCTCGAGCGGGACCGACGCCGGGACCGCCCGCCGCACCACCCGCCGCACCGCGTCCGCTGCTGCCCCCGTCCACGGTCGCGCGCTGCCCTCGCTCAGGGGTCGGCGCCCCGTCGCAGGCCCGGGCGCCGGCACCGATCCGGTAGCATTGCCTCGGCGACCGGTCCGTACCGGTCGACTTCGCGCGTCATCTCCCGCCCTCACGGCCCTCGGGTCGCCACGGGCGGGGCCGAGCATCGCAGCGGTCCGGGCCACGCCCGGCGCGGTGCACCGGCTGGCGCCAGGGGCACCGACCGACCGGTCGGGGCCGACAACCGAGCCGCGGTGTGCCCGTCCTGGACGGGACCCGCACGAGCGCGCACGCCCTGGGCGAGCGCCGGAAGGACCGTGCCATGGCCGTCGTGACCATGCGCCAGCTGCTGGAGAGCGGTGTCCACTTCGGGCACCAGACCCGCCGCTGGAACCCCAAGATGAAGCGCTTCATCTTCACCGAGCGCAACGGCATCTACATCGTCGACCTGCAGCAGTCGCTGACCTTCATCGACAGCGCGTACGACTTCGTCAGCCAGACCGTCGCGCACGGTGGCACCGTGCTGTTCGTCGGCACCAAGAAGCAGGCGCAGGAGCCCGTCGCCGAGCAGGCCGCGCGCGTGGGCATGCCCTACGTCAACCAGCGCTGGCTGGGCGGCATGCTGACCAACTTCTCCACGGTGCACAAGCGCCTGCAGCGCCTCAAGGAGCTCGAGCAGATCGACTTCGACGACGTCGCGGCCTCCGGCCTGACGAAGAAGGAGCTGCTCGTCCTGCGCCGCGAGAAGGACAAGCTCTCCAAGACGCTCGGCGGCATCCGTGACATGGCCAAGGTGCCGTCCGCGGTGTGGATCGTCGACACCAACAAGGAGCACCTCGCCGTCGACGAGGCCCGCAAGCTGGGCATCCCGGTCGTCGCGATCCTGGACACCAACTGCGACCCCGACCAGGTCGACTACCCGATCCCGGGCAACGACGACGCGATCCGCGCCGTCCAGCTGCTCACCCGCGTGATCGCCGACGCGGTCGCCGACGGTCTGCTCAAGCGCCACTCCGGCGCGCCGGCTGCCGCCGAGGGTGCCGGCACGGTCGAGGCCGAGCCGCTGGCCGAGTGGGAGCGCGAGCTGCTCGCCGGTGCCGAGGCCGACCTGGCCGCCGCCGACGTGACCCCCGCTGCCCAGCCCGAGGTCGCCGAGGCCGTCGAGGAGGTCGCGGAGCAGGTCGCGGAGACCTCCGTGGTCGAGACGCCCGCCGCCGAGACGCCCGCCGCCGAGGTCGAGGCGCCTGCCGCCGACGAGCCCGGCACCGACGCGCCGGCCGAGGCCTGAGCACCCACCACGAGCACACGAGGACAGGAACCACTGATGGCGAACTACTCGGTCGCTGACATCAAGGCGCTCCGCGAGAAGACGGGCGCCGGCATGCTCGACGTCAAGAAGGCGCTCGACGAGGCGGACGGCGACTCGGAGAAGGCGCTGGAGATCATCCGTGTCAAGGGCCTGAAGGGCATCGGCAAGCGCGAGGGCCGCTCGGCCTCCGACGGCCTGGTGACGGCGTGGGTCGGCCCGACGGCCGACGGCGAGGGTCAGAGCGCGGTGCTGCTCGAGGTCAACTCGGAGACGGACTTCGTCGCCAAGAACCAGACCTTCATCTCCTTCGCGGACCGCGTGCTCGCGGCGGCTGTCTCCTCCGGCGCCCGTGACGCGGACGCGCTGCTCGCCGCCGACTCGGACGGCACCCCGGTGCAGTCCGTGGTCGACGACATCGCGGCGACCATCGGCGAGAAGATCGTCGTCCGGCGGCTCGCCCGCCTGGCCGGCGAGCACGTCGAGGTCTACCTGCACAAGGTCAACAAGGACCTGCCCCCGCAGGTCGGCGTTCTGGTCGCCACGGACTCGGCCGGCGCCTCGGTCGCCCGCGACATCGCCACGCACATCGCGGCGTACTCGCCGACCTACCTCACCCGTGAGGACGTCCCGGCGGACGTCGTCGCGAGCGAGCGGCACATCGCCGAGGAGACCGCGCGTGGTGAGGGCAAGCCCGAGGCTGCCCTGCCGAAGATCGTGGAGGGTCGCCTCGTCGGCTTCTTCAAGGAGAACGTCCTGGTCGACCAGGCGTTCGCCCGCGACGCCAAGAAGTCCGTCGGCCAGGTGCTCGCCGAGGTCGGTGGCACCGTCACCGGCTTCGCGCGGTTCCGCGTCGGCGCCTGAGCACCACCGTGCCGGTGACCGGTGCCCTTCGGGGCCCGGTCACCGGCACGTCAGCATCACCCCGCCGTACCCGGGGGAACCGGCCACCAGTGGAGGACATGTGAGCCCGCAGGGCAAGGATCGCTCCGACAAGTGGACCCGGCGGGTGCTGCTCAAGCTCTCCGGAGAATCGTTCGGCGGCGGGAGCGTCGGGCTCGCGGCGGACGTGGTGCGGCGCATCGCGGACGAGATCGCGGTGGCCGTGCGCAACGGCGTGCAGGTGGCGATCGTCGTCGGCGGCGGCAACTTCTTCCGCGGGGCCGAGCTGGCGCAGAACGGCATGGACCGGGCTCGCGCCGACTACATGGGCATGCTGGGCACGGTGATGAACTGCCTGGCCCTGCAGGACTTCCTGGAGCAGGCCGGCGTCAGCACCCGCGTCCAGACCGCGATCACGATGGGCCAGGTCGCCGAGCCGTACATCCCGCTGCGGGCGATCCGGCACCTGGAGAAGGGCCGCGTCGTGATCTTCGGCGCCGGGGCAGGCATGCCGTTCTTCTCCACGGACACGGTGGCGGTGCAGCGGGCTCTCGAGACCCACTGCCAGGAGGTGCTGATGGGCAAGAACGGCGTGGACGGCGTCTACAGCGCCGACCCGCGCCGCGACCCGTCGGCCCGCAAGCTCGACCACCTGACCTACACCGAGGCGCTGGTCCAGGGCCTCGAGGTGATGGACGCGACGGCCCTGTCCCTGTGCCGTGACAACGACGTCCGCATGGTCGTGTTCGGCCTCGAGGAGCGCGGGAACGTCACCCGCGCGCTCGACGGTGAGAGGATCGGCACGCTCGTCACGACGAGCTGACGTCCCAGCCCACGACCCCATCCCCACCCGTATCGCAGCACGAAGGAGCTCGGCGTGATCGACGAGACCCTCCTCGAGGCCGAGGAGAAGATGGACAAGGCGATCGAGGTCGCGAAGGACGACTTCTCGTCGATCCGCACCGGCCGTGCGAACGCGGCGATGTTCTCCAAGATCCTGGTCGACTACTACGGGAGCCCGACGCCGCTGCAGCAGCTGGCGTCGTTCAACGTGCCCGAGGCGCGGACGATGCTGATCTCCCCGTTCGACAAGTCCTCGATGCACGCCATCGAGAAGGCGATCCGCGACTCCGACCTCGGGGTGAACCCGACGGACGACGGTGGCGTGATCCGCGTCGTGCTCCCGGCGCTGACCGCCGAGCGGCGCAAGGACTTCGTCAAGCTCGCGAAGACCAAGGCCGAGGACGCCCGCGTCTCGGTGCGCAGCGTGCGTCGGCACGCCAAGGACGAGCTGGACCGGATCGCCCGTGACGGCGAGGCCGGCGAGGACGAGGTCGCCCGCGCCGAGAAGGAGCTCGAGGCCCTCACCAAGAAGCACGTCGAGCTGGTGGACCACCTGCTCGCCACCAAGGAGAGCGAGCTGCTCGAGGTCTGATGTCGCAGCTCGCCGCCCCCCGCACCCCGACTCCGGGCCGTGACCTGCCGGTCGCGGTCGCGGTGGGTCTCGGCCTGCTCGGCGTGGTGGTCGCCTCGTTGTTCATCCGCAAGGAGGCCTTCGGCGTCCTGGCGGTGATCCTGGTCTGCGGGGCGATGTGGGAGCTCGCGCGCGCGTTCACCCGCCGCGACGTGCACCTGCCGCTGGTCCCGCTGATCGTCGGCTCGATCGGGATCCTCGTGTCGGCGTACACCGCCGGTCCGGAGGCGCTGATCGTGGCGTTCGTCCTCACCGTCGGCGGTGCCGTGGTCTGGCGCGTGCTGGACGGCTCCGGCCGGCCGGCGCTGCGCGACTCGACGGCCGCGGCGTTCGCTGCGGCGTACCTGCCGTTCCTCGCCGGCTTCGCGATGCTGATGCTCGCCCAGCCGGACGGGCCGTCCCGCACGCTCGTGTTCGTCCTGCTCGCAGTGGCGAGCGACGTCGGTGGCTACTCCGTGGGGGTGCTGCTCGGACGGCATCCGCTCGCGCCGAGCGTGAGCCCGAAGAAGAGCTGGGAGGGGTTGGCCGGATCGGTGGTGCTGGCCTGCGTGGTCGGGGTGGTCGGCGTGCAGGTCGCCTTCGGCGCGCAGCCCTACGTCGGCGTGCTGCTGGGCCTCGCGACGGTGTGCACGGCCACGCTCGGCGACCTGTCGGAGTCGATGCTGAAGCGGGACCTCGAGCTGAAGGACATGGGCAGCCTGCTGCCCGGCCACGGCGGCCTGCTCGACCGCCTCGACTCGTTGCTGCTCACGGCGCCCGCGGTGTACCTGGTGCTCGCCGTGCTGGTGCCGGTCCGATGACCGGCACCCCGGTCCGGCTGGACCTCTCCTCGCCGTCCCGCGGTCCGCGGGGCAAGCCGCCGCGCCACTTCGTCGACCTGACGCCGTCGGAGCGTGCGGCGGCCGTGCAGGCGCTCGGCCAGCCGGCGTTCCGGGCCCGCCAGCTCGCGACGCACTACTTCACGCACCTCACCGTGGACCCCGAGGCGATGACCGACCTGCCAGCGGCCGCTCGGGACACACTGGCGGCCGACCTGTTCCCACCGCTGCTGACTCCGGCGCGCACACTGACCGCCGACCGTGGGACCACGGTGAAGACGCTGTGGCACCTGTTCGACGGCGCCCGCGTCGAGTCGGTGCTGATGCGGTACCCGGACCGTGCCACGCTCTGCGTCTCCAGCCAGGCCGGGTGCGGTCTGGCGTGCGCCTTCTGCGCCACCGGTCAGCTGGGCCTCACCCGGAACCTGTCGACGGCCGAGATCGTCGAGCAGGTGCGGCGCGCGGCACGCTCCCTCGCGGACGGCGAGGTGGCCGGCGGGGCGACCCGGCTGAGCAACGTCGTGTTCATGGGGATGGGCGAGCCCCTGGCGAACTACCGCTCGGTGATGGCCACCGTGCGGCTCCTGGTCGCGGCCCCGCCGGAGGGTCTCGGTCTGTCCGCGCGCAACGTGACGGTGTCGACCGTCGGGCTGGTGCCGGCGATGGACCGGCTGGCCGACGAGGGCATCCCGGTGACGCTGGCCCTGTCGCTGCACGCCCCGGACGACGAGCTGCGCAGCGAGCTGGTCCCGGTGAACACCCGGTGGAGCGTCGACGAGGCGATCGACAGCGCGCGCCGGTACTTCGACCGGACCGGCCGTCGGGTGTCCATCGAGTACGCGCTGATCCGCGACGTGAACGACCACGCCTGGCGCGCCGACCTGCTGGGGGAGAAGCTCGCGGCGCGGGGTCAGGGGTGGGTGCACTGCAACCCGATCCCGCTCAACCCGGTGCCGGGCTCCCGCTGGACGGCGAGCGACCCCGCGGTGGAGGCGGAGTTCGTCGCGCGGCTGCGCGCGCACGGCATCCCCACGACGGTGCGGGACACCCGCGGCAGCGAGATCGACGGTGCGTGCGGTCAGCTCGCGGCGGTCGAGGACGAGGCGGCCGGTGTGCCGGCGAGCGAGGAGGAGCGGTGAGCGATGGGATGTTCCGCACGGTCTCCAGCGTGCGGCGCGGGTACGACCCGGACGAGGTCGACGAGTTCTTCTCGCACGCGCGGTCGATGTACGAGCAGGGGCCCGCGGGGGGCCTGTCCGGCAAGGACGTACGCCGGGTCTCGTTCTCGATGATCCGCGGCGGGTACGTGACCGCGGCGGTCGACGCCGCCCTGGACCGCCTGGAGGCGGCGTTCGTGGCGCGGTCCCGTGCCGACTTCGTCGCCCAGCGGGGCCAGGAGGCGTGGCTCGCGCACCTCGGCGAGCAGGCGCGCACGCTGTACGGCCGGCTGGGTCGTCCCGACGGTGACCGGTTCGCGCCGCCGGAGGGGCGTCAGCCTGGGTACGAGCCGGCCGATGTCGACGAGCTCTGCCACCGGCTGGTCGCCTACTTCGACACGGGCGCGCCGCTGACCGCCGCGGAGGTGCGCAACGCCACCTTCCGTTCCCGCAGCGGCAAGAGCGGGTACGACGAGGCCTCGGTCGACGCGTTCTTCGGTCGCGCCGTCGAGGTGCTGCTCGGCGTCGAGTGAGCCCGGCGTCGAGTGAGCACGCCGCTGTGACGGGGAGCGCACGTCGTTCGGTGGTGCTGCTGGGCTCCACCGGCTCGATCGGCACCCAGGCGCTGGACGTCGTCGACCGGTTCCCCGAGCGGTTCGAGGTGGTGGGTCTCTCCGCGGGCGGCGGGAACGTCGACCTGCTCGTGGCGCAGGTGCGTGCCCATCACGTGCCGGTGGTGGCCGTGGCCGACGAGGCGGCCGGCGCGGCGGTCCGCGAGCGTCTCGAGGGGACCGGGACGCACGTGCTCACCGGAGCGGACGCCGCGGCGCGCGTCGCCGCGGAGGGAGCCGACGTCGTGCTCAACGGCATCACCGGCTCCGTCGGTCTGGGGCCGACGCTGGCCGCGCTCGGCGCGGGCAGCACGCTCGCGCTCGCCAACAAGGAGTCCCTGGTGGTGGGCGGGCCCCTGGTCCGCGCGGCGCAGCGCCGGCAGGACCAGCTGGTCCCGGTGGACTCCGAGCACTCGGCGATCGCCCAGGCGCTGCGGTCCGGCACGCACGCCGAGGTCCGCCGGCTGGTGCTGACGGCCTCGGGAGGCCCGTTCCGGGGGACCACGCTCGACGAGCGCAAGGCCGCCACGGCGGCACAGGCGCTGAGGCACCCGACGTGGTCGATGGGCCCGGTGGTGACGATCAACTCCGCGACGATGGTGAACAAGGGCCTCGAACTGATCGAGGCGCACCTGTTGTTCGACGTGCCGCCGCAGGACATCACCGTGGTGGTGCACCCGCAGTCGGTCGTGCACTCGATGGTCGAGTTCGTGGACGGGTCCACCGTCGCCCAGGCATCCCCGCCGGACATGCGCCTGCCGATCGCGCTCGGCCTGTCCTGGCCCGATCGGCTCGACGGCGTGGTGCCCGCGTGCGACTGGTCCGGCCCGACGGCCTGGACCTTCGAGCCCCTGGACGAGGACGCGTTCCCCGCCGTGCGCCTCGCCCGTGCCGCCCTGGCGGCGTCGGCGACGCACCCTGCCGTCTACAACGCGGCGAACGAGGAGTCCGTCGCCGCGTTCCTGGCCGGTCGCATCGGGTTCCTCGACATCGTCGCGACGGTCCGCCGCGTGCTCGACGAGCACGCAGGCACGGCCGCGGACGGCATCGACCTGCCGACAGTGCTCGCGGCGGAGCGGTGGGCCCGCGTGCGTGCCCGGCAGCTGCTCGACGAGCGCTGACCGGCACGGCCTGCGCCTGACGGGGGTGCGAGCCGGTCAGCGGCCGCCGCTGCGGTGCTCCCTCAACGTCTCGGCCTCGTCGGCGAGGCGAGCCGCCCAGCCGGCCGCCGTCACCTCGGCGCTGCGCACAACGCCGCGCGCCCATCGCGGGGACCGGTGCCCCACCCACGGCAGGTGGACCAGAGCCGAGTCCGCCCCTGTCACCAGGTCGGCCAGCGTCCGGCCGGCGAGGTTCGCGGCGGCGACCCCGTCGTCCCCGTAGCCCCCTGCCCAACCGAGTCCGGACTCGGCGTCGAGACCTACCGACGGATGACCGTCGCGGGGGACGCCGACCGGGCCGCCCCACCGGTGCGTCACCGCGACGCCGTCGGCCGCGGGGAACAGGCTCCGCAGGCCGCGCTCGAACCGCTCCCACGGTGCGTCCAGGTCCCCGGGGACCTCGTCGAACGCCCGGACCGCGCCTCCTGCCGCCCGCCCACCCAGCACCAGGCGGTCGTCCGTCGTCCGGGCGCCGCGGAGCGCCAGGTGCGCGACGTCCTCGAAGGTCCCACCCGGTCGGAGACCGACCCGGTCCCAGACCTGCTGGTCCAGCGGCTCGGTGGCCAGCAGCTGCGTGCGCACCGGCGCGACGTCGCGGGTGGAGCCGGGCAGCTGCGCCGACCAGGCCTCGACGGCGCGCACCACCCACCGGGCGCGCACGGTGCCGTGGAGCGTCACCACGGCGCGCGGCGAGATCCGCACCACCCGTGTCTGCTCGACCAGCCTCGCGCCCCGCGACACGACCAGGTCGGCCAGCTCGCGCACCAGCGCGGCCGGTTGGAGGAAGGCGCAGTCCGGGGTGTACGCCCCACCCAGCACGCCGGCGGCCACCAGGTGGGTGGCGACCTCGTCGGGCCCCAGCAGCTCGAGCTCGTCGCCCCAGGCGGCCGCCTCCGCGGCGTGCGCCCGCAGCCGCGCGAGCTGCGCGCCGTTGCGCGCGACGCTGACGGTGCCGGCGTAGGTGAAGTCGCACGCGAGGTGCTCCGCGGCGGCCACGCCCCCGACCTCGACCACCGCGTCCCGCATCGCGGCGCGCAGGTCGCGCGCGGCCTCGGCACCGTGCAGGCGGGCCAGCTCCGCGGCGGAGACGCCGAGGCGTGCCGAGCACCAGCCGCTGCTGCTCCCGCTCGCCCCGGCTCCGGCGACGTCCTGGTCGAGGACGAGCACGTCGAGACCGGGGTCGGCCTCCTGGAGGTAGTAGGCGGTCCACAGACCGGTCAGGCCGGCACCGACGACGGCGACGTCGGCCGTCGTGTCGCCGTCGAGCGGCGGTCGTGGCACCGCCTCCTGCGGCCGGGCGGTGAGCAGCTGGTCCCACCACAGCGAGCGGTGCGGGGACGCCATGCCGTGATCGTTCCACAGCCCCTGGTGACCGGCCTGTCCGGCTCCGTGCCGTCGGCCGTGTGCGGACCGCTGCGCCGGACGGACGTCGTCCGGCGCCTTCCCAGGCCGTTTCGAGGCAGGTCCCAGGCAGGCAGCGGACAATGGTGCGGCCGGCGGCTGCCGGCGCAGGACGGGACGGCCCGGAACGGGCGGAAGGTCGGTCGCGGCTCATGGCCTATGTGGTGGCGGTGCTCATCGTCGTCGTCGTCCTGCTGGCGTCGATCGGCCTGCACGAGCTGGGCCACATGATCCCCGCCAAGCGGTTCGGTGTGCGGGTCAGCCAGTACATGGTCGGCTTCGGCCCGACGCTGTGGTCCCGCACGCGCGGCGAGACGGAGTACGGCCTCAAGGCGATCCCGCTCGGCGGCTACGTGCGGCTGGTCGGCATGTACCCGACCGCGGCCGCGGTGGAGGCGAAGGAGCCGCGGACGTGGGCCGGTCGGCTCGCGGCCGACGCCCGCGCCGCCAGCGCCGAGGAGATCCACCCGGGGGAGGACAACCGGGCGTTCTACCGCCTGTCCACGCCGAAGAAGCTCGTGGTGATGATGGGCGGCCCGGTGATGAACCTGCTGATCGCCGTGGTGCTGCTCGGCATCGCCTACGTCGGCATCGGCATCCCCGGCACGACCACCACCGTGGCGGAGGTCTCGCAGTGCGTGCTGCCCGCCAGCTCGACGGCGACGGCGTGCCAGGCCGGCGATCCGGCGGCTCCCGCGGCCGCGGCCGGTCTGAAGCCGGGCGACCACGTCGTCTCCTACGACGGCACCGCGGTCACGTCGTGGACGCAGCTGACAGCGCTGATCAGGGCCTCCGGCGGCCAGACGGTGCCCTTGGTGGTGCAGCGCGCCGGCTCGCCGATCACGTTGACGGTCACCCCGATCGTCACGGACCGCCCGGTGCTGGACGCCAACGGCAACGTGGTGACCAACGCAGACGGCACGGCCAAGACCCGGAAGGCCGGCTTCCTCGGCGCGACCCCGACCACCGCCACCCAGCGGATGTCCGTGCTGAGCCTGCCCGGCCAGGTGGCCGACCGGACCTGGCAGACGATGAAGATCGTGGTCGCCCTGCCGCAGCGCACCGCCCAGGTGGTCAGCGAGACGGTGAACGGCCAGCCCCGCGACTCGAGCAGCGTGGTCGGCATCGTCGGCGTCGGCCGGCTGGCCGGGGAGATCGCCTCGGACAAGGCCGCGGGCGTCGACCTGGGCCTGCGGGCCGTCGGGCTGCTGGAGATGCTCGCCGCCCTGAACATCAGCCTGTTCGTGTTCAACCTCATACCGCTGCCGCCGCTCGACGGCGGCCACGTCGCCTCCGCCCTCTGGGAGGGCGCGAAGCGGCAGGTGGCGCGGCTGCGAGGGCTGGCCCGGCCTCGCCCGTTCGACTCGGCGCGCCTGGTCCCGCTCGCCTACGGGATGTTCGTCGTGCTCGGCGGCATGGGGCTGGTGCTGGTGTGGGCCGACCTCGTCAACCCGGTCCGGCTCGGCTGAGTGGGATGATGAGGCAGTGAGCCCCGCCATCAACCTCGGCATGCCTGCGTCTCCGGCGCCCGTCCTCGCGCCGCGGCGACCCACCCGCAAGATCCGCGTCGGCAAGGTCGAGGTCGGTGGCGACGCGCCGATCAGCGTCCAGTCGATGACCACGACGCCGACCACCGACATCAACGCGACCCTGCAGCAGATCGCCGCCCTGACCGCGGCCGGCTGCGACATCGTCCGGGTGGCCGTCCCGAGCCAGGACGACGCCGACGCGCTGCCCGCGATCGCGCACAAGTCGCAGATCCCGGTGATCGCCGACATCCACTTCCAGCCGAAGTACGTGTTCGCCGCGATCGACGCCGGCTGCGCCGCCGTCCGGGTCAACCCCGGCAACATCCGCAAGTTCGACGACCAGATCCGCGAGATCGCCAAGGCCGCGACGGACGCCGGGGTCTCGCTGCGCATCGGCGTCAACGCCGGCTCCCTGGACCCGCGGCTGCTCCAGAAGTACGGCTCGGCCACCCCGGAGGCGCTCGTCGAGTCGGCCGTCTGGGAGGCGTCGCTGTTCGAGGAGCACGACTTCCACGACTTCAAGATCTCGGTGAAGCACCACGACCCCGTCGTGATGGTGCGCGCCTACGAGCTGCTGTCCGAGCGGGGGGACTGGCCCCTGCACCTCGGGGTGACCGAGGCCGGTCCGGCCTTCCAGGGCACCATCAAGTCCGCCACCGCGTTCGGCGCGCTGCTGAGCAAGGGGATCGGCGACACCATCCGCGTCTCCCTGTCCGCCCCGCCGGTCGAGGAGGTCAAGGTCGGCATCCAGATCCTGCAGTCGCTCAACCTGCGGCCGCGCAAGCTGGAGATCGTCTCCTGCCCGTCCTGCGGACGGGCCCAGGTGGACGTGTACTCGCTCGCCGAGCGGGTCACCGCCGGGCTGGAGGGCATGGAGGTCCCGCTGCGGGTCGCGGTGATGGGGTGCGTCGTCAACGGCCCCGGTGAGGCGCGCGAGGCGGACCTCGGTGTCGCGTCCGGCAACGGCAAGGGCCAGATCTTCGTCCGCGGCGAGGTGATCAAGACGGTCCCGGAGTCGAAGATCGTCGAGACGCTCATCGAGGAGGCCATGCGCCTGGCCGAGACGATGGACCCGGTCGAGACGGGCTCCGGCACCCCCACCGTCAGCGTCGGCTGAGTCCTGCGGCCCACCGCCACGCCGGCTGGTCCGGCCGAGCCGCGCCCGTCCCGTCGGTACGGCACAATCACCGCATGACAGCCCTGCGGGCCGCCGTGCTCGACGGTCGCACCGGCGCTGCCGTCCTCACCGACGAGGACGTCACCGGCGCGCTGGGGCTGTGCGCCCTCGACCCGGTGGGCACCGTGCTGGCGACGACCCGGCTGGACCACGCCCGCACCTCCGGCCTCCGGTCGGCGGGCGGTGAGCTGTGGGGGTACGCCGAGGCCGGTGAGCTGGTCGCGGCCTGCTGGGTGGGGGCGAACCTGGTGCCGATCCTGCCAGGCTTGGCGGGGCCGGTGCGGGACCGGGCGCTCGACGCGTTCGCCAAGCTCGGTGCGTACCGGGGGCGACGGTGCTCGTCGTTGGTGGGTCCCCGGGACGACGTGCTGGACCTGTGGCGTCGGCTGGACGGCCTGTGGCCCGCCGCCCGGGACGTGCGGCCCGACCAGCCGTCCATGGTGATCGACTCGGACCCGCCGCTCGCACCCGACCCGCTGGTGCGCCGGTCACGGCCGGAGGAGCTCGACGCCGTGCTGCCCGCGTGCGTCGCGATGTTCACCGAGGAGGTCGGTTACTCGCCCCTCGCAGGCTCCGGAGGTTTCTACGAGGCACGCGTCCGGTCGCTGATCACCCAGCGACGCTCCTTCGTCCGGATCGAGGACGGCTCCGTGGTGTTCAAGGCGGAGGTCGCGGCGGTCGCGGGGGGCGTGGCTCAGGTCCAGGGGGTCTGGGTCCGGCCGGACCGACGTGGTGAGGGGCTGTCCGAGGGCGGCATGGCAGCCGTCGTGCGGAGCACGCGGGACGAGATCGCGCCGCTGGTGTCGCTGTACGCGAACGCGCACAACGTGCGGGCGGTCGCGGCGTACCGGGCGGTCGGCTTCCGGCAGGTCGGCACGTACGCGACCGTGCTGTTCTAGCCGCCGGCCCCGGCACCGGCCGGCGGCTACGGGCAGGGACGCGACGGTTCGCCGGAGCCGCGGCGGGTCAGCGCAGCAGCCGCGAGAGCCGGCGGTCCGCGAGCGGCTTGCCGCCCGTCTGGCACGTGGGGCAGTACTGCAGCGACGAGTCGGCGAACGACACCTCGTGCACCGTGTCGCCGCACGGCTCGCCGTTCCAGCCGGGGCACGGCAGCCCGGTGCGTCCGTGCACGCGCATCGACCGGCGCTTGGAGTCCTTGAGCTCGGCAGCCGGTTTGCCGGCGGCGGCCACCACGGCCTCCGTCAGGACCCGCCGGACGGCGTCGTAGAGCACCCGGGTGCGTTCCGCGTCGAACGACCTCGTCGGGGCGAACGGGCTGGTGCGGGCGGCGTGCAGGATCTCGTCGGAGTACGCGTTCCCGATGCCGGCGATGGTGCCCTGGTCGCGCAGCAGCCCCTTGATCTGCTGGTTGCGGGCCGCCATCAGCTCGCCGAGCCGTTCGGGGGTGAACTCGTCGGACAGCGGTTCGACGCCGAGCGTGGCGATCTGCGGGATCTCCTCGACGTCCTCGACCACGTGCACCGCCAGCCGTTTGCGCGTGCCCGCCTCGGTCAGGTCGAACCCGGACCCGTCGTCCAGGCGGAGCCGGAGCGCGATGGGGGACCGGCCTGGTCGCACCGGGGTGGTCGACAGCTGTTCCGACCAGCGCACCCAGCCCGCGCGGGACAGGTGCCACACCAGGTGCAGCGGCTCACCGGCCGGGGTCGCGGCGAGGAGGTCCAGCCACTTGCCGTGGCGCAGCACGTCGACGACGACTGCGCCGACCAACGCGTCGGGAGGCGGCGAGAACGTCTTCAGCGCGCTGATCGCACCCACCTCCACCGCCGTGACGGTGCGACCCACGGCCCGCCCGCGCAGGAACTGGGCGAGCGCCTCGACCTCCGGCAGCTCAGGCACGCGCCCATCGTGGCGCATGCCGCCGACGTCGTCGCCTGCGACGGCTGCGCCGCGCTCCCGCCGGACGTGCGTGCCGGACCGCCGGTGCCGGGCAACTAGCCTTGCGCCCATGCTCTTGCGCCTGTCCAGCCTGTTCGTCCGCACGCTTCGCGAGGACCCGGTCGATGCCGAGGTCGCCAGCCACAAGCTCCTGGTCCGCGCCGGGTACATCCGGCGCGCCGCACCGGGCATCTACACGTGGCTCCCGCTCGGCCTGCGCGTGCTGGCGAAGGTCGAGGGCGTGGTGCGCGAGGAGATGGTCGCCGCCGGCGCCCAGGAGGTGCACTTCCCGGCGCTGCTGCCCAAGGAGCCCTACGAGGCGACGGGTCGGTGGACCGAGTACGGGCCGAACATCTTCCGGCTCAAGGACCGGAAGGGCGGCGACTACCTGCTCGCGCCGACGCACGAGGAGATGTTCACGCTCCTGGTGAAGGACCTGTACTCGTCGTACAAGGACCTGCCGCTCACGCTGTTCCAGATCCAGACGAAGTACCGCGACGAGGCCCGGCCCCGCGCGGGTCTGATCCGGGGGCGCGAGTTCATCATGAAGGACGCGTACACCTTCGACCTCGACGACGACGGCCTCGCAGCCTCGTACCAGGCGCAGCGCGACGCCTACGTGCGCATCTTCGACCGGCTCGGCCTCGAGCACGTCATCGTCGCCGCGACCTCCGGGGCGATGGGTGGCTCGCGGTCGGAGGAGTTCCTCACCCCGACCGCGATCGGCGAGGACACCTTCGTCCGGTCGCCCGGCGGCTACGCCGCCAACGTCGAGGCGGTCACCACCGTCGTGCCGCCGTCGGTGCCCTGGGACGACGCACCGGCACCGCACGTCGAGGACACGCCCGACACCCCGACGATCGACTCGTTGGTCGCCCTGGCCAACGACCGGTTCCCGCGGCCGGACCGGGCGTGGACGGCTGCCGACACGCTGAAGAACGTCGTGTTCGCGCTGGTGCACCCCGGCGGGGAGCGCGAGCTGCTCGTCGTCGGTCTTCCCGGCGACCGGGACGTCGACGCCAAGCGGCTCGAGGCGTCGGTCGCCCCCGCCGAGGTGGAGGCGGCCGGTGACGCGGACTTCGCCGCCCACCCGGAGCTGGTGCGCGGGTACATCGGTCCCGCGGTGATGGGGCCGAACGCGCCCGTCGGCCCGGACGGCGAGCGCACGGCGGTCCGCTACCTGCTCGACCCGCGCGTGGTGCCGGGCACCCGGTGGATCACCGGCGCCAACGAGGCGGGTCGGCACGTGTTCGACCTGGTCGCAGGACGTGACTTCACCGCCGACGGCGCGATCGAGGCCGCCGAGGTGCGCGCCGGGGACCCGGCGCCGGACGGCTCCGGACCCCTCGAGCTCGCGCGCGGCATCGAGATCGGCCACATCTTCGCCCTCGGGCGCAAGTACGCCCAGGCGCTGGGCCTGACGGTGCTCGACCAGAACGGCAAGGCCCAGGTGGTCACCATGGGGTCGTACGGCATCGGCGTCAGCCGCGTGCTGGCGGCCCTCGCGGAGGCGAACCACGACGAGCGCGGCCTCGCGTGGCCGGCGGCGGTGGCGCCGGCGCACGTGCACGTGGTGGCGACCGGCAAGGACCAGGCGGTGTTCGAGGCGGCCGAGGCGCTGGCGGGGACGCTGGCAGCCCGTGGTGTCGAGGTGCTGTACGACGACCGGCCGAAGGTGTCGCCCGGCGTGAAGTTCGCCGACGCCGAGCTGCTCGGCGTGCCGCTCGTGGTGGTGGTCGGACGCGGCCTGGCCGACGGCGTGGTGGAGGTCCGCCCGCGTGTCGGGGGCGAGGCGCGGCAGGTGCCGGTGGCGACGGCTGCCGACGTGGTCGCCGAGCTCGTGGACGGGCTGCTCGCCGACTGACCGGGGCCCTCGCCGACCGACCGGGGTCCTCGCCGGCCGACCGGGGTCCCCGCGACGGCGCGTCGCGGGGACCGTCAGCGGGTGGGCGTGGCGGACGGTGCGGCCGAGGGTGCGGCAGACGCCGTCGGAAGCACGAGCCCGGGAAGCGGGTCGGGCGCGCCGCCCCAGGCGACCACCGCGTCGGCGGCGGTGCGGAGGTCGCCGATCAGGGCACCACGCTGGCTGGCAGGCGCGGCGGCCACCATGGTGGCGTCGGCGCGAGCGACGGCTTCCTCCAAGGTCCGGGCCAGGGCCGTCGCGGTCGCGGCGTCACGCAGACCGGTGGGCAGCGTGTACGCCGCTCGTCGCGGGTCCCGTGCGGTGGCCGCGGTCCCGGCGCGCACGGCCCAGGCCTCCGCGGCCGCTCGGTGCGCACGCGCGGCCGCGAGCGCCCGGGCACGCGCCGCGCCCTCGAGCTTCGCCGCGACCACCTCCAGGCCGTAGCCGGCCTGGTCGTGGACCACCGTCAGGGCGTCGAGGTCGGCCGGGCTGAGCCCGGACGCGGAGCCGGACGTGGTCGCCGACGGGCTCGGAGCCCCCGACGTGCCCTGCGTCGGGACGGCCGTCGGCGTCGCGGCACCTGTCGTCGGCGTCACGGCCGGCGCAGGCACGCCCAGTGCCGTGGCCAGCCGGCTCGCGAGCTGGGCCCGAGAGGTGCCGATCGCGGCGAGCAGCCGAGCCATCCCGCCGTCCGGCACGGACTCGGCGGTGCCCAGCGCGTCGGCCGCCGACGAGACGAGCACCGCCAGCACATCCGCCGGGGTGCTGGGCGGTGCGGTGGCCGTCGGCGTGGCGGTGGCCGGTCCGCTGGGGTGCAGGCCCGAGGAGTACACGCCTCCGAGCTCGGCTGCGTGGCGCGTGCTGAACGCGACGACGTCGTCCAGCACGGGGGCCACCGCAGCGGCGGTCCCGGCCGCCGTGCCGCGCGCCGCGTGCGCGGTCTGCTCCAACGTCAGCGCGTCGTCCACCGCTCGGGAACGCAGCAGCTCGGCCGCCGACCGTGCAGGTTCCGTGGCGGCGGGGGTCGCTAGCCGCAGCTCGCAGCCGCTGAGTCCCAGGCCGAGCGCCACGCTCAGGGCGAGGGCGACGGCCGCGTGGCTGCGTCGGAGGACTGGGGCGCTCATCGCGGGCGATCCTCCCACGGCCCTCGACCGGCGACCGGCGGCACGCGCGGACTCGTTAGGCTGGTCCGGCACGTCGCGAGGTCAGGTCCTCGGCGAGCTCCTCGGGGGCACGTGCAGGTGAGCGGAGGCGGAGATGGCGGCGGCGACCCCGGAGCGGGTGCGGCAGCTCGTCGCACCCGCCGTCGAGCGGACCGGCCTGGTGCTGGAGGACGTCGCCGTGGTCGGCACCGGTCCGCGCACCGTGGTCCGGGTGACCGTCGACCTGACCGAGGACGACGCGGCGGAGCTCGACCTGGACCGCGTCGCGCTGGTGCACCAGGCCGTGTCCGAGGCGCTCGACGAGGCCGACGTGCCGTCCGGTCCGTACACGCTGGAGGTGTCCAGCCCCGGCGTGGCCCGCCCGCTGACGCAGCGCCGCCACTACGTGCGCGCGGTCGGGCGCTCGGTGCGCCTGCGGCTCGACGACGGGTCGGAGGTGGTGGGCCGGCTCGACCGGGTCGACGGGCCGGCGGACGACGCGGTGGCGGTGGTCGTGCCGGTGACCTCGCCCGGCAAGGGACGGCGACCCGTCGAGGGTCCGCCGCAGCAGGTGCCGCTGCACCGGGTGGTCGACGGCAGGGTCGAGGTGGACCTGAAGGGGCTCGGCCCGGTCGAGGAGCCAGGACCGGACGGCGAGGACGTGGCAGGCACCGGTACGCGGGACGACGAGCGAGGGGAGGCGTGACGTGGACATCGACATGCAGGCGCTGCGACTGATCGAGCGCGAGAGGGACATCAGCCTGGACGTGCTGGTCGAGGCGATCGAGCAGGCGCTGCTCTCCGCGTACCACCGGACGCCGGGTGCGTACCCACGGGCCCGGGTGGAGCTCGACCGCCAGACCGGGCACGTGACGGTGTGGGCGCGCGAGCCGCTGCCGGCACCCGACGCCCCGCCGGTCGAGGGCGAGGAGGAGGCCGTCCCGGCACCCGTGGAGCTGGGACCCGAGTTCGACCACACCCCGGCCGGCTTCGGAAGGATCGCGACCTCGACGGCGAGGCAGGTGATCGTGCAGCGCCTGCGCGACGCCGAGGACGACGCGGTGCTCGGCACCTTCCGCGGCAAGGAGGGGGAGGTGCTCGGCGGCGTCATCCAGCAGGGTCGTGACCCCCGCACGGTGCTCGTCGACATCGGCGGCACCGAGGCGGTGCTGCCCGCGCACGAGCAGGTGCCCACCGAGCAGTACGTCCACGGCGAGCGCATCCGCGGGTACGTGCTCGAGGTGGCTCGCGGCAACCGCGGTCCGCAGGTGACCCTGTCCCGGACGCACCCGGGGCTGGTCCGCAAGCTGTTCGCCCTCGAGGTGCCCGAGGTGGCCGACGGGACCGTGGAGATCACGGCGATCGCCCGCGAGGCCGGTCACCGGACCAAGATGGCGGTCCGCGCCACCGTCCCGGGGGTCAACGCCAAGGGAGCGTGCATCGGCCCGCTCGGCGGCCGTGTGCGCGCCGTGATGGCGGAGCTGCACGGCGAGAAGATCGACATCGTCGACCACTCGGACGACCCGGCGGAGATGGTGGCCAACGCCCTGTCGCCGGCCCGGGTCCTCTCGGTCACGGTCGTCGACCCGGTCGCCCGGGCTGCCCGGGTCGTCGTGCCCGACTACCAGCTGTCGCTGGCGATCGGCAAGGAGGGGCAGAACGCGCGGCTCGCAGCGAAGCTGACGGGCTGGCGCATCGACATCCGCTCCGACGCGGAACCGGCCGCGGGTGCGGCAGCGGGACAACCGGGTGCGGCCGACGAACGCTGACGAGAGCGCGCTTCCGGGCGGCGTGTGGTCCCGACCTGCCGCCGAGCAGGCGGTCCGGGGTAGACTTGCCACGCCTGGGCGGCGCGCCCGGCTTCCCTCGTCCCCCGGTGCGGGCTCTGGCCCGCTCCGGACGTGCGTCGGCTGCCGTGCGACAGCCCCCCGGTACGCCCTGCTGAGGGTGGTCGCCAGCACCACAGGGACCGGAACGTCGGTCCTCGTGGTGGACACCGGCCGCCGGATGCCGGGAAGGGGTGCGTGGCTGCACCCCGATCCGCACTGTCTCGAGCTCGCCGAACGTCGGCGTGCGTTCGGGCGGGCCCTGCGAGTGCCGGGTCTGCTGGACGTCACCGTCGTCCGCCGTCATCTCGAGGCGTCGGAGCAGGACCCCACCGGGCCGGTCCCGGAGGGGTAGCCACCGTCGATGAGGAAAGCGGGTCAGGAAGCCGATGGCTGCCCGATGAGCGCGCACCGATGAGTGCCCAGCTATGAGTGCCCAGCACTAACGACGGTCCGACCTGTCCGGGGCGGACCGAGACAGGAGAGATGTGCCCAAGGTCCGCGTCTACGAGCTCGCCAAGGAGCTCGGGGTCGACAGCAAGACCATCATGACCAAGCTCAACGAGCTGGGGGAGTTCGTCAGGTCCCCCTCCTCGACCATCGAGCCCCCCGTCGTGCGCAAGCTGCGCGACACGTACCCCGCGGCGACCAGCGCCGCGCCCGCGGCTCCGGCCCGTCCGGCCGCCCGTCCTGCCGCACCCGCCGCGCCGGCACCGGCCGCGTCGGCACCCGCTGCGCCCGTCAGCGCCGCACCCGTCGCACCGGCTGCCGCTGCAGCTCCCGCGCCGGCGGCGCGCCCGGCAGCCCCGGCTCCCGCACGCCCGGCAGCCGCCGCTCCCGGCCCCCGCCCCGCAGCGCGTCCCGCGGCCTCCGCGCCGGCACCGGCTGCGCCCTCCGCCCGACCCAGCGCACCGGCCCGTCCCGGTGCCGCACCTGGTCCGCGGCCGCAGGCCCGTCCCGGCAACAACCCGTTCGCGCCCTCGCAGGGGATGCCGCGGCAGGGTGACCGCTCCGGCGCCCCGCGCCCGGGTGGTCCGCGTCCGGGGAACAACCCGTTCGCGCCCTCCCAGGGCATGCCGCGTCCGGGCGAGCGCCGCACCGAGGGTGCTCCCGCGGCCGCCGCGGGCGACCGTCCGGGCGGTCCGCGCCCCGCGGGACCCCGTCCCGGCGGCCCGCGTCCGAACCCGGGCATGATGCCCGGCCGCACCTCCAGCGGTGTCGGCCGTCCCGGTGAGCGTCCGGCCCCCGCGGGCCGTGGCGCTGGTCGCGGCGGTCCGGGCGGCCGTCCGGGTGCCCCGGGTGGCGCTCCGGGCGCCGGTGGCGGCGGTTTCGCCGGACGTCCGGGCGGTGGCGGCCGCAGCGGTGGCGCCGGCCGTGGTTCGACGCAGGGCGCCTTCGGGCGTGCCGGCGGTCGTCCCGTCCGTGGGCGGAAGTCGAAGCGCGCGAAGCGCCAGGAGTTCGAGCAGATGCAGGCGCCGTCGCTGGGCGGCGTGTCCGTCCCGCGCGGCAACGGCTCGACCGTCGTGCGCCTGCGTCACGGCTCGTCGCTGAACGACTTCGCCGACAAGATCGACGCCAACCCGGCCTCGCTCGTGACGGTGCTCTTCCACCTCGGTGAGATGGCCACGGCCACCCAGTCGCTGGACGAGGACACCTTCAACGCGCTCGGCGCCGAGCTGGGCTACGTCGTCGAGATGGTCTCGGCGGAGGAGGAGGACCGCGAGCTGCTCGGGTCCTTCGACATCGACCTCGAGGCGGAGGAGGCCGGTGAGTCCGACGAGGACCTGCAGGCCCGGCCGCCCGTGGTCACCGTCATGGGCCACGTCGACCACGGCAAGACGAAGCTGCTGGACGCGATCCGCTCCACCGACGTGGTGGCGGGCGAGGCCGGCGGCATCACCCAGCACATCGGCGCCTACCAGGTGCGCACCGAGCACGAGGGTGTGGACCGGGCGATCACGTTCATCGACACCCCGGGCCACGAGGCGTTCACCGCCATGCGTGCCCGTGGTGCCCAGGTCACCGACATCGCGATCCTCGTGGTGGCGGCGGACGACGGCGTGATGCCCCAGACGATCGAGGCGCTGAACCACGCCCAGGCGGCCGGCGTGCCGATCGTCGTCGCGGTGAACAAGGTGGACAAGGAGGGGGCCAACCCCGCCAAGATCCGTCAGCAGCTGACCGAGTACAACCTGGTCGCGGAGGAGTACGGCGGCGACACCATGTTCGTCGACGTCTCCGCCAAGCAGCGCACCGGGATCGACCAGCTGCTCGAGGCGGTGCTGCTCACCGCGGACGCCGCCCTCGACCTGCGGGCCAACCCGGACAAGGACGCGCGCGGCGTGGCGATCGAGGCCAACCTCGACCGCGGTCGCGGTGCCGTCGCGACGGTGCTGGTCCAGTCGGGCACGCTGCACGTCGGGGACGCGATCGTCGCCGGCACGGCCCACGGCCGCGTGCGTGCGATGTTCGACGAGCACGGCGAGAACGTCACCGAGGCGGGTCCGGCCCGTCCCGTGATGGTCCTCGGCCTGGCGTCGGTCCCGAGCGCGGGTGACACCTTCCTGGTGGCGCCCGACGAGCGGACCGCGCGGCAGATCGCCGAGAAGCGCGAGGCCGCCGAGCGTGCCGCCCTCCTGGCCAAGCGCCGCAAGCGCATCAGCCTCGAGGACTTCACCCAGGCGCTGGCCCAGGGCAAGGTCGAGACCCTCAACCTCGTCATCAAGGGCGACGTGTCCGGTGCCGTCGAGGCGCTGGAGGACGCGCTGCTCAAGATCGACGTGGGCGAGGAGGTCGACCTGCGGGTCATCCACCGCGGTGTGGGTGCCATCACGCAGAACGACGTCAACCTGGCCACGGTCGACAACGCGATCATCATCGGCTTCAACGTGAAGTTCGCAGAGCGCGTGGAGGACCTGGCCGACCGCGAGGGCGTCGACGTGCGCTTCTACTCGGTCATCTACCAGGCGATCGACGACGTCGAGGCGGCCCTCAAGGGCATGCTCAAGCCGGAGTACGAGGAGGTGCAGCTCGGCACGGCCGAGGTGCGCGAGGTCTTCCGCTCCTCCAAGTTCGGCAACATCGCCGGTTCGCTGGTCCGTTCCGGCGAGATCCGCCGCAACTCCAAGGCGCGCGTGCTCCGGCACGGGCGCGTCATCGGCGACAACCTCACCATCGAGTCGCTCAAGCGGTTCAAGGACGACGCCACCGAGGTCCGCGAGGGCTACGAGTGCGGCATCGGCCTCGGGTCGTTCAACGACCTGCAGGTGGAGGACGTCATCGAGACGTTCGAGATGCGCGAGAAGCCGCGCTCCTGACGGCGCGCACCGGGCGGGTCACCTTTCGCGGGTGACCCGCCCGGTCCCGTGCGGGTCTCGCCCACGTGGGCAGTGATGAGCACCGAGCGTCGTCGCACCGACATCCCGGCGTGAGCCGGCACCACGAAGGAGGAAGGGCCATGGCGGACCGCCCCCGCGCCCGCAAGATCGCGGACCGCATCCAGCAGGTCGTCGCGCAGATGCTGGACACGCGCGTGAAGGACCCCAGGCTCGGCTACGTCACGGTGACGGACGTGCGCGTCACGGGCGACCTCCAGCACGCGGACATCTTCTACACCGTGCTCGGGGACGACGAGGCGCGGACCGCTTCCGCCGCCGCTCTCGAGAGCGCCAAGGGGCTGATCCGGTCCGAGGTCGGCAAGGCGACGGGCCTGCGCCTGACGCCGACGATCGCGTTCCACCTCGACGCCGTGCCCGAGACGGCCGCCCACCTCGAGGCAGCGCTGTCCGAGGCGGCGCGCCGCGACGCCGAGGTCGCAGCCCTGGCTGCCCGTGCGTCGTACGCCGGGGACTCGGACCCGTACCGACGTCCGGCAGAGGACGCCACGGACGACGACCTCCGCGAGGACGGCGAGCCGGACGCGGACGCCGGCGCGGACGGCTCCGCGCCGTCGACGGCCGAGCCCGCCGCCGGGCCCACCGCCTGACGGCCGTGACCACCCAGGCGGACACCGAACCGCTGCGCCGGCTGCCGGACGGAACCGTCAAGCAGGTCTCGCCCCTGACGGGCACCACCGTCTGGACGCTGCCCGGCCGGGCCAACCGCCCGCTGCCGGACGTGCCCGCACGACGGTCGCCGGTCGACCCGGCGCGCGCCGGCGCGCTCTGCGCCTTCTGCCCGGACCGGTACACCGAGACACCGCCGGAGAAGGCCCGCCTGGTCTGCGACCCGGAGCCGCGCCTGATCGAGCACGTCGCGGCCGCCGCTCTGGGTGAGACCGTCGCCGAGGTCCGCCGCATCCCGAACCTCTACGAGATCCTCTCCGTCGACTACTGGCGGGCCAACCACGGCTACGTGGTTCCGGCCGACGTGGCGGACCGTGCGGCGCGGTACGTGGCCGACCCCGCCGGCCGGGCGCACGTCGTGTCGGTGCTCCGGGCCCGCGCGGCGGCCGGTGCTGCTCCCGCCGGCGGCTCCGACGACCCGCTCGCCGGTGCGGTCGACCTGTTCGCCGGCTCGCACGACGTGGTGGTGGCCCGCCGTCACCTGGTCGACGGCGCCCGGTTCGACGACGAGCTGGCCGGGTCGGGCACGCTGACGCCGGACGAGCACCACCGGTTCATGGCGATGACGGTGCGGACGGTGCAGGACCTGTACGGCTCGCGGCCCGACGCCCTGTACGTCGCCGCCTTCCAGAACTGGCTGCGGCCGGCGGGGGCGTCGTTCGACCACCTCCACAAGCAGGTGGTGGCCATCGACGAGCACGGGCCCCAGGTGGAGCGCGAGCGTGAGCGGCTGCGCGACGAGCCGGACCTGTACAACCACGCGGTGCTCGACGTCGCGCTGCGGCACGGGCTCGTGGTCGCGGCGAACGAGCACGCGGTCGCGATCGCCGGGGTCGGCCACCGCTACCCGGCGTTCGAGGTGTACGCGACCGGCGAGCACCAGCTGCCCTGGGAGCACGACGACGCGGAGGTGCGCGCCGTGTCCGACCTGGTGCACGCGCTGCACGCCGTGTCCGGGGTGCACACGCCCAGCAACGAGGAGTGGCACCACCGGCCGCCGGACGTGGCCGAGCCGATGCCGTGGCGCATCGTGCTGAAGTGGCGCGTCTCGACGCTCGCGGGGTTCGAGGGGGGCACCAAGGTGAACGTCAACACGATCGACCCCTTCACGCTGCGCGACCGCGCGGTCGTCGGCCTGCGTCGGCTGCGGGACGCCGGTGCGATCGCACCGATGCGCATCGGCGAGGAGACGTCGGGCCACCCCGTCCGGCTGCGCTACGCAGGCGTCCGATGAGCGCGCGGCCCGACCGCCCGGCCCGGGCGCAGGACCACCGGCCCACTGCCGCCGACGGCCTGCTGGTGGTCGACAAGCCGGCCGGGGTGACCAGCCACGACGTGGTGGCCCGGGTGCGACGCCTTGCGGCGACCCGCAAGGTCGGCCACGCGGGGACCCTCGACCCGATGGCCACGGGCGTCCTCGTGCTCGGCATCGGGCGCGGCACCCGGCTGCTGACGTACCTGGTCGGCTCCGACAAGGACTACGACGCCACCATCCGCCTCGGCCAGAGCACCACCACGGACGATGCCGAGGGCGAGCTGGTCGCCGCGGCGGGCGCTGCCGAGCTCGACGAGGAGCGGCTTCGGCGCGCCGTGTCGGCGCTGACCGGGCCGATCAGCCAGGTACCCAGCGCGGTCAGCGCGATCAAGGTCGACGGGAAGCGTGCCTACGCGCGGGTCCGGGCCGGTGAAGAGGTCGAGCTCGCCGCCCGCGACGTGGTCGTGTCCCGGTTCGACGTGCTCGACGTGCGCAGGGCGTCGGCGTCGGACGGCACCCCGGTCGTCGACCTGGACGTCTCCGTCACCTGCTCGTCAGGCACCTACGTCCGAGCGCTGGCGCGCGACCTGGGCGCCGCGCTGGGTGCCGGGGGCCACCTGACCGCGCTGCGCAGGACCCGTGTCGGTGCCTACGGCATCGAGGCAGCGACCCCGCTCGACGTCCTCGAGGCCGCGCCGACGGACCGCCCGATCGCCGTGCTGCCCCTGGCGGACGCAGCCCGGGCGATGTTCGCCCCCCGGGAGCTCAGCGAGGCCGAGACCCGGGCGCTGTCCTACGGCCAGCGCCTGGACGCCGTCGCTGCTGCGGGCGGACCGGTGGCGGCGTTCTCCCCGAGCGGAGAGCTGGTGGCGCTCCTGGAGAACCGGGGTGGCCGGGCGGTGCCCCTCCTGGTCTTCGCCCCCGCCTGAGGCGCTGGGACGAGGACCTGCACCGGCGCAGGGGTCAACGGATACGGCGGACACCGGCGCAGGTGGCAGGCTTGGGCACCGGCGTCGAGGACGCCCACCACGGAGGACGACCCGAGCGGGAGCGTGCGTGCAGGTCTGGACGGAGCTGGGCGAGGTGCCGGCGGACTTCGGCCCGAGCGTGGTCACCATCGGCAACTTCGACGGTGTCCACCGTGGGCACACGGGTGTGCTGCAGCGTCTGGCGTCGGACGCGCACGCCGCGGGCCTGCGCTCGGTCGCCGTCACGTTCACGCCGCACCCCGCGCAGGTGCACCGGCCGCAGACCGCGCCGCCCCGCCTGACGGGCGACGCCGACCGGTTGGAGCTGCTGGGGGAGACGGGTCTCGACGCCGTGCTGCTCATCACGTACACGCTGGAGTTCGCCCGGCAGTCGCCCGAGGAGTTCGTCCGGCGCTACCTGGTGGAGGGGCTGCACGCCAGGACCGTCGTCGTCGGGCGTGACGTGCGCTTCGGCCGGGACAACGGCGGGGACCTGGCGGCGATGACGCGGCTGGGCCAGGGCTACGGGTTCGACGTCGAGGTCGTGGAGGACGTCACGGCGGACCCCAGCGTGGGCGACGGCCACAGCGCGGACCCGTTGCGCCGACGGTGGTCGTCCACCTGGGTGCGGGAGCTGCTCGCCGACGGCGACGTGCGGCAGGCGGCGCGCGTGCTCGGGCGGCCGCACCGCATCCGAGGGCTCGTGGTGCACGGCGACGCCCGCGGCCGGGAGCTGGGCTTCCCCACGGCCAACCTGGCGTCGGACGCGACCGGCATGGTGCCGGCCGACGGCGTGTACGCCGGCTGGCTGCGCCGGTTGGCCCACGCCGACGGCACGCCCGTGTCGCCCGACGACCCGGACCGCGTGCTGCCTGCCGCCGTGTCGATCGGGACCAACCCGACGTTCGACGGCGTGGTCCGCCGCGTCGAGGCCTACGTCCTGGACCGCACGGACCTCGACCTGTACGGCGAGGAGGTGGCCGTGGAGCTGGTGGAACGCCTCCGCCCGACGTTGCGGTTCGCGTCGGTCGACGAGCTCCTGGAGCGCATGGGGCAGGACGTGGCGCGGGTGCGCGAGGTGCTCGCCGGCGCCGCCGACCCCGGCGTACGTGTTCTCCCCGGCAGCTGACCGGCGGCAGCTGGCCCCGGCGGCTGACGGGCGGGCCCGAGGTGGACCAACCGGCCGGCGGCAGACGTGCTGGTAGACTTCACGCGCCGTCAGAACGGCCGCGGACCCACAGAGCCCGGGTGGACAAGCCCCGGAGCGCCGCGCAACGAGACACCAGGAGAACCGTTGGCCCTCGACACTGCCACCAAGCAGTCGATCATGACCGAGTACGCGACCCACGAGGGTGACACCGGTTCGCCGGAGGTCCAGATCGCGGTGCTCACGCAGCGCATCAAGGACCTGACCGAGCACCTCAAGGAGCACAAGCACGACCACCACTCCCGTCGTGGTCTGCTGCTCCTCGTCGGGCGCCGTCGTCGGCTGCTCGGCTACCTGCAGAAGATCGACATCGAGCGCTACCGCAGCCTGATCGAGCGGCTCGGCCTGCGCCGTTGACCCACCGGACCAGCCCGGACCCCGCACAGGGTCCGGGCTGGTCCCGCGTCGGGGCCGGTACGCGTCCCTGACGCACGCACCACGTCACACCACACCGCCGCGCCGGTCCCACGTCCGGTCCTCGGTAGTGGCCCCCGGACCGCCGCACGGCGCGCCGAGGGCCTCGATCGAAGACCGCCGCGGACCCACCGGCGCACTTCGAGAACAAGGAGGGCACCCGTGGAGGGTCCCGAGATCCAGTTCGCCGAGGCCGTCATCGACAACGGCAAGTTCGGCAAGCGCACCGTCCGCTTCGAGACGGGCCGCCTGGCCAAGCAGGCCGCCGGTTCCGCCGTCGCCTACCTGGACGACCAGACGATGCTGCTGTCGGCCACGACGGCCGGCAAGCACCCCAAGGACCAGTTCGACTTCTTCCCGCTGACGGTCGACGTCGAGGAGCGGCAGTACGCCGCCGGCAAGATCCCCGGCTCGTTCTTCCGTCGCGAGGGCCGTCCCTCGACCGAGGCGATCCTGGCCTGCCGCCTGATCGACCGCCCGCTTCGCCCGCTCTTCGTCAAGGGCCTGCGCAACGAGGTCCAGGTGGTCGTCACCGTCCTCGCGCTGCACCCGGACGACGCGTACGACGTCCTGGCGATCAACGCCGCGTCCATCTCCACCCAGCTGTCCGGCCTGCCGTTCTCCGGCCCGGTCGCCGCGACCCGCATCGCGCTGGTCGACGGCCAGTGGGTCGCGTTCCCGCGGTACTCCGAGCGCGAGCGCGCCACCTTCGACATGGTCGTGGCCGGCCGCATCGTCGGTGACGACGTCGCGATCGCGATGATCGAGGCCGAGGCGCCCGAGGCGACCTGGGGCCTGGTGCACGGTGGCGGTGGCACGGTGCCGACCGAGGAGGTCGTCGCCGAGGGCCTCGAGGCCGCCAAGCCGTTCCTGCGGTCCCTGTGCCTCGCGCAGGCGGAGCTCGCCGGGCGTGCGGCCAAGGAGACTCAGGTCTTCCCGGTCTTCCCGGAGTACCAGCCGGACGCCTACGCCGCCGTCGAGTCGGCCGCGGCCGCCCGCCTGGGCGAGGCGCTGTCCATCGCGGACAAGCAGACCCGCGAGAACCGTCTCGACGAGATCAAGGCCGAGATCCAGGCCGAGCTCGCCGAGCAGTTCGAGGGCCGCGAGAAGGAGATCTCCGCCGCGTACCGCTCCGTGCAGAAGAAGCTGATCCGTCAGCGCATCCTCACCGACGGCTTCCGCATCGACGGCCGCGGCCTGCGGGACATCCGCACGCTGTCAGCCGAGGTCGAGGTGCTGCCCCGGGTGCACGGCTCGGCGCTGTTCGAGCGCGGCGAGACGCAGATCCTCGGCGTCACCACGCTGAACATGCTCCGCATGGAGCAGCAGCTGGACACGCTGTCGCCGGAGACGCGCAAGCGGTACATGCACCACTACAACTTCCCGCCGTTCTCCACCGGTGAGACGGGCCGCGTCGGCTCGCCGAAGCGCCGCGAGATCGGCCACGGCGCCCTGGCGGAGCGGGCCCTCGTGCCCGTCCTGCCGAGCCGCGAGGAGTTCCCCTACGCGATCCGTCAGGTGTCCGAGGCGCTCGGCTCCAACGGCTCGACGTCGATGGGCTCCGTCTGCGCCTCGACGCTGTCCCTGCTGAACGCCGGTGTGCCGCTGCGCGCGCCGGTCGCCGGCATCGCGATGGGCCTGGTGTCCGACACGGTCGACGGCCAGACGCGCTACGCCGCGCTGACCGACATCCTCGGTGCCGAGGACGCGTTCGGTGACATGGACTTCAAGGTGGCCGGTACGCGGGAGTTCGTCACCGCGATCCAGCTGGACACCAAGCTCGACGGCATCCCGGCGAGCGTCCTGGCCGGCGCGCTGACGCAGGCCAAGGAGGCGCGCCTGGCGATCCTCGACGTCATCGCCGAGGCGATCGACACGCCGGACGAGATGAGCCCGTTCGCGCCGCGCGTCATCACGGTGAAGGTGCCGGTCGACAAGATCGGCGAGGTCATCGGCCCGAAGGGCAAGATGATCAACCAGATCCAGGAGGAGACCGGCGCCGACATCTCGATCGAGGACGACGGCACGGTCTACATCGGCGCCACCGACGGCCCGTCGGCGGAGGCCGCGCGGGCGGCGATCAACGCGATCGCCAACCCGCACATGCCCGAGCTGGGCGAGCGCTTCGTCGGCACGGTCGTCAAGACCACCACGTTCGGTGCCTTCGTCTCGCTGTCGCCGGGCAAGGACGGGCTGCTGCACATCTCGCAGATCCGCAAGCTCGTGGGCGGCAAGCGGGTCGAGAACGTCGAGGACGTCCTCGCCGTGGGCCAGAAGGTCCAGGTGGAGATCGGCGAGATCGACCCGCGCGGCAAGCTCTCGCTGCACGCGGTGGTCGACGAGGAGGCGGCGGCTCCGGCGGCCAGCTCCGAGGAGACCGGCACCGACGCCACCGACGCGGCGCCTGCGAACGCCTGACGTGCCGCTGGACCTCCCGCTCGTCGCCTCCGGTCAGCCGGGGGCGGAGCAGTCCGCCGGGCAGGACGGCGACGCACACGTGCGTCGTTCCGTCCGGCCCGGCGGGGTCCGGGTGCTGACCGAGCACATGCCCGGTCTGCGCTCGGCGACGGTCGGCGCCTGGGTGGGCGTCGGATCGCGCGACGAGACCAGCGGGCACTTCGGCTCGACGCACTTCCTCGAGCACCTGCTGTTCAAGGGCACCGAGCGCCGCACCGCGATGGACATCGCGGAGGCGTTCGACGCCGTCGGTGGCGAGGCCAACGCCGCCACCGGCAAGGAGCACACCTCGTACTACGCGCGGGTGCTCGACGACGACCTGCCGATGGCGGTCGACGTCATCGCCGACATGGTCACCTCCGCCCGTCTGGACACGGACGAGCTGGAGACGGAGCGCGGGGTCATCCTCGAAGAGCTCGCGATGAACGACGACGACCCGTCCGACGTGGCGCACGAGCAGTTCGCCACGGCGGTCTTCGGGTCGCACGCGCTCGGCCGACCCATCGGTGGCACGCCGCAGACCATCCGCGACGTCCCGAGGGACGCCGTGTGGGAGCACTACCGCCAGCACTACCGGCCGGCGACCCTGGTGGTCACCGCAGCCGGCGGCGTGGACCACGACGCGTTGTGCCAGCAGGTGCTGCGCGCACTGCCGGCCGGTGGTTGGTCGCTGGACGACCACGCCGTGCCCGTCGGGCGTCGCGTCGGTGGTGACCGCCTCCTCGCGGGCGAGCTCGGCATCCCGTCGGACGGCACGGAGCTGACGGTCCGTCGACCCACCGAGCAGGCGAACGTCATCGTCGGCGGCCTGTGCCTGACCGCCACGGACGACCGCCGATTCGCCCTGACCGTGCTGAACGCCGTGCTCGGCGGCGGCATGTCGTCGCGCCTGTTCCAGGAGATCCGCGAGAAGCGGGGGCTGGCGTACTCGACGTACTCGTTCTCGTCCGGCCACGCGGAGACGGGGCTGTTCGGCCTGTACGCCGGGTGCACGCCGGCCAAGGTCGACGAGGTGACGTCGCTGCTGGTCCTCGAGCTGGAGAAGCTGGCGCAGGACCCGATCACGCCGGCCGAGCTCCGGCGGTCCATCGGACAGGTGTCCGGCGGCCTGGTGCTCGGCATGGAGGACACGGGCTCCCGGATGAGCCGGCTCGGCCGCGCGGAGCTGGTGCACGGCGAGCTGCTCAGCACGGACGAGTCGCTCGAGCGGATCCGCGCGGTGACGGCGGCGGACATCCAGTCCCTGGCCGTCCTGCTGGCGGCACAGCCGCGCAGCGTCGTCCGCGTCGGCCCGTTCGGAGACTGAGCCGTCAGCCCAGGCGCTCGGCGTCGGCCGCAGCAGGCACCGGCGGCTCGGAGGGCCCGAGCGCACCGACCGCCCAGACCATGCCGGGCCGCCACGCGACGAGCACGGCACATGCGAGGAGGCTCGCAGCCGCCTGCGCCAGCAGCAGGTCGTCGCCACCGGCGAGCCACGACTGCACGGGCATGACCACGGCAGGCAGCGCGGCCGCGCCGGCCCCCGCCACACCCAGCGGGCCGGTGCCCGAGGCGAGCCCCGCCGCCGCCAAGGAGAGGGTGAGCCACCAGAGCGGGCCTGCGGCCGCGGTCCACTCGATCGACGACATCGCGGAGAACCGTGCGGAGAGTGTCAGGACCACCGTCACGGCACCGGCCGTCGCCGCGGCAGCGGGGAGCGCGACCAGTGCGGCACCGAGCGGGGACATCCGCACCGGTGCCGGTGCGCGCACGGAAGCACGGTCCCCGCTCTCCTCATCCAAGCGGCCCTTCCACCCGTCCCGGGCACCGAGGACCGCCGCTCCGGCGAGGAAGAGGGCCGACAGGACCGGATAACCCCACGCAGGGGTCAGGCCGAGGCGCCAGTAGCCGTCACCGTTCGGCACGAGGGGAATGTCGGGTCCGGGCCAGGTGTCCACCAGCCGCAGCCCGTGCGGCCACGTCGCCACAGCCAAGGCGGTGCCGACTGCGACCGCACCGAGCGCGGCCCACGCCGGCAGCCATCGCGCGCCGGTGCCCGCCCGTCCGCGACCCGCGCACCAGAGGGCGAGTGCGAACGGTGCCACCATCCGCAGCCACCCGACCGCGAGCCGGGCGGCGTCCGCGAGGCCCGGCTGGATGTGCACGCCGAGCGCCGTCCACACTGCGGCGTCGACGTGGATGCACCACGCGGCGAGCAAGGAGCCACCGACCAGCCCGACGACCAGGATCGCGAGCAGGTCGCGGACGGCGTGCACGAGCGATGCGCGAAGGGACGCCACGACCACGCATCGTCCTCTCGATGCCCGCTCGTGGTGGGCTGTCCGCGCGACACAATGGCGTCATGGCCGTGGCCGAGGTGACGTACCGGCGAATCGAGGTGCCCGACTCGCTGCGCGGCGTCGTCGAGCACGTCTGGGTGCTGCACCAGCCCGGAGGTCCGGGCGACACCGAGGTGCTGCTTCCCGACGGCCGCGGCCTGGTGCTGCTGACCGCCGGCGCCACCGGCCTGCTCGTCGACCCGCTCACGGGTGAGCGCCGGCCCGAGGAGCCCGAGCTCCGCGGCCCGTGGACGCACGCGCTGGTGCGCACGCAGACGGGCCCGGGCGTGCGGCTGGGCCTCCAGCTGCACCCGCTCGGTCCCGCGCGGCTGGGCGGTGGGCGCCCGATCGCGGACCGGGCGCTGCCGCTGGCGGACGTCGTCGGGCCGGTCGCGGACGACGCCTCACGTCTGCTCGCGGCGGGCGCGGAGGACGACGCGGCCCGTCTGCTGCTCGACGCGTTTGCCCGGCAGCCGATCGAGCGCTCCGCGGACCTGGACCGCCTGGACGACGTGGTCGCCCGCGTGGACCAGGAGCGTGGGCTGGTGCGTCCGGTCGACCTGGCCGCGTTCGCGGGCGTGCAGCTTGCGGAGCTCCATCGCTGGTGCGTCGCGCTGCTCGGCATGGCCCCGGCCGCCTACCTGTCGGCCGTGCGGTTCTCCTCGTACGTGCGTGAACGGGTCGGCGCCGGGCCGGTGCGGCTCGAGGCGGCCGTTGCGGCGCTGCGCTGGTTCATGGACCCGGCGTACCCGCCGAGAGAGGTCGAACGGTTCACCGGGCTGGCGCCGGCGGACCTGCGCCGCCTCGTGGAGCGGCTCGGCCGTCCGACGTCCTGACGGCGGGGACGTGCGTCGGCACGCCAGCCGACGCACGCAGCGCGCCTGAGCCCCATGGGTAGGGTGGCTCCCCGTGACCGACGAGATCCGGGTAGCCGTGCTCGGCGCCCACGGGCGCATGGGGTCGACCGTCTCGCAGGCGGTGGACGCCGCGCCGGACCTGCAGCTGGTGGCGCAGGTCGACGCCGACGGTGACCTCAGCGCCGTGTCGCAGGCCGGTGCCCAGGTAGCCGTCGACTTCACCGTCCCGAGCGTCACCGAGCAGAACGTGCACGCGTTGATCGACCGCGGCGTGCACGTCGTCGTCGGGACGACGGGCTGGACCGACGAGGCGCTCGACCGGGTGCGCGACCACCTGGTGCACGCCCCGGGCATCGGCGTCCTCGTGGCCCCCAACTTCGCGCTCGGCGCCGTGCTCGCCGAGTCGTTCGCCGCCCAGGCTGCGCGCTGGTTCGAGTCGGTCGAGGTGGTCGAGCTGCATCACCCCGACAAGGTCGACGCACCGTCCGGTACCGCACGTGCCACGGCGCGAGCCATCGCCGCTGCACGTGCCGCCGCTGGCCGAGGTCCCGTCCCGGACGCCACGACGCAGTCGCTCGACGGTGCGCGCGGCGCCGAGGTCGAGGGGATCCATGTGCACGCCGTCCGGCTGCGCGGGCTCACGGCGCACCAGGAGGTGCTGCTCGGCAACCCGGGGGAGCAGCTGACCATCCGCCACGACTCGTTCGACCGCACCAGCTTCATGCCCGGGGTGCTGCTCGGTGTGCGCCGTGTGGGCAGCCTCCCCGGGCTGACCGTCGGGCTGGCGCCGTTGCTCGGCCTGGGCACGGCGTGACCGCGCAGCCCGACCGGCCGCCGGCCCGGCGCCGGTACACCGGGTTGGTCGGTGCGGTGCTGGTCACCGCCCTGCTGGCCGTGTGGGTGTGGCTGGTGGGGGTGCGCTCGGTCCAGCTGATCGCCACCGGCCGGGCGGTCGGCATCGCCCTCGGCACGGCGTTCCTGGTCTTTCCCCTGCTGGTCATCGCCCTGATCGTCCGGGAGTGGCTGCTCGCGGTGGACGTGCAGCGGATGGCGGACGAGCTGGACAGTGCCGGTGAGCTGCCGGTGGACGACCTGCCGCGGTCACCCGGCGGACGGGTCGACCGCCAGGTGGCGCGACAGCGGTTCGAGCCTGCCCGGCAGGCCGTCGAGGCCGCCCCGGACGACTGGCGCGCGTGGTACCGCCTGGCGTTCGCGTACGACGCGGCCGGGGACCGACGTCGTGCCCGTGGCTCCCTGCGCCGCGCGAGCCGGCTGCACCGGGGACGCGAGCAGTCCTAGCTCCCGGCCCGCCTCGATCGACCGGCGTCCCTAGATCGAGGCGTACCAGCGGCGTTCCCGCACCACGAAAGCCTCGCCACCGGGACCTTCTCCCGAGCTGAGGTCCCGGACGGCACCGTCCGGTCCCATCCCGGCCCCGGCAAGGAAGCGGTCGCGTGCCTCGTCGCCGTCGATCACCCAGGTCTGGACCTGGTCGGCACCGTCCCCGCGCAGCAGGTCGACGGCGGCCGCCAGCAGGCGGGAGCCATGGCCGGCACGCTGCTCCGGCGGGTCCACCTCGAGCGCGAGGATCACGCCGCCCGGTGCGGCCAAGGGTTCGCCCTCCGGCGGCGGGACGGGTGCGACGGCGGCGAAGCCCACCACGCGCGGCCCCGCGCACGCCACGAGGACGCGATACCCGGGAGCCGGCGGCATCCGGACCGCCTGCGCCCAGCGCTCCACGAAGGCGCCCTCGTCGAAGCTCTCCAGCACCTCCTGCCCGAGGGTCGCCGCGTGCGCCGACCGCCAGGCGGCGAGCTGGATGCGGGCCACCTCGCGCTCGTCGCCGGCGACGGCCGGCCGGACCGAGACGTCGGCGTGCGCACCGTCCGCGTGCGCGCCCTCCGCGTGGTGGCCGTTCACAGCGCCACGTACATCGGGTCGACGTACTCCTCGATGCCGGCCTCGCCGCCCTCGCGGCCGAGACCGGAGTGCTTCACCCCGCCGAACGGTGCCGACGCGTCCGACACCATGCCGCGGTTCACCCCGAGCATGCCGGCGTCGATGCGCTCGGTCAGGCGCATCACCCGGCCGACGTCACGGGTGTACGCGTACGCGACCAGGCCGAAGGGCGTCGCGTTGGCCAGGTCGACGCCCTCGTCCTCGGAACCGAACCGCAGCACCGGGGCCACCGGTCCGAACACCTCCTCGGTCACCACCCGCATGTCCGGCGTCACGCCGTCCAGGACCGTGGGCAGGTAGAACCAGCCGCGTCCCTCGGATCGCACCCCGCCGACGCGCACCTGGGCACCCGCGTCGTCCGCCTGCTGCACCACCTCGGTCACCCGGTCGACGGCGCTCTGCTGGATCAGTGGGCCCACCGTGGTGCCCGGTCGGTCGCCGGGGCCGACGACGAGCCGTCCGAACGCCTCCGTCAGCCTCGCAGTGAACTCCTCGGCGACCCCTTCCTGCACCAGGAACCGGTTGGCCGCGACGCACGTCTGGCCCGAGTTGCGCATCTTCGCGGCCACGGCGCCCTCGACGGCCGCGTCGAGGTCGGCGTCGTCGAAGACGAGGAAGGGCGCGTTGCCGCCGAGCTCCATCGACGTGCGCAGGATCCCGTCCGCCGCCTGCTTCAGCAGCGATGCGCCGACCTCCGTCGAGCCGGTGAAGGACAGCTTGCGCAGGCGCGGGTCCGCGAGCAGCGGTCGGGAGATGCGGGAGGCGGACGACGACGGCACCACGTTCACCACCCCGGTCGGCAGGTGGCGGGCCGCCAGCTCGGCCCGCACGATCTCTGCGACCAGGGCGGTGGTCAGAGGCGTCAGCTGTGCCGGCTTCACCACCACGCTGCAGCCGGCGGCGAGCGCCGGTGCGAGCTTGCGGGCGATCATCGCGATCGGGAAGTTCCACGGCGTGATCAGCAGTGCCGGGCCGACCGGCTTGCGCAGCACCAGCTGGTGGTGCGTGCCGGCGGGAGCGCGCCGCGCCAGGCCCTCCATCCGCACCGCCTGCTCCGCGAACCAGCGGACGTAGTCCGCGGCGTAGGCCACCTCGGCACGCGACTCGGCCAGGGGCTTGCCGCCCTCCGCGGTGATCACCGCGGCGATCTCGTCGGTCCGGGCCGTGATCGCCTCGAACACCGACCGGAGCAGCTCGCTGCGGTCGCGGGGCGCGACGGTCCGCCACTCCCGGAAGGCCGCGTCGGCGGCGGTCAGGGCGTCGAGGGCGTCCTGCTCACCGGCGTCGGACACCTCCGCCAGCACGTCGGTCGTCGCCGGGTCGTGGACGGCGAACGTGCCGCCCGAGCCGGCGGCTCGCCACTCGCCACCGATCAGCAGCCCGGTGGGCAGGTCGGCCGGCAGTGCGGACCCAGCGGTGGGCGGTGAGGACGACGAGGCGGTCATGGCCCCCAGTCTCGCCGTGCGAGCCCCCGATGTCCTCCCGCGTCCGCGACCTACGATGTCCGCCATGACGAGCCCGGTCGACGCGTCCGTGCCGACGCCGTACGAGGACCTGCTGCGCCGGGTGCTGGAGACGGGGACGCGGAAGGCGGACCGGACCGGGACGGGGACCCGCAGCCTGTTCGGTGCACAGCTGCGGTTCGACCTGCAGGCCGGGTTCCCTCTGGTGACGACGAAGCGGGTGCACCTGCGGTCGGTCGTCTACGAGCTGCTGTGGTTCCTGCGCGGGGACTCGAACGTCCACTGGCTCCAGGAGCACGGCGTGTCGATCTGGGACGAGTGGGCCGCACCGGACGGTGAGCTCGGCCCCGTGTACGGCGTGCAGTGGCGGTCCTGGCCGACGCCGGACGGCGGCCACGTCGACCAGCTCGCGGCCGTGCTCGACGGTCTGCGCCGCGACCCGGACTCGCGCCGGCACCTCGTCTCCGCGTGGAACGTCGCCCAGATCCCGCAGATGGCGCTGGCTCCGTGCCACGCGATGTTCCAGTTCTACGTCGCCGACGGACGCCTCTCGTGCCAGCTGTACCAGCGGTCGGCGGACATGTTCCTCGGGGTGCCGTTCAACATCGCCTCGTACGCGCTGCTCACCCACATGGTGGCCCAGCAGGTGGAGCTGGAGGTCGGCGACTTCGTGTGGACCGGCGGCGACTGCCACGTCTACGACAACCACGTCGACCAGGTCCGCGAGCAGCTGTCCCGCGCGCCGTTCCCGGCGCCGCGACTGGAGCTGGACCGTGCGCCGTCGCTGTTCGACTACACCTACGAGGACGTGCACGTGCTGGACTACCAGCACCACCCGGCGATCAAGGCGCCGGTGGCGGTGTGAGCCTCGCGCTCGTCTGGGCGCAGACGGCGGACGGGGTGATCGGCCGGGACGGCACGCTGCCGTGGCACCTGCCGGAGGACCTGGCCCGCTTCCGCCGGCTCACCGCCGGACATGCCGTGGTGATGGGCCGTCGGACGTGGGAGTCGCTGCCGGAGCGGATGCGGCCCCTCCCGGACCGCCGCAACATCGTGCTCTCGCGTGACGTGGCGTACCGCGCCGCGGGCGCGCAGGTGTGCCCGTCGCTGGAGGCCGCGCTCGAGCTGGTCGGGGCCGACGAGGAGACGTGGGTCATCGGCGGAGCGGCGCTGTTCGCGGAGACGATCACGCGTGCCGACCGCCTCGAGGTGACCGACGTCGACCTCGACGTACCCGGTGACACCTACGCGCCGCTGGTGGATCCGGTCCGCTGGCGTCCCGTCGGGGTCGCCGGCGCCCAGCCGTTCGAGGCGGAGGGGTCCCGCGAGGCGGCCCTCGACGGCGGTCCGTGGCTCGTCTCGCGGACGGGGACGCGGTACCGGTTCCGCTCCTACGCCCGCGCGGACGCGTCCGGGACGCCGGGGACCGGGGCGGTAGCGTGACCCCATGCCCGCCGTGACGTCCTCCACCCGTCCCTTCGGGTCCGTGCTCACCGCGATGGTCACCCCGATGACGCCGGACGGCGCCGTCGACGTGGCCGCTGCCGTCGCGCTCGCGCAGCACCTGGTGGACCAGGGCAACGACGGTCTCGTGCTCAGCGGCACCACCGGCGAGGCGCCGACCACGCACGCACCGGAGAAGGCAGAGCTGGTCTCCGCGGTCGTCGAGGCCGTCGGCGACCGCGCCTTCGTCGTCGCCGGCGCCGGGTCCAACGACACGGCGCACGCGGTGCGGATGGCCGAGCAGGCCGCGGACGCCGGCGCACACGGTCTGCTGGTCGTGAGCCCGTACTACTCACGTCCGTCGCAGGACGGCCTCGCGACGCACATCGAGTCGGTCGCCGACGCCACCGAGCTCCCGGTGATGGTCTACGACATCCCGGGCCGTGCCGGGGTCCGCGTGCAGCCTGCGACGCTGGACCGGCTGGCCGAGCACCCCCGCATCGTCGCCGTCAAGGACGCGACGGGCGACACCTACGGTGCCGCGAAGGCGATCGAGCGCACCGGCCTGGCGTGGTACTCCGGCGACGACTCGGCGTTCCTCACGCTGCTCGCCGTGGGCGCCGTCGGCATCGTGTCCGTCGTCGGCCACGTCGCCACCCCCGGCCTCGCCACCATCGCCCGCTGCTGGGTGTCCGGCGACCACGCCGGTGCGCTCGCGGCGTTCCGCCAGATCATGCCCGCGGTCGACGCCCTCAACGGTGCCGGCATGCAGGCTCCCACCGCCAAGGCAGCGCTCCAGCTGCTCGGCCTGCTGCCCAGCCGGGCCACCCGGCTGCCGATCGTGCCGCTCAGCGACGCCGAGCTCGGTGCGCTGCGCACGGACCTGGTGCGCGCAGGCCTGCTCGACCTCGTCGCCGGCTGACCGGCGCCCCTCTGACAGGAGTCCCGTGAGCCACCCCCACCCCGAACTCACCCTGCCCCCGGCCCTGGCGGCCGGCGCCCTGCGCATCGTCCCGCTCGGCGGCCTCGGTGAGGTGGGCCGCAACATGTCGGTCCTCGAGTTCGACGGTCGCCTGCTGGTCATCGACTGCGGCGTGCTGTTCCCCGAGGACAACCAGCCCGGCGTCGACCTGATCCTCCCGGACTTCGACTACATCCGGGACCGGCTGGACGACATCGAGGCGATCGTCCTCACGCACGGCCACGAGGACCACATCGGCGCGGTGCCCTACCTGCTGCGGCTGCGCCAGGACATCCCTCTGGTCGGCTCCCAGCTGACGCTGGCCTTCGTCGAGGCCAAGCTCAAGGAGCACCGGATCACGCCGCTGACCCTGCCCGTGCGCGAGGGGCAGACCGAGCAGCTCGGCGTCTTCGAGTGCGAGTTCGTCGCCGTCAACCACTCGATCCCGGACGCGCTGGCGGTCGCGGTGCGGACGCCGGCGGGCACGGTGCTCAACACCGGCGACTTCAAGATGGACCAGCTCCCGCTGGACGGGCGCATCACGGACCTGCGCGCGTTCGCGAGGCTGGGCGAGCAGGGGGTCGACCTGTTCATGGTCGACTCGACCAACGCCGAGGTCCCCGGGTTCGTGACGGGCGAGCGCGAGATCGGCCCCGTGCTGGACCGGGTGTTCGCCGAGTCGACCCGCCGGATCATCGTCGCCTCGTTCGCCTCGCACGTGCACCGCGTCCAGCAGGTGCTCGACGCTGCCGCGATGCACGAGCGCCGGGTCGCGCTGGTGGGGCGCTCGATGGTCCGCAACATGACGATCGCGGCCGAGCTGGGCTACCTGCACGTCCCGGAGGGAGTGCTGGTCGACCAGAAGCAGGTCGACGACCTGCCGGACGACCAGGTCGTCTTCATGTGCACCGGGTCCCAGGGCGAGCCGATGGCGGCGCTGTCGCGCATCGCGAACGGCGACCACCGCATCAGCGTCGGCCCCGGCGACACGGTGATCCTGGCCTCGAGCCTGATCCCCGGGAACGAGAACGCCGTGTTCCGCGTCATCAACGGCCTGACCCGGCTCGGTGCGCGCGTCGTGCACTCCGGCAACGCCAAGGTGCACGTCTCCGGGCACGCCAGCGCCGGTGAGCTGCTCTACGTCTACAACGTCCTGCGGCCGCGCAACGTGATGCCGATCCACGGCGAGGTGCGGCACCTCGTTGCGAACGCCGCGCTGGCCGTCCGCACCGGCGTCCCCGCCGACCGCGTGGTCCTGGCGGAGGACGGTGTGGTGGTCGACCTGGTCGACGGCCGCGCCTCCGTGGCCGGTGCCGTGCCGTGCGGCTACGTCTACGTCGACGGCTCGAGCGTGGGCGGGATCACCGAGGCCGAGCTGAAGGACCGCCGGATCCTGGGCGACGAGGGCTTCGTGTCCATCTTCGCCGTCGTCAGCTCGGCGGACGGCAAGGTGCTCGCCGGGCCTCAGATCCACGCGCGCGGTGTCGCCGAGCAGGACTCCGTGTTCGATGCCGTGCTGCCGGAGCTGTCCGCGGCACTGGAGGAGGCGGCCAGGTCGAGCTCGGTCGACACGTACCAGCTGCAGCAGGTGGTGCGCCGGGTGGTCGGCCGGTTCGTGGCGAGCCGCCTGCGGCGTCGGCCGATGATCATCCCGGTGGTCGTCGAGGCCTGACCCCGGTGGTCGTCGAGGCCTGACCGCGCCGCCGACGCGCGAGCACGTCAGCGCGTCGGCGCCGCCCGGTCCCGGCCTCCTGGTCGGTCCGCCGGCTCGTCGTCGCCATCGGCGGTGGCCGGTACGGCGACGGCAACCTCACCGCCGCCCAGGTCCGCCGTGGACCGCCCGCCGACCGCGCGCGCGACGCGGCGCAGCACCAGCGCACCCACCGTCAGGACGAGGCCCACGCCGCCGGCAGCGAGGAAGCCGGCTCGTGGACCGACGTGGTCGATCACCAGCCCGCCGAGCGGTGCGCCGAGCGCGGCACCCACGGTGTTGGCCGTCCCGCTCCAGCCCATCACCTCGCCGCGTCGGCTCTCCGGCACCGAGCGGACCAGGGCGGCGTTGATCGCCGACAGGCTCGCGGCGCACGGCAGGCCGGCGACGACGACGGCCACGGCGAGCTGCGCCTGCGTCGTGGCGAGGGCTGCGGGCAGCGTGAGGGCGGCGAGCAGGGCGACGAGCGCCAGGGGGTGCACCTCCCGCCGGCCACCGCCGTAGACCAGCCCGCCGATGACGGAGCCGAGGCACCACAGCGCGATCATCCAGCCGACCGAGGCCTCGTGGCCGGTGCTGCGCAGGGCGGCGATGATCGACACGTCCGTGCCGTTGAGGACGAGCGCCGCGGCGGTGCAGGCACCCAGGATCACCAGCAGCCCCGGAGTGGCCAACGCCCGCGCACCGCGACCGACCATGTGGCCCTCCGGATCCCCGGCCGGCTGCGCGTCGACGTCCGCCCCCCGAGGCGAGGTGGTGGGCGGGTCGAACCACATGAGCAGCAGCCCGGCGCCGACCGTCGCGACGCCGATCACCGTGAGGGCGAGCGTGCTGGACGCCCTGGTCGCCAGCACCACGCCGATGGCCGGCGCCAGCATGAAGGTGAGCTCGGTGGCGACCGAGTCGAGCGCGAAGGCCGTGCGCTGCTGACCCAGGGGGACCAGCGCGGCCAGCGACTGACGAACCACCGAGAACACCGGCACCAGGAAGAGCCCGGCGACGAACACCGCGCCGAGCAGCGGCACGTACTCGAGCCGCGGTGCGACCAGCCAGACCGCCGACTCGACGACGACCGACGGCAGCAGGGCGCGTCGCAGCCCGAGCCGGTCGACCCGTCGACCCCGCCACGGTGCGCCGATCGCCATCCCGACGGTCATCGCCCCGGCCGCGAGACCGGCGCGCCCGTAGCCGAGGTGCAGGTGCCCCACGACGTGGAGGGTCAGCACCACTCCGGTCATCGCGTGGGGGACCCGTGCAACCAGAGCGACGAGCACCAGCGGTGTCACGCCGGGCAGGCGCAGCAACCGTCGGTACGGGCTCTCAGGCATGCGGACGACCCTCTCACCGGCCTCCGACAGGCGACAAACGACTTTGCGCCGGCACCGTCCGTGCCCGGGCGGGAGGCCCGACGCCCTCAGGACTGTGCCGGGCACTGCTCCGGCTCGTCGGTCCGCCGCGGCGCCGCGGCAGACGCAGCCCCCACGGCCGGAGCAGCGGTCACGGTCGACGCAGCCGCCACCACCATGGGTTCCGTGCCGCGCCGGCGCACCGAACCGGTGCCCCGCGAGCCGCGCCGGGACGCCGCTGCGGACCCCGCCAGGATCAGCGCGGTCGCCAGCAGCACGGTGAGCGTGACGGGCTCGTGGAGCACCGCTGCGCCGAGCGCGACGGCGACCACGGGGTTCAGGTAGGCGACCAGCGTCGACCGTGCGGCACCGACCTCGGCGATGAGGCGGAAGAACAGCACGAACGCGAGACCGGTGCAGACGACGCCGAGCGCGAGCAGCGCCAGCGCGGCGTGCAGTCCGGGCAGGTGCGGGTGCCCGGTCAGCAGCGTGAACGGCAGGTACAGCAGAGCGGTCAGACCCAGGCAGGTGGCGGTGAGGGGGATGGTCGGCACGTCGCGGAGGTAGCGGTCCGCGATGATCGGTGCGGTGGCGTAGCCCAGCGCCGCGAGAAGCACCTGGACGACGGCCCACGGGTCGTTCGCTGCCGCCCCGGGTCCGAGCAGCAGCACGATGCCGCCGAGCGCGACGGCCAGCCCCGCCCATCGGACCGCGGCCACGGGCTGCCGGTCGACGACGCGGCCGAGCACGACGGCGACGACCGGCACGGTCGCCACCAGGAGGCCGGTCGTCGAGCTGGTGAGCGTGCGCTCCGCGTTGGACAGCAGGATCCAGGGCAGGACGATCTCGAGGACGGCGAAGCCGAGGACCGCCGGCCAGTGCCCGCGCAGCGCCCGCAGACCTCCGAAGCGGCGGGCGAACGGCAGGAGCAGCAGCGCCCCGACGGCGGTTCGGGCGAAGACGACGTCGACCGGGCTCACATCGGCCACGGCGACCTTGATGAGCAGGTACGGGACGCCCCAGATCACACCCATGGCGGCCAGCAGCAGCGCGCCGCGCCGGCTCATTCGGCGCCGTCCCGGTCGGGGCGTCCCGCACCGCGACGGCGGGACGGATCGGTGGGGGTGGGGTCGTCTGGCTGCAGCTGCGGGACGCCGGTCGCCGGCCGTCGGGTCGTCACGGGCACCACCGTAGGCGAGGCCACCGACACGGCCGCTGCCGCCCGTCGACCAGGGCGAACGTCCCTGCTCGGGCGCGTGGGCCCACGTCGTCCGTGCACGACACGCGCCCGCCGGGCCCCCACACGGCGGGTGCGGCAGGGGCCCGCCGCTACCGTGAGGACCATGGCAGCACGTACGTCCGCACCCAGCGCGGCCCGGCGCACCGGCGACCGACCGGGCGGGGCTGTGCGCGGCGCTGCCTCCGGCGGCCGTGGTTCCTCGGGCCGGCCGACCGGATCCGGGAGACCGTCGTCCCGCACCGCGCCCCCGCCACGCGCCGCGCTGCCGTTGCGCATGGTGCGCGGGGTGTGGATGGGTGCGGCGCACGTCGTCGGCGGCTCGGCGCGCCGGGTCGGCCGCGGTGCCCGGGACCTCGACCCTGCGCACCGTCGGGACGGGCTCGCCTTCACGCTGCTCGGGCTGGCCGTCGTCGTGGGCGCGCGGGAGTGGTTCGGCCTGTCCGGCACCGCCGGCACGGCCGTGCACGGCGCGGTCGCGGGAGCCTTCGGACGCGTCGGCCTGGTGCTGCCGCTGGTGCTGGCCTGGTTCGCCGTCCGGCTGATGCGCCATCCCGACCTCGGTCCGGCGAACTCCCGGATCGGCATCGGCGTCGGTGCGATCGCGGTGTCCGTGTGCGGCATCTTCCACGTCGCGGCGGGGGTGCCGACGACCGGTCACCTCGCTGCCGTCCACGCGGCCGGCGGGCTCGTCGGACTCGCCGTCGGCACCCCGCTCGCGACGCTGCTCACGCCGGTCGTCGCCGTCATCCTGCTGGTGCTGCTCGCGCTCTTCGGGCTGCTCGTCGTCACCGCGACCCCGGTGAACCAGGTGATCCCGCGCATCCGGTCGGCCTGGTCCGCGGTGGCGCACCACGGCACGCCGGAGGACGAGGACGACGACGCGCCCCTGGTGATCCGCGAGGGGCACACCGCCGAGGAGCCCGTCGAGCCGTCGAAGCGGCGCGGGCTGCTCGGCCGGCGGAAGGACCGCGCGGAGGCGGCAGCTGCCGCGGCGGCGGAACGGCTCGAGGCCTACGAGGGTGACGAGGCGTTCGAGCGGGCCGCGCTCGTCGCCAAGCACCCGGGCAGCGAGGACACGGACCACCTCGCACCGCTCGACCCGGCCGACGTCGAGGCGGCCCGCGCGGCGGACACCGTCCCGACCACCGTGGTGACGCCCGACGCGGGCGTGGTGACCAGCACCGCCCTGGCCGCACCGCCGACGCGCGGCGTGCCGCGTGGCGAGCAGCCGATGCTGTCCGGTGACGTCCTGTACCTGCTGCCGTCCGAGGACGTGCTGACCAAGGGAGCCCCGCACAAGGTCCGATCGGCGGCGAACGACCGGGTTGTCGAGGCGCTGACCAACGTGCTGGAGCAGTTCGAGATCGACGCCCAGGTCACGGGGTTCACGCGGGGCCCGACGGTCACGCGGTACGAGGTCGAGCTCGGCCCTGCCATCAAGGTGGAGCGGGTCACGGCGCTCAGCAAGAACATCGCCTACGCCGTGGCGAGCGCCGACGTGCGGATCCTGTCGCCGATCCCGGGCAAGTCCGCGATCGGCATCGAGATCCCGAACACGGACCGCGAGACCGTGGCGCTCGGTGACGTGCTGCGGTCGGCGGCCGCCAAGCGCAGCGAGCACCCGATGATCATCGGCGTCGGCAAGGACGTCGAGGGCGGCTACGTGGTGGCCAACCTGGCGAAGATGCCGCACCTGCTGGTCGCCGGCGCGACCGGTGCCGGCAAGTCGAGCTTCGTCAACTCGATGATCGTCTCGATCCTCATGCGCTCCACGCCCGACGAGGTCCGGATGATCCTCGTCGACCCCAAGCGCGTCGAGCTGACGGTGTACGAGGGCATCCCGCACCTGATCACCCCCATCATCACCAACCCGAAGAAGGCCGCCGAGGCCCTCGAGTGGGTGGTCAAGGAGATGGAGGCCCGGTACGACGACCTGGCGATGTTCGGCTACAAGCACATCGACGACTTCAACGCCGGCGTGCGGGCGGGCAAGGTGCAGCCGCTGCCCGAGTCGAAGCGGAAGATCGCGCCGTACCCGTACCTCCTGGTGATCGTCGACGAGCTGGCCGACCTGATGATGGTGGCCCCACGAGACGTCGAGGCGTCGATCCAGCGGATCACCCAGCTGGCCCGCGCCGCCGGCATCCACCTGGTCCTCGCCACCCAGCGACCGTCGGTCGACGTCGTCACCGGCCTGATCAAGGCCAACGTGCCGTCGCGGCTCGCCTTCGCCACGTCGTCACTGACCGACTCGCGCGTGGTGCTCGACCAGCCCGGGGCGGAGAAGCTGATCGGCCAGGGCGACGCCCTGTTCCTGCCGATGGGCGCCGCCAAGCCGATGCGCACGCAGGGCGCCTGGGTGACCGAGAGCGAGATCCACGCGGTCGTCGAGCACGTGAAGACGCAGCTCAAGCCCGTCTACCGGCCGGACGTCACCGCGGCGCCCGCCAAGAAGCAGGTGGACGACGACATCGGTGACGACCTCGACCTGCTGCTGCAGGCGGCGGAGCTGGTGGTCACCACCCAGTTCGGCTCCACCTCGATGCTGCAGCGCAAGCTGCGGGTGGGCTTCGCGAAGGCCGGCCGGCTGATGGACCTGCTCGAGTCGCGCGAGATCGTCGGCCCGTCCGAGGGCTCGAAGGCACGCGAGGTGCTCGTCAAGCCCGACGACCTGCCCGGGACGCTCGCCCTGCTCCGCGGGGAGCCGGCGGCGGACGACATGGACGACGACGAGTACCTCGAGGAGGACGCCGCCGACGACCGGCGCGACGCCCCGTGGTGAGGCTGCTCGAGAGCCTCGGTGTCCCCAGCTGGGTCGCACCGGTCACCGCTGCGGTGGCCGTCGTCGCGCTCGGAGCCCTCCTGGTGCTGATCGGTCGTCAGCGCCGGCAGGTGCGGCGGGTCGAGCAGGCTCTCGCCCTCTCCCGTGAGCTGAGGAACCGGTACGACGCGCTGCAGTCGGTGACGCGCGAGGGCGTGCTGGTGCAGTCGCTGTCGTCGCAGGTGCTGGACATCTCCGAGCGGGCGGCGGACATCCTGCGCGTCGACCCGGCGCAGACCGTCGGGCGGTCGGTGGGCGACCTGCCGGTGGTGATGATCAACGAGCGCGGGATGGCGATGAACCCCACGGCGGTGCTCAGCGTCGGCACGCGTCCCGGCGACACGCCGCTGGTCGTCGGGGTGACGGTGCCGGGCATGGCGTCGGCACCGGTACGGCTGGTGCAGGTCGCGGGTCGGGTGGTGCCGCACGGCGACGGCGACGCCCCGGCGGTGCTGACCACGCTGGTGGACGTCACCGGACGCCACGAGGTGGAGAACGCCCTCTCGCGCAGCGAGAAGCAGTTCCGGGTCGCCATGGAGAACGCGCCGATCGGCATGGCGCTCGTCGACCTGGACTGGCAGATCATCGAGGCGAACTCGGCCTTCGCCGAGCTGCTGGGCACGCACGTGCGGGCGCTGAGCGGCTACCCGATGGCCGACCTGTCGGCCCCCGAGGACCGGGACACCGAGCAGGGCCACATCCATCGGCTGCTGGTGGGGGAGGACCACCGTTTCTCGCTCGAGAAGCGGTACCGCCGGGCCGACGGCCACCTGGTCTGGGTGGTCCTCGACGTCGGACTGGTCCGCGACGACGACGGCAGTCCCGACCACTTCGTCGTCCAGGTACGGGACACGACGGAGTCCAAGCTCAAGGCCGAGATGCTCACCCACCGGGCCATGCACGACCCGCTGACGGGTCTCGCGAACCGGACCCTGCTGCAGGAGGTGCTGCAGACGGTCCTGGAGCAGCCGGGGGCGGCCGGCCGGGTCGCCGTGCTCGCCTGCGACCTGGACGGGTTCAAGCAGATCAACGACCGGCACGGGCACGCGGCGGGCGACGAGGTGCTGGTGCACGTCGCCGGTGTGCTGCGCGCCGCGAGCAACCGGCGGGGGACCGTCGCCCGCCTCGGCGGTGACGAGTTCGTGGTGGTGGTGCAGGACGAGAACGCCGCCAAGGCGGTGTTCGAGGTCGCCGCCGCGGTGCACGCGGGGCTGCGGGAACCGGTCCGCATCGCCCGCCGACGGCTGACGGTGGCGGCCAGCGTGGGCATCGCGACGCTGGACCCCGACGTGCCGGACGAGGGCGGGGCGCCGGCTCTGCTCGCCGCGGCGGATGCCGCGCTCTACCGCGCGAAGGCCGGTGGACGCTCGCGCACCGAGGTCTACGACCCGTCGATGGCGGTGGCATCACCGACGGGGATGCTGCGCGAGCTGGCCGACGCGGTCGAGAACGACGAGCTGGTGGTGCACTACCAGCCGATCGTCGACCTGGCGGACGTCAGGGTGGTCGGCTACGAGGCGCTCGTCCGCTGGCAGCACCCGCGCCGCGGGCTGCTGCTGCCGGGCACGTTCCTCGGCTACGCCCAGGAGGCGGGGATCCTCGGGGCGCTCGGTGCCCTCGTCGCGACCCGTGCCGTGGAGCTGCTCGCCCGTTCGGGTGCCGACGGGCCGTGGGTGTCCGTCAACGTCTCCGCGGACCAGCTCGGCGACGGGCAGTTCGCGACGACGCTGCTGTCCGAGCTGTCGCGGCACCGCGTGACCGCGGGGCGGCTGGTCGTCGAGCTGACCGAGTCGTCGCTCGTGGCGTCGAGCACCCGGATCCGGCACGAGCTGACGCAGCTGTCGGCCGCGGGCGTCCCCGTCCTCCTGGACGACTTCGGCACCGGTGTCTCGCCCCTGTCCTACCTGCGGGACCTACCCGTGTCTGGCGTGAAGCTCGACATGTCGTTCACCGCCGGCATCCCGACGGACCCGACCGCCGGCCGGGTGGCGCGGGCCCTGGGAGCGCTTGCGCGGGAGCTCGCGATGGTGACCATCGCCGAGGGCATCGAGCACACCGAGCAGTCGAGGTTCCTGCAGGCGAACGGCTGGCGGTACGGGCAGGGCTGGCTGTTCGGCGGGGCGCAGCCGCTGCCGTGAGTCCGGCGCTGCGGTCGCGGCTGCGCGGCTGCGCCGCCGAGCGCCTCTAGGCTGATGCGGTGGTCGACGCAGCTGCTCCCTCGCCGTGGAACGTGGCGAACGGGTTCACGGCGCTGCGCATCCTCGTGGTCCCCGTCTTCGGCGTCCTGCTGCTGTGGGACCACGGGCAGCAGGTCGGCGTGCGGCTGGCCGCGCTGGCGGTCTTCGTCCTGGCCGCGCTCACGGACCGGGTGGACGGGTGGATCGCGCGCCGCTTCTCCCTCGTCACCGACCTCGGCAAGCTGCTGGACCCCATCGCCGACAAGCTGCTGATGGGCATGGCCCTGATCGGGCTGAGCGTGCTGGGCGAGCTGTCGTGGTGGGTCACCGTGGTGATCCTGGTGCGCGAGGTCGGCATCACGGTGATGAGGTTCTTCCTGCTGCGGTACGTGGTGCTGCCGGCGTCGCGCGGCGGCAAGCTCAAGACCGTGCTGCAGTCCGTCGCGCTCGGCCTCTACCTCCTGCCGCTGCACCACCTGCCGGGCTTCGTCGCCGTGGTGGCTGCGGTCGTGATGGCAGCGGCCGTACTGGTCACCGTGGTGACGGGTCTGGACTACCTGCGGGACGCCTGGCGGATCCGACGGGCGGCGCGTCCGGGGCCGGCCGGCGCGCGGTAGGCATGACGGACGACGACCTGGTCGCGGTGGCGCGCGAGCTGCTCGCGGCCGCCGGTCGTCGCGGGTGGACGGTCGCCGTGGCGGAGTCGCTCACGGGCGGTGCGGTGTGCTCCGCGCTCGTCGATGTGCCGGGGGCCTCGGCGGTGCTCCGAGGCGGCGTGGTGGCCTACGCAACCGATCTGAAGGCGACTCTGCTCGGCGTCGACCGCGAGCTGCTGGCGCAGCGTGGTGCCGTGGACCCGGACGTCGCCCGTGCGATGGCGCACGGCGTGCGCGAGCGGCTCGGTGCCGATCTCGGCCTCGCCACCACGGGCGTCGCGGGGCCGGACGGTCAGGACGGCTTCCCGCCGGGGACGGTCCACGTCGCCGTCGCGACGGCGGCGGGCGCGCGGGTCCGGTCGCTGCGGCTGAGCGGCGACCGGGCGCAGGTGCGGCTCGGCGCGGTCGACGCGGTGCTGCGCCTCGCGCTGGAGGAGGCGGCCGGGCCTGCCGCCTGACGGTTGCCCTGTTCCCGTCGTGCCGTCGGTGCCAGTGCCAGTGCCAGTGCCGGCGCCGTCGTGAGGGAACACGCCGGGTACCGACGGCGTTGCAGCGACCGTGATGATGGATCGTCCGCTCGGACGCCGCGGCGCACATGCGGGTGCCGCAAGGTACGGTGGAAGCCTTCCGGCCGAGGTTCGGCCGGGTGCCGTGGGGGTTGGCCCGTTCACGGGGAGCCCTTCGCAGCACAAGCAGCGTGATGCGAAGGGGGGAGCCCGGATGGTCGTTCTTCGTCGTGAGATCGGCGACGTGCTGCGGGACGCACGGCAGCGCCAGGGCCGCACCCTGCGTGAGGTGTCGTCCGCTGCTCGGGTGTCGCTCGGCTACCTCAGCGAGGTCGAGCGGGGGCAGAAGGAAGCGTCGTCGGAGCTGCTGTCGAGCATCTGCGACGCGCTGGACGTGCCGATGTCGCTGGTGCTGCGCGAGGTCAGCGACCGGATCGCCGTCGCCGAGGGCCTGCTGATCCCGGACACCGTCCCGGTGGACCTGGCGGCTGCCGTCGCCGGCCGTTCCTGGGACGGGCGGACCTGGGAGTCGTCGCGTGGAGAGCTGGCGCCCGTCGGCTGAGCTGCCCAGCCTGTGACGTGCGGAGGGCCGTGCACCCGAGGGTCGCGGCCCTCCGTCGCGCCTGCAGGCCTCAACCGGCCGCTGCCGGCTGCGACTGGCAGCGCGGGCACCAGAAGACCACCCGCTGCACCGGTGGTTCCCCGGCGGTGCCCACCGCGACGGGACCTCCGCAACGGGTGCACGGTCTGCCTGCGCGCCCGTGCACACGCTCGTCCGGCCGTCCCGCTGCGACCGACCGCTGCATCAGCCGACGTGCCACCGCGAGCAGGTGTCCCGGGTCGGGCACCTCGTCGGCGGGCGTCCAGGGCCACACGCGGTCGGCGAACAGCGACTCGGCCATGAAGATCGTGCCGATCCCGGCCACCACGCGCTGGTCGAGCAGCACCTCTGCGGCAGGACGGTCGCCCGCGGCGCTCCACCGGCGCAGCAGCTCCGGGGCGTCGACCCTGTCCGCGAGGATGTCCGGTCCGAGGTGGCCGACCACCGCCTGCTCGTCACGGGTGCGGAGGACGTCGAGCATCCCCAGCAGGTAGCCGACCGCCGTGGTGTGCTCCGCGCCCAGAACCGCGCGGACGTCGGGGGAGCGCCCGGCGGCGCGGCTCGACCCGGTGGGCCACACCCGCCACGAACCGTCCATGCGCAGGTGCGTGTGCACCGTGGTGCCGTCGTCGAGACGGGTGAGCAGGTGCTTGCCGTAGGCGACGGTGCCGAGGACGGTCCGCCCGGTCAGGTCGAGGCCGCCGACGCCGGGCCAGCGCAGCTCCGTGCGGACGAGGACGTGGCCGGCCAGCGCGCGGTCGAGCAAGGCGGCCGTCCGCCGCAGCACGTCACCCTCGGGCACCGCGACGCCCGCAGATCATGAGTCGGCCCGGAGCCGCAGGCCACGGGGCGTCGGGGTGAAGCCGGCGCCCACCAGCGCGTTGCCCAACGGGCTGTGCAGCGCTCCTCCGAGCACCTCGACGCCGTCGACCCGGCCGATGGTCAAGCGGCCGGTGCGTCCGGACCGCGCTGCCTCGGCGAGCGCGGCCGCCGCGGTGCCGAGCACGACCGCGTCCTGCGTGAACGTCAGCGTGGTTCGGCCCCCGCGCTCGACGTAGAGCGTCAGGGCGCCATCCACGAGGACGACGAGCGCCCCGGCCTTCCGCCCGGGGCGGTGCCGACCACTGCCCTCCTCGGTGGGCCGCGACGGACCCTCGGGCCAGCCCAGCGCCGCACCGTACGGGTTCGCCGGATCGGTCGCGGCCAGGACGACGACGACCGGCGGTTCGCCGCCGTCCACCGTGTCGCGTCCGCCGCCGGCGAGCTGCCAGGGGAGAGCGGGGCCCGCGACCGCGTCGCCCTCGTCACGTCGGCGGGCCCGCTCGGCAGCCTGGTCGACGACCTGCGCATCGGTCCGGAGCCGGTCCACCGCTCCCGGCAGCGCGAACTGGGAGCCCCCGAGATGCTCGACGAAGTACCCGCGGCGCACCTGCCCACCCTGCTCGAACGCGCCCAGCACCCGGTAGACGTCCCCGAACTGCCCGCTCAGGCCCTCGGAGGCGGCGACAGCCCTGGTCAGGACGCCGTGACGGTCGAGCAGCTGGGCGGCGAGCGCGTGCGCGCGCAGGGTCGGATCCGTCTCGCGAGGCGGCAGGAGCGACCACCGGCCACCTGCGTGCGGCCCGACGGCGGCACCCGCGCCGTCGTCCCCACCGGCCCATGCACCCGCGGTCGACCCCAGCCGGGCGGCCGCACGCAGACCCAGCCGCGGTCGCAGCGCCCGCCCTCGCGGCGTCGCAGCCCGCACGCGATGAGCCGTGCTGCCGGTGCCCAGCCAGGCCCGCAACGGCGCCAGGCTGTCGTTGGTCACCCGTCCTGACCACACCAGGTCCCACAGCGCGTCGGCGACCTGCGCCTGGGACGGGACGGCGTCGCCGGACCAGGCGTCGTCGTCCGCCACGGCGGTGCGGACGCGCTGCGCGATCGCACCGAGGAACCACGCACCACCACCGCTGAGCGCGTCCAGCACATGACGTCGCAGGCTGACCGCAGTCGCGTCCGTCGGGCCGGCGGACCCGTCCGGCAGCGCGGGCAGCGTCAGGTCCGCGACCGCGGCGGGGTGCAGGGACACGAGCCCGTCGTGCCCCGCCAGCGCTCCGTGCCCCGCCCACACGACCTCACCGGCGGCGAGCAGCTCGTCGAGCATCGCAGGTCGGTAGTCCCGGACGCGGGCGGGCAGCACCCACGTCTCCAGTGCCGACGCCGGCACCACGGCGCCCGCGAGCTGCTCCACGGCCCGCGCGACGCCGTCGACGCCCTGCAGCGCACCGCTCGCCGAGCTCCGCGAGCCTCCTGCCGCCGGCAGCACCCCCTGCCACCGCGGCAGGAACACGCCGAGCGCCTGCGGGGGGACCGGCTCGACCGCGGCGCGGAGCGAGGCGAGCGAGCGGCGCCGCAACGTCCGCAGCACCTCGGCGTCGCAGAACTCGTCGCCCGTACCGCCCAGCACCTCCGGTCGCAGCCGGCCCTGCACCAGCACGCCTCGACCCTCGAGCCGACGCAGCGCCTCGGTCACCACGGCGACTCCCAGACCGAAGCGCGTCGCGGCCTGCGCCGCGGGGAACGGGCCATGGGTCCGCGCGTGCCGGCGCAGCAGGTCGCCGAGCGGGTCCGGCAGCACCTCGGTGAACACCTCGGGCACACCGACGGGCAGGGCGACGCCGAGTGCGTCGCGCAGCCGCCCCGCGTCCTCGACGGCGGCCCACTGCTCCGCGCGGTCGGCCGGCAGGCCGCCGATGCGCACGCGGATCACCCGCCGTGCCCTCTCGAGCTCGCCGAGCCAGTCGGTGGCCTGCTCGCGGAGCTCCGGCTGGATGCGGGCCCGGACCTCGTCGAGCGGCAACGGGCCCAGGCGGCGCAGCACGTCGGCGAGCTGCTCGAGGGTCGTGGCCTGACGCTCCGGCGCCAGGGCGCCCAGCTCGGCCTCGGTCCGCTCGACCGCCTCCGGGTCCAGCAGGTCGGCGAGCTGCGACTGTCCGCCGGAGCCCAGAAGCTCGGCCAGCAGGGTCGGGTCCAGGGTGAGCGCCGCTGCCCGGCGCTCGGCGAGCGGTGCGTCTCCGTCGTACAGGAACTGGGCCGTGTACCCGAACATCAGCGACTGGGCGAAGGGTGACGGGTGCGGCGTGGTCACCTCGAGGACGCGGACGCGTCCGGCCTGGACGTCGCGCATGAGGTCGGCGAGCGCCGTGGTGTCGAAGTCGTCCTGGAGGCACTCGCGCACCGCCTCGAGCAGGATCGGGAAGTCGGGGTACTGCGCCGCGACGGACAGCAGCTGCGCCGCGCGGTGCCGCTGCTGCCACAGCGGCTGCCGTCGGTCCGGCCGCCGGCGCGGCAGCAGCAGCGCGCGGCCGGCAGCCTCCCGGAACCGGGCGCCGAACAGCGCGGAGCCACCCAGCTCCGCACGCACGGAATCGACCACCTCGTCGGGCTCCAGGAGCAGGTCGTCCAGCCCGATGGCGGGTGCGTCGCCGACCGGTCGGTCGACCGGGTCGTCCAGGCCGATGTCGACGAGGTCCGGGAGCCGCAGCACGATGCCGTCGTCGGCATGCATCACGGCCGCGTCGACGCCGTACCGCTCGCGCAGGCGGGCTCCGAGCACGACCGCCCAGGGCGCGTGCACGCGTGCGCCGTAGGGCGAGTGGAGCACGATGCGCCAGTCGCCGAGCTCGTCGCGGAACCGCTCGAGCACCAGCACGGTGTCGCTCGGCACCTCGCCCGTCGCCTCGCGCTGCTCGTGCAGGTAGGCCACGAGGTTGTCCGCCGCCCAGGGATCGAGGCCGGCGCCCTCGACGCGAGCCCGCGCACCCGACGCCGGGAGCCCCAGCACCTCGCGGACCCACGCCCCCATGGCTCGCCCGAGCTCGGCCGGCCTGCCGGGGGAGTCGCCCTTCCAGAACGGCAGCCTGCCGGGCAGCCCTGGCGCCGGCGTCACGACGACCCGGTCCGGCGTGATGTCCTCGATCCGCCACGTGCTGGACCCCAGGGTGAACGTGTCGCCGACACGCGACTCGTACACCATCTCCTCGTCCAGCTCTCCGACGCGCTTGCCGCCGCGCAGCCGACCGCCGGTGCGCTCGGCGTCGACGGGCACCTCGGCGCTCGTCGAGCCGTCGGCCAGGAACACGCCGAACAGCCCACGGTCGGGGATCGTGCCGCCGCTGGTGACCGCGAGCCGCAGCGCGCCTGGTCGCGCCGTCAGCACGTCGCGGACGCGGTCCCACACCAGACGTGGCCGCAGCTCGGCGAACTCCTCGCTCGGGTAGCGACCGGCCAGCATGTCGAGCACCGCCCGCAGCGTCGCGTCGCCGAGCCCGGCGAACGGCGCCGACCGGCGGACCACCCGGGCGAGCTCGTCCACCGGCCAGTCCTCGACGGCGACCATCGCCACGACCTGCTGCGCGAGCACGTCCAGGGGGTTGGCCGGTACGGACAACGCCTCGAGCTGGCCCGACCGCATCCGCTCCGCGGTCACCGCCGCCGGCACCAGCTCGCCCCGGAAGGTGGGGAACACGACGCCGTGCGACACGGCCCCCACCTGGTGGCCCGCACGGCCGACGCGCTGCAGCCCGCTGGCCACCGACGGCGGCGCGCCGACCTGCACCACCAGGTCGACGGCGCCCATGTCGATGCCGAGCTCCAGCGAGCTGGTCGCCACCACCGCCGGCAGCACACCGGCCTTGAGCTCCGACTCCGTCCGGGTCCGCTCGGCACGGCTCATCGATCCGTGGTGCGCCCGCGCCAGGATCGTCGTGGCGTCGCGCGTGTCCACCCCCGCGGAGGTCCCCGACTGACCAGGCACCGAGGCCGGCTGCAGCGCACCGGGCGCGCCGACCGGCACACCTTCGCGCTCCGCCCACACCTCGTTGATGCGGGCCGTCAGCCGCTCGGCGCCGCGGCGCGAGTTGGTGAACACCAGCGTGGACCGGTGCGCCGCGACCAGGTCCACCACACGCTCCTCCACGTGCGGCCAGATCGACGCGCGCGGCACCGGGTCGCCACCGAAGCGGTTGCCCACCAGCTCACTCCCGAGCTCGTCCCGGAGCCCGCCCGAGCCGCTCGCGGGCCCGGTGTCGCGCACTGGTGCCGCCGCGAGCTCCGCGAGGTCGGGGACCGGCACCACGACGTCGACCTCGATGCGCTTGACCGACGGCGGCTGCACGGTCACCACCCGACGCCCGCCGTCGTCGAGCGACCGCGCCCCGGCGAGGAACGCCGAGACCGCCTCGACGGGGCGGACGGTGGCGGACAGACCGACCCGCTGAGCAGGGCCGGGGCCGCCGGGCCGGTCGAGCAGCCCGTCGAGCCGCTCCAGGGACAGCGCGAGGTGTGCGCCGCGCTTCGTCCCTGCCACCGCGTGGATCTCGTCCACGATGACCGTCCGCACGCCGGCGAGCCCGGCCCGCGCGGCCGAGGTCAGGATCAGGTACAGGGACTCCGGCGTGGTGATGAGGATGTCCGGCGGCCGCCGGGCGAACGAGCGCCGCTCCTCCGGCGGCGTGTCCCCGGTGCGAGTGCCGACCGCGACCTCCGGCAGGACGCGACCGAGCCGCGTCGCCGCCTGACGGATGCCCACGAGCGGTGACCGCAGGTTCCGCTCGACGTCCGCCGCGAGGGCCTTCAGCGGCGAGACGTACAGCACCCGGCACCGCTCGACGGGGTCCTCCGGCGGGTCGGCGGTCAGCAGGCCGTCGAGCGCCCACAGGAACGCCGCCAGCGTCTTGCCGGAACCGGTCGGGGCGACGACGAGCGCGTGCTGACCGCCCGAGACGGCGTCCCAGGCACCGAGCTGCGCCGGGGTGGGCTCGGCGAACGCGCCCGTGAACCACGCACGGGTCGGCTCGGAGAAGCGGTCCAGCACCACGCGCCCATCATGGCGGGGCCCGCCGACACGTGCGCCCGGCGGGTGGCAGGCTGAGGCCGTGCGGTACCGCGAGTTCTGGGACCTTGTCGACGAGGTGCTGGGCCGCGCCCACGGCCGGGTGCTGGTCAGTGACCTGCGACTCGGCGAGCTCGGTGACCGGACGGGCGCCCAGGCGCTGGACGAGGGCGTGGAGCCACGTGAGGTCTGGCACGCCCTGTGCGACGAGCTCGACGTGCCCGAGTCGCGCCGCTGGGGGTCGGACCGGCGCCGCCCCGCCCCGCCGCGCCGCGCACGCGGGTGAACCCGGCCGGCCGTCGCCGACCGGCCTGGTGGCCCACCCCGGCCGACGTCGCGGACGCCGGTGTGTCCCTGGCCACCACGACGGTCGGGCTCGCGGCCGCGATCGCCGTCGTCTCCGGCGTGCGGACCTCCTCGCCCCTCGCGGTGCTGCTGACCGCGGTGGCGGTCGCCGTGGGTGCCCTCGTCGTCGCACCGCTGCTGCGACCGGTGGCCAGGTTCGGCGGTGCCGGCGCCGCGCTGCTCTCCGGGATCGCCGCTCAGCTGGCCGTGGCGTGGGCCGCGCTCGCGTACGTGCCGGGCATGCACGTCGAGTCGGGATGGTCCGTCGCGCAGGTGCTGGTGCTCACCGGGCTCGTGATGGCCGCCGGGCGGTGGCTGTGGGCCGGACCGGGCAACGGCTACGTGGTCGACGGGGTGGTGCGCCGTGCCCGTCGCGCCGCGTCGGCGGCGGGTCGTCCCGCGGACGACCCCGACCGGCCCGCCGGTCTGCTCGTCGTCCAGCTGGACGGCGTCGCCGCCCCGGTGCTGGAGCAGGCGATGGAGGCGGGCCTCGCACCGACGATGCAGCGGTGGGTCGTCGACGGCTCGCACCGGCTCGAGCCGTGGTGGGCGCGGCTGCCGGCGACCACCCCGGCCAGCCAGGCCGGCCTGCTGCACGGGGACTCGAGCACGATCCCGGCGTTCCGGTGGTGGGACCGGGAACTCGGCCGGCTCGTCGTCGCCAACCATCCCGCGGACGCCGCGGCCATCGAGGCCGGGCTGGACGGGCGCGACGGCCTGCTGGCGGATGGGGGCGTCGCGATCTCGACGATGTTCTCCGGCGGCGCCCCGACGGGCTTCCTGGTGATGAGCCGGACCGGTCGACGGCGCGGCCTGGGGCCCGGTCAGGGCTACCTGCGGTTCTTCACCTCACCGTTCGTGCTGGTCAGAGCGCTGACCGTCACGCTCGGCGAGATGGCGAAGGAGCTCTACCAGGCGCGCCGCCAGCGCGAGCACGGCGTCGTTCCCCGGGTGTCCCGCGGCGGCTGGTACGTCCCGCTGCGCGCGCTGACCAACGTGCTGCTGCGGGACCTGATCACCTCGATCGTCGCCGAGACCCTCGCCCGCGGCGCACCGACCGTCTTCGTGGACCTGGTCGACTACGACGAGGTGGCGCACCACGCTGGCCCGACCAGGCCCGAGGCGTTGCGCGCCCTGGAGGGGCTGGACGGCGTGCTCGGCACGCTCGAGCGCGTGCTGGCGTGGGCGCCGCGGCGGTACGGCGTCGTGGTCCTGTCGGACCACGGCCAGTCGCTCGGCGCGACGTACGAGCAGGTCGAGGGACGGTCGCTGCTCGACACGGTGCGCGAGCTGATGGCGGAGCCCGACGCACCCGGTGTGACGAGCGCCGGCGGCGAGGACTTCGGGCCGCTGACGATGCTGCTGACGCGCCTGGTCGGGCCGCCGCGTCGGGGCGGTGCCGTCGCGGGGCCCGACCGGCAGGCGGTCACGTCGGCGTCGAGCGCCGGTCCGCCCGAGGTCGTCGTCACCGGGTCGGGGAACCTCGGCCTGGTCTGGTTCCCGCGGCACGGTGCCCGGCTGACGCTCGAGGACCTGCAGGAGCTCCACCCGGGCCTCGTCGCCGGTCTGGCCGGCCGCCCTGGTGTCGGCGTCGTGGTGGTGGACACCCGCGACCGCGGGCTGGTGGCGGTCGGGGAGGCGGGCGTCCGGCTGCTCGAGCCCGTGCGGGCCGGCTCGTCGGCCCTGGTCGACGGCACGGACCCGGTGCTCGGCCTCGGACCGCGTGCCGCCGAGGACCTGGCCAGGGCCGGACGGCTGCCGTGCACCGGCGACCTGATGGTCGTCTCGGCGGTGACCCCCTCCGGTCACGTGCACGCGTTCGAGGGTCAGGTCGGCTCGCACGGGGGACTGGGCGGCGCACAGTCCTGGCCGTTCCTGCTGCACCCGGTGGAGTGGGCGGTCGAGGAGAGCGACCGGACGGACGTCGCCGGGCGCCGGGTGCTGGTCGGCGCCGAGCTGGTGCACGCTCATCTCATGAGGTGGGCGCGGTCCGCAGGGGTTCGCCGATGACGCGGTCGGGACGCTCGACGAGCCCGCCGGGGTCTGGGGTCGTCCGCATCACGTGGCTCGGGCACGCCAGCGCGGTGCTGGACGTCGCGGGGGTGCGCGTGCTGACGGACCCCCTGCTGCGGCGCCACGCCGGCCTGCTGCGCCGACGTGGCGCCGCGCCGGCGCCGGCGGTGTGGTCCGGAGCCGACGTCGTGCTCCTGTCGCACCTGCACCACGACCATGCCGAGCTCGGTTCCCTGCACCTGCTCGACGACGTCCCGGTGCTCACGGCGCCGGCCAACGCGCACTGGCTGCGCGACCACGAGGTGCGCGGTGCCCTCGGCCTCGCGGAGGGAGTCTGGCTGAGCGTCGGCCCCCGCGGGTCGCACGCGCGCGGCGCGGCGCCGGGAGCCGGCGTGGCGGTGTGCGCGGTGCCTGCCGTGCACGGGGACCGCCCGATGCCGCACCGTCCGAACGCCGCCAACGGGTTCGTGCTGGTCGCCGAGGGGCTGCGCGTCTGGTTCCCCGGTGACACGGAGCCGTACCCGGAGATGGCGCGGCTGCCGGAGCTCGCCGGCGGACCGATCGACCTCGCGCTGGTGCCGGTGGGCGGGTGGGGCCCGCGGTTGTCCGGCGGGCACATGGACCCGGTCCAGGCGGCGCGGGTCTGCGCCGTCGTCGGCGCCCGGCACGCCGTCCCGGTGCACTGGGGCACGCTGCACGCCCCCGTGTCGCGCAGGCTCCCTCCCGGCTGGATGGACCGGGCGGGCGCGGCGTTCGCCTCGGCGGTGGAGCGCGAGGCACCGGGGTGCCGTGCCCACGTCCTCGAGCCGGGGCAGCAGGTGGCCGTGCGCACGGTCGGCACGCGGTAGCCGCGACCGCCTCGATGCACGCCGTTCGGTGACCGGCGTGTCGCCGGTCGTCGAACACCTGTTCGGGTAGGTTGTCTGCGGGCGATCAACCGTCGAACCGCCCTCAGCCCGTCCGGCACGCCTGCCGCGACGGGAGGTGAGGGGTCTCGACGGCCGTGTCGGTGGTCGGACATACGGTCGCCCACGACGAAGACCAGCCCCCGCAGACGCAGCGCACGCTGCTCGAGACGACGAGGTGGGACCCATGCCCGCACCGCAGGACCGTGAGAAGGCCCTCGAGGCCGCCCTCAGCCAGATCGACCGCCAGTTCGGCAAGGGGTCGATCATGCGCCTCGGCGACGAGGGGCGTGCCCCCGTCGAGGTGATCCCCACCGGTTCGATCGCGCTGGACGTGGCGCTCGGGATCGGTGGCCTCCCGCGCGGCCGCGTGGTGGAGATCTACGGCCCGGAGTCCTCCGGGAAGACGACGGTCGCGCTGCACGCCGTCGCGAACGCGCAGCGCGCCGGTGGCATCGCGGCGTTCATCGACGCCGAGCACGCGCTGGACCCGGAGTACGCCAAGAAGCTCGGCGTCGACACCGACGCCCTCCTGGTCTCGCAGCCGGACACTGGTGAGCAGGCGCTCGAGATCATGGACATGCTGATCCGCTCCGGCGCGATCGACGTCGTCGTGGTCGACTCGGTCGCGGCCCTGGTGCCCAAGGCCGAGATCGAGGGCGAGATGGGGGACAGCCACGTCGGCCTCCAGGCCCGTCTGATGTCCCAGGCCCTCCGGAAGATCACCGGTGCCCTGAACTCCTCCGGGACGACGGCGATCTTCATCAACCAGCTCCGCGAGAAGATCGGCGTGTTCTTCGGCAGCCCGGAGACCACCACCGGAGGCAAGGCGCTGAAGTTCTACGCGTCGGTGCGCATGGACATCCGCCGGATCGAGACCCTCAAGGAGGGCTCGGACGCGGTGGGCAACCGCACCCGCGTGAAGATCGTCAAGAACAAGATGGCGCCGCCGTTCAAGCAGGCCGAGTTCGACATCCTCTACGGCGTCGGCATCTCCCGCGAGGGCGGCCTGATCGACATGGGCGTCGAGCACGGGTTCATCCGCAAGTCCGGCTCGTGGTTCACGTACGAGGGCGACCAGCTGGGTCAGGGCAAGGAGAACGCCCGGTCCTTCCTCCGGGACAACCCCGACCTGGCTGCCGAGATCGAGAAGAAGATCAAGGAGAAGCTCGGCGTCGGCGCGCGTGTGGACAACCCGGCCGAGAGCGCGCCGGTGGACTTCTGAGCATGCGGGACGCACGTCGCCGTCGGCCCGCCTCGGAACCACCTGAGGCGGGCGCGGCGGCGGTGGACCGGGAGCCGGACCCCGAGGAGGTCGCCCGCGCCATCGCCCTGCGGCTGCTGACCGCCGCACCGCGGAGCCGGGCCCAGCTCGCCGAGGCGATGGCGCGGCGGGACGTCCCTGTGACCGTCGCGGACCGCGTGCTCGACCGCTTCACCGAGGTGGGGCTCGTGGACGACGCCGCGTACGCCGGCTCGTTGGTGCGCACGCGGCACGCCGAGCGCGGGCTGTCTCGCACGGCCCTCGCGAACGAGCTGCGTCGCAAGGGCATCGACCCGGTGACGGCCGCCACCGCTCTGGAGGAGGTCGGCGACGAGGACGAGGAGACGGCCGCCCGCGCGCTCGTCGTCCGCAAGCTGGCGGCCACCCGTGGCCTGGATCGCCAGACGCGCATCCGGCGCACGTACGGCACGCTCGGCCGCAAGGGGTACCCGCCCGGGCTCGTGGCGAGGCTGGTCCGCGACGCACTCGCCGACGAGGGCGCGGACCCCGATGGCGACGAGGACCGGTTCGGCACCGACGTCTGACGGGCCGGGCGGCCCCCGCGGAGCGAACAGCCCCGCGGCGCTCGAGCGGCGGTCGAGTGGTCTGCGAGCACGCCCAGAAGGTTCGCCCTGCTCAGCCTGTCGGCACGTCGCCCGAGCGCAGCGCCGGTGCGTGACAATGTGGCACTGCCCCGAGTGCCGGGCCGGCGCCTGGTGCCCGGCGCCGCCGGTGCCGGCGTCGGAGGACCAGCTGGGAGGCTTGGGTGGACGTCCCCTCGATCGTCACGGTCGTCGGACTGCTCGGCGCCTGCCTCGTGGCGCTCCTGCTGGTTCTGCTGGCTCGTCGGGAGGCCGAGGCGGTCCGTCGCGGTGCCCGCGAGGACGTCGTCCGGATGAAGGACGAGGCGCGGGCCCAGCTGGCCGACGCGGAGCGGCGTGAACGCCGCGTCTCGGAGCGCGAGGAGGCCGTCGGACGTGACCGTGAGGAGCTGGACGGGCTCCAGCGCGCGCTGAGGGAACGGGCCGACCGGCTCGACGCGGAGGAGCGGACGTCGGCGCGGGCGGTGGACGCGGCCGAGCGTGCGGCCGCGAGGACGATGGCCGATGCGGAACGCACCGTCGCACGCCGTCTGGCAGAGGCGCAGCAGCAGGCGCGAGCCGAGGTCGAGGCGGCGTCCGGCCTCACGGAGGAGGAGGCGCGGGCCGAGATCGTGCGCCGCGTGACGGACGAGGCGCTCCACGAGGCCGCCGCAGCGGTGCGCCGCGCCGAGGCGAGTGCTCGCCGCACCGCCGAGGCGAAGGCACGACGAGTGGTGACCACGGCCGTCCAGCGGCTGGCGGTGCCGACCAGCTCGCAGGCGGCGATCACCGTGCTGCCGCTGCCCTCGGACGACATGAAGGGCCGGATCATCGGCAAGGAAGGGCGCAACATCCGCTCGTTCGAGGCGCTGACAGGCGTGAACGTCCTGGTCGACGACGTACCGGGTGCTGTCGTCCTGTCGTGCTTCGACGCCGGCCGGCGCGAGGTGGCGCAGGTGACGCTCGAGGCGCTGATGGCCGACGGCCGGATCCATCCGCAGCGGATCGAGGCGGCGTACGCCGAGGCGCTCGCGGGCGCCGACGAACGTTCGGAGGCGGCCGGTGGTGAGGCCGCCGAGCGTGCGGGGGTGCGCGGCCTGCACCCCGAGCTGGTGGCCACGCTGGGGCGCCTGCGGCTTCGCACCTCGTACGGGCAGACGGTCCTGGAGCACCTCGTCGAGTGCGCCCAGCTGGCGGCAGCGATCGCCGCGGAGGTCGGCGCCGACGTCGAGGTCGCCCGTCGCGGCGCGCTGCTGCACGACGTCGGAAAGGCGCTGACCGCCGAGGTGCCCGGCACGCACGCGATCGTCGGCGCCGACCTGGTCCGCCGCTGCGGGGAGGGCGAGGCCGTGGTGAACGCCGTCGCGGCGCACCACGACGAGGTGCCGCCGACCACGGTGGAGGCCGTGCTGGTGCAGGCGGCGGACGCCATCTCGGCCGCCCGTCCGGGAGCTCGTCGTGAGGAGCTCGACCAGTACGTCGAGCGGATGGACCGGCTCGAGGCCCTGGTGGCCGCGCATCCGGGCGTCCGTCGGGCGCTGGCGATGGCTGCGGGTCGTGAGGTGCGCGTCGTCGTCGAACCGTCCGAGGTGGACGACACCGCGTTGCCCGGCCTGGCGACCGCGATCGCGAAGCAGATCGAGCAGGACCTGACGTACCCGGGTGAGGTCAAGGTGACGGTTGTCCGGGAGCTGCGCGCCAGCGCGACGGCGGGCTGACCGCGACCCCGTCGTACCCTGGTCCGCGATGTCCACGACCCCGACGGCCGAGCCGGCCGCACGCACCTATCTGGTCAAGACCCTCGGCTGCCAGATGAACGTGCACGACTCCGAGCACATGTCCGGCCTGCTGGAGGCCGCGGGCTACGTGCGCGCCGATCCGCAGGCCGTCGCCGCGGAGGACGCCGACGTCGTCGTGATCAACACCTGCGCGGTGCGGGAGAACGCGGCGGACCGGCTGTACGGCAACCTCGGCCGGCTGGCAGCGGCCAAGCGTGCCCGACCCGGCATGCAGATCGCGGTCGGCGGCTGCCTCGCGCAGAAGGACCGGGCCGGCATCGTCGAACGAGCCCCCTGGGTGGACGTCGTCTTCGGCACGCACAACCTCGACGTGCTGCCGGTGCTGCTCGAGCGGGCCCGCCACAACGAGCGGGCCGAGGTCGAGATCGCCGAGTCGCTGCAGGTCTTCCCCTCCACGCTGCCGACCCGTCGCGAGTCGGTCTACGCCGGCTGGGTCTCCATCAGCGTCGGCTGCAACAACACCTGCACGTTCTGCATCGTCCCGTCCCTGCGCGGGCGTGAGCGGGACCGCCGGCCGGGGGAGATCCTCGCGGAGGTGGAGGCCCTGGTCGAGCAGGGCGCCATCGAAGTGACCCTGCTCGGTCAGAACGTCAACTCCTACGGGGTCGAGTTCGGCGACCGCGGCGCGTTCGCCCGGCTGCTGCGCACGGTCGGTGCCGTGCCGGGCCTCGAGCGGCTGCGGTTCACGTCCCCGCACCCGGCGGCGTTCCGCGAGGACGTCATCGAGGCGATGGCGGCGACCCCGACCGTGATGCCGCAGCTGCACATGCCGCTGCAGTCCGGCTCGGACCGGGTCCTGCGCGCGATGCGGCGGTCGTACCGGGCGGAGCGCTTCCTCGGCATCGTGAGCGCCGTCCGCGAGGCGATCCCGCACGCGGCGATCACCACGGACGTCATCGTCGGCTTCCCCGGCGAGTCGGACGAGGACTTCGAGGCGACGTTGCGGGTGGTGGAGCAGGCCCGGTTCTCCTCGGCGTTCACCTTCCAGTACTCGCCCCGTCCCGGCACGCCGGCGGCGGGCATGGGCGACCAGGTGCCCAAGGCGGTCGTGCAGGAGCGCTACGAGCGGCTCGTCGAGCTGCAGGAGCGCATCTCCCTGGAGGAGAACCGGACGCAGGTCGGCCGGGACGTCGACGTGCTGGTCGCGGAGGGGGAGGGGCGCAAGGACGGGCTGACCGCACGCCTGTCCGGCCGTGCGGAGGACAACCGCCTCGTCCACCTGGCGGTGCCGGCGAACCTGCCGGTCGAGGGCCGGCCGCGTCCGGGTGACCTCGTCCGCGTCCGCGTGACGCACGCGGCGCCGCACCACCTCGTCGCGGACGGGGTGCTGGACGGTGGCCCGTTCGAGGTCCGCCGCACGCGTGCCGGCGACGCGTGGGCCGCACGGGGCGCGGACGACGACGCGCACGCCCACGCGCACGGGTCGTCGGCGCCGACCGGGCCGGTGCTGCTGGGCCTCCCCGCACGGATGCGCTGACCCGCCGTCCCGGGCCGAAAGGCCCGGGGTCTTTCGGCCCTGCTGGGTGCGGGATGCGGCTGCTGTGATGGCGGCGCAACGTCGCACCCAGCCGCAGGAGTCCCTATGCACTCCGTCCTCGCCTTCCTCGCTGCGCAACCGATCCTGCTGCTGTTCGTGATCGTGGGGTTCGGGTCGGCGATCGGGCACCTGAAGGTCAAGGGCGTGGGCCTGGGCGCCGCGGCGGTGCTGTTCCTGGCCATCGCGGTCAGCGCGTGGGGCTCGGCGAGCGGCCTCGACCTGCAGGTGCCCGAGACGCTCGGCACCCTCGGGCTGACGCTCTTCACGTTCAGCGTCGGCATCGTCTCCGGTGCCACGTTCTTCGCCTCGCTCCGGCGCGGTCTGGGACCGATCCTGTCGATGGTCGGGGTCCTCGCCGTGGCGGCCCTCGCGGCGGTCGGCATGGGCCGGCTGCTCGACCTGAAGCCGGCCGTGGTGGCCGGTGCGTGGGCCGGTGCCGTGACCAACACGCCCGCCCTTGCCGCGGCCCGCGAGGCGGCCGGCGACCAGACGGCGCCGACGGTCGGCTACGCCGTGACGTACCTCTTCGGCGTCGTCGGCATGCTGATCGCGGTGTCCTTCGCGCTGCGCAACCGCGCCGCGGACACCGATGCACCGGCTGCCCTGATCAGCCGGACGGTGCGGGTCGAGATCGAGTCGTCACCGCGGCTCGCCGAGCTCGAGGAGCTCCACGGCGACCGGATCAAGTTCTCGCGGGTGCGGCACGGTGAGCAGTCACCCATCCTCACGGCGGACGAGCGCGACACGCTGCTGCTCGACGACCTGGTCACCGTGGTGGGACCGGCCGACGACGTGGAGGCGGTCACCCGCGAGCTGGGGCACACCTCCTCGCACCATCTGGAGGGGGACCGTGACTACCTGGACGTCCGGCGTATCACCGTGTCGAACGCCCGTGTCGCGGGACGGACGGTCGCCGAGCTGGGGCTGGCGGCGCGGTTCCGGGCCACGGCCTCGCGGGTCCGCCGCGGCGACGTCGACATGGTGGCCACCGACGACTTCCTGCTCCAGCTGGGCGACCGCGTGCGCGTCATCGCGCCGCGGGACCGGATGACGGACGTGTCTGCCTTCTTCGGGGACTCGTCGCGGGGCCTGTCGGACATCACCCCGATCGTGCTCGGCCTCGGCATGGCCGCCGGTGTGCTGCTGGGCGTCGTCGCGTTCCCCGTGCCGGGCCGGGTCTTCTCCATCGGGTCCGCGGCCGGGACCCTGGTGCTCGGCCTGGTGCTGGGCCGGGTCGGTCGCATCGGGCCGCTGGTGACCGCGATGCCGTACACGTCCGCGCAGGCGATCGGCGAGTTCGGCATGCTCGTGTTCCTCGCGCAGGCCGGGACCCGTGCCGGTTCGCAGATCAGCGGGGCCTTCTCCTCCGGGGAGTGGCTGCGGATCCTGGTGCTCGGCGTGGTGGTCACCACGCTGGTCGGCGGCGGGCTGTTCGTCGTGATGCGGCGCGTCTTCCGCATCGGCGGCACCCAGCTGTCAGGCCTGATGGGCGGTGCCCAGACGCAGCCGGCCGTGCTGGCGTTCGCGAACGCACGGACCAACAGCGACTCACGCGTGGCGCTCGGCTACGCCCTGGTCTACCCGGCGGCGATGATCGCCAAGATCCTGCTCGGCCAGGTGCTGGGCGGGCTCTGACCCGGTCAGTGGTCGGGGACGTCCGGCGGTTCGGCGGCCGCGCCGGGGTCGGGCAGCATCCCCTCGAGCGCGGAGAACATCTGCACGCCGGTGCCGAGGCCGCACGCGATCAGCTGGGCGAGCTGGACGTCGGTGGCGCCCGGCTCGAGGTCGGCCGAGACCTCGCTGTACAGCGCCAGCTGGCCCTCCTCCTCCCGGAGGTAGGCCTTGGGCCAGATCCGCTCGCGGTTCCAGTCGTTGACCGTCAGTGCGACGGCGGGCCGGTTCTCCAGGGCGAGCATCCGGTGCCACCGGCCGCGCACCTGGAGGATCTCCTGGTGCTCGCCCAGCAGCAGGAACCAGAACCGGTTCCCGTCCCAGGTGCCGGTCAGGTCGCCGTCCTCGTCGACCACGAACTTGTAGCCGCGGCCGCGCAGGTAGTCCGCGACGCGTGACCGGGCCAGCGGCGTCGGAGGCTCGTCGTCGGCCAGCCGGGACTTGGCGGGGGTCGGCAGGCCGCCGAGGGCCCGCTGCAGCCACCCGGGCCGGCTCACGGGGCGACCCCGGCCGGGTCGGGGTACCGCTCGTCCAGCGCGTCGAAGAACATGCTGCCGGTCGACAGACCGCAGAACAGCGTCTGGTGCAGCTGCGCGTCGGTCGCACCGTGCTCCAGGTCGACGGCGACCTCGCTGATCACGTGGACGCGGCCGTTGTCGCGGACCCGGACGTACGCCTTGGGCCAGATGCGGTCGGCGTTCCACTCGTTGCACAGGTCGAGCACCTCCTCGAGGCGCTCGATCGCCACCTCGCGGTGCCACTGCCCGCGGATCTGCAGGATCTCGGCCTGCTCCCCGAAGAGGAAGAAGTAGAACAGCCGGCCGCGCCAGAGACCGCCGAGGTCACCGTCGTTGTCGACGAAGTACGAGAAACCGTTGTCGGACATCCAGGCGGCGATCCGGGCCGGTGTCACCGGGACCGGGAGCTCGTCACCGGCCTCCGCGACGCCCAGCTCCCGAGCGAGCAGGGCCGCGACGTGGTCGTGCAGCTCGTCGTCCGACAGCGGCGGCCCGTCGACCGGCTCCGGTGCCCGACGACGGCTCCGGCGGGCGACCCAGTCGCGCGCGCGGTCGGCGAAGGAGGCCATGCGTCGAGGGTACCCAGCACCCGGTACGGTCGACGCGTGCCGTCCGTCTCGCGCCCGGCCCTCGTCGTGGCCGTCGTCGGACCGACGGCCACCGGGAAGTCCGACCTCGGGATCGCTCTGGCGCTCGCACTGGGTGGCGAGGTGGTCAACACCGACGCGATGCAGCTGTACCGCGGCATGGACATCGGCACGGCGAAGGTGCCGGTCGACGAGCGGCAGGGCGTGCCGCACCACCTTCTCGACGTGCTGGAACCGTCGCAGGACGCCTCCGTGGCGGACTACCAGCGGTGGGCGCGCGCGACGCTGGACGAGCTCGCCGGCCGTCGCCGCCGCGCGGTCGCCGTCGGCGGGTCGGGCCTCTACGTCCGGGCCCTGCTGGACCACCTGGAGTTCCCCGGGACGGACCCCGCGCTCCGGGCGGCGCTCGAGGCCCGTGTCGAGACAGAGGGTTCCCGAGCGCTGCACGACGAGCTGCGCCGGCTCGACCCGACGGCCGCGGACGCCATCGGCCCGCGCAACGCGAGGCGCATCGTGCGGGCCCTCGAGGTGATCGGGGTGACGGGGCGGCCCTACTCCGCGGCGCTGCCCGACCACGTCGACGAGGTGCCCTCCGTCCGGATCGGTCTGGACTGCGACCGCCCGACCCTCGACGCCCGCGTGGCGTCGCGCGTGCGACGGATGTGGGACGAGGGCCTCGTCGAGGAGGTCGACCGGCTGGTCTGCGGCGGCCTCGGCCGGACCGCGGCCCGTGCGGTGGGCTACGCGCAGGTGATCGCGATGCGAGCGGGTTCGCTCACGGAGCAGGAGGCGTTCGAGTCCACGGTGGCCGCGACGCGTCGGCTGGCGCGCAAGCAGATGGGCTGGTTCGGCCGCGACCCGCGCGTGCACTGGCTCGACGCGCAGGCGCCCGACCTGGTCGACCAGGCGCTCGACGTCGTCGCGCGGGCTGACGCCGGCACGCTCGGACCTCCGCCGGAGCGCCCCGACGGTCGCCGTAGTCTGGGCTCATGACGTCCGTTCCCGCCGCCCAGCGGCTGCACGTGGCCAAGGGGCACGGGACACGCAACGACTTCGTGCTGATCGACGACCGCGACGGGAGTCTCGACCTGACACCCGCGCTGGTGCAGGCGCTGTGCGAGCGACGTGCGGGGATCGGCGGCGACGGCGTGATCCGGCTCGTCGCCTCCCGCCGGTTGGTCGAGGATGCGGCGAGGCTGGCGGCGGACGCGGGTGCCGAGTGGTTCATGGACTACCGCAACGCGGACGGCTCCGTCGCCCAGATGTGCGGCAACGGCGTGCGGGTGCTCGCGGCGCTGGTGCGCAGCCTCGGGCTCTGGGACCCCCGCGACGGCGAGCTGGTGCTCGGGACGCGTGCCGGCGTGCGACGGGTCCGGGAGGTGCCCGTCCCGGCCGGGGTGGCGGACGAGCGCTGGTACGCGGTCGACATGGGCGTGTGGTCGCTGCCGGGTGGCGCCGCGGCCGTGCAGGCGGGCGGCGACGCGACGGTGGACGTCCCCGGGCTGCGTGTCGCGCGACCGGCCCTCAGCGTGGACATGGGCAACCCGCACACGGTGGTCGTCGTTGCGGACGCCGACGAGCTGGAACGTGCGGACCTGGCCCGTGAGCCCACCGTTCGCCCCCTCCCGCCCGAGGGCACCAACACCGAGCTGGTGCTACCCCTCGGGGAGCGGGCCACCGAGGACGGCGGGACGGTCGGCGTCCTCCGGATGCGCGTCTACGAGCGCGGCGTCGGCGAGACCGCCTCCTGTGGCACGGGGGCGTGCGCGGCGGCGCTCGCGGTGCGCACCTGGGCGGGCGACGGGGCGCCGGACCAGTGGCTGGTGCACGTGCCGGGGGGCACCTTGCGCGTCACGGCCCGGGCCGACGGGCACGTCGAGCTGGCCGGTCCTGCGGTGCTGGTCGCCGACGCGACGGTCGACCTGGCGACGCTGACCTCGTCCTGACGGGTCTGCGGCGGGTCAGCGGACGACGTCGTCGCCCGGCCGGGACGCCTCCGCGCGGAGCACCCGGAAACCCTTGGCGCTGCCGGACCGCTCCGTGCGGACGTCCGGCCCGAGATCCTCCTGCAACCACCGCAGCAGCGGGTCGGCGCCGAGATGGCGGCCGACCACCAGCCAGGCCTCGCCGCCGGGATCCAGGCGCGTCAGCCAGTGCCGCAGCAGTGCGTGGAGCTCGTCCTTGCCGACCCGCACGGGTGGGTTCGACCACACCGTGGCGAACCGCACGTCGGCCGGCACGGCCTCCGGTGCGACCGCGGTGACGTTCTGCAGGCCGAGCGCCGCCGCGTTGCGCCGCACCAGGTCGAGCGCCCGCTCGTTGACGTCGACGGCCCACACGTGCGCATCGGGAGACTGCAGCGCCAGCGTCAGGGCAAGCGGGCCCCAGCCGCAGCCGAGGTCGAGCAGGTCGCCGGAGGTGGGTGGCGTCGGCACCGAGCGCAGCAGCACGCGGGTGCCCAGGTCGACGTGGTCGGGGGAGAAGACGCCTCCGGCGGTCTGGACCGCGACCGTCCTGCCCGCCAGGTCCACCTCGATCGTCCGGCGTTCGGCGGCCGAGGACGGACGGGCCGTGAAGTAGTGCTCCTGCTCGCCCACGCGCCGACCCTATCGGCGTCCGCCACGCCGCTCGGCCCACGGCGAAATGCCTCGCCGCTCCGCATCGCCCGTGCGACCCTGGAGGGACCGACCTGAGAGGAACCGCGTGAACGACCCCCGGACCACCACCCACGGGACGCCTGAAAGGGCGCGCACCGCGCAGGAGGTGGCCGACGACGTGGTCGCACGCGTGCTCGCCCGGGCGGGCGCCTCGCTGCAGTCCTCCGCCGCGGAGCACACCACCTACGACGGCGACCAGCTGGACCTCGAGGAGCGCACCTCGCTGCGTCGGGTCGCCGGTCTGTCGACGGAGCTGCAGGACGTCACCGAGGTCGAGTACCGGCAGCTGCGGCTGGAGCGCGTCGTGCTCGTCGGGCTGTGGGGTGAAGGGACGGCGGAGGACGCGGAGAACTCGCTGCGCGAGCTCGCCGCGCTCGCCGAGACCGCCGGTTCGCAGGTGCTCGACGGGCTGCTGCAGCACCGCCGCACGCCGGACCCCGGTACGTACCTCGGCTCCGGCAAGGCGGCCGAGCTGGCGCGTCTCGTGGCCGCGGTCGGTGCGGACACCGTCGTGGTCGACGGCGACCTCGCCCCCTCGCAGCGGCGCTCCCTGGAGGACGTCGTCCGCGTCAAGGTCGTCGACCGGACGGCGCTGATCCTCGACATCTTCGCCCAGCACGCCAAGTCCCGGGAGGGCAAGGCGCAGGTCGAGCTGGCCCAGCTCGAGTACCTGCTGCCACGGTTGCGCGGCTGGGGCGAGTCGATGTCCCGGCAGGCCGGTGGCCAGGTCGGCGGTGCGGGCGCCGGCATGGGGTCGCGTGGCCCCGGTGAGACGAAGATCGAGCTCGACCGCCGTCGGATCCGCAACCGGATGGCGCGGCTGCGCCGGGAGATCGCGGCGATGCAGCCGTCGCGGCAGACCAAGCGTGCGTCCCGCAAGAGGAACGCGGTGCCGTCGGTGGCGATCGCGGGCTACACCAACGCCGGGAAGTCCTCGCTGCTCAACCGGCTCACCGGAGCGGGCGTGCTCGTGGAGAACGCGTTGTTCGCGACGCTGGACCCGACCGTGCGGCGGGCCGAGACGGCCGACGGGCGCGTCTACACGCTCGCGGACACCGTCGGCTTCGTGCGGTCTCTGCCGCACCAGCTGGTCGAGGCGTTCCGGTCGACCCTGGAGGAGGTGGCCGACGCGGACCTGATCCTGCACGTCGTGGACGCGTCGCACCCGGATCCCGAGGGTCAGATCGCCGCGGTGCGGCACGTGTTCGCCGACATCCCGGGGGCGATGGACGTGCCCGAGATCATCGTGCTGAACAAGGCGGACCTCGCGAGCCCCGAGGCGATCGCCCGCCTCCGCTCCCGCGAGGTGCACTCCGTGGTGGTCTCGGCGCACACCGGCGAGGGGATCGCCGAGCTGATGGAGCTGGTCGCGGACCAGCTGCCGCGCCCCGGTGTGCCGGTCGACGTGGTGGTGCCCTACTCGCGTGGAGACCTGGTCAGCCGTGTGCACGAGCACGGCGACATCGATGCGGAGGAGCACACGCCGGACGGCACCTGGCTGCGCGCCCGGGTCGACGCGACGCTCGCCGGTGAGCTGAACGCGGTGGCGGTCCGTCGCGCCTGATGCGGCCCGCCCACGCGGCGCCCGCTCCCGCTGGCGCTCGTCGCGGCGGCGGCACGGGTAGACGCGCGCCGCGACTACGCTGACGCGGTGCCAGACCCCGAGCCCCCCGTTGCGGAGCTGCTCGACCTGGCGGTGACGGCTCTCGGCGGAGCTCGCCGGGACGGTCAGCACGCGATGGCGGAGGCCGTCGCCCAGTCGGTGGACCGTGGGGAGCACCTGCTGGTCCAGGCGGGGACCGGCACGGGCAAGTCGCTCGGCTATCTCGTCCCGGCCGTCCGTCACGCGGTGCTGGCCGAGGAGCGCGTGGTCGTGTCCACCGCCACCCTCGCGCTGCAGCGCCAGGTGGTCGCACGGGACCTGCCGCTGGTGGCCGACGCGCTGGCGGACCGGCTGCCTCGCAAGCCGACGACGGCGCTGCTCAAGGGCTGGCACAACTACCTCTGCGTGCACAAGGTGGCCGGGGGATACCCGGAGGACGACACCGCCGTCCTGTTCGATCTCGGCGAGCGTCGAGGTGCGGCCGACCACCCGGCGCCCGACGCCGAGGCCGGCCGCGAGAGCCTGGGTGACCAGGTGGTCCGCCTCCGCGAGTGGGCGCAGGAGACGGACAGCGGAGACCGGGACGACCTCGTGCCCGGGGTCAGCGACCGGGCGTGGCGGCAGGTGTCCGTCACGTCGCTGGAGTGCCTGGGCTCCACGTGCCCGATGGTCGACCAGTGCTTCCCCGAGCGCGCCCGCGCCGCGGCACGGGCGGCCGACGTCGTGGTGACCAACCACGCGATGCTGGGGATCGCGGCGTCGGGGTCGCCCAACGTGCTGCCGGAGCACCAGGTGCTGATCGTCGACGAGGCGCACGAGCTGACGGACAGGGTGACGGCGCAGGCGACCGACGAGCTGTCGTTGGCGAGCGTGGAGCACGCCGCCCGGCTGGCCCGTCGTCATGGCGGCGTCCCGACGACCGACCTGGACGCCGCCGGCCGCGCGCTCGCCGCCACGCTGGTCGAGCTGCCGGAGACCCGGTTCGCCGACGGCCTGCCACCGGCCGTGCGTGACGTGGTCGGCTCCGTGCGGGACGCCGCCCGCGCCCTGCTCAGCGCCCTGAAGCCGGACCCGAGCCGCACGGCGGCGTCCGGCGGCCCGGACGGCGGCGTGAAGATGGCCAGCACCGCGATGCTGTCCCTCTTCGAGGTCGCCGAGCGGATGAGGGCCGACCCGGAGGACGCCCGCCGCCAGGTGCTGTGGTGCAGCCGTTCCGAGGATCGTCGCGGCGGCACGCTGACGCGGCTGCTCGTCGCCCCGCTCGCCGTGCACGGACTCATCCGCACCAACCTGCTGGCGGGTCGCTCGGCCGTCCTGACGTCGGCGACCCTGACGCTCGGCGGCTCGTTCGAGCCGGTCGCCCGGTCGATGGGCCTCACCGGCCCGCCCGAGGCAACGGCCCAGCCCGCCGTCGAGACCGGTATCGCCCCGGAGCGGCCGTCGAACGGGGACGAGGCCACCCAGCCGTGGCGGGGCCTCGACGTCGGGAGCCCGTTCGACTACGGCAAGCAGGGCATCTGCTACGTGGCGCGGCACCTGCCGCCACCCGGTCGGGAGCCCGCCACAGCGGCTCAGCTGGACGAGATCGAGGCGTTGGTGCGCGCCGCCGGCGGTCGCACGCTCGGCCTGTTCTCGTCCCGCCGGGCCGCACAGGCGGCCGCCGAGGCGATGCGGCAGCGGCTGGACGTCCGGGTGCTGCTGCAGGGCGACGACCAGCTGCCCACGTTGGTCGCGCAGTTCTCGGCCGACGAGTCGACGTGCCTGTTCGGCACCCTGTCGCTGTGGCAGGGCGTCGACGTGCCGGGCGCCACCTGCCGGCTGGTGATCATCGACCGCATCCCGTTCCCGAGGCCGGACGACCCCCTCATGGCGGCTCGCACGGAAGCCGTCGCGGCGGCCGGGGGGAACGGGTTCATGGCCGTGTCCGCGACGCACGCGGGCCTGCTGCTCGCGCAGGGTGCGGGTCGGCTGATCCGGACGGTCGACGACCGGGGTGTGGTGGCGGTCCTGGACCCTCGTCTGGCGACCGCTCGGTACGGCACGTTCCTGACCAGGAGCATGCCGCCGTTCTGGACGACGACCCGGCGTGACGTCGCTCTCTCCGCGCTGCAACGGCTCGCGGCGGCCGACTAGCCTTCCGAGTACCGGGGTGATCCGGTCAGGGCGTGACCAACGTCCTGCTGCCGCCGCCAGGTCGCGGCGCACCGCGAGGAGGAGCCGTGAGCGAGAGCGACGACATCGACGAGGGTGGCCTGCACGGGACCGTCTTCTCTCCCCGCAGGGCCTCGAAGCTGGCGATCGTCGGTGCGGGCGCCGTGGGGTCGACCATGGCCTACGCCGCGCTGATGAGGGGTTCGGCGCGCACCGTGGCGCTGTTCGACATCAACCGCGCGAAGGTCGAGGCCGAGGCGCTGGACCTCTCGCACGGCATCCAGTTCATGTCGATGGCGGAGGTCGTCGGCTCGGACGACATCGACGTCCTCGCCGACGCCGACGTGGTGATGTTCACGGCCGGCGCCAAGCAGAAGCCGGGCCAGAGCCGCCTCGACCTGGCCGGGGCGACCATCTCCCTGGTGCAGAAGGTGCTGCCGAGCATCGTCCGCGTGGCGCCGAACGCCGTCTACGTGATGGTGACCAACCCCGTCGACGTGGTGACCTACGCGGCCCTGAAGATCTCCGGGCTGCCGCCGTCGCAGCTGTTCGGCTCCGGCACCGTGCTCGACTCCTCGCGCCTGCGCTTCCTCATCGCCCAGCACACCGGAGTCGCGGTGCAGAACGTGCACGCCTACGTCGCCGGGGAGCACGGAGACACGGAGATCCCGCTCTGGAGCTCGGCGAGCCTCGGCGCGGTGCCGCTGCTGGACTGGAACGGGTTCGGCGACCGGGGTCCGCTGACCGCCGGCGTCCGGGAGGCGATCGCCCGCGACGTGGTCGAGTCCGCCTACAAGATCATCGAGGGCAAGGGCGCGACGAACTACGCCATCGGCCTCGCCGGCTCGCGCATCATCGAGGCGATCCTCAAGGACGAGCACCGCATCCTTCCCGTCTCGTCCCTGCTCGAGGGCTACCACGGCATCAGCGACGTCTGCCTCTCGGTCCCGGCCGTGGTGGCGGCCGACGGTGTGGGCGAGCGGATGCCGGTGCCCATGTCCAGCGACGAGCTGGCGGGCATGCGACGCTCCGCCGACGCGGTGCGCTCGGTCGCGCGGCAGTTCGGGTTCTAGACGACGCCTGCGGGCTCGCCGGACCTGACCGGCGGGCCCGCCGGGCCGTCCTGGCGTGCGCCGATCGCCCTAGAGGCTGCGCAGCACGCTCACCACACGACCGAGCACCGTCGAGTCGTCGCCGGGGATCGGTGCGTACGCGGGGTTCTGCGGCATCAGCCAGACGTGACCGTCCGTGCGCTTGAGCGTCTTGACCGTCGCCTCGCCGTCGATCATCGCCGCGACGATCTCGCCGTTCTCCGCCACCGGCTGGCGCCGGACCACCACCCAGTCGCCGTCGCAGATGGCGGCGTCGATCATCGAGTCGCCCCGGACCCGGAGCAGGAAGAGGTCGCCCTCGCCGACCACCTGCCGGGGGAGCGGGAAGACGTCCTCCACCACCTGGTCGGCGAGGATCGGGCCACCGGCCGCGATCCGTCCGACGACGGGCACGTATGCCGGCCCGGGGGTGCGGTCCAGCTCCGGCAGGTCGGGGTCGAGACCGGCCGCCCATTCCGCCGTCCCGATGCGCACCGCACGGGAGTCGTCGGGCTGGACCACCTCGATCGCGCGGGGCCGGTTCGGGTCCCGACGCAGGTAGCCCTTGCGCTCGAGCACGGTCAGCTGGTGCTTGACCGACGACGGGCTGGTCAGGCCGACCGCCTCGCCGATCTCCCGCATGCTCGGCGGGTAGCCGCGGCCCTCGACGGACTGCTTGATCGTCGCCAGCACCAACCGCTGACGCGGTGTGAGCCCCTCGTCGTCGGGGGCGCCGTCCGGTAGTGCGTGCACCGAGGCGAGGGTCCCGTCCTCGTCCGTCCGCCTGCTGTCCGTCACCGCGCTGTCCTCCCTGTGGCCGGCGGCGTGCCGGACCGTCGCACCCACCGACCCCGCCGTCCGCGTCCGGCCTGGTACCAGCGCCGCGCGGGTCGTGTCAGTGGTCGGTGATGGTCTGTCGCCGTGCAGCGAGCGTATGGCCCGCGGCACCCGGACTCAAACACCTGTTCGAGCGTGTCTCGACGGATGTCGGTCCCGTCTGGTAGACATCGTACAGACGTTCGACGAACGGATGTTCGATCCGGTGGTGGCATCGCGAGGTGCCACCCGCGACGGAGGTGGGCAGCATGAGCGCGATCCTGGTCACGGCACGTCCGGCGGTCGTTCCCGTCCGGGCTGGTGCGGCGGCGCCTCGCGGTGTCGCCGGGGCGCGGGAGCGGCACCTCCGGCTGGTCCCGGACGCGACGGCGCCGACGGACGAGCGGCAGGCTCAGGAGCGGCCGCTGCGGCTGACCCGGCGGGGGCGCGTCGTGGTGGCGGCGCTCTCGCTGCTGCTCGTGGCCGGCGTCGGCGTCCTGGGGAGCAGGGCAGCGGCTGACGGACCCGCCTCCGCTCCGGTCGTCGAGCGGCACGTCGTGACGTCCGGCGAGACGCTGTGGGGCATCGCCGCGTCGGTCGCGCGTCCCGGTCAGGACGTCCGAGACGTGGTGGTCGAGCTGCAGAAGCTGAACGGGATGGGCGACTCGGGCCTGGTGGCGGGCGAGGAGCTGGTGGTTCCCGCCGCCGGCTGACGGCCCTTCGTTCCTTGCGCGGCCCGCAGGCGTCGCTTAGCGTCGCCTGCGACCCCGACGAGTCGGAGGGGTCGTTCGACGGTGCCGCCGACCGCCCCCGGGTGGCGGCACAGGTGAGAGGACCCTTGTGCACTGCCCCTTCTGCCGGAACCCCGACTCGCGCGTCGTGGACTCGCGGACGTCTGACGACGGTGCATCGATCCGTCGTCGACGTCAGTGCCCCCAGTGCGGACGACGGTTCACCACGCTGGAGACCACGAGCCTCGCAGTGGTGAAGCGGTCCGGTGCCACCGAGCCCTTCAGCCGGGAGAAGGTCGTCAACGGCGTCCGCAAGGCCTGTCAGGGTCGGCCGGTCAGCGAGGACGACCTGGCCCTGCTGGCGCAGCGTGTCGAGGAGACGCTCCGCTCGTCCGGTCAGGCCGAGGTCGACGCCTACGAGATCGGGCTGGCGATCCTCGGTCCGCTGCGGGAGCTCGACGAGGTCGCGTACCTCCGGTTCGCCTCGGTGTACCAGGGCTTCGACTCCCTGGAGGACTTCGAGGCGGCGATCACCGTGCTGCGGGCCGCGCACGAGGACCACGACACCGACGACGTGGCTCCCGACGCGACGGACGAGCCGGCTGCGAGCCCGGCCGACGGTCGACCGTCGGTCCCGACGCCGCCGGGTCCGCCGTCAGAGGTCGCTCGAGCGTGAACCCCAGAGGTTGATGCCGGCATCGACGGCGTGAGGCTCGACCGCGACGAGCTCGTCCTCGGTCAGCGGCGCGGTCGCCGCACCGGCGAGGTTCTCGTCCAGCTGGTGCGGCGTACGCGCACCCACCAGCACGGTCGTCACCCGCGGGTCGCGCAGCACCCACGCCAGCGCGAGCTGCGGCAGCGTCCGTCCTGACGCCCGTGCGATCTGGTCCAGCGCGCGCACGTGCGCCAGCGCCTCCTCGGTGAGCCACTCGGGGCGGAGCGGACCGCCTCGTGCCGCGCGGGAGTCCGCCGGTACACCGTGCAGGTAGCGGGTGCTGAGCATCCCCTGCGCGAGCGGCGAGAAGGCCACCATGCCCATCCCGGCGTCACCGACCACGTCCAGCAGCGACCGGCCGTCGCTCCCGGGCCGCTCCACCCACCGGTTCAGCATGGAGTAGGCCGACTGGTGGACCGTGAGCCGGATGCCGAGCTCGTCGGCGACGTGCAGCGCCTCTCGGGTCCGGTCCGCCGAGTACGAGGAGATGCCGACGGCCCGTGCCTTCCCGGCGCGGACCGCGCCCGCGAGTGCACCGATCGTCTCCGCCAGCGGTGTCGCGGGGTCGTACCGGTGCGAGTAGAAGACGTCGACGTGGTCGGTCCGCAACGCCCGCAGCGAATGGTCGAGGGACGCGCGGAGGTACTTCGCCGAGCCGTGCTCCCCGTACGGCCCCGGCCACGCGCGGTAGCCCGCCTTGGTGGTGATCACCAGGTCGTCACGGTGCGCCGCGAGCTCCCGGTCGAGCAGCCGGCCCACGGCCTCCTCGGCGGCGAAGGGTGGGGGTCCGTAGTTGTTCGCCAGGTCGAGGTGGAAGACCCCGCGGTCGACGGCGCGCAGCACGAGGGTCCGTTGGGCGTCGAACGACGTGTCCTGGCCGAAGTTCTGCCACAGCCCGAGAGAGACGGACGGGAGGATCAGACCGGCCACGCGTCGGGTCGGTACCGGCTCGGGGAAGGCGTGCACGTGGCCGACGCTACGGCAGAGCCGGCGCACCCGAGGTGGCCGGGAAGGGCCTCGCGGCTGTCCGGCTTGCCCGTCGTCGCGCCGACGGGCCAGGCTGGCCCCAGGCCGCCCGGATGGGCGGCAGCGGGCGGTGCCCGCAGGATGAGGGAGGGCCCATGGCGGACGAGGAGCACGCACCGACGGTGAGCGAGGACGCCAAGGCGAAGTTCCGGGAGGCTCTGGAGCGGAAGAAGTCGGCGCAGCACCGGACGACCGACGGCTCGGCGGGCAGCGGTGCCGTCCGCGCGTCCGAGACGTCCGGACCCGTGCAGCGTCGGTTCCAGCGCAAGAGCGGCTCGGCCTGACGCGGGGCTGATCGGGTCTGATCGGGATCGACCCGGGCGCGCCCGGTCCGGGACCCGGGTAGGACTCCCGGGTGCACGACCACGGCCGTCGTCGCAGCAGTGCGACGACGGCCGTCGCCGTCCCGCCCTCAGGAGAGCAGACGCAGGCGGACGGACTCGGGGCGGTCCCGCAGCGCCGTCACCGCCGCCTCGTCGACCAGGCTCCCGGCGTCCGTCACCACGTAGCCCAGCTCGCCGCGCGTGGCCAGCAGCTGGCCCTCGATGTTGACGCCGTGCTCGGCCAGGGTCGCGTTCACGGCGGCGAGCACGCCCGGCACGTTGCGGTGCAGGTACGCCAGGCGGTGCACGTCCGGCGCCTGGTCCAGCGCGAGGTTGGGCACGTTGACCGACAGGGTCGTCGAGCCGGTGGTCAGGTAGTCGCGCACCTTGTGGGCGACGAACTGCCCGATCGCCTCCTGCGCCTCCTCGGTGGAGCCACCGGTGTGCGGGGTGAGGATCACGTTCGGCAGACCGCGCAGCTCGGACTCGAAGGGGTCGCCGTTGCGCTTCGGCTCGTGCGCGAACACGTCGACCGCCGCCCCGGCGACGTGCCCGGAGGTGATGGCCTCCTGCAGCGCCGGGTAGTCGACGACGAAACCGCGGGACAGGTTGAGGAAGATCGCGCCCTCGCGCATCCGGGCGAACTGCTTGGCACCGAACAGCCCGGCGTTGCCGGACCGACCGTCGACGTGGAGCGTGACCACGTCGGCTGCCTCGAGCAGCTCGTCGAGCGAGTGCATGCGGCGGGCGTTGCCCAGGGCGAGCTTCTCGGCGGTGTCGTAGAACACCACCGACATGCCGAGGTTCTCCGCCAGCACCGACAGCTGCGTGCCGATGTTGCCGTAGCCGACGATGCCCAGCGTGCGGCCGCGGACCTCGTGGGCGCCGCTGGCGGACTTGTTCCACACGCCCGCGTGCATCTGGCGGTCGAAGTCCACCAGCCGCCGGGTGAGCGCGATGATCTCGGAGATCGCGAGCTCTACCACCGACCGGGTGTTGGAGAACGGCGCGTTGAAGGCCGCGATGCCGTGCGACGCGGCGGCGCGCAGGTCGATCTGGTTGGTGCCGATGCAGAACGCGCCGACGGTGAGCAGGTCCGGGGCGTGCTCGAGCGCGCGGGCCGACACCTGGGTCTTCGACCGGATCCCGAGCATGTGCACGCCGTCGAGCGCCTCGATCAGCTCGTCCTCGTCGAGCGCGCCGGACCGCGTGACCACCTCGAACCCGGCCTCGGTGAGGATGGTGCGGGCGTGGGGGTGGATGTTCTCCAGCAGCAGGGCCTTCAGCACGACACCATGGTGCGCCCGTCCGCGCCTCGGACGGGCAACGGTCCGCTCCGCGGACGTCGCCGAGGGCCTCAGGTCGGCCGGAGACCGTCCGGCAGGGGCCTCGCGTGCACGACGTGCAGCAGCTGCGTCGGCCGGGTCATCGCGACGTAGAGGTCCCCGGCGCTCTCCTGCAGCACCTCGGCCGGCTCGACGAGCACGACCACGTCGAACTCCAGGCCCTTCGTCTGGACCGGGCTGAGCACCACGAGGTCCGCACCGAGGTCCACCGCGGTGCCGTCGTCGGTGCCCGCGACCGGCCGGCCGAGCGCCGCCAGCGCCGCGCGAACCTGCGGCAGGCGGTGGGGGACCGCCACCAGCGCGACCCGACCGGAGCCGGCCGTGTCGGACACGTCGCCGACCGCCTTGAGGGCACGCTGCGCGGCCGCGTCGGCGAGCTCGTCGGCAGCGACCCCCTCGATCACCAGGGCGTCCTCGACGTCGCGGGCGGAGGTCAGGGGGCTGACGGGCAGGCCGACCGCGGCCGCCATCCGGCCCGCGGCCTCCGCGACGACTGCCGGCGTGCGGTAGTTGACGGTCAGCTCGGCCAGCCGCCACGAGCCGCCGAGCACCGGGTCGAGCATCCCGGCCCACGAGCTCGCACCGCCAGGCGACGACGTCTGCGCCACGTCCCCGACCACCGTCATCGACCGGGTCGGCACGCGCCGCAGCAGCGCTCGCCACGCCATCGCCGACAGCTCCTGCGCCTCGTCCACGACGACGTGCCCGTAGGTCCAGGAGCGGTCCGCGGCGGCTCGTTCCGCCGTGGTGAGCGACGGTCCGGTGCCGGCGAACCGGTCCGCGAGGGACTCCGCCGAGACCAGCCCGCCGGCCCCGGTGGACGCGAGCACCTGCCGGGCGTACTCCACCTCCTCCGCACGGCGCCGTGCGGCGTTGCGTGCCTGGGCGCGAGCGGCCTGGTCGTCCTCACCGAGCAGCTCGGCCGCCTCGTCGAGCAGCGGGACGTCGGCGGCCGTCCACGGCGACTCGGCAGGCCGTGCGAGCAGCTGACGCTGCGCGGCGCTCAGCTCCGGTGCGGCCTCGGCCAGCCGGTGCGGCTTGGCGTACAGGTCGGAGACGAGCTTCTCGGCCGTCAGCGGCATCCACGCGAGGTTCAGCGCGATGCGGATCTCCCGCGTCGTCCGCAGCTCCTCCATCAGCTCGGCGCGCTCGTCCGCCGGGACGGGGAAGCCCAGCTGGGCGGCGTACTGCTCCGCGAGCCGTCCCAGCATGTCGCGGACGAAGCCGATGCGGGCCTGGTTGTGCGGCCGGTGCTGGCGCTGCGCGCGCGCGATCGCCGAGGCGACGTCGGAGGGCCGGACCTCCAGGAGCCTGCCGTCGATCCGGACGCTCACCGGTGCAGCGGGAACGCGCTGGCGCGCGCGGACCGCCCGCGCTACGACGCGGGCCATCACGGCACGGCCCTTCAGCTCCGCCACGTCAGCGGGCTCGAGCGCCACGCCGACGACGCCCGGGTACAGCTCCGACAGCGTGGTGGTGACCACGCCGGTCTCGCCGAGCGCAGGCAGCACCTGGTCGATGTAGCGCAGGAACGTCCTGCTCGGGCCCACGAGCAGCACACCCGCGCGCTCGAGGAGCCGTCGGTGCGCGTAGAGCAGGTAGGCCGCCCGGTGCAGGGCCACGGCCGTCTTGCCGGTGCCCGGACCGCCCTGCACCACCAGGGTCCCCTGCAGGTCGGCCCGGATGACCGCGTCCTGCTCCGCCTGGATCGTGGCGACGATGTCGCCCATCCGGCCGGTGCGCCGAGCGCCGAGGGCCGCCAGGAGAGCGCCTTCTCCACTCAGCGTCCCGGGGGTGTCCGACGCGTCCAGCCGGTCGAGGTCGAGCACCTCGTCCTCGACGCCGGTGACGGTGCGACCGGACGTCACCAGGTGACGCCGCTGCACCACCCCCTCGGGATGCGCGGCGGTCGCCCGGTAGAACGCCCGCGCCGCAGGAGCGCGCCAGTCGGTGAGCAGCGGGGTCTGCTCGGCGTCGGTCAGCCCGATGCGTCCGACGTAGCGGCGCTGGCCGTCGTCCAGGTCGAGCCGGCCGAAGGCCAGGCGGTCCTCGACCGCCTCCAGCTGTGCGAGCCGGTCCTCGTACAGGGTGGCGAACGCGTCCCGCTCGCTGCGGTTCTGCGGGGACCCTGACGGGCCGGACCGTCGCACCGCGGCGAGGCGGTCCCGGGTCTGGGCGCGCTGCTGGTCCAGCCGGGCGTACAGCTCGTCGACCACCTGCTGCTCGCCGGCGAGCTCGTCCTGACGTCCTGCCACCTGCTGCGCTCCTGTCCGGCGGCCCGTGGCCGTCGTTCCGGGTCCTGCACGGACGTCGCCCGGGCGTCGATCGGCACGGGCGGCCGTCCATTATCCGACTCCGGCGCAGGCGCTGCACGTGCGTGTCCGCGCGGTGCGCGCGCCGCCGCCCGCCGCGCGGAGGGCGGTGCCCCGCCGTACGCTTCGCCAGACGGCCGGCCGGAGAGGAGACCTGTGAGGCACACGCCGCCCGCGTCGGACGACGTCACCCGCTTCGGCCCGGTCGGGACGCGGCCGGACGGCCCGCTCCGCATCCTCCTGGTGGAGGACGACGACGGGGACGCCCTGCTGGTGCGGGAGCACCTCTCCGACGCCGGCCTGGAGACGCGCCTCACGTGGGTGCGCACCATGGACCAGGCGCTCGAGCGGCTCGACGTGGACTGCGTGCTGCTGGACCTCGGTCTGCCGGACACCGTCGGCCTCGCGGGTCTGGAGCGGCTGCTGTCCCACCAGGCGCCGGCTGTCGTGGTGCTCACAGGGCTTGCCGGCGACGGGGTGGGGCTCGCCGCGGTCGCCGCCGGTGCCCAGGACTACCTGGTGAAGGGCGACGTCGACGGCGAGAGCCTCGGTCGTTCGGTGCGCTACGCCGTGCAGCGCCGCCGGCTGGAGGACACCGACAGAGCTCTGTACCGCAGCCTCGTGCGAGGCGCGGAGGCGGCGCGGCTGGAGCGGGCGCTGCTGCCGAGGCCGTCGGTCCAGGACCCGGGCCTGGAGGTGCGCGTCGGGTACCGGGCGGGCCGGGACGGTCTGCTGGGCGGCGACTTCTACGACGTGGTGCAGCGGCCGGACGGCACCGTGCTGGCGATGGTGGGCGACGTCTGCGGTCACGGGCCCGACGAGGCGGCGCTGGGCGCAACCTTGCGCACGGCGTGGCGCACGCTCGTGGTGACCGGCGTCCCGACCGGGCAGATCCTCGGGCAGCTCGAGCTGGTGCTGGCCACCGAGCGCTCGCGGCCCGAGCTGTTCACCACGGTGTCGATGCTGGCGGTGCACCCGGACCGGCGGCACGCCGACCTGTACCTGGCAGGACACCCGGTGCCCATGCTGGTGGGCGACCCGGCTCGGCTGCTGCCCGCCTCGGCACGGGGCCGTGCCCTGGGCATCCCCGTACCCGGTGGCTGGGACCCGCTGCCGTTGGAGCTCGGAGACCGCTGGCGCGTGATGCTCTACACGGACGGTCTGCTCGAGGCGACCGTCGGCGCCGGGGGCGAACGGCTCGGCAAGGACGGTCTGCTCCGGGTGGTCGAGGGTGCGGCCGCCGCCCACGGCCACGTCCCGGCCGTGCCGCCCGGCGCCGGCGACGACCCGCTGGTGACCACGGTGCTCGACGCCGTGCGGGACCGGCACGGCGGCGACCTCGTCGACGACGCGGCGGTGATCGTGATCGGGCGGACGTCATGACGGCGCCGCCGTCCTCGCGCCGAGTGGCCCCGACCCGGACGCTGCGCGACCGGCTGACCGGCATGCTGACGACCGCGACCGTCGTGCTCGCCGTGGTGCTGGTGGTCGCGACGCTGGCTGCTGCTCGGCTGCTGTCGGTGCAGCGGGCGGTCACGGAGCGCAGCTTCGACGAGATCAGCCGGGCGGACAGCGCCTATGCCGGCCTCGCGGACGCCCGGTCGGCCGTCCTCTCGTACGCCATGGCCGCGGACGCGTCGACGCTCGGACCGTTCGTCACGCTCCGCAGCGCTCCCGACGGCGGCTTCGGCGCCCTGGCGGCCGACCTGTCGGGCTCCGGTGACGTCGCTGCGGCGACCGCCGGCCGGCGCGCTGCTGCGGCGGCGGAGGCGTGGACCTCCGGGTGGGCCGACCCCGTCGTCGCGCAGGTGCGGGCCCAGGGCGCCGGCTCCGTGGCCGCGGCGCAGGTGCAGGCCGGTCAGCGCCTGTTCGAAGCGGTCCGCGACCAAGCGAGCGGCCTGTCCAGCGCACTGCGCGCCGAGCGGGACGGTGCATTGCACCGGCTCGCCCTGTACACGCAGGTGCTGCTGGCCTCGGTCGCGCTGCTGGCCGTGTCGGCCGTCGTCGCCGGCGTCCTGCTCTGGCGCGCCCTGCGGGGCTGGGTGCTCCGCCCGATCGACCAGCTGACGGCGGACACCCGCGCCGTGACCTCCGGCGACCTGCTGCACGAGGTCACGCTGGACGGGCCGGGGGAGTTCGAGGTGCTGGCGCGCGACGTCGAGGCGATGCGGCACGCCCTCGTCGTGCAGGTGCAGCAGATCCAGGCGTCGCGCGCGGGTCTGGAAGAGGCGCACGCGCGACTCACCGAGCAGGCCGAGGAGCTGCGGCGGTCCAACCGCGACCTCGAGCAGTTCGCCTACGTCGCCTCGCACGACCTGCAGGAACCCCTGCGCAAGGTCGCGTCCTTCACCCAGCTGCTCGCCAAGCGGTATGGCGGTCAGCTCGACGAGCGGGCCGACCAGTACATCCAGTTCGCCGTGGACGGCGCCAAACGGATGCAGCAGCTGATCCAGGACCTGCTGGGCTTCTCCCGCGTGGGTCGGCTGGGCGGCGAGAGCTCGGACGTGCCCCTGCAGGACGCGCTCGACGCGGCGCTGGACACGCTCTCGGAGCGGATCGAGGAGAGCGACGCGGTGGTGACGCACGACGAGCTGCCGGTGGTCCGCGGGGAGCGGCCCCTGCTCGAGCAGCTGCTGCAGAACCTGGTCGGCAACGCGATCAAGTTCCGTCACCCCGACCGTGCCCCGCGGGTCCACGTGTGCGCGAGGCCGGCGGAGGACGGGTTCTGGGAGCTCGAGTGCCGGGACAACGGCATCGGCATCGAGCCGCAGTACGCCGAGCGGGTCTTCGTCATCTTCCAGCGGCTGCACGCGAAGGACGTGTACGAGGGCACGGGCATCGGGCTGGCTCTGTGCAAGAAGATCGTCGAGTACCACGGCGGTCGGATCTGGATCGACGGCACGGCGGGCGCCGGCACGTCGATCCGGTGGACGCTGCCGGGGGTCGAGGTCGAACGCCCGTCCGGGCCGGAGGGCATGGAAGCCGTGCAGCCGTTCCCCCTGCCGACACCTGACCCGCTCACGACCTGACCCGCCCACGACCCGACCCGCCCACGACCTGACCCGCCCACGACCTGGCCCGCCCACTACCTGGCCCGTTCACAACCTGACCCGGCCACCACCCGAACCGGCCCGACCGGGGCCTGACGAGACGAGAGGACGGTGCACCCGTGCCGGACCAGAAGATCATCGACGTGCTGCTGGTGGAGGACGACCCCGGGGACGTCCTGATGACGCGCGAGGCGTTCGAGCACAACAAGCTGCGCAACCGCCTCGCCGTGGTGTCCGACGGCGTCAGCGCCCTGGAGTTCCTGCGCAAGCAGGGGCAGCACGCGCAGGCCCCGACGCCGGACCTGATCCTGCTCGACCTCAACCTGCCTCGGATGGACGGCCGGGAGGTGCTGCAGGCGCTGAAGTCCGACGACGAGCTCCGCAAGATCCCGGTCGTCGTGCTGACCACCTCGGAGGCCGAGGAGGACGTCGTCCGCAGCTACTCGCTGCACGCGAACGCCTACGTGACCAAGCCGGTGGACTTCGACCGGTTCATCGACGTGGTGCGCCAGATCGACGAGTTCTTCGTCGAGATCGTGCGGCTCCCCGCGCACTGACGCACGCTCACGCCGACGGCTCCCGCGGCGGAACCGTCCCGGGAAGAGTCGCGGGCGTCGCGGCGTTGTGACCCTCGACCGGGTGCACCGCCCGGCGCAGGACGAGGACGAGCGAGGCGCCACATGCTGGATCCCAGCGAGATCTACGACGTCGACCCGCAGGTCGCCGCTGAGGTGGACGCGCGCGGTGCGACCCTTGGCTCCGGCCCGGTGCTGGTGCACGCCGTCCGCGGGTTCGTCGACGCCGGCCAGGCCGGCCAGCTCGCCGCGGAGCACCTGACCGAGCAGCTCGGGTCCCGCCGGCTGGTCACGTTCGACGTCGACCAGCTGATGGACTACCGCTCCCGTCGGCCGGCGATGACCTTCGACTCCACCACCTGGACGTCGTACGACGAGCCCGAGCTCGCGGTCGACCTGGTCGAGGACGAGCAGGGCGTGCCCTTCCTGCTGCTGCACGGCACCGAGCCGGACGTGCAGTGGGAGCGGTACGTGGCCGCCGTCCGTCAGGTGGTGGAGCGCTTCGACGTGCCGCTGACCATCGGCCTGCACGGCATCCCGATGGGTCTGCCGCACACGCGGCCGGTGTCCGTCACCGCGCACGGCACCAGGCCCGAGCTGGTCGCGGACCAGCCGGCGTGGTTCGGCACCGTGCAGGTCCCGGCCAGCGCCCAGGCGCTCCTCGAGTACCGCCTCGGTCAGTCGGGGCACGACGCGATGGGCTTCGCGGTGCACGTCCCGCACTACCTGTCCCAGTCGCCCTTCCCGCAGGCCGCCATCGCGGCGCTCGGGCGGGTCGAGCGCGCGACCGGCCTTCAGCTGAAGGTCGGGGCGCTTGAGTCGGCCGCGCACGAGACCCTGCGGCAGATCGACGAGCAGGTGGCCGGCTCCGAGGAGGTCGCCTCCCTGGTGCACGCGCTCGAGGAGCAGTACGACGCCTTCACCCGGAGCATCGGGCGGACGAACCTGCTGGCCTCGACCGACGAGCTGCCGACCGCGGACGAGCTCGGCGCCGAGTTCGAGCGGTTCCTCGCCGAGCAGTCCGACGAGGGTTAGCCCTTTACCAGATCGTTGCGTGGAGCGAGGTCCGTTCGTCCCAGAACCGTGGCGTGCGTCACGTCCCACGTGCAAGGATGCCTGCGTTGCAGTGACGTACGGACGCTTGACCGGCGCTTGGCGGTGCCACCCCGGGGCAGCACGTGAGGCATTGCGGCACGGCGGAGGCAGCGGGCCTGCGCCGTCACCGGTGGGACAGAAGGAATCAGGACATGGCACAGGGTGCTGTCAAGTGGTTCAACGCCGAGAAGGGCTACGGGTTCATCGCCCAGGACGGCGGCGGCGCCGACGTCTTCGTCCACTACTCGGCGATCGACACCCAGGGTTACCGGTCGCTGGACGAGGGCCAGCGCGTCGAGTTCGAGATCACGCAGGGCGCGAAGGGCCCGCAGGCCGAGCACGTCCGTCCCCTCTGATCGGCGGCCCCTTCGGGGCTCTCCGGTAGAGGACCACATCCAGAACGTCGGGGCCGCACCTCGTGGGGGTGCGGCCCCGACGTGTGTCCGGCGGTCAGGGGTGTGGCGCCGCGTCCACGTCGTGGCGGACGGGTGCCCGGCCCGCGAAGCCGCTCAGCTCCGTGCCGTGCAGCAGGTGCGCCGGCACGGGGAGGGACCGCAGCGCCCTGGCCAGCGCGGGGGAGTCCAGCACGGCGGGCGAGTCGGTCGCCGCGAGGACGACGTTGCCGTACCGGCGCCCCTTCAGCTGAGCCGGCTCGGCGATGGCGGCGACGTGGGTGAACACCGAGGCGACCGTCGCCACCTCCGAGCGTGCCAGCGTGAGCGGCGGACGGTCGGCACAGTTGGCGAGGTAGAGACCGCCGGGCCGCAGCACCCGGCTCACGTCCGCGGTCAGCTCGGCGGTGGTGAGCGGGTCGGGGGTGCGGTCGCCGGCGAACACGTCGCGGACGACGACGTCCGCCGAGCCGTCCGGCAGACGGCTCAGCTCGGTGCGTGCGTCGCCGACCCGGATCCGCGGCGCGGGCGACCGCGGCAGGTCGAACCACGTGCGCACCAGCGCCGCCAGCTGCCCGTCCAGCTCCACGGCCAGCTGCCGGGACTCGGGCCGCGCCGCGTGTACGGCCCGAGCGAGGGTGCAGGCGCCGGCGCCCAGGTGCACCACCGTGAGCGCGGCGGGCGGAGGCCGGAAGGCGTCCAGCACGGCCGTCATCTGCTGCATGTACTCGAACTCGAGCCGCGTGGGGTCGGCGAGGTCCAGGTGCGAGCTCGGCACGCCGTTGACCAGGAGCGTGACGCCGTCCGGGTCGTCGGCCGTCTGGACCACCTGCGCCGTGCCCGTGCTGATTCGCACCGGCTCCTGCGGCCATCGCTCGTCGCCCGGCACGGACCGTGTGGGTGGTCGGTGCGAGGGTGGGCGCCGTCGGGGACGCCCCGGGGATGGCGGCACGCGGCCATCGTACCGTCCGGGTTGACGGCGATCGAACACCTGTTCGATGATGAGGGCGGGAGGTGCGGAGATGAGAGCGACGAGGCCGAGGTCGGTGACCACAGGCGGTGCGCCGGTTCCGTCGCGCGTCCGTCAGCTGCTCGCCCGCGCCGACGCAGAGCTCGTGGCAGCCCAGTTCTCCGCCGAGCCGTGGGAGCAGCTGTCCCATGCGCACCTCGCGGCCGTACGGGCCGCGGCGGCCGTCGTCGCGGCCGAGGGTGCACCGGCCGGACGCTCGGCGCCTCGCACGGTGTGGGGCCAGCTCGGCTCCGTCGCGCCGTCGTTGAGCCGGTGGGGGGCGGTCTTCGCGGACGCGGCGCCGCTGCGGGCGGCGGTCGAGGCGGGTCGGTTCGACCTCGTCACCGGTCCTCGTGCCGAGCAGGCGCTCGTCGAGGCGGAGGACTTCGTCGACGTGGTGCGGACGTATCTCGACGGCGAGGCCCACACCGCGAGGGCCTCATGAGCCGCGGTCCCCGGTCCGCCGCGGCCAAGCGGGACTGGGGCAGCGAGGAGGACGGGTGCACCATCCTCCACGTCGACATGGATGCGTTCTTCGCCTCCGTCGAGCTCGCGCGTCGGCCTCAGCTGCGCGGGCTGCCCGTGATCGTCGGCGGTGCCCAGCGAGGAGTCGTGCTCGCCGCGACCTACGAGGCCCGGGCGTTCGGTGTGCACTCCGCGATGCCGATGTCCACGGCTCTGCGCATGTGCCCGCAGGCCGTCGTCGTCCCGCCCGACCACCACGCGTACCACGAGGTGTCCGAGGGCGTGATGTCGGTGCTCCGCGACGTGACCGCGCTCGTGGAGCAGGTGAGCGTGGACGAGGCGTTCCTCGACGTGGCCGGTGCGCGGCGTCGCATCGGACCACCCACGGCGATCGCGGCGCTGATCCGCACCCGGGTGCGGGAGCGCTACGGCATCACGTGCTCCGTCGGCATCGCGTCGACCAAGTTCGTCGCCAAGCTCGCGTCCGGCCACGCCAAGCCCGACGGGGTCCTCCTCGTCCCCCGGGCGGCGACCGTGGACTTCCTGCGGATCCTTCCCGTCGGCGCGCTGTGGGGCGTCGGCGAGCGGACGGAGGCGGCGCTGGCCCGGTGGGGCATCAGGACGGTCGCCGAGCTGGCGGACAGCGAGGTGGACACCGTGAGACGGGCGGTCGGCAAGGTGGCGGGTGAGCACCTGTACGACCTCGCGTGGGGCCGGGACCCTCGTCCGGTGCAGCCGGGCCGCGAGGAGAAGTCGATCGGCGCCGAGGAGACGTTCGTCGCGGACGTGTCCGACCTCGCCGTGGTGCAGACCAAGGTGCTGGAGCTGGCGGACCGGTGCGCGGCCCGGCTGCGCAGGCACGGAATGGTCGCGCGCACCGTCGCGATCAAGGTGCGGACCTCCGACTTCCGGACGCTGAGCCGTGCCCGGACGCTCACCACGCCCACCGACGTCGGCCGCGAGATCTACCTGGCGGCACGCGCCCTGCTCGCCGGCGTCGACCTCGGCGGTCTTCCGGTCCGGCTGGTCGGCGTCCGTGCGGAAGGGCTCTCACCTGCCGCCACGACCGTCCGTCAGCCGACTCTCGAGGAGGCCGCGGCGCAGACCTCGGGGCGTCGAGACGCCGAGCGGGCCATGGACGCCGTTCGTTCCCGTTTCGGCACCCAGGCCATCCGGACGGGCTCGGTCGAGGCGGCGCCCGCTCGCTCGACTACCACCTTCGTGCCGGTCGATCTATCCTGAGGCGACCAGAGGCCGTGGTCCATCGGTGCATCGGAGGTCGCCATGCCACTCTCCGAGTACGAGCAGCGAGTGCTCGAGCAGATGGAGCGCCAGCTCGCTTCAGACGATCCGCGTCTGGCGAACACCCTCACCCAGCGCCGACGCCGTCCCGTGGTGCGGTTCGTCCTCACGGGCACGGGCGCCGTGGTCGGGCTGCTGCTGCTGGTCCTCGGTGCGGCGAACTCGAAGCCGTGGCTCGGGGCGATCGGCTTCGTGCTGATGTTCGCCTCGGTCGCCCTCGCCTTCGCGATGCCCCGGCGGTCAGCCGGGCCTCAGGGCGTGGTGGGCACGGACGGCAAGGTGCACCGGCCGGTGCGGAAGTCCGTCTCGAAGCAGGGCTTCATGGCCCGGCTGGAGGCCCGCTGGGAGCGGCGGCGCGACCAGGGCGGTCGCTGACCAGGTCGTCGACCCCGCGGAGGGTCTCGCCGATCCAGTGATGGAGCTGGCTCGACGTCTGTGGGCTCTGGGCAGGTGCGTAGCGCTCGTCCTCGACCGTCCGGGCAAGCTCGGTGAGGCCCTCCAACGCAGCGCCCTGGAGCTCGCGCCCGGTCAGCTCCAGCAGCGTGTCCTGGACCGTACGGACGCAACCCCGTGGGGTGGTCGAGTCGGCCCACGTGATGTGCCGCTTCGCGAGGCGGCGCCGTAGCGTGTGCCACGCCCGCTCGGCGTTGAGCTCCGGGGGGCGCCGGAGGCGCCGCCACACGAGCAGCGCGGCGGCGGCGGCGAGCAGGACCAGTCCCATCGTGACCGCTGTCGGCACCCAGCTGCCGTGGACGGTGGTGGTCACCGTCTGGTGCGGCGCCTGCGCCGGGGCGCCGGTCGCGCCACCGGTCGCGGCCTGGCCGGCGCGGCCGAGGTCGTTGGGACCCTGCGCACCGGGACCGGTCGAGCGGACGTACGGGTCGCTCCAGGCCGGGGGGGCACCCGTCTGGACGGCCGGCGTCGGCTCGAACCGGACCCATCCGTAGCCCGCGAAGTACAGCTCGGGCCAGGCGTGCGCCTGCTTGCCGGTGACCACGTACTCACCGTCGTTGCCGGTCTGCGTCCCCGGCAGGAAGCCGACGGCGACGCGTGCCGGGATGCCGAGGATGCGCGCCATCAACGTCATCGCCGAGGAGAACTGGACGCAGTAGCCCCGCCGGGACTGCAGGAAGTCCCACACGGCGTCCTGGGACGTCGCCGGAGGCACCTTGGTGTCGTAGGTGAAGTTCGCCCCGGAGCGGAAGTACTGCTGCAGCGCCATCGCCTTGTCGTAGGCCGTCGTGGCGTTCCCGACGATCTGGTTGGCGCGCGCCGTGATGTCCGCGAGGTGCTGGGTGGCAGGCACCTCCAGGTAGTTCTCGCTGCCCGACGGCGCACCGGCACCGGCGGCGATGAGCTGGTCGGCGCTGAGGTCCTGCACCTCGACCTGCATCGAGTACGTCTGACCCGCGGCGGTGGCCTGGGTCCCGACGACCTCGTCGCGCTGCGGGTCGTACCGCCAGGTGCCGTCCACCGCCACCGTGCGCGGGAAGGTGGTGATGGGCAGGCGGGTCTCGCGCAGGGACTCGAGCCGGACCTGCACGTCGAGCTCCCGGGCGGGGTCCGGGGTCGCGGAGTCGGTGCCGAGCCACGACCCGCCGTCGAACGGGAACACCGGGCCGTCGCCGGCCCGGGACCACTGGCGACCGTCGAACGAGCTGAGCGTGAAGGCACGCAGGGGACCGATCGACAACGGCACCTCGGACGTCGCGCCCGGGCTGGGTCCGGTCCCGTCCTGCGGTGCAGGGCGGGACACCGTGTAGCGGAGCACCACCTGGCTGGACCGGGAGCCGAGGCTGTCGCGCAGGTCCAGGTTGCTCGAGAGGACCAGCGGACCACTCGGACCGTCGCCGAGGGTCGGCAGCCGCACGCTCGACCAGCCGGGGAACGCCGCGACGGCGGGCGCCGCGACGAGCGCGAGCACCACCGCCCCGGCCGCGGCGGCGAATGCCGTGCTCGAGCGACGGACCAGGTCGGCCTGCGGACCTCCGGGTGCCGTGGTCAGCGCCAGCAGCATCAGGTACGCCAGGCCCGTCCAGAAGACGGCCCAGCCGGACGCCGGGTAGCCGAGCACCACGGCGGGCACCCACAGGGCGCTCAGGGGGAGCGCGACGAGCGCGGGCGCGCCGGCGCCGAGCGCGAGCGCGTCGACGAGGAGCAGCACCGCCGCCGCGCCAGCGACGACCAGCACCTCCGCCGACCGGTTCGACGGCATCGGCACCAACGAGCCCTGGATCAGGGCGACACCTTCGCCTGCCAGCGCCCACGTGCGCCGCACGGCGTCCGGCGTCGGGAGCACCTGGGTACCCCCGGGCGGTGCGCCGTACCGCACGACGAGGCCGGCGAAGGCGACGACGGCGCCGACGACCGTCGGCACCCAGGGGGAGCCCGTGAGCGAGCGGACGGCGGCGATGACCGCCGCCAGGAGGATCACCGCAGCGCAGGCGACCGCCGGCCAGCGGCCCGGCTGGATGAGCCGACCGAGGGCCACGAGGGCTGCGCACGTGGCCAGTGCGCAGAGGGCCGACGAGAGCCAGCCTCGCGTGTTGCCCTCGACGCGGTCGGCGGTCGTCACGCCGCGCTCCCGAGCAGGCGTCGCCAGCAGACCATCAGGTCCTCACCGACCGTCGCGCGACCGACCCGCCAGCCGGCGCGCTGCAGTGCCCGGACCGTGTGCTCGGCACCGGCGGCCTCGGCCGGGTTCCGGCCGTCCGTCCGCACCACGGCCCAGCTGTGCGAGGAGCTGCTGGCGTGCACCAGTGCCGCTCGAGCGCGTGCGGACAGCGGTCCGAGCACGGCGAGGACCATCTCCGCTCCACCCTCGGCCGTCTCGAGCAGCCGCACCCCGTCGAGCAGACGCTGCTCCGCCTCTGCGTCGGTGCGGGGGCCCACCAGGTCGATCGTCCGGTTCAGCAGCGTGGCACGTGCCTGCGGACCGCTGCGGGAGTGCACGAACTCGGGGATCTCCGACACGTCGTCGCCGGCGGTCGGCTCGAGGCCGACCAGGCGCACCGGGTGCCCGCCCTCGAGCATCGCCAGCGCCATCGAGGCGGCCAACGAGATGGACCACTCGAGCGTCTTGGACCGGACGGGCTGGTCGAGCAGCACGCTGACCGGCCTCATGCCCGCGCGTTCGTCCGAGCGCACCAGCAGGGCCCCGCGCCGTGCGCTGCTGCGCCAGTGCACGCGCCGCAGGTCGTCGCCCTCCCGGTAGTCGCGCAGGGCCGCGTCGTCGGGCGACGGGGTGCGCGCCCCGAGGGTCACGCGATCCGGCTCGTCGACCAGGACGTCGCTCGGCGGCGGCAGCGCGACCACCTCCGGCCAGACGTCCACGTCGGCCGCGCCACCCAGGGTCGCGGGGGAGCGCACCACGCCGAAGGGGTCACCGTGGGTGACGACGAGGGGGCCGATCGGCCATCGGCCGCGTCGGGTCGCCCGCACCGGGTAGCGCACGGTCACCCGCCCGGGAGAGCGGGTCACCCTCGCCCGCAACGGGCGGCCGCCGGACAGCTCCGTCGCAGCCTGCTCGGCGAACCGGAGACCGGCGAGCCGCACCCGTGCCCCGGAGTCCGGCGCGAGCACGTCCACCTGCACGTCGGCGTCCTCACCGACGTGCACCGGGTTCGGCTCGACGGACCGACGCACCTCGATCCGGTGCCGTCCCCGCCCCGGGACGGTGACGGCCACGCCGACCTCGGCGCCGGCGACCAGGACCAGGGCGACGATGCCGATGCGCACCAGGTCGACCGCGCCCAGAAGGGCGCCGAGCACCGTGGAGAGCAGGCCGCCCGCGACGAGCGCCCAGCCCCGGACGGTCGGCCGCGGGACCATCAGCCTGCCGCGCGACGCACCCGGGCCGAGGTGGCGGCCGGTGCGGGCAGCGGCGTCCGCTCGACGACGTCCTCGACGATCCGCGCGGTGGTGCGCCCGGACAGGCGCGACTCCGTGCTCGGGAGCAGGCGGTGCGCCAGGACCGGTACCGCGAGCTGCTGCACGTCGTCCGGGAGCACGTGGTCCCGACCGGCCATGGCGGCCACCGCCTTGGCGGCACGGAGCAGCTGGATGGCGGCGCGTGGCGAGGCGCCGAGCCGAAGGCCCGGGTCGTCCCGCGTCGCCCCGACCAGGTCGACCACGTAACGCTTGACCGCGGCGGAGGCGTACAGGTGCCGGACCACCTCGATCATCGCGGCGACGTGCTCGGCGTCGGTGGCCGGACGCAGCTCGTCGATCGGGTCGGACCGCTCCTGGATGTCGAGCATCTCGAGCTCCGACTCGACGCTCGGGTAACCGACCGCGAGGCGCGCCATGAAGCGATCCCGCTGTGCCTCGGGGAGCGGGTACGTCCCCTCCATCTCCACCGGGTTCTGGGTCGCGACGACGAGGAAGGGGCGGGGCAGCGGGTACGAGCGTCCGTCGACGGTCGCCTGCGCCTCCTGCATGCACTCCAGCAGCGCCGACTGCGTCTTGGGGGAGGCGCGGTTGATCTCGTCGCCGATCACGACGTGGGCGAAGACCGGACCCGGGCGGAACTCGAACTCGTGCGTCTGGGTCCGGTAGATGTTCACGCCGGTCAGGTCGCTCGGCAGCAGGTCCGGGGTGAACTGGATCCGGCCCACCGTGCAGTCGATCGACCGGGCGATCGCCTTGGCCAGCGTGGTCTTGCCCACCCCCGGCACGTCTTCCAGGAGCAGGTGGCCCTCTGCCAAGAGGACCGCCAGGCTGACTCGGACCAGGTCCGGGCGTCCGGTGATGACCGACTCGATCCCTGCGCGCATCCGGCCCGTCACGTGGACGACGTCGTCCAGCTGCGACCCGGATGGCACGTCGGTCGTCATCGCTCCTCCTCGCAGGGCAGGTGGGCTGAGCCTACGTGCGGTGCCACCGATCCCGCAGCGCGTCGGCCGGCGCACTTGCCCGCCCCACTTCCCTCCACCTGAGCGGGTGCGCCCGACGTGCGTGGCGCGCAGGCCGACGTCACGACGCCGCAGGCGGCGTAGCGCCGAGCGCGTGGGCCGACGAGACCGCCGCGGTGCGGGTCGGCACGGTGCTCGTCGCCCGACCGAGCGATCTCCGCCGCGTCCCACCCTCCACTTTCCACCACGGCGGCTGACCTGCGACTTCGCGCGCCAGGAGGGGTGAAAAAGCCCTCTCCTACCGGGCTCGGTGGAGGGAAGTGGAGTAGCGTGGTGCGCGGTGGTGAGGTCGGGAGTGCTCGGGCGAGGGGAGGCGTGGTGTCCGAGGAGGCGTTCGGCGGGGTCCTGGGCTCCGTCGCGCCGTTCCTGGGCACGTACACACCCCGGCTGGACGACAAGGGGCGGCTGATCCTGCCCGCCAAGTTCCGCGCCCGGTTGGCGCCGGGTCTGGTCCTGACCCGGGGTCAGGAGCGCTGCCTGTTCCTGCTGCCGCTGGACGAGTTCCGCCGGATGCACGAGCACGCCCAGGCCGCCCCGGTCACCAGCAAGCAGGCCCGTGACTACCTGCGCGTGCTGCTGTCGGGGGCGAGTGACGAGCTCCCCGACAAGCAGGGCCGCATCTCCATCCCGCCGGTGCTGCGCAAGTACGCCGGCCTCGACCGCGACGTCGCCGTGATCGGCGCCGGCAACCGCGTCGAGCTCTGGGACCTGCAGGCGTGGGAGACGTACCTGGCCGAGCAGGAGGCGCAGTACGCCGAGACCGCCGAGGAGGTGTTCCCGCAAGGCATCTGACCGTCACCTCGTCCGCACCACCGCAGTCCGCACCACCGCAGTCCGCAGCACCGCAGTCCGCAGCACCGCAGTCCGCAGCACCGCAGTCCGCACCACCGCAGTCCGCACCACCGCAGTCCGCACCACCGCAGTCCGCAGCACCGCAGTCCGCACCACCGCAGTCCGCACCACCGCAGTCCGCACCACCGCAGTCCGCACCACCGCAGTCCGCACCACCGCAGTCCGCACCACCGCAGTCCGCACCACCGCACGAAGCCCGCAGCTCCACCCGACCGCCCGGCGAGACCTCCTCCCGTCCGTGCTGACGCACTTCCCCGGCGCCAGCACAGCCGGTGGGGGATCTGGTCGGACGGTGGAGGGCCTCCGACCAGCAACGACTCGCAGCACCAGCACCGAGACAGCACCGACAGGCAGTACCCGAGAGCTCGCGCCGGACGCCCGGCCCGGAACCCGACCAGGACCAGGAGAGGAGAGCGCCGTGGAGCAGCCGACCGACGACACCGCAGCCCGGCACGTCCCCGTCCTCCTGGCCCGCTGCCTCGAGCTGCTCGCGCCGGCGCTCGGCAACCCGGGCGCCGTGATGGTGGACTCCACGCTCGGCATGGGCGGTCACACCGAGGGTGTGCTTCGTGCGTTCCCGCAGGCGCGGGTCGTGGGTCTGGACCGGGACCCGCAGGCGCTCGAGCTGGCCAGCCGGCGGCTGGCTCCCTTCGGCGACCGCTTCACGGCGGTCCACGCGGTCTACGACGAGGTGCGGGCGGTGCTCGACGGCCTCGGCATCGACCTGGTGCAGGGCGTCCTCATGGACCTCGGCGTCTCGTCGCTGCAGCTCGACGAGGCCGAACGGGGCTTCTCCTACGCGCACGACGCCCCGCTGGACATGCGCATGGACCCGAGCACCGGACCGACGGCGGCGGACGTGCTGGCGACCTACGACGAGCAGCAGCTGGTCCGCGTGCTGCGCACCTACGGCGAGGAGCGGTTCGCGCCGCGCATCGCCCGCGCGGTCGTGCGCGAGCGCAGCCGGCGGCCGTTGACGCGCACCAGCGAGCTGGTGGACGTCGTGCGCGCCTCGATCCCGGCCGCGGCCCGGGCGCAGGGCGGCCATCCCGCCAAGCGCACGTTCCAGGCCCTGCGCATCGAGGTGAACGGCGAGCTGGACGCCCTGGCCCGTGCCCTGCCCGCCTCCGTCGAGGCGCTCGCCGTCGGAGGGCGCATCGTCGTCGAGGCCTACCAGTCGCTCGAGGACAAGCTGGTCAAGCGGGAGCTCGCCGTCGGTGCCACCTCGAGCGCGCCGGCCGGGCTGCCGGTGGAGCCGGCGGACCACGCGCCGTACCTGCGGCTGCTGACCCGGGGTGCCGAGCTCGCCGGGCCGGACGAGGTGGCCACGAACCCCCGCGCCCAGTCCGTCCGGCTGCGCGCCGCGGAACGCCTGCGAGCGACGCCGACACACCTGCTACCGGGCCGCACATCCTCGAGAGGAGCCGCCGCATGAGCGCTCAGCCGTTGCGGGCGGGCACGCCCGTCTCCCTGGCACCCCGTCCCGCGCCGGCCGCACGCCCCCGGCTGCGCGTGGTCCGGGCGCCGCAGCAGGCGCGCACCCGCGTGCCGTTCGTCTTCCTCTGCATGGCGATCCTCGGTGCGGCGCTGCTGTCCGCCCTGCTGCTGAACACGTCGATGGCCGGCGGCGCGTTCGAGCGCTCGTCGCTGACCAGCCGCCTCGGTCGCCTGCAGCAGGACCAGCTCGACCTCGTCGCGCAGCTCGATGCACGGTCCGCGCCGGCCAGCCTGGCCCAGGCGGCGCGCGGCATCGGGATGGTTCCGGCCAACGGCACGGGCTGGCTGCGGCTGTCCGACGGCTCCGTCCAGGGCGCGCCGGCGCCGGCTGCGGCGGGATGAGCACGCCGACGCGCACGGGGGCGACGCCGTCCCGCGGCACCGGCCGGCCCGCGCAGCGCGGCGCAGCCGCACGTGCGCCTCGGCGTGACAACGTAGCCGGCATGGCTCAGGCGGCGGTCCGCACCCCGGCGGGCCGGCGCGTGGTCGGCGAGGCGGCTCGGCTGCTGCAGGTGCCGACCCAGCGGGGCCCCCGGCCGGTGCGCGAGGCCGGTCCGCGCGGCCGTGTCACCGCGCTCGTGGTGGTGCTCGTCCTGGTGCTGGCGACCTTCGCGGGCCGGCTCGTGTGGGTCCAGGGCATCGCCGGTCCGGCGATCGCCAAGGTGGCCCTGGAGAAGCGCCTCTCGTCCTTCACCGTGCTCGGGCAGCGGGGCCAGATCACCGACGCGGCCGGTGTCCCGCTCGCCACGTCGGTGGAGCGCTACGACATCTCGGTCAACCAGCGCACCATCACCAAGTACCGCAGCACGGGTGGGACCGGGGCGCCCGACGGCGCCGCCGGCGTCGCGGCGCGCCTCGCCCCGGTGCTGGGCGCGAACCCGGCCGAGCTGGGGGGTGAGCTGGCGGGCAGCTCGACGTTCCGGTACGTGGCCAAGGGTGTGCTGCCGGAGGTCGCGCGCTCGGTGCAGGCTCTGCGGATCGACGGCGTCATGGTGGAGAAGGTCGCCGACCGGGTGTACCCCAAGGGGACGCTGGCGGGGAACATCGTCGGGTTCGTGAACGCCGACGGGAAGGGCCTGCAGGGCCTGGAGTACACCCTGAACTCCCGGTTGACCGGGACGGCCGGCTCGGAGACCTACGAACGGGGTGCCGGCGGTCAGGCGATCCCGGGCGGGTACTCGACGGGCACGCCGGCGGTCGCCGGTCAGTCCGCACGGCTGACGATCCTGTCGGACCTGCAGTGGAAGGCGCAGGAGGCCGCGGACGCGCAGAAGGCCGCGACGGGCGCCGACTCCGCGACGGTCGTGGTTGAGGACGTGGCGACGGGTGCTCTGTACGCGGTGGCCGACTCCGGTTCGATCGACCCGAACAAGCCCGGCGCCGGAGCGGCGGACGCCCTCTCGCGGGCGGTGTCCGACGCGTTCGAGCCTGGATCGACCGGCAAGGTCATCACCATGGCGGCCCTGCTCGAATCCGGCCTCACGACCCCGACCTCGCAGCTCTCCGTGCCGTACGAGTACACGGCGCCGAACGGTCAGGCGTTCCACGACGCGGAGCAGCACGGCGTCGAGCAGTGGACGACGACGGGGATCCTGGCGCAGTCCTCCAACGCCGGCACGGTGATGATCGGTCAGCAGCTGACCAAGGACCAGAGGTACTCGTACCTGACGAAGTTCGGTCTCGGCACGCCCACGGGCGTGGAGCTGCCGGGTGAGACGGCCGGGATCCTGCACCCGGCCGACCAGTGGGACGGACGTACGCAGTACACGGTGCTCTTCGGCCAGGGCCTGTCGGTGAACGCGCTGCAGGCCACGAACGTCTACGCGACGGTCGCGAACGGCGGTGTCCGTCCGCAGCCGCACCTCATCGCCGGGTGGACAGGGCCGGACGGCACGTACACACCGACGCCGGGGGCCGCGGGTGTCCGCGTGGTGTCCCCCCAGACCGCCCAGACGCTGCTCACCATGCTCGGCAGCGTCGTCAACGACGGTACGGGGACGTCAGCGGCCGTCCCCGGCTACCAGGTCGCGGGCAAGACCGGGACGGCGCAGGACATGCAGACCGGTGGCATCACCGCCTCCTTCATCGGTGTCGTGCCCGCCGACGCGCCCCGGTTGGTCGTGGGCGTCTTCGTGCAGAACCCCAAGACGTCGATCTACGGCGGTGTCGTCGCCGCGCCCGTGTTCAGCGACGTGGCCGGGTTCGCGCTGTCCGAGCTGGGCGTAGCGCCGTCGGGCAGCAAGCCGTCCCTGTTCCCGACCACCTGGTGACCGGGCGCCAGAGAGCGGCCGGGTAGATTCTCCCCATGACCTCCCCCCAGGGACGGATGCGTCCGCTCAGTCCCCCGGCCCGTCGGGTGGACGATCTGGTCGAGGCGTTCGCCCTGGTGGCGGAGGGTGTTCCGGTCGCCGGCAGCGTCGTCAGCGGGGTCAGCATGGCCAGCGGCGACGTGCAGCCGGGCGACCTCTTCGTCGCCGTCCCGGGGTTCACCGTGCACGGCGCGCGGTATGCCGAGCAGGCCGTCGACGCGGGCGCCGTCGCGGTGCTGACCGACGACGCGGGGCTGGCGGCAGCCGTCGCCGCCGGTGTGGCGGCACGGGTTCCGGTGCTCGTCGCGGCCGATCCGCGCGGCCTCGCGGGGCCGGTGGCCGCGTGGGTCCACGGAGACCCTGGCGAGGGACTGGTCACCGTCGGGGTCACCGGGACCAACGGAAAGACGACCACCACGTACTTCGTCGACGCGGCGCTGCGCGCGGTGCACCGCGTGACGGCGGTGCTCGGCACGGTCGAGCTGCGGATCGGGGACGAGGCGATCGAGAGCCCCCGCACGACGGTCGAGGCGCCGGTCCTGCAGGCGATCCTCGCGCTGGCGGCGGAGCGCGGCGCGACGGCGATGAGCACCGAGGTCTCGTCGCACGCGCTCGCGCTGGGCCGCGTCCGCGGTCTGGTCTTCGACGTGGTCGGCTTCACCAACCTGCAGCGCGACCACCTCGACTTCCACGGCGACATGGAGACGTACTTCGCCGACAAGTCGCGGCTGTTCGCGGCCGACCAGGCGCGACGGGGCGTCGTCGTGGTCGACGACGAGTGGGGCCGGCGCCTTGCTGCCTCCGCACCGATCCCGGTGCAGACGGTGGCGACCCATGTCGGGGACCCGGTGGGTGACGCGGCCGACTGGGCGGTGGTCGAGGCGCAGATCGGGCTCGACGGCGTCGGCTCGAGCTTCGTGCTCCGAGGGCCCGACGGTGCGAGGCACCACGCCGCCAGCCCGCTGCCGGGACTGGTGAACGTCTCCAACGCCGCGACGGCGGTGGTGCTGGCGCACACGGCGGGCGTGCCGTTGCCGACCGCGATCGAGGCGGTCGCGCACGCGCACGAGATCCCCGGCCGGATGGAGCGGGTGATCGAGCGCGGCGGCGGCTTCCCGCTGGCGCTCGTCGACTACGCCCACACGCCGGACGCGCTGGTGCTGGCGTTGGAGGCCGTCCGGCCGATCACGCCGGGACGCCTGGTGATCGTGCTCGGGTCCGACGGCGACCGGGACCGCGGCAAGCGGCCGATGATGGGCGAGATCGCGGCGCGGCTGGCGGACGTCGTCGTCGTGACCGACGAGAACCCGCGTTCGGAGGACCCGGCGTCGATCCGGGCGGCCATCCTGGAGGGTGCCCGCGCGCAGCGACCCGATCTTGTGGACGTGCTCGAGGTGACGACCGGCCGTGCCGACGCCGTGCGGCGCGCCCTCGACCTGGCAGGCGACGAGGACACGGTGATCATCACGGGCAAGGGGCACGAGCCGACTCAGGAGATCGCGGGGGTGTTCCACCGCTACAACGACCGCGACGTGCTGACCGCCGTCCGGGACGAGCGGCTCGCCGCGGCCGGTGCGGCATCCGGGCTGCACGCGTGATCGCCCTCACGGCGGCCGAGGTCGCGGCCGCGACGGGCGGCGTGCTGTCCGGGGTGCACCCGGGGACCGTCGTCAGCGGTCCGGTGGTGTCGGACTCGCGCGAGGTGCTCCCGGGTGCGCTCTTCGTCGCGCTGCCCGGCGAGCACGTCGACGGTCACGCGTTCGCGGCGCGAGCCGTGGAGGCGGGCGCCGTGCTGGTGCTCGCGGCGCACGACGTGCCGCACCCGGCAGGAGGAACCCTGCCCGCCGTGCTGGTGGACGACGTGACGGTGGCGCTCGGCGCCCTGGCCCGTGAGGTGCTCGCCCGGCTGCGCGAGGCCGCGGCCGAGCCGGGCGGTGCAGCGCTGCAGGTCGTCGCCGTGACCGGGTCGGTCGGGAAGACGACGACGAAGGACCTGCTGGCGCAGCTGTTCGCGGCCGACGGGCCGACGGTCGCGCCGGTGCGTTCGTTCAACAACGAGATCGGCCTGCCCCTGACGGTGCTGCGTGCGGACGAGGCGACGACGCACCTGGTGCTCGAGATGGGCGCGTCCGGCATCGGGCACATCGAGTACCTCACGCAGATCGCGCCGCCGGACGTCTCCGTCGTGCTCGTCGTGGGCGCCGCCCACCTGGGCGAGTTCGGCGGTGTCGAGGCGACGGCTCGGGCCAAGTCCGAGCTGGTCCGCGGTCTTCGGTCCGACGGCGTCGCGGTGCTGAACGCCGACGACCATCGCGTGATGGCGATGGCGGAGCTCGCCCCCGGACCGGTGGTGACCTTCGGCATTTCTCCGGCCGCGCAGGTGCGCGCCACCGACGTGACGCTCGACCAGCGCGGGCGGGCGGCGTTCACGCTGGTCGACGCTCGCACCACGCACGCCCCGCGGTCGGCGTCGGTGCGGCTGCGGCTGGTGGGGGAGCACCACGTGCACAACGCGCTGGCGGCGGCCGCCACCGCGCTGGTGGGCGGGCTCGAGCTGGCCGACGTCGCCGCCGGACTGTCGTCCGCGGACGCCCTGAGCCCCCACCGGATGCACGTGGTGGACCGTCCGGACGGCGTCACCGTGGTCGACGACTCCTACAACGCCAACCCGGACTCGATGCGCGCCGCGCTGAAGGCCCTCGCGCAGCTCGCCGGCCGGGACCGCCGCTCGGTGGCGGTCCTCGGCGAGATGCTCGAGCTGGGTGCCGAAGCGCGCCAGGCCCACGACGCGATCGGCCGGCTCGTCGTCCGGCTCAACATCGGGCTGACCGTGGTGGTCGGGGACGGTGCGCGAGCGATCCGCGACGGTGCGAACCATGAGGGCTCGTGGGGCGACGAGGTGGTGCTGGCGGACGACATCGACGCGGCCGAGCAGTTCCTCGCCCAGGAGCTGCGCGCCGGCGACGTCGTGCTGGTGAAGTCGTCGTACGGGTCCGGGCTCTGGCAGCTCGGCGACCGGCTGGTCGGAGCGGGCGAGTGAAGGCGGTCCTGATCTCCGGCGGCGTCTCCATGGTCGCCGCGCTGCTGGGCACGCCGCTGCTGATCCGGTTCCTGGTGCGCCGGCGCTACGGACAGTTCATCCGGCAGGACGGTCCCACCGCGCACTTCACCAAGCGCGGCACGCCGACGATGGGCGGCGTCGTCATCATCGTCGCGACGATCGTGGGCTGGCTGGCCGGCCTGCTCCTCACCGGCACGGCGCCCTCGGCGTCGGCGATCCTCGTGCTGTTCCTCATGGCGGGGCTCGGTGTCGTCGGGTTCCTCGACGACTTCATCAAGATCTCCCGGCAGCGCAGTCTCGGGCTGTCACCGGCGGCGAAGATCGTCGGCCAGGGCGTGGTCGGGATCGCCTTCGCCGTCGCCGCGCTGCAGTTCCCCAACGCGCGGTTCCGCACTCCCGCCTCGACCCACATCTCGTTCGTGCGTGACACGGACCTGAACCTGGCGTTCGCCGGCGCGGCGATCGGTCTGATCCTCTTCGTCGTCTGGGCGAACTTCCTGATCACGGCCTGGTCCAACGCGGTCAACCTGACCGACGGCCTGGACGGCCTGGCGACCGGCGTCTCGCTCATCGTCTTCGGCGCCTACGTGGTGGTCGGCGTGTGGCAGTTCAAGCAGTCCTGCCAGATCCTCGGCTCGGTGGGCCCTCGCTGCTACGAGACCCGGGACCCGCTCGCGCTCGCCGTGGTCGCCGCCGCGATCACCGGGGCGCTCTTCGGTTTCCTGTGGTGGAACGCCAGCCCCGCGCAGATCTTCATGGGCGACACCGGCTCCCTCGCGCTCGGTGGCGCGCTGGCGGGCTTCTCGATCCTCACGCGCACCGAGATCCTCGCGGCGATCCTGGGTGGCATGTTCGTCGTCATCGTGATGTCGGACGTGGTCCAGATCGGCTTCTTCAAGGCGACCGGCAGACGGGTGCTGAAGATGGCGCCGCTGCACCACCACTTCGAGCTGTCGGGGTGGGGCGAGGTGACGATCGTGATCCGGTTCTGGATCATCGCCGGGCTGTTCGTGGCTCTCGGCGTGGGGCTGTTCTACGGGGAATGGGTGGCGGGGTAGGTGCGGACGTCGGTGGACGGCTCGGCGGACGGCGTGGACGGTCCGAGGGCAGCGTCGCCGGGCACGCCGGACGTCACGTTGGCCGGTGCGCGGGTGCTGGTGGCGGGTCTCGGTCTGTCGGGGCGTGCCTCCGTGCAGGTGCTCGAGCGGCTCGGGGCCCGGGTCCGGACGTTCGACGACCGGCCCGGTACCGCGGACGAGCACGACGCGGACGACTTCCTGTCGCGCGACGGTCTCGCGGAGGTCGACCTCGTCGTGACCTCTCCGGGCCTGCAGCCGCGGCACCCCGTGCTCGCGGCTGCCGTCGAGCGCGGCGTACCGGTGTGGAGCGAGGTCGAGCTGGCCTGGCGGGTCCGGGTCGACCGTGCGGACGGCACGGGGCCGGCGCCCTGGCTGGCCGTCACGGGCACCAACGGCAAGACGACGACGGTCGGGATGCTGGAGTCGATCCTGCGGGCCGCCGGTGAGCACGCCGTCTCCGCCGGCAACGTGGGCAACCCGCTGGTGCTCGCCGCGACCGACCCCGCCAACGACGTGCTGGCCGTCGAGCTGTCCAGCTTCCAGCTGCACTTCACCAGCAGCATGGCGGCGCAGGCGGCGGCCGTGCTCAACGTCGCGGCGGACCACCTCGACTGGCACGGCTCCATGGAGGCGTACGCGGCCGACAAGGGGCGCGTGCTCGACCGGGTGGAGCGGGCCTGCGTGTACTCGGCGGCCGATCCGGTGACGCGTCGGCTGGTGGAGGAGGCGGACGTGGTCGACGGCGCCGTCGCCGTCGGGTTCACCCTCGGCGTGCCGTCGGTCGGTCAGGTCGGTGTGGTCGAGGACGTGCTGGTCGACCGGGGGTTCGCGCGGCTGCGGCACACGCACGCCCAGGAGCTGGCGACCCTGGACGACCTCGCGCAGCTGGCCGGTCCGGACGGGCAGGTGCCGCCGCACGTGGTGTCCAACGCCCTGGCGGCTGCCGCGCTGGCCCTGGCCCACGGCGTCGCGCCGGCCGACGTCCGTGCCGGCCTGCGCGCCTTCGCACCGGGGGCGCACCGCATCGTGACCGTCGCGCAGCGCGGCTCGGTCGCCTGGATCGACGACTCGAAGGCGACGAACGCGCATGCTGCCGCCGCCTCCCTCGCGGCGTTCGGCGAGGCGAGCGTGGTGTGGATCGCCGGCGGGCTCGCGAAGGGCGCCACGTTCGACGAGCTCGTGCAGCAGCGCCGCGACCGGCTCCGCGCCGTCGTGCTGATCGGCGTGGACCGCGCACCGCTGCGGGACGCCCTGGCCCGACACGCGCCGCAGGTCCCGGTGGTCGAGGTGGTCGCCGGTGACACTGAACCGGTGATGACCCGTGCCGTGCAGGCCGCCGAGCGGCTCGCCGCCCAGGCCCCCGCCGGTACCCCGGTGAACGTGCTGCTCGCCCCCGCGTGCGCGTCCATGGACCAGTTCACGTCCTACGCGGAGCGCGGCGACGCCTTCGCTGCCGCCGTCCGGGGCCTGTCCGGGCAGTCGTGAACCCCGTGGTCTCCGCCCAGCCGGACGCCGTCGCGGCGGACCCGGTGCGGCGTCGTTCCGCGCTCGGGCACTGGAACAGCGCCGTGACCAGCTACTACGTGCTGGCGGGGTCGTCTGCCCTGCTGCTGGTGATCGGCCTGGTGATGGTGCTGTCGAGCTCCAGCGTCGAGTCCCTGCAGAAGGGCAACTCGGCGTACGCCGTCTTCCTGGACCAGACCAAGTTCGCGCTGATCGGACTGCCGCTGATGCTGCTCGCGTCGCGGCTGCCGGTGCGGGTGCTGCGCAAGCTGGCCTGGCCCGCGCTCGCCGCCGGCGTCGTGTTCCAGATGATGGTGTTCGTGCCGGGCCTCGGCTGCGGGGCGGGCGGCAACCAGAACTGGGTGTGCCTCCCCGGGTTCTCCGGTCAACCGTCCGAGGCGCTGAAGCTGGCCCTCGCCCTGTGGCTCGGCGCCGTGCTCGCCCGCAAGCTGCCGCTGCTGCACCGCTGGCAGCACGCCCTGGTCCCCGTCATCCCGATCGGCGGCATCATCCCGATCGGGACGGTCCTGCTCGGCCAGGACCTCGGTACCGCGATGGTGCTGCTGCTCCTGCTGTTCGGTGCGATGTGGATCGCCGCGGTGCCGCGCCGGTACCTGGTGACACTCGTCGTCGGCGGCGTCGCGGCGGTCATCCCGCTGGTGACCCTGGGCCACAACCGCGTCGGCCGCATCCGGTCCTGGCTGTCCGGCAGCTGCGACGTGCAGAACGAGTGCTACCAGACGTTGCACGGCGGCTGGGGGCTCGCGAGCGGCGGCTGGGGCGGCCTGGGTCTGGGGGAGAGCCGCGAGAAGTGGTCGTACCTGCCGGCCGCGCACAACGACTTCATCTTCGCGATCATCGGTGAGGAGCTCGGCCTCATCGGCACCCTGCTGGTGCTGGCCCTGTTCGCGCTGCTCGCGTTCGCGATGATCCGCGTGATCCGGCGGCACCCCGACCCCATGGCCCGCATCACCACCGGCGCGATCCTGTGCTGGATCGTCGGCCAGGCGATGATCAACATCGCCGTGGTGATCGGTCTGCTGCCCGTCATCGGCGTCCCGCTGCCGCTCGTCTCCGCCGGAGGTTCAGCCCTGATCATGACGATGGCCGCGATCGGTGTGGTGCTGGCGTTCGCCCGCTCGGAACCGGGTGCCGCCGAGGCGCTCGCGGCCCGACCGTCGGTGGTGCGCCGGTCGCTGGCCGTCCTGGGGCGCGCGCGTGGCTGACGACCCGGGCTCGGTCCTGCTCGCCGGGGGCGGCACCGCGGGCCACGTCAACCCGCTTCTGGCGGTCGCCGACGCGCTGCGCGCTGCGCGTCCCGGCATCCGGATCACCGTGCTCGGCACCCGCGAGGGCCTCGAGTCGGACCTGGTGCCCGCCTACGGCCTGCCGCTCGCCATCGTCCCCCGTGTCCCGCTGCCGAGGCGTCCGAGCGGGGCGCTGCTGCACCTGCCCGCGCGGCTGCGCGCCGCGGTCGGAGCCGCCACGTCCGCGCTGGAGGACGCCGGGGCGCAGGTCGTCGTGGGTTTCGGCGGCTACGTGTCCACCCCGGCGTACCTCGCAGCGCGCCACCGGGGGCTGCCCGTCGTGGTGCACGAGCAGAACGCGCGGCCGGGCCTGGCGAACCGGCTCGGAGCCCGGTGGGCGCGTGCCGTCGCGGTGACGTTCCCGGGAACCGTGCTGCCGCACGCCCAGGTGACGGGTCTGCCCTTGCGCCCTGCGGTCGCCGCGCTGCTGGACGAACGCGCGACCGACCCCGCAGCGGCGCGGCGTCGCGCGGCCGACGAGCTGGGCCTCGACCCCGACCTCCCGACGCTCCTGGTCACCGGGGGTTCGCTCGGTGCGCTCAGCATCAACCGTGCCGTCTCGGCGGCCGCGAGCGACCTGCTCGGTTCCGGCGTGCAGGTGCTGCACCTCACCGGCCGCGGCAAGGCCGACCCGGTTCGCCGCGCCACGGAGGATCTCCCCGGCGCGGAGCACTACCACGTGCTCGAGTACCTGTCCCGGATGGAGCTGGCGCTCGCGGTGGCGGACCTGGTGGTCGGCCGCGCGGGCGCGGGCACCGTGTGCGAGCTCGCTGCGCTCGGCATCCCGGCGGTGTACGTGCCGCTGCCGGTCGGCAACGGGGAGCAGCGCCTCAACGCCGCCTCGGTGGTCGCCGCCGGGGGTGGCCTCCTGGTGGACGACACGGCGCTGGACGCGTCGTGGCTGCGCGCCCATGTGCTGCCGCTGCTGGTCGGACCGGGCGCGGTGCGGCAGCGAGAGCAGATGGCGCGAGCGGCCGCGTCGGTGGGTGTCCGTGACGCGGCGCAGCGGGTGGCTCAGCTGGTGCTCGACCAGCTGCCGCCCGTCGCACGGCCGACCTCGCCGCCGGCGTCTCCGGAGCCCGGTGCCACCGGTAGGGAGGAGCGGGGCGACGACGTGCCCTCCGTCGACTCCCTCGGCCGGGTGCACCTGATCGGCGTCGGCGGTGCGGGGATGTCCGCCGTCGCGGCGCTGCTGGCCGCCCGCGGCCTGGACGTCTCGGGCTCCGACGCCCAGGACGGCCCGGCGCTGCCCGGCCTGCGCGAGGCCGGCGTCCGCGTGCACGTGGGGCACGACGCGTCGGCGGTACGGGACGTCGACACGGTCGTGATCTCCTCCGCGGTACGGGAGACCAACCCCGAGCTGGCGGCCGCGCGTGCGGCCGGTCTGCGCGTCCTGCACCGGTCCCAGGCGCTGGCCGCCCTGATGGCCGGTCGGGACTCCGTCGCCGTGGCGGGTGCGCACGGGAAGACGACCACGTCGGCGATGGTGGCGACCGCGCTGCTGCACGCCGGGGTGGACCCGTCGTTCGCCATCGGCGGCACGGTGCTGACCGTGCCAGGACCGGTCGGTGGCGGCCGGCACGGCGACGGACCGTTCGTCGCCGAGGCGGACGAGTCCGACGGCTCGTTCCTGGCCTACCGGCCGCTCGTCTCGGTGGTGACCAACGTCGAGCCGGACCACCTCGACCACTACGGGACCAGGGAGGCGTTCGAGGCGGCCTTCGCGGCGTTCGCGGACCGCATCCGTCCGGGCGGCCAGCTGGTGGCGTGCCTCGACGACCCCGGTGCGGCCCGCCTGGTGCGCACCGTGACGGATCGCCTCGTCGCCCGCGGGGTCGAGGTGGTGACCTACGGTCGCTCGGCCGGTTCCGACGTGCACGTGGGTCCCACCCGGGCCACGGCGCAGGGCTGGGAGACCGAGCTCGCCGCGGGCGCCGAGCGGGTCGTGGTGCGTCTCGCCGTCCCCGGCGCGCACAACGGCCTGAACGCCGCCGCCGCGTGGGCCGTGCTGCGCCGCCTGGGCCTCGACGCGACCGCGGCCGCGGAGGCGCTGGGTGCCTTCCGGGGCACGGGACGGCGGTTCGAGGGCCGGGGGACCGCGGGCGGGGTGCGGGTGGTCGACGACTACGCCCACCACCCGACGGAGATCGCCGCGCTGCTGGGCGCCGCGCGCCAGGTGGCCGGCGACGGCCGGGTCCTCGTGCTGTTCCAGCCACACCTGTACTCCCGCACACGGACGTTCGCCGACGAGTTCGCGCACGCGCTCGAGCTCGCCGACGCCGTGGTGGTCACCGACGTCTACGCAGCGCGCGAGGACCCCGAGCCCGGCGTGACGGGTGCCCTGATCACCGACCGCATGACCACGCCGGGTCGCGGCCGGTTCGTCGCCGGCAGGACAGAGGCGGCGTCCGCGGTCGCGGCCCTGGCACGTCCGGGCGACCTGGTGCTCACCGTCGGCGCGGGTGACGTGACGCAGCTGGCACCCGTGGTCCTCGCCGCACTGGACGCCCGGCTGGGCGCGGGCCGAGCGGACCAGGGTGGGGCGGGGCCGGCCTGATGAGCCCGTCCCGCCCACCTGCACCGCGTACCCGACCGCCGACCCCGAGCCGAACGACTCCACGGAGCACCGCGCGACCGGAGGCTGCTCGCTCGCCGGTCGGCGACTCGGTCCGTGAACCGGTCCGCGAGCCGCACGTCGAGACGGGCGTGCCACCGGCCGCGGCCCCGTCGAAGACGGCGGCCGCACCGGTCGCCTCCACGTCATCGCCCGCGCCGAGCGGGCCGTCCGCGCTGCCGGCCGCGCCGGCCGGGAGCCGGTACCAGACGGCCACCACGTACCAGGTGCGCCGGTTCGGGGGCCCGGTTCGCCCGCCGGTCGTCTCCACGCGCTCGGTGCAGCGCTTCGCCGAGCGGGCACGCGCGCGCCGCACGCTCGCGCGTCGGCAGATCGCCCTCGCGGCGGCTGCCGTCCTGGTGGTCGGCGCGCTCGCCTGGCTGCTGCTCTGGTCCCCGGTGCTGGCGTTGCGGCCCGCGGACGTGACCGTCGCCGGAGCCGGCACCGTCGTGGCCGTCGACCAGGTGCGGGCCGTCGTCGCGAAGGACGGCGGCGTCCCGCTGCCGCGCCTCGGGACCGTGGCGCTGCGGGATCGGCTGCTCCAGGTGCCGGGGGTCCGGGAGGCTCGCGTCACGCGCGACTGGCCGCACGGGCTCACCGTCCAGCTCGTCGCGCGCGAGCCCGTGGCGGCCGTTCCCGAGAAGCAGGCGCCGGCCGGTGCGGCCAAGCCGGGCTTCTCCCTTCTCGACGAGGAAGGCGTCCAGGTCGGCCGCGCCGATGCGGCGCCCGCCGGGCTGCCCGTCGTCGACGTGCCCGCCGACGACGCACGCACGCTGCAGGCCGTGCTCGGCGTGCTGCGCCAGCTTCCGCCGGCGCTCCTGGCCGAGGTCGCCGGCGTGGCGGCCCAGACCCAGGACACCGTGACCATGCATCTGCGCGACGGTGTCGAGGTGGACTGGGGCAGCTCTCAGGAGACCGCCCTGAAGATCGCGGTGCTCACCGCGCTCCGGGCGTCGCCGACGGCCAAGGGAGCGCACGTCTACGACGTGTCGGCGCCGCGGCTGCCGATCACGCGGTGAGAGAGCCCGTCAGGGATCACCCGCCGACACGCGCGGCGCGGTCGTTGATCGGGATGAGGTGCGGACCTAGCGTCACGCACTGACGACAGGCCTGACATAACTCTAACCCTCAACTTGAGGGTGAAGGTTGAAGCGACGCTCCGCGTGTCGGAGCGGCGACCGCGGCCCGGCCGCGACCCGCACGACGCGAGAACGAGAGGCACCCACCGTGGCAGCTCCGCAGAACTACCTGGCGGTCATCAAGGTCGTCGGCATCGGCGGCGGCGGCGTCAACGCCGTGAACCGCATGATCGAGGTCGGTCTCAAGGGCGTCGAGTTCATCGCGATCAACACCGATGCGCAGGCCCTGCTCATGTCCGACGCGGACGTCAAGCTCGACGTCGGTCGCGAGCTGACCCGTGGGCTCGGCGCCGGCGCCGACCCGGAGGTCGGCAAGAAGGCCGCCGAGGACCACACCGAGGAGATCGAGGACGTCCTGCGCGGGGCGGACATGGTCTTCGTCACCGCGGGTGAGGGTGGCGGCACCGGCACCGGCGGTGCGCCCGTCGTCGCGCGGATCGCCCGCTCGCTCGGCGCGCTCACGATCGGTGTCGTCACCCGGCCGTTCACCTTCGAGGGTCGGCGCCGCTCCAACCAGGCGGACTCCGGGATCGACGCCCTGCGCGCCGAGGTCGACACGCTGATCGTCATCCCCAACGACCGCCTGCTGTCGATCTCGGACCGCTCGGTCAGCGTCCTCGATGCCTTCCACTCCGCCGACCAGGTGCTCCTCTCCGGTGTGCAGGGCATCACCGACCTGATCACCACACCGGGCCTGATCAACCTCGACTTCGCGGACGTGAAGTCGGTGATGCAGGGCGCCGGCTCCGCCTTGATGGGCATCGGCTTCGCCCGCGGCGAGGACCGTGCGGTGCAGGCCGCGGAGATGGCGATCTCGTCTCCGCTGCTCGAGGCGAGCATCGACGGCGCGCACGGCGTGCTGCTGTCCATCCAGGGCGGTTCGGACCTCGGTCTGTTCGAGATCAACGAAGCCGCGCGGCTGGTGCAGGAGGCGGCGCACCCCGAGGCGAACATCATCTTCGGCGCGGTCATCGACGACGCGCTCGGCGACGAGGTGCGGGTCACGGTCATCGCGGCCGGTTTCGACGGCGGTTCGCCGCAGGTGCGACGGGACGCGCGGGCCCTCGGCCAGGTGAGCGGCGGGGGCCAGCAGGCCGCGGCGGCGCGTCCGGCCGCCCTGCCGGGCGCTCACCAGACGCCGGTCGTCCCCGCGCCGCGGACGTACGTGCCCGAACCCCTCGAGCCCGTCCAGGCGCCGGCCACCTCGCCGGTCCCCGCCTTCCTGTCGACCGAGGCGGAGCCCCGGCCGCTCACGGGTCCCCTCGAGGTGCCTCGGGTCTTCACCGAGGAGCCGCCCCGTCGCGAGACGGACGACCTGGACGTGCCGGACTTCCTCAAGTAGTCGATGAGCCCCAGCGCACCGCAGGCCGGTCTCGAGGTTCTCGAGGCCGGCCTCGGTCCGTCGGTCCGCGCCGGGTTCACCACGCGAGCGGGCGGCGTGAGCGTGGCGCCGTGGGACGGTCTCAACCTCGGCCTCGCCGTGGGTGACGACCCGGACACGGTGCGCCGCAACCGTGAGCTCCTCGCGCAGTGGGTCGGGGTCCCGGTGGCGTTCGCCACGCAGGTGCACGGGCGCGACGTCGTGGTCGTCGACGGCCCTCCCGCGGACCGGACCGACTCGGTCGCGGTGGCCGACGCCCTGGTGACCACCCGGACGGACGTCGCGCTGGCGGTCCTCGTCGCGGACTGCGTCCCCGTGCTGCTCGCGGACCTCGAGGCCGGGGTGGTCGCGGCGGTGCACGCCGGCCGTGGCGGCCTCCTGGCGGGAGTGGTCCAGGCGGCGCTCGACGCGATGACCGATCTAGGCGGCCGCCTGGACCGGGTCGTCGCGGCGGTGGGACCGTCGATCGCCGGGCGGTCGTACGAGGTGCCGGCCGACCTGCGCGACGCGGTGGCCCAGGTGGTGCCGGCCACCTCGGCGACCACGTCGTGGGGCACCCCCGCGCTCGACCTCCCCGCCGGCGTCGTCGCCGTGCTGGCGGCAGCAGGGGTGCGCCGGGTCCACCGCGTCGATCGCGACACCTTCCGGGATCCCGACCTCTACTCGCACCGACGGGCGACCGCGGCCGGCACGACGACGGGCCGCTCCTGCGGGATCGTCCGGCTGCTGCCCGCGGCACCGCGTGTCGCGCCGCCGACCAGCGAGGACGCCTTGCTAGCGTGACGAGCGCAGTGCTTCCGCCGGTGGCGCTGCGCCGTCTCCGGGGGTCGACCCGGACGGGTGGGGGACCGGAGACGTCCGGAGGATGGGAGCAGACGCGATGGCTGGAGCGTTGCGGAAGACGATGCTGTACCTCGGTCTGGCCGACGAGCGGCCCGAGGAGCAGGACGAGTGGGTCGAGGACGACGTCGAGGAGGCCGAGGTGCCGGACCAGTTCGAGGCTCAGGTCACCCCGCTGCGGCGACCCACCCGCGTCACCGGTGCCGCCGTCGCTGCGGCGACGTCCAGCGAGCTGCGCCGGATCACCACGATCCACCCGCGCTCGTACAACGACGCCCGCAAGATCGGTGAGGCGTTCCGGGACGGTGTCCCGGTGATCATGAACCTCACGGACATGGACGACGCCGACGCCAAGCGCCTCGTCGACTTCTCCGCCGGCCTGATCTTCGGTCTGCACGGTGCGATCGAGCGCGTCACCAGCAAGGTGTTCCTCCTCTCCCCGGCGACGGTCGAGGTCTCCGGTGAGGGGCACGGCCCCGATGCGGCCGGGCGCCCCGGCTTCTACAACCAGAGCTGACCGGTGGGCCTGGTCCGCGCCGTCCTGCACCTGGCGGTCCTGGTCTTCTTCCTGATCCTGCTCGTGCGGATGGTGCTCGACTGGGTCCAGGTCTTCGCCCGCACGTGGCGCCCGACAGGCGTGGCTCTGGTGGTCGCCGAGGCGACCTACACGGTCACGGACCCGCCGCTGCGCCTGCTCCGGCGCTTCCTGCCCCCGCTGCGGCTCGGACCGGTGCAGCTCGACCTGGCGTTCACCGTGCTGTTCCTCATCTGCATCGTGCTGCTCTCGGTCATATAGGACAGGAGGGGTCGAGCGCCGGTCGCGCCCGGCCGGACAGCCGTGAACGGGCGCCGGAGGGCAGCCGCAAGGCCCCGCTCCTCACCCGGACGGCACGCGTGTCGGGGGGAGTCCGGCTCGCCGTTTGTCCGCTACGGTGGCCCGAGGCGGTCGGTGGACTGCCGCCGGCCTAGCAGCACGACCGACAGAGGTGACGACGATGGCACTGCTGACCGCAGACGACGTCCTGAACAAGAAGTTCCAGTCGACGAAGTTCCGCGAGGGGTACGACCAGGACGAGGTCGACGACTTTCTCGACGAGATCGTCAACACCCTGCGCGAAGTGCAGAACGAGAACGAGGACCTCAAGACGAAGCTCGCAGCAGCCGAGCGTCGGATCGCGGAGCTGAGCCGCACCGGCGCGCAGCAGCAGCCGCCCGCGCCGAAGCCGGAGCCCGCTCCCGTCCCGGAGCCCGTCCAGGCCCCCGCGCCCGCTCCCGTCGCCGCAGTCGCGCCCCCCATCCCGGCGGTCACGGCACCGGCGCCCCGCAACGAGCCCGAGTCGGCCACCGGGATGCTCGCGCTGGCGCAGAAGCTGCACGACGACTACGTGCGCAGCGGTCAGGAGGAGTCCGACCGCCTGATCAACGAGGCGAAGTCCCGTGCGACCCACATCGTCCGCGAGGCGGAGGAGACCTCCCAGCGGACGCTCGGCCAGCTGGAGCAGGAGCGGTCGCTGCTCGAGCGCAAGATCGACGAGCTGCGGGTGTTCGAGCGCGACTACCGCACGCGTCTGAAGAGCTACCTCGAGAACCTCCTCGGCGACCTGGACAACCGCGGCAACGCGCTGCCCCCGCGCAGCGGCCAGGCGCAGCCCGTGGGCGAGGTCCAGGGCATCTGAGTCTGCGGCCTCCCGCGGTCGCAGCGTCGTCGTCGCGCCGCCCGGCGCCCCTCCTGGGGTGCCGGGCGGTCGTGCGTCTGCGGCGTCGCCACCTCGTGGTCCGGCCGGTGCGAGGTCGTCGCGGCTCGCGTCCCTGACCTGCGCCGAGGCCGGAACCGGGCACGCGCGGCAGGTTCCGCGAGACTTCAGCCGGTCACCGCGGGCGAACGGGTGCGTGTCCTGTTGTGCTCCGGCCTGCACACGAATACATTCGCGTGACTCCAGCGAGGGGGGACCGACGGCCATGAACGAGGCACTCACCACGCTCACCGCGAGCGGCGAGACCAAGGACCTGAGCACGATGGTGAAGCAGTTCCCCGTACGGGACGGTGAGAAGCCGTGGACGGCGGCCGAGGTGACGGAGGTCGCCGACGAGCTGACGGCGGAGCGCGCGCGGCTCGAGGGCGAGCTGGTGAACGCCGACGCGGAGCTGTCCGAGCTGCTGCGGCACTCCGGCGACGGGGCCGGTGACGACCAGGCCGACTACGGGTCCTCGGCGCTCGAGCGCGAGCACGAGCTGACGCTGGTGAACAACACCCGCGACCTGCTCGAGCAGACGCGTCACGCCCTGGAGCGGATCGCGGCGGGGACGTACGGCGCCTGCGAGTCCTGCGGCAAGCCGATCGGCAAGGCTCGGCTGCAGGCGTTCCCGCGGGCCACGCTCTGCGTCGAGTGCAAGCAGCGCGAGGAACGGCGCTGACGCGCCCGTAGACTCCTGCGGTGCCCACGCCTGACGAGCCACGACCGATCCCCGGTACCGCCCAGCAGGCCGATGCAGACCCTTCGCGGTCTGCGCGGGACGGGGGCGCGGCCGTGCCTCCGGGCGCGGCCGGAGCGCCGGCGCACCGGCGACTGCTCGGTCTCGTCGTCGTCCTCGCGGCGCTGGTGCTGGTCGTCGACCAGCTGACGAAGGCGTGGGCGCTCCGCGCACTGGCGGACGGTCTGCGCCGTCCGGTGCTCGACAGCCTCCTGGGGCTGCAGCTCGTGTTCAACCCCGGCGCCGCGCTGTCGATCGCGACCGGCATGACCTGGGTGCTGACGATCATCGCCGCGACCGTCGTGGTGGTCGTCGTGCGGGTCTCGCGGCGGCTCGGCTCCACCGGGTGGGCGCTGGCGTTCGGCCTGCTGCTCGGGGGCGCGGTGGGCAACCTGGTCGACCGGCTGGTCCGGGCGCCAGGGCCTGCGCGCGGGCACGTCGTCGACTTCATCGCCTACGGCCACCTCTTCGTCGGGAACGTCGCCGACGTGGCGATCGTCGTGGCCGCCGTGCTGGTGGTGCTCCAGACCATGCGCGGTGTCCAGCTGGACGGCAGCAGGCCGGAGCGCGTGGCGCGGGGCGGGGCGGCCGCGTCGGCGGACGACGTCCCGCAGTGAGCGAGCGACGGAGCCTGCCCGTGCCGGACGGTCTCGCCGGGGAACGGGCGGACGCTGCCGTGGCACGGCTGCTCGGCCTGTCCCGCACGCGGGCGGCTGATCTGGTGGAGGCGGGCGCAGTCGCCCTGGACGGCCGGCCTCTCGGCAAGTCGGACCGCCTCGTCGCGGGCGGGTGGCTCGAGGTGGAGCTCCCCGACGTGGCATCGGCCAGGGCCGCCGCGCCGCCGGAACCGGTGCCGGGGATGGTGGTCCGGTACGACGACGACGACCTGGTGGTCGTCGACAAGCCCGTGGGGGTGGCGGCGCACCCGTCGCCGGGGTGGACCGGCCCGACGGTGGTCGGGGCGCTCGCCGCTGCGGGCTACCGGGTGTCCACGTCGGGAGCCGCCGAGCGGCAGGGTGTCGTGCACCGGCTGGACGTCGGCACCTCCGGGCTGATGGTGGTCGCCAAGAGCGAGCGCGCGTACACGGCCCTGAAGCGCGCCTTCAAGGAGCGCACGGTCGAGAAGGTCTATCACGCTCTGGCCCAGGGGCATCCGTCGCCGGCGACCGGCACGATCGACGCCCCCATCGGGCGGCACCCGTCGTCGGACTGGAAGTTCGCGGTGGTCGCCGACGGGAAGCCGTCGGTGACGCACTACGAGGTGATCGAGGCGCTCCCCGGGGCCTCGCTCACGGAGGTCCACCTCGAGACGGGCCGGACCCACCAGATCCGCGTGCACTTCGCGGCGCTTCGCCACCCGTTGGTCGGGGACCTCACCTACGGCGCCGATCCGGCGCTGGCGCAGCGGCTCGGGCTCACTCGGCAGTGGTTGCACGCCGTCCGCCTCGGCTTCGAGCACCCGGCGACGGGCAGCTGGCTCGAGGTCGTCAGCGAGTACCCGCAGGACCTCCAGCACGCCCTGGACGAGCTGCGCTCGACGTACCGCTGACCCCGCCGCGGCACGCCCGACGACACACCGGAGGGCGTCGGTGGGGCGACGTAGGATCGCCCGCATGGCAGCGGCGGGTGGCTCGAAGAGCACCGACTTCGTCCACCTCCACGTGCACACCGAGTACTCGATGCTGGACGGTGCGGCACGGATCGGCGAGCTGTTCGACGAGGCGGAACGCCTGGGCCAGAAGGCCATGGCGATCACCGACCACGGCTACCTGTTCGGCGCGTTCGAGTTCTGGCAGAAGGCCAAGGCCCACGGGATCAAGCCGATCATCGGCGTCGAGGCGTACGTCACCCCGGGCACCAGCCGGTTCGACCAGACCAGGGTCCGGTGGGGCGAGGCGCACCAGGCGGCCGACGACGTCTCCGCGCGCGGGGCGTACACCCACCTCACCCTGCTGTCCCGGACCACCGCGGGCATGCACAACCTCTTCCGGCTCGGGTCGGAGGCGTCCCTCGAGGGCCAGATGGGCAAGTGGCCCCGGATGGACCGCGAGCTGCTGTCGCGCTACGCCGACGGCCTGATCGCCACCTCGGGCTGCCCCTCCAGCGAGGTGCAGACCCGGCTGCGGCTGGGTCAGTTCGACCAGGCGCTGCGCGCCGCCGGCGAGCTGCAGGACATCTTCGGCAAGGAGTACTTCTACGTCGAGCTGATGGACCACGGGCTCGACATCGAGCGCCGGGTGATCAAGGACCTGCTGCGCATCGCGGAGGCGCTGGACGCACCGCTCGTCGCCACCAACGACCTGCACTACACGCGCGAGGAGGACGCCCACGCGCACGAGGTCCTGCTCGCGGTGCAGTCCGGCTCGACGCTGGACGAGCCGACGTCCGACCAGGGTGGCAGCCGGTTCGCCTTCGGGGGGACGGGCTACTACCTGCAGTCGGCGGAGCAGATGCGGCGCACCTGGGCCGAGCTGCCCGAGGCGTGCGACAACACCCTGCGGATCGCCGAGCAGTGCGAGGTCGAGTTCACGACGGGCGTGAACTACATGCCCCGCTTCGACACCCCGCCGGGGGAGAACGAGGACTCCTGGTTCATCAAGGAGGTGGAGCGCGGCCTGCAGCGGCGCTACCACGGCGAGGTGCCGGAGGACGTGCGCCGCCAGGCGGAGTACGAGACCGGCGTCATCACGCAGCTCGGGTTCTCGGGCTACTTCCTCGTCGTCGCCGACTTCATCAACTGGTCGAAGTCGCAGGGGATCCGCGTCGGACCGGGTCGTGGGTCCGCGGCGGGCTCGATGGCGTCCTACGCGATGGGCATCACCGAGCTCGACCCGCTCAAGCACGGGCTGATCTTCGAGCGGTTCCTCAACCCCGAGCGCATCTCCTGGCCGGACGTCGACGTGGACTTCGACGAGCGTCGGCGCGGCGAGGTGATCCGCTACGTCACCGAGAAGTACGGCGAGGACCGGGTCTCCCAGATCGTCACCTACGGCACCATCAAGGCGAAGCAGGCGCTCAAGGACTCCTCGCGGGTGCTCGGCTTCCCCTTCGCCATGGGCGACAAGCTGACCAAGGCGATGCCGCCGGCGGTCATGGGCAAGGACATCCCGCTGTCCGGCATGTACGACCCCGAGCACCCGCGGTACGCGGAGGCGGAGGAGTTCCGCCAGGTCGTCGCCGCAGACCCCGAGGCGCAGCGCGTGCTGGAGACGGCGCGAGGGCTGGAGAACCTCAAGCGGCAGTGGGGCGTGCACGCGGCCGGCGTGATCATGTCGAGCGTCCCGCTGACGGACGTCGTCCCGATCATGAAGCGCCCGCAGGACGGCGCGATCATCACGCAGTTCGACCAGCCGGCGTCCGAGGCGCTGGGCCTGATCAAGATGGACTTCCTCGGTCTGCGGAACCTGACGATCCTGGACGACGCGCTGGCGAACATCGTCGCGAACGGCAAGCCGGCGATCCTCATCGAGGACACGCCGCTCGACGACCAGCCGACGTACGACCTGCTGGCGCGCGGCGACACGCTCGGGGTGTTCCAGCTGGACGGCGGCCCGATGCGCTCGCTGCTGCGGCAGATGCGACCGGACAGCTTCGAGGACATCTCCGCCGTCATCGCCCTGTACCGGCCCGGTCCGATGGGCATGAACTCGCACATCAACTACGCGCTGCGCAAGAACAAGCTGCAGAACGTCGAGCCGATCCACCCCGAGCTCGAGGAGCCGCTGCAGGACGTCGTGGGGATCACCCACGGGCTGATCGTCTACCAGGAGCAGGTGCAGCGCGCCGCACAGAAGCTGGCCGGCTACACGCTGGGCCAGGCCGACCTGCTCCGCCGCGCGATGGGCAAGAAGAAGAAGGAGATCCTCGAGAAGGAGTTCATCCCGTTCCAGGCGGGGTGCCGCGCGAACGGCTACTCCGACGCGGCGATCCAGGCGGTGTGGGACACCCTGGTCCCGTTCGCCGGCTACGCGTTCAACAAGGCGCACTCCGCGGCGTACGGGGTGGTGTCGTACTGGACGGCGTTCCTCAAGGCGAACTACCCGACCGAGTACATGGCCGCCCTGCTGACGAGCGTGCGCGACGACAAGGACAAGTCGGCGCTGTACCTCGGCGAGTGCCGGCACATGGGCATCACGGTGCTGCCCCCGGACGTCAACTCCTCCTCCGCCCTGTTCACGGCCGTTGGCGACGACATCCGGTTCGGTCTGACGGCCGTGCGCAACGTGGGCGCCAACGTGGTGGACGCGATCGTCAAGGCGCGCGAGGAGAAGGGGGCGTTCACCTCCTTCACCGACTTCCTGGACAAGGTGCCGGCCGTGGTGTGCAACAAGCGCACCATCGAGTCGCTGATCAAGGCGGGGGCGTTCGACTCGCTGGGCCACACCCGACGCGGGCTGCTGCTGGTGCACGAGCAGGCCGTCGACTCCGTCATCGGCGTGAAGCGCAAGGAGGCGGAAGGTCAGTTCGACCTGTTCGCCGATCTGATGGGCGGCGGCGCGGACAGCGGTCCAGGGTTCGCGGTCACCGTGCCGGACGTCCCGGACTGGGACAAGCGGCAGCGGCTGCAGTTCGAGCGCGAGATGTTGGGCCTGTACGTGTCCGACCACCCGTTGTCCGGGCTGGAGCACGTGCTCACGACGGCGGCGGACGTGTCGATCGCCACGCTGCTCGCAGACGAGGCGCGGCCGGACGGCTCGATGGTGGTCGTGGCGGGCCTGGTCACGTCGCTCCAGCGCAAGATGTCCAAGCAGGGGAACCCGTGGGCCGTGATCACGCTGGAGGACATGGAGGGCTCGATCGAGGTCCTCTTCTTCGGCGAGACGTACCTGGCGTACTCCACCGTGCTGGCCGAGGACGCCGTGCTCGTCGTGCGCGGCCGGGTGCGACGCCGGGACGAGCAGCTGCAGCTGCAGGCGAACGAGGTGACCCTGCCGGACATCTCGCAGGGCACGGATGCTCCGCTGCTCGTCTCGCTCCCGGTGGCGCGGTGCACACCGCCGGTGGTGGAGCGGCTGCGGGAGGTGCTGGGCACGCACCCCGGCGTCACCGAGGTGCGGCTGCGGCTGACGAGCCCGGGCCGCGCGACGGTGATGCGGCTCGGCGACGGTCTGCGCGTGGAGCGCACCCCGGCCCTCTTCGGCGATCTGAAGGCGCTGCTGGGACCGAGCTGCCTGGCCTCCTGAGGAGGCAGCCGCCGCACGCGGGCTCGGACGGCCCGGGCCGGCCCCGGGGGCCCCGCCTAGACTGCGCCCCGTGATCTCCCGCATCGACCTGCGCGGCCGTTCCCTGTCCCGACGTGAGCTGATCGACGCGCTTCCTCGGGCGGAGCTGGACGTCGAGCACGCCGTCGCCGCGGTGCTCCCCGTGCTGGAGGCGGTGCGGACCCGCGGTGCGGTCGCGCTCCGCGAGCTGGGGGAGCGGTTCGACGGTGTGCGCCCCGAGCACCTCCGGGTGCCCGCGGACGTCCTCGCGGGGGCCGTCGAGGCGCTCGCACCGGAGATCCGCGCCGCCCTGGAGGAGACGATCCGTCGAGTCCGCCAGGTGCACGCCGCGCAGCGGCCCGCGCCGTTGGTCACGGACCTCGCGCCCGGTGCCCAGGTGCGGCAGCGCTGGATCCCGGTGCGGCGGGTCGGGCTGTACGTCCCCGGCGGTCTGGCCGTCTACCCGTCGTCCGTGGTGATGAACGTCGTCGCGGCGCAGGAGGCCGGGGTCGGGTCGCTGGCCGTCGCCTCGCCGCCGCAGAAGGACCGTGGCGGACTCCCGGACCCCGTGGTGCTGGGCACGTGCGCGCTGCTCGGCGTGGACGAGGTGTACGCCGTCGGTGGGGCCCAGGCGGTGGCGATGTTCGCCTACGGCGCGCTCGGGGAGGACGACCGCGACGGCGCGGTGCTGTGCGAGCCCGTGGACGTGATCACCGGACCGGGCAACGTCTACGTCGCGGCCGCCAAGCGCCTGGTGCGCGGGCGTGTGGGCATCGACGCGGAGGCGGGGCCCACCGAGATCGCGATCCTCGCGGACCGGTCCGCCGATCCCCGCCATGTCGCGGCGGACCTGATCTCGCAGGCGGAGCACGACCCGCTCGCGGCGGCGGTGCTCGTCACCCCGTCGTCGGCGCTCGCGGACGCCGTGGACGCCGTGCTGGCTGAGCTGGTGCCCGCGACGGCGAACGCCGAGCGCGTGCGGACGGCCCTGGCGGGCACGCAGTCCGCGATCGTCCTGGTGGACGACGTCCGCGCGGGGCTCGAGGTGGTCAACGCGTACGGTGCCGAGCACCTGGAGATCCAGACGGAGGACGCGGCCGCGCTCGCCGAGCAGGTGACGAGCGCCGGTGCGATCTTCGTCGGCCCGTACTCGCCGGTGTCGCTCGGGGACTACATGGCGGGGTCGAACCACGTGCTGCCGACCGGCGGCTCGTCGCACTTCACCAGCGGGCTCGGGGTCCACTCGTTCGTCCGCCCGGTGCAGGTCGTCGAGTACGACGCCGGGGCGCTCGCCGCGGTGGCGGACCGCGTCGTCGCGCTCGCCGACGCGGAGCGGCTGCCGGCGCACGGCGAGGCGGTGCGGGTCCGCTTCTGACGGGCGTCCGCCAGGTGAGGTGGTCGGCGAGCTGAGGCGGTGGGCGGACGAGGTCACGCGCCGGCCCGGACGGCGGACCGCTGCGGGGCTCGTTCGAGGCGCTCCCTAGACTCGTCCGGTGACCGCCGACCAGCCGCGTGCCGCCCTGCCCCTACGACCCGAGCTGGCAGGTCTGCACCCCTACGGGGCTCCCCAGCTGGACGTCCCCGTCCGGCTGAACGTCAACGAGAACCCGTACCCTCCCTCGCCCGCCGTGGTCGACGACATCGCCGCCGCGGTGCGCACCGCTGCCGCGACGCTCAACCGGTACCCCGACCGGGACTTCGCCGACCTCCGGGCGGACCTGGCGGCCTACCTGCTCACGGAGTCGGGGGTGCGGCTCGACCCGTCCCAGATCTGGGCGGCCAACGGCTCCAACGAGGTGATGCTGCACCTGCTGCAGGCCTTCGGCGGGCCCGGGCGGACGGCGGTGTCCTTCGCCCCGACCTACTCCATGTACCCGGAGTACGCCCGTGACACGTCGACCCGGTGGGTCACCGGCCGCCGCGCGGAGGACTTCAGCCTCGACCCCGCGCACGCGCACGACGTGATCGCCGAGGAGCGGCCGAGCGTGGTGCTCCTCGCCAGCCCGAACAACCCCACGGGCACCGCGCTGCCTCTCGCCACCGTCGAGGCGGTGCTGGCGGCGGCCGACGAGGTACCCGACGGCTGCGTCGTCGTCGTCGACGAGGCGTACGGCGAGTTCCGCCGTCGCGGCACACCGTCGGCGCTCGAGCTGCTCGTCGACCACCCCAACCTCGCCGTGAGCCGCACCATGTCGAAGGCCTTCGGGCTGGCGGGTGGGCGGGTCGGGTACCTCGCAGCTGCATCCGAGCTCGTCGACGCGCTGCGCGTGGTGCGGCTGCCGTACCACCTGTCGGCGGTGACGCAGGCGGTCGCGCGCGCCGCGCTGGCGCACTCCGAGGAGCTGATGGCCCAGGTCGGGGCGCTGCGGGACGAGCGCGACGACCTCGTGGCATGGCTGCGGTCGAAGGGCCTGACCGTGGCGGACTCGGACGCGAACTTCGTGCTGTTCGGCGTCCTCGACGACCCGCACGCCGTCTGGCAGGGTCTGCTCGACCGTGGCGTGCTGATCCGTGAGGTCGGCCCGGCCGGATGGCTGCGGGTGTCGGTCGGCACCCCGCAGGAGACGGCGGCCTTCAAGGCCGCCCTGGTGGAGGTGGCGGGACTGTGAGCGGTCGCACGGCGCGGGTGGAGCGCTCGACGAGCGAGTCGAGCGTGGTGGTCGAGCTGGATCTCGACGGGTCCGGACGGACGACGATCGACACCGGGGTGCCGTTCTACGACCACATGCTCACGGCGCTCGGCAAGCACGCGCTGCTCGACCTGACGGTGCAGTCGCGGGGCGACACCCACATCGACGCGCACCACACGGTCGAGGACACGGCCATCGTGCTCGGCGAGGCGCTGCGCGAGGCGCTGGGTGACAAGCGCGGGATCGCCCGGTTCGGGGACGCCACGGTGCCCCTCGACGAGGCGCTCGCCCAGGCGGTCGTCGACGTGTCCGGCCGCCCGTACTTCGTGCACTCCGGCGAGCCCGCCGGGCAGCAGTACCACCTGATCGGGGGCCACTTCACCGGCTCCCTGACGGCGCACGTGCTCGAGTCGATCGCGCACCACGCCGCGATGACCATCCACGTGCGCGTGCTGGCCGGCCGGGACCCGCACCACATCGTCGAGGCGCAGTTCAAGGCGCTGGCACGGGCGCTGCGCGCGGCCGTGGCGCTCGACCCGCGGGTGGAGGGCGTGCCGTCCACCAAGGGCGCCCTGTGAGCGGCGCCGGACCGGTTCCGTCCGGGCCTGACGACGACCCGCTCTCGGGTCTGGAGATCCCGGACGACCTCTCGGAGCTGGACGACGAGGTCCCGTCCGTCGCGCTCGTCGTGACGCCCGTGGCGGACCCCGCGCCGCTCGCCGCCACCTGCGCGCTGGCCAAGGTCGACGTCGACGCCGTCCCGTCGGAGGTCGGCGCGATCGCCGTGCTGCGGGACCCGGCCGCCGGCGAGCAGGCGGCCGGGGCGATCTCCGAGCTGCTGCGCGCCGTGCCGGTCGTCCTGCTGGAGCGCCGCAAGCAGCAGGTGTCCGCCACGCACTGGGTCGGTGGCGAACGCACGCGGGACCTCCCGCCCGGCCTGGTGCTGTCCGACGCGCCCGAGCTCCTCGAGGACCTGCTGCTCCGGGGCATCCGAGCGGCCGACGTGCCGGGCACGGTGACCAGCGTCGGCATGACTCGGTGGAAGGCCCTGCGAACCCTGGCAGGACGGCGCTCGCGGGACTGACACCACCTCGGGCACCGCGTGCCGCGCCGGGCCCAGGCGCGGGCGCCGCGGAGGCGGCGCGCGATGCGCAGGTACCCTGACGGCGTGCCCCAGCAGCCCCACGTCGTGGTTCTGGACTACGGCTTCGGCAACGTGCGCTCCGCCGTGCGCGCGCTCGAGAGGGTCGGTGCGCAGGTCGAGCTGACCGCCGACAAGGACCGCGCCCAGGAGGCCGACGGTCTCGTCGTCCCCGGCGTCGGCGCGTTCGCCGCCGTGATGGCCGGGCTGCGCGCCGTCGGGGGTGACCAGGTCGTCGACCGCCGCCTCGCCGGCGGCCGTCCGGTGCTCGGCATCTGCGTCGGGATGCAGGTGATGTTCACGGAGGGTGTCGAGCACGGTGTGCGCACCGCGGGGCTGGGGGAGTGGCCCGGGCTGGTGGACCGCCTCGAGGCACCGGTCGTGCCGCACATGGGCTGGGCCACCGTGCAGCCTCCCGAGGGGTCGACGCTCTTCGCCGGGCTGGAGGACGAGCGCTTCTACTTCGTGCACTCCTACGCCGCCCGGTCGTTCCCGCTCGCGGCAGCCGGCGCGCGTCCCGGCCCGATGCCACCGCCGTTGGTGACGTGGGCGGAGCACGGCGACCGGTTCGTCGCCGCCGTGGAGAACGGTCCCCTGGCCGCGACCCAGTTCCATCCTGAGAAGTCCGGCGACGCCGGGGCGCAGCTGCTGTCCCACTGGGTCGCCTCTCTGCGCTGACGCGCGTCGCCGCAGGGCAGTCCCTGGTTTTCCGACGGTTTTCCGACGTGAGGAGCACGACGAGATGAGCGAGCCGCGCCTGGAGCTGCTGCCGGCGGTCGACGTGGTCGACGGCCAGGCCGTGAGGCTGGTGCAGGGGGAGGCCGGTTCCGAGACCGGGTACGGCGACGCTCTGGATGCGGCGCTCGCCTGGCAGCAGGCGGGGGCGGAGTGGGTGCACCTGGTGGACCTCGACGCGGCCTTCGGTCGCGGGTCCAACGCCGCGCTGCTCGCGGATGTCGCGGCCCAGCTCGCCGAGCGGGGGGTCCGGGTCGAGCTGTCCGGCGGCATCCGCGACGACGCCTCCCTCGACAGGGCACTCGCGACCGGCGCGGCACGGGTGAACCTGGGCACGGCGGCGCTCGAGGACCCCGAGTGGACGGCCTCGGCCATCTCGGCGCACGGGGACCGCGTCGCCGTCGGGCTCGACGTGCGCGGCACCACGCTCGCGGCCCGGGGCTGGACCCAGGACGGCGGGGACCTGTGGGAGGTGCTGGCTCGCCTCGACGACGCGGGCTGCGCCCGTTACGTCGTGACGGACGTGACCAAGGACGGGACCCTGCGGGGTCCCAACGTGGACCTGCTCCGCCAGGTGTGCGGCCGCACGTCCGCGCCGGTGGTCGCGTCGGGCGGCGTCTCGAGCCTGGACGACCTGCGCACGCTGCGCACGCTGGTCCCGGTCGGTGTCGAGGGTGCCATCGTGGGCAAGGCGCTGTACGCCGGCGCCTTCACGCTGGAGGCGGCGCTGCAGGTCGCCGGGCGGCCGTGAGCCCGCGCGAGCTCCCTCCGACCTCGGCGTTCGCGCACGACGACGGATCGGCGGACCCGGCACTCGCGGCCGCGGTCGGCGCCTACGCGGCAGGCCGCTCGTCGTTGGCCGACGTCGTGGCCGCGCTGAACGGCACCCGGGTCCTCGTGCCGGTGCTGGCCCACGCCGAGGTGTCCGCCGAGCAGGCTGCCGCCGAGCACGCCGGCGACTCGACGGCGTCGGCGGGCGTCGTCGGGCTGCAGATCGCGGACGGGCGCACCGCGCTGCCGGTGTTCAGCAGCGTCGCCACCCTGGCGGCGTGGCGTCCGGAGGCCCGGCCGGTGCCGGCCGAGGCGTCGCGAGCGGCGCAGTCCGCCGTGTCCGACGGCTGGCCCGTGCTGGTCCTGGACCCTGCGGGCCCGACGGCCGTGACCGTGCCGCGACCGGCGGTGGTGGCGCTGGCGGAGGGCCGCCCCTGGGAACCGGCGGTCGCGGACGGCGCCGTGGTGGTGGCGGTCCGGGACGCCGTTCGCGCAGCCCTGGACGGGCTCGACGGCGTGGTCGCCTGCGCGGCGGTGCCGGGCGGGCGTGCCGAGGTCGCCGTGGACCTCACGCTGCGCGCCGGGCTCGACCGGCAGCAGCTCGACGCGCTGCTGCAGCGGGTCGGCGAGCGGCTCGCGGCGGACCCCGTCGCCGCGGAGCGGGTCGACTCGTTCGAGCTGCGCCTGCGCAGCGCCTGATGCGACCGGCGGACCGCGCGCCGAACCAGGCGCCGGTCAGCCGGTGCAGGTCGGCGCGGGGCTGAAGGCCGAGGTGTCGTCGAGCATCCGGCGCAACGTGCTGACCGGCACCAGATAGCTGTGCCCGTCCGTGCTCTTGGCGTAGACGACGCCGATCACGGTGCCGTCGGCTCCGAGCGCGGCCGAACCGGAGCTGCCCGGCTCCACGGGTGCATCCGTGACGAGCACCTGTCCGAGCGTCGCGTTCAGCGGGTCCGTCGTGGACCCGATGACGTGCCCGTCGGTCAGCGTGAGCCGGCTGCCCAGCGGGTAGCCGACGACCGTCACGGGGTCACCGGTCTGCGGGTCGTGGGCGGCCAGCTGGGGCGCGGACGGCAGCGCGTCGGCGGTCCGGACGATCGCCAGGTCCGCCAGCTTCGCGGTGCTGGCCGCGGTGACCGCCACGTCGCGGCCGTCGTACGTCGACACCTGCAGCGACGCCGAGTCGGCCACGACGTGCTTGTTGGTCACCAGCTCGTGGTCCGTCAGCGCGAAGCCGGACCCGGTGGACACCTGGCCGCAGCCGACGTTGCGGATGCGCACCGCCATGCGCCGCACGGCGTCGAACCCGTCCGCCGACAGCGTCGACGTGCCGGCGGAGATCGACGGCGTCGGCAGGCTGGTCGGCACCACGCTGGTCGGTACCGGGGCGGGCATCCCGGGCAGCACCCCGCAGCTGGCCAGCAGGGTGGCGCCGCCGACGAGAGCGACGGCGACGGGACGTCTCACCGCGACAACTCCCGCTGCAGGGCGGTGTTCGCGGCAGTCGCCTGCCCGCAGTACGACTGCACGTCGTTCCGGTAGCTCGCCAGGGACGCCGGGTCGTAGGCCGAGGCGTTGGCCAGGTAGCTGATCAGCTTGTTCTGGCCGTCGATGCAGGTGGCGAGGGAGGTCGCGACCTTGCCGGCGGCCTGGGACACCCGCGCCTGGTAGTCGGCGAGCTGCTGCTGGGCCGCGGTGGTGTCGCCCAGCTTGGCCTTCTCGTCGGCCAGCTGGGTGATCCGCTGCTGCGCGGCGTCGAGCTGGGAGCGGGTGGCGGTCAGCTCGTCCTGCGCGGCCTTGAGATCCGCCTGGGCCTGGGCGAGCTGGTCCCCGTGGGTGTGCGCCAGCGCCTGCCACTGCGCGGACGAGCGCTGCCATGCGGTCGTCACCTGGATCATCCGGCCGACCGCGACGAGGGCGACGACCAGGGCGACGACGAGCACGACGATCAGGGGCGCAGGGCGCCGACGCCCGTGGCGACCCGGCTCGACGACCGGCAGCGGCCGCGTCTCGTCGTCCCGGTGCGGGGGCTGGCTCCAGACGAGGCCGGTCGGCTCATCGCTCACGCGGCAAGGATAGGAGCGAGCCGCTCAGGACACGGGACCGGTGAACTTCTCGCCGGGGCCCTCACCACGGGGGTCCGGGTACGGGGACGCCTCGCGGAACGCCAGCTGCAGCGACCGCAGGCCGTCGCGCAGCGGCCGGGCGTGCTGGTCGCCGAGGTCCGGCGCGGACGCGGTGACCAGGGCCGCCAGCGCGGTGATCAGCTTCCGGGCCTCGTCCAGGTCGAGGTACGCGGCACCGGCTCCCGCCGGCCCGTCCTCCGCGAGCCCGCACTTGACCGCCGCCGCGCTCATCAGGTGCACGGCCGCGGTGCTGATCACCTCGCCTGCCGACACGTCCGCGATGTCCCGCGTCGCCTCGGCGACCGACTCGTGCAGGTGAGCCGGACCCGTCGTCGTGGCCTGGGCGCCGTGCGCCTCGGCGGAGGCGCTCACCGGCGGCTCGGGGCTGGCGTTCGCAGTCATGGGACGCATCCTCTCATCGCGCCCCCGGGTACCCGCTCGAGAGGGGCGCGGCTGCCGTCTGGTAACCTGTGGCACGACTGACCTGGCGCAGGCCCCGTCCTTCGCTCCCGCGGACCATCCGCAGGGGTGCAGACGGACGCAGGCGTCGGGTGCACAAGTGGAGAACCTCCCACCTTGGTCCCGACCGCACAGCACGTCCGCCGGACGTGCTGACGACAGGGGCCGGGTCCAGTCCGCAGCACACGGCCGCGCCGTGTGCCGCCGTGTGGTCACCAACCACCGGTGCGGTGCTGCCGAGGCCTCCGCCTGTGCCCAGGGCGGGGGCCTTCCTCGTTCCCGGGCGGTCGTCCGTCACGACTCTCGAGGAGCACCACATCAGCGAGCCCCGCATCAACGATCGGATCCGCGTCGCCGAGGTCCGCCTGGTCGGCCCCAACGGCGAGCAGGTCGGCATCGTCCGCGTGGAGGACGCACTGCGCCTTGCCCAGGACGCCGACCTCGACCTCGTCGAGGTGGCCCCCGACGCCCGCCCGCCGGTCGTCAAGATCATGGACTACGGCAAGTTCAAGTACGAGGCCGACATGAAGGCCCGTGAGGCTCGCCGGAACCAGACGAACACGGTCCTCAAGGAGATCCGGTTCCGCCTGAAGATCGACCCGCACGACTACGCCACGAAGAAGGGGCACGTCGAGCGCTTCCTCAAGGGCGGCGACAAGGTCAAGGTCATGATCATGTTCCGCGGCCGCGAGCAGTCGCGCCCGGAGATGGGCGTGCGCCTGCTGCAGCGTCTGGCCGACGACGTGACCGAGCTGGGCTTCATCGAGTCGATGCCCAAGCAGGACGGCCGCAACATGATCATGGTGCTCGGGCCGACCAAGAAGAAGGCGGACCAGCGCAGCGAGCAGCGCCGGGCACAGGCAGCGGCCAAGCCGGGCGAGGCCGAGGCGCAGGAGCAGCCGGCAGCGGCTCCCGCGGACGAGCAGGCGGCCGGCGCGGTTCCCGCGACAGCACCCGCCGCGGCGCCTGCACCCGCAGCGACGCCGGCACCCGCTGCCGCGCCGGCACCCGCAGCCCCCGCAGCGGCGGCTCCCGCGGCCGCTGCACCCGCACGGACGGCTTCGTCCGCCGCGCGCCCGGCGGCTGCCCCGGCGTCGACGCCTCGGCCGAGCCCGCGTCCGGCTCCCGCACCTCGCACGGCTGCGCCCGCGGCCCGGCCGGCAGCGGCGGCCCCGCGTGCACCCCGTCCTGCGCCGGCCGCACCCGCGGCCGGGGAGCAGGCGTCGGCACCGCGGCCCGCCGCCCCGCGCCCCGCGGCACCGCGCCCGGCACCGCCTCGGCCGGCGGCTGCGCGCAGCACGAGCACGGGCAACCGCACGGCTCCCACGGAGGGGGCGAGCTGAACCACCGCCGGGACGCCGACCGGCGGACCTGCACGGCACGAGCCACCCGGGCACCCGGGTGGCGCGAACGACAAGGAGAGACGGCAGCCATGCCGAAGAACAAGACGCACTCCGGTGCCAAGAAGCGCTTCCGCGTGACCGGCACCGGCAAGATCATGCGGGAGCAGGCCAACGGGCGGCACCTGCTGGAGCACAAGTCGAGCCGTCGCACCCGCCGCATCGCCGGTGACGTGGTCGTCTCGTCGGTCGACACCCCCAAGATCAAGAAGCTGCTCGGCCGCTGACCCGGGACGCCCCACGGGGCGTCCCGGGCGCGACGAGCCTGGACCAGCAAGGAGCATCACGTGGCACGCGTGAAGCGGGCGGTCAACGCCCAGAAGAAGCGCCGGTCGACCCTCGAGCGGGCGAGCGGCTACCGCGGTCAGCGGTCCCGTCTCTACCGGAAGGCCAAGGAGCAGGTCACCCACTCCCTGGTGTACGCCTACCGCGACCGCAAGGCGCGCAAGGGCGACTTCCGCAAGCTCTGGATCCAGCGGATCAACGCCGCCGGCCGAGCCCAGGGCATCACCTACAACCGCCTGATCCAGGGCCTGAAGCTCGCCGGCGTCGAGGTGGACCGGCGTGTGCTGGCCGACCTGGCCGTGAACGACGCGGCGGCCTTCGCCGCGCTGGTCCAGCTGGCCAAGGATGCGCTGCCGGAGGACGTCAACGCCCCCTCGGCTGCGTGAGGTCCGTCGACCCGCTCCACCCGAACGCCCGGCCATGAGCGCTGAGCTGACCAACCCGCGCGCCGAGCGCGTGCGGTCGGTCGCCGCCCTGGCCGGGCGTTCGGCACGTCGGCGCACCGGACGGTTCCTCGTCGAGGGGCCGCAGGCGGTGCGCGAGGCGGTGGCGACGGCCGACGTCGTCGTGCACGACGTCTACCTGACCGAGGGTGCGGCGGAGCGCTACCCGGAGATCGTGGCGTCGGCCCGCGAGCGGCGGCTGCACCTGCACATCGGCGACGCCGCCGTGCTCGAGGCGATGAGCCCCGACGCCCAGCACGTCGTGGCGGTCGCCGACCAGCGGCACGACGACCTCGGGACCGTGCTAGCGGCGCGCCCCCGGCTGGTCGCGCTGCTGGCGCACGTGCGTGATCCGGGCAACGCCGGCACGGTGCTGCGGGTGGCCGACGCCGCCGGAGCCGACGCGGTGCTGCTCTCGACCGAGAGCGTCGACGTGCACAACCCCAAGGTGGTGCGCTCCACCGCGGGTTCGCTCTTCCACCTGCCCGTCGTCGAGGAGGTGGCCCTCGCCGCCGCCGTGGACGCCCTGCGCAGCGCCGGTGTCACCGTCCTCGCCGCGGACGGCCGCGGCGACGTGGACCTCGACGACCTGCAGGACACCGCCGGCTCCGGTGCGCCCGACCTCGCCGGTCCGACCGCCTGGCTGTTCGGCAACGAGGCGTGGGGCCTGGCGGACGAGGACCTCGCCCTGGCCGATGCGGTGGTCCGGGTGCCGCTGCACGGCCGCGCCGAGTCGCTCAACCTCGCGACGGCTGCCGCGGTCTGCCTGTACGCCTCCGCGCGTGCCCACCGGCACCTCCGGCTCTGAGCCCGTGCGCCTGTTCGCCGCGGTCTGGCCGCCCGAGGAGGTGCTCGACCACCTCGACCTCGCCCTCGCGGCCGTGCGCGGGGCGACGGCGGGGGAGGACCGTGGCCCCGTCCGGTGGGCGGCACGGGAGACCTGGCACCTGACGCTCGCCTTCTACGGCACCGTGGCCGACGGCAGCGCCCCGATCCTGCTCGAGGAGCTCGCGGCCGCGGCGGCTGCTGCGGAGCCGTACGCGCTGCGACTGCGCGGCGCCGGGGTGTTCTCCCACCGGACCCTGTGGACCGGCGTGGCAGGCGACCTCGACCAGCACCGGGCTCTGACGCACGCCTGCGGCCGGGCCGGTGACGAGGTCGGCGCTCCACCGGACGTGCGCGTGCGGGAGCGGCCGCACCTGACGGTGGGCCGGGTGCGACCGGGTGCTCCCGCCGTCCGGGGTGGTCGGGCCGCCGGGCGGCGTCGAGCCGAGCGTGCGGCCGGAGACGTGGGGGGTCAGCTGCCGGAGGACCTGGTCTCGGCGTTGGCGGTGTACGAGGGACCGACGTGGACCGTGACGTCCCTGCGGCTCGTCGAGTCCACCCCGGGCGCCGGGCGCGGCGGAGGTCCGTTGTACGTGCCGGTCGGCGAGCTCCCGCTGGGCACCTGACCGGTGGGTCGGCGGGCCGCCGGTCAGTCGGACGGTGGGCCCTCTGCCGGACGCACCCGGGCCGTTGCGGTGCGCGCCACTAGACTGCCGGGTCGGCCGCCCGTGCGCGTGGCGGCCGGGCCGGTCCGCCTGCTGCGCCGGTCGTCGTCCCACCCTGGAAGGCTCGGATGCCCGACGAGAGCACGGTGCTGTCCCCCCTCGACGCCGACGCGATGCAGAACGCGCTGGACGAGGCGCTCGCGGCGGTGGCCTCCGCTGCCGACCTCGCGGCACTGAAGGCCGTCCGCCAGGCGCACACCGGGGAGCGCAGCGCGTTGGCCCTGGCCAACCGTGCCATCGGCGGTCTACCGGGTGCGGAGAAGGCGGCGGCGGGGCGCATCGTCGGCCAGGTCCGGGGGCGGCTGACCGCCGCCATCGCGGCGCGCGAGGCAGAGCTGGAGGCCGAGCGCGACGCGCGGGTGCTGGTCGACGAGGCCGTGGACGTCACCCTCCCGGTGGACCGCCGCCCCGCCGGGGCCCGGCACCCGCTCGAGACGCTGATGGAGCGCGTCGGTGACGTCTTCGTCGCCATGGGCTGGGAGGTGGCCGAGGGGCCCGAGGTCGAGGCGGAGTGGTTCAACTTCGACGCGCTGAACTTCGGTCCCGACCACCCCGCGCGGCAGATGCAGGACACGTTCTTCGTCGACCCCGCCGGCTCCGGCCTGGTGCTGCGCACGCACACGTCCCCGGTCCAGGCTCGCTCGTTGCTGGAGCGGGAGCTGCCGGTCTACGTCGTCTGCCCGGGTCGCGTGTTTCGGACGGACGCGCTCGACGCGACCCACACGCCCGTGTTCCACCAGGTCGAGGGCCTGGCGGTGGACCGGGGTCTGACCATGGCGAACCTGAAGGGCACGCTCGACCACTTCGCGCGAGCGATGTTCGGGCCGGAGGCCCGCACCCGGTTGCGGCCGTCGTTCTTCCCGTTCACCGAGCCGTCGGCGGAGATGGACCTGTGGTTCCCGCAGAAGAAGGGCGGCCCGGGCTGGATCGAGTGGGGAGGGTGCGGGATGGTCAACCCGAACGTGCTGAGGTCGGTAGGGGTGGACCCCGACGAGTACTCCGGCTTCGCCTTCGGGATGGGCATCGAGCGCACGCTGATGCTGCGGCACGGGATCGCCGACATGCACGACATGGTCGAGGGCGACGTGCGCTTCTCGGAGCAGTTCCGGGCGGTGATCTGACGTGGTGATGGTCCCGCTCGCCTGGTTGGGCGACCACGTGGAGCTCCCCGAGGGTCTGACGGCGGCGCAGCTCGCTGCGGACCTGGTGCGGGTCGGTCTGGAGGAGGAGGCGATCCACTCCGGATCCGACGTCACCGGACCGCTGGTGGTCGGCCACGTGCTCTCCGCCGATCCGGAGCCGCAGAAGAACGGCAAGACGATCAACTGGTGCCAGGTGGACGTCGGGTCGTTCAACGACCTGGACGACGCCGGCCTGCCGACCGTGCCGCGTGGCATCGTCTGCGGCGCGCACAACTTCGGCGCGGGCGACCACGTCGTCGTCGCGCTGCCGGGCGCCGTGCTGCCCGGCCCGTTCCCGATCGCCGCGCGCAAGACCTACGGGCACGTCTCCGACGGGATGATCTGCTCGGCCCGCGAGCTGGGCATCGGGGACGACCACTCGGGGATCATCGTGCTGTCCCGCCTCGGGCTGACCGACGACCAGACACCCGCAGGCGCGGACGCGGCGGAGCTGCTCGGCCTGCGCGACGAGGTCCTCGAGATCAACGTCACGCCCGACCGTGGCTACTGCTTCTCGATGCGTGGGATCGCGCGGGAGTACGCGCACTCGACGGGTGCCCGGTTCACGGACCACGGCCTGCCGACCGACGCGCAGCGTGCGCCCCTGACGGGCGGCTTCCCGGTGGAGATCGACGACGGGGCGCCGATCGACGGCGTCCCGGGCGCCGACAGGTTCGTCGCGCGCATCGTGCGTGGCGTGCGCGCCGACGTGCCCTCACCGTCGTGGATGCAGCACCGGCTGGTGCAGGCCGGCATGCGGCCGCTCGGCCTCGCGGTCGACGTGACCAACTACGTGATGCTGGACCTCGGTCAGCCGCTGCACGCCTACGACCTGGGCGGCCTGGCCGCGCCGATCGTCGTGCGCCGCGCGGCGCCCGGGGAGCACGCGACCACGCTCGACGGCGTGGACCGTGCGCTGGACCCGCAGGACCTGCTGATCACCGACAGCCCGGACGGGGCGCGCGGCTCCCGCGTGCTGGGGCTGGCCGGTGTGATGGGCGGCGCGGACAGCGGGGTCGCGGGGGGCACCACCGACCTGCTGATCGAGGGTGCGCACTTCGACCCGATCACCGTCGCGCGCACGTCGCGCCGCCACCGGCTGTCGAGCGAGGCGGCCAAGCGGTTCGAGCGCGGGGTCGACCCGCAGCTCGCGCGGGTGGCTGTGGACCGGGTGGCGGAGCTGCTGGTCGACCTCGGCGGCGGGACCGTCGACGAGACCGGGACGGACGTCGACCGGACCACGGAGCCGCCCACCGTGCTGCTCGACCCCCGGCTGCCGGCGCGGCTGGTGGGGGTGCCGTACACCGACGACGAGGTGCGCGGCACGCTCGAGCGGATCGGGTGCACCGTGACCGACTCGGCGGCCGGTCTGTCCGTGCAGGTGCCCTCCTGGCGTCCCGACCTGGTGGTGCCGGTCGACCTGGTCGAGGAGATCGCGCGGCTCGGCGGCTACGACACGATCCCGTCCGTGGTGCCCGCGGCGCCCGCCGGACGTGGGCTGACCTGGTCGCAGCGCGCTCGCCGGGCGGTGGCCGACGCGCTGGCGGCCGAGGGGCTCGTGCAGGTGCTCTCGTACCCCTTCGTCGGGACGGCGCAGCTGGACGCGATGAACCTGCCCGCCGGGGATGCCCGCCGGCGTGCCCTGCGGCTCGCGAACCCGATCTCCGAGGCCCAGCCGCTGATGCGGACGGATCTCCTGGTGACGCTGCTGGACACCGCGCGCCGCAACGTGGGCCGTGGCCAGAGCGACCTCGCGCTGTTCGAGACCGGGCTCGTCACGCTGCCGCGTAGCGGCGCTCCGGCCGCGCCCCTGCTGCCGGGTGGCACGCTGCCCACCGACGACCAGCTGGACGAGCTGGCGGCGGCGCTCCCGGACCAGCCGCGGCACCTGGCGGCGGTGCTCACGGGTCTGCGTGAGCGCGCCGGCTGGACCGGTCCGGCCCGCCGCGCGGACCACACGGACGCGTTCGCCCTGGTGGGCGTCGTGGCCCGGCGCCTCGGCGTCGAGGTGCACGTGGCAGCCGAGCCGGACCGTGCACCGTTCCACCCCGGCCGCTGTGCCCGTGTGCTCGCTGCCGACGGCCGCGTGCTGGGCTACGCGGGGGAGCTGCACCCGGCCGTCGTCGCCGCGCACGACCTGCCCGCCAGGGCCGTGGCGTTCGAGCTCGACCTCGACGCTCTGCTCGCCGCCGCGCCGTCGGCCCCGGTCCAGGCCGAGGCGGTGTCGACGTTCCCGGTGGCCAAGGAGGACGTGGCTCTCGTGGTCGACGCCGCCGTACCCGCGGCGGACGTGCTGGCCGCCGTGCGGGACGGCGCGGCGAGCAGCCCCGCGGGCGACGTCCTGGAGGACGTACGGCTGTTCGACGTCTACGTCGGGGACCAGGTCGGGGAAGGCAGGCGGTCGTTGGCGTTCTCGCTGCGGCTCCGGGCCGCCGACCGGACCCTGACGGCGGCCGAGACGGCGGAGGTCCGCAACGCCGTGGTGGCGACGGCGCAGGCGCGGTTCGGGGCGGAGCTGCGGTCCTGAGCCGCCGCTGAGCGGCCGGTGGATACGCTCCGACCGTGTCGAAGACCCGGCTCGAGGCGTTCAGCGACGGCGTGATCGCGATCGTGATCACGGTGATGGTGCTCGAGCTGCGAGCGCCCCGCACCACCGACCTGGCGGCCCTGCGGCCCCTGCTGCCGGTGTTCCTCGCCTACGTGCTGAGCTTCGTCAACCTCGGCATCTACTGGAACAACCACCACCACATGCTCAACGCGGCGCGGCGCGTCGACGGCTCGGTGCTGTGGGCCAACCTGCACCTGCTGTTCTGGCTGTCCCTGTTCCCGTTCACCACCGCGTGGCTCGGCGAGAACCACGCGGTGGCGGTGCCGACGGCGGCGTACGGCGTGGTGGCGCTGTGTGCGGCGATCGCCTACTGGGTGCTGCAGGGCCGGATCATCGCCCTCGAAGGTCCGCGGTCCACGCTCGCGCTGGCGGTCGGTGCGGATCTCAAGGGGCGGATCTCGCCGTTCGTCTACGCCGCGGGCGTCGGCATGGCCTTCGTGGAGCCGTGGGTCTCCATCGCCCTCTACGGCGGGGTCGCGCTGCTGTGGCTGGTACCGGACAGGCGCGTCGAACGGCAGCTCGCGCGGGGCGACCGGGGTTGAGGCTGCGCCGCTGCCCTGGACGGGCGCCGGCAGCGAGCCTCAGAGCGTGAGCAGCACCTTGCCCGTGGTCCGGCGACCTTCCAGGGCTCGGTGCGCGTCGGCCGCGTCCCGCAGGGGGAACGTGGCCCCGATCCGGGCCGACAGCCGTCCGTCCGCGAGCAGCGCGAACAGCTCGTCGGTGCGGCCCAGCAGCTCCTCGCGCGTGGCGGTGTAGGCGCCGAGCGAGGGCCTCGTCAGGTACACCGAGCCCGCGGCGCTCAGGCGCTGCGGGTCGACGGGCGGCACCGGTCCGGACGACGCACCGAACAGCACCAGCGTCCCCCGAGGCCGCACGCTGGCCAGGGAGGCGTCGAAGGTGTCCTTGCCGACGGAGTCGTACGCCGCACGCACACCGACCCCCGACGTCAGCTCGCGGACGAGAGCCGGGAGCTGTCGCGTCAGGTCGTCGAGCTCCCGGTACCGGATCACGTCCGCCGCTCCGGCCTGGCGCGCCAGCTCCTCCTTGGCGTGGGTGCCCACCGTGCCGATCACCCGCGCGCCACGCAGCGTCGCGAGCTGCGTCGCGAGCAGACCCACTCCGCCGGCCGCGGCGTGCAGCAGCACGTCGTCTCCCGGTCGCAGCTCCACGGTCGAGGTGACCAGGTAGTGGGCGGTGATGCCCTGCATCGGGATCGCCGCGGCCGTCTCGTCCGACACCCCGTCCGGCACGGGGATCAGGTCCGAGGCGCGCACGGTGGCGAGCTCGGCGTACGACCCGTTCGCGGCGGTCCACGCGACGCGATCGCCCACCGCCACCCCGGTGACGGAGGAGCCGAGCGCCACCACCCGACCGGCGCCCTCCGAGCCGACGACGTGGGGGTAGCGCATCGGGTAGAGACCTGACCGGCGGTAGGTGTCGATGAAGTTCACGCCCGCCGCCGCGACGGCGACCACGGCCTCGTCGGGGCGTGGCTCCGGGTCGGGGAGCTCGAGGACCTGCAGGACCTCCGGACCGCCCGGGGCGGTGGCGACGACAGCGCGCATGGCACCATCAAAACGCCTGCGGCGTGGCGTGTCAGCGAATCGTCGTGCACTGTGGTGTATGTTCATGCACATGTCCTTCACCGTCGCCGTCGCCGGCGCGAGCGGGTACGCAGGCGGCGAGATGCTGCGGCTGCTGCTCGGCCACCCCGAGGCCCGGATCGGCACGCTGACGGCGCACAACAACGCCGGCAGCACCCTCGCGGAGCACCACCCCCACCTGCACGCGCTCGCCGACCGTGTGCTCGAGCCGACCTCCGTGGAGGCGCTCGCCGGTCACGACGTCGTCGTCCTGGCCCTGCCGCACGGTGCGAGCGGCCGGATCGCCGCCGAGCTGGAGGCGCTGGGCTCCGATGCCGTGCTGGTCGACCTCGGTGCCGACCACCGGCTGGTCGACGCCGCCGACTGGGAGGCCTTCTACGGCAGCCCGCACGCCGGCACGTGGCCCTACGGCCTGCCGGAGCTGATCCGCGCGGAGCACGCCGACACGCAGCGGGCCGCGCTGGCCGGCGCGCGCCGCATCGCCGTGCCCGGCTGCAACGTCACGGCGGTGACGCTGGGCCTCCAGCCGGGTGTCGCCGCCGCTCTGGTCGACCCGCAGGACGTGGTCGCGGTGCTCGCGGTCGGCTACTCGGGTGCGGGGAAGGCGTTGCGCCCGCACCTGCTCGCCGCCGAGGCGCTCGGCGCGGCCGCGCCCTACTCGGTGGCGGGTACGCACCGGCACATCCCCGAGATCGCGCAGAACCTGCGCTCGGCCGGGGCCGCCGCCGTGTCGCTGTCCTTCACCCCGGTGCTCGTGCCGATGTCGCGTGGCATCCTCGCGACCACGACGGCCCGCGTCGCGCCCGGGGTCGACGACGCCGCGCTGCGGGCCGCGTGGGAGGCGGCGTACGCCGACGAGCCCTTCGTCCGGCTGCTGCCGCCGGGCCGCTGGCCGACCACCGCCTCCGTCGTCGGGTCGAACACCGCCGAGGTGCAGGTGGCGCTGGACGCCGCGGCGGGACGTGTCGTCACCGTCACGGCGATCGACAACCTGGTCAAGGGCACCGCCGGTGGTGCGCTGCAGTCGTTGAACCTGGCCCTCGGCCTGCCCGAGGTCCTCGGCCTCCCTCTGGACGGAGTGGCACCGTGACGGACCATCTCGCCGACGCCCTGGTCGGCACCAGCCCGGGCACGTCACCCGGCGTGACGGCGCCCGCCGGGTTCCGCGCGTCGGGCGTGGTCGCCGGGCTCAAGCCCTCCGGCCGGCCGGACCTCGCCCTGGTGGTGAACGACGGGCCTGCGCAGGTCGGCGCCGGGGTTTTCACCACCAACCGCGTGGTGGGGCACCCCGTGGTGTGGTCGCGGCAGGTCGTCAGCGACGGCGTCGTGTCGGCCGTCGTGCTCAACTCCGGCTCGGCGAACGTGTGCACCGGTCCCGAGGGTTTCGTGCACGTGCACGAGACCGCCGAGAAGGTGGGCGACGTGCTCGGCATCTCGTCCGGCGACGTCGTGGTGGCGTCGACGGGTGTGATCGGCCAACCCGTCCCGATCGACGCGCTGCTCGCCGGGGTCGACACGGCGGCTGCGGCGTTGTCGACCGACGGCGGCCTCGCGGCGGCCACGGCGATCATGACCACCGACACGGTGGCCAAGACGGCGCACGTCTCCGTCGAGACGCCGGACGGTACGTGGACCGTCGGGGGCATGGCAAAGGGCGCGGGGATGCTCGCTCCGGCCCTCGCCACGATGCTCGTGGTGCTCACCACCGACGCCCAGGTCGACGCGGGCGGCCTGCGCACCGCCCTCCAGGGTGCGACCCGGACCACGTTCGACCGGGTGGACTCCGACGGCTGCATGTCGACGTCCGACACGGTGGTGCTGCTCGCGTCGGGCGCCTCCGGCGTCCTGCCGGACTACGTCCAGTTCGCCGACGCCGTGCGGCAGGTGTGCGCCTCGCTGGCCCGGCAGCTCGTGGCCGATGCGGAGGGCGCCAGCCACGATCTCGCCGTGCACGTCGTCGGTGCGTCGTCCGAGGCCGCCGCGGTGGCCGTCGGACGCGCGGTCACGCGGTCGAACCTGGTGAAGACCGCCGTCTTCGGCAACGACCCCAACTGGGGACGCGTGCTGGCGCAGATCGGCACCGTGCCGGAGTCCGTCGCGCCGTTCGACCCGGACCAGGTCGACGTGACGGTCAACGGGGTGCAGGTGTGCCGCGCCGGCGGCGCCTGGGCCGACCGCGCCAGCGTCGACCTAGCCTCGAACCGGGAGGTGCACATCGAGATCGACCTGCACGCCGGCACGGCCGACGCGACGGTGTGGACCAACGACCTGACCCACGGCTACGTCCACGAGAACAGCGCGTACACCACATGAACCCGACCCCGCTCCCCGAGGACGCCGTCTTCGACACGCGCACCGACCTGCGCCCCGACCAGAAGGCCGAGGTGCTGATCCAGGCGCTGCCGTGGCTGCGCAAGTTCAGCGGCGCGCTCGTCGTCGTCAAGTACGGCGGCAACGCGATGGTGGACGACGAGCTCAAGCGCGCCTTCGCCGCGGACATGGTGTTCCTGCGGCAGGTGGGCCTGCGGCCCGTCGTCGTGCACGGCGGAGGACCGCAGATCAACGCGATGCTCGAGCGGCTGGACATCGCCAGCGAGTTCCGCGGCGGCCTGCGCGTCACCACGCCGGAGGCGATGGACGTCGTCCGCATGGTGCTCACGGGTCAGGTGTCCCGCGAGCTCGTCGGCCTGCTGAACGCCCACGGGCCGCACGCGGTCGGTCTCTCGGGCGAGGACGGCGGGCTGCTGCAGGCCCGGCGGCGCAACGTCGTGCTGGACGGCGAAGAGGTCGACGTGGGTCTGGTCGGCGACGTCGTGCAGGTCAACCCCGGCGCGGTGCTCGACCTGCTCGACGCCGGGCGGATCCCCGTCGTGTCCACCGTCGCACCGGACATCGAGGACCCCACGCAGGTGCTCAACGTGAACGCCGACACGGCCGCCGCCGCGCTCGCGATCGCCCTCGGCGCCCGCAAGCTCGTCATCCTCACCGACGTCGAGGGCCTGTACACGGACTGGCCGGACCGCAGCTCCCTGGTCCGGCGCATCCGCGCGAGCACCCTGGAGGCGCTGCTGCCGCGGCTGGACTCCGGGATGCGGCCGAAGATGGAGGCCTGCTGGCGGGCGGTCCGCGGCGGCGTCGGGCGCGCGCACGTCATCGACGGCCGGCAGCCGCACTCGATCCTGGTCGAGGTGTTCACCTCCGACGGCGTCGGCACCATGGTGCTGCCGGACGAGGAGCTGCCGGAGGCACCGGCCACCGCGCCCGTCCCGGTGGTGCTGGCATGACCGCGGCACGGCACGTGGCGGTCGGCACCGGCGACGACGCGCTGCCCACCGCCACCGAGGGCGGCTCCGTCGCGGAGTGGACCGACCGGTACACCCACGCCGTGATGGACACGTTCGGACCGCCGCAGCGCGTGCTGGTGCGGGGCGAGGGCGCCTGGGTCTGGGACGCGGACGGTCGTCGGTACCTCGACCTGCTCGGGGGCATCGCCGTGAACGCCCTCGGCCACGCGCACCCCACCCTGACCGCTGCGATCAGTGCACAGCTCGGCACGCTCGGCCACGTCTCCAACTTCTTCGCCAGCCCCACGCAGGTGGCGCTGGCCGAGCGGCTGCTGGCGATCGCCGGTGCCCCGGCCGGCTCGCGGGTCTTCTTCAGCAACTCGGGCACCGAGGCCAACGAGGCGGCCGTCAAGCTGACCCGGCGGCACTCCGCCGGCTCGCGCCCACGGCTGCTCGCGCTCGAGGGTGCCTTCCACGGCCGCTCGATGGGTGCCCTGGCGCTGACCCACAAGGCGGCCTACCGGGAGCCGTTCGAGCCCCTGCCACCGGGGGTGGAGTTCCTGCCGTTCGGGGACACGGACGCGCTCGAGGCGGCGTTCGCCACGGACGGCGAGAAGGTCGCGGCGCTGTTCCTGGAGCCGGTGCAGGGAGAGGCGGGCGTTCGGACGCTCCCCCCGGGCTACCTCGCACTGGCGCGCCGGCTCACCGAGCAGAACGGTGCTCTCCTGGTGCTCGACGAGGTCCAGTCGGGCATGGGTCGGACGGGCCGGTGGTTCGCCTTCCAGCACCCGCACATCGGCGGCGGCGTCGTGCCCGACGTCGTGACGGTGGCCAAGGGTCTCGGCGGCGGGTTCCCGGTCGGAGCGCTGATCGCGTTCGGCGAGCACGCCGCCGCGTGCCTGGGCCGTGGCCAGCACGGGACGACCTTCGGCGGCAACCCGGTGGCCGCGGCCGCTGCGCTCGCCACCATGGGCGTCATCGAGCGCGACGGCCTGCTGGCCCACGTGCGCGAGCTGGGGGAGTGGTGGCGTGCCGCCCTCGCCTCGACCGGGAACCCCCTGGTCGGCACCGTGCGCGGTGAGGGTCTTCTGATCGCCGTCGAGCTGACGGCGCCCGTCGCCGCCGTCGTCGCGGCACGGGCGCTCGAGGCGGGCTTCATCGTCAACCCGTGCACACCGACCACGCTGCGCCTCGCACCGCCGTACGTGCTCACGCGTGAGCAGGCCGGCAGCTTCGTCGACTTCCTCGCCGGCGTGCCGGCGACCTGAGCCAGGAGGCCAGCTGATGGCGCACTTCCTTCGTGACGACGACCTCACACCGGCCCAGCAGGCCGAGGTCCTGCGGCTGGGTCTCGAGCTGCGCGCCGACCGGTTCGCGCGGCGGCCGCTCGAGGGACCGCGAGCCGTCGCGGTGATCTTCGACAAGCCGACGCTGCGCACGCAGGTGTCGTTCACCACGGGCGTCGCCGAGCTCGGCGGCTACCCCGTGGTCGTCGACGGGAACCTGGCACAGATCGGCGTCCGTGAGTCCATCGCGGACACCGCGCGGGTGCTGGGCCGCCAGGTCGCGGCCATCGTCTGGCGCACGCACGCCCAGGCGCGGATCGAGGAGATGGCGGCCGAGGCGGGCGTCCCGGTCGTGAACGCGCTGACGGACGACTTCCACCCCTGCCAGGTGCTGGCCGACCTCCTGACGGTCGCGCAGCACCGTGGCGGGGTGGGGGAGCTGCCCGGGCGGACGCTGGCGTACATCGGCGACGGCTCGAACAACATGGCGCACTCGTACCTGCTCGGCGGCGCGACGGCGGGCCTGCACGTGCGGATCGGCACACCGCAGGAGTACGGGCCGGCCGCGGAGGTGCTCGCCGCGGCGCAGGGGGTCGCGGCGGTCACCGGCGGTTCGGTCACCGTGGTGCACGACCGTGCCGAGGCGGTGGCCGGCGCCGACGTGGTCGCCACGGACACGTGGGTGTCGATGGGCCAGGAGGGCGAGTCGCAGCAGCGGCAGCTGCCGTTCGTCCCGTTCCAGCTCGACGCCGCCACGCTGGCGCTCGCCGCGCCCGACGCGCTGGTGCTGCACTGCCTGCCCGCTTACCGCGGCAAGGAGGTGACCGCCGAGGTCCTCGACGGTCCCCAGTCGGTGGTGTGGGACGAGGCCGAGAACCGGCTGCACGCCCAGAAGGCGCTGCTGACGTACCTGCTGCAGGGGCACGCATGACCGCCACGTCGGTACCGTCGACGAAGGCCGCTCGACAGGCGCTGATCACGGCGCTGCTGGCACGGCAGCAGGTCCACTCCCAGGTGGAGCTCGCCGAGCTGCTCGCCGCCGAGGGCGTCACGGTGACGCAGGCGACCCTGTCCCGCGACCTGGTCGAGCTGCAGGCCGTGAAGGTGCGCCACCAGGGCACCCTCGTCTACGCGGTGCCGGTCGAGGGCGGCGGTCGCGCGACCCTGCAGGCGGAGAGCACCGAGGTCCTGGCCGCCCGGCTGGCACGGCTCTCCGCCGAGCTCGTCGTCACCGCGGAGGCGTCCGGCCCGCTCGTCGTGCTGCGCACGCCGCCCGGCGGTGCGCAGTTCCTCGCCTCGGCGATCGACCACTCGACGATGCCGGGGGTGCTCGGCACGATCGCAGGCGACGACACCGTCCTGGTGATCGCCGCCGAGTCGGACACCGGCGCGGCGGTGGCCCAGCGGTTCCTCGACCTCGCGGCAGGGCGTGACTCCACGCGAGACTTCGCACGAGACAAGGACGTGATGTGAGCAAGGTTCTGACGCAGCTCCCGGTCGGCGAGCGGGTGGGCATCGCCTTCTCCGGCGGCCTGGACACCTCGGTGGCCGTCGCCTGGATGCGGTTCAAGGGCGCGATCCCGTGCACCTACACCGCGGACCTCGGCCAGTACGACGAGCCGGAGATCGAGCAGGTGCCCGGCCGCGCCATGGCGTACGGCGCCGAGCTGTCGCGCGCCGTCGACTGCAAGGCCGCGCTGGTCGAGGAGGGTCTGGCCGCCATCGCGTGCGGCGCCTTCCACATCAGGAGCGGCGGCCGCTCGTACTTCAACACGACGCCGCTGGGCCGGGCCGTCACCGGCACCCTGCTGGTCCGCGCCATGCAGTCCGACGGCGTCGACATCTGGGGCGACGGGTCCACCTTCAAGGGCAACGACATCGAGCGCTTCTACCGGTACGGCCTGCTCGCCAACCCCAACCTGCGGATCTACAAGCCGTGGCTTGACCAGGACTTCGTCACCGAGCTCGGCGGACGCGCGGAGATGAGCCAGTTCCTCGTGGACCACGACCTGCCGTACCGCGACAGTGCCGAGAAGGCGTACTCGACGGACGCGAACATCTGGGGTGCCACGCACGAGGCGAAGACGCTGGAGCACCTCGACGTGTCGCTCGAGACGGTCGAGCCGATCATGGGCGTGCGGTTCTGGGACCCGGCGGTGCCGATCGAGACCGAGGACGTGACGATCGCGTTCGAGCGCGGCCGGCCGGTGGCGATCGACGGCGTGCGGTACAGCGACCCGGTGGCGCTCGTCCGCGCGGCGAACGCGATCGGCGGTCGGCACGGCCTGGGCATGTCCGACCAGATCGAGAACCGGATCATCGAGGCGAAGTCGCGCGGCATCTACGAGGCACCCGGCATGGCGCTGCTGTTCGCGGCCTACGAGCGGCTCGTCAACGCGATCCACAACGAGGACACCGTCGCCACCTACCACAACGAGGGCCGGCGGCTGGGCCGGCTGCTCTACGAGGGGCGGTGGCTGGACCCGCAGTCGCTCATGGTGCGCGAGTCGATCCAGCGGTGGATCGCCTCGGTCGTCACCGGCGAGGTGACGTTGCGGCTGCGGCGCGGGGAGGACTACACGATCCTGCGCACCGAGGGGCCCGGCTTCTCCTACCACCCGGAGCGGTTGTCGATGGAGCGCACCGAGTCCGCCGCCTTCGGGCCGACCGACCGGATCGGCCAGCTGACGATGCGCAACCTCGACATCGCCGACTCGCGCGCGAAGCTCGAGCTGTACGCGAGCCAGCCCGTCGACCAGGGCCAGGTGCTCGTCGAGCACGGCACGCTGTTCGGCGCGCTGCCCGCGGGTGGCGCGGACGTCATCGCGACGAACCCGGCGGTGGTCGGCGACGAGGAGGCGGCGCTCGACGCCGCCGCGATGGAAGTCGGGACGGACTGACGTGGCCGCTCCCGACTCGTTCGCTCGGTCCGCCACGATCGCTGGGGCCTTGTGGGGCGGCCGGTTCGCCTCGGGGCCTGCGGACGCCCTCGCCGCGCTCTCGAGGTCGACGCAGTTCGACTGGCGGCTGGCCGGCGATGACATCGCCGGCTCGGTGGCGCACGCGCACGTGCTGCACAAGGCCGGCCTGCTGTCCGACGAGGACACGGACCGGATGGTGGCCGCGCTGGGGGCGCTGCGCGCCGACGTGGAGTCCGGCGCGTTCGGACCGGCACCCGACGACGAGGACGTCCACGGCGCTCTCGAGCGCGGGTTGATCGAGCGGGCGGGCGCCGAGCTCGGCGGTCGGCTGCGTGCCGGCCGCAGCCGCAACGACCAGATCGCCACGCTGGTGCGGATGTACCTGCGCCGACAGGCTCGCGTGCTCGCCGCCCTGGTGCTCGACGTCGTGGACGCGCTCATCGGCCAGGCGGAGGCCGCGGGCGACGCCCCCATGCCCGGCCGCACCCACCTGCAGCACGCCCAGCCCGTGCTGCTCGCGCACCACCTGCTGGCGCACGCCTGGCCGCTGCTGCGCGACGTCCAGCGGTGGCAGGACTGGGACGCGCGCGCCGCGCTGTCCCCGTACGGCTCGGGCGCGCTCGCGGGCTCGTCGCTGGGCCTCGACCCCGCGGCCGTCGCGGCCGAGCTGGGCTTCGCCGGACCGGTGGAGAACTCGATCGACGGCACCGCCTCGCGGGACGTCGTCGCGGAGTTCGCGTTCGTCGCCGCGATGGTCGGGGTCGACCTGTCCCGGATCGCCGAGGACGTCATCCTGTGGTCGACCAAGGACTTCGGGTTCGCCCATCTCGACGACGCGTACTCCACCGGGTCGAGCATCATGCCGCAGAAGAAGAACCCGGACGTGGCCGAGCTCGCCCGTGGCAAGGCCGGCCGCCTCGTCGGCGACCTGACCGGCCTGCTGACCACGCTGAAGGGTCTGCCGCTGGCGTACAACCGCGACCTCCAGGAGGACAAGGAGCCGGTCTTCGACCAGGTCGACCAGCTGACCGTCCTGCTCCCCGCGTTCGCCGGGATGGTCGCCACCCTCCGGTTCGACACCGAGCGCATGTCGGCGGTCGCCCCGCAGGGCTTCTCGCTGGCGACGGACGTCGCGGAGTGGCTGGTCCGGACGGGCGTGCCGTTCCGCGAGGCCCACGAGATCGCCGGTGCGTGCGTGCGCGCGTGCGAGAGCCGCAGCCCCGCGATCGAGCTGTGGGAGCTGACCGACGCGGACCTCGCGGCGATCAGCCCGCACCTGACGCCGGACGTCCGGTCCGTGCTCACCGTCGAGGGGTCGCTGGCCTCGCGCGCGTCCTACGGAGGCACGGCACCCGTCCGCGTGGCGGAGCAGCGCGTCCGCGCCCGTGCCGCAGCCGACGACGCGCGGACGTGGGCACGCTGACCTCAGCGGACGACGCAAGCTCGGCGAGGGCGTTGGCGGACGACGTCCTCGCCGGCGCGGCGCGGCTCGGCCCTGTGCGGCTGCTCTGCGTCGACGGTCCCGCCCGGTCGGGCAAGACGACGACCGCGGCGGCCGTGGCGGCCGTCCTGCGGGCGCGGGGCACGACCGTGACCGTGGTGCACCTGGACGACCTGTACGAGGGCTGGTCCGGCCTGGAAGGCACCTTGTGGCCCCGGCTGGCCGCCCAGGTGCTCGAGCCGCTGCGACGCGGCCGGCCCGGGCGCTTCCAGCGCTACGACTGGATCGCGGGCCGCTTCGCCGAGTGGGTCGAGGTGCCGGTGGCTACCGTCCTCGTGCTCGAAGGTTGTGGATCCGCCCGCCGCGAGGCCGATGCCGTCGCCACCCTCCGCGTGTGGGTGGAGGCGCCACCGGCCGAGCGGCTCGCGCGCGGGCTGGCTCGCGACGGGACGGCGATGCGCGGCCACTGGGTGGACTGGATGCGACGGGAGGCCCGTCACTTCGCGCGCGAGCGCACCGCGGAACGGGCCGACGTCCGGCTCGACGGATGCGGCAGGATGACCCGGTGACCAGCCAGCGGGACGCCGTGGAGCCGGCCCGCCCCGCGGATCCGGACCTGGGGACGTGCCCGGCCCGGGTCTGGTTCGCCCGCGACGTGCTGACGGTCGCACGCGACCTGCTCGGAGCCCACCTCACCGCCAGGTCGCCGGAGGGCGACGTGACCGTGCGCATCACGGAGGTGGAGGCATACAGGGGCGAGGACGACCCTGGTTCGCACGCCCACCGCGGCCGCACCCAGCGCAACGCCGCGATGTTCGCCGAACCGGGTCGGCTGTACGTCTACCGGCACCTCGGGCTGCACCACTGCCTCAACGTCGTGGCGGAGCCCACCGGTCGCCCTGCCGCGGTGCTGCTGCGCGCGGGCGAGGTGGTGGCAGGGCGCGAGCTGGCGTGGCGCCGACGGGAGGCGGCCGGCGTCGTGGACAACGAGCGGCAGCTGGCCCGCGGTCCGGCGCGGCTGGCCGTGTGCCTCGGTCTCGACCTGGACGCGAACGGTGCGGACGTCACCGAGCCCGACGGTGCGATCGTGCTGCGCCGGGGCGAGGCTGCACTGGCGCCCGCGCACCGGCAGGGAGCACGGGTCGGCGTGTCCGGTGCCGGCGGGGACGCCGCACGGCACCCGTGGCGGTTCTGGCTGACGGGGGAGCCCACCGTGTCCGCGTACCGCCCGGCCTATCGCTCGCCGACGTCGGCAACGACCCCGCCCGGGGCCACGGCGTCGGCCTGACCACCGGCCACCCGAACCGTCCGTCGGGCGCCGTTCGGCGCCCGTGTGCAAGGAGACAGATGTGACCAGCGTCCTCGACGAGCTGACCTGGCGTGGGCTCGTCGCCCAGACCACCGACCGCGACGCGCTGGACGCGGCGCTAGCCGCCGGTCCGGTCGCGGTCTACTGCGGCTTCGACCCCACCGCCCCGAGCCTGCACATCGGCAACCTGGTGCAGATCCTCACCATCAGGCGCCTGCAGGACGCCGGTCACCGCCCGTTCGCCCTCGTCGGCGGAGCGACCGGCCTGATCGGCGACCCGAAGATGACGGGGGAGCGCACCCTCAACGACCCGTCGGTCGTCGCCGGCTGGGTGGAACGCATCCGCAGCCAGATCGCACCGCTCCTCCGCTTCGACGGACCTGCGGCCGCGACGATGGTGAACAACCTCGACTGGACCGCCGACCTGTCCGCCATCGCCTTCCTGCGCGACGTCGGCAAGCACTACCGCCTCGGGACGATGCTCGCCAAGGACACCGTGGCGCGCCGGCTCGCCAGTGAGCAGGGCATCAGCTTCACCGAGTTCAGCTACCAGATCCTGCAGGGGATGGACTTCCTCGAGCTGCACCGTCGCCACGGCGTCACCCTGCAGACCGGGGGCAACGACCAGTGGGGCAACCTGCTCTCCGGCGTCGAGCTGGTCCGCAAGGTCACCGGCGACCCGGTCCACGCCCTGACCACACCCCTGATCACCAAGGCCGACGGCACCAAGTTCGGCAAGACGGAGTCGGGAACCGTGTGGCTCGACCCTGAGCTGACCAGCCCGTACGCCTTCTACCAGTTCTGGCTCAACTCGGACGACGCGGACGTGGTCAACCACCTCAAGGTGTTCACCTTCCGCACGCGGGAGCAGATCGCCGAGCTCGAGGAGGCGGTCCGCACCCGGCCCGCCGCCCGCGACGCCCAACGAGCCCTGGCCGGCGACGTGACCACGCTCGTCCACGGTGCCGACGCGACGGCCAAGGTGGTCGCCGCGAGCCAGGCGCTGTTCGGCCGCGGCTCTCTCGCGGATCTCGACGAGTCCACCCTGCGAGCCGCCGTGGCAGAGCTCCCCGGCACCGACGGCGCCCCCGGCGACTTGCTGGTCGACCTGTTCACCGCGGCAGGGCTCGTCAAGAGCAAGAGCGAGGCGCGGCGTGCGGTCGCGGAGGGCGGCCTGTCCGTCAACAACCGCCGGGTCGCCGACGAGGCCGCCGTCCTGGAGGGTGAGGACGTGCTCGCCGGCGGCTTCGCCCTTCTCCGTCGTGGCAAGCGCTCGCTCGCCGTCGTCCGCAACGCCCGCGGCTGACGAACCGCGACGGAGGACCACCCGGCACCGCCCCAACCTGGTCGCGCTGCCGCGGTCGGCACGACGGCATCTCGGCGCCCGGAGCCGCCGGACGCCTCGTCACCGCGCTGACCAGCACATTTGCCTCAGGGTTGCGGGTCGCGTAATGTCTTCCAGGCCCCCGGCAGGGAGGAACGAACACCAGGGAACACCCGGTGGTCGGTCCCGCCGAGAGCAAAACTCCACTCACTGGTTCGAGGCGCTCAGTGCGCCCTGGAGCCGGTGGTCGGAGAGCAGGACTGGATGGGATAACCTCCGGTGCCGGCCTCGAAAGGGCCAGCAACGGATGAGATCGCCTCCGGGTCCGGCCCGCAAGGGTCTGACGGGAAGAGCGTCTGTTCTTTGAGAACTCAACAGTGTGCCAAGTAGTCGATGCCAAGTTGTCTGCTGCGATGTTGTGTCGTGGTGGGCTTGGTGTTGATGGGAGCCTGTCGTCCACCCCGTGGGTGGTGGGTTCCTTTTTGATGCCAGATCTGTGTTGTTCTTTGTTGTGTCTGTTGCCTGACTGTCTTCGGGTGGTTGGGTGGCGTTGGACATTG